>MERU01000001.1 GCA_001770725.1 Burkholderiales bacterium RIFCSPHIGHO2_01_FULL_63_240
CTGAAGGCGCAGGTGTGCCTGCTGAAACAGGCTCTGGTTGCCCGACAGGATCAGGAATTGCTTGGGGTACAGCGCGCGCGACAGCGGCCACAGGCGGGTGCCGGAGCCACCGGCCATGATCACGGGCAACACAGACAGCGTCATCGTCCTCAACCTTCAAAACCTTGTGGATTGGTGGACTGCCATCGCCAGGAGTCCACGCACATTTCTTTCAAGCCCCGGCTGGCCTTCCAGCCCATGAGTCGTTCGGCCAGTGCCGGGTCGGCATAACAGGCGGCGACGTCACCGGGCCGGCGAGGAGCGAACACCACCGGCACGTCTCGGTCAGCGGCTTCGCCATAGGCACGGGCCAGTTCCAGCACGCTGTAGCCTCGCCCGGTGCCCAGGTTGACCGTCAGCGACTTGCCTTGCTCGGCCAGGTACTTCAAGGCCGACACATGGCCTTCGGCCAGGTCCATCACGTGGATGTAGTCGCGCACACCCGTGCCGTCGGGGGTGTCGTAGTCGTTGCCGAAAACGTTCAGGTGAGGACGCTTGCCCACCGCCACCTGCGCCACATAGGGCATCAGGTTGTTGGGAATGCCACGTGGGTCCTCGCCGATCAACCCACTGGGGTGAGCCCCAACGGGGTTGAAGTAGCGCAGGTAAGCAATCCGCCAGCTCGGATCACAGGCCTCCAGACCACGCAGCAACTCTTCACCCACCAGCTTGGTTTGCCCATACGGGTTGGTCGAGCGCAAAGGCGCATCTTCCGTGATGGGCAGGCGATCAGGTTGCCCGTACACCGTGGCCGACGAGCTGAACACCAACTGACCCACGCCGTGGCGCTTCATGGCTTGGCAGACGGACAGCAAGCCCCCCAGGTTGTTCTCGAAATAATCGAGGGGGCGCTCCACCGACTCCCCCACGGCCTTGAGGGCCGCGAAATGCACCACCGCATCGATGCCGCCGAAGCGTTCTCGGCCGATGTCAAAACAACCATCCAGGACCGCCGCATCACGCACATCGCCCTGCACGAACACGGGCTCTTGACCCATCAGGGTCCGCAAGCGGTCCAGCACCCTGGGCGAGCTGTTGACATGGCTGTCAACGCCGACCACCTCGTAGCCCGCTTCGCGCGCGATCACCCACATGTGAGAGGCGATGTAGCCGGTGGCTCCGGTCAACAGGATGCAGGGCATGGCAAAGATTCCAGCGGTCAATCAATGGTGAAACTGGCATTGCAACCCGTGGAGTACCCCTTGTACTCCAGGCGCAGCTGATCCGGCGTCTGCTTGTATCGCTGCCAATTGCAACCCAGGCCCACCGAGCGAATTGGCTGGTAGCTCACGTCCAACGAGATCGCCTGGGAGTTGCTTTCCGACGAGCGATTGCTGGTGGTGTTCAATGCAGCGTTGGACCTAGCCCGCGAAACGTCGAAGCGCACGTAGCGGTAGTTGGCACCCACCGCGACCTTGGCCGAAGCGTTGTACCTGGCGCCGAAGGCCAGCGTGTCGGTGATGCGGTCCTCGACGACCGAACCCAGCACCTCGGGGAACCGTCCACCAGAGGAGATTTCTTGCAGCCGATCTGTGTCGGTCGCGCGACTCCAGTTCACGCTGTAGGTCACTTGACCGCGAGGGGTGTAAACCCAGCCCAGCGCCCCGGTGACGGCATCCGACGTCCCGGGCTCATCGCTGTTGCGGGTCGTCCCCAAAGAGACGCGTCCGGTCAGCAGGCTGATCCCCGTCACCCGCCAGTTGGTCGTGAAATCGAGGTTGCGGTCTCGCACGGTGCGATTGCGCACGCGATTCGGGTAATCGGTCTCCACCCAACGTGGTCCCAAGCCGAAGCTCAGCAAGTCACTGGGGTTGTACTGCACACGGAACCCGCTCGAGTGCTGCTCGGCGTTCTGCCCCCTCTGGGCCGAGTAGCTCAGGCTGTTGCGATCCAACGTGCCCACAACGGTAAAGCGACCAGCGAGCCCGTAGCGCAACTCGCCGTTCACGTCTCGGTAGCGGCGGATGTTTCGAATGACCCGTTGATCCGCTGAGTTGCTGTTGTCCTGGATCGCGTTGAGGTTCTCGTTGAACCTGTAGCCGACAGCAGCCTTCCAGTTCGACGCGATCTCCGTGGTGAACATCGCATTCACGCTCTTGCCATCGTTGTCCAGCAAGTCGCCATAGCGGTTGTATTGATTCTTGGTGAGCTGGCCAAACAACGTGTAGTTTTGTCGGCCATGCGCCTTGTTCAGCCCGGCGGAAAGACCGGCCGAGCGAACCGTTTCGCTGTTGGCCTTTGGCGTGCGAGAAAAGTTGCTGTCATGCTCGAGCGACATGCTGGCGGTCAGGAACAGCGGCAATGCTTCATCATCGGCCACAGCACAGTTGGGCCATGCCAGTGCCCCGAGCAATGCCGCGCCGGACACCATTGCCAAAACAGAGTGGTTCACAAACACTTTCACGTTCACCTCTTTCGGTGGGCAAATGGAGTCAGATCATCGACCATGCAGTCCAGGACGGCCATCGGGGATGTCAGTAGGCGTTGCGATCGAACAGCATGAGCCTGATCGTGCGAATGATGATCTGCAGATCCAGCCCCAACGACCAGTTGCGCAGGTACTCAAGGTCGTATTCGACGCGCGCCTGCATTTTGTCAATGGTTTCGGTTTCGCCGCGGTAACCATTGACCTGGGCCCAACCTGTGATGCCGGGGCGCACCTTGTGGCGCACCATGTAGGCCTTGATCAGGCGGCGATACTCTTCGTTGTGGGCCACGGCATGCGGACGCGGCCCGACGATGCTCATGCGCCCCTGCAGGACATTGATGAACTGAGGCAGCTCATCCAGGGACGTCTTGCGGATGAACGCACCGAAGGGCGTGATGCGCGGATCACCCTTGGTGGCCTGCTTGACGACCGCACCGTTGTCCTGTGTGCGCATCGAGCGGAACTTGTAGACCACGATCTCTTCGCCATCCAGCCCGTTGCGGCGCTGCTTGAAGATGATCGGCCCGGGCGAAGACAGCTTCACCCCGATGGCAAGACCCAGCAGGATCGGTGAAATCAGCAAAAGGATGATGCTGCCCAGCACGATGTCGGACATCCGCTTGACCAGCTCGTTCGTTCCAGTGAAGGGGGTTTCGCAGATGCCGACAACAGGCACACCGTTCATGTCCTGCAGACGCCCCTGGATGATGCTGATGCCGAAGACGTCTGGCACGAAGTACAGCGAAGCCGTGGTGCCTTGCAAGGCCTCCATCAACTCGACCAATCTTGGCTGGGAGCCAAGCGGCAGCGTCAGGTACACCTCGTGGATGCCATGGGCATACACGTAGTTCGCCACGTCACGCAAACCGCCCAGGCGCATGCTCTGCGCTTCGGGCAAAACGCGGCTGTCGGTTCGATCGTCAAAATACCCGACGAACTCGGCGCTCTGGTCTCGGTTGTTTTGCAAGGCACGGGCCACCTTGCCACCCAGGGGGCCTGCACCGACCACCACCGCGCGGCGACGCGCCCCCGGCAGCGATGCACGGTGCCGCAGGATGGCTTTGCCCAGCAACACCGCCGCCCATTGCACCCCTGGCGTGACCACCGCCCAGATCAGCATGGCCTGGAAATTGAAGAACATCAGGCTGTTGGTGGCATAACCACAAAGCCAAAGGATGGCGAGCATCGACACCCAGGATCCGATGATGTCGATGAGCGCACCGAGTTTCGACTCTTCGAACCGATTGCGCCCCGGGAACGTCAAGGCGAACACGAGGAGACACAGGGCCATGGCGGCCCGCCCCATCGGCTCATCCGCCCAGGCCATGGCAACCCCAAGCGTCAGCACCGTGACAAAAGGCTCCAGGAACGCCGCCACGAACGACGTGACCGATTGCGGAGCGTTGAAGAAAGTGCGGTTGTAATTGCGGTTGTTGAACATGGATGACCAGGGCGCTTGGGGAACCAGGGCAAAAGCGCGCCACTCAGATCTCATGACCTGTGCACACCTGAAACCCGACCTCTCTGCATGAGAGGCCAAGCCTCGCCGAAACATTGTGGATCAAAATGAAGACAGCCTTGTTTCGATTGGCAGCCCCCGCACCCCTGGCATGCAGGGGTGTGTCGGCAGCCCCCTACAATCACCCCATGCTCCCCTCCCCGATTCAGTGGCTGGCCCCGGCCGTTCTGGCCCGCCTCGTCCTCCTGCTCAACCACGTGGTCGCCAGCGAGCCGCAGGCCGCTGCCCGCCTCAAGGTCCACAGCGGCCGCGTGATCGACATCCGCTGGGCCACGGGCACCGCTGGTGTGCTGCCCGCCTTCCTGGGTCGGGTGTTCCAGGGTGACGCCACCCTGCCACCCATCCGGCTGCTCATCACCCCAGCCGGGCTGTTCGAGGCCGTCGCCGAAAACGCCCCGGCTTCCGCGCTCGCTCCCGCATCCCCCCAGGGCCTGACCCTCACCGTCCAGCTCGGTGACCCGATCGACCTGCTCAAGCGCGCCGCCCGTGGCGAGCGCCCCGAGGTCAACATCGAGGGCGACGCCAACCTGGCGGAAGTGGCCTCCTGGATGATGAAAAACCTGCGCTGGGACATCCAGGACGACGTCGCCCGCTTCCTGGGCAACACCCCGGCCGAGCTGCTGCGCAAGGTCGGCGAAGGCATCCGCGAGGCCCTGCAGCGTTGGCGCCCGGGCAACGGCGCCCCGCGCTGAAGTCCGCGCCCGAGCGATGCGCAGCCTTTTTCGCCCGGCCTACATCGGCCTGATCTCCCTGAGCCACGGGCTGGACATCCTGCTGCTGGGCAGCATCCGCCACCGCGGGCTCAACCGCCTGGCCAAGCTGCTGAGCTTGGGCCGCCGCCTGGAAGGCACCCGGGGCGAACGCCTGCGCCTGGCACTCGAAAAACTCGGGCCCATCTTCGTCAAGTTCGGCCAGATGCTGTCGACGCGGCGCGACCTGCTGCCGCCGGACGTGGCCGATGAGCTCGCCAAGCTGCAGGACCGGGTGCCGCCCTTCCCCAGCGCCGAATCGGCCCGGCTGGTCGAAAAGGCCCTGGGCAAGCCCCTGTCAGCCGTCTTCAAGCAGTTCGACGCCGACCCGATCGCCAGCGCCTCCATTGCCCAGGTTCACTTCGCCGTGCTGCACGACGGGCGAGAGGTGGCTGTCAAGGTGCTGCGCCCCGGCATGCTCGACGTCATCGACGACGACCTGGCCCTGATGCGCACCCTGGCTGGCTGGGTCGAGCGCCTGTGGGCCGATGGCAAGCGCCTCAAGCCCCGCGAGGTGGTCGCCGAGTTCGACAAGTACCTGCACGACGAGCTCGACCTGGTGCGCGAAGCCGCCAACGCCGCCCAGCTGCGGCGCAACATGCAGGGGCTCGACCTGGTGCTCGTGCCCGAGATGATCTGGGACTTCTGCACCCCCACCGTGATGGTGATGGAGCGCATGAAGGGCGTGCCGATCAGCCAGATGGCCCGCCTGCGCGAAGCCGGCGTCGACATCAGGAAGCTGGCCCGCGACGGCGTGACCATCTTCTTCACCCAGGTCTTTCGCGACGGTTTCTTCCACGCGGACATGCACCCGGGCAACATCCAGGTCAGCCTGGATGCGCGCAGTTTCGGTCGCTACATCGCGCTCGACTTCGGCATCATCGGCACGCTGACGGAAGTTGACAAAGATTACCTGGCGCAAAACTTCATCGCGTTTTTCCATCGCGACTACAAGCGGGTGGCCGAGCTGCACATCGAGAGCGGCTGGGTGCCAGGCAACACCCGGGTGGACGAGCTCGAAGGCGCCATCCGCACCGTGTGCGAGCCCTACTTCGACCGCCCGCTCAAGGAAATCTCGCTGGGCCAGGTGCTGCTGCGACTGTTCCAGATCTCGCGGCGCTTCAACGTCGAGATCCAGCCTCAACTGGTGCTGCTGCAAAAGACCCTGCTCAATGTCGAGGGCCTGGGACGCGAACTCGACCCCGACCTGGACCTCTGGAGCACGGCCAAACCCTTCCTGGAGCGCTGGATGCACGAGCAGGTGGGCTGGCGCGGCCTGGTTTCGCGCGTCAAACGCGAGGCCCCCCGCTACGCCAAGCTCCTGCCCGAGTTGCCGCGCCTGCTGCACCACCAACTGGCGCACGGCGACGAAGCCCTGCGACACGACCTGCGTGCCATCTTGCAGGAGCAGCGCCGCACCAACCGCATGCTGTCGGCCGTGATCTGGCTGGGCATCGGCTTCGGGCTGGGCCTGCTGGTGGCACGGCTCGTGCTGGCCTTGCACGAACACGGCATGCTGTGAAACCCGGCCGGCACCCCGCGTGAACCGAACGCCCCCGGATTCGAGGGAAGCGACCGGGCAACGCGCTCCCGCCACCGGCCGACACCCCGCCAGCGTCTAAACTCCGCCCCCTGATGCCCCACCCGGGCACGCCTGTGCGTCACCTGGGTGCCCCTTTGCGTTCTTCGGCCTGATTGTTGGAAAGGTGCTGCCGAACATGAACACCACGCTGCTCGTTTTCGTGATCCTGTACCTGGTGGGCACCATGGCCCTGGGGATGTACGCGGGCACGCGCATCAAAAGCACCGCCGACTTCGCCATCGCCGGCCGCAGCCTGCCGCTGGCCATGGTCATCACCACCACCTTCGCCACCTGGTTCGGCGCGGAAACGGTGATGGGCATCCCGGCCAAGTTCGTCGAGGGTGGGCTGAACGCCGTGATCGAAGACCCCTTCGGCGCGTCGATGTGCCTGGTGCTGGTGGGCGCCTTCTTCGCCAGCCGGCTCTACAAGATGAGCCTGCTGACCATCGGGGACTTCTATCGCCACCGCTATGGCAAGGGCGTCGAGGTCTTCTGCTCAATTGCCATCATCCTGAGCTACCTGGGCTGGGTGGCCGCCCAGATCACGGCCCTGGGCCTGGTCTTCGCCGTGCTGTCGGGCGGTGCCATCAGCCCCGAGTGGGGCATGGTCATCGGCACGGCGCTGGTGCTGGTCTACGTGATGGTCGGCGGCATGCTGGCCGTGGCCTGGACCGACTTCGTGCAGATGGTGGTGCTCGTCGTCGGCCTGTCCTTCATCGCCTGGCTGGCGGCCGAGCAGGCCGGTGGCGCCGGTCAGGTCATCGCGCTGGCCGAGCAGCAGAACTGGTTCAAGATCCTGCCCGAGCACACGGTTGACGGATGGGTCTGGTTCATCGCCGCGGCCATCACCATGATGTTCGGCTCGATCCCCCAGCAGGACGTCTTCCAGCGCGTGATGTCGGCCAAGGACAGCGACACGGCCCGCAAGGGCGCCATCATCGGCGGCTTCAGCTACCTGGCCTTCGCCTTCGTGCCGATGTTCATCGTGGCCTCGGCGCTGATCATCATGCCCGCCGAGACCAAGGAGCTGCTGGCCAACGACCCGCAGAAGGTGCTGCCCACCCTCATCCTCAGCAAAATGCCCCTGATCGCGCAGATCTTCTTCTTTGGCGCGCTGGTCTCGGCCATCAAGTCCACGTCGTCGGCCACGCTGCTGGCGCCTTCGACCAGTTTCGTCGAGAACATCCTCAAGAACATCCACCCCGGCATGAGCGACCGCCAGGTGCTGCTGTCCATGCGCATCACGCTGCTCGTGTTCACCGCGCTGGTGCTGACCTACGCCATCGTCATGCAGGGCACCGCCATCTACGACCTGGTGTCGGCGGCCTACCAGATCCCGCTGGTCGGGGCGTTCGTGCCGCTGCTGTTCGGCCTGTACTGGTCGCGCGCCACCACGCAGGGCGCCGTCCTGTCGATCCTGCTGGGCATCGGCACGCTGGCGCTGTTCACCTTTGACGCCAGGTTGGGCGAGGCCTTCCCAGGCCAGCTCGCCGGCCTGGGCATGGCGCTGGGCGGCATGCTGGTGGGATCGCTCATGCCCCAGCTCATCGGCGACCACCGCGCCCGCCAGGCCAGCCTGGCCTGAGCGCCGCGCCCTGGCGCAAGGCTTGCTGGCCTTGAAGACAGGCCAGCACCACCCCATTTACAATCCCGTCCAGGGATTACCCGAGGTTTCACCATGCCCATCTACGCTTACCGCTGTGGCGCCTGCGGCCACGCCAAGGACGTTCTGCAAAAGATGTCCGACTCCCCCCTGACCACCTGCCCGGCCTGCGGCGCCGAGGCCTTCAGCAAGCAGGTGACGGCGGCGGGCTTCCAGCTCAAGGGGTCGGGCTGGTACGCCACCGACTTCCGGGGTGGCTCGGGCGGCGCCGGCGCCGCTGCTGCGGGCACCGCTGCCAGCGCGGGCACCGGCACGGCTTCGGCCACCGACAGTGGCTCGTCCAGCACGGCCTCCAGCGGCAGCGACAGCAGCGTCGCAGCGGGTGGCTGCGGCACCTCCTGCGCCTGCCACTGAGCCCCCTCCCGAGCCCGCCAACGAGCCCGACTTTGCGCCCAAGGCGCCCACACCGGCCGTGTCACGGGCTGGTTGGGCGCCTTCCCGTATAGTGATCGATTCCGCTCGGCGCCCGGCCTGGCGCCCCTCCAGCCCCTCCCCGCCCCCTTCACCGCGTGAAAAAATACATCCTGACCGGCCTGCTCGTGTGGCTGCCCCTGGCCATCACCATCTGGGTGCTGACGAACGTCATCGGCGCCCTCGATGGCGTCTTCAGCTGGTTCATGACGGCGGCCCGCACCGTGCTGCCCGTCAGCCTGCACCCCTTCCTGCAGGAGCTGCGCGAAATCCCCGGGCTGAGCGTGATCGTCGTCGTCTCCACGCTGCTGCTGACGGGCATGGCCGTCTCCAACATGGTGGGTCAGTGGCTGCTGAACCAGTACAACCGGCTGCTCTCGAACACGCCCATCGTCAAAAGCATCTACACCTCGGTCAAGCAGGTGTCGGACACCCTGTTCTCCAGCAGCGGCCAGGCCTTCCGCGAGGCGGTGCTGGTGCAGTACCCGCGCGAAGGCGCCTGGACGATCGCCTTCGTGACCGGCAAGCCTTCGGGCGAGGTGGCCGCCCAACTGCCCGCCGACATGGTCACCCTCTACGTGCCGACCACGCCCAACCCGACCTCCGGCTTCATGTTGATGGTGCCTCGCGCCGAGGTCCACCCCCTGCGGATGTCGGTCGACGAGGCACTGAAATACGTCATCTCCATGGGCGTGGTGGCCCCGCCGCCGCCGCCCCCGGTGCCGCCATCCGTGTCGGCCACAGGCACGCCCCCGCCAACGGCACCCCAATCCTGAACGACAATCATGGGTTCGGGGCTCGCCTGACGCTCGGCGCGCCCGACCCGAATTTTTCCGTCCCCTCTCGGAGCAAACAACAATGCGCACCACTTACTGTGGTCTGGTCAGCGAAGCGCTGATGGGCCAGACCGTGACGCTGATGGGCTGGGCCCACCGTCGCCGCGACCACGGCGGCGTGATCTTCATCGACCTGCGTGACCGCGAAGGCCTGGTTCAGGTCGTGTTCGACCCCGACCGCGCCGACTCGTTCAAGATCGCCGAAGATGTGCGTGGCGAGTTCTGCCTGAAGGTCACCGGCGTCGTGCGCGCCCGCCCCGCCGGCACCGAAAACGCCGGCCTGACCAGCGGCAAGATCGAGGTCCTGGGCCACACCCTGGAGGTGCTCAACGCCTCGGTCACGCCCCCGTTCCAGATCGACGACGAGAACCTGTCGGAGACGACGCGCCTGACGCACCGCGTGCTGGACCTGCGCCGCCCGTACATGCAGAAGAACCTGATGCTGCGCTACCGCGTGGCCATGGAAGCGCGCAAGTTCCTCGACGAGCACGGCTTCGTCGACATCGAGACCCCGATGCTGACCAAGTCCACGCCCGAAGGCGCGCGCGACTACCTGGTGCCTTCGCGTGTCCATGACGGCCAGTTCTTTGCGCTGCCGCAGTCGCCCCAGCTCTTCAAGCAGCTCTTGATGGTGGCGGGCTTCGACCGCTACTACCAGATCACCAAGTGCTTCCGCGACGAAGACCTGCGCGCCGACCGCCAGCCTGAATTCACCCAGATCGACATTGAAACGAGCTTCCTGACCGAGCAGGAAATCCGCGACATGTTCGAAGGCATGATCCGCCACGTGTTCATGAAGGCGCTGAACGTGGACCTGGGCGCCTACCCGGTCATGAAGTACGCCGATGCCATGCACCGCTTCGGCTCGGACAAGCCCGACCTGCGCGTCAAGCTCGAGTTCACCGAGCTGACCGACGTGATGGCCGACGTGGACTTCAAGGTCTTCTCGACCCCGGCCACGACCAAGGGCGGCCGCGTGGTGGCCCTGTGCGTGCCCGGTGGCGGCACCATGTCGCGCGGTGAAATCGACGCCTACACCGAGTTCGTCAAGATCTACGGCGCCAAGGGCCTGGCCTGGATCAAGGTCAACGAAGTGGCCAAGGGCCGTGACGGCCTGCAATCGCCCATCGTCAAGAACCTACACGACGCCGCGATCGCCAAGATCCTCGAGCGCACCGGCGCCAAGGACGGCGACCTGATCTTCTTCGGCGCCGACAAGGAAAAGATCGTCAACGACGCCATCGGCGCGCTGCGCCTGAAGGTCGGCCACTCCGACTTCGGCAAGAAGGCCGGCCTGTTCGAAGACCGCTGGGCCCCGCTGTGGGTGGTCGACTTCCCGATGTTCGAGTACGACGACGAGTCCGAGCGCTGGAACGCCGTGCACCACCCCTTCACCGCCCCCAAGGACGGCCACGAGGACTACATGGACACGGACCCGGGCAAGTGCATCGCCAAGGCCTACGACATGGTGCTCAACGGCTGGGAACTCGGTGGCGGCTCCATCCGCATCCACCGCGCCGAGGTGCAGTCCAAGGTCTTCAAGGCCCTGAACATCACCGACGAGGACGCCAAGGTCAAGTTCGGCTTCCTGCTCGACGCGCTGCAATACGGCGCGCCCCCGCACGGTGGCCTGGCCTTCGGCCTGGACCGCCTGGTCACGCTGATGACCAAGGCCGAGTCCATCCGCGACGTGATCGCCTTCCCCAAGACGCAGCGCGCCCAGTGCCTGCTGACAGGCGCCCCGTCGAACGTGGATGAAAAGCAGCTGCGCGAGCTTCACATCCGCCTGCGCAACGCACAAGCCGCGCAAGCCGGCCAGGCCCCCGCCGCCTGAGCCAGCCGCCGCGTGAACGTTCGGGGCCATCCTTCACCAGGGTGGCCCTTTTTCTTTGCCCTCGGGCCCGGGCCTTGCAAGCCCACCGATTGCCGCTTCCGTCGCCCAGCACCACCGAGCCCATGATCACCGCCCCCGCCCACAAGATCCCGCAGTCCGTGCTGGTGGTGATCCACTCGCCCGAGCTGGAGGTGCTGCTGATCGAGCGAGCGAAGCAGCCCGGCTTCTGGCAGAGCGTGACCGGCTCGAAGGACCACCTGGACGAGGACTGGGCGCTGACCGCCATCCGCGAGGTCGCCGAAGAAACCGGCATCGTCGTCGGCTCGCCCCAGGTGCCAGCTGCCGCCCTGCGCGACTGGGCGCTGGAGAACGTCTACGAGATCTACCCCGTCTGGCGCCACCGCTACGCACCCGGCGTGACGCACAACACCGAGCGCGTCTTCAGCCTGCAGGTGCCGCGTGACACACCGATCACGCTGGCGCCGCGCGAGCACACCCAGCACGTGTGGCTGCCCTGGCAGGAAGCGGCCGACCGGTGCTTTTCGCCCTCGAATGCAGAGGCCATCCTGATGCTGCCCAGGCACCTGTGACGCCGAAGCGAAACTGAGGGGAAGTCGCCCCCTTGATGCCAGGCGTCGGTCACCTCACTTCGGGTAAGGTTGAATCCTCACTCCACCCCTCACGACCGTGCTCAACCCGCTTCAGTCTTCGCTGCTGCCGCCGTCGACCCAGGGCACCTCCTGTCTGCGCGTGGCAACCTACAACATCCACAAGGGCGTGCGCGGCATGGGCCCGTCCAAGCGCCTGGAGATCCACAACCTGGGCCTGGCGGTCGAGGCGCTCGATGCCGACATCGTATGCCTGCAGGAGGTGCGCCGCTTCAACGAACAGGAAGCGCGCACCTTCTCGCGCACGCAGTTCGGCCCCATGGCGTGGCCCGCCGAACCCCAGGCCGACTACCTCGCCCCCGAAGGCTACGAAGTGGCCTACCGCACCAACGCCTTCACGCGGGGTGGCGAGCATGGCAACGCGCTGCTGGCGCGCTGGCCCATCGGCGACATCGGCCACCACGACGTGTCCGACCACCGCTTCGAGCAACGCGGGCTCTTGCACGTGCCGGTGCACTGGCGGGGCATCGAGGTGCACGTGGTGGTGGTGCACCTGGGGCTGATCCACATCAGCCGCCTGCGTCAGGCCGAGCGCCTGGCCCGCCTCGTCAACGAGGAATTGCCGCCGAATGCACCAGTGGTCATCGCCGGTGATTTCAACGACTGGAGCGAGAAGCTCGACCCCGTCTTCACCGGTGCCGGGCTGAGCCGCGCCTGCACGGAGCAGCTGGCACGGGTGCCCACCTTTCCCTCGATCGTCCCGGTGCTGTCACTGGACCGGGTCTACACGCGCGGCCTGCGCTGCACCTCGGTGATGGTGCCCCGGGGAGGCACGTGGGCCCGGCTGTCCGACCACCTGCCCCTGGTGGTCGAGCTCGAGCTCGGTTGAGATGCAGACACCCACGCCCGACGCCGACCTCGACGCCCTGGAAGGACTGGCCTGGTACATCCAGCGCCGTCCGGTCTTCACCGGTGGCAACGAAGTCCGGCTGCTGCACGGCGGGCAGGAGCTGTTCCCCACGCTGCGCGACCACATCGATGCCGCCCAGCAGAGCGTGTGGATGGCGTTCTACATCATCTCTCCCTTCGGGCAGAGCGGCTGGGTGCTGCAGGCCCTGATGCGGGCCGCCCGCCGCGGCGTCTCGGTGCACCTCGTGGTCGACGGACTGGGCTCGCGCGACGCCCCAGCCAGCCTGTGGGAAGACCTGACGCAGGCCGGCGTGAAGCTGACCACCTACCGCCCCACGCGGGGCCTGGGCGCACTCCTCTTGGACACCAGCCAGTGGCGGCGCATGCACCTGAAGATCGCGGTCATCGACCAGCGCGAGGCCTGCATCGGCGGCATCAACCTGATCGACGACCGCTACGACCTGCACCACGGCTGGTCGGACCGCCCGCGGCTGGACTACGCCGTCGCGCTGCGGGGCCCCGCCATCACGCCGATGCTGCACGCCGTGCGGGCGATCTGGACGCGCGCGCAGTTCGGACGAGACTGGCGTGACGAGTTGCCCGATCTGCCCAAGTCGGCCCGTGACCCTCAGAAACTGCGCCGCTTCAAACGCCTGCTGGACCAGGCGCGCATGCGCCTGTCTCCGCGCGAACAAGGCCGCATCGAGCAGGCCGCTCAACTGCCCCATGGCTCGCGCTGCGCCTTCGTCATGCGCGACAACCTGCGCCAGCGTCGCACCATCGAGCTGGCCGCGTTGCAAGCCATCCGGCAGGCGCGCCAGCGCATCGACATCGTCACGCCCTACTTCTACCCGCACCGCGCCATCCGGCTGGCCTTGCGCCATGCGGCCTCGAAAGGGGTGCAGGTGCGCCTGCTGCTGCAGGGCAAGCTCGACTACCGCATCGCCGGGGTGGCCGCGCAGGTGCTCTACCACGAGCTGCAGCGCCACGGTGTGCGCATCTTCGAGTACCAGGACGCCTTCCTGCATGCCAAGGTGCTGTGCGTGGACGACGAATGGGCCACGGTGGGCTCGTCGAACCTCGATCCGCTCTCGCTGGTGCTCAACCTCGAGGGCAACCTGGTGATCAAGGACCGGGCCTTCGTGCGCACGCTATCGGCGTCGCTGGAAGAAGACTTCGCGCTCAGCCGCGAGGTGCCTGCCCCCGCCACCGACAGCCGCCCGGATTGGGTGGCCCGCAGCCGGCGCGCGGTGGTGAGCTGGCTGGCGAGAACCTACCTGCGGCTGGCGGGCGCTACGCGGCGGTATTGAACAGCCAGGCCTCGCCATGTGCAGGAGGCCGAGGCCACTGCGAGGCCTGTGTCGGCGGCTGACCTGGCCCGTGGGTTTGCAGCCAGCGCCTCGCCAGCATCCAGCCGGCGTGCCCGACCACGCTCGCTCCGGGCTCGGGTGGTTGCCAGAGCGCTGCCCGCCTGAGCACCTGCTGCAGGCTCTCGCCACCACCCGGTCGGTGATGCAGGAAGTCGGCCACCCAGGCGTCGACCTCCTCGCGCGCGATCCGCGCCCAGGCTTGTCCGTCCCAGCTGCCGAAGTCGGCTTCCAGCAGGGCGTCGTCGGTGACATGCCGCCAGCCCAGGCAGCGCAGGTGGCGGGCCACCGCCCGGCAGCGCTCGAGCGACGAGGTGCAGACCAGGCGTGGCAGACCTTGCCGCAGCGCGTGCCGGTGGATGCGCCGCGCCAGGCGCCTGGCCTTGCGCGGGTCGACGCCCAGGTCGGTGCGGCCAATGCAGCGCCCCGCGTGACCGGTGGGCCGAGGGTGGCGCCAGGCAATGAAGCCGGGTGGGCACGGCGGCCGGGCTTCGAGGCTCGTCACAGCGGGTGCACGACGTGGAGCCACGCCAGCAGGATGGCCAGCTCGGCGAGCTGCTGGCTGGCACCGAGGGTGTCGCCCGTGAAGCCGCCCAGGCGGCGCCGGAGCCAGGTCAGGCAAAAGGCCAGCACCAGGCCTGCGCCAAACAGGCCCCAGCTCAGTGCCAAGCCCAGGGTGCGCAAGGGCCAGCCGTCGAGGAAGAAGAACAAGGCCATCGACGCCGCAACCACCCCGGTGTTGGCCACCGTGGCCCACGCGTGCGGCGTGGCCACGGCCAGCGCCAGGGGCTTGGCCTTGGCGTGTTCGGCATCGCCCGCGTACGGCAGCAGGCGGGTCAGCAGCACGGGCACCAGGCGCGACAGCGCATGCGCCCAGATCAGGCCCATCGAGGTCCACAGCAGGAGCACCAGGTGGATCTGGCTGGTTCGGGCGCTGTCGAGCTCATGCACGCGGGGCGTGAGCAGCTCGACCAGCACCGTGGCCTTGAGGCCCAGCATCATCACCAGGCCCAGCGCGCCATAGGTGCCCAAGCGCGAGTCCTTCATGATGAGCAGCGCCTTTTCGCGGCTCACCGCGCCGCCCAGGCCATCGCAGGTGTCGGCCCAACCGTCTTCGTGAAAGCCGCCGGTGAGCCACACGGTGGCGGCCATGCTCAGGCCCACGGCCACGCTCGGTGGCCACCAGGCCGAGGCCAGCGCCAGCACCGCCGCGCCGAACAGGCCCACCAGGGCACCGACCAACGGGAAGTGGCGCATGCTGGCCGGCATCCAGTCAGGCTGCCAGCCCACCCAGGCCGGCACCGGCACGCGCGTGAGGAACTGCAGCGCCAGCCAGAACAGGCGCAGCTCGTGCACCAGGGCAGCCGCCAGGGCTGCAAGGGGTCCGGAAGGTGGGCGGCCCATGTCGGCTCAGGCCTGGTGGGCGTCGGTGCCGGCGCTGCTGACGCCCGCCGACTCGAAGCTCGCCATCTCGCGCAGGACGCGGCAGGCGGACTCGAGCAGCGGCCAGGCCAGGGCCGCGCCCGAGCCTTCGCCCAGGCGCAGGTCGAGCTTGATCAAGGGCTCGGCGCCCAGGTGGGACAGCATGCGTGCATGGCCGCTTTCGTCGGACTGGTGCGAGAACACGCAACGCTGCAGCACCCGTGGCTGCAGCGCGTGCGCGACGAGCAAGGCGCTGGTGGCGATGAAGCCATCGACCACGATCACGCGGCCTTGGGTCGCCGCCTCGAGCATGGCGCCGCACATCATCGCCACCTCGAAGCCGCCAAAGGCCTGCAGCACCGCCAGGGGCGCGTGGGCCTCGGCGTTGGCGAGCAGGGCCTCTTGCAGGATGGCGAGCTTGCGCTGCACGGCGGACTCGTCGAGCCCGGTGCCACGGCCCACGCATTGGGCCAGGGGCAGGCCCGTGAGGCGGGCCATGATGAGGGCCGCACTCGAGGTGTTGCCGATGCCCATCTCACCGAACAGCACGGCGTTGCCCGGCAGGCCGCGCACGACGTCGGCGCCTTGCCGCAGCGCCTGCTCGCATTGCGCGGCGGTCATCGCCGGACCCCGGCTGCAATCGGCCGTGCCATGGGCCACCTTGCGCAGCTGAAGCGTCGGGCGCGGTGCGATGTCCTTGGCGACACCGGCGTCCACCACGGTCAGGGCCAGGCCATGCTGGCGCGCCAGCACGCTGATGGCGGCCCCACCAGCGAGGAAGTTCTCCACCATCTGCCAGGTGACATCGGGAGGGAAAGCCGACACCCCACGAGCAGCCAGGCCGTGGTCGCCCGCGAACACCACCGCCTGCGGGGCGTTCAGCTCGGGGCGTTCGCTGCGCAGGATCAGGCCGAGCTGAAGGGCCAGTGATTCGAGGCGGCCGAGGGAGCCCAGTGGCTTGGTCTTGTGGTCGATCACGTGCTGCAGCCGGGCCGTCAGCACGGGGTCGTCGAGGTCGCACAGGGTGGGGATGAAGTCAGGCAGGGACATGGCGGGAGGTGTTCGGTAAACGTGGATTCAATCAGGATGGGGTGCAGCGTGCAGCAGGGCCATCAGCGCGGGCTGGCCCAGGTGCTGGCCCACAAAGTCGGCCAGGCCGTCGAGGGTGGCGTCGAGGTCAGGGGCGCACTGCCCGAACAGGGCCCGCATGGCGGCGGTGTCCTCGAACAGGCCGTGCAGGTAGACGCCCAGCACCGAGCCCTGGCGCCAACCCAGCGCGTGGCCAGATTCGTCGAACAGGATGGCCTGCGCCATGCTGCCCGCTTCGGTCTGGCCATGGTGGATTTCGTAACCCTGCACGCCGACGCCCGCCAGCGCCGACCAGGGGGATGGTGCGCCTTGGGCGCCAGCAGCGTCGGAGGCGTCTGCGGCGTCGGCAAAGCGGGCCCGCGTGAGCGACAGGCGCTTGTCGGCTTCGAAGCGGGTGCGCAGGGGCAGCAGGCCCAGGCCTTGATCGGTGCCCGAGGCACCGCCCTCGACCCCGGTGAGGTCGTCGATGTGGGTGCCCAGCATCTGCAGGCCGCCACACACGCCCAGCACCGCGCCACCGGCTTGCGCATGCCTGGTGATGGCCCGGTCCAGACTGGTGTCGCGCAGCCAGGCCAGGTCGGCACGGGTGTGCTTGGAGCCGGGCAGGATGACCCAGTCGACGCCGGCCAGGTCTCGCGGGTGGCGGGCCCAGCTCAGGCGCACGCCCTGCGTGTTGCGCAGGGGCTGGAACTCGTCGAGGTTGCTCAGGCGCGGGTAGGCGATCACGGCCACGCGGGTCAGGTCGGGCGCCGAAGCCTGGCCAGTGGGCGCATCGTCGAAGACACCGTCCTCTTCGGGCAGGCCATGGCCACGCCACATGGGCAGCACGCCCAGCGTGGGCACCCCGGTGAGCGCCTGGAGCTGCTCGGGGCCTGGCGAGAGCAGGCGGGCATCGCCTCGGAATCGGTTGAGCACGAAGCCGCGGATGAGCGCGCGCTCATCGGGGGGCAGCAGCTGGTGCGTGCCGTAGAGGTGAGCGAAAGCGCCACCCCGGTCGATGTCGGTGACCAGCAGGCAGGCGGCCTGCGCGTGCAGCGCCGTGCGCATGTTGACGTAGTCGCTGGCGTGCAGGTTGATCTCGGCGGGCGAGCCGGCGCCTTCGATGACGACCACGTCGTTCTCGGCCATGAGCTCGTCCAGCGCCCGACGCGCGTGGGGCCACAAGGCCTCGCTGCGCTGGCGCCAGGGCACGGCGCGCAGGTCCTCGCGCACCTGGCCCCACACCACCACCTGGCTGCCGCAGTCGTGCTCGGGCTTGAGCAGCACCGGGTTCATGCGCACCTCGGGCAACGTGCGCGCGGCCAGGGCCTGGAAGTACTGGGCGCTGCCGATCTCGCCGGGCGCGCCTTCCAGGCCGGGCACGACGCGGGCGTTGTTGCTCATGTTCTGCGCCTTGAAGGGCGCGACCTTCAGCCCCTGGCGGGCGTACCAGCGGCACAGGGCGGTGGTCAGCCAGCTCTTGCCGGCCCCACTGGTGGTGCCCAGCACCATGACGGCGCGTGCTCGTTTTGCCGTCATGCCTGCACCACCTGTTGGCCGTTGCGCAGGCAGGCCAGCAACGCGAGCCGGGCCTGGGGCACGTGGGCGCGCAGGCGCAGCCAGGACGGCAGCCCCAGGCTGCTGGCGTCGCGCAGGCGGATGCCTGCCGCGCGGCAGCGTTGCAAGACCTGTGCAGAGCCCTCGCCTGCGGGCGGCTTGGCCAGCAGGAAAGGCACCATCGGGCCAGGCCCCTCGTGGTCGGCATGCACGTCGGCGGGCAAGTGGCTGTGCAGCGACCAACCCAGAGCCTGCAGGTCGGCGGCCATCTCGTCGCACCAGGTGGCGAGCTGCTGCGCGCAGGCCCCAAGCCAATCGCGCACCTCGGGCTCGCACCAGGCCTGCAGCAGGGCCACGCCTTCGGCCGACAGCACCCAGCTGGGCGCCAGGTGCAGGAGCCGATCGACGTCGGCCCGTTCGGCCGAGGGCGGGGCGACCAGCACCCCAGCGCGCACACCCGTCATGCCCAAGGCCTTGTTCGGCGACCACAGCTGCCAGGCGATGCCACGCACGCAGGAGGGCAAAGCCCCCTCCCCTGGTGAAGCGTGGCCAGGCCAGCGCAAAGGGGCGTAAGCCAAGTCCGCTGCCAGCATCAGGTCCATGGTGCGGCACAGCTCGGCCAGTCGCTGCCAGCTGGGCTCGTTCAGGCACCGACCAGTGGGGTTGCAGGGGTCGCACACCCACAGCAGCATGGTGGCGCGCTCACCTGCGGCGCGACGGGCCGATACGCGGCGGGCGAGTTCTTCAACGCTGCTGTAGCGGCTCACCGTGAGCCCCAGTGCTTCGGCCGCGGCCGCGTATTCACCAAAACCTGGCCAGGGCGTCCACACGTGCCTGACCCCTTGCAGGTGGGCCAGCAGGGTCAGGCGGCGGATGGCTTCGGCGCTGCCTGCGGTGGGCAGGAGGCGATCGGCATCACCCAGGCCAGACCGGGCCAGGCGCTCGCGCAGGTGCAGGTAGCTGGGCTCGGGGTAGCGCCGGCGGTCTGCGCCAGCCAGGGCCATGCTCAGGCCCTCCGGCGGGGGCAACGGGTTGGCGTTGGTGGAGAAATCCCAGGCCACGGCTGGGCCCAGGTCGGTGCCGCCGTGTTCAACCATGGGTCACTCCGATTGCCAGCAACCAGCTCAGGCAGCCCAGGCCGGCCCAGGCCCACCACACGGCGCACTCGCACCACCGCACGGCTTGGGGCAGGTCTTCGGGCCGAACCAGGCGAGCCTGCGCATTCAAGGCATACGCACCCGGCTTGTTCAATCGCACCCCCAGCAGCAGGGCAGCCGTGCCCATGGGCCAGCCGCCATTGGGCGATGGGGTCAGGGCCGCTTGCCGGCGCATCGCGCGCCAACCGGGCCAGCGACCCGCCGCCAGGGCCAGCAGCAAAGCGGTCAGGCGGGCAGGCAACCACGACAACGCGTCATCGGCCCGGGCGGCCCAAGCGCCCATCCAGCGGCGGTGGTCCTTGTAGCCCCACATGGCGTCGGCCGTGTTGGCGAAGCGGTAGAGCGCCGCACCAGGCAGCCCGGCGACGGCGAACCAGAACAGCGGCGCTACCACCGAGTCGTTGAGGTTCTCGGCCAGGGTTTCGATGGCGCTTTCGCGCACCTGGGTGGCATCCAGCCTGTCCACCGGGCGGCTCACCAGCCGGGCCAGGCGTTCGCGGCCCTCGGGCAGGGACCGCACCAGGCCCACCTCCACGGCCAGCACCTCGTCGCGCAGCAGCCGCCACGCCAGCATCGGCTTGAGCAGCAGCCCCGTTGCGATCGCCAGCATCAGCATAGGCGTCGGCGCCAGCTCGCCTGCGCTGCCCAGGGCCAGCATGCGCAAGCCGATGTCCAGCGCCAGCGCCAGGGCGAGCACCACCAGGGCACCCAGGCACCAGGCCATCGCACCAGCCAGGCGGGCCGCCGCGGGCGACAGCGCCCACAACCTCGGCCCGAACCAACCCAGGTAGCGCCCCATGGCCACCACAGGGTGCCAACGCACCGGCGGCTCGCCAAAGGCACGGTCCACGCAAAGGGCCACCAGCATGGCGCCTGCGGGCCATGCCAGCCACCCTGTCCAGACCGAGCTGACGACGACTTCGTCCATCGAACGCTCAGTCCTCGATGCCGCGCTGCGCGGGCACGCCAGCGTTGTAGTGATGCTTGATGAGCTTCATCTCGGTGACGGTGTCGGCGAGGTCGATGAGCTCCTGCGGTGCGCCACGGCCGGTGAGCACCACGTTGACGTGGCTGGGACGCTCGCTCAGCACCTTGAGCACCTTGTCGAGCTCAAGCCAGCCGTATCGCAGCGGGTAGGTGATCTCGTCGAGCACGACCATGAAGTGCTCACCCGCCAGGATGGTGGCGGCGGCACGTTCCCAGCCGTCGCGGGCCAGTTGGGCCGAGTGCTCCAGGTCCTTGCTCTTCCAGCTGAAGCCATCGCCCAGGCCTTCGATGGGCACGCCCAACTGCTCGAACATGCGGTGCTCGCCGAAGCGGGCCGAAGGCACCTTCATGAACTGGTAGATCCTGACCTGCTTGCCACGGCCATGGGCGCGCAAGGCCAGGCCGAAGGCCGCGGTGCTCTTGCCCTTGCCATCGCCGGTGTGGATGAGGACGAGGCCGCGACGCGGGCCATCGGGTTTTTCGACCTGGCGGTCAACGGGTGGTTTTTCAATCTGCATCACGGGGCTCCGTGTCGAGGGGTTGGATGGATGGGAATCAGGGATCGGGCGCCCACCCGCCTGGGTTGCCGCCATTGCCAGACGGCGCCCGCACAGGCCCACAGGGCGACGGTACACCAGGCCAGGCCGGTTTCGAGCCAGGGCGTGAGGGCGTCGGGCCTGGGTGGCTGCGCAGGCTGCGGGGCCAGCACCCAGCCTTGTGGCGGGGCTTGGAGAGCTGTGGCCGCGGGAGGCGGTGCAATCGGGGTGTTCAGCCCCTCACCCACCGACAGGCCGCGTGGGACGGTGCCGCGCGCGCGCGGTGCAGCATCGTCCACGCCATCGGCCGCTTCCTGCCGCGCCCAGTCTCGCACCACCTCCAGCTCGCTCGGCAAGGGCCCGGCACGGGTCATCTCGCGGTAGCGGCGAGCCAGGGCCTGGCGCGTGTCGGCATCGGGGTGCCAGTGGCCCATGCGCGCGGCCTGGATGAGGCGCTCCAGCGCCTGCGCGTAGGCCTGCGGGTGGCTGGCCAGCCACTGGGGCACGCCCAGCTTGTGGCGATCGTTCACCAGCACGTCGTGGAAGGCCTGCCAATGGTCGTCGCGCACGGTGTCGGGCGCGGTGGCCTGCCAGCCCCAAGCGAACTGCACGGCCTTGAGCACCTGCAAGGTGCCCGAATAGCCCTCGGCCACCTGGCCTTGCAGCCAGCCCGGGTGCAGGTAGCGGGCCTGCATCTCCAAGGCGATGGCGCGCCGGGCCGATTCGGTGTGCGCCTCGCTGGTGTCGTGCAACTGGTTCACGTACAGCGCCAGGCCCTCGCTGCGACCGGCCTGGCGCGCGGCAGCAGACAGACCACCGAGGTACTGGAAAGGGTCATCCGAGGTGACCATGGCATAAAGGTGCGAGCTGCGCGACATCAGCGCGGCCTGTGTCTGACGCAGGTGGGCACCGAACGCTTGGGCCATGGTGGCCGTGCCCAGACCGCTCACCGGCTCACCATCGATGTAGGGCTGGCTCATGCGCTGCAGGAACAGCGAGCCCAGGCGGGCATCGTCGCGTTGCAGTTCGTTCGACTGCACCGCTTCCGACAGGCCGGTGCCGTAGTCGCCCGCCACGTTGCCGAACACGCGCGCCTGGGCCAGCGTCTGCGCCAGGGCCGGGGCCACCCCCGCTTGCAGCAGCGACTGCCTGACCTGCGCCGTGTGGCGCGCCACCGGGTTGTCGAAAGCGACCTCATCGGCCTGGGCCACCAGCCGCACCGCCTGGTCCACCAGCGCCATCAGGGCGGGGAACTGGTCGCGGTAGGAGCCCGTCACGCTCAGCAGCACGTCCACGCGGGGGCGGCCCAGCTCCGACAGCGGGATGAGCTGCACCGATGTCGGCCGACCGGAGGCGTCCCACACCGGCCGCACGCCCAGGGCCACCAAAGCCTGGGCTTCCATGATGCCCTGATGGCGCAGGGTCTCGCCGGCCCACAGCGACAGGGCCAGGCGCTCGGGCACGGCCTGGCCATGCTCGCTGCGCCAGGCCTTGAGCCAGTCGTTGAACAAGCCCTGTGCCACCTCGTGGGCTTGCTTGGTGGGCAGGCGAGCCGGGTCCAGCCCGGTGAGGTTGCGACCGGTGGGCAGGCTGTCGGGGTTGCGGATCGGGTCGCCCCCATACGCCGCTTCGACAAAGCCTGCGCCCAATGCGCGCAGCAGGCCAGGCACCTCGCCTTCCGTGGCCATCAGCTTGTCAAGCGCCTGGGCGCGCAGGGCCAGGGCATGCAAGGCCACGCTGTCGATGGGCTTGCGCGCGGCTCGGTTGGGCACGGGGCCTTCGGGCTCGGGCGGGCGCAGGTCGAGCCGGCTCGCGGCGTCGGCGTCCTTCAAAGCCACCTGCAGCCAGCGCGCGGGCCTGGCCATGGCCACCGCGGCGTGGTCGATCAGGAAGGCTTCGTCGATGTCTTCGCCCAGGGCCTCGATCAGCGGCTTGCGCAGCGCCTGCAGGATGGTCTGCTGGCGCAGGGCCGCCTCGGGCACCCGGCCGAACACCGCCAGCCCGCGTGGCTGGGCGCTCTGTGCCAGGGTGTCGAGGTAGGGGTGCAGCAGCTCGAGGAAGCCTTCGAAGTTCGCTGCGATGGCTTCGGGGGCCCAGCCCAGGTCGCGGTGCAGGCGGTGGGCCACGAACTGGTCGAGCAATTGCTTTTCAAGCGCCACCTTGGTGGGACCGGCGTCCACCGTTTCCCACTCGTGCATGAGCTCGTGCATGTGCGCCATGCCCGCTTCGAAGCCCGCTGGCGCCATCACCGGCGTGCGGTGGCTGACCATCACCGCCCTGCCCCGGCGCTTGGCGGTGAGCGCCTCGCCCAGGTTGTCGACGATGTAGGGGTAGACGACGGGCACGTCGCCCAGGGGCAGCAGCGCGTCGTCGTTGACGTCCAGGCCGCGCGACTTGCCTGGTGCCCACTCCTGCGTGCCGTGCGTGCCGAAGTGGATCAGGGCATCGGCCTGGCGGGCCCAGAGGTAGACGGCCAGGTAGTGGTGCGACAGCGGCGTGCGGCTGCGGTGCATGAACGGGTTCTGGCCCTGGTGCAGCGTCTCTTCGCGCGGGGGCTGGGGCAGCACGGACAGGCGGCCCCTTTGCAGCCGGGGGATGACGAACACCTTCTGCCCTTGCCAGGTGAGCACGTAGCGGCTGCGCTCGGGCGGGCCCCACTGGGCCTCGATGCGTTCGCGCACCGCGATGGCTTGCTGACGCCACCAGGCCAGGTAGTCGGCCAGGGGCAGCGCCGCGGCCTGGTCCTGCTCCAGCAAGGCGCGCAGGTCGGCCTGCGGGTAGTAGGCGGCCAGCAAGGGTTGCAGGCGCGTGATCCACTCGGCCTCTGGCAGAGGCTGGGTGACGTAGCCGGCCTCCTGCAGGCGCGTGGACACCACCTCCAGGCTGCGTGGCACGTTGAGGAAGGACGCGCCGAAATGGCTGCCGCCCGGTGGGTAGTTGTAGACCATGGCCACGAGCTGCTGCTCAGCGCGCGGGCGGGTCTGCAGGCGAACCAGGCGCGAGGCCTTGTCGACCACGGCCTGCGCCTGGCGCTCGATGAGCTCGACCGTTCGCCCCTGCTCGCCATGGGCCGTCACCACGATGGGGTCGATGCCACCCGCGCCTTCGGGCTGGGCCAGGTAAAAGGGCACGTCGCTGCTGCCGATGCCCTGGGTGTCGGACGCCCAGCGTGCGGCGTCGCCGGCTCGGAAGGGCTGGGTGATGAGCAAGGGGCGGTCCCAACGCTTGAGCAAGGCCTGCAAGGCCGCGCCCTGGCTGAGCAGCTGGTGCGACACCAGCACGCGCGGCCAGGCCTGCCCGGGCTGGGCCGGGTCGCTCAGCATGGCCTCCAGGCCCGTGGCATCGACCTGCTGGCCGAACACCGCATAGGCCACCAGGCCCCGGCTGGCGAACAGGCGCAGCCAGCGGTCCAGCCATTCGGTCTGGCCGTTGACGAAGTGGTAGCGGTGCACCAGCACCACCACGGCAGGCAGGCCTTTGAAGGCAGTTTGGCGGGACTGCCAGCGCGCGCCCTCGCCCGCATCGCGCAGGATGCCCGGTGCGTCGGGGTGGTAGAGGCCGCGGGTGGGCCATCGCACCACCGGCGCCAGTTCAGGGCGGGGTTGCCCTGCCAAGCGGGCTCGCTGCCAGCGCAGGGCCTGGGCCACGTTGGCCACGCCGCCGGACTGCAGGTACTCGGCCAGGCCGCTTGCCGTGTCGTCGGCCTGCGGCAGTTGGCTGCCTTCGGGGCCGACCCACACCACCGTGCGGGCGGTGCGCACAGACGCCGTGCGGGCCAGGGCCTCGTCCAGCAGGCGGTGCATGCGCGCCTCGACCGAGGCATGGGGGGCATCGATCCACACCGCATCGGCCTGCGCCAGGGCCTGGTTCAGCGATTGCTGCTGGGCCTCGGTCAGGCTGTTGCCACCGCGCAAGGGAAAGTCGATGTGCGTCAAGCGCAAGCCTTGTGCCTGGGCTTGCGCTTGCAGCAAGGCCGTGCGGGCACCGGGCGTGATCTCGCCCGTGAGCCACAGCAGGTGGCCGCCCTGGGTGGGGCTGGTGGCCTGGGCCACACCCGGCCACCACCCGCCCAGGCACACACATGCCAGGCAGGCCAGCAGGGCAGGCCATCGGGCGATCCACCGCCAAGCTGTCACGGCTGCGGCCCCTTCTCAGGGGCACCTGCCGACGCAGGCGAAGCAGCCGAAGCGGCTTCGGGCACGTACACGATGCGGCCATCCTTCAAGCGATACGCCACGCCGGTGCGCTCGCCTTGCGCGGCACCGACCTGACCTTCGCCCTTGAAACGCACCTCGCGGCCGTCCTCGCGCACGATGATCTCCATGTCCGGTCGACCTTCGTTGCGGATGATCGTCACCTTGTCCTTCGACGACGCACTGCCGTGCGCGGCCACCGCCGTCAGCAGGGCAACGACCAGCACCAGGAAGACGTCGACCAGGTTGACGGCCGACAGCATCGGGTCGTCGTCGTCTTCCTGCAGCAAGGGCAAGTGCTTGAGGCTCATGCAGCCACCCCGCGCGCGCGCCGCACCTGCAGCAGCTCGGCCAGCAGCCAGCGGCGGCGCACCGAGTACACCACCAGCCCGACACTGGCCGAGGCCAGCGCCAGCACCACGCCCGCGAAGGCACCGCTGAACACCGACAGGGCCTGCTGCCCTTCTCCGGCGGCCACGCTCTGCAAGGCCGGGCCCAGCGGGATCATCGTGGCGATCAGGCCCAGCATGGGGCTCAGGCGGCTGAGCAGGCGCACGGGCTCGAGCTGACGCACGATGGCCAGCTCGATGTCTTCGAGCGTGTGATCAGCCGATGCGTCGAGGCTGGTGTGGCGCGGGTTTCGCCAGCGCTGCCAGGCTTCCATGAGGGTGCCGCCGCCCACCCAGACGGCATAGGCAAAGGCCAGCGCCACCAGCGCCAGCACGGGCAGCAGGAAGGACTGGGCAAGGTGAGCGATGCCGTGTTCAAGCCACATGCGCGTCTTTCGGTGCACCGGTCGGTGCGAACAGGGCCGCCACGGCGGCCGGGTTGGAGGGGAAGTACAGGTGCAGGAAGGACGCGTGCAGGCGACCATCGCGCCACACCGCCTCGGGTCGACCGTTCAGGCGCTGCGCCTCGGTCTGCGTGAACGCAACCGCCTGGCTGTGCATGCGGGCGTGGTGGAAGGTGTGGCCCCGCAGCGTGCCTTCGGGCAAGGTCACGCCGTGCAGACCCAGGTTGACAAGGCGCTTTTCCATCGAGCCCTCTCCGGGCAGCAGGCCCCACATCGGCGAGCGTTGGCCCGCGTGGTCCGTCAGGCCATCGAGCAGGGCCAGCATGCCGCCGCACTCGGCCACGATGGGCCGGCATGCTGCGTGGTGAGCACGAACGGCCTCGCGCATCGGCGCGTTGGCGGCCAGGGCCTGCAGGTGCAACTCGGGGTAGCCACCGGGCAGGTACAGCGCATCCACGCCGGGCAGGGCCGCGTCGGCCAAGGGCGAGAAAAAGCACAGCTGCGCACCCATGGCTCGCAGCACATCCAGGTTGGCCAGGTAGAGGAAGGCGAAAGCCGCGTCCCGGGCCACGCCGATGCGCACGCCCTGCAACGCCCGGCCGCCCGATTCGCCAAGCCAGGCCTGTTCGGGCGGCAGCATCGCCGGCGCGAACACCACGGGATCGGGCATCGCTGGCTGCAGGCGGCCCAGCGCCTCGGCCGCGCGATCGAGCCGGGCTTCGACGTCGGCCACCTCATCGGCCTGCACCAGCCCCAGGTGGCGCGATGGCAGGCCAAAGCCCTCGTCGCGTGGCAGGCCCCCGAACCACCGCATGCCTTCGGGCAGGCTTTCGCGCAACAGCGTGGCGTGGCCGTCGCTGCCCACGCGGTTGGCCAGCACGCCCGCCAACGTCAAACCAGGTCGGTAGTTCGCCAGGCCGAAGGCCAGCGCACCGAACGTTTGTGCCATGGCCGACGCATCGATCACGGCCATCACGGGCAGGCCCAGGCGGATGGCCAGGTCCGCGGTCGACGAAGCGCCATCGTGCAGCCCCATCACGCCTTCGACCAGGATGACGTCGGCTTCTTGCGCAGCCTCCCACAGCAGCTGTCGGCAGTGGGCCTCGCCGCCCATCCACAGGTCGAGCTGGTAGACAGGCGCGCCGCTGGCCCGCGCCAGCAGCATGGGGTCGAGGAAATCGGGGCCGGTCTTGAAAACGCGCACGCGGCGCCCCTGCTGCACATGCCAGCGCGCCAGAGCGGCCGTGGCCGTGGTCTTTCCCTGGCCCGACGCCGGGGCGCTGATGAGCAGGGCTGGGCACTGGACGGCACCAGGGCATTCAGCGAGATGGGGCAAGGCTGCGGGCATGAGGGGTCTTCTGACAGGAGGGACAGGTGGTGATCACAGAACGGGCAAGGCCACCCACTGGCCATCCAGCTGGTGCAGGCGCACGCGCTGCTCGAACACCTCGCGCACCGCGTCATGGCAGAGGGGGTCGTCGCAGGGGCCGTGGTGCAGCACCCGGCCCTGCTGCATGACGACCAGGCGGTCGGCCATCAGCGCCACGTTGAGCTCGTGCAGCACGCTGACCACGGTGCGCCCTGCCGCCACCAGTTCGCGCACGATCTGCAGCCAGTCGGCCTGGTGCGGCGGGTCGAGGTGGGACAAGGGCTCGTCCATCAGCAGCACATCGGCTTCAACGGCCAGGGCCCGCGCCAGCAACACCCGCTGGCGCTCGCCGCCGGAGAGTTGCCCCATCGGGCGCTCGCGCCAGGCCCACGACTGGGTCGCGAGCATGGCCCGCTCCACGGCGGCGTGATCGGCCGGCGACGGAGGTGCCAGCCACGGTTGGTGTGGCAGGCGCCCGAGCATCACGACATCGGATGCGCGCAGGTCATCGGCCCCCTGCTCTGCCTGCCCCAGCCAGGCGAGGGTTCGGCCGCGCTCGCGCCCTGGCCATGCCCCGATGGGACTGCCGCCCAGGCTGACCTCGCCCGCCATGGGCTGCAGACCAGCCAGGCAGCGCAGCAAGGTCGATTTGCCAGCCCCGTTGGGCCCGACGATGGCCGTCCAGCAAGCTGGCTCGATGCGCAGGTCGACATCGCTGAGCACGGTCTGCCGTCCGTGGCGGACCCGCTGGATGCGACCGTGCAGGATGGGGGCGCGGCTCATGTCAGGCCTCCTGAAGAGCGGTTCATGCGCCACAGCAGGTAGCTGCCGCCGAGCACCGCGGTGAGCACCCCGACGGGCAGCTCCTGCGGCGCGATCAGCCAGCGCGCGAGCACGTCGGCCAGCAGCAGCAGCAAGCCACCCGCCAGGCACGACAGCACCATCAGCGCACCGTGCGTGACCGACACCACGCTGCGCACCAGGTGCGGGGCCACCAGGCCCACAAAAGAGATCAGGCCAGCCTGGGCCACCGCCGTGCCCGTGGCCGCCGACAGCACCAGCACCAGCACCCAGCGCGCCCAGGTCACCGACACGCCCAGGCTGCTCGCCGCGGCATCGCCCAGGCTCATGGCGTCGAGCGCGCGACTGCCACCCAGGGCCAGCAACAGGCACACCACCAGCACCGGCGCCATCGTGCCCACGGCGGGCCAGCCGATGAAACCGGTGGTGCCCAGCATGAAAGCCTGCATGGCCCGGGTGATGTCGGGCACCATCAGCATGGTCAGGGCGCTCAAGGCCCCCAGCACCACGCCCACCACCACGCCCGCCAGCAGCAGGCGCAGCGTGTGCTGCACCCCACGCGCCAGCACCAGCGTCAGCGCCACCGCCATCACCGAGCCCATGAAGGCCGCGCCACTCACGCCCAGGCGCACCCAGACGTCGGCGGAGGCAGGGCCCACGCCCAGCCAGGCCAGGCAGGCGGCCACGCCCAGCGCCGCGCCCGAAGAGCTGCCCAGCAGGTATGGGTCGGCCAGCGGGTTGCGGAACACGCCCTGAGCGAGGGCGCCCGACAGCGCCAGCAAGGCCCCAGCCAGCCAGGCCCCCATCGAACGTGGCGCGCGGACCTCCCACGCAATCTGCCAGGCCAGGGGGTCGGCCCCCCAGGCCTGAGGCCCGCTCCAGCCGGTGCTGCCCACCGCCAGCGCCAGCACCCCGGCCAGAGCTGTCAGCGCGATGAGGACGAGGCCCAGGCCCCAGCCGCGTCGGTTCATGACCCTGCCCCGGTTTGCCGCGCCACCTGCTGCTGCAGGCAGGCCAGCATGATGCGAGCGGCTTCACCCATGCGCGGGCCCGGCCGCGAGAGCACGTCCACCTGGCTTGGCGTGAAAATGCAGATGCGTCCGTCGCGCACCGCACGGATGCGGTCCCAACCGGGCCGGTGCGGCAGGCCCGGCGCGCTGCGCGCCCCCACCATGATCAGGTAAGGATCGGCTCGCACCACGTACTCCGGGTTCAGGCGCGGGAAGGGCCCCAGCGAGGCCGGCACCACGTTGTCCTGGCTCAACCGCTGCAAGGTGTATCCAATGAAAGACGAGGTGCCAGCGGCGTAAGGTGCGCTGTCGACCTCGTAATACACACGCCAGCCGCGCGCGGCCTTCGGCACCATGGCCGCGGCCGCATCCACCTCGGCGTCGATGCGGCGGGCCAGGCGCTCGCTCTCGGCCACGCGCCCCAGCACCGCCCCCACCTTCTGCACCACGCGGCGCACGTCGTCCTGCGTTCGGGGCTCCAGCGCGACCACCTTCAAGCCCAGGGCTTCGAGGCGATCGATCACGCGGGCGGACACGCCCAGCAGCACCACATCGGGCCGCAGCGACACGATGAGCTCCACGTTCGCATCGTCCAGTCCACCGAGCTTCGTGAGCTTCTGCACCGACGCCGGGTGGTTCGAGTGGCGGTCGACCCCGACGATGCGGTCGCAGGCCCCCAGGTCACAGACCGTCTCGGTCAACGAGGGCAACAGGGTCACGATGCGTTGGGGTGGCGTGGCCCAGCGCGAGGTCACGCCACGGTCGTCGCGCACCTCCAGCGCGTGGGCGCCCCCAGCCACGCTGGCCAGCATGAACGCACCGAGCAGGCAGGCCCAACGGGTGATCCAGCGGCTCTTCATGCCCGAGCCTCCACGGGCCGCGTCCACGCCTGGCCGGCCACCATCAGCGTCAGCTCACCACTGCAGCGGGCCACGGCCTGGTTCAGCCGCCCCAGCTCGTCGACGAAGGCGCGCACCTCGTTCGACATGGGGATCACGCCCCACCCCACTTCGTTGGAGATCAGCAGCACCGTTGAAGGCAATCGCCGCAAGGTCTGCAGCACGGCATCGCGCTCGGCATGCCATGCAGGCAGGTCCCCCTGGCCGTCGATGGGCATGAGCCAGTTGGTCAGCCACAGCGTCAGGCAATCGACGAGCAACAGGCGATGCGGCGCGGCCTCTTGCGCCAGCACCTCAGACAGGTGCAGCGGCTCTTCGAGCGTGCGCCAGCCCACCGGCCGGTCTGCCTGGTGGCGGGCGATGCGCTGGCGCATCTCCTCGTCCCAGGCCTGGGCGGTGGCCACCACCACCACTTCGCGACCCGCCGCTTCGGCCTGCCAGGCCAAAGCCAGCCGCTCGGCGTGCCCCGACTTGCCACTGCGCTGGCCGCCGACGATGAGGTGATGAGGAGGTTGCATGGCGGGCATCACGGCGTCGGCTTGGCCTGGCTGTAGCTGAGGGTCAGGAACCACTGCCGGCGAGCCTGGTTGTAGCCCCAGGCCGTCTGGTAGCGGCGGTCGGTCAGGTTGTCGACACGCAAGGCCAGGGCCCAGTCCCGGTCGACCTGGTAGCGCAACGAAGCGTGCCACAGGCCCACACCGCCCAGGCGCTTGGCCGCCGTGTTGTCGTCGTCATCGAACATGCCGTCGCGCACGGTCGCGCCCAGCGACTGCTGCCAGCGTCCCAGGGTGTGGGTGAGGTCACCCTGGAACACGCCGTTGGCACGCCGCCTGAGGTACTTGCCGCTGTCCTGGTCGAAGGCATTGAGCCAGTCGGCCGATCCGTGCACCCCCCACAGGCCCCAGGCCGTGTCCCAGTCCTGGTCAGCCGACAGCGTCAGCCCTTCCATGCGCACGTGGGGCGTCGACAGCACCTGCGTCGTCGTCGACTGGATGTAGCCGCGTACGTCGTTGCGGTAGTAAGCCATGCGCCAGCGGCCTTGTTCAAGCACGCGGGTCAGGCTGAGCTCCTTGCTCACGCCTTCCTGGGGCGGCATGTTGGGGTTGCTGCTGCGGTCAGGGTAGTACAGGTCGTTGAAGGTCGGTGCAGAGAAGGTCGAGCCGATCGAAGCCCCCGCTCGCCAGCCCGGGCTGAACTCGTAGCCATAGGCCGCGGCCGCCGTGGGCTGGTCGCCATACTGCGAGTTGTGGTCGTGGCGCGCACTGAGTTGCCACGCATGCGGCCCCTGCTCGCCAGACCAGCCCAGCACCAGGGCGTCCATCGTGCGGTTGCGCACGGGGTACTTCGTGGTGGCCTGCACGCCCTGCTCGACATGATCCAGCGCCACCAGGGCCGTGCCCAGTGGCATCGCCAGCGTGTTGTCCCAGCTCACCTGGCGTTGCGTGGTCGCGAAGCGCCCCAGCGAGGACGCCAGTCGCGCCACGTAGGTGTTGCTGCTGTCATGGCTGCGCGCCACGCGCCACTCCGAACGCCAGCTCGGCGTCAAGCGGCCGGTCAGCGCCAGGCTCTGCACGCTGCTGCGCACGTCGGCACGCCGGTTCAGGCCCGGGTTCTTGGCCAACCGGCCATCGTCGATCTCATTGTCGCCTTGCGCCACCACGCCTTGCCAGCGCAGGCGCCAGCCGGTGGCGATGTCGTGCGACAGGCTGCCTTGCAGGCTCTGCTGGCGAAAGCCATCGCGGTCCGGGTGGTACGTCGATGCCAGCGGGTTGGTGGACGAGAAGCCCCGCGTGGCCTGGTCCGACACCGTGACGGCCCCTTGCCAGCGCTCGACGCCACCGGACCAGGCCGCGGTGGCCTGGTGGAACCCGTCGGAGCCCCCCGTCACGCTGGCCTCCACCTCGGAGCCCACGTGGCCACGGCGCGTGAAGATCTGGATCACGCCGGCCACCGCGTCCGAGCCATACAGCGAGGCCATCGGCCCGCGCACCACCTCGATGTGGTCGATGGCTTCGAGCGGGAAGTTTTCCAGCGAAGGCGAGCCGGACGTGGCAGAGCCGAAGCGCACGCCATCGACCAGCACCAAGGTGTGGCGCTGCTGCCCGCCTCGCATGTACAGGTTGCTGGATTTGCCCAGGCCGCCATTCGATGACATCTGGATGCCCGCCTGACGGGCCAGCAGCTGCGAAAACGACTGGCCGACGCTGGCGGCGATCTGCTCGCGACCGATGACGGTGACGTCGGCGACCACCGCGTCAATGCGGCTGCCCGTTCGGGTGGCCGTGACCACCTGTCCGGCTTCATCGGCTTCCCGAATGACGGCCTGTGCGGGCGTCAGCGACACGGCGAGCAGGCCTGCGGTGCCAAGCTGCAAAAGGGCGCTCTTGTGTCGGATGTGGGTGTTTTGCATGTCCGTTCCTTTCTGGTGTCTTGTCATCAGAAGGAGCGGTTCACGCTCAGTCGCCAGTTGCGGCCGGCGAACGGGTACACCCTGGGGTTGTCACAGGTGGTGCCGCTCGCATAGCCAAAGTTGGTCCCCCATCGATCAAACAGGTTGTTGACGGCCAGTGCAACGGTCCAGTCCGATTGCTTCCAGGCGTAGCGTGCGTCGAACAGCGTCGATGAAGGCACACGCACGGCACATGCGTTGGCCGTGTCGCTGGAATACCGGGCCGAAGCCAGGAACTGGGCCCCCAACTCCAGGCTTTGGCGATCGTCCACCTGCCAGTTGGCGCGCAGCGTGGCCGAGCGCGGCGACACCAGCACCACGCTCTTGCCAGCGTTGGCGCCCTCGGTGTACTGCGAGGTCAACTGCTGCAGCGTGGCGATGAGGTTCAGGCGAGGCAACAACTGCGCATGGACCTCGGCCTCGACACCACGGCGACGCGTGGGGTCGATGTTGACGTTGTTGTACGAAACATCATCAAAGAAGATCTCGTCGCGTGTGCGCTGAACGAAATAGCGCACGGTGGCCGACTCGGCCCCCTGCCCCCACTTCACGCCGATCTCGCGATCGCGGTTGCGCTGGGGCTTGAGCGCCTGCTGACCCGGGGTGTAGCGGTTTTCGTCCACGTTGGGCAGGCGATAAGAGGTCGAACCACGCAGGTAGACCGACCACTGCTTGGTCAACGCCTGGCTCACTCCCAACTCACCCGCGTGCAAGGTGTCATCGCGGCTGTACTGCAGCGGACCGCCGCCGACGATATCGCTTTGCTTGTTGACATCTTCACGGCGCCAGCCGACGCTCACCCTTGTGCCGGATGGCAGGTCCACATCGGCGTGCACGTAGTGCGCCCGGTTGTGCTGACGGCCCCTTTCCACGTTGCCGTAGCCAACGCTGTCATACGTCCACTCCTGCCAATCCAATCCGCCTGTCAGGCGCAGATCGGCTCCTGCGACCTGGTCATGCCAGCTCGCTCGCGGTGCCACCTGGCTCTGGCGACTGCTTGTGCGCAGCTCGCTCGTGCCATACAGGGAGAACACGTCACGATCACGCTGGCCGGCATCCACCTGCCAGCTCCACGCTGCCGATCGCCAGCCCAGTTGCGCCTGCTGACGGGTCTCTCCCACGCTGCCTCGATCGTCGGGGGTGGTGGTCCGGCGCGGATCGCGGCGAGCGACGCCCAGATTCAGCGGCCCAGGCAAACCCGAAGCCTGGTCCTCGTGCTGCACACGCCAGCTGGCCCGCCACGGCCCTTCCTGCCACTGCAGGCCCAGGCTGCCGATGTCCTGGCGCAGCTGGCTGTTGTCACGGTAACCATCGGAGCGCACGCGCCGCACGCTGCCATCCACCGTCAAGGGCCCGAAGGCGCGCTGCCCACTGGCCAGCAGCTCATGCCCGTCGTAGGACTCCAACGCGGCCATCACGCGGCCCGAGCCCTCGGTGCTGGCGCCCTGCTTGAGGATGACGTTGATCACGCCCGCCGAAGCGCCTTCGCCCCACAGAACACTGGCGCCGCCACGGATGACCTCGATGCGGTCGATGCGGTCCAGGGGGATGGAGCTCAGGCGCGCCGTGGCCTGCTCGTTCTCGCTGATGCGGATGCCGTCGACCAGCACCACGAGGTTCTGATCAGCGGTGTCACCGAAGCCGCGCAGGTCAAGACGCGGATCGCGGCCACTTTGCAGGTCGGTGCGCCCGGGCACGCCACCGAGCTTGCGCACGGCCTCGTTCGCGTCGATGACCCCTGCACGCTGGATCTGCTCGGCCGTGATGACCGTGGCCCCGATGGGCGCTGAGCGAAGCAGCTCAGGCAGCCGGCTGGCGGAAACCACCACCGGCTCGAGGGTCGCCCCCGCGTCCGTCGGCGTCGCGGTTTGAGCCGCCACGGAACCGAACCACACACCACACGCCACGGCAACGGCCGAACGCACCCCGGGTGCCTGGGGCACCGAGATCAGAAAAAACATGATGAAAACAAAGCAAAGGAGCCCTGGTCAGCATCCCCGCAGACCGTGGGCGACTGGCGCGCACGCGAACGCACGCACCCCCTGCTGGCCGGTATCCGGGCTAGGCGGTGCAACCTGTGTGGCCTTCCCAGGCCCGAAGGCCCAGTGGCTGGAGGACACAGGCTGAGCAAGTGCAAACTGGCGTTGCACACACTCGACCGCCGACCGTTGCGGGGGCAGCGCAAGTCAGGCTGGCATCGGCGATGACGCGTGACCCTCTTGCTTCCCGTTTGACTGCACCGGGTGAACCCCGGCGCGAGCACCAACGGCTGGCATTGTAAGCGCGCCTACAATGCCAGCGAGCACCCCTGAACCCGCCACGGCCAACCATGTCCCGCATCGACGAACTCACCGATCGCATCGAGCGCCTGCTGTTGCGCCACGAGGAGCTGCGCCGCACCAACGCGCTGCTGGCCCAGCAGGTGCACGTCGTCACCCAGGAACGCGAGTCCCTCAAGGCCAGGCTGGCCGCCGCGCGCGCGCGCATCGACGCGCTGCTCGACAAGTTGCCCCTGCCCGCCCACGAAACCGAACACCCCGACGGCGACCAGCCCGCTGTCGGCACCCGATCAGAATGAAGCAAATCGAAGTCTCGATCATGGGGCAGAGCTACCGCCTGGGTTGCCCGGACGGTGGCGAGGAACGCCTGCGTGAAGCGGTCTCGCAGGTCGACCGCGAGATGTGCGCCATCCGCGACAGCGGCAAGCTCAAGGCGCGTGAGCGCATCGCCGTGCTGGCGGCGCTGAACCTGGCCTACATCCTGGCCGAACGACCCGCGGCACCCACCGCCGCACCCGCGAGCCCGTCCGATCTGGCCAGCGAGGCTTCCCCCCTGGGGCCCTTGCCCTCGCCCGCATACGTCGACCAGCTCGTGGCGCGCATCGACCAGGTCCTCGGCCAGGATGGCCACCTGATCTGAACCACGGCCCGCACCTGATCGATCGCGGCATCAGCACCGCTTCAGGCGTGCAAAACAGCAGCAAGTGCTTGACCCGATCAGGGCGAGTCCACGTAGAATGGGCTTGTCCGTCGCGTTCGTGGTTGTTTTTATTTCCTTGAACCGATGCTCTTGGAGCCAGGGCTTGGAACATTGCGCACAGGTGTGATCGTCTCGCGTCAGATGAACCCGAAGTGCTGCTGACCTCGCCCACCTGAATCCCCCTGGGTTCAGGAATGCGGCAACCAGCTCTCGGCGGACCTCGTTTTCATCGGCCAGACACCGCAAGGGTCTGGCCGATCCTCTTTGTGAGTCCGCTGAGCACCCCGCTTCAGCGGAGCGCGGGCCGCTCAGGCCACTGGCGTGAACTGGATGCTGGCCAGCACGATGCGGTTGCCACCCTTTTCACGGGCGCTGGCCAGCGCGCGGTCGGCGCTGCGCATGAGCTCATCGACCAGGCCCGCGGTGTGCGGGAAGCTCGCCACGCCCATGCTGACGGTGAACGGGATCTGCTGACCGTTGTACGCCACGATGTGCTGAGCGCACTGGCGACGCAACTGCTCCATGCGCGAGTGTGCCGTGGCCAGGCCCACGCCCGACAGCAGCACCACGAAGCGATCACCACCGAGGCGGCACGGGGCGTCCATGGCACGGGTGCCGGCACGCAACAGGCGGCCCAGGGCTTCGATGACGCGCTCGCAGCCATCGACGCCGTGGTTCTGGCGGATTTCGTCCATGTTGTCGACGGCGATGGCGACCAGGGCGAACTCGCGCTGCTCGCGGCTGGAGAGGTCCGCCTCGCGGCAGAGCTGCTCTTCGAAGTGGGCACGGTGGTAAAGGCCCGACAGCGCATCGCGCACCTGGCTGCCTTCGACGTCGCGGCGCAGGGTCTCGTTGGCCTTTTGTTGTTGCTCGAGTTGCGCCATCGCGGTCTGCAACTGGGCTTCGCGGCGGCGGGCATCGGTGACGTCCTGCCAGATGGCGACCATGCGGGCCTGACCGTCGGCGTGGGACACGACCTGGCGCCAGGCCAGGAAATCACGGCGGGTGCCGGCGATCTCGAGCTTGTGTTCGGCCATCACGCCGGACGGGATGGCACGGGCCTGCTGTTCGGCGGCACGCAAGGCGACGGCCAGGGTGGCGTCGAAGAGATCGGCATCTTGCGAGCCGACGACCTCACGCCCCTCCAGGCCCAACAGGCGGGCGGCGGATGCATTGGCTTGTTCGTAGCGACCGCTGGCCAGGTCCTTGACCGTCACGGCGACGGCGAACTGGTCAAGCGAATTCAAAACAGCGCCTTGCAGCGCAGCAACGTCAAGCAAGCCTGGAGCGAGGGATTCGGCCATGGTCATTGGAATTGTGTCATCGGCTTGAGCGCCAGGCGCCCCTGACGTGGAGGAACTGCCACGGCAATGTTCGCCGAATTTGCGCAGCGTGACTGTCCTTCAAACGAGGGATCGGCCCGGTATTTCCCTGTCAGGGCGGGCATAAGTCACACCTTGCGGTCCGGAAAACACGGGTCAGCCATGCGGGACAATACGCGCTTTCCACACCCCGGCTGGCCTCAGGGTTCGCCACGATTTGCAAGCATGTCACACATCGCGTTGCTGGGTTGCGGCCTGATGGGGCAGCCCATGGCCCGCCGCCTGCTGGCCGCCGGCCACACCCTGGTCGCCTGGAACCGCACCCGTGCCAAGGCCGAGGCCCTGTTGCCCGATGGCGCCACGGTGGCCGACTCGCCGGCTCAGGCCGTGTCGCAAGCCGACCTCGTCATCGCCATGCTGCAAGACGGCGATGCGGTGCGAGAGGTGTTGTTCGACTCAGGCAAGGCCTCGGCCATCCGAGCCATGCGAGAGGGCACCTTGTTCATCGACATGGGCTCGATCCTGCCCGAGCAGGCGCGCGATCACGCCACCAGGCTGCAAGCTGCGGGTGTCGTGGCGCTGGATGCCCCCGTCTCGGGCGGCACCCTGGGCGCCGAGGCCGGCACGCTGGCGATCATGGCGGGAGGCCCCCCCGAGGCCTTCGAGCGCGCGCGCGACGTGCTCTGTGTGCTGGGCCGCCCTGTTCACGTGGGGCCGACAGGCTCGGGCCAGTTGACCAAGCTGGCCAACCAGATGATCGTGGGCATCACCATCGGTGCGGTGGCCGAAGCCCTGCTGCTGGCCGAGCGCGGCGGGGCCGACCCGGCCAAGGTGCGCGAGGCCTTGCGGGGCGGGTTCGCCGAAAGCCGCATCCTCGAAGTCCATGGCCAGCGCATGGTCGAGGGTGACTTCACCAAGCGCGGCTCGCTGGCCATCCAGCTCAAGGACCTGCGCAACGCCATGCACACGGCCGCAGGCATGCAGATGGACACGCCCATCACCGAGGCATTGACCGCGCTGTATGCCCAGGCGGCAGAGCACGGATTTGGCGAACTCGACCAGTCGGGCCTGTACCGCGAGCTCGAACGGCGTCAGCCTCGAAAAGCGAGCTGACGGCGCCGCGTCAGGCCGGAGCGCGTTCGCGCAGCCTCAGGCTCAGGCCCAGCGGCACCATCGTCAGGGCCATGTGCTCTGGCGGAGGCAGCCCATCGGGGGTGTCGATGCCCAGGATGTCGAAGTGCCGCAGCAGCATCGCGGCCGCCAGCTTGATCTCCAGCAGCGCCAGGAAACGCCCTGGGCAGATGCGGGGCCCGCCCCCAAAGGGCATCGACACCCGCTTGGCGTGCGCCGGGGCCAGGGCTGCGCCTTCGGGCAGCCAGCGCTCGGGCAGCCAGCGCTCGGGCAGGAAGGCATCGGCCTGCGGGAAGACCGCGTCGCTGACCGTGTCGTGCCGCATGAGCAGCAGCACCGGCGTGCCTTTGCGGATGGCCACGTCACCGACCACGGTGTCCTTCAAGGCCTCGACCACGTTGAAGGGGCCGACTGGCTTGAGCCGCATGCTCTCGTGGATGCAGGCCTCCAGCCAGTCGAGCCGGCCCAGGTCTTCGGCCGTCCAGTTGGCCATTGCGCCCAGGGGCCCGAGTTCGCGATCGACCTCCTGGCGGGCCCGCAGCAACGCACTGGGGTTGCGCCAGAGCAGGTCGAGCATCCATGACAAGCTGGTGGCGGTGGTGTCTTCGCCGGCCAGCAGCATGGTGAAGACGTTGCCGGCCACGTCGTCGTCCGTCATGCCGCTGCCAGGCTCGTCCGCGGCCACCAGCATGGCTTCGAGCAGGTTGGGCGGAGCGGCCCGGCGCTCGGGTGCCTGCAGGCGTTCGCGGGCCTCATCGATGAAGCGTCGGATGGCGGCGTTGACCACCTTGACGCTGTCGTCGAGTGCCCGGTCGGGGGGCAGCTTGACGAACTGCCAGTACGGGAAGATGGCGTGGGCGCGCCGCCAGATGGCGGGGAAGATCTTGTCGAGGTGGCGCTGGATGACGTCGCCGTCCGAACTCAGCGTGTCGACCTCGGTGCCGAAGGCCAGGCCAGCGACGGCATCAACGGTGAACCGCATCAGGTCGGCTTGCAGGTCGATGCCGGCCTCGCCTTGGGCCTGTCGCTCGGCCGCGCCTTGCCAGCGTTCGCGCAAGCGGTGCGCCACCTTCAACAGCGACGGGAAGTAACCCCGAACCTGTTGCGGTGCGAAGCTGGCCATGACCATGCGGCGCTGGCGGGCCCAGGTCTCGCCCTCGGCCATGAAGACGCCATCGTGGATGCCCATCTCGCGCATGATGGCCTGCATGCGCGAGGGGCGGCGGAAGGTCTCGGGGCGCTCCTTCAGCAACTGGCCGATGAGCTCGGCGTCCGAGATCACCAGCAGCTTGGAGCCACCCAGTCGCACGCGAAAGAAGGGGCCATGGGCATGCGCCCACTCGGCCAGGTTCTGGTGCACGCTGTGCAGGCTGACCTGCAGGGTGTTGCCGACCAGGGGCCAGGGGCGCGGGCCGGGCAGGTCGCGAAGGTGACGCAGGTGGCGGACAGCGCCCGGCTGGGCAGCAGCGGGTGGCGCGCTGGCCGGCGCATCGAAAACGGCATTTTTCATGTGGGCCATGTTGCCCGGACACCGTGCGGGTGTCATTGACCGCCGCCGCCACCGGATTGACAGCAGGTGCCGCGCCTGAGGGGCTGAACTAACATGCGCGGGTGTCTCCCGATGCAGCACCCCTGGGCTTTGCCGCCAGCTACGCGCGCCTGGTCGCCGACCACGTGCGCTCGCTCGACCACGACCACCGCCCCGTGCTGGAGGCACTGGGCCTGCCCGACTCGCCCGAGCAGGACACCGAAGGCCCGATGCGCTGGGTGCCCGCCACCCGGCTGAGCCTGGCGCTGCGGCGTGCCACCGACATCTGCCAGGACGCGCACACCGCCTTGCGCATCGCGCAGCAGGTGCGGCCGGCCAACATGGGCGCTTTGGGCTACACCCTGATCAGCTGCAACGAGTTCGAGGATGGCCTGGCCATGTTCGAGCGCCTGCAAGGCCTGGTCTGCACGCAGTTGCGCTGCCTGCACCGCCTGCAGGGCAACAGCATCGTCAGCCAGTTCGACGTGCTGGGCGAGGTGCCGCGCGACACCGCGCTGTGGACCTTCACCATGGCCTCGCGCCTGGCCTTTGCGCGCTGGGTATCGGGCCGGCACCTGGTGCCAGGTGGCGTGTGGCTGCCCTGCCCCGCTCCGGCCGATGCCCAACCCCTGCGCGACTGGTATGGCTGCCCGGTGCACTTCGACGCGGCTCAGGCCCGCGAGCAGGCGCCTGTGGCCTGGCTGGAGCTGCCCAACCCGCATGCCGACCCGCAACTGCATCGCCTGATGAGCGCGGTGACCGACCAGCAATGGGCGCGCCTGGCGCAAGATGGCCCGAGGCTGGCCACGCTGCTGCGTCAGCACATCGCCGCGCGGCTGCAGGCAGGCGCCCTGCCCTTGCTGGAACACATCGCACCAGAGGTCGAGGCCGACCTCGGCATTTCGCTGCGCCAGCTGCAGCGCCGCCTGGCCGAGCAGGACCTGAGCTTCAAGGACCTGGTCGAGCAGGTGCGGCGCGAACAGGTGCTGCACGAGCTGCGCCACACCGGCCTGCCGCTGGGCGAGGTCGCGCAGCGCGCAGCCTACGCCGAGCCCAGCTCGATGCACCGCGCGGTGCGACGCTGGACGGGGCTGACGCCACTGACGGTGCGACAGGGGCAAACGCCCGCGGCAGGCACCGCCTCCAGCGAAGACTGATCAGTCCTTGAACGTCGGCGTCTGCTTGGACATCGAGGCCATCATCGCGGCCATCAGGTCCTGCGACATCAGCATCGCGGCGTTCCAGCTGGCCATGTACTGCAGGCCATCGGCGACGCTGTGGTCGCGCGTGTGGTTGAGGATTTCCTTGGTGCCACGGATGGACAGCGGCGACTTGGCCGCGATCTGCAGCGCCAACTCGTGCACACCGGCGTGCAGCGCCTCGCGCGACTCGAACACGCGGTTGACCAGGCCGATGCGCAGGGCCTCTTCGGCGTCGACCTTGCGGCCGGTGTAGGCCAGCTCGCGCACCAGGCCCTGGCTGCCGATGATCTTGGGCAGGCGTTGCAGCGTGCCCACGTCGGCCACCATGCCGATGTCGATTTCCTTGATGGTGAAGTAGGCATCGGCCGAGCAGTAGCGCATGTCGGCGCAGCTGACCAGGTCCACGCCACCGCCGACGCAGCCCGAGTGGATGGCGGCGAGCACAGGCTTGCGGCAGCGCTCCAGGCTGGTCAAGGTGTCCTGCAGCTCGAGGATGAGCTCGCGCAGTTTTTCGCGCATGCGGCCGTCGCAGTCGTCCTTGATCTGGGCTTGCAGGCCCATCATCATGGTCAGGTCGATGCCGGACGTGAAGTGCCTGCCTTCGCCTTGCAGCACCACGGCGCGCACCTCGGGCGTGCGGTCGGCCCATTGCATGGCCGAGCGGATGTCCTGCCACATCTGCCAGTTCATGGCGTTGGCCTTCTCGGGCCGGTTGAGGGTGACGGTGGCCACCTTGTCGGCCAGCGACAGGCGGATGGTTTCGAGCGTGGGGGTGGTGTTGGACATGTCTTGTGTCTCCTTGTCGAAACTCAGCCCTTGTAAGCCGGCAGGAAGGCCGCGAGGCGGGCGCCCATCTCGGCGCCCAAAGCCTGCAAGCCGTTGAAGGGGCGCACCATCACCTCGAAGTCGATGATGCGGCCTTGCTCGTCGAAGGCGATCATGTCGATGCCCTTGAGCGACTTGTCGCCCACGCGGGCGCTGAACTCCAGCACGACGTTCAAGCCATCGTCGCTGGCCAGGGTGCGGTGGTAGGCGAAGTCCTGGAAGACCGTCAGCACGGTGCCCAGGATCAGGTTGACGGCGGCCGCGCTCTTGTAGGGCTTGAAGGCCATCGGCGAGCGAAAGCAGGCGTCGTCGTGCAGGATGCCGGGCAGGCCCGACAGGTCACGCGCGGCGACCATCTCGTGCCATGTTTGCAGCGAGGCCTGCACGGCCGGTTTCAGCGAACTCGGGATGTGGGCGGTCATCGTGAGGCCTCCTTGGCTTCGATCAGAGCGCCGCGGCCAGCTCGGTGCCTTGCTTGATGGCGCGCTTGGCATCCAGCTCGGCGGCCACGTCGGCACCACCGATGAGGTGCACCTTCAGGCCCTTGGCTTCGAGGCCGGCCTGCAGTTCACGCAACGGTTCTTGGCCAGCGCACAGCACCACGTTGTCGACCGGCAGCACCATCTCCTGCGCACCCACGGTGATGTGCAGGCCCTGGTCGTCGATCTTGCGGTACGAAGCACCGGCGATCATCTCGACGTTGCGGTTCTTCAGCGAGGTGCGGTGGATCCAGCCCGTGGTCTTGCCCAGGCCGTCACCGACCTTGCTGGTCTTGCGCTGCAGCAGGTAGACCTGGCGCGGCGGGGTGTCCAGGTGCGGGGCCTTGACGCCACCGCGCTCGGTGTAGCTGGTGTCGATGCCCCACTCGGCGTAGAACTTCGGCGCGTCGATGCTGGGGCTGGTGCCTTCGTGCGTCAGGTACTCCGACACGTCGAAGCCGATGCCGCCGGCACCGATCACGGCCACGCGCTTGCCCACGGGCTTCTTGTCGCGCAGCACGTCGAGGTAGCTCAGCACCTTCGGGTGGTCCACGCCTTCGATGGCGGGGGTGCGGGGGCTCACACCGGTGGCCAGCACGACCTCGTCGAAGGCGCCTGCGGCCAGCTCATCCGCGCCGACGCGGGTGTTCAGCTTGAGCTCGACACCGGTGAGCTCGATCTGCTTGCCGAAATAGCGCAGGGTCTCGTAGAACTCTTCCTTGCCCGGGATCTGCTTGGCCACGTTGAACTGGCCACCGATCTCGCTGGCGGCGTCGAACAGGGTCACGCTGTGGCCGCGTTGCGCAGCCGTGGTGGCGAAGGCCAGGCCAGCGGGGCCAGCGCCCACGACGGCGATGCGCTTCTTCGCGGACTGGGTCGATGCCAGCGGCTCGATCTTCAGGATCGTCTCGTGGCAGGCACGCGGGTTGACCAGGCAGGAGGTGATCTTGCCGCTGAAGGTGTGGTCCAGGCAGGCCTGGTTGCAGCCGATGCAGGTGTTGATCTGGTCGGCCTTGCCGGCGGCGGCCTTGTTGACGAAGTCCGGGTCGGCCAGCAGCGGGCGGGCCATCGAGACCATGTCGGCCTGGCCCGAAGCCAGGATCTGCTCGCCCACTTCCGGCGTGTTGATGCGGTTGGTGGTGATCAGCGGCAGCTTGACCCGGCCCTTGAGCTTCTCGGTGACCCAGGCGAAGGCGGCGCGCGGCACGCTCGTGGCGATCGTCGGGATGCGGGCCTCGTGCCAGCCGATGCCGGTGTTGATGATGGTCGCGCCCGCGGCCTCGATGGCCTGGGCCAGCTCGACCACCTCGTCGAACGAGGAGCCGCCATCGACCAGGTCCAGCATGGACAGGCGGTAGATGACGATGAAGTTGGGGCCGACGGCCTCGCGCACCTTGCGCACGATCTCGACCGGGAAGCGCATGCGGTTGGCGTAGGAGCCACCGTATTCATCGGTGCGCAGGTTGGTGCGCGCGGCGATGAACTCGTTGATCAGGTAGCCCTCCGAGCCCATGACCTCGACGCCGTCGTAGCCGGCGACCTGGGCCATCTTGGCGCAGTTGGCGAAGTCGTCGATGGTGCGCTTGACCTCGTCGGTCGTCAGCTCGCGCGGGGTGGCCGGCGAGATGGGGGCCTTGACGGCGCTGGGCGCCACCAGGCCAGGGTGGTAGGCGTAGCGGCCGAAGTGCAGGATCTGCAGGGCGATCTTGCCGCCGGCATCGTGCACGGCCTGGGTCACCACCTTGTGCTTTTCGGCCTCTTCCAGCGTCGCCAGGCGGGCGCCACCGGGGTAGGGGCGGCCGTCGTCGTTGGGGGCGATGCCGCCGGTCACCATCAAGCCCACACCGCCGCGGGCGCGCTCGGCATAGAAGGCGGCCATGCGTTCGAAGCCGTCCTTGGCTTCTTCCAGGCCAACGTGCATGGAGCCCATCAGCACGCGGTTCTTCAGGGTGGTGAAGCCCAGGTCCAGGGGGGCAAGCAGGTGCGGGTAGGCGCTCATGGTGGGGTCTCGCTCGGTCTGTTTCGGTGGGTGAAAACATGGCGGCTGCAAGGCGGCGTGGTGGCCAGCTATGCAACCAGTTGCATGAATGCGGGGCAACTGTAGACCAAACCTTTTGGTTATGCAACTGGTTGCATGGTTGAACGCGCCGCGTCTAAACTGCCACCATGTCCCTGGCCCACGCACTGCTGACGTCCCTGACCGAGAAAGCCTCCTCAGGCTACGACCTCGCCCGCCGCTTCGACAAGTCGATCGGCTTTTTCTGGCGGGCCACCCACCAGCAGATCTACCGCGAACTCGCGCGCATGGAAAAAGCGGGCTGGATCGCCTCCGAGGCGGCCCCCGACGGCGGGCGCACCCGCAAGAAGCTCTACACGGTGCAGGCCGCTGGCGTGGACGAACTCAAGCGCTGGGCCCGCGAGCCCGCCCCCATGGTCGAGCTGCGCGACGAGCTCATGGTGCGCCTGCGCGCCGACGCCGCCATCGGCCCACTGGGCATGGAAGGCGAAATCGAGCGCCGCAGCCAACTGCATGAGCAAAAGCTCGCCGCCTACCGCGCCATCGAGGCGCGCGACTTCCCTGCAGGCAAGGCGCTGTCACGCGAGGCGCGCCTGCAGCACCTCATCCTCAAGACGGGGATCATGTATGAGGCGAGCTGGCTGGCCTGGTCGAAAGAAGCGCTCGCGGTGCTGCGCGAAGAGGCGAACGCGAGCTGAGCCGTCAGGCCGGCTTCATCAGGCTGGCTTGGGCGTGCGGTCCATCACCAGGCGGTCACGCCCTTCGTGCTTGGCCTGATAAAGCGCGCGGTCGGCCAGCGCCACCATCGCCGACAGGTCGCGGCCATCCATCGAGGGCCGGCCCAGCGCCACGCCTGCGCTGATCGTCACCACCTCGCGGGTGGGCGAGGCCTCGTGGCGCAACTGCATCGCCCGCACCGACTGCACCAGCCGGTCTGCCACCCGGTGCGCCACGACCTCGTCGGTGTGCGGCAGCAGCACGATGAACTCCTCGCCCCCCCAGCGCGCCAGGGTGCCATCGCCATCGGCCAGCGTGTCCTGCAGGGCTTTGGCCACCAGCTTCAGGCACTGGTCGCCCGCCGGGTGGCCGTGGTGATCGTTGAAGGCCTTGAAGTGATCGACATCGAGCAGCATCACGGCCAGTTGCTCGCCGGTCTGCATGTGACGCTGCCAGCATTGCCAGGCCACCTCGTCAAAGCGGCGCCGGTTGGGCACGCCCGTGAGCGCATCCTGGCGAGACAAGGTCTCCAGGCGCGCCTGCGAGGCTTGCAGCTCACGCCGCAGGGCCGCCGAGCGCTCCTTGCGTTGAAAGCGCAGCCGCTCCTCGGCCTCGGTGCGGAAATTCATGGCCAGGGTGTAGAACGCCACCACCACCAGCAGCAGGAACATCGGCACCTCGAGCTCGGGAAACGGCGTGGGCGCCCCCTGGGAGGCGAACACCGTCAGCAGGTGCAGGGCGACCAGGCTGATGCAAAACACCACCGCCAGCTGAAAGCGAAAACGCATCACCAGCGTGCCGAACACCAGGATGGGCAGCAGCCCGCCGCGGTACATGACGGCATAGGGGCTGTCCGTGACCATCAGCACCGCCACCAGGCACAGGGCCGCAAAGATCCCCCCCAGCATCGCCACCCATTCGGTGACGGCCGCCGGCAGCTGCAGCGCGAAATCGCGAAAGCGCCAGGACACCGCCAGGAAGAACACGGCCACCGGCGTGTACACGAGCAGGCGCAGGCGCAAGGCCAGATCGAACCGGTCGGGCACCATCATCCAGTCGGACAACAGGAACAGGTTGAAGGCCACCAGCGAGAAGACGCCGCTGATCAGGAAGTGCGTCTGCCTGGCGGCCTTGCCGTCCTGGATGAAACGCGCCTCTTCGGCCGGCTCGAAACGCAGGCGCCCGAATCGGCTCAGGCCCAGCCCGGTCAGCAGCGACCATCCGCCCACCAGCACCCTCATGATCCCGCTCCCTGAGGCAACAGCCCAGTCTCGTCTAGGCAATGCATCTCGCCATCGGCCAGCCGGGTGCACACGCGGTTGCGCCCGCCCCCCTTGGCCGCGTAGAGCGCCTCGTCGGCTTGCTTGAGGCTGTCGTTCAGGTGGACCGACTGGCTGGGCCGCGCCGTTGCCACGCCCACGCTGACGGTCACCACCGGGCCACAACCCGGGGCGCCATGGGGCACCGCCAGGCCGCGCACCACGTCGCGCACCCGCTGGGCCACCGTCATGGCCGTGCGCTGGTCGACGTCGACCATGATCAGCAGGAACTCCTCGCCGCCCATGCGCGCCACCAGGTCGCCCGCGCGACGCGAACAACTGGCCAAAGCCCGGGCGACAGACTGCAGGCAGCGATCGCCCGCCTGGTGTCCGTGGTGATCGTTGTAGCGTTTGAAATGGTCCACATCGATCGCGATCAGCGCCAGCGACAGGTCCCGTCGCTGTGCGTGCGCCCAGGTCCGGGTCAGGAAGGTTTCGGCCGACCGCCGGTTGGCGACCTCGGTCAGGGCGTCGGTGGTGGCGAGGTGGGCCAGCTGGGCATGCGAAGTCTCGAGCGCGTCCTGCAGGGCCCGCTCGCGCTGCGCCATCAGGAAGGCATAGCGCTCGTGGCGCTCCAGCGTGTAGTTGCCAAACAAGGTAAAGGACATCACCACCAGCACCAGCAAGGTGGCGTTGATGTTCACCACCCCCGTGAAGTCCGGCAGCGCATACACCAGGAACGCCTGCACCAGCACCACCCAGCCCGCCATGGCCACCGCAGGCCAGAACCGCGCCAACGTGCAGGTGTAGACCACGATGATGTTGATCTCGACCACCCGCGACAGGGCCCAGCGGCTCTCGGCCTGCAGCAAGATGACGCCGGTCAGCAAGATGGCGAGCATGCCCGCCAGGGCAATGCCCCACTCGGTCAGCAGGGGTGAGCGCAACTGCCGCAGCAGCCACAGACCAGCCAGCACCACCGGCGCGAACACCCCGAGGCGCAAGGCGGCGGCCAGACCCAGGGTCTCCGGGGTGAGCAGCCAGTCGCTCACCAGCATGCCGGCGAACAACACCACCGCGGCCAAGCCAGAGGCGGTCACATGCCGCAGGCGGTCGGTTTCGCATTCCTTCTGGAAAAAGGCTTCCAGGGACGGCGGGAAGATCATCAGCGGGAAACCCCGCTCCAGGGTCTGCTCGACCAAAGCAGCGCGGTCAGGGGCCTGCTGCCCCGTCACCCCATCTGATTGAATGACCCCTGCTTGCGACAAAAAACGACTCCTGAACCAGCCCCGCCCCAACACGACCGGGCACTGGCTGGACGCGATCATGCGACAGGCGATGCGAAAACGACCCGGTGTTTGTGCGGTCCCGCGGGCAAGCCCACCCTGTGATCCTGCACTTTTTCACGGAAGGCGCAACTGACGCAACAAACAAGCGCGTCAACCTGTTGCCGCGAACACCTCAGGGGCGCACGCTTGGGCGGATGCTGGGGAGCTCGAAAGGCGCCAGCAGGCGCGCGTGCTCGATGGTCAAGGCCATGGGCGGCATGGCGTCCCGCACGACGAAATCCATCTGCCCCTGGATGCGAGCGACCACGGCCCCGCGGATCTGTGGCCGCAAGCGGAACACGGTGTCCAGCGGCACCTCGATCGGCGCCCTCAGCTCGCCGCTGACCAGCGCGTCCAGGCGCACCGGCACCTGCGTGCGCACCGGCACATCGGCCTTGAACGGCAGGCTCAGGACCACGGGCAAGGTGACATCAAAAGCCGGCAGCCAGCCCACCAGGGGCACCTGCATGCTCAGCTCGGTCCTGACCGTCACCACCTGGTCCACCTGCACGACGGTGTCCACCGGCACGGTGGCATCGAAACTCACGCGCGTCAGCAGGGTGTCGTCGATCTGGGCGCGAAGGCGCTGGCGCACCGGCACATTCACCAGAGGGCGCATGTCGATGCCCGTGTGCACGGGCTGCTGCACCTGGGCTTGCGCCTGCAGCCCGGCGGGCAGTCGCAAGGTCACGGGCTGCTCGCGCAACACCATGCGGGCATCGAGCTGCGTGTAAACAAACCAGGCCGCCGACAGCATCAGCCCCAGCCACACCAGCAGCACCAGCCCCCCCACGATGAGCAGGGACTTCAGGCTGACCGGCCGGTGCCAGCCTCCACGAGCCGGGATCGCCGCCATCACCCAGCACTCAGGGTTGGGTGCGCTGGCGCAAACCCAGCGACACGGCCTCGAAAGGCACGACCAGCTCCATCAGGTCCAGGCCAGCCTCCACCCGTTGCTGCGGGAAGGTCAGGCGCGCGCTCACCGGTTCGTCGATCGGCAGCGCCAGCGACTCGCGGATCGGCACCTTCGCCTCGATGACCGTGTCGATGCGCGTTCTCAGCGGCTCCGTGATGCGGACCCGGGCCTGGGTCGTCAGGGCCACCGGCAGGTCCTGCTTGAACGGCACGACGATGTCGATGGGCACGTCGGCGCGAACGGGCACCTGGCCCTTGACCGGCAGGCTCAAAGGGATGCCCAGCACCCGCGTGCGCACCGTGCTGTCGACGTCGATGACCTGATCGAGCTTGAAGACATGCTTGACCGGCACCGTCAGGTTCACCGGCACCACGGTGTCGATGCTGACCTGAACCGGGATCGGGTCCTGAAGCGGGATGCTGATGTCCTGCTGGATGGGCACCCGCACCGGCAACACCTGATCGACATTGACCACCACCTTGCGGGTGAGCGAGGCCTGGACGCTCAGCTCTTGAGGCAGGCGCACGAGGGCCTGCTGCTCGCGCAGCACCACCCGGGCCGCCAGGTTGTGCCAGGCCCACCAGGCCACGCCAGCCGCCAGGGCGGTCATCGACAGCAAGAGCAGCACCGCCGTGATGACCAGGTGGCGCCAGGTGACGACGTGGCCGTACACGGCCAGCATGGGCTGGGCAGTTGCGGTGGTGGGTTCGGGTGCTTGGGTCACGTTGAGGGGGCCATTGAACTGGACGGCTCCCAGCGACTATGCCATGCCGTCGCGCGCCACCTGTCGCGCGACGTGCCAGGTCGGCGGCACCCCCCTGAGCAAAGCTGGCGCAGGCGACACGAAGGCTGGCGCCCTTAAGATCACGCCCATGCCCGCCCTCGCCCCCCTGTTCACGCAGCCACTGTTCGAGCTGCACACCGCCCAGGCGGTTTTCGAGGCCCTGCAGGCCGAGGCGGCGATGCAAGGCGTGACGCTGCGCGAGCCCCCGCCGCCGCCCACCACTTGCTGCGGCCGTGGTTGCAACGGCTGCGTGTGGGAGGGCTTCTACGCGGCGGCCACCTACTGGCGCGACGAGGCCCTGCTCGTTCTGGAGATGGGCTGAAGCCGCCAGGTGCCGCCCCCCTCCTGCCCCGGCTTGCGCCTGAGCGAGCTCAAGCCACCTCGAACGTGAAATCGCCCTGCGCGTCGGCGCCAACGCGGATGCGCTCGATGGCGCGCCCTTCGGCCATCGCCGCCAGCACGGCATCGGCCACCTCGGGCAACAGGCTGCCGTTGAGGATGTGGTCGACCGCGCGTGCGCCGGTGTCGACCTCGGTGCAACGCGCCAGCACGGTGTCGATCAACGATTCGTCGAAGGCCAGCTCGGCCTGGTGGTTCGCCTTCACGCGTGCCGCGATGCGGTCGAGCTTGAGGCGGATGACTTCGGCCAGCACGTCGTCGTGCAGCGGGTAGTACGGGACGACCTTGGTGCGCCCCACGAAGGCCGGCTTGAAGGTCTTGTAGAGCACGGGGCGCAGGCCCTCGGCCAGGTCGTCGGCTGCGGGCATTGCGTCGGGGGCCTTCATCACCACGCCGCCGGCTTCTTCGTCGTGCTGCATGCAGGCCTGCATGATCTGCTGCGAGCCGGCGTTGGAGGTCAGGATGATGAGCGTCTGGCGGAAGTCGATCTCGCGGCCTTCGGCATCGTCCATGCGGCCCTTGTCGAAGACCTGGAAGAACATCTCCAGCACGTCCGGGTGGGCCTTTTCGACCTCGTCGAGCAGCACCACGCTGTAGGGCTTGCGGCGCACGGCCTCGGTCAGCACGCCGCCCTGGCCGTAGCCCACGTAGCCCGGGGGCGAGCCCTTGAGGCCGCTGACGCTGTGGGCCTCCTGGTACTCGCTCATGTTGATGGTAATGAGGTTGCGCTCACCGCCGTAGAGGATGTCGGCCAGGGCCAGCGCGGTTTCGGTCTTGCCGACGCCGCTGGGGCCCACGAAGAGGAAGACGCCGCGCGGCTTGTTCGGGTCTTCCAGGCCGGCGCGAGCGGTGCGCACGCGTTGCGCGATGGCGCCCAAGGCATGGTCCTGGCCGATGACGCGCTCCTGCAGCGTGGTGTGCAGCTGGCGCACGGTCTCGATTTCGTTGAGCACCATCTTGCCCAGCGGGATGCCTGTCCAGCCGCTGACGATGTCGGCCACCACATGGCCGTCCACCTGCACCGGCACCAACGGGGCCTCGCCTTGCAGCGCGCGCAGGTCGGCCTGCAGCCGGCTCAATTCGCAAGCCTCCTCGTCGCTCAGCCCCCCGGCCTGCTGTTCGCCCTTGTGGCGAAGCGCCAGGATGGCTTGCACGGCTTGCTGCTCCTGCGCCCAGCGGGCCTCGTCGGCTTGCAGCCGATGCTGCAGGTCCAGGCGGGACATGCCCAGATCGTCGAGGCGCGCCGCGCGCTGCGGTGAGCCCTCGATGCGGGCCGCCACCTCGCGCTGCAGGGCCGCCACCTCGGCATCGATCTGTTCGATGCGCCGGCGCGCGTCCTCGATGCGGGCGGGCGTGGCGCTTTGCCCCAAGGCCACGCGCGCGCAAGCGGTGTCGAGCACGCTCACGGCCTTGTCGGGCAACTGCCTCCCGCTGATGTAGCGCGACGACAGGCGAACGGCCTCGGTGATGGCCTCGTCGAGCAGGCGCACCCCGAAGTGCTTCTCCATCAATGGGGCCATGCCACGCAGCATGGCCGCGGCCACGCCTTCCGTCGGCTCCTCGACCTTGATGACCTGAAAGCGCCGCGCCAGGGCCGCGTCCTTCTCGACGTATTGCTTGTACTCGCTCCAGGTGGTCGCGGCGATGGTGCGCAACTCGCCCCGGGCCAGCGCAGGCTTGAGCAGGTTGGCCGCGTCGCTGCCGCCGGCCTGGCCACCGGCGCCGATCAGCGTGTGGGCTTCGTCGATGAACAGGATGATGGGGTGGGGGCTCTTGCGCACCTCGTCGATGACGGTCTTGAGGCGGTTCTCGAACTCGCCCTTGACCGATGCGCCGGCCTGCAGCAGGCCCATGTCGAGCACGTGAAGGGCGACGCCTTGCAAGGCTGGTGGCACATCGCCCGAGGCCACGCGCAAGGCCAGGCCTTCGACCACGGCGGTCTTGCCCACCCCGGCCTCGCCGGTGAGGATGGGGTTGTTCTGCCGGCGGCGCAGCAAGATGTCGATGGCCTGCCGGATTTCGGCATCGCGCCCGATGACGGGGTCGAGCTGGCCTTGGCGGGCTCGCTCGGTCAGGTTGGTGGTGAACTGGTCCAGCGCCGGCGTGCGGCCAGGGCCTTGCGCGGCATCGGCCCCGAGGTCGGACGCAGACTGGGAATCGGCGCCAGCCGATGCGGCGGCTGCGGGTGCTTCGGGCGAATCGGCCGTGAGCTCGGCCAGGCGGTGCTTGAGTTCGGCCAGGTTGAACTGCGCCAGGCGGCGCGAGCTGCGCATGGCCAACTGAGACAGCGTGGGCTCGGTCAACCAGGCCAGCAGCAGGTGCGCGCTGCGGATGCGCGCCGACGGCGCCGACAGCGAGGCCACCAGCCAGGCCTGCTCCAGCAGCACCGGCACGTGCACCGAGAACACCGGCGGGCGGTTGCTGCCCGAGGCAAAACGCGACAGCTCCGCTTCCAGGTCATGCACCAGGCCATCGGTGGACACGTCCGCATGGCGGCACAGCAGCAACAGGTCGTTGTTCGGCTGGGCCAGCAGCGCCAGCATCAGGTGCTCGACATCCACCTCGTGGTGGCCACGCTGCTTGCACAGCACCACCGCCTGCTCGGCCGCGCGCCGGGTGGCGTCGTTGAGCTTGGTGATCAGCAGTTCGAGTGGGTGTGACATGGTCTCGCCTTTTTTTGTGGTGTGTTGGTGGTTGCAAGGACCCCGAAATGCATCGAGGCCATGGGCCGTTCGGGGACCACGATCGGGTCGCGGAACCAGGCCGCGGGATCAGGCTGCGGCCTGGATGTCGTAGCGCACATCGTCGCGATCGGCGTTCGCCGCACGGGTCATCAGGAAGGTGTCCCAGCCCAGGCGCCCCAGGCTGTCGGCCCGCCCGGTGCCCAGGCCCACGGGTTTCACGTCGTCCTGGCGCAAACGCAGGCGGACCTCGAATTCGAGCGAGGGGCCCAGCAGCAGCCCCAGCCAGTGGCGCAAGGCCCGCTCGCCCGGACCGCCCGGCAGGAAGCGCCGGAACCGGGCATGGTCCAGGGGTCCGAGGGTCAGGCGCATGCGCAGGTTGCGCTGCCAGATGCGTTCACCCACCACGGCGCTGCGCCCCAACACACCGCCGCCCTGCCCCAGCCCCACGCCCAGGTGGGTTCGGCCCTCGTCCGGGATGCGGTACCAGCGGCCCACGAAGGGCTCGACGGCCACGGGCACGCCCAGGTAGCGCTGCAACAAGCGCTGCAGTTGCGCGACAGGCAGCGTGCGCTGCTGCAGCGCCCCGGCGAAATACGCCAGGCCTTCGTCGGACACCCCCCCGTGCTGTGGCTCCAGCCGCTGCCGCAGGCCCTTGAGCCCGATGCCAGCCAGGGCCAGCACCTGCGGCAGGAAGGCGCGCTGGCGGTCGGACTCGTACTGCAGGGCCAGCCGGTGCTTGCGCCAGGCCTGGTAGAACAAGACCACCGAGCGGTGGCTGAACACGTCCAGGAGGGCCCGGGCAGAGGGGTCTCGCCCCCGCTGCTCGACCTGCCCCAGCCACTCCGTGTAGAACAGAGGCAGAGCGCCGGTGACACCCAGCAGGCCCATGCAGGCAGGCGTCAGGTCGATCTTGTCGACGTTGGCAGGCAACTGCACGGCTTGCGGGTCGCGCCAGCTCACGTGCATGGACTCGATCTCGCTGGCAGGAAAGCTCAGTGACACCGAGTTGTGGAATTGCAGCTTCTGCAGCCCCACACCGGGCGCCTGCCCTTGGCCCAGCCAGCGGTCGAGCAAACGCACAGCCTGAAAAAAACCGAAACCATGCGGCTCACCGATCAGTTGCTCAACAGGCGCCCTGAACGGGACAGGTGTCGAAACGGGCGGTGAAGCGCCCAGGTGGAGGCGTTGGTTCATGGTGCCGCTCACAGCAGTTGCCGGTCGCCATGCCGAGGTGGGCAGGTGATCAGCACTTCACCCGTTCGCGAGGACAGCACTTGCAACTTTGCGTAGCTGTTGACATGCACATACAGGCCGAAGAACCGGTCCATGACGCTCACGAACAAGCCGAGCCCGCTGCCAACGAAGCTGCCCTCGTCGACCGTCAGCCGCACCAGCGTGCCGCGCACGAAAGTGGCGAAGGGCTCGCCCGGTATCCAGGCCGTGTCAGGCAGGAAATCGATGCCAACCAGGCCATCGATCTGCCGGCGGTTGCTGGCGCTGTGCGGCAGGTCATACAAACGCAGCAGCTCGCGCAGGGCATCGATGCCGCCGCCCGTCAGGGAAAGGTGGTTGAGCGACAGCTGCGACACCAGCCGCCACAGCATGCCCTTGCCCCGCTCGATGCGGTGGCTGCGGGTGGGCTTGCGCAACAGGGTGATGCTGCGCGCCGGGCCGCCCCCTTCCATGAACAAATCGCCCCCCACCGTGCCGGGCGCCAACAGGTGCGGCAGGTCGCGGTTGGTGGCCATGACGTCGAGCGAAAGCGTTTCGACAGCGGGCGTCATCGGGTTGTGGCTGGCGTCGACAAAGCTGATGGACACCTCGTGACCCGGGCTGCGCTCGGCGAGGTCCTCATCGCGGTGCATCTGCCAGTAAGCGAGGCAACGCGAGGTCGCCGCATCGTCGGAGCGCGCCTCGATCTCGTCGAGCAACTCGTCGTGCTGCAGCGAAAAGAAGGGGCGCACCTCGTCGATGGCATCGCCATGCGGCGTCTGGCGCACCCGGTGCACACGCAGCAGCGAGTGCACCTCGTGGCCATGCGCACGGCGCCCATCGACCACCACCGGGTACGCGGCCTGCCGGTGCGTGACGCGGATCGGGTCGGCTGCGTGCGGGAACAGGTTGATCACCGGCACGGCGCCCAGCACGATGTTCGCTGCATTGACGGTTTCCAGCAGCCGCGCTTCGTCGGAATCGGCGCGCAGGCCCGCCATCAGCAGGTGGCAGGTGAGCTGGGCGGGTTCTGCATCAGGAACCGTGCCGACCGCCGAGCTTGCGTCGCTGGCACTGCTCGCACCACCATGGGCAACGCCGTCTGAACGCCACTCGGCGTAGGGCGTCCCCTGCGGCAAACCGATCGCCGGCAGGTCGACAAAGTTGAACTTGTCTGCAAAGCCGAAATACTCGGCCAGCAGGCGGTACGCCGGGTGGGCACGTTCATCCCAGTCAATCAGCGCCTCGTCGTCGCCGAAGCCCGCCGGTTGCGGCAAGGCTTCTGGCTGGGCGGGGAGCTGCCAGGGCTGGTGGGGCTGCCAGGCAAAGCGCACCGCCCGCGTGCGCCGGCACAAGGCCTCGCGCAAGACACTCACTTGAGAAGACTCGCCGTCCAGGTGGATGCGCCAGGGGCTCGACAGGAGCGCGCTCCAACTCATCTGGGACGAGCGTTTGCGCAGGGTGATGGACAGCACCGAAGTCACCCCGTCGGGCACGTTGGTGCCACCCGGGGCCTGCACCGCATGGCGGTGGCTGACTTCGCTGACCTCCAGCGGCAGGAGCTGCACGTCGGCGGTCGTGCGAAAACGGCAGGTCACGCCCTTGACCGGCCGGCTGTTCAGGCTGGTGCCGCGCGGCACGGTGAGGGCCTTGCTCATCTGCGTCGCCTGCGCCCCGAGGTCAAAGCGGGCGATCGCACACGAAGGGAATGGCCGCAAGTAGTGCGGGTACAGGACTTCCAGCAGGGCCTCGGTGAACAAGGGGAAGTCGTCATCCAGCCGTTTGTGGATGCGCGCCGACAGGAAGGCAAACGCCTCGATGAGGCGCTCGACGTGAGGGTCGTCGCCCACGTCGCCGCTGAGCTGCAGGCGCCCGGCGATCTTGGGGTACTGACGCGCGAAGTCACCGGCACGGGTGCGCAGGAAAGCAAGCTCGCGCTCGTAATGGGGAAGGAGGTCGTCCATGAACTGCCCGGTTGCGACTCAGAGGCGGTGCCCCGCCGACGCGAAACGCGCCTGCGTGACCTGGTAGCGCGACATCGAGGGCATCAGCACCGCATCGAAGCTGACGCTCTCTCGAGCCGGGCGCACCACCAAAGTGGCCCGGATGGTGAACTGCAGGGCACGCCCAGGGGCGTCGTCCTGGCTGAATTCGACGGCCACCTGCCTGAGACGCGGCTCGTGGGCCTCGATGGCCTTCGCCAGGCTGACCGCGATGAATCGTTGGTCCTCGGAGCTGGCCATGACACGGCCCGCAAAATCGGGCACGCCAAAACACATCACGGAGGAGCGGGCCTGCGGGCCCACCGAGGACAGGCATGCCTGGGTGGACAGCAGCGCCGAGCGGGCGTTCAGCAACCGCTCGAGGTCGCGCGCCACGGTGTCGCGCAACTGCTCGACCGAGCAGGTCTGGATCAGGCCCTCGGGAGCGTTGGGGTCGGTGGCCAGCAAGCGGTCAAAGAGGCCGCGGCGGATGCGAAGCGCGCTGGACATGGTGCACAGAGGTCTCAAAAAAAGCGGGGCACCCGGCCCCGCCTGCGCCAGGCGCCCCGAAGGGCACCGGCCTTCGCTCATCAGTTCGGAGCGTCGAAAGCAGCCTTGTTGGTGGCCAGGCTCCACGCGGCAACCTGACCCGGCTTGGACTTGCCGTCCATGGTCTGCTGGGTGTAGGTCCATTCGACGGCGGAGTAGCGCAGGCCGAACGACTCGGTCGGCAGGCCTTCGGATTCCACCTGGGGCAGCACTTGCGAGACCAGCACCTTCTTGAGCTTGATCTTGAGGTACAGCACGCGGTCATTCGTGCCGTTGGCGCGCATGAAGTGGATTTCCACGTCGTCGTACAGGGTGCCGGCCGAGCAAGCTTCCCACAGCTGGGGGCTGACCAGGTCCAGGTCCTTGGTGAAGATCATTTCGCCGTGTTCGCAGCGCTCGGCGGTGTGGCCACCGGCGGTCGAAGCCGTCGCCGACTTGGGCTGGCGGATGACGTGGTTCCAGCTGATGGCTTCGAACCAGGGCGCTGCGTGCTGCGTGCCGGCGCCGGCATCGCGGGACTCGCCCTTGATTTCCTTGCCGTTCAGGGGCTTGCCGAACTTGATGTAGATGTCTTTCATTTTTTCTCACTCCTGTGTTGATGAACCGGCTAGCTGCGTCAGCTTGATGCGCGAGCCGGTGTGGTGAAACCGGTCACTTCGAGCCTTCCGGCAGCTCGGCGACCAGCCGCAGCGAAACCGACAGTTCATCGAGCTGGTAATGCGGCCGCACGAAGGCGACGGCGCGGTACGAACCCGGACGACCAGGGACTTCGCTGACTTCGACACTGGCTTCACGCAGGGGTTTTTGGGCGCGGATCTCCTGGGAGGCATCCTGCGCATCCACCACGTACTGCATCAGCCAGTTGTGCAGGTAGCGCTCGACGTCCAGGGTGTTGGCGAAGCTGCCGACCTTGTCACGCATCATGGCCTTCATGTAGTGCGCAATGCGGCAGACCGCGAACATGTACTGGAGCTGAGCAGACAGGGTGGCGTTGGCGTTCGCGGCATCGCTGTCGTACTTGCGTGCTTTCTGGGCAGACTGCGCACCAAAGAAGGCGGCGTAGTCGGTGTTCTTGCAATGCACCAGGGGGATGAAGCCCAGGTCGCTGAGTTCCTTCTCGCGGCGATCGGTGATGGCCACCTCGGTGGGGCACTTCAGGGCCAGCTCGCCATCGTCGGTCTTGAAGGTGTGCGTCGGCAGGTCTTCGACCAGGCCGCCACCTTCCACGCCGCGGATGGCGGCGCACCAGCCGTAGTGCTCGAACGCATCGGTCAGGCGAGCGCCCATGGCGTAGGCGGTGTTCACCCACAGGTAGCGGCTGTGGTCGCTGCCATCGACTTCTTCGACAAAGTTGAAGCCTTCGGTGCTCGTGCCTTCCTTGGGGTCGTAAGGCAGGCGGCCCAGGAAGCGCGGCACGGTCAGGCCGACGTAGCGCGAGTCTTCCGATTCGCGGAAGGATTTCCACTTGGCATAGTCGACCGTGTCGAACACCTTGGCGAGGTCGCGGGGGCGCCCCAGCTCCGTGAACGATTCAAGACCGAAGAGCTCGGACGAAGCCGAAGAGATGAAGGGTGCATGGGCGGCGGCCGCCACATGCGACATCTGTTCGACGAAGTACATGTCTTCGGCACCACGGCCGATTTCGTAGTCACCGATGAGGGCGCCAAAGGGCGCGCCACCGAAGGTGCCGAACTCTTCTTCGTAGACCTTCTTGAACAGCGCCGACTGGTCGAAGTCGATGGCGGTCTTGAAGTCCTTGACCATGTCCCTCTTGGTGGCGTTGAGCAGCTTGATCTTCAGGCGCTCACCGGTGGAGGTCTGCTTGCACAGGTAATGCAGGCCCGTCCAGGTGGACTCGAGCCTCTGGAACTCGGGGGCGTGCATCACGGCGCTGAGCTGCGTCGAGATGAGGCGGTCGATCTCGGCGATGCGCGCGTCGATGCTGGCCGAGAGGTTGTCGGAGATGGTGACCGTGCCAGCCATGACCTCGCGCACCAGCTCGCCGATGATGTCCTTGGCACGGGCGTGCTCGACATCGGTCTTGGCGACCTTGCTGCGCGCGACGATGTCGTCCAGCAGGCCGAGGCCTTCCGTGTTGGCCGCTTGCGGTTGACCTTGGGGTTGCAGTTGGGCGCTCATGGGGTCACTCCTTGGCCTGGCCTTCGGCGGCCTCGGCTTCAATGCGCTGACGTTGTTCGGTGTTGCTCAGCACTTCGGCCAGCGCGTCTTCGAGCTTTTCGTTGCCAGCCAGCTTGTTGCGCAGGTCGGAGAGCTTGGTGCGGGCTTCCAGCAGCTTGCGCAGCGGATCGACCTGCTGCACCACCGACTCGGGGCGGAAGTCATCCATGCTGTCGAACTGCAGGTTGACGCCGAACTCGCCTTCACCGGCCAGCTTGTTGGGCACCCGGAAGCTGGCACGGGGCGCCATGCCCGCCATGACTTCGTCGAAGTTGTCCATGTCGACCTGCACGAAGGCGCGGTCCTTGAGCTTGGGCAGGGGCTTGTCCGGGTCAGGTTGACCGGTGAAGTCGCCCATCACGCCAACGACGAAGGGGATCTCCTTCTGCTCGATGGCATCGCCCACCTCGACGTCGTAAGTGAGTTGCACACGCGGGGGACGCACGCGACCGAGTCGCTGTTGAACACTGTCTTTCTTGGCCATGACCGGACTCCTTGAAGGTGGATTTACTGCAATGCCCCAAAGGGGTTGTTCCGACCGGCGGCAGCCGGCGCGGGACGGGCCGCCGGAGCGGGCTTGGAAACGTTGGGCGGCACGGGGATGACGACCGGAGCCGCCGTGACCGGGGGGGCGGCGCTCGTCGGACGAGCAGCGGCCGGGGCAACAGGTGCGGAGGACACGGCGCGAGGCGCGCCACGAGGCGCCGTGCGGACGTTGCCGCGCCGGGCTGCAGGCTCGGCAGGGGCAGGCCCTGCTGCGGTGGGGGCGACGAGGATGGGCTCGCCCAGCGCGTCGTGAATGATGCGGGCCACGCTTTCCGCTTCACTGCGGGTGGAGCCGGAGACCTCGTTGGCCTTGCGCAGTTGCTCCAGGGCCGAAGCACTCACACGCAGGCCGCTGACGGCCAGGATGCTTTGAGCGGTGAGGTCGTTGACATCGCGCTGCAACGCCTCTTGCGCCTGGGTGATGGCCGGCCCGTATTGACGGGCTTCGAAGTGGATCTGGGCCTTGCGCAACCAGGGCTGCTTGGCTGCGGGGTCGATGCGCGAGGCCTCGTCCAGCAACTGCAAGGCCTGATCGGTCTGCCCTTGCTTTTGGGCCTTGTCCGCCGCGCTCAGGCTTTCGTCCAGCCTCTCTTGAGCGAGGCGTTTCGCTGCCTGCGGGTCTTTCGACCCCATGTTCGCGCAACCCTGCAAGGTGGCCATGAAAGCCACGCAAACACCTGTGAAAACCGCGGCGCGAAGCCGACGGCCTTGGCCCGTCCTGCTCAATCTGATGCTCCCTGATTGGATGTGTGTTGCGACGCCGAACCATCGGGGGATCGACTGCCGTTGCGGCGGATTAGAGCCGAATTCGCCAAGCCACCTGGCCCCCTTTCGGGGGTGATTTACAGACTCTTTCAACTGGTTTCATGTCGCCCTCCCCTCTGCTGGGGGGATGACCTTCAGAACCCCATTTCACGTCCGTACACTGCACGCCGAAAAGCGGCGCAACCAGCGCACGCTCACGCAACAAAGATCAACAGGGAAGGACCGCATGCGCCATCTGCAGCGCACGCGTCGCCAATGTCCATCGTGGTTTCGCCGCGATGACAAGCGATCGCACATCACCCCGCCCATCGGCGCCTGCATCGGTTCTCTGGTGTTGGCACTGAGCGGGTGCGGCAGCACACCTTCTGCTGTCGAGGTCCCCGCCAACGCCAGCAGCGGCCTTGGTGGCTGGCTCGGAAAGGCGGGAGACAAGGCGCTCGAGCTGACAGGTTTGAAGAAGCCCGAACTGCCCGACAGCGCCCTGCCCGATCGCCGCATCACCTGGCGCCTGCATGCCAGCCCGTCGCTCAACACGCTGCCCGATGGCCAGTCGCTGGCCTTGCTCGTTCGCATCTACCGGCTGCGCTCGCCCGACAGCTTCCTGCAGGCCCCGGCCGACACCTTTGGCGATGCCAACCGCGAAAAAGAGCTGCTGGGTGACGACCTGATCTCCGTGCGCGAGGTGCAGCTGGTGCCAGGTCAGCGTCACGAAGCCACCGACAAGCTGCCGCGGGACATCGGTCACGTGGGCATCGTGGCCCTCTTTCACCACCCCGCGGTCGGCCGCTGGCGTTACGCCTTCCCCACGGCCCCATCCGAGCTCACCGGCATCGACATCGGTGTGCACGCCTGTGCCATGACCGTGCACGGCGGCCAGCCCGTCGGTGTGTCGGGCGAACGCGTCCGCTCGGCGGCGGTCGCGTGTCCGGGCGCATGACATGACTCGCACCCCATCTCAAAAGGTACCCGCTTGATCCAGTCACCCAAAGTCCTGTGGGGCGAAGGCCTCTTCCTGCGGCCCCAGCACTTTCAGCAACAAGACGCTTACCACGAGTGGCGCCTGACGCAAGCCAGTCGCGCCCTGCACCCTCATGCCTGGGGCGTGCGCCACCTCAAGCTCGACGTGGACGCTTTGCAGACCGGCGTGCTGCGCGTGCTGGAATTGCAGGTCGTGATGCCCGACGGAGAGATGGTTCACGCGCCAGCAGAAGACGAGCTGCCGCCGCCCGTGGTGCTGTCGTCGCTGCCGTCCGCACAGGAAGGCAGCACCGTGACCTTTCACCTGGCCACCGCTGCCCTGCGCAGCCAGGGCAGCAACATGGCCGCCACGCAGCAGGAAGCCGACACGGCGGTGCGTTACCACCGCGCACCGATGCAGGTGGCAGATCGCTACACCGACGCCGTCAGCGCCGAGCTGATGACGCTGCGCCGCTCGACGCGCCTGCTGCCCGACACCAGCGCCCGCGACCACCTCGTGAGCCTGCCTTTGTTGCGACTGCGTCGCGCGTCCACGGGCGCCTTCGAGCTCGACGGCCGTTTCATGCCCCCCTCGCTGCACATCCACGCCTCGCCCATGCTGACCCTGCACCTGCGCCGACTGATGGACGCGCTGCAGGCCAAGGTTGACGCGCTGTATGGCATGCACCGAGAGCCCAGCAAACACGTCATCGAATTTCGCTCGGGCGACATCGCCTCGTTCTGGCTGCTGCACACGGCCAGCACCGCACTGGCGGGCCTGACCCACCTCGCCCGCAACCCTGGCTTCCACCCCGAGCGCCTGTTCGAGCGCTTGCTGGAGCTGGCAGGATCGCTGATGACGTTCTCGCGCAGCTTCACGCTCGCCGACCTGCCCACCTACGACCACGCCCAACCCGGCCAGGCCTTCGTCAAGCTCGACCAGCTGATCCGCGAACTGCTGGAGACGGTGATCTCGACGCGCAGCTTCGCCATCGCCCTGAACGAGGTCATCCCCTCCTTCCACCGGGGCCGCCTGGACTCCGAGCAGATCACCCCCGGCACTCAGTTCTACCTGGGCGTCAGCGCCTCCATGCCGCCAGCCGAGCTGGTGGACATCGTGCCTCAGCGCTTCAAGGTGGGTGCGCCGGACGACGTGGACAAGCTGGTGCTCTCGGCCATGCCAGGCGTGCGACTGACCCATGTGCCGCAGGTGCCTGCGGCGGTCCCGGTTCGACCCGGCAACTACTACTTCTCACTGGAGCCTCGCGGCGCGCTGTACGAACGCATGCTGCAGGCCCAGTCGCTGACCCTCTACACCCCCTCCGGCATCCAGGACCTGAGCCTGGAGCTGGTGGCGATCAACGCCTGAGCCCCTTGCCATGAGCGCCTCATCTCCGCCCCCCAGCCTGTTCGGCAGCAGCCAGCCTCCTCACGGCGAGTCGAAAGCGCAGGCCATTGGCTCGAGCCAAGCTTTGCCAGCCGCAGCCTCCACGCGCCTGCTGGACCTGATGTACGACGGCTTCTACCTGCTCTTTCTGCTCAAGGGCAAGCACGCGCCGATGGACGCCGAGGTGTTTCGCGATCGCCTCAAGCAGTTCCTCACCCAGTTCGAGCGGGGCGCGGGCAAGCTGGGCGCTTCGGCCGACGACATCTACGCCTGCAAGTACGCCTTCTGCGCGACCGTCGACGAGGCCGTGCTGATGTCGTCGTTCAAGGTGCGTGAAAGCTGGCAGCGGCTGCCGCTGCAGGTGCAGTTCTTCGGTGACCAGCTGGCGGGCGAGCAGTTCTTCCTCAAACTCGACGAATTCCGCCAGCAAGGTGCTTCGCGCCTGCAGGTGCTGGAGGTCTACCAGATGTGCCTGCTGCTGGGTTTCCAGGGCAAGTACCTGATCGAGGGCAGCGAGAAACTGGGTTACCTCACGGCCCGCCTGGGCGACGAGATCGCCCGCATGCGGGGCAACGCGGCGGGCTTCGCGCCTCATTGGGCCGCCCCGGATCGCATCCGCCATCAACTCAGGCACCAGGTGCCGCTGTGGGCGATCGCATCCCTGTTCGGCTTGATGGCCACCCTGGCCTTCATCGGCTTGCGCTGGCAACTCTCCGAGCACACCCAAGCCACCCTGGGCGCGCATCACCACATCGTGCAACTGGCGCCGCAGTCGGCCCACATCACCATCACCCTGCCCTGATCAGTCGGCGTCCGCCAGGCCTGAGGCATCGGCGCCTCCCTGGGGCTCCGCCGACGCGTCACGCGGTGCACGCGCATCACCGGCGAGTCGGCGCAACTGATTGACCCGCTCGCCGATCTTGATCTCCAGCCCGCGCGGCACAGGCTGATAGAAGGCCTGCTCTGCCATGCCATCCGGGAAGTAGCGCTCGCCTGCCGCGATACCATCCGGTTCGTCGTGGGCATAGCGGTAGCCATCGCCATGACCGAGCTGCTTCATGAGCTTGGTCGGTGCGTTGCGCAGGTGCATGGGCACGGGGCGGGTGGTGTCCTGCTTGACCCAGGCACGAACCGCCTTGTAGGCCACGTAAGCCGCGTTGCTCTTGGGTGCGATGGCCAGGTAGATCACGCACTGCGCCAACGTCAGCTCGCCCTCCGGAGAACCCAGCCGCTCGTAGGTCTCGCTCGCATCGAGCGCCATGCGCAAGGCACGTGGGTCGGCCAGGCCGATGTCCTCGCTGGCCATGCGCACCAGGCGGCGGGCGATGTAGCGGGGGTCCACACCGCCATCGACCATGCGAACGAACCAATACAACGCAGCATCGGGATCAGAGCCCCGCACCGATTTGTGCAGGGCCGAGATGGTGTCGTAGAACTGGTCGCCACCCTTGTCGTAGCGACGCAGCTGTTCGCCCAGGGCGCGCTCCAGCTCGGGCTCGTCGAGCACCTCGCGCCCCTTGAGCATGCCGCACAGGGCCTCGTAGGTGTTGAGCAGGCGGCGCGCATCGCCATCGGCGTAGGCAATGAGGCGATCGCGCGCGGCCGGGGTCAGCGAAGGGCCGGACAAGGCCTCGCGCCCTTTGTCGAGCAGTCGCACCATGGCCTCGTGGTCCATGGCGCGAAGCACGTGCACGGTGGCGCGCGACAGCAGCGCGGCATTGACCTCGAAGGACGGGTTCTCGGTCGTGGCGCCGATGAAGGTGAACAGGCCCGACTCCACATGCGGCAGGAAAGCGTCCTGCTGGGCCTTGTTGAAACGGTGCACCTCGTCGACGAAGACGATGGTGCGGCGGCCGGTCCGCAAGGCAGCTTGCGCCTGCTCGACCGCCTCGCGGATGTCCTTGACCCCACCCAGCACGGCCGAGATCGCCAGGAACTGGGCATCGACCGTGCCCGCCATCAGCCGCGCCAGCGTGGTCTTGCCCACGCCGGGGGGGCCCCACAGGATCATGGAGTGCGGCTGCCCCGACTCGAATGCCACGCGCAGGGGCTGGCCTTCTCCGAGGAGGTGGTCCTGCCCGATCACATCGGCGAGCGAGCGGGGGCGCAGGCGCTCGGCCAGCGGGGCGTGGGGCGAAGGCTGGCCGCGCCCGTCCGACGCGTTTGCCAGCCCCGAAGGCGGCATGGGATCGGGAAAATCCAGGGACAGGGAATCTTGCATGGAGAGATTGTCGCGCGTGCCCGGCCGCCCCGCCAAAAGCCAGAAATGTGACGGTTTGATGAAGGTAAACACCGATTTGGCCCCGCCTCGTCAGGCGCATGCTTGATCCTCCCGGCGCTCGTTCAGGTCGGCTCCATCCGCCCCCGAAGAACGAACAAAGCTGAGGTGCCCCATGCTGACCTTGACCCTGCTGGCCCTGGTGGCCGTTCCCGTCGCCATCGACCTGGCCCTGCGCGGCCGTCATCAGACCATCGAGCTTTCCATGGCCCGCACGGCCGCGACGCTTGACAAATCGGCCTTGATGTAAGAGACTCTGCGACTTGCCAATACCGGGGAAACCCCAGGAGCCCAACAGGGCACCACCGGTTCCCCGCTTGGCATTTCGTTCATCCCCTCTGACCTCTTTCAAGCCAGTTGGCTTGCGCTGCCCGCGCAACACAGCCAACTGAAGCGAGGACGGCGCCCTTGGATCCGAAAGGACACACAAGAGTGCCCCTGTCGTGTCTTGAGTTTCGGTTGGCGGCGATGCCGTCGCTATGACCGACTCAACGTGACCCCGGCCCCACGGCAAGACCGTCGGCCGCCACGCAGTCCGGACACGTTCCCAGCGACTCACCATGTCCTGCCACGCATGTGCGTTCGGCAGGCAGGCCCTGTTGTTGCCGCGCGCAAATTGTGCGGTCACGGGGTTGCTCCCTCTTTGGATGTCAACATGACCGACGTTTCTCGCGAATTCACCGATGCCGAACTGCCCCAAGGCACCGACGCACCCGAAACCCACCACGAAGCCGCCGCCGAGCCCAGCGGCCCCTCCTTCGTCGAACTGGGCCTGAGCCCGGAACTCTGCAAGGCGCTGGCCGACTCCGGCTACACCCAACCCACCGGCGTGCAGATCAAGGCCATCCCGGCCGCGATGAACGGCGCCGACCTGCGCGTGGCCTCGTCCACGGGCTCCGGCAAGACCGCTGCCTTCATGCTGCCCGCGCTGGAGCGCATCGTGGCAGCCCGCGGCGACAGCAAGCGCCGCGACACCCCGGGCGGCAAAGGCAAGGCGCACGGCCCGCGCGTGCTGGTGCTGGCACCGACCCGCGAACTCGCCATGCAAGTGGCCAAGGCTGCTTCCACCTACGGCAAGCACATGCAAGGCCTGCGCGTGGCCACCATCGTGGGCGGCGTGCCCTACGGCTACCAGCTCAAGGCCCTGAAGGGCCCGCTGGATGTCCTGATCGCCACCCCCGGCCGCCTGCTCGACCACTTGAACACCGGCGCCGCCGTGCTGTCCAACCTCGAAGTGCTGGTGCTCGACGAGGCCGACCGCATGCTGGACATGGGCTTCATCGATGACATCGAAGCCATCGCCGACGCCACCCCGGCCGAGCGCCAGACGCTGATGTTCTCGGCCACCTTCGCCGGCCACGTCGGCCAGCTGGCCCAGCGCCTGACCCGCGACGCGGTGACCATCGAAGTGGCCTCGCACACCGACAGCCACGACAACATCGAGCAGCGCCTGCACATGGCCGACTCGCTGGTGCACAAGAACAAGCTGCTGGACCACCTGCTGGCCGACAAGGCCGTGGACCAGGCCGTGATCTTCACCAGCACCCAGCGCGATGCCGACATCCTGGCCGACCGCCTGGCCGACATGGGTCACGCCGTGGCCGCCCTGCACGGCGGCATGCCGCAAGGCCGTCGCAACCGCGTGCTGCAAGGCCTGCGCATGCGCCAGCTGCGCGTGCTGGTCGCCACCGACGTCGCCGCCCGCGGCATCGACGTGCCGACCATCACCCACGTGATCAACTACGGCATGCCGATGAAGGCAGAAGACTACGTGCACCGCATCGGCCGCACCGGTCGCGCCGGCCGTTCGGGCCTGGCCGTGACCCTGGTCGAGCGCCGCGACATCGGCATGCTGCGCCGCATCGAGCGCTTCACCACCCACCGCATCGCCGAGTCGGTGATCGAGGGCATGGAGCCGCAGACCAAGCTGTTCAACGACAAGGGCCCGCGCCATGACAAGCCGATGCCCGGCCATGGTCGCCGTGGCGGTGGCTTCGGTGGTGGTTTCGGTGGCGGCGGCTTTGGCGGCAAGCGCGAAGGCGGCTGGGGCGAAGGCCGTGGCGGCGAGCGTGGTTTCGCTCCGCGTGAAGACCGTGGTTTTGCCCCCCGTGAAGACCGTGGCTTCCAGCCTCGCCCCGATCAACAGCGCTTCAACGGCCCGTCCGAAGATCGCGGCTTCGCACCGCGTGAAGACCGCGGCGGCTTTGCCGGCGGCGAGCGCAAGCGCTTCGACGATCGCGGCAGCTTCGGCAACAAGCCTTTCGGTGACAAGCCTTTCGGTGACAAGCCGTTTGGCGGCAAGGGCGGCAAGCCTTTCGGCAGCAAGCCCTTTGGTGACCGCCCCGCGTTTGGCGACCGCCCGCAAGGCGAGCGCAGCTTCGGCGGCGACCGCCCCTTCGAAAAGAAGTCCTTCGACAAGCCCGCTGGCAAGTCGTTCGGCGACAAGCCTTTCGGTGACAAGCCCTTTGGCGGCAAGGGCGGCAAGCCTTTCGGTGGCAAGCCCTTTGGCGAGAAGTCGTTCGGCGAGCGCTCGTTCGGTGACAAGCCGTTTGGCGACAAGCCCTTCGGCAACAAGGGTGGCTTCAAGCCGGCCGGTGGCAAGCGCCCGGGCTTCGGCAAGCGCGAAGGCTGATCGGCCAGAGCGGCTTCGGCACACAAGCTGAAACCGCGAGAACGATGGTGCTCACGGGCCCCGCCTGCTGAGCCCCGTCGTTCAACCCTGCCCCACATCGCCCTGACGGGCTGCGTCAGCGCAAGCGTCAGGGCTGCTCCAGCACATCGGCCCCTTTGGGCGGCGTGAACTGGAACTGATCCGCCGCCACCTTGGTGCGCGAATCGAATTGCGTGAACGTCAGGCGCGAACGCTGCCCGAAGCTGTCGAGGATCTCCAGCTCGGCCAATTGCCCCTGGCGGAAACCCACGCGCACAGACTGGAACTGCCCGTCCTTGCTTCGAGGCCGGGCTTCCACCCATTTCAGACCGGACGTTGCCTGTTGAGCCGTCGGGGTCGCGGACGCCGCACCCGATGATGACGCAGGCGCGTCTTGTGTCGCCACATTGCTGAGAACGAAGTCCTTGTCCAGGGCGCCTCCCGCCAGCAAGGCGGCCGGCGTCGCGCCGACGGCCTGGGTCATGGGCCGCACCGTGACCTGGTTGAGGTCCGCGTCGTAGAGCCACACTTTCTTGCCGTCACCGACGATGACCTGTTCGGTGGGCTTCGTGTAGACAAACCGGAAGCGATCCGGCCGCTGAAAGGCCAGCGTCCCCTCGGATTTGCGCGCGCGCTTGCCATCGGGCGACGTCACGGTCTGCACAAACCGGCCCTGGGCCGATTGCACGTCCTTGACGAACGCGCGCAACTGAGCGACGCCGTCGGCTTCGGCCGGCGCGGCGAGCACAGGCGCCAGGGCACCGGCTGACAAAAACGCCGCGGGCACAACATGCCGGAACTTCAACATCTGAACTTGGCCTCCACAGGGATGTAGAGGCCGATTGTTCCATGGCTCAAGCCAGTGCGCCCGAGAGCCTCACGCATCCCCTTGACGACGTCGAGACACACCTGCGGCGACGGCCAAGCCAACCAGCGCCAACGCCACCGCCCCCGGCTCGGGGACCTGGGTGACCAAAACGCCAGCCGGAACGATGGCCCACTCTGTGGCGCCCGGCGGCTTCCATTGCAGGATGACGCCGTCGTAAGTGAAGTTCTCATAGAAGCGCACATCCAGAGCGTGCGCCCCCGCCGTCAGGGTCGCGCTGCCCAGGCCCTCGCCGTACCACTGCAGGCCGGGGTTGTTGATCACGGTTTGATCACCGATGAACACCTGGATGCCATCGTCGGACACCGATCGGAACTCGTAAACACCGTCGGCGGGGACCAGGAGGTAGCCTGCCCAAGTCACCGTGTAGAGCTCGTCCACGCCCAGCGGATTCCAGCGGTAGCCCTGGGTGTTGTCCCAGTGATCGATTTGGGGGTCGACGAACGTGCCCAGGTGGGTGAGCCCGACGGTCGAGATGTTGCCGCTGAGGTCGATCTGCCAACCGCTGTAAACATCGGCCCTCAGATCACCCCAGGCGTTACCCGCCACGGCGGAACCCAGCACCAAGGCAGCAAGCCAGTTTGCTTTCATGTCCGCGCTCCTTGCTTGAATTGAACGTGGATCATCAAACAAGTGGCAGGCCAATCCCATCCCTAAAACCGACCCCAGCTGGCGACCAAACCCTCAGGCCTCAGGCCTCATCCCACGGCGCCGAAGTGGCGCCACCCTCTCCACCGCGCTGCGGCACGATGAGTTCGCGGTTGCCGTTGGTGGCCATGCTGGAGACCAGGCCCGACTTTTCCATCTGCTCGAGCAGGCGCGCGGCGCGGTTGTAGCCGATGCGCAGGTGGCGCTGCACCAGCGAGATCGAGGCCTTGCGATGCTGCAGCACCACAGCCACCGCGTTGTCGTACATCGGGTCCTGTTCGCCATCGCCGCCGCCCATGGGCGAGCCGTCGAGGTTGCTGCCTTCGTCGGACAGGCTGCCACCTTCGAGGATGCCTTCGATGTAGTTGGGCTCGCCCTGCGTCTTGAGGTACTCGACCACGCGGTGCACTTCCTCGTCGGACACGAAGGCACCGTGCACCCGCATCGGCAGGCCGGTGCCCGATGGCATGTAGAGCATGTCGCCCTGCCCCAGCAGCGCCTCGGCGCCCATCTGGTCAAGGATGGTGCGGCTGTCGATCTTGCTGGAGACCTGAAAGGAGATGCGGGTGGGGATGTTGGCCTTGATCAGGCCGGTGATGACGTCCACCGAGGGGCGCTGTGTGGCCAGGATCAGGTGGATGCCGGCCGCACGCGCCTTCTGCGCCAGGCGGGCGATCAGCTCTTCGATCTTCTTGCCCACCACCATCATCAGGTCGGCGAGTTCGTCGATCACGATGACGACATGCGGCAGGCGCTCGAGCGGCTCGGGCGCGTCCGGCGTCAGGCTGAAGGGGTTGGGCACCAGCTCGCCGCGCGCCTTGGCCTCGTCCATCTTCTTGTTGTAGCCAGCGAGGTTGCGCACGCCCATCTTGCTCATGAGCTTGTAGCGGCGCTCCATCTCGCCCACGGCCCAGTTCAGCGCGTTGCCGGCCAGCTTCATGTCGGTCACGACCGGGCACAGCAGGTGCGGGATGCCTTCGTAGACGCTCATCTCCAGCATCTTCGGGTCGATCAGGATCAGGCGCACATCACGCGCCTCGGCCTTGTACAGCAGCGACAGGATCGTCGCGTTGATGCCCACCGATTTGCCCGAGCCGGTGGTGCCTGCCACCAGGCAGTGCGGCATCTTGGCCAGGTCGGCCACCACGGGGGCGCCGACGATGTCTTTTCCCAAGCCGATGGTCAGCATCGACTGCGCGTCGTTGTAGACCTGCGAGCCGAGGATCTCGGTCAGGCGGATCATCTGGCGCTTGGCGTTGGGCAGCTCCAGCGCCATCAGGTTCTTGCCCGGGATGGTCTCGACCACGCGGATGCTCACCAGCGAGAGCGAACGCGCCAGGTCCTTGGCCAGGTTGACGATCTGCGAGCCCTTGACGCCCGTGGCCGGCTCGATCTCGTAGCGCGTGATGACCGGGCCCGGCGAGGCCGCGACCACGCGCACCTCGACGCCGAAGTCCTTGAGTTTCTTCTCGATCATGCGAGAAGTCATCTCCAGGGACTCGGCGGTGACCGTTTCCATGCGCCCAGGAGCGGCGTCGAGCAAGTCGATCTGAGGCAGCTTGTTGTCGCCCATGTCGGCGAACAGGGGCTTTTGCTTTTCCTTGGCCACGCGGGTGGACTTGGGCACCTCGACCACCGGCTGCTCGATGATCAGCGGGATGGGCTCGGCCGGCAACTCGTGGCGCACCTCCTCGAACACGCGCTCGCGCTCGATGGTGGCCTGCTCGCCGATGCGCAGGTCCTGCTCGACCTCGCGCTTGGCTTCGCGGCGCTCGCGCAGGGCGTCGACGCGCTCGCCGATGCGCTCGGCCAGGTCCAGCCAGGAAAACCGCAGGGCCAGCGACAAGCCCGCCACCAGCACCGCGATCCAGAACACGCCAGAGCCATTGAAGCCCAGCCAGGTGCTGCTCAACTGCCCCAGGGTGTAGCCCAGCACGCCACCAGCGTGTTCACCCGCCACCGCCGCTTCCTGGCGGTACAGGCGCGACCATTCGAGCGAGCAACTCGCCGACATCAGCATCACCAGCCCCAGCCAGACCCGCCACATCGGCGACGGGGCCTCGGCGCCACCGCCAGCGAGGGCGTCGTCGCGGCGCAACCAGCGGGCCAGGGCCCCCAGCCACGCTCGCGCACCGATCACCAGCAGCCACCAGGCCGACAGCCCGAACAAGAGGTACGCCAGGTCCGAAGCATGGGCGCCCAGCGCCCCCACCCAGTTGCGCACCTCCAGGCCCTGGCCGGATGTCGTGAAGGCCGCGTCAAGTCGGTTGTGACTGACAAGGGCCAGCAAGGTCAACAGCCAGGCCACCCCGCCAAACAGCAAGGCCATCTGGAAGCGCAAGGTGTGCTCGGGCGCCAGCGGCACGTCCACCGGCTCGGGCAAGGCGTTGCGGGAAAGGCGAGAACCGACGCGGCTGGCGCCCGAGGCTTCGCTGCGCCCCGCCTGGCGAGGCGTGGCGGGGCCGTCGGACTGGAGGGAACCCAAGGGAAATGTCATGCGCACATTTTGGGGGCAAATGACAACGCCTCCACGGGGGAGGCGTCGGCACACTGCTGAGAGATCGCCGCAGCCGGCGACCGACTGACAGCAGGTAAACGTTTCAGGCCGTCGCGGCCAGCCGGTCCTTGAGGACCACGCTCCCGGAGTCCTGGGTTTCGATCAGGCCCCGCTCTTCGAGGTCCTTCATCACCCGGGAAACCATCTCGCGGGAGGCCCCCACGTGCTTGGCCAGGTCCTGGCGCGACACCTTGCCGCGGATGATCTTCTCGCCGGCGTCCTCGTCGGCCATGTCCAGCAGGGCGCGGGCCACGCGGCCATACACATCCAGCAGGGCCAGGGATTCGATCTGGCGGTCGGCGTTGCGCAGGCGTTGCACCAGGCCACGCAGGATGGCGTAGGACAGCGAAGAGTTCTCGGGCAGGCAGCGGGCGAACTCGGCGCGGCCCAGCACCAGCACGTCGGTCTGGACCTCGGCGCGCACGGTGGCGGAATGGGGTTCGTTGTCGATCAGGCTCATCTCGCCCAGGTAGTCGCCGGCTTCGAGCACGGCCAGGATGACCTCGCGACCACGCTCGTCGGAAGCGACGACGCGGGCCCGGCCGGTCAGCAGGATGAACAAGGCATTGGTCTTGCGACCGCGTTCGACGATCAGCTCACCACGGCGATAGCGGCGCTTGACCACCCCTTCGGCGATGGCTTCGGCCTGGGCCTGCGTGAGCATCGAAAACAGCGGCACGCGACGGATCAGGTCGAGGTTGGACAACATGGCCATGGCGGCTCCTTCAGCGGGTTGTGAGAAGGGGCCGTGGCCCCATCTGAAACGAGTGTGTCGAATGTGATCAGGTGGACAAATCCCACCTGCGACGATGTGACAAACAACCTGTCCCTACAATTTTCGGCAGCAGCTCGGGATTTTTTAGCACTTTATGAAGGTCGGCCCAACAGGCAAGGCCCGAAGAGCGCCGTGAATCCCGCACAGTTCGCGCCCGGCCCGCCCGGCTGGGCGAGAATCCGCCATTGAGATTCCAGACAGAAGCCTTGCGAAAGCGCACGAAAGCCCGCCATGAGCACCTCCAACCACAGCAAAGTCCTCGTCCTCGGCTCCGGCCCCGCCGGCTACACGGCCGCCATTTACGCCGCCCGCGCCAACCTGCAGCCCACCCTGGTGACCGGCATGGCCCAGGGCGGTCAGCTCATGACCACCACCGAGGTCGACAACTGGCCGGCCGACGTCCATGGCGTGCAAGGCCCGGAGCTGATGCAGCGCTTCCTGGAGCACGCCGAGCGCTTCAACACCAGCATGGTGTTCGATCACATCAACGAAGTCGATCTTTCCAAGCGCCCCTTCACCCTCAAGGGTGACGCCGGCACCTACACGGCCGACACCCTGGTCATCGCCACGGGCGCTTCGGCCAAGTACCTGGGCCTGCCTTCCGAAGAAGCCTTCATGGGCCGCGGCGTGAGCGGCTGCGCCACCTGCGACGGCTTTTTCTACCGCGACCAGGTGGTCTGCGTGGTCGGCGGCGGCAACACCGCCGTCGAAGAAGCCCTGTACCTGTCGAACATCGCCAGCAAGGTGCACCTGATCCACCGTCGCGACAAGTTCCGCGCCGAAGCCATCCTCATCGACAAGGTGCAAGAGAAGGTCAAGGCAGGCAAGATGGAATTGCACCTGTTCCAGACGCTGGACGAGGTCCTGGGCGACCAGAGCGGTGTGACCGGTGTGCGCATCAAGAGCACGACGGACGGCTCGACGAAGGAGCTGGAGGTCAAGGGCTGCTTCATCGCCATCGGCCACCAGCCCAACACCGACATCTTCAAGGGCCAGCTGGAGATGAAGGACGGCTACATCATCACCCAGGGCGGCCACAACGGCTTCGCCACGATGACCAGCGTGCCGGGCGTGTTCGCCGCCGGTGACGTGCAGGACCACGTCTACCGCCAAGCCATCACCAGCGCCGGCACGGGCTGCATGGCAGCGCTCGACGCGCAGCGATTCCTGGAGCAAAACGGCGGCTGAGCCCCGTTGCCGAGGCTCCCGAAGAACAAGGATCAGCCAGACTTTGCCAAAACGCAGGAATCTGGCTATAATCTCGGTTTTTGCAAATTCGTCCCGGAGCAGGGGCTTGCAGCGTCGATTTTCATCGTTGCTGCAAGGTCAGGTTTCGGAAGGGTGTGAACCAGGTCCCGATCCACGTCGAAGCCCTGCTCTGCACACTGGCCACCGCAACATCAGCATCACCCTGGGTGGTGCATACCAAGCGAACGGAGAAGCGTCATGGCACGCGTCTGTCAAGTCACGGGCAAGGGCCCGATGTCCGGGAACAATGTTTCCCACGCCAACAACAAGACCAAGCGTCGTTTCCTGCCCAACCTGCAGTACCGCCGTTTCTGGGTCGAGAGCGAAAACCGCTGGGTGCGCCTGCGCATCAGCACCGCCGCTCTGCGCCTGATCGACAAAGTCGGCATCGACCAGGTCCTGTCGGACCTGCGCGCTCGCGGCGAACTGTAATCCGAGGAGAACACCATGGCTGCTAAAGGCGGACGCGAAAAGATCAAGCTGGAGTCCACGGCGGGCACCGGCCACTTCTACACCACCAGCAAGAACAAGAAGACCACGCCCGAAAAGCTGGAATTCATGAAGTTCGACCCCAAGGCACGCAAGCACGTCGCCTACAAGGAAGTGAAGCTGAAGTGATTCGGCGCCGGCTGCTGGCAGCTGGCACACCTTGAAAACCCGCCCGGGCGCCAAGCCTCGGCGGGTTTTTTCATGCGCACCTTCGGCGCGATACCCGAGCCCGGCACACGGACACCCTGCCATCCGACTTGCGCAAATCGCCTGCTGCACCGCAGCATGAAGGCTTGACTCCCCAAAGCCTCATGGACCCCACCCTGCCCCCTTCGCTGCTGCGAGGCCAGAAGGCGCTGATCGTCGGCGTGGCCAACGAAGCCTCCATCGCCACCGGCTGTGCCCAGGCCTTCCACCAGTGCGGCGCCGACCTCGCCATCACCTACCAGAATGACAAGGCAAGGCCGCATGTGATGCCCGTGGCCACGGCGGTGGGCGCCGAGATCGTGATGCCGCTTGATGTGACGGACGAGGCGCAACTCGACGCCGTCTTCGACGCGATCGCTCAGCGCTGGGGCAAGCTTGACCTGTTGCTCCATTCCATTGCCTTCGCCCCGAAGGCCGATCTGCAAGGTGGCCTGCTGAACAGCTCGGCCGCCGGCTTCGCGCAGGCGATGGACATCTCCTGCCACTCCTTCCTGAGGCTGGCCCGCCGGGCGGTGCCGCTCATGCGCGATGGCGGCACCCTGTTCGCCATGAGCTACCACGGCGCCAACAAGGTGGTGCCGAACTACAACCTGATGGGGCCGGTCAAGGCCGCACTGGAGTCGGCCTGCCGCTACCTGGCGCACGAACTCGGGCCTCTCGGCATCCGGGTGCACGCCATCTCGCCAGGCCCCATCGCCACCCGTGCGGCATCAGGACTCAAGGAATTCGACGTGCTGCTGGCCCATGCCGTGGCCGAGGCCCCGCTGGGGCAGCCCGTGGACATCCTGGACGTGGGCATGACCTGCGCCCACCTGGCCAGCCCGCTGGCCAGGCACCTCACGGGCTCCACGCACTACATCGACGGCGGGCTCAACATCATGGCGTGAAGGCGCTGCCGCCCTCAAACGAACAAGCCGCCCGAAGGCGGCTTGCGTCACGGCAGACAGGGCTGCTCAGGCGTGGGCAGCACGCACCTTGCGCGAGAACTCCTGCAAGGCGTGGATGCCGCTGGCCTCTGCGCGCTGGCACCAGCTCTGCAGGTCGGCCACCAGTTGCTCTGCCGACACGTTGGTGCGCGTCCACAGCGCACGCAGCTCTTCGCGCATGGCGATCAGCTTGGCGAGCTTGGGGTGGTCGGCGCAGGCGTCAGCCACCTGCTCGGGCATGCCCGCCGGCATCTGCTCGACGTCGCGGTGCATCCAGCGGCGAACCTGGGCCAGGCGCGAAGCCGCGCTGGTCTCGCCCGCCGCTTTCAGGCGCGCCATCTCGGCCTGGCAGGCGCTGCGCACTTCGCGGGCGTAACCGGCCATCAACTCGTAGCGGTTGGCCACGATGGCCTCCAGGGTCTTGGCGTCGGCCACGGCCTTGACATCCCCCAGCAGCAGGCGCGGCGGGGTCTTGCGCACCTTGGCCAGGCCGATCATCTCCAGGCCACGGATGTAGCCCCAGCCGATGTCGAACTCGTAAGGCTTGACCGACAGCTTGGCCGAGGTCGGGTAGGTGTGGTGGTTGTTGTGCAGCTCTTCGCCGCCGATGAGGATGCCCCAGGGCGACACATTGGTGGACGCGTCGGCGGCCTCGAAGTTGCGGTAGCCCCACCAGTGGCCCAGGCCGTTGATGATGCCGGCGGCGGTGATCGGGATCCAGACCATCTGCACGGCCCAAACGGTGATGCCGATGGCACCGAACAGGGCGAGGTCGATGGCGAGCATGAGCCACACGCCCCAGACGGCACGCGGCGTGTAGACGTGGCGCTCCAGCCAGTCATCGGGCGTGTTGTGGCCGAACTTCTTCAAGGTTTCGGTGTTGGCGGCCTCGACGGCATAGAGCTCACGGCCTCGCAGCAACACGGTCTTGATGCCGTGGGCCACCGGACTGTGGGGGTCTTCCGACGTTTCGCACTTGGCGTGGTGCTTGCGGTGCACGGCCACCCATTGTTTGGTGACGGTGGCGGTGGTCAGCCAGAGCCAGAAACGGAAGAAATGCGAGGGGATCGCATGCAACTCGAGCGACCGATGAGCCTGCGCACGATGCAGGAAGATGGTCACAGAAGCGATGGTGATGTGCGTGAGAAGCAGCGTGTACAGAACAACTTGCCACCAGGACGCATTCACCAGACCATCGATGCCCCATTGCAGCAGGGCGTCGTGGAAAGAAAAATCAAACATCTCGAAAACCTTTCAACGGGTGCCGGATTGTAGTGGCCCGCACCCAAGCGATCCGTGATCGAGATCATGAGCGGGCTGCCACGCCGGATCGGAGCGTGACAACCCGCGATCGGCGATCAGTCGATCGACAAAATCGCCTTGACCGTGCCATCCACCGCAGATTTCTCGATGTAGCCGATGGCATCGGGGTTGCCGGCGACGAACTTCTTGACCTCGGCCGCCGTGGCCAGCTCCTTCGGAGGCTGGGCCTTGCCGGAGAAGGTCAGGCGGGCCCAGGTGGCCTTGACCTGTGCGGAGGTCTTGCCCGCGGCCTTGCTGTAGAACTGCTCGCGCACGGCGCTGGACTCAGGCAGGTCCACCGGGGCGGCCGTGGCGCCCGAAGGCAGGGTGTTGGTCTTGCCCATGAAGATGGCAGAGACCTGCTCGGGGGTCATGCTGGCCAGCGGGCTCTTGGGGTTGACGATCACGACCAGTTCGGCGCAAGCCAGGTTGGTCAGGGCGATCAGGCCAGCGGCGACGAGGGACTTGATGGCGTGTGTGTTTTTCATGATGTTGCGCTCCTTCCTGCTCAGAACACGAAGTCAACAGCGAGGCTGATGACGTTGATGTTCTTTTTGGCGCTCTGGAAGGCCTTGTCAGCCGTCGCAGTGGGGTTCTCGACCAGGAACAAGCCATTGGAGTTGGCAGGCTTTTGCACGCGATCGAACTGCAATTTCACCGCGGTGTTGCGCATGGCGTCCCAGCGCACCCCCACACTGGTTGTCTTTTGGGCGATGTATTGCGTGGACTGCAGGGCCTGTGCGTTGGTGCCCAGGGCACCTGGCAAGCCAGTGTTGGTTGGCACGTTGACTTCGTCCACCTTCAACTTCGAAAAAGACAGGTAAGGCAGGAATGAGCCAAAGCGGTAACCGCCCATCACATACCAGCCGGTGGTGTCGGCAACCGGCCCCTTCTTGATGCGGCGCATGGTGTACTCGGACGCCAGCACGATGTTGCTGCGGTCCATCGAGAAGCCGATGCCGGTGAAACTGGCCTTGGTGCTGCTCGTCAGCAAGGCATTCTCAGCACGGGCGCCCAAAGTCGGGCCCAGAGAAGGAACCGCGTAGGCCGTGGCAATGAGGGTGTTGATGCTGGTGGAGTCAATCGAGAGGTTGCCTTGCATGTGACCAAGGCGCAGGCTGTAGCCGCCCTCGAACTCCGCCTGCAAGTTAAGGCCCATCTGCTTACTCAGGCGAATGGTGACTGGATCCGCTGCGGCATTACCCACACCACGCAACGCGCTGGCATAGTCAGCACGCGAGTAGCCACCCCAAAAGGTGCCGGTCAGCACCGTCTCACCCAGGCTCATCTGGTAGCTGATGTCGCCACCGTTGACCGAGCTGACGGGCACCTGGCCGTAGACGTCCAGGTTGGGGCGCACCATGGTGTTGGCGTAACCGACGTCACGGAAGTCGGAGACCATGAAGAACGGGGCGCCGATGCGGCCAACTCGGATCGCCAGGCCAGGCGTGGCTTGCCACTTGGCAAACGCCCATTCGAACTCCGGCTTGTACTGCCCTTCGGCACGGTACTTGGTCAACAGCTGGGCCGTGCCCGAAATCGAGTCGGTGAACTTGTATGAGCCCTGGACGCCAACCTTGGTGTCGGGCTCCATGCCGACCTGCTTGTCCACGCCACCACCCTGGCCCGGGTAGTTGAACAGGGCATCGTCGGAGTTGGTGCGGGCGGCACCCACGGTGCCGAAACCGGAGAGGCGGGCCCGGCCATCTTCGGAGGTGAAGTCGGCGTGGGCGCTGAGGCAAGTCAGCAGGGCGGCAAGCGCCAAGGGCAGGCGCTGCAGTGTCTTGTCGGACATGGAGGGGCTCCTCATCAGGGTGAATTGAGCGTTCGACCCCCGGATCTGGTGGATTGACACCAGTCGAGAATCATTTCTTTACCGCATCGCAAGAATGTTGCGAGGGCTGGCGTCAGACTATCGGCCAAAACCCTCGCGAGTTGTCCGAAAAAGACGTCGGACAACGGGCTTATGTCACGTCTGCGACTTTTCGCAGATCGTGCGTTGCAACGCGGCGCTCATGTCCTGGTGGAGGTGCTCGGAAAGCATTCTCCGATCGGCGTGCACCACCGTCCGTGCATCGAGGAACTCGACGTGCACGACCAGTTGGCGCGCGGTGACGATCATCCAGAGCGACTGGAGCAGGTCTGTGTCGCCCACGTAAGCCGCCGACGGGCTCACGGCGTGGCCCCGCTCGCGGTAGGCGATGACCACGGGCTGGACCGGCGCAGGCGCGTCGATGGCCGCCTGCAGCAAGTTGGCGTGAAAGGGCATGATGTGGCCTCCCGGCCCGGTCGTGCCCTCGGGGAAGACGGCGACGGTGTCGCCATCGCGCAGGGCCTGGGCCATGAGGCCGAGCACGCGCATGGCGTCGCGGCGGCGCTCACGCACCAGGTAGAGGGTGCCGGCCGCCGTCACCAGCCGACCCACCAGCGGCCAGTGCGCCACTTCGGCCTTCGAGACAAAGCGCGAGGGCATCACCGCGTTGATGGCGATGATGTCGAGCCAGGAGACGTGGTTGCCCACCACGAGCTTGGCCGATGGGTGGGGCGTGCCACGCACCTCCAGCTTGACGCCCAGGGCGCGCACCATCTTCTGAGACCAGTCGAGGTGGCGTTCGCGGCGCGCGCGCGCATCGAGCCGGTCCCAGATGGTGAGCACCTGCACCAGGCCCCACAGGATGTGCAGGACCGAGCGCACCAGGCGCCAGGCCGCGATGGGCGTGCGCAGCCAGCGCCCCGCGACGGGCGCGGCTTTCACGGTGTCTTGCGTGGGCACCCAGGACATCGCAACGCCGGGGCTCAGGCGGTGACGCCGTGGGCTGCGCTTGCGGGCGCCTCGGTGGCATCGTGTGCCACCTGCCCGGCCACCAGGGTCAGGCGCACGCGCCCGGCCATCTGAAAGCCCGTGTCCCGGAAGGCAAACGGCGTGTGCTTGCCCTGGCTGACCAGCGCATCGGGCTGCACCGTCCAGCGCGCCGCGGGGTCGAAGATCACGATGTCGGCCACGCCACCTTCCGTCAGGCGGCCGGCGCTGCTGGCGAGCGATCCGAGCGAGTCGCCCAGCACCTTGAGCGGGCCCTGCGTGACCACGGACAGCGCGCGGCGCAGGCTGGCAGCATCTGGCGAGTCGGTGGCGTCCGCACCCGACCACTTCAGGGCCAGGCTGAGCAGCAGCTCCAGGCCGGTGGCGCCGGGCTCGGCTTCGCCGAAGGGCAGCGTCTTCTCGTCCTCGCTGACCGGGGTGTGGTCGGAGACCAGCGCGTCGAGCGTGCCATCGGCCAGGGCCGCCTGCAGGGCGTCGCGATCGCGCAGCTGGCGCAGCGGCGGGTTCACGCGCATCGAGGGGTTGAAGTAGCCGATGTCGATGTCGGTCAGCAGCAGGGAGTTGATGCTGACGTCGGCGGTGATGGGCAGGCCTTGCGCCTTGGCCTGGCGCACCAGCTCGACCCCGGCGGCGCTGCTCAGTCGGCACAGGTGCACGCGCGCGCCGGTGGCACGCACCAGCTCGATGATGGTGTTCAAGGCGATGGTTTCGGCGGCCACGGGCACGCCCGAGAGGCCCAGGCGCGTGGCAACGGGGCCGCTGGCGGCCACGCCCTTGCCCAGCCAGGCGTCGTTCGGGCGCAGCCAGACGGTGTAGCCGAAGGTGGCGGCGTACTGCAGCGCGCGCTGCAGCACCTGGGTGTTCTGCACCGGGGCCTCGGCCTGCGAGAAGCCGACGCAGCCGGCCTCGTGCAGCTCGGCCATCTCGGTGAGGTTCTCGCCCTTGAGGCCGCGCGTCAGCGCACCCAGCGGGAACAGGCGGCAGCGGCTGAGCTTGCGTGCACGCAGCTTGAGCATCTCGACCAGGCCAGGCTCGTCGAGCGTCGGGTCGGTGTCGGGCAGGCAGACGACGCTGGTCACGCCACCGGCTGCGGCGGCGGCCAGTTCGCTCTCGAGCATGCCCTCGTGTTCGTGGCCGGGCTCGCGCAGGCGGGCGGCCAGGTCAACCAGGCCGGGGGCGACGATCAGGCCCCGGGCGTCGATGGTGCGGTCGGGCGCGAAGTCGGCCGGGACATCACCGATCGCGGTGATGCGGCCAGCGCTGATGGCCAGGTCACCGACCTGGTCGAGACCGGAAGCGGGGTCGACCAGGCGACCTTGTTGGATGAGGATCTTCATGCTTCGTTGCCGGCGATGATGGACATGACGGCCATGCGGACCGCGATGCCGAAGGTGACCTGGGGCAGGATGACGCTTTGCTTGCCATCGGCCACGGCGGACTCGATCTCGACGCCGCGGTTGATGGGCCCCGGGTGCATGACGATGGCGTCGGGCTTGGCCAGGGCCAGCTTGGCTTGCGTCAGGCCGAACTCCTTGAAGAACTCGCCCGAGCTGGGCAACATGCCGCCGTTCATGCGCTCGTTCTGCAGGCGCAGCATGATCACGACGTCGGCGTCCTTGATGCCCTCTTCGAGGTTGTGGCAGACGCGCACGCCCATCTCGCGCAGGTCACCTGGCACCAGGGTGCGCGGGCCCACCACGCGGACCTCGGGCACGCCCAGCGTGGTCAGGGCGTGGATGTTCGAGCGCGCCACGCGCGAGTGCACGATGTCGCCTACGATGGCCACCGTGAGGTTGGTGAAGTCCTTTTTGTAGTGCCGGATGGTGTACATGTCCAGCAAGGCCTGCGTGGGGTGCGCGTGGCGGCCATCACCAGCGTTGACCACGTGCACATGCGGGGCCACGTGTTGGGCGATGAGGTAAGGCGCACCCGACTCGCTGTGGCGCACGATGAACATGTCGGCCTGCATGGCCGACAGGTTGGCGATGGTGTCGAGCAGGCTCTCGCCCTTGGAGGCGGACGAGCGTGCGATGTCGAGGTTGATGACGTCAGCCGACAGGCGCTTGGCGGCGATCTCGAAGGTGGTGCGAGTGCGGGTGCTGTTTTCGAAGAACAGGTTGAAGACGCTCTTGCCGCGCAGCAGTGGCACCTTCTTGACCTCGCGGTCGTTGACGCTGAGGAACTGCTCGGCCGTGTCCAGGATCTGGTGGATGATGGGCTGCGGCAGCCCTTCGGTCGACAGCAGGTGGATGAGCTCGCCGTGGGCGTTGAGCTGCGGGTTGCGTTGGGGTTTGCGCATGGGCAGTGAGGTGCTCATCACACCTTCTCGAAATGGAACTGGAAGCGGCCGTCGTCGGTGCGGTCAAGCGACACGCGCTCGTCGGCAGGCAGGCTGATGCGGGCGGCCGAGTAGGCGGGCTCGATGGGCAACTGGCGCCCCCCGCGGTCGACCAGCACGGCCAGGGTCACGCTGGCGGGGCGACCGAAGTCGAATAGCTCGTTGATGACGGCGCGCGTGGTGCGGCCGGTGTAGAGCACGTCGTCGATCAGCAGGATGCTGCGGCCCTCGACCTCGAAGGGCAACTGCGTGGCAGCCTTGGTGGCGCTCATGCCACGCGAGCCAAAGTCATCGCGGTGCAAGGCCGAGGAGATGACACCGTGCGGCGTCTTCAGCCCCAGGTCTCGCGCCAGGCGCTCGGCCAGCCAGGCCCCGCCGGACCACACGCCCACCAGGGCGGTGTCGGCCGTGACCAGGCGGCGCACGCCATCGAGCAGGTTGACATAGAGGGCCTCGGCGTCGAGGCGCAGGGTGTGGGGTGTGGAGCTCACGCGGACCAGGCCTTTCAGTTGGATGGGGTCACGGCACCCATGGCATCGAAGTATTGTTGCAGGAGGATGGCGGCCGAGGCGGCGTCGAGGTCGCGCGCGCCCTGAGCGATGGCCTCGGTGGTCGAGTAACGCTCGTCGACCTCGTGCACGGGCAGGTGGAATCGCCCGCACAGCTGGCGGCCGAACTTGCGCGCTCGGGCGGTGTTCTCGTGCTCGGCCCCGTCGGGGTGGAAGGGCACGCCCACCACCAGCGCCGCCGGCTGCCACTCGGCCACCAGTTGCGCGATGCGCTCGAAACGCTGCGCGCCTTCGGCGGCGATGGTCTGCAGCGGCTGCGCCTGGCGCGTCTGGCTGTTGCCGCAGGCCACGCCCACGCGCCTGGCGCCGTAGTCGAAGGCCAGGTAGGTCAGCACGGCGGCTGGGACGGCAGCGCCCGCGCTCATGCGTGACCGGCCTCGCCCATCAGGAAGTTGCGGTCCACGCCCAGGAGGGACAGCGCCTTGTCGTAGCGTTGCTCGACCGGGGTGTCGAAGATGACTTCGGGCTGGGCCTTGACGGTCAGCCAGCCGTTGCGGGCGATCTCGTCCTCGAGTTGTCCGGCACTCCAGCCCGAGTAGCCCAGGGTCACGAACACGCGCCTGGGGCCAGCGCCACCGGCCAGGGCTTCGAGCACATCGCGGGAGGTCGTCATCTCCAGGCCGGCGCCGATCTTGAGGGTGGAGTTGTAGTGGCCGCCCTCGGCATCGAGCTGGTCGTGCAGCACGAAGCCGCGCTCGGTCTGGACCGGGCCGCCGAAATACACGGGCGCATCGGCCAGGTCGGGTCGGTCGAGCTTGAGGTCCACCTTCTGGAACAGCTCCTGCAGGGGCAACTCGGTCGGGCGGTTGATGACCAGCCCCAGGGCGCCATTGGCGTTGTGTTCGCACAGGTAGACGACGGTGCCGGAGAAGTTGTCGTCGCGCATGCTGGGCATGGCGATGAGGAACTGATCGGTCAGGTCGATGGTGCGAGATGGGGTGGGGCCGGCAGACATGTCATGATTTTACGCCGCCGCCCTGCCCCAACCCGAGCCCATGCAAGACGTCCACACCTCCGCCCTGGTCTGGTTCCGCCGAGATCTGCGCCACCACGACCACGCCGCGCTCTTCCACGCACTGAAAAACGCCCAGCGGGTGTGGTGCGCCTTCGTCTTCGACACCGACATCCTGGACGCCCTGCCCCGGCACGACCGGCGCGTGGCCTTCATCCGCGACTCGCTGGTGGAGCTCGACGCTGGCCTGCGCGAGCTCGCTCAGCGGGTGGGGGCCCCCTCCCCCACGCTCGCCGGGCTGATCGTGCGTCAGGGCAAGTCCCGCGCCGAAATCCCCAAGCTGGCGGCCGAGCTGGGCGTGCAGGCCGTCTATGCCAACCACGACGACGAGCCCGATGCCCTGGCGCGCGACGCCCAGGTGCGCGGCAAACTGAGCGACATCGGTGCGGCGCTCTACACCCTCAAGGACCACGTCGTCTTCGAGCGCAACGAGGTGCTGACCGGCAACGGCACGCCCTATGGCGTCTTCACGCCCTACAAGAACGCCTGGCTCAAGAAGATCGAGCCCTTCTACGTCAAGCCCTACCCGGTCGAAAAATACGCCGCGCACCTGGCGCCCATCCCGCCAGCCGTCTGCCCCAGCGGTCAGGACCACGTGCCCACGCTCGGCGACATCGGCTTCGAGCCCGTGGACGACCTCAAGGTGCCCACTGGCATGAGTGGCGCGCGCGCCCTGCTCGATGATTTCCTGGGCCGCATCGACCGCTACGACGAGCTGCGCGACTACCCCGGCGTCAAAGGCCCGAGCTACCTCTCGACCCACCTGCGCTTTGGCACGGTCTCCATCCGCGAGCTGGCCGACCTGGCCTGGCAGCGCAGCCAGGGGGGCTCGGCGGGCGCACAGGTGTGGCTGTCGGAGTTGATCTGGCGCGATTTTTATCACCAGATCCTGCACCACCACCCGCACGTGGTCGGCCACGCCTACCGGCGCGAGTACGACAAGATCAAGTGGGCCAGGGGCAAGCAGGCCGACGCGCACTTCGCGGCCTGGTGCGAGGGCCGCACCGGCTACCCGCTGGTGGACGCGGCCATGCGCCAGCTCAACCAGACCGGCTACATGCACAACCGGCTGCGCATGGTCACCGCCAGCTTCCTGATCAAGGACCTTGGCATCGACTGGCGGCGCGGCGAGGCGTATTTCGCCGAAAAGCTGCTCGATTTCGACCTGGCGGCCAACAACGGCGGCTGGCAGTGGGCGGCCTCCTCAGGCTGCGACGCGCAACCCTGGTTCCGCATCTTCAACCCCATCAGCCAGAGCGAGAAATTCGACCCGCAAGGCAAGTTCATCCGCCGCTACGTGCCCGAGTTGGCCAAGCTGCCCGACAACGCCCTGCACGCGCCCTGGCTGGCCCGCCCGGCCGACCTGGCCGCCGCCGAAGACGTGGTGATCGGGCGAGACTACCCCCAGCCCATCGTGCAGCACGACGAGGCCCGCCTGCTGACGCTGGAGCGCTACGCGGTGGTCAAGTCGGAGGAAGCGCCGACCAAGCCGGCGCGCAAGCGCTGAAAGGGCTGAAAGGGCTGCGCGAAAAGAATCAGAACAGCTCGACGTCGCCGATGTGTTCTTCGGCGGACGCCAGCATGCCCGAGCGGACCAGCGCCTCGTGGCTGAGCACCTGGTTTCGCCCCTGGTGCTTGGCGCGGTAGACGGCCTGGTCGGCCCTGGCGAAAGCCATGTTGGGCGTGTCCTGGAGGCGCACCTCGGTGAAGCCCACGCTCACGGTGACGTTCTGCACCTGCGGAAACGGGTACTGGGCCACGTTGATGCGAAAGCGCTCGAATGCACCCCAGGCGTCTTCTTCGTTGCCGCCACGCAGCAGGATGACGAACTCTTCCCCACCGAAGCGGTAGAGCCGGTCGTGGTGACGGAAGGTCTGGCGCATGATGCGCGCGACCAGCACCAGCACCTCGTCGCCGATGAGGTGGCCGAAGCCGTCATTGACGCGCTTGAAATGGTCGATGTCCACCACCCCCAGCCAGTGGGCAGAGGCCTCGTTGCTGCGACGCTCGCCATCGGCGTGATCGGCGTTGCGCTCGGCCACCGGCATCGAGGCCTTCAGGAAGGTGGCGTCGAAGGTCTGGCGGTTCAGCAAGGACGTGAGCGCGTCTCGCTGGCTTGACTCCAGCAGGTTCTGGAAGTTGCCAAACACCTTCAGCACGGTCTGGATGGTGCGCTGCGCCCGCACCGACAGGGGCTCGGCGGAGTGAACTTCGAGCACGCCGGGCAAGCCCACCTCGACAGGCAAGGGCATGACCATCACGTGTTCAGCACAGTCCGCATCGGGGCCGCTTTGCTCAGGCAGGCGAGACGCCAGGGCCCTTTCTCGCAAGGGGTGAGCCCCTTGCAAGGGCAAGGCATGCAGGTCCACCCAGGAGGGGTCCGAGACCGCGATCTGCCCTTTGCGCGCCAGGCCACAGCAGAGCCAGCGGCGGGCTTCGTCTTCGCGGCCGATGAGCCGGTGCACCCCCACGCTGACCGACCCCAGCAGGTCCAGCACCCCTTGCGCCAGGGTGACGTCCAGCAATTCCCTGTCCCGTTGAGCGGTTAACGCTGCAAGGTGAACGATGGCGTCGTCCATGGCCGGCGCCGGTGCGGGGACTTCGGCCGAAAAATCAAGACAGGTTGGTGCGGACGGGTGAGGCAAAGTTACAGCGGGGACACAACGGGGAACGCCATCACGGGATCGCGATGTCGGCCGAGGCAGCATACCTTGCAACCAGGGCCAGCAATTCTTCTTCGCGGTAAGGTTTGCCGAGGTAGTGGTTCACCCCCAGTTCGGCGGCGTAGTCACGGTGTTTTTGCGCAATCCGTGACGTGATCATGATGACGGGCAGGCCGGCGAGCTTCTGGTCGGCGCGGATGTTGCGCACCAGGTCAAAGCCGTCCATGCGTGGCATCTCGATGTCCGACAGCACCACGGTCGGGCGCTCCTGGGCCAGCAGCTCCAGCGCCTCCAGCCCGTCCTTGGCCAGGCTCACGCGATAGCCTTCGCGCGCCAGCAGGCGCTGGGTCACACGGCGAACGGTCAGCGAATCGTCGACCACCAGCACCAGCGGCACATCGGGCTCGGTGGACTGGGCCTCGGCCACGTGCAAGGGCTTGGCGTGCGGCTGCAGCCAGCCACCGGCGGCGTCACCCACCGTGGCCAGGGCGTTCGCCGTGACCGACCGGGCCTGCTCGCCATACACCGTGGCCAGCGCCACCGGGTTGTAGATCAGCGAGACGGCGCCGGAGGCCAGCAGCGTCATGCCGGCCAGGCCGGGCAGGCGCGAGAGCTGCGTGCCCAGGTTCTTGACCACCACTTCCTGGTTGCCCAGCACTTCGTCGACGTGCACGGCGATGCGTTGCTGCGCCGAGCGCACGATGACCACCGGCAGGCTGCGCCCGCCTTCGACGCCCATGGGGCTGAAGTCGAGCAGCGCGCCCAGCCAGTAGAACGGCAGGCTCTGGTCGCCAAAGGGCATGGTGCCTTCGCGGTAGGCCTGCTCGACCTCGGGCGGGCGCGAACGGCGCACCATCTCGATGAGGTGGGTGGGCACCGCCACGTTCATCTGGCCGCAACGCAGCATCACCACGCGGGTGACGGCGGTGGTCAGCGGCAGGATGAGCGTGAAGCGGGTGCCCCGGCCGGCCTCGGTGTGGGTTTCGACGCGGCCGCCCATGGCGTTGACTTCGGCGCGCACGACGTCCATGCCAACGCCGCGGCCGGCCAGCTCGGTGACCTGGTCGGCGGTCGAGAAGCCCGGGGTGAAGATCAGGTGGGCCAGCTCGTCGTCGCTCAGTTGCGCGTTGCCGTCGATGAGGCCCAGCGACAGCGCGCGCTCGCGGATGCGGTCCAGGCGCAGGCCGGCGCCGTCGTCGCTGAAGGCGATGCCGACTTCGTTGCCCTCTTGCGAGAGGGTCACGGTGATGGTGCCGGTGGCGTCCTTGCCAGCCTCGGCGCGGCCTTGCGGCGACTCGATGCCGTGGGTCACGCAGTTGCGCAACAGGTGCTCGAAGGCGCCGGTCATGCGCTCGAGCACGCCGCGGTCGACTTCGGTGTTGCCACCGACGATGTCCAGGCGCACTTGCTTGCCCGTCTCCTTGGCAGCCTGACGCACCACGCGGTAGAGGCGGTCGGACAGGCCTTCGAACTCCACCATGCGCGTGCGCAGCAGGTCGTCCTGCAGGTCGCGCGTCAGGCGCGCCTGGGCGGCGAGCTGGTCTTCGGTGGTTTCCATGCTGCGCTGCAGGGTGCGCTGCACGGTGGCCACGTCGTTGACCGACTCGGCCATCATCCGCGTCAGCTCCTGAAAGCGCGTGTAGCGGTCGAACTCGAGCGGATCGAACTGCTGCGAAGCGGCGCGGGCCTGCTCCATGCGGGTGGCCACCTGCGTCTCGGCCTGCAGCTCGATGTCGCGCAGTTGCTGGCGCAGGCGGTCGAGGTTTTCCGTCAGATCGGACAGCGAGCCCTTGATCTGCCCGACCTGGCCTTGCAGCCGGGTGCGGGTGATGGCGACCTCGCCAGCGTGGTTGACCAAGCGGTCGAGCAGTTGCGGGCGAACGCGCACGGCGGCCTGGGCGGGGCCTTGCGTGTTTTCGCGCGCCGCAGGGCGCATGGCGGCGAGGCGGTCGATCGGCAGCGAGGCCCAGTCGATGGGCTCGAGTGTTTCGCCCGTGGCGCTGGCCGCACCGGTGGCGGTCACGCCGGGTTCGATGGCCTGCGCGGCCCAAGCCGGGTTGTCATCGGTCGGCAGGGCCTGCGCAGGCGACTGCTCGGCGGCGTCACCCACCACCTGGGTGTCCGCAGCAGGCTCAAACCGTTGCTCAGTCGAGGCCGCAGGCAGCGGGCTGGACAACGACTGGGCCAGGACCTCGGCCTGTTGGGACGCATCCCGCTGGCGCAGGGCCTCGAAGTCATCGACCAGGTGGTCCACACGGGCTTCAAGCGGGGCCACCGCATCGGCGGTCGGGGTGCCAGCGGACAGCAGCCGCTCGATGGCGGACTCCAGCCGGTGAGCCAGCTCGCCCAGGCGCATCGCACCGGCCAGGCGGGCACCACCCTTGAAGGTGTGAAGCGTTCGCATGCAAGCCGAGGCGGCGTCGGTGTCCTCCGGTCGGCTCAGCCAGTGGCGAACCTCGTTGGCCAGCTGGGGCAGCAACTCCTGAGCCTCTTCTTCGAAGATGGGGAACAGGTCGGCATCGACCTGGTCCTGCTGGTCGATGTCGTCTTCGTCGTCCCAGGACAAGTTGAGCTCGGACAGCGGCGTCAGCGCAGGACTGGCGTGAACCGGCTGAACAGGCTCGGCGTGGACAAGCTCGTGTGCATCGGGTTCGGACTGCACCAGACGCAGGTGAGGACGCTCGGGCAGCTCGTCGAGACCTCCTGATCGCGTGGAGGGCGGATCGTCCGAGACGGGCTGCAAGCTGCGCGCCTCGATCAGGCGCGAGGCTTCGTGATCGTAGTCGTCCAGCCGGGCCAGCAGGTCGGGCGAGGCGGGGCGCAGGAAACCGGCCGCGAACTGGTGCAGCAACTGGCGGATTTCTTCGGCGGCCTCGTTGAACAACGATGCATCGGCCTCGCGCACGCGGCCCAAGGTCTGGGCCCGGCTCAGGCCGTGCTCGAGCAGTCGCGCCAGCTTGGAAAGGTCGGCGTACCCCACCGTGGCAGAGTTGCCGGCCAGCGAGTGCGCCAGCGCGACCATCTCATCGCCCACAGGACGCACCGCGCCTTCAAGCACCCACTCGCTCAGGGCGTTGCCCAGGCGGCGCGACTGCTCGTCGGCCTCGTTGAGGTAGATGTTGAACAGCGGGATGGGGATGCGCAGGTCGCCAATGACCTTGACCGGCTCGTCGCTGCCTTCGCTGTCGGGCTGGGCGGACAGGTCGATCACCTCGACGTCGGCTGCCGCAGCGGCATCGCCGGAGGCAGGTGCATCGGTCAGCGACAGGTCCAGGGAAATGTCCAGGTCGGGGGTGGCCTGGGCCTCGTCGACCAGGGGGCCCGCCTGGGTCGGGGCGCCCTCATCAGGAGCGCGGATCTCGACGGGCTCGATCACCTCGAGGTTGGACAGGTCCAGCGGCTCTTCGTCCTCCAGGGCCACGGCCATGGCGATCGAGGTGGCTTCGGCCGCGTTCGGCGCCTGGCCCAAGGCATCGGACAGGGCCAGGTCGGACAGGCCGGCTTCCACCGCCGCGATGAGGGCCGCCTCGCTCGCCGGTGTCGGCTCGGGCAGCAGCTCGGGCAAATCGAGCGAGATGACCTCGTCGACGCAGGCCAGGTCGGACGTGAGGTCGGCCAGCGGCTCGGAGGGCTCGGCCAGCTCGACCAGCGCGGACTCCGACACGGTCGGCAAGGCGGCCACGGCAAGATCGGGCTCGGAGACCAGCGTGCCCATGTCGAACGGCTCTGCGGCCGCCAACGCGGGCTCGGGTGCGCTGAGCGCCACGAGCGTATCGGGCGAACCGTTCAGAGGCAGGCGCTCGCCCCTCAGGCGCAGGGCCTCTGCCACGGCCACGACGGGCGCACTCGACCAGCCGGCGTCGCGGCGCTCGGAGATGGCGTCGGTCCATTGAGCAAGGTGGTCGAGCACCTCGCCGCTCAGGCCCAGCAAGTCTTCGCTGGCCGGGGCCTGGGATGCCAGCCAGGTGTTGTAGAGCTGCTCGCACGCCCACCCGGCTTCCCCGTATTCCTTGAGGCCGACCATGCGCGAGCTGCCCTTGAGGGTGTGAAAGGCACGGCGCACCGAGGTCAGGGCCTGCACGTCATCGGGCTGCTCGCGCAGGCTTTGCAGGCCTTCGCGGGCCTGTTCAATGACTTCGCGAGCTTCCTCCAGGAAGATCTCGCGCATCTCGTCGTCTTCTTCCAGACCGGTGGCCGCCACCTCGACCACCGGGGTCGGGGCCAGGGGCGCTTGCGGCGGGAAGGCAGGGGCTTCAGGTTGCGGCTCGGCTTCAGGCTGGGTCAGGTCGGCCAGCACCTGGGAAACCTGCTCGCGCGCAGCGGCGGTCGATTCAGCGTCGTCGGTCTGCAGGGCCTGGTCGAGGGCGGCCTGGGCCGCGGCCAGGGTGCCGGCCAGTTCGGACTGCTCCTGCACGTGCGGGGTCTCGGCGAGCTTTTGCAACTGCTGCGAGACCGCATCGAGGCCGGCATCGCCCTGCCCCACTTGCTCCAGGGCCTGCACGGCCTCTTCGGCCACGGCCTGGGCCTGCTGCTTCTCGACCTGCTGCACATGGTGCGCAGCGGCCTCGACCGGGTCATCCGGCGTGCTCAGGACTTTTTTTTCGCGCCCCATCAGCGGGGACAGCACCCCGCTGGTTTCGTCGTAGGTGAACAGGGACTTCGCCAGCGAGGGCTGCACGCCCATCATGTCGATCAGGAAGCCCAGGGCCCCCAGGTTGCTGGCCAGGCGGTCGAAGACACCCGACTCGCCGGCCTCGCCCAGGTCGGTCGAAGGCAGCAGCAGGTGATCGATGTCGTCGCGCATGCGCACGCTGGCGTGGGCGGCCAGGTCCAGGCCGAGCACGGCCAGCACGCCGCGCATGGACTGCAACTGGTTGGGCACATTGACCAGCGGGGCGCGGTTCTGAGGGTCGCGGAAGAACTGGTCGATCAGCTTCTCGCACTCGGACAGGGTGCTGCGCAGCTCCTGAACGACGCTGCCAATGGTCTGGCGGTCGGAGACGCGGCGGTACAGGTCTTCCATCCAGCCTTCCAGCGGCGGGGCGGTCTGCCCTTCGCTGACCAGGCGCAGGCGATCGGCCAGGCGCTGCATGCGCTCGTGCTGCTCGCTGGATTCGAACTCGCCGTCTTCGAGGCAGGCCTCGACATACAGCACGCTGGTGGCCACCTCCATGGCCAGGCCCGCTTCGGGCCCCTGGGTGGAAGCGACGGTGCGATGCACGGCTTCGGCCAAGGCATCGGCCAGCACTTCGCCGTCGGGGAAGAGTCGGCGCAACGAATCGCCAACCAGGCTGAACTGCTCGTTCAGGCCACCGAGGCGCAGCGCTTCGCCAGCGGCCACGGCCGACCAGCCTTCCTTGGCGCTGGCCACGCGCTTGAGCGCCTGGGCGATGGTCGCGGGGTCATGCCGCCCCAGCGAAGACGCCGCCAGGCTGACCGGACGGTGACGCTCCAGGCCGAAGGTGCGGCGCACGCGGGTGAGCACGGAGCGCTCGGCGGCCGGCGTTTCCTGGGCCTGCGCACAGAAGAACAGCAGCTCATTGGCCAGGCGATCAGAGGGCACGCCATTGCCGCGCACCAGCACGCGCAACTGGCTGAGCAAGGACGACAGCACGCGCTTGGCATGCACGTCGAGCGCGATGTGGCGCTCGGCCAAGCCTTCGAGGAAGCCACTGGCCAGCATCCAGGTCGCGGCCTCGCGGTGGGCGCGGCGCTGTTCGGCGTCGCGCGCCAGGGCGGCACACACCTGGGCCAGGTCGCGCGCGTCCTGCGGCTGCTGGCGCTTCATCAGACCCAGCAGGCCGCGCTCGAAGGCGTCGACGGTGCTCGCATCGGGCTTGCGGGGCTCGACATCGTCCGGCGCCTCCAGGCGGGACTCGAGCGACAGCGAAGGCCAATCTTGCGCCCACAGGTCGGACGGGCGCGGCAAACCGCCGCCCACGCGCGAGACCAGCGCCTCGTACTGCGGGAACAGCTCAACCGCCGAGACCTGCTTGCCACCGATGCGGCGGCCCATGTAATCGAGCAGCGCGAACGAGGCGCGCTCGATGTCGCGCACGGCATCGGCGGCCAGCGAGGCCGGGCGGTTGACGAACTTCTGCACCAGCGCTTCGCTGGCGCGCAGCAGCGCGGCCCCGGCGGGCAAGCCCGCGAGCTCGAGTGCACCCACACCCTGGTGGATCTGCTGGCGGGCGGTGCGCAGCACGGACGGGTCGAGCGCATCGACGTCCGACTGCGCGGCCGAAGCCTGGTCCTTGAGCGCACGGTTGAGCGCCTTGTGCGCGGCGTCCAGCGACTTGCGCAGTTCGTCCTGCACCCAGGCCAGGGCGCTGAGGTCGTCTGCGGGCAGGGCGGCGTCGGTTTGCAGGCTGTCCATGGGATCCCGGGTGTTTGCTTGTCTTGACGTTCGTGGCGTTGCGGGGCCGATCGGGCTGCGGATCAGGAAGCGATCTTGAAGCGAGCGACCTGCTGCTGCAGTTCTTCAGCGGTCTTGGCCAGTTCACGCACCAGTTGCGAGGTCGAACGCGTGCCCTCACCCGTCTGCTCGGTCACGGCGAAGATGTGCTGGATGTTGGCGACCACCACGTTGGCGTTTTCGGCTTCGCGCAGCGCTTGCGACGAAATCTGTTCGATCAGCTCGGCAAGGCGACGCGACACGCGGTCGATGTCGCCCAGGGCGGATCCGGCCGCGTCGGACAGGCGGGCCCCTTCGACCACACCCTGCGTGGAGCGCTCCATGGCGGCCACGGCGTCTTGGGTGTCGGTCTGAATGGTGCGCACCAGCGCGGCAATTTCGCGGGTCGCGTCGGCCGAGCGTTCGGCCAGTCGCTGCACTTCCTCGGCCACCACCGAGAAGCCGCGACCGGCTTCACCCGCGGACGCAGCCTGGATGGCGGCGTTCAGGGCCAGCACGTTCGTCTGCTCCGTGATGTCCGAGATCAGTTCGGTGATTTCGCCGATTTCCTGGGACGACTCGCCCAGTCGCTTGATGCGCTTGGAGGTTTCCTGGATCTGCTCGCGGATGGTGTTCATGCCGCCGATGGCGTTCTGCACCGCGGCCAGACCGGAGTCGGCGGCAGCCAGCGATTGGCGCGCCACCTCGGCGGAGTGCTGGGCCTGGGCAGACACCTCGTTGATTCGGCCCGCCATCTGCAGCACCGATTCACCGGTTTCGCGGATCTCGCGCAGTTGTTCGTCGGAGGCGGCCAGCAGCTCGGTCGAGGTGCTTTCCACCTCGTTGGTGGTCTCAGACACCCGCAGCACGGCGCCCTGCACCTGCGACACCAGGGTGCGCAGCTCTTCCACGGTGAAGTTCACGGAGTCGGCGATGGCGCCGGTGATGTCTTCCGTCACCGTGGCCTGTTGCGTCAGGTCGCCTTCGGCGACAAGCTGCAGCTCGTTCATCAAACGCAGAATGGCCGCCTGGTTGGCGTCGTTGACGCGCTTGGCTTCGCGCTCCTGGCGTTCGGCCTCCTGGCGCTGGGCTTCGGCGATCAGGGCGCGCTGGCGTTGGTCTGTCAGGAAGACGCGCAGCATGCCGTAAGCGGCCGTGGCCGTCAGCAGCAGGAAGACCAGGATCAGGGCCACGTTCAGGCCACCGATGCCGGCGCCTTCGGACAGCTTGGCCTGCACCTCTTCGAGGCCCTTGCGCAGCGGCTCGGAGTCGTCGATCACGGCCACCTGGGCGTCACGCGCGGCCACCAGGCCTTGGAGCGAGCCCAGGATGAAGGTCGATTGCGTGCGGGTGCGCTCGAAGATCTGCAGGAGCGCATTGAGCATCTCCTTCATCTCCGGGTCGCGCGTGCCGGTCAGGCGCAGGTCCTGGTTGCCACTGAGCAGGCCCTCGGCGGTTTCCTTGAAGGCGTTGAGGTCCTTGCCGAGCAGGAACACGGCTTCGGTGGACACGCCTTCGACGGTCAGGAATTCGTTGGCCGACTTGCCGATGCGCTGTGTGAGCATCACGAGCTGGTTGAGCGCCGAAGCCTCGGACGGCGACACGCCGCCCTTTTCGATGCGGGCGTTGGCGATGCCTTCGGCCAGGTCGAGCAGCTCGGACGACTGACCGTTGACCTCGCGCAGGGCCGCGCTCACCTGGGTCAGCGTCTGCTTCTGGCTCAACACGAAGTTGGCGTTCTTCTCGGCGCGATCGACCAGGGGCAGCATCGGCGTGAGCGCATCGCGCGCGCCACCCGACACCTCGGAGAGCTTCAAGGCGCTGTCGCCCTGAGCCAGGCCACGCACGTTGGTGGCCAGCACCTTGGCCGATTCAGCCACCTCCGGGAAGGCCTGGGCGCGACCGATCAGGGCCTGAGACACCGATTTGGCCAGGCGTTGCGACTGCATCAGCGCCTGACCGGTGGCACCGGTCTGTGCGGCGCGCCGGTCGGCGGCGTTCACCGAGAGGAAGGCGGCGAGCATCAGGCCCAGCACGCCTGCGGCCAGCGCGCCACCGAGGATGCGTTGCTGGCGGTCCAGGCGCAGGTGGCCGATCAGGGGCAGGCCCGTTTGCGACTCGCTGCCAGGCACCGGGGTGGCCGGGACCTCGGCGTTCAGGCGGGTCTCGTTGTAGTCATCGGGGAACTGCGAAGGCGCGGCCTCCGAGATGATGGAATCCGAAGTCGTGGTGTTGCCGCCGGGCTGGAGGGTCGAAGGAGAGGACTGCGTGTCCACCTGCTGCGAGCCATCGGCCGTGACCATGCCCTCCGTGCTCAAGGCCTCCGGCTGAACTTCCTCGCGATCCTGCGACTTGCCCAGCTCCTTGATCCGGCTCAGGAAACTCATGTGCTTGCTCCAGTGACTTCTGTGATGTGCTGTGTTCTGGTGTCTGGCGTCCACGCCCGTCAGGCGTCGATGCGGGCGAAGGCCTCGTCCGAGGCCAGGGCCGTGAGGTCGAGTTCATGCCAGATGCGGCCCTGGGCATCGGTCATCTGCTGGCCGATGAAATGCGGCCGGGTCGCGTCCTCGGACTGAGGCACGAGCTGAAGGTTGGACGGGTTGCGCAGGCCCAGCAGGCGGTCGATCAGCAGCGCCGCGTTGACCTGCAGCCGGGCGTTGAAGGCCACCAGCCGACCGGTGTCGCGCGCGGAGGCGCCTTCGGCCACCGGGCGGGGCGTGCGCCGGGCCAGGCCCAGGAAGCTCGCCAGGTCGACCACGCCATTGAGCTGGCCACGCAAGTTGGCCACGCCCAGGAACCATTCGGCGCTGTGCGGCACGGGGTGGATGGTCGCGAGCGGGAAGATCTCGCCGGACTGGTCGAGCGGCAGCAAAAAGCCGTGACCGGCGATCTCGACGGCCAGCCAACTGCGCGACGGCGCCTGCTCGCGCACCGTCTGCAGGCGCTCGGCCAGCCGTTGCTGCAGTTCCCTGAGTGCTTCCTTGTTGGCCATCGAAGGTGCTCCGGGTCAGCCGAAGGCCTTGATCTTGGCCAGCAGCTCTTCCGGGTTGACCGGCTTGACCACGTAGTCGCGCGCGCCCTGGCGCATGCCCCAGACGCGGTCGGTTTCCTGGTTCTTGCTCGTGCAGATGATGACCGGCACGTTGGCGAAGTCGGGGTCGCGGGTGATGGCACGGGTCAGCTGGAAGCCGTTCTGGCCGGGCATGACCACGTCCATGAGGATCAGGTCGGGCTTTTCTTCCTGCAGGCGCTTGAGGGCCTCTTCACCGTTTTCGGCGGTGCGCACTTTGTAGCCCTTTTTGGTCAGCAACTCCGACAGAACGTGGAGTTCGGTCTTGGAGTCGTCAACGAGCAGGATTTTCTGGATGGACATGGCTGACCTTCGGGCGTGGTTCTCAAGCGGTGTATTGGGCGACAGCCTGGAGCAGCTGGTCTTTGGTGAAGGGCTTGGTCAGGTAGTCCTGCGAGCCCACCATGCGGCCACGGGCCTTGTCGAACAGACCGTCCTTGGAAGACAGCATGATCACGGGCGTGTGGGTGAAGCGCGGATTGCGCTTGATGATGGCGCAAGTCTGGTAACCGTCCAGCCTGGGCATCAGGATGTCGCAGAAGATGACATCGGGCGCATGGTCGTTGACCTTGGACAAGGCATCGAAGCCGTCTTCGGCCAGCACGACCTCGTAACCACCCTGCTTGAGGAAAATCTCGGCGCTGCGTCGGATGGTGTTGCTGTCGTCGATGACGAGCACCTTCCGGGACGCGAGGGCGTCGGGGTTCACGGATTCAGACACTGCAAACACTCCTCCATCTGCCCGACATGCCCATGGGGCCATCGGGCAGCGTTTTCATGGTCGAGGCGCTCAGACAGGCACCATCTCGAAATCGTCCTTGCGGGCACCGCATTCGGGACAGACCCAGTTCATGGGAATGTCCTGCCAGCGGGTGCCCGGGGCAATGCCCTCGTCGGGCAGGCCCGCGGCCTCATCGTAGATCCAGCCGCAGATCAGGCACATCCAGGTACGAAACTCGCTCACGTTGGTTCAGACCAGCTTGAATACAATCAGCCCATTGTAGCCACGCCTCTTTTGCGCAAATCGCAGGGTTTGCCGGCAATGGCTCACGGTTCTTACACTGCTTACCCACCTGATGAACGCAATCCAGACCGGCCAGGACGAAGCCCAGACCCCCATCGATCAGGACGGGGGGGCACCGGCCTGCGTCATGAGCTTCAACGCCAACGACCCCAGCGGGGCCTCGGGCATCGGCGCGGACATCGCCACCGTGGCGGCCATGGGCGCCCACGCGCTGCCCGTGGTCACCAGCCTGCTGATCCGCGACACCGCCGAGGTATTCGAGTCGGTCGAGATCGACCCGGAAGCCGTCATGGAGCAGGCCCGCTCCATCCTGGAGGACGTCACCGTCGCCTCCTGGAAGGTGGGCTTCCTGGGCAGCGCCGAGAACATCAGCGTGGTCGCCGAGATCCTGTCGGATTACCCCGACACCCCGCTGGTGGCCCACCTGTCGAACCTGTCCTGGATGGACGACGACGCCCAGATGGCCTACCTGGACGCCTACCGCGAGCTGATCCTGCCGGCCACCCACGTGCTGGTGGGCGCGCACCAGACGCTGACCGATTTCCTGCTGCCCGAGTGGGAGTCCGAGCGCATGCCTTCGGCCCGCGAGCTGGCCGTGGCGGCCTCCGACCTGGGTGCCAGCTACGTGCTGGTGACCGGCGTGCAGTTGCCCGACCAGTTCATCGACAACGTGCTGGCCTCGCCGCAAGGCGCCCTGGCGGGCGAGCGCTTCGAGCGTTTCGAGGCCGGCTTCGTGGGCGCAGGCGACACCCTGTCGGCGGCGCTGGCGGCCATCCTCTCCAGCGGCACCGAGCTCGACGTGGCGGTGTCCGAAGCCCTGAGCTTCCTCGACCAGGCGCTGGACGCGGGCTTCCGACCCGGCATGGGCAACGTCGTGCCCGACCGCTTCTTCTGGGCCCTGCCCCCGGGCGACGCCCCGGTCGATGGCGAGCCGCTGCCCGAAGGCAGCGAGCCCGGCCAGCCCACGCTCGACGACACCCCGCCGCCCTCTTCCCGCAACGTCCACTGACATGTCCCGCAACGCCCAGCTGTTCGAACGCGCCCAGCGCGTCATCCCGGGCGGCGTGAACTCCCCCGTGCGCGCCTTCAAGGCCGTCGGGGGCACGCCCCGTTTCATCCAGCGCGCCCAGGGCGCCTACACCTGGGACGCCGAAGGCACCCGGTTCATCGACTACATCGGCTCCTGGGGCCCGATGATCCTGGGCCACGGCCACCCCGAGGTGCTCGAAGCGGTTCAGAAGGCCGCCCTCGAAGGCTTCTCCTTTGGCGCGCCCACCGAGCGCGAAATCGAACTGGCGGAAGAAATCATCAAACTCGTGCCCAGCGCCGAGCAGGTGCGCCTGGTCAGCTCGGGCACCGAAGCCGGCATGAGCGCCATCCGCCTGGCGCGTGGCTTCACCGGCCGCAACAAAATCATCAAGTTCGAGGGCTGCTACCACGGCCACGCCGACGCCCTGCTGGTCAAGGCCGGCTCGGGCCTGGCCACCTTCGGTCACCCGACCAGCGCCGGCGTGCCGGCAGAGGTGGTGCAGCACACCCTGGTGCTGACCTACAACGACATCGAACAGATCGAGCAGGCCTTCGCCACCCAAGGCGACGACATCGCCTGCGTGATGATCGAGCCCATCGCCGGCAACATGAACTTCGTGCGCGCCAGCGTGACCTTCATCCAGCGCGTCAGCGAGCTGTGCACCCAGCACGGCGCCCTGTTCGTGTTCGACGAGGTGATGAGCGGCTTTCGCGTCGGGCTGGGCAGCGCCCAGGGCCTGTACGCCAAGCTGATCCCGGGTTTTGCGCCCGACATGAGCGTGTTCGGCAAGGTCATCGGTGGCGGCATGCCGCTGGCGGCCTTCGCGTCCCGCCGCGAGGTCATGGCCAAGCTGGCCCCGCTGGGCCCGGTCTACCAGGCCGGCACCCTCTCGGGCAACCCGGTGGCCACCGCCTGCGGCCTGGCCACGCTGCGGCTCATCCAGCAGCCCGGCTTTTTCGAGCAGCTGTCGGCGCGCACCCGTCAGCTCATGGGCGGCTTCGTGAAGGTGGCGACCGACGCCGGCGTGCCGCTCACGGCCGACAGCGAAGGCGGCATGTTCGGTTTCTTCTTCGCCGAACACCTGCCGCAGAACTACCAGGAGGTCATGGCGCGCGGCACCGAGACCTTCAACCGCTTCTTCCACCTGATGCTGGACCAGGGCGTGTACCTGGCGCCGGCCATGTACGAAGCCGGTTTCGTCAGCGCGGCCCACACCGACCAGGACATCGCCGACACGGTGGCGGCCGCCGCCCAAGCCTTCCGCCGCCTCTGAAGCCCCATCCCGGACGAGACCCCATGCACATCCACATCCTCGGCATCTGCGGCACCTTCATGGGTGGCGTGGCGGCGCTGGCCCGCGAAGCTGGCCACCGCGTGACCGGCTGCGATGCCGGCGTCTACCCGCCGATGTCCGACCAGCTGCGCGCCCTCGGCATCGACCTGATCGAGGGCTACGGCGTCGATCAGCTGGAACTCAAGCCCGACCTGTTCGTGGTCGGCAACGTCGTCAGCCGCGGCAACCCCTTGATGGAAGCCATCCTCGACGCCGGCCTGCCCTACACGAGCGGCCCGCAATGGCTGAGCGAACACGTGCTGCAGGGCCGCCACGTGCTGGCCGTGGCCGGCACCCATGGCAAGACGACCACGACCTCGATGCTGACCTGGATCTTGGAGGCCTGCGGCCAGCAGCCCGGTTTCCTGGTGGGCGGCGTGCCCCAGAACTTCGGGGTGTCGGCCCGATTGGGGCGCACCGACGGGGCCTCGCGCCCTGCCGGCGGGCACCCTTTCGTGATCGAGGCCGACGAATACGACACCGCCTTCTTCGACAAGCGCAGCAAGTTCGTGCACTACCGCCCGCGCACGGCCGTGCTCAACAACCTCGAGTTCGACCACGCCGACATCTTTGCCGACCTGGCCGCCATCGAGACGCAGTTCCACCACCTGGTGCGCACCGTGCCGGCGTCCGGCCGCCTGGTGGTCAACGCCCGCGAAGAGGCCCTGGAGCGGGTGCTGACCCGCGGCTGCTGGAGCGACGTGGCGCGCTTTGGCGTGCGCGGCGACACCCCGGGCTTTCGCGCCCGTGGCGAGCCCCATGCCTTCGACGTGCTCAAGGCCGGCGTGCTGGTCGGCCGCGTTGAATGGGCGCTGCTGGGCGAGCACAACCAGATGAACGCGCTGGCCGCCATCGCCGCGGCCGAGCACGTGGGCGTGCCGCCCCAACAGGCTTGCGAAGCGCTTGGCCAGTTCGAGAACGTCAAGCGCCGCATGGAGGTCAAGGGCGAGGTGCGCGGCATCACCGTCTACGACGACTTTGCCCACCACCCGACCGCCATCCGCACCACGGTCGACGGCCTGCGCCGCAAGGTCGGGCCCGATGCGCGCATCCTGGCGGTGTTCGAGCCGCGATCCAACACCATGAAGCTGGGCACCATGAAGGCCCTGCTGCCCTGGTCGCTCGAAGACGCCGACCTGGCCATCTGCCATTCGGGCGGGCTGGGCTGGGATGCGGGCGAGGCACTGGCCGAGATGGGCGAGCGCGCCGTGGTGGCCGACACCATCGACGCCGTGGTGGCCAAGGTGGTCAAGGCCGCACGGCCCGGTGACCACATCCTGTGCATGAGCAATGGGGGTTTTGGCGGCATCCACGCCAAACTGCTGGCGGCGTTGGCCTGAAGCCCAGCGCCCGGCCCATTCAGAGGCCGATCGCCCCGCTCATTCGGGTTCGGCGATCAATTCGTCCACCGAGATCCTGAAACCAGGCCTCAGCCCCAGCCGGGCCTGAGGCTCGAAGGCATCGACCCGGTCGGTGATCAGGCCGTCCAGGCTCGCCGCCCACAAGGTGTCGGCACGTTCGGCCTCGTTGACCGTGTAGGCCAGCGCTTTCAGTCCAGCTTCGTGGATCTGCTCGATCCGGCGGTCGCTCAAGAACGCCTGGTGCACGACCAGGGCGCAGCAACCCAACTCGATCGCCTGCTCGACGGCCTCGGGGATCCACCGATCAATCAGCAGGGCGCGGGGCAAAGCTGGCTGGGCATCGCGCGCGGCACGCAAGGCCTCGATGCTGAAGGAGCTCAACAGGGGCTTGACTTCGGACGCTGCCCACCACTGGGCAACGCGCTCGGCCACAACGCGACCGGTGCGCTCCTCATCGCCAGGTGAGGGTTTGATCTCCAGGTTGACCATCAGGCCCAGGGCTTGCAACCAGCGCGCCAGGCTTTCCAGGCGCAGCAGGGGCTCACCGGCGTGGGCCCGGCCATGCCAGGAGCCCGCGTCCAGCCGTGACAAGGCGTCCCAATTGAGCGCACCCGCCAGGCCTTGCCCATTGGTGGTGCGAGCCAATTCGGCATCGTGCAGCAGGAACGGCTCCCCATCGGCACTGAGCTTGACATCGCACTCGAACATCCCGAAGCCGTGCTCGGCGCCCAGGCGAAAGGCGGCAAGCGTGTTCTCAGGGGCCAGCGTGCCGGCGCCACGGTGGGCGATCCAGCAGGGATAAGGCCAGGGGTCGAGGGGGATGTTCGGCGTCGGCATGGCATGAGGATAGCCAATCACCTCATGCATGAAACGATCCACAAGGGGGTGTGAAACGCCCTTTTCCCGGGAAGGGGTGGGTGGGGTGCGTTAACATCTCGCCTCAGGCGCGAAAACCACCCCCTCACCGCAGTGCCTGGGCGGCTTGCGTCGCCCGGCTCCGTGGCGTTTTCATTCAGGAACCCGGCCAAGACTGGCCTTTCGCGCCCGGCGCCCTCATGAACGCACCCACCGAGCTGACCCACATGACCGCCCAGGTTGCCGACGGCCACGCCGACGGCCAACCACGCCTGCGCGAGATCCCTTACAACTACACCTCTTTCTCGGACCGCGAGATCGTCCAGCGACTGCTGGGCCAGCGTGCCTGGGAGGTGCTCAGCCTGCTGCGCACCGAGCGCCAGACCGGCCGCTCCGCACGCATGCTTTATGAAGTGCTGGGCGACATCTGGGTGGTGCAGCGCAACCCCTACCTGCAGGACGACCTGCTGAACACGCCCAAGCGACGTGGCCAGTTGATCGATGCCCTGCACCACCGCCTGAGCGAAGTCAACAAGCGCCGCACCCCTGGCAGCGACGCCAGCCGCGACAAGCTCGTGGGCGAATTGCTGGAAGCCGCCGGCCAGGCCATCGACCGCTTCGCGCGCGCCTTCGACCAGATGGCCGCCCTGCGCAAGCGCGCTGCCGAGGCCCTGGGCCACGTCACCCGCGCCGACAACATCAAGTTCGATGGCCTCAGCCGCGTCGCCCACGTGACCGACGCCACCGACTGGCGCGTCGAATACCCCTTCGTCGTCCTCACGCCGGACACCGAGGAAGAAATGGCGGCCCTGGTCAAGGGCTGCGTCGAGCTGGGGCTGACCATCATCCCGCGTGGGGGCGGCACCGGCTACACCGGCGGCGCCGTGCCCCTGACCTGGAAGAGCGCGGTCATCAACACCGAAAAGCTCGAAGCGATGACCGAGGTCGAGCTGGTCGACCTGCCCGGCGTGCAGCACAAGGTGCCCACCGTCTGGACGGGCGCGGGCGTGGTCACCCAGCGCGTGGCCGATGCGGCCGAGCGCGCGGGTTACGTCTTCGCCGTCGATCCGACCTCGGCAGAAGCCTCGTGTGTGGGCGGCAACGTCGCCATGAACGCAGGCGGCAAGAAGGCCGTTTTGTGGGGCACCGCGCTCGACAACCTGGCCTCGTGGCGCATGGTCACGCCCAACGCCGAATGGCTGGAAGTGGTCCGCATCAACCACAACCTGGGCAAGATCCACGACGTCGAGGTCGCCCACTTCGAGCTGCACTACTACGCGGCCGACGGCAAGACGCACCTGCGCACCGAAAAGCTCGACATCCCCGGCCGCGTCTTCCGCAAGGAAGGCCTGGGCAAGGACGTCACCGACAAGTTCCTGGCGGGCCTGCCCGGCATCCAGAAAGAAGGCTGCGACGGCCTGATCACCAGCTGCCGCTGGGTGGTGCACCGCATGCCCAAGCACACCCGCACGGTGTGCCTGGAGTTCTTCGGCAACCCGACCCTGTGCGTGCCCTCGATCGTCGAGATCAAGGACTTCATGTTCGCCGAGATGGCGCAACCGGGCGGCGCCATCCTGGCGGGCCTGGAGCACCTCGACGACCGCTACCTCAAGGCCGTGGGCTACGCGACCAAGAGCAAGCGCGCCGTGGGCGGCAATGGCCTGCCCAAGATGGTGCTGATCGGCGACATCGTCGGTGACGACGAAGACCGCGTGGCGCGGGCCACCAGCGAGGTCATCCGCCTGGCCAACGGCCGCAACGGCGAAGGCTTCGTGGCCGTCAGCGCCGACGCCCGCAAGAAGTTCTGGGCCGACCGCAAGCGCACCGCCGCGATTGCCAAGCACACCAACGCCTTCAAGGTCAACGAAGACGTGGTGATCCCGCTGCCGCGCATGGGCGAGTACACCCTGGGCATCGAGCGCATCAACATCGAGCTCTCGCTGCGCAACAAGCTGGCCCTGCTGGACGCCTTCGACGCCTTCTTCAAGGGCGGCAACGCGGCCATCGCGGCCTTCATGGGCAAGGCGGACGACCCGTCGGAGCTGCCCAGCGACGAGCAACTCACCGAGAAGGTGCAAGCCGCTCAAACGCTGCTGGCCCAGGTGCGCGCGCGCTGGGGCTTCCTGTACCAGCACCTCGACACCCCGCTGGCCGACGTCAGCGGCGACCTGGTGGCGCTGGGCTACACCCAGCACCAGGACGGCACCTACGTGCCCGACGAAATCACCACCGGCCGCGACACCGTCTTCAACCTGCTGCAGACGTGGTCCATCCGCGCCGGCTGGAAGAAGGAAGTGCGCGAGCCGCTGTCCAAGGTCTTCAACGGCGGCGCGCTCAGCCCCGTGATCGAGGAACTCAAGCGCATCCACAAGCAGGTGCTGCGCGGCCGCGTGTGGGTGGCCCTGCACATGCACGCCGGCGACGGCAACGTGCACACCAACATCCCGGTCAACTCCGACAACTACGAGATGCTGCAGACGGCCCACGAAGCCGTGGCCCGCATCATGAAGCTGGCGCGCGCGCTCGACGGGGTCATCTCGGGTGAGCACGGCATCGGCATCACCAAGCTCGAGTTCCTGACCGACGAAGAGATCGCCAACTTCACGGCCTACAAGCTCAAGGTCGACCCCGAAGGCCGCTTCAACAAGGGCAAGCTGCTGCGCGGCGCGGCCCTGAAGGCCCTCGGCGACGACGTGCACGCCGCCGACCTGACCGAGGCCTACACGCCCTCGTTCGGCCTGATGGGGCACGAGTCCCTGATCATGCAGCAGTCGGACATCGGCGACATCGCCGCGTCGGTCAAGGACTGCCTGCGCTGCGGCAAGTGCAAACCGGTGTGCGCCACCCACGTGCCGCGCGCCAACCTGCTCTACAGCCCGCGCAACAAGATCCTGGCCACCTCGCTGCTGGTCGAGGCCTTCCTGTACGAAGAGCAGACGCGCCGCGGCGTGTCCATCCAGCACTGGTCCGAGTTCGAGGACGTGGCCGACCACTGCACGGTCTGCCACAAGTGCCTGACGCCCTGCCCGGTCAAGATCGACTTCGGCGACGTGTCGATGAACATGCGCAACCTGCTGACCAAGATGGGCAAGAAGAGCTTCCGCCCCGCTGGTGCAGCCGGCATGGCCATGCTCAACAGCAACAACCCGCAGACCATCAAGATCATCCGCACGGCCCTGGTGGACGTGGCCATGCCGCTGCAGCGCGTGGCCAACGACGTGATGAAGGTGGTGGCCCGCAAGCAGACCGACGCGCCGCCCGCCACGGTGGGCCGGGCCCCGCTCAAGCAGGAAATCATCCACTTCATCAACAAGAAGATGCCGGGTGGCCTGCCCAAGAAGACCGCGCGCGCCTTGCTGGACATCGAGGACAAGGACTACGTCCCCATCATCCGCGACCCGAAGGCCACCACGGCCGACACCGAGGCGGTGTTCTACTTCCCCGGCTGCGGCTCGGAGCGCCTGTTCAGCCAGGTGGGCCTGGCCACGCAGGCCATGCTCTGGCACGCCGGCGTGCAGACCGTGCTGCCGCCGGGCTACCTGTGCTGCGGCTACCCGCAGCGCGGCTCGGGCCAGTTCGACAAGGCCGAGAAGATGATCACCGACAACCGGGTGCTGTTCCACCGCGTGGCCAACACGCTGAACTACCTGGACATCAAAACGGTGGTGGTCAGCTGCGGCACCTGCTATGACCAGCTGCAGGGCTACCAGTTCGACAAGATCTTCCCGGGCTGCCGCATCATCGACATCCACGAGTACCTGCTGGAAAAGGGCATCACGCTCAAGGGCAAGGACGCGTTCCTGTACCACGACCCCTGCCACACGCCCATGAAGCTGCAGGACCCGATGAAGACCGTCAAGGCCCTGGTGGGCGACGGCGTCATCAAGTCCGATCGCTGCTGCGGCGAAGCCGGCACGCTGGCCGTCAGTCGCCCGGACATCTCCACGCAGATCCGCTTTCGCAAGGAAGAAGAGATCCGCAAGGGCGAAGCCGAGCTGCGTGGCCAGGGCCTGCTGGGCCCCAAGGACAACGTCAAGATCCTGACCTCGTGCCCGGCCTGCCTGCAGGGCCTGAGCCGCTACACCGAAGACACCGCCAGCGGCCTGCTCGAGGCCGACTACATCGTCGTCGAGATGGCCCGCCAGATCCTGGGCGAGAACTGGATGCGCGAGTACGTCGACCGGGCGAACACGGGTGGCATCGAAAGAGTCCTGGTGTGAGCGCGATGGCCGGTTGTGAACTGTGCGAACAGGAAGGCGGCATCCCCGTCTTCCGCAACGAGGCCCTGCGCGTGATCCGCGCGCAGGATGCCGACCACCCGGCCTTCTACCGCGTGATCTGGAACGCGCACGTGGCCGAGTGGACCGACCTGCCGCCACCCGAGCGCAGCCGCATCATGCAAGCCGTGGCCAAGGTGGAAGGCGTGCTGCGCGAGAGCTTGAAGCCCACCAAGGTCAACCTGGCCAGCCTGGGCAACGTGGTCCCGCACCTGCACTGGCACGTCATCGCCCGCTTCGACTGGGATGCCCGCTGGCCTGCGCCGGTGTGGGCCCCCAAACAGCGCGAGGTGGCCGACGCCGAGTCCCGTCTGTCGCTGCCCTTGACCCAGCTCGACAGCCTGGTGGCCCAGGCGCTCGCGGCAGGCTGAGCTCGCCCACGGCCGCAGGCGCCCCAGCCCCACGCCTCACCTCAGGTGCCCACTGTCGCCCCTCAGGCAGCCCCTTCAACGGGGTTCGCGCCCGCCGACTGCATCAAATGCAGCTCCATCCGCACGTAATGGCTCACCATGTGGGCCAGGCCATCGACCAACTCATCGTAAGAAATGGGCGGGTTCGGATCGGACAGGTGCCGGATAACGGTGAACATGCCCGCGTTCACGAAGATGTAGCTCATGGCCGCGAAGCGCTGCATGCGGGCGTACTGCGGGTTGTGCAGCAGGTACTGCACGATGATGTCGCCCAGCAGGCGTGAGATCTCCGTCAAGTCGAGACGGAAATCGGCGTTGAACACCACGCGGGCATAGCGCAGGTAACGCTGCTCGTCGCGCAGCAGCAAGGCCTGCACCTCGTAGAGCAGCGTCGGGATGGCCTGCGTCAGCGGGGTGCGCACGATTTTCGGCGTCAGGGGCTGCAAGGTGCTCACCAGGTCGCGAACGAAGCGCTCCTGCATGGCGGCGTAAATCGCCTCCTTGTTGCGGAAGTACTCGTAGAGCGAGCCCACGCTGACGCCAGCGATGTCCGCGATGTGGGTGGTGGTGGTGCCGGCCAGGCCGTGCCTGCCCAGGCAGATGTAGCCCGCGTCCAGGATGGACTCGACCGTGGACCTGGCTCGCTGCTGACGGGGAATGCGGGGCATGGCTGGCGTGAAAGGATCCGAATTGAATCCGAATGAACATTCGGATCAAACTGTCGCCAATTATCGTGCACGTCAAGCAAGCGTGCCATTTGAGGAGACCTCGCATGACCGACACCACCGCAGCCCGCCCACTGACCGGCGCCCACGTGGGCATCCCGCCCCGTCACATCGACTTTCGCTTCCCGCAGGCATCGCAGCGCTACTTCTTCTACGATCAGAACCCGCTGGCCAGCTTGATGTTCGTGGTCTTCTCGGGCATCTTCCCGCCGGGCGAGCGCTTCTTCATGGAGTCGGTGCGCCACTTCCGCGACCGCATCACCGACCCGGTGCTCAAGGCCCAGGTGTCGGGTTTCATGGGGCAAGAGGCCCTCCATGGCCGCGAGCACGACCGCCTCAACGACTTGTTCCGCGAGCGCGGCCTGGATGTGGACCTGCCCGCCCGCTACGTGCGTTTCGGCCTGCGCCAGCTCGAGCGCTTCTCGCCGCGACTGCAGCTGGCGTGCACGACCATGATGGAGCACTTCACCGCCCACTTGGCCGAGGTCTGGCTGACCGACGAGGCTTTGGCCAGGTCTTCGGATCCAGAGATGCTCCAGCTCTGGTACTGGCATGCGCTCGAGGAGCTCGAGCACAAGTCGGTGGCCTACGACGTCTTTGAACTCATCGGTGGCACCCAGCGCGAGCGCAAGCAAGCCGGCTGGCTGGTCGGCGTCTTCGTGATGCTGCCCGTGGTGGCCAGCTGGATCCACCTGCTGATCAAGGAGGGGCAGCTGTTCAACCTGAAGGAGAACCGTCGGGGCTTGCGAGCGCTGTTCGGGCGCGGTGCGTTGATCAGCTCGGTGCTGCGCCACATGCCCAAGTTCTGGCGCCGCAAGTTCCACCCGCGGCAGCAGGCCACGCAGGCACTGGAAGAAGCATGGCGAGCCCGGTTGTTCGGGCCCGAAGGCGAGCTGCGCGACGTCTACCGCAACCCGAAGTCTGTACACTGAGCAGATGGCAGTTGGGGCGGCAAGGCGCAAGCCTTGATGCAGGGCGACTCAACGCAGACGGAAACGCCTCACCACCTCGGCCAGCGTTTCGGCCTGGCTCTTGAGGTGCTCGGCCGCCGCGGCCGACTCCTCCACCAGCGCGGCATTTTGCTGCGTCATCTGGTCGAGCTTGCCCACGGCCTGGCTGACCAGCCCGATGCCATCGGACTCCTGCTCGGCCGCCTGCGTGATCTCGCGGATGATCTGCGTCACGCGCTCGACGCCTTCGACGATGCCCTGCATGGAAGCGCCCGCTTCCTGCACCAGCTTCGAGCCGACCTCGACCCTCTCTGTCGAGGAACCGATCAGGCCCTTGATTTCACGTGCGGCGTTGGCGCTGCGCTGAGCCAGCGAGCGCACCTCGCCAGCCACCACGGCGAACCCCCGCCCCTGCTCTCCAGCGCGAGCGGCTTCCACCGCGGCGTTGAGCGCCAGGATGTTGGTCTGAAAAGCTATGCCGTCGATCACACCGATGATTTCGTTGATCTTGCGCGAAGCGGCGTCGATCTCGCTCATGTTGCTCACCACCTGCTGCATCACCTCGCCGCCCTGACGCGCGGCGTGGGTGGCGCTGGCCGCCAGCTCGTTGGCCGAGCGAGCCGACTCGGCGGTGTGGCGCACGGTGCTGGTGAGCTGCTCCATCGAGGAGGCGGTTTCCTGCAGGCTGGACGCCGTGTGTTCGGTGCGCTGGCTGAGGTCCTGGTTGCCAGCGGCGATTTCGGTGGAGGCCGTTTCGATCGACTGGGCGGCCTGCTGCACCACGGTCATCGACGAGGACAGCTCGGCGACCATGCGCTGCAGGCCCTCCATGAGCTGCCCGATCTCGTCCTGCGTGCGTGCCGAGAGGTCGGTGTCGAAGCGACCCGCGGCCACCGCGTTCGACGCATCGACCGCACGACTGAGGTCGGAGGTCACCTGCCCTTGCAGGCGCCAGGCGTAGGCCAGCGCAGCCACACCCGCGAGCACGCCCATCACCGACAGGATGATGCTGGTGCGCAAGGCCGAAGCCTCCAGTGCCAGGACGGTCTCATCGGCCGCAGCACGGACCTGAGCTTCGAGCTGATCGAGGCTGGCCTTGACGGCCTTGAAATCGGCATCGGCGGTCTGCAGGGCCGCGATGCCGGTGTTGGGGTCGATGGTGGAGAGGTCGATCGCCGAGTCGGCTGACTTCGCGTACTTGCCCAAGGCCTGATCGAACTGCTGGTAAGCGGGCGAGGAACGCACCGGCGCCGACACGCTGCCCTCGACGCCCTGCCTGACCTGTGCCGTGGCACGGGGCACGGCCTCGCGTCGGGCCTTGATCTGGGCGTCATCGAGCGAGCCGATGATGGTGACCGTTCGGTACATGTCGACGTGCGCATCGCTGAGCACATCGACCACGTTGCCGATGTTGGTCTGCCGCGTGATCGCGTCTTCATAGCTGACATGACTTTGCTCACGGAAGTGAGCCATGACAGCCAGGTAGCCGCCCAGGGCCAGCAGCAAAACGCCACTGACCAGGGCCGGCGCCATCATCAGCTTGGCGCGGAGTTTCATGGGTCGTCCTTCGGACCCGATGGGCCCGCATCCGGGAGCGGATCAGGTCATTTGTAGATGCCGCCGCAGACCACGGTGTCGTCGAGCTTCTCGCAGTACATCTGCTTGGGCTCGATTTTCTTGGTCTCGGGGTTGGTGAACTTGTAGTCCTGCCAGAAGGTGCCCTGCGACTTGGCCATGTCGACACGCTCCTTGACGAAGAGCTTGCCGTCGATGTCCTTCAACTCGATCAGGTTCTTGCCGATCATCTTGGCATTGGCGCCGTGCGCGTGCACCGTGCCATCGAGGCCGTAGACGACCAGGTAGAGGTCTTCCTTGTGCCAGGTCGCATTGGCCTTGTCGCTGAACTCGGCGTAGGCCTTTTCCTTGCCAGCCGACTTCACATGGGCCACGCCCTTTTTGACCATGCCCACGGCATCGTCTTTGGTGGCACCGCCTTCGGCGGCCCAGACTGCGTTCGAGAGACCTGCGGTCGCGATCAGGGCGGCGACCATCCACTTGGCGTTCGTCTTCATCAGGTTTTCCTCAGCAAGGTGGCATCGAAGACACCGGTCGGCGACCGGGCCCCGACAGAATCAGCCTGTCTCTGCTCAACTGCTTCAGTCGATCAGGCACATGTCCTGGCTCATCAACATGCTCTCGATGTCCAGGAGAATGACCATGCGGTCGCCGATCTGGGCCAGCCCACGGATGTAGGCGGCGTCGATCGCAGAGTTCATTTCCGGTGCCGGTCGAACCGCATCGGATGGAATTTCCATCACATCGCTGACGGAGTCAACCACCGCGCCAATGGTGCGCTGGCCGATGTGCAGAACGATGGAGACCGTGAAGGCGTTGTATTCGGCCGATGCGCAGCCGAAGCGCAGGCGCAAATCGACGATCGGCACGATCGTGCCGCGCAGGTTCAGCACACCCTTGAGGAAGTGCGGCGCGTTGGCGATGCGTGTCGGGTTCTCGTAACCGCGGATTTCCTGCACCTTCAGGATGTCGATGCCGTATTCCTCGTCACCGAGGCGGAAGGTGAGGTACTCGCGCGCCAGTTCGGTCTGCACGTCCAGTTTTTCCATCATGCCCATGCTGTTCTCCTTGAGCCCTTGGCTGCCTTGATCGTCAGTGACGCGAACGGCGCACCAGGCTGCCGACGTCGAGGATCAGTGCCACGCGGCCATCGCCCATGATCGTGGCGCCTGAAACGTCATTGACCTTGCGGTAATTGGATTCGAGGTTCTTGACCACGACCTGTTGCTGGCCCAGCAGTTCGTCGACCAGCAGGGCCACGCGCCCCCCCTCGGCTTCGACGACCACCATGATCCCGCTGCTGTGCTCCCAGTCGAAACGAGGCACCTGGAAGACCTTTTCCAGCTCGATGACCGGCATGTACTCGTCGCGGACCTCGACCACGCGACCCGAGCCGCCGACGGTCTTGATGCCTTCCTGGTTGACCTGGAAGCTCTCGACCACCGAGGACAGCGGCAGGATGTAGACCTCTTCGCCCACGCCCACGCTCATGCCATCCATGATCGCCAGGGTCAGCGGCAGTCGAACCGCCACGCGCATGCCATAGCCTTCGGCCGAGTCGATCTCGACCGTGCCACCCAGCGAGGTGATGTTCTTCTTGACCACGTCCATGCCGACACCGCGGCCAGAGACGTCGGTGACCTCATCGGCCGTCGAGAAGCCCGGCGCGAAGATGAGGTTCCAGACTTCCGGATCGGTCATCGTGTCGGGCGCATCGATGCCCTTTTCGCGGGCCTTCTTGATCAGCTTGTCGCGGTTCAGGCCTCGGCCGTCGTCGCGCACTTCGATCACGATGGAGCCGCCTTGGTGCGAAGCCGCCAGGGTGATGGTGCCGACTTCCGGCTTGCCCTTGGCCAGGCGGTCGGCCGGCATTTCGACACCGTGATCGCAGGAGTTGCGCACCAGGTGGGTCAGCGGGTCGGTGATCTTCTCGACCAGGCCCTTGTCCAGCTCGGTGGCTTCACCCTGGGTGACCAGCTCGACCTTCTTGCCCAGCTTGTTGGCCAGGTCGCGCAGCATGCGCGGGAAGCGGCTGAACACCGTCGACATCGGAATCATCCGGATCGACATCACGGCCTCTTGCAGGTCGCGTGTGTTGCGGTCCAGGTCGGTCAGGCCAGACACCAGTTGCTGGTAGACCACCGGGTCCAGTCCACGGCTGTTCTGGGCCAGCATGGCCTGGGTGATCACGAGCTCGCCCACCAGGTTGATGAGCTGGTCGACCTTCTCGACGGACACGCGGATGGTCGAGGCCTCGGGGGCCGCGGCGGGCTTTTCGGCCTTGGTGGCGGGCTTGGCGGCGGCCGGCTTGAGCGCAAGGGCTTCGGCGGCGGCAGCCGCTGCGGCGGCAGCAGCAGCGGGCTGATCAGGCGAGCCCGGGGCGTCGTCGAAGAAGCCGTAGCCCTTTTCAGGGGTGGCGGCTTGGCCTGCGTCCGATGCATCGAAGAAGCCGTAAGCCGGGTTCCCAGCTGGCTTGGCCGAGCCACCGATGGCCAGGAAGGCCACCTGCTCGCGCGCCACGTGGAAGGTGAACAGGTCCAGCAGCTCGGACTCGGGGGTGGAGGTGGTGACCTTGAAGCGGCGCACGCCTTCGAGGGCTGCGTCATCGGGCAGCGCCTCGATGGCGCCCAGGTCGGCGATTTCCTTGAACAGGTCGACCAGGTTGTCGGCCTGCGAGGGGTTGTCCAGCGGGCCCACGCGCAACTCGACGGTGCGCTGGCCTTCGGTCGGCGCGGCGTCCGTTGCGGCGGAGACGGCAGGTGCGGCCACCGCGGCAGGTTGCGCAGGCGCCGGCTTGGGTGCGGCAGCGACGGCCACCGGGGCTTGGCCCGAAACCATCGCGCGGATGTTGACCAGCAACTCGGAGGTGTCGATGGCGTCGGCACCAGAGCCCTGGTGGCGGCCCAGCATGGCCTTGAGCGCGTCGCCTGACTGCAGCAGCACGTCGACCATCGGCGCCGTGGGCGTGAGTTCATGGCGGCGCAGCTTGTCCAGCAGCGTTTCCATCTGGTGGGTCAGCTCGGCCACGTCGCTGAAGCCGAACGTCGCGGCGCCACCCTTGATGGAGTGGGCGCAGCGGAAGATGGCATTGAGCTCCTCGTCGTCGGCGGCTTCGATGTCGAGCTCCAGCAGGAGCTGCTCCATGTTCTCCAGGTTCTCGCCGGCTTCTTCGAAGAAGACCTGGTAGAACTGGCTGAGGTCGATGCCCGCGGAAGACGTGCTGTGGTCGGTGCTCGTGTCTGCCATGTCTGGCTCCAGATGTGTAACGTGTGGGCCGATTCGATCGGTCGGTCAGGCGCTCAGCGAATGACCTTCTGGATCACTTCGATCAGCTTGTTGGGGTCAAACGGCTTGACCAGCCAGCCCGTGGCGCCTGCAGCGCGGCCAGCCTGTTTCATCTGATCGCTGGACTCGGTGGTCAGGATCAGGATGGGGGTGCTCTTGAACTGAGGCGATTCGCGCAGCCGTTTCGTCAGGCTGATGCCGTCCATGCGCGGCATGTTCTGGTCGGTGAGGACCAGGTCGAAGCTGCGACCGCCAGCCTTCTCCCAGGCGTCCTGACCATCCACCGCCTCGATGACGTTGTAGCCAGCGCTCTTGAGCGTGAAGGTGACCATTTGACGCATGGATGCGGAATCGTCGACGGCGAGAATCGAGTGCATGGCGCGCTCCGTTGCTGGATGGGGTGATCAGGAAGAAATCGGAAAGTTGAAACCTGTCAACGGCATGGTTGTTTTCGGCAGGCGGGAAGTCATTCTTTAGAACAACTCCACCGAACCGGCGTCCATTTCGTCCTGGGTGACGGGATTGGGCTTGAGCGGGCCTTCTTCGACCACCGCCGACCCATCGGGGTCGTCGTCGCCCAGGGCATCCCGGGCGATCTGGTCGGCACAATTGCGCAGGCGCTTGTTCGTGTGAGCGATGAGCTGGGTGGCCATGTCCTGGAACTGCAGGGCCGTGACGGCCTTGAACAGGGTCTGGCGCACCTCGTGCAGGTGGGGCGTGATCTCGTGGCCCTGGTCGATGACGCTGCCGAGCTGGCCGGCCGAGGTGTGAAAACCTTCCATCATGGCCTGGCAGGCATCGTCGAGCAGGCGCTGCAGGCGCTCCAGGTCGTTCGAAGCCGTCATCAGGTGGTCCTGCAGCTCCGCTGCCAGGAGCAGCGGCATCTCTGGCGGCCGGGGAGTGCCGGGGTCTTCGTAGCTCATCGTGGCTCCACTCAACCGGATTGGGGGCGGTCATGAGACTGGCATGACCGGACACATGGGGTTCTCGGCAGGTTTTCGCAGATCCTTAGGCCTTTGCATAATCGGACCTGGCGCTTTGGCCGGTTGGTACAATTTTTTCCACTTCTCGCCGGCAGGTCTCCAAAATGACGCGGGAAAACTTGGCGTAAATCGAAGGATCGGAAGCCCACCTGTGCCGGAGTTCTCACCCTCGCCCCCACCCAGCCACCCCGCCCCCGGGGCCGGCGCCGCCTTGCCACCCGTGCGACTGAAGGTGCTTCACCTTGAAGACAACGAGGGAGACCACGCCCTGGTGACCGCCCACCTGCGCCGTGGCGGCATCGAGGCCGACATCACCCGGGTCGAAACCGAAATCGCCCTGATCGAAGCCCTGGCCGAGGACTGGGACCTGATCCTGTCCGACTACAACTTGCCTGGCTACTCCGGCCTGGCCGCGCTCGACAAGGTGCGCTCCCTGGGCAAACTGGTGCCGTTCATCCTGGTGTCGGGCGAGATCGGCGAGGACATCGCCGTGCAGGCCATGCGCAACGGCGCCAACGACTACCTGCTCAAGAGCAACCTCACCCGCCTGGCCCCGGCCGCCCTGCTCGCCATCGAGGCCAACCGCACCCGGATCGCCAAACAGCGCGCCGACCACGCCCTGACCCGCTCGCGCCAGCAACTGCGCGAGCTCGCTCAGCACTTGCAGACCAGCATCGAGCAAGAACGCGCCGCCATCGCCCGCGAGATCCACGACGACGTGGGCGGGGCCCTGACGGCCGTGAAATTCGACCTGGCCTGGATCGCCCGCCACGCCCCCACGCCAGAAATCGCCGAGCGGGTGCAACAAGCCCTGGAGTCGATCGGTCACGCCCACGAGGCCAGCCAGCGCATCATGCACAACCTGCGCCCAGCCATCCTGGAGCAGGGCCTGGTGGCCGCCCTGCAGTGGATGGCCGAGCGCTTTGGCAAGCGCACCGGCATCGAGACCACCTTCCGCACCAGCCACGAAAAGATGCAGCTGGCCATCGGCGTGCCCCTGGTCGCCTACCGCTTTGCCCAGGAAGCGCTCACGAATGTCTCCAAACACGCACAGGCGACCAAGGTCAGCGTCGATGTCTCGCAGGCCGGTGGCGTGTTGTCCATCGAAGTGACCGACAATGGCCGAGGCCTGAGCCCGGAGGACCTGGCCAAGGCGCGCTCCTTCGGGATCCGCGGCCTGCACGAGCGTGCCGAAACGGTGGGCGGCTGGGTGGACCTCAGCAGCCGACCCGGTGTCACCTCGTTGATCCTGTCCGTGCCGCTCTCAGGCCCTGAAAATGGTTTCATCGACCGGCTGCTGCCCGGACTGGATGCCGACGCATCGGGCGGCGACCCAGACCGCGACGACCCGACCGCCTGGGGCAACCTATGATCAAAGTCATCCTCTGTGACGACCACGCGCTGATCCGACGCGGCATCCGCGACACCCTGGCCGACGCCGAAGACATCGACGTCGTGGGCGAGGCCGCCGACTATGGCGAGCTGCGCGCCCTCTTTCGCGACCAGAGCTGCGACGTGCTGGTGCTCGACATCAACCTGCCCGGGCGCAGCGGCCTGGACGTGCTGCACGTGCTGAAAGAAGAGGGCAACCCGGTCAAGGTGCTGGTGGTCTCGATGTACCCCGAAGACCAGTACGCCATGCGGGCGCTCAAGGCCGGCGCCAGCGGCTACCTCAACAAGGGCAGCGACGCCGCCCAGATCGTGGCCGCGGTGCGCACCGTCTCGCAAGGCAAGAAATACGTCACGCCCGAGATGGCGCAGATGCTGGTCGACAACCTGACCACCCCCGCGCAGGAAGACGCGCACCAGAAGCTCTCGGACCGAGAGCTGCAGACCCTGGTGATGATCGCCTCGGGCAAGCGCCTGTCGGACATCGCCGAGCAACTGCTGCTGAGCCCCAAGACGGTGAGCGTCTACCGCGCCCGCGTGCTCGAAAAGCTCGGGCTGACCAACAACTCCGAGCTGACGGTCTACGCCATCCGCAACGGGCTGGTCTGAGCGCCTTCACGCAGCCACCTCGCGCATGAATGAAAGAGGGCCCCGAGGGGCCCTTTTGTTCGAGGTCGAGGTGCCGGGCAGAACCAGGCTCAGTCCTCGAGCAGCGAGCGCAGCATCCAGGCGGCCTTCTCGTGCACGTCCAGGCGCTGGGTCAGCAGGTCGGCCGTGGGCTCGTCGGAGGCCTCGTCGACCAGCGGGTAGAGCGCGCGACCCGTGCGGGCCACGGCTTCGTGACCGGCCACCAGGATGCGGATCATTTCCTTGGCCTTGGGCGGCTCGGTGGGCGCGTCAGGCAGGGTGCTGAACTTGGCGTAGTCGGCGAACGAGCCCTTGGCCGGGAAACCCAGCGCGCGGATGCGCTCGGCGATTGGGTCCACCGCGTTCCACAGCTCGGTGTACTGGTCCATGAACATCACGTGCAACGTGTTGAACATCGGCCCCGTCACGTTCCAGTGGAAGTTGTGCGTGGTCAGGTAGAGGGTGAAGGTGTCGGCCAGCAAGCCATTGAGGCCCTTGGCGATGGCGGCGCGATGATCGGCAGAGATGCCGATGTCGATCGCCTGCCCCTTGGCGGCGGGCTTGGCAGCCGGCTTGGCCGAAGCTTTGGTTGCAGGTTTTGCGGCAGGTTTCTTGTCGGTCTTGGCCATGGTCAATCTCCTGAGCTGGCAACAAAAGGAAGGAAGGATGCCTTCACTTTAACAAGACCTTGTGACGCCCTGCACGGGGCCTGCGCAAAGCCGACACCAACACCGCCATCGCGGCCATGCATGGAATCAATCGCTCACTCGATCGGCGTGAGCTTGGCCACGCTGAGCATCAACCACTTGGTGCCATGCCGGCCGAAGTTCACCTGCACACGGGCCTCGGCGCCTTTGCCTTCGAGCGTGAGCACCACGCCCTCGCCGAACTTGTTGTGAAAGACGCCCTGCCCCGCGCGGAAACCCCCTTCGGTCTTGGCCTGGGCCATGGCCTGGGGGATGGGCGCGGTGAGGTCCTTGAAGTTGTCTTCGCCGCGGCGCGCGCCTGACCACGAGGACGCGTTGCTGCGCCAGGGCTGGGCCCCGGCCCCCACCATCGAGCCCATGCCCTTGCCGCTGGCCCAGGCGTCCTGGTAGGACTTGGCGAAGCCCGAGCCGAAGCCCTGGTTGCGCGGCGTGAGCCACTTGAGCGCGCCCTCCGGCAGCTCGTCAAGGAAGCGGCTCTTGACGTTGTAGCGGGTCTGACCGTGCAGCATGCGGGTCTGGCTGAAGCTGATGCACAGCCGGCGACGCGCGCGGGTGATGGCCACGTACATCAGGCGGCGCTCTTCTTCGAGGCCATCCGTGTCGGACATCGAGTTCTCGTGCGGGAACAGGCCTTCTTCCAGACCGGTGAGGAACACATGCACGAACTCCAGGCCCTTGGCGGCATGGATGGTCATGAGCTGCACGGCATCCTGGCCGGCCTGGGCCTGGTTGTCGCCGGCTTCGAGCGAGGCGTGCGTCAAAAAGGCCAGCAGTGGCGAGATGATCTCGCCCGTTTCAGCGTCAGGCAGCGTGTCGACCTGCGCCACCGCCGCAGGCAGCCCCTGCGCGATCGTGCCCGCCGACTCGTCCACCGGCAGGGCCACGGCGTCCTTGCCAAAGCCTTCCTGGGTGACGAAGGCTTCGGCGGCGTTGACCAACTCGTCCAGGTTCTCCAGCCGGTCCTGGCCTTCCTTTTCGTTGCGGTAGAAATCGCGCAGGCCCGAGGTGTCCAGCACGTGCTCGATGATCTGGCGCAGCGTCAGGCCGCGCGTGGCCTCGCGCATGGCGTCGACCAGGGCGACAAAGCCTTGCAGGTTGGCGCCGGCCTTGCCCGGCACCGCCGTCACGCTTTGCGCCAGGCTTCGGCCGCTGGCTTGCGCCGCATCCTGCAGCTGCTCGATGCTGCGCGCGCCGATGCCGCGGGCCGGGAAGTTCACCACGCGCAGGAAGCTGGTGTCGTCGTTGGGGTTCTCGATCAGGCGCAGGTAGGCCAGCGCGTGCTTGACCTCGGCGCGCTCGAAAAAGCGCAGGCCGCCATACACCTTGTAGGGCAGCCCGGCGTTGAACAGCGCCGACTCGATCACCCGCGACTGCGCGTTGCTGCGGTAGAGGATGGCGACTTCGTGCAGCGGCTCCTCGCCCCGGCGGATCTGCTTGATCTCGTCGATCAGCCACTGGGCCTCGGCGAAGTCGCTGGCGGCCTCGTGCACGCGGATGGGCTCGCCCTGGCCTTCGTCGGTGCGCAGGTTCTTGCCCAGGCGCTTGCTGTTCTGCGCGATCAGGGTGTTGGCCGCATCGAGGATGTGGCCGTGGCTGCGGTAGTTCTGCTCGAGCTTGATGACGCGCGGCACGCGGAACTCGCGTTCGAAGTCCGCCATGTTGCCGACCTGCGCGCCCCGGAAGGCGTAGATGCTCTGGTCGTCGTCGCCCACCGCGAAAACGCTGTTGCCGGTGACCTCGGGGTTGCCGGCGAACATCTTGAGCCACAGGTACTGCAGCCGGTTGGTGTCCTGGAACTCGTCGACCAGGATGTGCTTGAAGCGGCGCTGGTAGTGCTCGCGGATCTCGGGGTGGTCACGCAGCAGCTCGTAGGTGCGCAGCATGAGCTCGGCGAAGTCGACCACGCCTTCGCGCTGGCACTGATCTTCGTAGGCCTGGTAGACGGCCAGTTGCATGCGGCCGAGCTCGTCCCTCGGCTGCAGGTCCTGCGGGCGCTTGCCCTCTTCCTTGCAGTTGGCGATGAACCAGGTGGTCTGCTTGGGCACGCACTTTTCTTCGTCGAACTTCAGCGCCTTGATGACGCGCTTGACGGCCGAGAGCTGGTCGGAGGTGTCCAGGATCTGGAAGGCCTGCGGCAGCCCGGCGGCCTTGGCGTGAGCGCGCAGAAAGCGGTTGCACAGCCCGTGGAAGGTGCCGATCCACATCATGCGGGTGTTGACGGGCAGCATGGCCGACAGGCGCGCCTGCATCTCCTTGGCGGCCTTGTTGGTGAAGGTCACGGCCATGATGCCGGCGGGCGAGACCTGTCCCGTCTGCATCAGCCAGGCGATGCGGGTGGTCAGCACGCGCGTTTTGCCCGAACCGGCACCCGCCAGGATCAACGACGGGCCAGGTGGCGCGGTCACGGCAGCCAACTGCTCGGGGTTGAGGCCAGCCAGCAGCGGGGAGGATTCGGCGGGAGACGGGGTCGCAAAGCTCATCCCGGGATTGTAGGGACCCGGCGCCGCCCCTCGTTGACGCGGGCCCGCGCGGCCACTAGCCTGCTCGGATGCCACATCACCGCTTTTCCGCCGTTGTTCGCCTGTCCGCTTTCCTGTGCGCGCTGACCCTCGGTCTGGTCAGCATCGCGCAGGCCGGGCCTTTGCTGGATCGCTTGCGCGAGCGCCGGCAAGCCACCTCCGCCAGCCAAGCCGAGGCCGAGCAGGCAGCGGTGCCCACGGCGCCCGGCACCCACCGGCTATCCCTGCGCTGGCAGGGCGAGGCCCGGCACTGGATGCTGCACGTGCCCCCGGGCTTCCAGGCGAGCCGCCCGACTGCGGTGGTTTATTTCTTTCACGGCGGCGGCGGCAACATGGCACACGGGGCCGACGACAAGCTCTACGGTCAGATCAGCGCCTCCGACCGCCTGGGCCACCTGGTGGTGTTCCCCAACGGCCATGGCCGACTCAAATCGGGCAAGCTGGCCACCTGGAACGCGGGCAACTGCTGCGGCGCCGCCCGCGACGACCAGGTCGATGACGTCGGCTTCGTGCGCGCCATCCACGCCGAGTTGCTCAAGCGCTTTTCGATCGACCCGAAGAAGGTCTTCGCAGCGGGCATGTCGAACGGCGCCATGATGTCCTACCGACTGGCCTGTGACGCCGCCGACCTCTTCACCGCCATCACCGCGGTGGCCGGCACCGACAACACCCGCGTGTGCCAACCCAGCCGGCCCGTCTCGGTGCTGCACATCCACGCCCGCGACGACGAGCGCGTGCTCTTCAACGGCGGTGCTGGCAAGGCATCGGACCAGGTCACCGACTTCACCTCGGTGGCCGACTCGGTGGCCCGCTGGGTGGGTCACGACGCCTGCCAGACCCAGCCGCGGACCGTGATGAGCCAGCCTGGCGCCAGTTGCGTCGAACACGATGCCTGCCAGGGCGGCAGCCGCGTGCGCCTGTGCGTGACCGACACCGGTGGGCACGCCTGGCCAGGTGGCCAGAAGGCCCGCGGTGGCCGGGGCAGCGACGCCCTGTCGGCCACCGACGAGATGACCCGCTTCTTCTTCGGCCAGTGAGGCCCAGGCTCAGGCCAGCCGGAAGGTCTCGCGGTAATCGGGCACCCGGGCCGACCAGCCCAGTTGCTCCTTGATGCGCAAGCGCAGCGCGTCCGCGGCATGGGGCTCGCCGTGCGTCACGAAGACCTGTCGCGGTGGCTGCCCCAGGCCCTTGAGCCAGTCCAGCAGCCCCGTCTGGTCCGCGTGCGCAGAAAGCCCCTCGATCTGCGCCACCTCCGCGCGGATCGACACGTACTCACCGAACAGCTTGATCGACTTGGCCCCTGCTGCCAGGTCGGCCCCGCGCGTGCCTCCGGCCTGGAAACCGCTCAGCACGATGGTGTTGCGCGGGTGGGTGCCGAAGTTGGCAATGTGGTGCAGCACGCGCCCACCGGTCACCATGCCACTGCCGGCGATGACCACCATGGGGTAGCGCTGGCGCATCAGCGCCTTGGAGTCGTCCACCGAACTCACGAACCGCGTCATGTGGCGGATGCCGGCGCACTCTTCGTCGCTCAGGCGGTGCAGGTGGTTGTGGCGCTCGTAAAGCCCGGTCGCCTTGATGCCCATCGGGCTGTCGAGCATGACCGGCAGGTCCGGGATGGCCCCTGCCTGCTTGAGCCGGTACAACGCGTACAGCAGGCCCTGCGTGCGACCCACGGCAAAGGCGGGGATGATGACCACGCCACCGCGCGCCGCCGTGCGCCGCACGATGTCGCCCAGTTGCTCGATCGGGTCCAGGTCCATGTGCAGCCGGTCGCCGTAGGTCGACTCGACCACCACCCAATCGGCCCGCTGGCCGGTTTGCGGCGGCAGCATCACCAGGTCGTCGTCGCGCCCCAGGTCGCCCGAGAACAGCACGCTGCGCTCGCCGTCGCTGACGCGGATGCTGCTGGCGCCCAGGATGTGCCCGGCGGGAGAGAACTCGACCTGCGCGTCGCCCAGGTTGAGTTGGCCATCCGAGCCGACGCGATGCAGGTGAGCAAGGGCCTTGTGTGCATCGTCCTGGGTGTAGAGCGGCTCAGCCGGTTGGTGCTTGGTCTTGCCGTGCCGGTTGCGGTAGCGTGCTTCTTCTTCCTGCAGGTGCGCGGTGTCAAGCAGCAGGACCTCCGCCAGCTCGGCCGAGGCCGCCGTCGCCCAGATCTTTCCCTTGAAGCCCGCTTTCATCAGCAAGGGCAAGGCCCCGCTGTGATCGATGTGCGCGTGCGTCAGCAGCACCGCGTCCAGGCTTCGGGCATCGAAGGGCAACTCGGCCCAGTTGCGTTCGCGCAGGGTCTTGTAGCCCTGAAACAAGCCGCAGTCCACCAGCAGGCGTTGCCCGCCCACGTCCACCAGGCTGCGCGAACCGGTCACGGTGCCCGTGGCACCGTAAAACGTCACATCGATCGGCATGTTGACTTTTGTTGATGAGGGATCAGTGCACCACCAGCAGCGGCACCTGGCTGTGCGCCAGCACGCTCTTGGTCAAACTGCCATGGATGAGGGCGTCAAGCCCGTGGCGGCCGTGCGTGGCCATGACGATGAGGTCGCAGTTTTGCTTGCTGGCCATGTCGACGATGGCTTGCTGCACGTCGTCGGTGATGAGGAACTGGCCGTCGAAGGACACCCCGGCCGCTTTGGCGCGGGCCGCAAAGTCCAGCAACACCTCCCGGGCATGGGCCTCGCAGCGTTTTTCATGGTCCTGAAAGGTCGCCACATCGTAGGCCACGGCGGCTTGCTCCACCACCAGCACCGGCAGCGGGGGCTCGACGGTGAAACCGGTGATCGACGCCCCCAGCATCTTGGCCAGGCCAATCGCGTGGTCCATGGCCTTGTGCGACAGCTCGCTGCCGTCCACCGGCACCAGCAAATGCTCGTACATGATCGCCTCCTGCAAAAGCGTGAACACTCAGGCCATCGTAGGCCCAGGCCGCCTCCACGCCAACCCACAGACCGCCCTGCCGCCCCTGGCATCGGCACCAAACTTGACCCAGATCAGTTTTTCACCGATTGAATCGGCACGCTCGCCACGCACAGGAAATCGGTGGAGCGGCCTCGCGGCGACCTAAAATCATGGTTTGGCCTCGCTTGGACGACTGCGTTGACGTCCGCCGCCACCCCATTTCGCTGATGAGCCCCTCGTGGCCCGCCGCACACCACATGACCGAACTCGCCAAATCTTTCGATCCCGGCCCCATTGAAGCCAAGTACGGCCCCCTCTGGGAGCAGCGCGGCCTCTACCAGCCCACCCTGGACGCGGCCAAGCCCTCGTTCTGCATCCAGCTGCCGCCCCCCAACGTCACCGGCACGCTGCACATGGGCCACGCCTTCAACCAGACCATCATGGACTCGTTGACGCGCTACCACCGCATGCTGGGCCACAACACGCTGTGGGTGCCAGGCACCGACCACGCCGGCATCGCCACGCAGATCGTGGTCGAGCGCCAGCTGCAGGAAAAAGGTCAGTCGCGTCACGACCTCGGCCGCGAAGCCTTCGTGGCCAAGGTCTGGGAATGGAAAGAGAAGTCCGGCTCCACCATCACCCAGCAGATGCGCCGCATGGGCGACTCGGTGTCCTGGGAGCACGAGTACTTCACCATGGACGACAAGCTCTCCAAGGTGGTGGTCGAAACCTTCGTGCGCCTGCACGAAGAAGGCCTGATCTACCGCGGCAAGCGCCTGGTGAGCTGGGACCCGATCCTGAAATCTGCCGTGTCGGACCTGGAAGTCGAGAGCGAGGAAGAAGACGGCTCGATGTGGCACATCCGTTACCCCGTCGAGGGCTCGGACGCCAGCCTGGTCGTGGCCACCACGCGCCCCGAAACCCTGCTGGGCGACACGGCCGTCATGGTCCACCCCGAAGACGAGCGCTACACGGCGCTGATCGGCAAGCAGGTGCGCCTGCCCGTCACCGGCCGCCTGGTGCCCGTGATCGCCGACGAACACGTCGACAAGGCCTTCGGCACCGGCGTCGTCAAGGTCACCCCGGCCCACGACACCAACGACTACCAGGTCGGCCTGCGCCATGGCCTGCCCATGCTGACCATCTTCGATCTGGAGGCCAAGGTCAGCGCCCACGAGGCCACCGACATTCCCGCTGAATACGTCAGCCTGGACCGTTTCGTGGCCCGCAAGCAGATCGTCGCCAAGCTCGAAGCCGACGGCCAACTGGTCGAGGTCAAGAAGCACAAGCTGATGGTGCCGCGCTGCGCCCGCACCGGCCAGGTCATCGAGCCCATGCTGACCGACCAGTGGTTCGTGGCCATGACCAAGCCCGGCGCCGGCGGCAAGTCGATCGCCGAGCAGGCCATCGAGGCCGTTGAATCGGGCGACGTCAAGTTCGTGCCCGAAAACTGGGTCAACACCTACAACCAGTGGATGAAGAACATCCAGGACTGGTGCATCAGCCGCCAGCTTTGGTGGGGCCACCAGATCCCGGCCTGGTACGGCAGCAACGGCGAGATCTTCGTCGCCCGCTCCGAAGCCGACGCACGCGCCAAGGCCACCGCCGCCGGCTACACCGGTGAGCTCACCCGCGACGCCGACGTGCTCGACACCTGGTACTCGTCGGCCCTCGTGCCCTTCTCCACCCTCGGCTGGCCCGAGCAGACGAAGGAAATGGACCTGTTCCTGCCTTCGTCGGTGCTGGTCACTGGCTACGACATCATCTTCTTCTGGGTCGCCCGGATGATCATGATGACCAAGCACTTCACCGGCAAGGTGCCCTTCAAGCACGTCTACATCCACGGCCTGGTGCGCGACGCGCAAGGCAACAAGATGTCGAAGTCCGAAGGCAACGTGCTCGACCCGGTCGACCTGATCGACGGCATCGAGCTCAGCCCCTTGCTGGACAAGCGCACCACCGGCCTGCGCAAGCCCGAGACCGCCCCCAAGGTGCGCAAGGCCACCGAGAAGGAGTTCCCCGAGGGCATCCCCGGCTACGGCGCCGATGCGCTGCGCTTCACCTTCGCGGCGCTGGCCAGCCTGGGTCGCGCCATCAACTTCGACTCCAAGCGCTGCGAGGGCTACCGCAACTTCTGCAACAAGCTCTGGAACGCCACCAAGTTCGTGCTGATGAACACCGAAGGCCAGGACTGCGGCCTTCAAGCCCACCAGCCTGGCGTGTGCGCCGCCGGTGGCTACCTGGACTTCAGCCCCGCCGACAAATGGATCGTCAGCGAGCTGCAGCGCGTCGAAGCCGCCGTGGAGCAAGGCTTCACCGACTTCCGCCTCGACAACGTCGCCAACGCCATCTACCAGTTCGTCTGGGACGAGTACTGCGACTGGTACATCGAGATCGCCAAGGCGCAGCTCAACGCCGCCAAGGCCTCGGGCAATGAAGCTGCGGCACGCGCCACGCGCCGCACCCTGATCCGCGTGCTCGAGACCGTGCTGCGCCTGCTGCACCCCATCACGCCCTTCATCACCGAAGAGCTGTGGCAGGTGGTGGCCCCGGTGGCCGGCCGCAAGGCCGCAGGCAGCGACGAGTCCCTGGTGACGGCCGCCTACCCGCGAGCCGACCTGGGCCGTGTCTGCGCCGAGTCGGACGCCTGGGTGGCCAAGCTCAAGGCCATCGTGGGCACCACGCGCAACCTGCGCAGCGAGATGAACCTTTCGCCTGCCGAGCGCATGCCCTTGCTGACCACGGGCGACGCCGAGTTCATCCGCCAGGCTGCACCCATCATCCAGGCGCTGGGCAAGCTCAGCGAGGTGCAGGTGCTCGACGAAGCCGCCTTCGCCGCCGCCACACAGATGGCCCCGGTGGCCGTGCAGGGCGAGGCCCGCCTGGCCCTGCACGTCGAAATCGACGTCGAAGCCGAGAAGGCCCGCCTGAGCAAGGAGGTCACCCGCCTGCAGGGCGAGATCGCCAAGGCCCAGGCCAAGCTGGGCAACGAGAGCTTCGTGGCCCGCGCGCCCGCGGCCGTGGTCGAACAGGAAAAGCAGCGTGTGGCCGACTTCGGCGCCACGGTGGAGCGGCTGCAAGGCCAGCTTGCGCGGCTGGGCTGATCACGCAAGCGTCTGGCGCCTTGTCGCGCCGGCCTCTTGCTCTTGCGCCACACCATGAAAAAGGCCGAACACCTGTTCGGCCTTTTTCATGCCCGCCAGCCGATCCGGCAAACGCTGCGGTCTCTGGGGTGTCAATCGTTCGACGCGACCGGCGGAGGCGGCAGCGGCGCTGGCGAGGCAGCCTGGGCATCGTTCGCCGGGGTCAGCTCAGGCACCAGGCCCGCCATGTCCAGTTGCATCAGGATCATGTTGACGAGCGTCGCCACCGACGGGCGGCCCGTGTCCACCCGGTAGTGGGCCACCTCTTCGTACAAGGGGTGGCGCTGGGCGTGCAGTTCGCGCAATTTGGCCAGCGGATCGGCCACCTGCAGCAAAGGCCGTTGGGTGTCGTGCCGCAGGCGCTTGAAGAGCTCTTCGGGCGTCGAGCGCAGGTAGATGACCGTCGTGCGCTCGTGCAGCCGCTTGCGGTTGCCTTCCCGCAGGACGGCCCCCCCCCCCGTGGCCAGGATCAAAGGCCCCAGCCCAGGCGAAGTCAACTCGTCGATGACCTGCTCTTCGAGGTCGCGAAAAGGCTGCTCGCCGTGCTGCTCAAAGTACGAACGGATCGGCATGCCGATCCGCTCTTCGAGCACCGCGTCCGCATCGAGGAAGCGTGCCCCCAGGCGCCGGGCCAACTGCCGCCCGACCGTGGACTTGCCCCCTCCGGGCAAGCCCACCAAAGCCACCACCGACGACATCAGCGCAAGGCGGTGCGATCAGACACCACCTTGGGCGTCAGGAAGATCAGCAGTTCGCGGCGCTGGGTGCTGCGCGAGCTGTTGCGGAACAGGGCGCCCAGGTAGGGGATGTCGCCCAGCAGCGGCACGCGTTGCTCGGAGTTGCTCTCGGTCTGCTGGAAGATGCCGCCGATGACCACGGTGCCGCCGTTTTCGACCAGCACCTGCGTCTGCACGTGCTTGGTGTCGATGGCGAAACCGGCCGTCGTGATCTGGCCCACGCTGTCCTTGTTGACGTCCACGTCGAGGATCACGCTGCCTTCGGGCGTGATCTGCGGCGTGACTTCGAGCTTCAGGTTGGCCTTGCGGAAGGTGATGGCGGTGGCGCCGCTGGACGTGGCCGTCTGGTAGGGCAGCTCGGTGCCCTGCTCGATCAGCGCCTTGACCTGGTCGGCCGTGATGACGCGCGGGCTCGAGACGATCTTGCCTCGGCCGTCGGCTTCCAGGGCCGAGATTTCCAGGTTCAGTGCGTGGTTCACGCTGGAGGTGAACAGCGACACGCCCACCGTCGCGGCGTTGAAGCCGTTGATGCCGGCGCCGGGCAGGTTCACGAAGTAGCTGTTGGCCACGCTGGCGGCCGAGCCGGACAGGACCTGGCCTGTTTCGGCCACCACGCCCGAGTAGTTGCCCGACACGCCCACGTTCAGGTTGCCCGACGAGGCCACGGCACCGCTGTTCTTCGTGCCCAGTCGAACGCCCAGGTTGCGGCTGAAGGAGTCATCGGCCTCGACGATGCGAGCTTCGATCAGCACCTGGCGCACCGGCACGTCGATCTTGGCGATCAGGGCCTGGATTTCTTCAAGCTTGGACGGGATGTCGTTGATGAACAGCTGGTTGGTGCGCGACTCGGAGATCACGCTGCCGCGCGGAGACAAGATGCGGCCTCCCTGACCACTGCCACCGCCCGAGCCGCCACCACTGCGTCCAGCCAGCCCCTTGGCGATGTCTTCCGCCTTGGCGTAGTTCAACTGGAAGGACTGCGTGCGCAGCGGCTCCAGCGCGGCCACCTGGGCCTTGGCCTCGAGGTCGATCTTTTCCTTGGCGTTGATCTCGTCCTTGGGCGCGATCCACAGCACGTTACCGGACTTGCGCACACCCAGGCCCTTGGACTGCAGGATGATGTCCAGCGCCTGATCCCAAGGCACATCCTTCAGGCGCAGCGTCACGTTACCGGTGACGGTGTCGGACGTCACGACGTTGAAATTGGTGAAGTCGGCGATCACCTGCAGCAGGGCGCGCACTTCGATGTTCTGGAAGTTCAACGACAGCTTTTCACCCGAATAGCCCGGCCCCTTGGTCAGCTTGTTGGGGTCGACCTTGCGGGCGCGCACCTCGAGCACGAACTGGTTGTCGCTCTGGTAGGCCGAATGCTCCCAGTCGCCGGTCGGGTCGACGGTCAGCTTGACGCGGTCGCCGCTCTGCGAGGCCGTGACCTTTTGCACCGGGGTGCCGAAATCACCCACGTCAAAGCGCTTGCGCAGCCGCTCGGGCAGCGTTGCCCGCACGAACTCGACCACCAACGACCCGCCCTGCTGACGGATGTCCACGCCCACCTGGTTGTTGGGCAACTCGACGATCACGCGACCCGCGCCGTCCTGCCCACGACGGAAATCGATTTCCTTGAGGGCCAACGGGGTCGCGTTCTTGCTTTCAGCGAAATGCACGGGCTCGGCGGCGCTGGTCGCACCCGCCTGCGCCGTCTGGGCCGGCGCGGGCGCATTGCCCACCGCCGGATCCAGGATCAGCAGCAAAGACTTGCCCTGCAGTTGTGCCCGGTAGGTGGTCGCCTGGCGCAGGTTGAGCACCACGCGGCTGCGGTCACCCGCGTTGGCCACGTTGACGGTGCGCAGGTTGCCGTTGTTGATCTCGACCACGTTGCGCGCCAGGGCGTTGGTCACGCCGGGCAGGTCGATGGCGATGCGAGGCGGCGCCTGGACCACGAAGCCCGCCGGCAGCGTGGCGAGGGGCTCGGACAGGTCGATTCGCACGACCTCCGTGCCCGCCTGCTGCGTGCTGGTGATGGCCTGGATGGCCGCGGCCGCCAGGGTCAGGGGCGACACCAGTGCCAGGGCAACCCCGGCCATCGCAAGACGCCACGTTTTCATCGATGCATTCTCCAGCTTCATCATCACTTGCCACCCTCTTGCAACTGCAGGGTGGTCGGCCGCTCGATCCACTCGCCAGCGGCGTCCTGCACGATCTCACGCAATGAGACCTCGGTTTCGGTGATCTTCAGGATCTTTCCGTAGTTCTGACCCAGGTAGTCGCCTGCCTTGACCTGATAGAGCAGGTTGTCGACCCTGAGCAGGGCATAAGGCCGCCCCTGCTTCTGGACACTGCCCACCATGGACATGCTGTCCAGGGGGTAGGCCTCCAGAGGCTCCTTGCGGCGATTGAGTTCGGCCGCCACAGCGGAATTCGGCTGACGCGCCTCCTGCTTGAGGGCCCCCGTCAGCTTTTGGGTGCTGAAAGGCTCGACCCCATCCAGCCCGACGTAGGTTTGCGGGTTGAACTTCTGGGGTGGCGACAGCGGCTGCACATTGGGCTTGACGTGCTGGCGTTCCTGGTCCATCCAGGCCTGCAGCTCATCCTGTTCGCCACCACAGGCGCTCAACATGAGAGGCAAGACCAGGGCCAGGCAGCCCAGACGCACGGCTTGAGAGGTCTTCACGGGCGCGCTCATTTCTTGCCCCCCTTCTTGCCCTTGGTGTCCTTCTTTTTCTCGGCGCGCATGGCGTCGAGTTCAGCCTGGTCAAGGTAGCGGTAGGTGCGCGCGGTGGCCTCCAGTGCCAGGTTGCCCTGCCCCGGGTCCTTGCCCAGGTTGGTGATGACGAGGTTGTGCAGCGTCACGATGCGCGACAGGTTAGCGATGTCGGCCGTGAAGGCGCCCACGTCGTGATAGCGGCCCGTCACGCGGATGGAGATGGGCAACTCGGCGTAGTAGTCCTTGACCACGACCTGTCCGGGGCGGAACAGCTCGAAGTCGAGGCCACGACCCAGGCCAGCCTGGTTGATGTCGGACAGCAGGGCATCCATATCGGCTTTGCCCGGCAGTTGTTTTTCGAGCTGCTTGACGTACTCATCGACCTGGATGAGCTGCTTGCGCAACTCGGCCAGGTTCACTGCCTGAGCCACCTTGTCTCGGTACTCCTGCTTGAGTTGCGGCTCCTTGTTGCGTTCCGCCTCGAGCTCGTCGCGCTGGCCGGACAGCAAGGCGACCCAGCCCACGCCGAAGATGAGGATGGCAGCGAAGACGAAGCTCGCGAGCTTGGGCAGCAGAGGCCACTGTCCCGGCTCGTTCGGGTTGAGCCCGCTGAACTGGCCCTGGGCCTGTTCGAAGAGGGCGCCGACGTCGATGTTCATGTTGGATTTGGCCACCTGCGACTCCTCAGGACTGACCGGCAGGCTTGGCCGGAGGCTTGCCTGCGCCGCGCGGACGGGATGCCGCGTCCGCGCTCTCTTCGGAGGCAGGCTGCTTCAGCGAGACCCGCATGGTGAATTCGAACAGGCGCTTGGCCGCGCGGGCGTCCTTCGACGCCTGGCTCGACACCTTGATTTCCACGAGTTCCGGGCGCTCCAGCCAGGTCGAGCGACCGCCGGTGTTGCGCAGGAACTCGGAAACCCGCTCGTTGGTCTGGGCCAAGCCGGAAACCTGCACGGTGCGACCGTTCTGGCGGATGGCCGTCAGGTAGATGCCCTCCGGCGTCTGAGCCACCAGTTCGTTGAGCAGATAGACAGGCATGTTACGGCCGGTCTGCAGGTCTTCCACGGCGCGCTGACGGGCCTTCAAGGACTCGATCTCTGCCTTGAGGGCCGACACGTCCTTGATTTCCTCATCGAGCTTGGCGATGGCCGATTGCAGGTACTGGTTGCGTTCCTGCTGGCTGGAGATCATCTGTGCCTGGACGCCATAGGCCAAGGCCACGATCAAGGCGCCGACGGCAACAGACAAGCCCAAGCCGGCAAAGAAAGCCTGCTTGCGCAGGCGGCGTTTTTCCTCGCGGTGAGGCAGGAGGTTGATCAAGATCATGCGAGGAACCTCCGCATGGCCAGGCCACAGGCGGTCAGGTAGGCAGGGGCCTCGCGGCGCAGCTTGCTTTCACGCACGGCCGAACCGAGTTTCATGCCTTCGAATGGGTTGACGACCATGGATGCGAAACCGGTCAGGTCGGTCACGCGCTCCTTGAGACCAGGCAAGGTGGCGGTGCCACCGGCCAGCATCACGTAGTGCACCTTGTGGTGCGGCGTGCTGGTGAAGAAGTACTGCAGGGCGCGGCCGATTTCCTGCGACAAGCTGTCGACGAAGGGCGCGAGGATGGTGTTCTGGAAGTCTTCCGGCAGGTCGCCCGAGAGCTTCTTGCCCTCGGCTTCCTCGAACGAAAAGCCATATTGGCGGGAGATCAACTGCGTCAACTGCGCGCCACCGAAGGCCTGGTCGCGGTCGTAAAGCAACTCGTTGTCGCGCAGCACCTTGAGGCTGGTGTTCTCGGCGCCGATCTCGAACAGGGCGACCAGGGCGTCCTTGCCCTCACCCGGCAAAGCCGAGACCAGGCGCTGCATGGCCAGCCGAGACGCGTGCGATTCGATGTCGAGGATGGCGGGCTTGAGGCCTGCGGCTTCGGCCAGGGCCTGGCGGTCCTGGACACGGTCCTTGCGGGAGGCGGCGATCAGCACGTCCACGTCGCCAGCGGAAGTGGCGCTGGGGCCGATCACGCAAAAATCGAGGCTGACTTCGTCCAGCGAGAACGGGATGTACTGGTTGGCCTCGGCCTCGACCTGCAGCTCCATTTCTTCTTCGCGCAGGCCAGCGGGCAGCATGATCTTCTTGGTGATCACGGCCGACTGGGGCATGGCCATGGCGACCTGCTTGGTCCGCGAGCCACTCTTGGTGACCACCTTGCGGACCGCCTCGGACACCTCGTCGAATTTCTCGATCTGCCCGTCGGCGATCCAGCCCTTCTCGAACGGTTCGGACGCGAACCGTTCCAGGACGTAATCGCCTGTGTTCGTCTGGCTCAGCTCGACCAGCTTCACGCCTGACGAGCTGATGTCCAGCCCGATCATTGGCGCGTGCTTGCGGCTCAAGAGCGTGTCAAGAAAGCTCACACCGTCCCCCATGCGTCCATGGACGCAGGAAAGTTAATAAACCACTTCAATGCTATCAGCAAAGGTTTTGTCGCTGAACGCTTGGAAAGCAGGAGAAAACCCAGGCTCGTTGCAGTATGCACACGGCTTACAGACGGTTTCAAAATCAACAACTTGCAGAATATCGAGGGGAAGGCGGGATGTCAGCCAGGGGGGTCGCCCAGGGTTTCTATAATTCGACACCTCCATGAGCATCACCCCATGAGCGATTCAGACACCTCCGGCGGCAGCGCCTCTTCCTCAGCCCGCAGCCGGGGCCCCTGGTGGCAGCAGTGGATCCTGCGCCCCATCCTGGTGCTGGTGGGCCTGATGGTCGCGGCCGTGCTGGCTGGCGCCCTGCTGGTGGGCATCGGCCTGTCGGTGGCCTACCCCAACCTGCCGGACGTCAAGGGCCTGACCGACTACCGGCCCAAGATGCCTTTGCGCGTCTATTCGGCCGACAACGTGCTGATCGGCGAATTCGGCGAGGAAAAGCGCAACTTCATGCGCATCGCCGAAATCCCGCAGGTCATGCGCGACGCCGTGCTGGCCATCGAGGACGCGCGCTTTTATCGCCACGGGGGGGTCGATTACCTGGGCGTGCTGCGTGCCGGCCTGGCCAACTTCGGCGAGGCCCGCAGCCAGGGCGCCTCGACGATCACGATGCAGGTGGCGCGCAACTTCTACCTGCCGACCGAAAAGACGATGACCCGCAAGATCTACGAGATCCTGCTGGCGCTCAAGATCGAAAGCCTGCTGACCAAGGACCAGATCCTGGAGCTCTACATGAACCAGATCTACCTGGGGCAGAGGGCTTACGGCTTCGCGGCGGCGTGCGAGACCTACTTCGGCAAGCCCATCAAGGACATCAACATCGCCGAGGCCGCCATGCTGGCAGGCCTGCCCAAGGCCCCTTCGGCCTACAACCCCGTGCGCAACCCGCGCCGCGCCACCATCCGCCAGCAGTACATCATCGACCGGATGTTCGAAAACGGCTTCATCACCGACGAACAGCGCGACGAGGCCAAGGCCGAAAAGCTCAAGTACCGCAACAAGACGCCCATCCCCCTGCATGCCGAGTACGCCGCCGAAGCCGCGCGCCTGCTCATGCACGAGCAGTACGGCCCCGACGCCTACACCCGTGGCCTGAACGTCTACACCTCGATCAACATGGTCGAGCAGGAAGCGGCCAACAAGGCCATGCGCAAGGGCCTGCTGGACTTCGACCGCCGCCAGGCATGGCGCGGCCCCGAGGGCTACATCGACCTGCCGCAAGACCCCAGGCAGGTCGATGTGCGCATCGCCGAGGCCCTGGAGGACCACCCCGACAGCGAAGACATGCGCGCAGCGGTGGTGCTGGTGGCCGAGCCCCGCAAGATCGTGGCCGCCCTGCAGTCGGGCGAGCAGGTCGAGGTCGGCCCGGAAGGTTTGAAGGCCGTGGGCAACGCGCTCAACGAGAAGGCCACGCCCAAGCAGCAGATCCGCCGCGGCGCCATCATCCGCGTCAGCAAGGACGTCAAGCAGGACCGCTGGGTGGTCATGCAGTTCCCAGAGGTGCAGGGCGCCTTCGTCTCGATGGACCCGCGCACCGGCCTGATCCGCGCCATGGTGGGAGGCTTCGATTTCACACACAACAAGTTCAACCACGTGACGCAGGCCTGGCGTCAGCCGGGCTCGAGCTTCAAGCCCTTCATCTACTCGGCGGCGCTGGAGCGCGGCTTCACACCGGCCACCGTGGTCAACGACGCACCGCTGTTCTTCGACGCTGGCACCACCGGCAGCCAACCCTGGGAGCCCAAGAACTACGACGGCAAGTTCGAAGGCCCGATGACCGTGCGCCGCGCCCTGGCCAAGTCCAAGAACATGGTGTCGATCCGGGTGCTGCGCTCGGTGGGCGCCAAGTACGCGCAGGAATGGGTGACGCGCTTTGGCTTCGAGGCCGACAAGCACCCGGCCTACCTGACCATGGCCCTGGGCGCCGGCTCCGTGACACCGCTGCAGATGGCCGATGGCTACGCCGTCTTCGCCAACGGCGGCTACCGCGTCAACCCCTTGCTGGTCACCCGCGTGACGGACAACCGCGGCACGGTGCTGGCGCAGTTCCGCCCGGCAGTGCTGGACGAGAGCATGCGCGCCATCGATGCCCGCAACGCCTTCGTGATGAACAGCCTGCTGCAGGAGATCACCCGCTCGGGCACGGCCGCGCGCGCGCAGGCCACGCTCAAGCGCCCCGACCTGTACGGCAAGACGGGCACGACCAATGACTCGATGGACGCCTGGTTCGCCGGCTTTCAGCCGCACAACGTCGCGGTGGTCTGGATCGGTTACGACCAGCCACGCAAGCTGGGCGACAAGGAAACCGGCGGCGGCCTGGCCCTGCCCGTGTGGATCGACTTCATGTCGACGGCCCTGCGCAACGTGCCCGTCGAGGAACCCAGCCCACCCGAGGGCGTGGTCAACATCGGTGGCGAGTGGTTCTACGAGGAATACACGCCCTCGACCGGCGTGAAGGAACTGTCGCACGAGGGCGAAGGCGAGAACCCCGCCCAGCCCGCGCCGAGCCCGGCCAGCCAGGAAGAGAAAAAGGGCATCCTCGATCTCTTCGGTGGCAACAAGGCAGAGTGATCAGAACTTCAACGGCTTGCGCGCCTGCTCGCCAGCGCAGGCCGACAGCAGCTCGAAGAACTCCTCGCCCGAGCGCGTGTCGCGCCACGCCCCCTGATCGTCGAGCTTGAAATGGAAACCACCGCGTCGCGCCGCCAGCCAGAGCTCCTGCAGCGGCGGCTGAGCGTTGACGATGAGCTGGCTGCGATCGGGCAGGCTCAGCGTCAGCATGCCGCCAGTGCGGGCCGCATCGATGTCGATGACATCGTCTTGCAGCCAGGTGTCGACCGTCTTTTCGATGCGCGCCAGCGTGGCGGAAATGACCTCGTGGTACTGAGCGTCGGTCAGGGCTGCGGGGGCGCCGGGGGTGGACATGGCGGTTTCCTTAGAATCGGGGGCATGGAACACAACATCCGAATTCTAGGCAGACTGGCTGCCGCTGTCGCACTTGGGGCCACCCTGCTGCTGAGCGGCTGCGGCCTCAAGGGCCCGCTGTACCTGCCCGCCCCGGCCCAGGCCGCCCCTCAACCTGCCCCCGCAGCTTCGCAATGACCCTCCCCGGCTCCCCCTTCCTGTCCTGGCGCGGCCCGGACCTGTACCTCGACGAGGTGCGCCTGGCCGACCTGGCCCGCCAGCACGGCACGCCGCTGTACGTGTACTCGCGCCGCGCCATGCTGGCCGCGCTCGCGCCCTACCAGCGCGCGCTGCAAGGCCGCAAGCACCTGGTCTGCTACGCCGTCAAGGCCAACTCCAACCTGGCGGTGCTGCAGACCTTCGCTCAAGCGGGCTGCGGCTTCGACATCGTCTCCTCGGGCGAGCTGGCCCGCGTGCTGGCCGCCGGTGGCGACGCCGCCAAGGTGGTGTTCTCCGGCGTGGGCAAGACCCGCGCCGAAATGGCCGAAGCGCTGCGCGCTGGCGTGAAGTGCTTCAACGTCGAGAGCACGGCCGAACTCGAGGTGCTGTCACAGGTGGCCTCGAGCCTGAGCCTGACCGCCCGCGTGAGCCTGCGCGTCAACCCAGATGTGGATGCCGGCACCCACCCCTACATCTCGACGGGCCTCAAGGGCAACAAGTTCGGCGTGGCCCATGACGTGGCCCTGGCCACCTACCGCCGCGCCGCCGCCCTGCCCGGCATCCAGGTGGTCGGCATCGACTGCCACATCGGCTCGCAGATCACCGACGTCTCGCCTTATCTCGATGCGCTCGACCGCGTGCTCGACCTGGTCGAGGCCATCGAAGCGGCCGGCATCCCCATCCACCACCTCGACCTGGGGGGCGGCCTGGGCATCACCTACACCGACGAGACCCCGCCCAAGGCGGACGAGCTGATCGCCAAGCTGCTGGCCAAGATCGACGCGCGCGGCCACGGCCAGCGCGAGGTGATGTTCGAGCCGGGCCGCTCTCTGGTGGGCAACGCAGGCGTGCTGCTGACCGACGTGCTCTTCCTCAAGGAAGGCGAGCAGAAGAACTTCTGCGTGGTCGATGCGGCCATGAACGACCTGATGCGCCCCGCGCTCTACGAAGCCTGGATGGGCATCGTCAACACGCAGCAGCGCGAAGGCACCCCAGCCCTGACCTGGGACGTGGTGGGGCCTGTGTGCGAGTCGGGCGACTGGCTGGGCCGCGACCGTTCGCTGGCCGTGCAGGCGGGCGACGTGCTCGCCGTGCTGTCGGCAGGCGCCTACGGCATGACCATGGCCAGCAACTACAACACCCGTGGGCGTGCGGCCGAGGTGATGGTGGACGGTGCGCAGACCTGGGTGATCCGCGATCGCGAGACGGTGCAGCAACTGCTGGCCAATGAGCGACTGATCGGCAGCTGACAGCTGAAACAGCGTGGCCAGGGCGACGGCCCAGCCGGAACGCTGCTCACATCACAACGGGCCCCTCGGGGCCCGTTTGTTTTGCTTTGCTCCCAGCCCATCGGATCGCCATGAAAAAAGCCGCCCGAAGGCGGCTTTGGCTGAAGAGGCGGAGCCTCGATCAGAAGTTGTGGCGAACGCCCAGGCCGAACATGCTGACCTTGCCGTCCGGTGCCGGCGGCACGCTCAGGCCGAACGAGGGCACTTCACGGATGCCAGTGAGGGCAAACACAACGCCCGGGCCAGTGCCCTTGTCCTTGATCTGGGCCCAACGGGTATACAGGGTGGTGCGCTTGGACAGCGAGTATTCGGCGCCCAAGGTGATGCCGTGGTCCTTACCACGACCTTCGTTGCGGAACTTGGTTTCGGACCATTGGGCCAGGAAGGCCACAGCACCGATTTCATAGCGACCGCCCAAGACCAGCGAGGAGACCTTCAAGTCGCCGTTGTCCAGGCCCAGGACGTTGCGAGCCACGTTGGCAGGGCCAGGCGCACCGATGCCAGAGACATCGTAAGAGGCGCGGCCAAAGCTGCCGTTCAGGGTCAGGCCCAACTCCTTGAAGACGTACTTGGCGCCCAGGTTCCACACGTCGTAGTCGCCCAGGCGGAACAGCGGCGTGGTTCCAGTCAGCAGGCCCACGCCCACATCCTTGAAGGCAGTGGCGCCATAACCAAGGCTCACGGTCAGGGCATCCATGTTGTAGGCACCGAAGGCTCCCCAGCTGCGACCACGACCGGAGGTCTTTTCACCGGAAGCACCTGAGTTGTTGCCGCCCAAGATGGAGCCGTTGGCATCACTGCCGTTGCCGCCACGCTGCGCGTTCACAAGATCAGCCACGCCAGCATTCGGCGAGAAGCCAAGTTGGCCACGGAAACCACCGGCCTGAGCCGAGTAGGTGATCGCATTGTCCCAACGGATGTTCAGGGCGTTGGTCAGACCGCTTTCCACGAACTGGTCGGTGCCACCGAAACGCTCCGTGGTGATCACGGCACTGGAGAAGAAGATCGGAGCGTACTGACGGCCCAGGCGGATTTCACCGAACGGGGTGGTCAGGCCTGCGTAGGCTTGGCGGCCAAACAGGCGGCCATCGCGCAGCAACGTGCCGTTGTCGATGCCCATTTGACCTTCGAGGACGAAATTGCCCTTGTAGCCACCACCCAGGTCCTCCACACCACGGAAGCCCAGAGCCGATTGCGAGCTCATGTCAGGGCCGACACGGGTCAGGCTTTGACGACCGTTGATGGCCGTGTTTGCCTGCACACCCAGTGCGCTGAAGTCATTCTTGCCAGCTTCTTTCTTGACACGATCAACCGAAACGTCGATGTTGCCGTAGATGGTGACACTGGACTGAGCCAGAGCGGTGCCCGAGGCCAGGGCGGTCAGGGCCAGAGCGATGGCCGAGGACAGAACGCGCTTTTGCATGTGTATCTCCTAGATGTCCCCCCTGAAACGGGGGGCGTGGGGAATTGTTGCTGAGGGGTTCGGACACGACACTCAGGTTTCCGCTAGGTTGTTGCGCGAGGGCGACAGACCTCCATGCAAAAGCGGACATGGATCAAACGCAAGGGGACAGGCCGCGATCCAAACGGACCATGAAAAAAGGGGGCCGAAGCCCCCTTTTGCTGAATCGGTCGAAACCGGATCAGAAGCTGTGGCGCACGCCAACGGCCAGGCCGCGCGACGACTTGCCAGCCGAAGTTTCGACTTGCGAAACGTTCAGGGCGGCGTTGTCGCCGTTGTTCACGGCGGTGAACAGGGCGTACAGGGCGGTGCGCTTGCTCAGGTCGTACTGGGCCTTCAGGGTCAGGATGCGGGCGTTGTCATCCTTGACGTTGTCACCAGCGAAGGTCACCGAGGCGGTGTTCGCCAGGGCCGAGCTGGTGACCGGCGAAGCGTTGGCGTTCTTCACGAACGCGTAACCAGCGCTCAGGGTCACGGCTTGAGCCACGGGGAAGGCAGCCTTCAGGCCGTAGACCTGACGGTTGTCGAAAGCACCGTCGCGGCCGTCTTGGTTGTAGTAAGCGGTCAGCTTGGCCACGCCCAGGTCGTAAGAGCCATAAGCCAGGATGCCGGTGTTCTCGACATCACCGCTGGCGGAGTCAGCACGGTTCACCTGGATGTAGCTCAGGCCAGCGGCGAAGGGGCCGTTGGCGTAGTTGGCGCTCAGACCATAGCCACGGCCCGAGTTGTCACCGTAGGTGGCCTCGGCGTTGGCGGTGTCGGTGATGGCTTCAGCAGCGGTGGTGTATTGAGCAGCCAGGGTCAGGCCCGGGACCAGGGTCGGGGCGATGTAGGTGACAGCGTTGTCCAGGCGACGGTAAGCCACGCCAGCCAGGGTGCGGGCCACGACCAGTTCGTCGTAGGCTTGGGTACCCAGCGCAGCAGCACCTTGAGCACCGATCAGGGAGTCTTGGCGACCCAGGCGGACTTCACCGAAACCACCGGTCAGGCCGACGTAGGCCGAGCGACCGAAGAAACGCGAGCTGTCAGCGGCACCGGTGTCGGTCTTCAGGCTGGCGTCCAGCAGGAAGGTGGCCTTCAGGCCGCCGCCCAGGTCTTCCACGCCCTTGAAGGCGATGCGCGAAGAAGCCAGGTTGTCGGAGGACACGCGGGTGAAGGTCTTGTCGCCCTTGACGGACTCAACAGAAGCGTCGACCACACCGTACAGGGTGACGGAAGATTGAGCGAAAGCAGCCGAGGAGGCAGCGATGGCGGCCAGAGCCAGCACAGTCTTTTTCATGGAGTTCTCCAAAGTTTGAACCAGAGGCTCCAGCTTCGCCGGCGCGTGTCTGCAAGCCACTTGGGTGGCCCCGCCACGCCGTTCGAGCGCTGGAACTGTTGGGGATTGCACCAGATTTTTCAAAGTCACTTGATGACATGGTTGTCATAACGATGCTCCATGTGGCTCATCGTTGCCCTGATGCAACACCGCCCTGGGCCGGATAATCGGGGAATGAGCATCCAGACCGACGATTTCGGCTCCGGCCGACGAGGCCCCTCCCGTGCTTCGCGCCAGGCAGACACCCCAGAGTCCGCGCTGGCCGGGCGCGTGGTCGAGCCAGGCGTGAGCTCGCCTCAGGAGGACGCGCTCGAACGTGCCCTGCGCCCGAAGGACCTGGACGAGTACATCGGTCAGGCCAAGGCGCGCGAGCAGCTGGAAATCTTCATCGGCGCGGCCAAGAAGCGCAGCGAGGCGCTCGATCACGTGCTGCTGTTCGGCCCGCCGGGGCTGGGCAAGACCACGCTGAGCCACATCATCGCCACCGAACTGGGCGTCAACTTGCGCCAAACCTCGGGGCCGGTGCTCGAAAAGCCCAAGGACCTGGCTGCCATCCTGACCAACCTGGAGCGCAACGACGTCCTGTTCATCGACGAGATCCACCGGCTCAGCCCGGTGGTCGAAGAGATCCTCTACCCCGCGCTGGAGGACTACCAGATCGACATCATGATCGGCGAGGGGCCGGCCGCGCGCTCGATCAAGCTGGACCTGCAGCCCTTCACGCTGGTGGGCGCCACCACGCGCGCCGGCATGCTGACCAACCCGTTGCGGGACCGCTTCGGCATCGTGGCGCGGCTGGAGTTCTACACCGCGCCCGAGCTGCAGCGCATCGTCACGCGCTCGGCCCGGCTGCTGGGCGCCCCGATCGACGCCGAGGGTGCGCTGGAAGTCGCACGCCGCTCGCGTGGCACGCCCCGCATCGCCAACCGGCTGCTGCGCCGGGTGCGCGACTACGCCGACGTCAAGGGCACAGGGCACATCAACAAAGAGATCGCCGACAAGGCGCTGGCCATGCTCGACGTCGACCCGATCGGCTTCGACGTGATGGACCGCAAGCTGCTCGAAGCCATCATCCATCGCTTCGATGGGGGGCCGGTGGGCCTGGACAACGTGGCCGCGGCCATCGGTGAAGAGCGGGACACGATCGAAGACGTGATCGAGCCCTATCTCATTCAACAGGGCTTCTTGCAGCGCACACCGCGCGGGCGCGTGGCGACGTCAGCCGCCTTCCGGCACCTGGGGCTGATCGCGCCTCAGGGCGGCGATTTGCTGGACGAGGGGCGCTGAGGCCACTGCCCCACCATGCCCTGCCCGCCACCGACTGGGCGCTGGCTCAACGCCGGCGCAGCAGGTGGGTGTATTCCTCTTTGCCGTCGACTTCGCGGGCCTGCTGGTCGATCAGGTCGTTGCCGGTCTGGCGGGCAAAGGCCTGGAAGTCGCGCACGGAGCCCGGGTCGGTGGCCAGCACGCGCAGGATCTCGCCGCTGTGCATGTCCGACAGGGCCTTCTTGGCCTTGAGGATGGGCAGCGGGCAAAGCAGGCCGCGGGCGTCGAGTTCCTTGTGGATGGTGTCCATGGCGTGCAGCGGCTGGAGGCTCAGGCGGGGAAGACGCCCGTCGACAGGTAGCGGTCGCCCCGGTCGCAGACGATGAAGACGATGGTGGCGTTGTGCACTTGCTTGGCCAGCTCCAGCGCCGTCCAGCAGGCGCCCGCAGCCGAGATGCCGCAGAACAGGCCCTCTTCTCGGGCCAGGCGGCGGGCCATGTCCTCGGCATCGGCCTGGCTGACGTGGATGATCTCGTCGACGCGGCTGGGCTCGTAAATCTTGGGCAGGTAGGCCTCGGGCCACTTGCGGATGCCCGGGATGCGCGAGCCTTCTTGCGGTTGGGCACCGACGATGCGCACCTCGGGGTTCTTTTCCTTGAGGAACTTCGAGACGCCGGTGATGGTGCCGGTGGTGCCCATGGCGCTGACGAAATGGGTGATGCGCCCGTTCGTGTCCAGCCAGATCTCGGGTCCGGTGGTGTCGTAATGCACCGCCGGGTTGTCGGGGTTGGCGAACTGGTCGAGCACCACGCCTTTGCCTTCGCGGACCATCTGGTCGGCCAGGTCGCGGGCGTATTCCATGCCGCCGCTCTTGGGCGTGAGGATGAGCTCGGCGCCGAAGGCCTTCATGGTCTGGGCGCGCTCGATGGAGAGGTCCTCCGGCATGATCAGCACCATGCGGTAGCCGCGGATGGCGGCGGCCATGGCCAGTGCGATGCCGGTGTTGCCCGAGGTGGCTTCGATGAGCGTGTCGCCCGGCTTGATCTGGCCACGCTCTTCGGCACGGCGGATCATGTTGATGGCGGGGCGGTCTTTCACCGAGCCGGCCGGGTTGTTGCCTTCGAGCTTGGCGAGGATGACGTTGCCGCGCGCGTCGTTGTCGGCGCCGGGCACGCGTTGCAGGCGAACCAGCGGGGTCTTGCCGATGGCGTCTTCGAGGGTCGGGTAGGTCATGACTTCACTCGGCCATCGCCCACGGCATGTGCCGGCTCAATGTGCAAGCTTGTGCAAGCTGCGTGGTGCCCCGGGTCGGACTCGAACCGACACTCCTTGCGGAACCGGATTTTGAATCCGGCGCGTCTACCAATTTCACCACCAGGGCCCTGGTGCAGGAAGGGCGCAAGGATAGCACAGGGGGGCTTGTCACCATGTTGCCTCTATGATCCGGGGGTCACCCACACACCTGCTGTTGCTCCATGCCACCGATGCCCCCCATCACCCAGGCGCTGATCCTGATCAATGTGGCCATGTATTTCCTGGACGATCTCCTGGGGGGGGCGTTGTCCATGTACATGGCGCTGTGGCCGCTTGAAAGCGGCTTGTTCTACCCGTGGCAGGTGCTGACCTACGCCTTCCTGCACGGCTCGATCGGCCACATCTTCTTCAACATGCTGGGCCTGTGGATGTTCGGCAGCGAGCTCGAACGCATCTGGGGCCAGCGCCGCTACCTCGAGTTCCTGGGCGCGAGCGTGCTGACGGCGGCCGCCTGCCAGTTGCTGATCTCGATGCTGGCGGGCTACCACAACCCCACGGTGGGCGCCTCGGGCGGGCTGTTCGGCCTGCTGCTGGCCTTCGGGATGATGTTCCCCGAGCGCACGATCATGCCGCTGTTCCCGCCCATCCCGATGAAGGCCAAGGTCTTCGTGGCGGTGTATGGCGGGATCGAACTCTTCCTGGGCGTGACCGGCACGGCCTCGGGCGTGGCGCACTTCGCCCACCTGGGCGGCATGCTGGGGGGCTGGCTGATGCTGCGCTACTGGCGCGGGCAGCCACCGTTCAACCGCCGCGGCCCCCGCCGGCGCTTCTGAAGCCCGGGCGCCAGCCTGACGACACGACGATGCCCGCGGCGATGAGGATCAGCGCCAGCGGGTGATACCAGCGTGGCCCCTGCCCCAGCAAGAGCGTGGACCACAGGGCCGCGAAGACCGGCGTGAGGTTGCTGAAGAAGCCGGCCACCGTCGGCCCCACGGCCTGCACGCCCAGGCCCCAGCAGCGGTAGGCCAGGATGGACGGCCCGATGGCGATGAACAGCAGGCCCAGGGCGGTGCGGGCATCGAAGGTCCAGGCATCGCTCCAGCCTGGTGTCCAGGTGGCCTCCACCCCGGCGCACAGGGTGGCCCACATCAGGCCGAACCCCACCTGAATCCACAGGAAGCCGGCCCAGTCCCAGTCGGGGCGGGCCGAGCCCTGCATGGACGCGGGAGGCCTGGCGAGCAACCAGCTGTAGAAGGCCCAGGCCAGGCTGGCCAGCAGCATCAACAGGTCCCCCGGCACGAGTCGCAGCTTGGCCAGGGTGGCCCACTGCCCCTGCGACATCACCAGCAGCACCCCGGCCACCGACAGCACCGCACCAACCAGCTGCCTGCGCAACAGCGGCTGGCCGAAGCACAGGCGCCCGACCACCATCATCCAGACCGGGATGCTGGCGCCAATGAGCGTGACGTTGATGGGCGAGGAGGTCTGCAGCGCCAGGTACTGCAAGGCGTTGTAGGTGCCCACACCCAAAGCCCCGATGAGGGCCAGGTGGCGCCAGCGTTGCGCGATGGCCGCCGGGTTCTTGAGCACGCGCCAGCCGAGCGGCGCCAGCAAGATGGCAACCAGCAGCCAGCGCAGCACGTTCATGGCCACGGGCGGCATGCTGCCGACCAGCATGCGCCCGACCACGGCGTTGCCCGCCCACAGCATGGGCGGCAGCACGAGGAGCCAGGCGGCTCGCCAGGACAAGGATGCGGCAGGTGACAAGGCTCGGTCTGCCTGGGTGGCAGGGTTGTGCAAACAATCCTGCATTAGAGCAGGCAGACCGAGCCCCCTTTCGGGGGCAGGAGCGCGGTGTCAGCCCTGGCTGCGACGGCGACGCGTCACGAAGCCTGCTGCGACAAGACCGGCCAGCATCAAGCCCACGGTCGAAGGCTCCGGCACGGCGGGGGCCACGGCCAGGCCCACGATGGTCGGCAACGCGGTGTTGCCCTGGATGCCGAAGGCACCGATCAGGCTGGCCGCCCCCGTCTGCAGGTTGACGGTGTAGAGGCTGGAGTAGCTGTCATCGCCGGTCAGGCCGGCGTAGGCCATGCCCGAGCCGGAGATGTCAAAGCCGAAGACGTTGAGCGAGTTGGCGCCCAGGCTGCCCACCAATGAGTACACACCGCCTGCCGGTGCCGAAGTGGCAAACAGGCTGCTGCTGACCGTGTCGATGGCGAACAGCACCGTCGGCGTGGCGGGGTCGGTGTCGTTGTTGCTGTAGGCCGCGCCGGTGAGCTTGAGCGCCCCGCTGGCCGAGCTGATGTTGGTCTGCTTGGTGACCGCGCCCAGGTTCGCGCCCGGGTTGACGTTGACCGCGTAGTTGTCGCCGCCTGCGGTGATGACGCGCAGCGATGCCGCACCACTGACATCGGCATTGGGGTTGAAATCAAAGCCGAGCAGCGCGCCGTTGATGGGGGCCTTGAGCGCGGCCACGAAGGTCGTTGCACCGGTGCTGGCGTTGACGGTGTAGACGTTGCCCAGGTTGCTCAGGGTGTAGAGCTGGCCATTGGTCGGGCGGGTGTCCAGGCCGAGCAGCTTCTCGGAGCTGGCCAGGCCGCTCAGGTTGACGGCCAAACCCTGGCTGGGCGAGGCCGTGTCGAAGGTGATCAGGCGGTTGTCGGTGGTCAGACCGTAGACGGTCTCGGCCTGCGCGACGGACGCAGAGAAAACGGCCGCCAGGGCCAGGAGGGAAGGCTTGAACATGGCTGGACTCCGGGTAGTTTGTGATGCGCCAGGAGACCCTTCTCCTGGGCGCACCCCCACTACGTCCCGGGGTCCGGGCATGGATGCACGCGCGAACGCGGATTCACCCCCTGGTTCAGGGGGAGCCTTGCGGCCCATCGGCGAGGGCGGCGCGGTAAGCGTGCCAGGAGGCATGACCGAGCACCGGGGCCACCACCAGCAGGCCCACGAACCCCGGCAGCATCGCCACCAGGCTGAGCAGGCCGATGAGCGCCGCCCACAGCCACATCACGCCAGGCTGCGTGGCCACCAGGCGCATGCTCAGCAGGCCCGCCGACACGGCATCGACCGATCGGTCGAGGATCATGGGCATGCTCACCACGCTGATGGCGAAGATCAGGCCCGCGAAGATGGCGCCCACCACGGTGTAGACGACGCCGAAGGTGATGAACTCCTCGGTGAGGAAACTCGAGAGCGGGCCGCTGAAATCGGGCACGCCATCGAAGCTGATGGCGAAGACGATCATGGCCGCGCGGCCCCACAGCATCTCGAGCACCAGCAGCACGGCCGCAAAAATGGCCAGTTGTGCGCTGCTGATGCGCCAGGCGGTGAGCGAGGCCAGCAGGCCAGGCCGGCGCCCGTGTTCCAGCTCGCGGCTGGCGTGGTACAGGCCCAGGCACAGGAAGGGGCCGAGCAGCAGGAACCCCGCCGACAGCGCCAGGGTGTACTCGGGGGCACGCTGGAAGGTGCCCACCAGGGCCCAGCCCATCAGGACGAAACAAAGCCCGTAGAACAGGCCGATGACCGGGGCCTGCGTGAAGTCGCGCCAGCCCGCCTTGAGCCAGGTGAAGGGCGCTGCCCACGACAGGGTGTTGAGCGGGAGGTCGAGGGCGCTGGGCTCGTGGCTGGCGTCAAAGCCCAGCGGAGCGAGGCCGTCGGCGTTGGGCTCGGGCGCAAGGGCGGCACGGGCACGCGCCGCATCGCGCTGCGATGGCAAGCCTTCGGCGGGCGGCCAGGCGAGGTGCCGCCGCAGCACCGGCTTGCGGCGCGTCGAGCGGCGACGAGAAACCACGTGGTGCTGTGACAGCCGGCTGACCGTGCCCATGAAGGCCCCTCCATCGAAATGTGGAGCCCCCAAGTTAAGGCCGCCTGACGTTCACGTCATCGGTGAAAGCCAGGGGATGGCTTGTCAGCCGGCGGCGTCGATGGCGTCGAGCGCCTGCTTGAGGTGCTGCACTGAACGAGCAACGTCGTGCCACTTCTCCAGGCCGAACAGGCCGACGCGGAAGGTGCGGAAGTCGGCCGGCTCGTCGCACTGCAGGGGCACGCCGGCGGCGGTCTGCAGGCCCAGGGCCAGGAACTTCTTGCTGCTTTGGATGTCGGGGTCGGTGGTGTGGCTGACCACCACGCCGGGCGCCTGGAAGCCTTCGGCCGCGACGCTGGGGTAGCCGTGGCTCACCATCAGCGCACGCACCTGTGCGCCCAGGGCGACCTGCTCCTGGCGCACCTTCTCGTAGCCGTAGGCTTCGGTCTCGGCCATGGCGTCGCGCAGGCGCAGCAGGGCGTCGGTGGGCAGCGTGGAGTGGTAGGCGTGGCCGCCACCTTCGTAGGTCTCCATGATCTGCAGCCACTTCTTGAGGTCCATCGCGAAGGTGGTGCTCTGCGTGGCGTCGATGGCCGCGCGGGCGCGCTCGCTGAGCATGACCATGGCGCAGCACGGCGAGCTGCTCCAGCCCTTTTGCGGCGCGCTGATGAGGATGTCGACGCCGGTGGCCTTCATGTCGACCCACATGGCGCCGGAGGCGATGCAGTCGAGCACGAACAGGCCGCCCACTTCGTGCACGGCATCGGCCACGGCCTTGAGGTAGTCGTCGGGCAGGATCATGCCGGCGGCCGTCTCGACGTGCGGCGCGAACACGAGCGCGGGCTTTTCGCGGCGGATGGTGGCAACGACTTCGTCGATGGGCGCGGGGGCCCAGGCGGCCTGCGGGCCGTCGGCGATGCGGCGGGCCTTGAGCACGGTGTGGGTGGCCGGGATCGAGCCCATGTCGAAGATCTGCGTCCAGCGGTAGCTGAACCAGCCGTTGCGGATGACGAGCACGTGCTTGCCATGCGCGAACTGGCGCGCAACCGACTCCATGCCGAAGGTGCCACTGCCCGGCACCAGCACGGCCGAGTGCGCGTGGTAGACGCGCTTGAGCATGGCGGAGATGTCCGTCATCACGCCCTGGAAGCGCTTGGACATGTGGTTGAGTGCGCGGTCGGTGTAGACGACCGAGAACTCGAGCAGACCGTCGGGATCGATGGAAGGAAGCAGGCCGGGCATGGGTTGGCGTGTGCAGTCAATGTGTTGATTTCAGCGTAGCACACGCCCCTGACAAACTCGCGTCAGGCTATCCCTTGACCCCGACGTTCATGCAGCCACCGCCTGCTTGTGAAACAAGCGGTCCAGCCCGAGGTAGACCACCGGCGTCGTGTAGAGCGTGAGCACCTGGCTGAGCAGCAGGCCGCCCACCACGGCATAGCCCAGCGGCTGGCGCAGCTCAGCCCCCGTGCCAAAGCCCAGCATCAGCGGGATGGCCGCCAGCAAGGCCGCCAGCGTCGTCATCATGATGGGCCGAAATCGCACCACGCAAGCACGCTCGATGGCCTCGCGCGGGCTCAGGCCTTGTTCGCGCTGGGCCTGCAGGGCGAAGTCGACCATCATGATCCCGTTCTTCTTGACGATGCCGATCAGCAGCACCACGCCGATGAGCGCCATGATGGAGAAGTCCTGGCCACTGATCCACAAGGCTGCCACCGCGCCGATGCCGGCCGACGGCAGCGTCGAGAGGATGGTCAGCGGGTGCACGAAGCTCTCGTAGAGCACGCCCAGGATGATGTAGACCGCCAGCAGCGCCGCCAGGATCAGGAAGGGCTGGGTGGCCAGCGAGTCCTGGAAGGCCTGGGCCGCGCCCTGGAAGCGCCCGCTGACGCTGTCGGGCACCTGCAGCTCCTGGCGGACGTCGTTGAGCAGCTTGACGGCGTCACCCAGGGCCACGCCCGGCGCGAGGTTGAACGACAGGTTCACCGCGGGCGACATGCCCAGGTGGTTGATGCTGACAGCACCGGTCTCGGGCGGCTCCAGGCGGGCGACTTCGGCCAGCGGCACCATCTGCCCGGTCTTGGCCGAGCGCAGGTGCAGCCAGTCCAGGCTGTCGGTCTGGCCGCGCAGGGCGGGGTCGATTTCGAGGATGACCTGGTACTGGTTCTGCTCGGTCTGGGTCTCGGCGATCTGGCGCTGGCCGTAGGCGCTGTAGAGCACCTGGTTGATGTCGTCGACGCTCAGGCCATGGCGGGCCGCGGCGGCGCGGTCGATGGTCAGGCGGGTGATGCCCGCGCCAAGTTGCAGGTCGTTGGAGACGTCGCGGAACTGGGGCATGCGCGCCAGGCGCTCGGTGAGTTGTTCGGCCCACTGCCCCAGGCTGGCACTGTCGTCGCCCAGCAGGGCGTACTGGTATTGCGTGCGCGGCGAGCCGGTGCCCAGGTTGATGTCCTGCGCGGCGCGCATGAACAGGGTGATGCCTGGCACCTGCGAGGTCTTGGCCCGCACGCGGTCGATGAAGCCCTGGGCCGAGACGTCGCGCTCCGAGCGGTCCTTCAAGACGATGAAGAAACGGCCGCTGGAGACGCTGCTGCTGCCGCTGGTGGCGCCCACCGTCTGGTTGTAGCCCTGCACCGCTGGGTCCGCGTCGAGGATGCGAGCGAGCGCCGCGTGCTTCTCGACCATGGTCTCGTAAGAAGCGTCTTGTGCAGCCACCGTGGTGCCCAGCACGAAGGCCGTGTCCTGCAGCGGAAAGAAGCCCTTGGGGATGAGCGCGTAGGCCGCCACGGCCAGGCCCATGGTGGTGAAGAACAGGGCCAGCATCAGACGGCTGTGGTCGAGCGCCCAGCCCACGCTGCGGCCATAGGCATCGATCAGGCGCTGCACCCAGCCGCCTTCGTGGTGGGCCGGCGCGCGCGACATCCAGCGCGAGGCGAGCATGGGCGCCAGCGTCAGGGACGTGATCACCGACACCGCGATGGCCGCTGTGACGGTGACCGCGAACTCGCTGAACAGCCGCCCCACCACCCCGCCCATGAACAGCAGCGGGATGAAGGCCGCCACCAGCGAGACGCTGATGGACAACACGGTGAAGCCGATCTCGCCCGAGCCCTTGAGCGCCGCCTCGCGCATGGGCAGGCCGTTCTCGAGGTGGCGGTGGATGTTCTCGACCACCACGATGGCGTCGTCCACCACGAAGCCCATGGCGATGATCAGCGCCACCAGGGTCAGGTTGTTGAGGCTGAAGCCCAGCCGCTCCATGGCCGCCACCGTGGCGATCATGGACACGCCCAGCACCGCCGTGACGATGACCGTGGCCGAGACCTGGCGCAAGAAGGCGCCCATCACCACGACGACGAGCACGAAGGTCAGCGCCAGCGTGAGCTCGACCTCGTGCAGCGAGGATCGGATGGTGCGAGTGCGGTCGTTGAGCACCTCCACCGTGACGCTGGCGGGCAGGCGCGCGGCCAGCTCGGGCAGCGCGGCCTGGATGCGGTCGGCCGTGGCGACGATGTTGGCGCCAGGCTGACGGCGCACGATGATGCCCAGGCCCGGCTGGCCGTTCTGCCAGGCACCCACGAAGTCGTTCTCGGCGCCGGCGATGACCTTGGCCACATCGCCGATGCGCACGGGCACGCCACTGCGGTCGACGATGGTGAGCTGCTCGTAGTCGCTGGCGTTGAAGAGCTGGTCGTTGGTGGCCAGGGTGCTGGTGCGGTCGGCACCCAGCAGCACGCCCTTGGGCTGGTTGACGCTGGCCTTTTGCACCACCGCGCGGATGTCGGCCAGGCTCAGGCCATGCGCCGCCAGGGCCGCGGGTGAGGCCTGGATGCGGATGGCAGGCTTGCGCTGCCCCGAAATGGCAACTTCGGAGACGCCGTCGATCTGACTGAGTCGCCGCGCCAGCACGGTCTCGGCCAGGTCACTGAGCTCGATCAGGCTGAGCACCTCCGACTGCATCTTCAGGATGAGCACGGGGCCGTCGGCCGGGTTGACCTTGCGCCAGGTGGGTGGCGACGGCATGTCGTCGGGCAGCTTGCCTTGCGTTGCATTGATGGCCGACTGCACTTCCTGCGCGGCCTCGTTGATGTCCTTGTCGAGTGTGAACTGCAGCGTGATCGAGGTGCTGCCCAGCGAGCTGGTCGACGACATCTCGGTGACACCCGGGATGCCGCTCAGGCCCACCTCCAGCGGCGTGGCCACGGCAGAAGCCATGGTCTCGGGGCTGGCGCCGGGCAGGCGCGCGCTGATCTGGATGGTGGGGAACTCGGCCTGCGGCAGTGGCGCCACCGGCAGGCGCGGAAAGGCGAACAAGCCCAGCAGCACCAGGGCCAGGGTCAACAGCGTGGTGGCCACGGGGTGCGCGATGCACCAGGCGGACAGGCCACGGCCCACGGACGGCGCCGCGGACGGCAACGCAGCAGGCTCGGCGGCGGCGGGGGATGAGGAGGAAGACAGGTCCTGGGTCATGGTGGATTCCGGAGCTCGACCCGACTCAGGGCTTGCCAGTGGAAGCGCCTTCGGCGACAGCCGCACCGCCCTCACCCACCAGCTTCACGCGCGACTTGGGCTTGAGGCGCGACTGCCCGTCCACCACCACCTGGTCGCCCGCCTTCAGGCCATCGGCGACCGGCTTGACGACCACCACCACATCGGACTGCCAGGCGGGCTGCACCGGCACCACCTGAGCCTCCCCCTGCACCACGCGCCACACGAAGGCGCCTTTGAGCCCGCGCTGCACCGCCTTGGCAGGCACCGTCAGGGCACCGGGCAGCGCACCGGTGTTCAGGCTCACGGTCACGAACTGGCCAGGCCAGAGGCGGTCGCCCGCCGGGGCCAGCTCGGCCTTGAGCCTGAGCGTGCCGGAGCCGGCGTCCACGGCGTTGTCGGCCGAACGCAGTCGGCCTTGTGCGATGCTGGCCGCGCCTTCGCGTTCGGACACGCTGACCACGGCGCCCTGGGGCTGCCCCAGCGCCGCGCGCACATCGGCCAGGCGAGCCTGGGGCACGCTGAACACCACGGCCAGCGGCTCGGTCTGGGCCAGGGTCACGACGCCTTGTGCGTCGGAGGGGCGCACGATGTTGCCGACGTCCACCTGCCGCAACCCGACGCGGCCACTGAACGGCGCGGTGATGACGGTGTAGGACAGCTGGGTGCGAACCTGGCTCAGGCCGGCCTGCTGCGACTGGACCTGGGCACGCAACTGGGCCACCAGGGCCTGCTGCTGATCGCGCTGCTGGGTGGACACGGCGGACTGCTCGGCCAGCCCCTCGTAGCGCTTGAGGTCCAGTTCGGCCAGCTGCAGCTGCGCCTGCAGGCGCTTGAGCTCGGCTTCGGCCTGGGCCACCTGGGCCTGCAGGCTGCGGTCGTCGAGGCGGGCCAGCACCTGGCCTTGTTTGACCGGCTGCCCTTCGCTGAAGTTCACCTCGGTCAGCAGCCCTTCGATGCGGGCGCGCACCACCGCCTGGCGGGCGGCCTGCACCTGCCCGACGGCGCTGATGGTCAGGGGCTGATCCTGCACCACGGCCTGGGCCACGCGCACGGGCACCGCAGGGGCTTTGCCGGCACCGGCTTTCGGGTCGGTTTTCGGGCTCTGGGCCACCGAAGCCCGGTGGGGCCAAAGCACGAGCGCGGCGGTGCCGCAAGCGATGAGGACGCCGACGGCGATCCAGCGTCGAGGGGTCAGGGCAGGCATGGGTGATCAGGCTTCATGTGGCGCCTGATCGTAAAGGCCCGCAGAACATTTGCCTGGCGCAGGGCCATGCAAAGATCGCGTAAAGGCATGCGCAAAGGGAGCTTGCGCGCCAACGCGAGCCCCCTTGGCCGTCAGCCCCGCCGCACGCGGCGCAACTCGTCGAGGATCAACAGAGCCGCCCCGATGGTGATGCCGCAGTCTGCGATGTTGAAGGCCGGGAAGTGCCCGCCCGGGAACATCGGCGACAGGAAGGACCAGTGGAAGTCCAGGAAGTCGACCACGTAGCCGTGAATCAAGCGGTCGATCACGTTGCCGATGGCGCCACCCAGGATCAGCGTCAGCGCCCAGGCGAACAGCTTTTGTCCACCATGCTGGCGCAGCATGTAGACGATGAAGCCCGTGGCCACCGCGCCCAGCCCCACGAAGAACCAGCGCTGCCAGCCCCCGGCGTGCGCCAGGAACGAGAACGCCGCACCCGTGTTGTGCACCCGCACGAGGTTGAAGAAGGACGTCACGGCCTGGCTGTGGCCGAGCTCGAACGCCCCGATGACCAGCACCTTGGTGAACTGGTCGAACAGGATGATGAGCGCGGCGATGCCCAGCCAGGGCCACAGGGAGTTGCTGGAGGTCTTGGCCATGGTCAGGCGTGCTCGCGGTGTTCGCCGGCGCCATGCAGGTTGCTGTCGCAACGACCGCAGATCGTCGGGTGCTCGGGGTTGACGCCAACGTCGTCACGGTAGTGCCAGCAGCGCTCGCACTTGACCGCATGCGAAGGGTTGACCTCGATTTGCGTCGAATGTCCTTCGGCCAGCTCGACCTCGGAGACGATGAGCACGAACTTCAGGTCGTCGCCCAGGCTGCGCAGGTCGGCCAGCAGGCGCGCGCCCTGCTCGTCTTTCGTGCCGATGGTGATGAACAGCTTGGCCTGCAGCGAAGCGCCGACTTCCCCGCGCGTGCGCACGTCTTCGATGCGGCGGTTGGCCTCTTCGCGCAGCGCGCGGATGCGCGACCACTTGGCCAGCAGCTCGGTGTCCTTGTCGGCCTCGTGGAAGTCCCAGTAGGTCTCGGTGAAGAGGCTGATGCTGGGGTTGTTCGGGCCCTTGAAGACCTGCCAGGCCTCTTCGGCCGTGAAGCTCAGGAAGGGCGCCATCCAGCGCAGCATGCCGTTCGTGATGTGCCACAGCGCGGTCTGCGCGGCGCGGCGGGCGTGGCTCTTGGCGGCGCTGGTGTAGAGCCGGTCCTTGAGCACGTCCAGGTAGAAGGCACCCAGGTCTTCCGAGCAGTAGACCTGCAGCTTGGCCACCACGGGGTGGAACTCGTAGCGCTCGTAGTGGGCCAGGACGTCTTCCTGCAGCTGCGAGGCACGGGCCAGCGCGTAGCGGTCGATCTCGAGCAGCTCCGTGAGCGGCACGGCATCGGTGTCCGGGTTGAAGTCCGACGTGTTGGCCAGCAAAAAGCGCAGCGTGTTGCGGATGCGGCGGTAGCCGTCCACCACGCGGGCGAGGATCTTGTCGTCGATGCCCAGGTCACCCGAGTAGTCGGTCGAGGCCGCCCACAGGCGGATGATCTCGGCGCCCATCTTGTTGCTGATTTCTTGCGGCGCCACGGTGTTGCCCACCGACTTCGACATCTTGCGGCCCTGGCCGTCGACGGTGAAGCCGTGGGTCAGCAGGCCCTTGTAAGGCGCGCGGCCGTAGATGGCACAGGCGGCCAGCAGCGAGCTGTGGAACCAGCCGCGGTGCTGGTCGTGGCCTTCGAGGTAGAGGTCGGCCTCGGGGCCATCGGCGTGGCCCGCCAGTGCGTGGCTGCCACGCTCGCTGTTGAGCACGTGGAAGAAGGTGGTGCCTGAGTCGAACCACACGTCGAGGATGTCGGTGGACTTGCTGTACTCGGCGGCCTGCTCACCCAGCCAGTCGGCGGGATCGAGCTTGGACCAGGCCTCGACGCCGCCCTGCTCCACCAGTTGCGCGGCGCGCTCCATCAGCGCGGGCGTGTCGGGGTGCAGCTCGCCCGTGACCTTGTGCAGGAAGAAAGGCAGCGGCACGCCCCAGTTGCGCTGGCGGCTGATGCACCAGTCGGGCCGGTTGGCGATCATGTCGCGCAGGCGTGCGCGGCCGTTCTCGGGGTAGAAGGTGGTCTGGTCGATGGCGTCCAGCGCGGTCTGGCGCAAGGTCTTGGGGGCCTTGTCGACGGTGAAGACGCCCTCGCCTTCGTCCATGCGCACGAACCACTGCGCCGCGGCGCGGAAGATCACCGGCGTCTTGTGGCGCCAGCAGTGCGGGTAGCTGTGCTCGATGGTCCTGGTCGACAGCAGGCGGCCGTTGTCCTTCAAGGTCTCCAACACCACCGGGGCGGCCTTCCAGATGTGCTGGCCACCGAACAGCGGCAGCTCGGCTTCGTAAACACCGTTGCCCTGCACAGGGTTGAGGATGTCGTCGAACTTCATGCCGTGGGCCACGCAGCTGTTGAAGTCGTCCACGCCATAGGCGGGCGCGGCGTGCACGATGCCGGTGCCGTCTTCGGCACTGACGTAATCGGCCAGGTAGACGGGGCTTTCACGGTCGTAACCCGCGTGCACGTGGGCCAGCGGGTGCTTGAACTTCAGGCCTTCGAGCTTGGCGCCCTCGGTGGTGGCGAGCACCTTGCAGTCATCGGCCGCGAAGCCGTAGCGCTCGCAAGCCTTCTCGACCAGCGACTCGGCCAGCACCAGCAGGCCCTTGGGCGTGTCGACCAGGGCGTAGCTCAGCTCGGCGTGCACGTTGAGCGCCTGGTTGGCCGGGATGGTCCACGCGGTGGTGGTCCAGATCACGGCGAAGGCTTCCTTGCTCAAGGCAGGCAGGCCGAAGGCGGCGGCGAGCCTATCCGGCGCGGCGCTCAGGAAGGCCACGTCCAGCGTCTGCGACTTCTTGTCGGCGTACTCGATCTCGAACTCGGCCAGCGAGGAGCCGCAGTCGAAGCACCAGTACACGGGTTTGAGCCCCCGGTACACGTGGCCGCGGTCCATGATCTTCTTGAGCGCACGGATCTCGTTGGCCTCGTTGCCGAAGTTCATCGTCAGGTAGGGGTGGGACCAGTCGCCCAGCACGCCCAGGCGCTTGAAGTCGGTGCGCTGGCCGTCGATCTGCTCGGCGGCGTAGGCGCGGGCCTTGGCCTGAACGTCGCCCCTGCTGAGGTTGCGCCCGAAGGTCTTCTCGATCTGATTCTCGATGGGCAGGCCGTGGCAGTCCCAGCCGGGCACGTAGATGGCGTCCAGGCCCTGGAGCTGGCGCGCCTTGACGATCATGTCCTTGAGCACCTTGTTGACGGCGTGCCCGATGTGGATGTTGCCGTTGGCATAGGGCGGGCCGTCGTGCAGCACGAACTTCGGCGCGCCCTGGCGGGCGGCGCGCAGCTTGCCGTACAGGTCGTTCTTTTCCCACTCGGCCACCCAGAGCGGCTCGCGCTTGGGCAGGTCCCCCCGCATCGGGAAGGGGGTGTCGGGCATGTTCAAGGTGGCGCGGTACTTCGACTCGGGCACCGACTCGGATGGCTTGCCGCCACCCTTCTTGGCATCTGGTTGGCCCTTGCCGGGCTGGGTGCTGGTGTCTTGGCTCATGGCGATCTCAGGGTCCGACCGCGGCCCAGGCGTGCGTCTGTCTTCAACGCACCCCGTCTGCCACGGTCATGGGGGATTCGGGTGCATCGACCTGTGAAGCAGGCCGATGCGAAGGCGACGTCAGGCGGGCGAGACCTGCACACCGTCCAGGGTCTGTCGGCGCCAGGCCGGCAGCTCGCGGACGGGCCGCCCGCGTCAAATTCGGTCGCGGGTGGTCTGTCTGCCCTGGGCCTGGAAGAAGGCCTTGGCGTCGGCGATGTCCTTGTGGATGGCCGCCTGCAATGCGTCCAGCCCGTCGTAGCGGGCTTCGTCTCGGAGTTTGTGCAGCAGTTCCACCCGGACGATTTTACCGTAGCCCCCTTCGAGGCCCAGATCGGTCGGCCAGTCGAAGCAGTGGACCTCCAGCAGCACGCGCCCTGCCTCGGTCACCGTGGGGCGCACGCCCAGGCTGGCCACGCCCTCCAGGGGCCCATCGGCCAGGCCGTGGGTGCGCACCACAAAGATGCCGGTGGTGGCGGGTTTTTCATGGCCGAAGCGGACGTTGAGCGTGCGGCAATCGAGGCTTCGACCCAGCTTCTGGCCGTGCACGACGTGGCCGCTGACGGTGTAAGGGCGCCCCAGGAGCATGGCCACCCGGGCCATGTCGCCAGCCTTGAGCGCCTCGCGCACCACCGAGGACGACACCCGCAGGCCATGCACCTCGTAGCTCATCATCCGGGCGACGTCAAAACCCTGGGCGTCGCCAGCGGCGTCGAGCGTGGCGTAGTCACCCGCCCGCCTGGCGCCAAAGCGGAAGTCGTCGCCCACCAGCACGTAGCGGGCGTGCAGGCCCGACACGATCACCTGCTGAATGAAGTCCTGCGGGCTGAGCGCCACCAGGCGTGCGTCAAAGGGCAGGATCACCACCTGGTCCACCCCGCATCGCTCCAACTCCGAGAGCTTGTCGCGCAGGGTGGCGATGCGCGCGGGCGCCAGCTCAGGCTTGCCAGCCAGGGTGGCGAAGTAGTCACGCGGATGCGGCTCGAAGGTCAGCACGGTGGCGGGCAGGCCGCGGTGCTGGGCCTCGCTGCGCAACAGCGCCAGCATGGCCTGGTGCCCGCGGTGGACGCCGTCGAAATTGCCGATCGTCAGGGCGCAGGCTGGCGCCAGTGCCGCATGGTGGAAACCGCGAAAGACTTGCATGGGGCAGATTATCGGCTCAGGGCAGCACGATGGCCGGGTCTTCGACCCAGCGCCACTGGCCCGGCGCCAGGTCGGCGGGCAGCGCCAGCCGCCCGATGCTGCTGCGGTGCAGCCCCTCGACCCGGTTGCCCACGGCCGCCACCATGCGCTTGACCTGGTGGTACTTGCCCTGCAGCAGGGTCAGGCGCAGGTGCAGGGTTTCGCCGGCCGCATCAGCGGGGGCACCGTCGGGCCACACCCGCTCGGCCGCGTGCGCCGCCACGGGGACCGGGTCGTCGTCCAGCACCACGCCCTTGAGCAGCTTGTCGCACATGGCCTGGGTGACGGGGTGCTTGCAGGTCACCTCGTAGACCTTGGGCACGTTCTTCTTGGGCGAGGTCAGCTTGTGCAGCAGGGGGCCGTCGTCGGTCAGCAGCAGCAGGCCGGTGGTGTCCTGGTCCAGCCGGCCCACGGGCTGCAGCCCACGGCGGCGCAGCGGCACCGGCAGCAGGTTGTGCACCCCCGGCCAGGCGCCGGGCTTGAGCGAGCACTCGTAGCCGGCCGGTTTGTGCAGCATCACCAGGGCCTGCACGTGCGTCGCCCAGGGCTGTCCGTCGACCACCAGGGTGAGCCGGTCGGCCGGGTAGGCGGCGTCCGGGTCGTCCACCGTTTCGCCGTTGACCTGCACCAGGCCCTTGAGGATCAGGCCATCGCAAACCCGGCGCTCGCCAAAGCCCTGGTCGAAGAGGATGTCGGCGAGGTGCTGGTGGCCGGCAGGCAGGCGGGTTCGGCGGGACATGGGCTGAAAGAGGCTGGTAGGGGTTCGCTGGTCAAGCCGACATTGTGCTGCCATCATGCGCACGCACCGTCTCCCGAAGCACCGAACCATGCGCATCCACCACCTCAACTGCGGCTCCATGTGCCCGATCGGCAAGCGGCTGATCAATGGCGACGGAGGCTGGCTGGCCTCGGCCCACATGTGCTGTCACTGCCTGCTCATCGAGGGCCGCAACGGCCTGATCCTGGTCGACACCGGACTGGGCACCGGCGACGTGACCAACCCCAGGCGCCTGGGCATGCCCTTCGTGAACGTGGTGCGACCCCGCCTCCTGATGCAGGAAACCGCCATCCACCAGATCCGCGACCTGGGGCTGGATCCGCGCGACGTGCACCACATCGTGCCCACCCACCTCGACCTCGACCACGCAGGCGGCCTGAGCGACTTCCCCGGGGCGCAGGTGCACGTCTACCGCACCGAGCTGGACGCGGCGCTGGCGCGCAGCAGCTTCCGTGAGCGCGATCGCTACATCCCCGCCCAGTGGGCCCATGGCCCGAAGTGGTCCCCGCGCGACGTCACCGGCGAGAGCTGGTTCGGCTTCGACGCCGTGCGCGCCCTGCCGGACACCGACGAAGAGGTGCTGCTCGTGCCGCTGACCGGCCACACCCGCGGCCACTGCGGCGTGGCCGTGCGCACCGACCGTGGCTGGCTGCTGCACTGCGGTGACGCCTACTTCTTCCGTGGCGAGATGGATGCCGAGCCGCACTGCCCCGTCGGCCTGAGCCTGTTCCAGAGCCTGCTGCAGATGCATGGCCCCAGCCGGATCGCCAACCAGCGCCGCCTGCGCGAACTCAATCAGGCCCATGGCGACGAGGTGACGCTGTTTTGCGCCCATGACGCTGTGGAGCTGTCGAACATGCGCACGCGCGACCATCGCCTGCCCCCGCGCACCGCCGAGCACGCAGCCTGAGCCCTGGCGACGAACCGAGCCCGCGCGCCCTCAGAAGCGCCGAGTCAGCGTGAGCATGTCGTTCTCGCGCTTCATCTGAAAGCGCGTCAGGAAGCTGTTGCCCAGCAGCACATGCGGCATGCCCGAAGGCACCACCACCGCCTCGACGCCATAGACCTCGACGTCCTGGATGCGCAGCGACTTCAGCGTGATCCGCCAGATCGGGATCACGCCATTGGCCGTGCTGCCCTGACCGCGCTCGCCCAACTCGTAATTGATGCCCATGCGACGGGCCTCGTCGGCGCTCATGGCCACGCTGGTGGCGCCGGTGTCCACCATGAACTGCGTCGCCCGGCCATTGATGCTGCCGCTGGTGACGAAGTGCCCGCCGGAGACGGCCGTCAGCACGATCTGCGTGCCGCCTGAGCCGCCGCCACCACCGCCGATGCTCACGGGCGCCCCGCCCAGGTCGATGGTCTGGCGCTTGCCCCCCACCTCCACGGTGACCTGGTCGGCGCGAACGGACACCACCTTGACGCCCCGGTGCGTTTCACCGGAGGCCAGGGCTTTGGGCGCCCCGCCATCGACCACCAGCAAGGCCTTGCTGCCCATGCTGCCGGTCATGGCCACGCTCTGGGCCGAGGCTGGCAGGCTCGCGCCCAACCCCATCCAGCAGGCCCAAGCCAGCGTGGCTGCAGCCCCCCCCTTCATCGATCGCTCGTGTTTCACAGCCCGTTCTCCCTGTTTTGTGTGGCTGGCGATGGCGAATGAACCGCGGCTCAGTCGCGGAAGTTGTCGAAGGACAGCGGCACGTCGTTGATCTCCTTTTTCAGCAGCGCCATCGCGGCCTGCAGGTCGTCGCGCTTGTTGCCCTGGATGCGCACCTCCTCGCCCTGGATGCTGGCGTTGACCTTCATCTTGCTGTCCTTGATGACCTTCACGATCTTCTTGGCCAGCTCGGCCTCGATGCCGGCCTTGACCTTGAGCACCTGCTTGACCTTGTCGCCGCCGATCTTCTCGACTTTGCCGATGTCCATGAAACGGATGTCGACCTTCTGCTTGGTCAGCTTGTTGAAGAGCACGTCACGCACCTGGTCGATCTGGAAATCGCTGTCACCGAAGACGATGACTTCCTTTTCCTTTTTCTTGAATTCGACGGCGGCGCTGGTGCCCTTGAAGTCGAAGCGGGTGCCGATTTCCTTGGCGGTGGTGTCGACGGCATTGCCGACGGATTCGATGTTCGGGTCGAGCTTGGTGTCGAAACTGGGCATGGTTGATCTCCTTTGTCTGCGAAAATTCTCGCATGCACACCGCCCTGCCCGTGGAAAACGGCGTCAACCTCAAGCCTTACAACACCTTCGGCCTGCCCTGCGTGGCGCAGACGCTGGTGCGCATCCGCTCGCAGGCCGATGTCAAACGCGTGGTCAACGACCGCGAACTGGGGCTGGCGCGCAAGTTCATCCTGGGGGGCGGCAGCAACCTCGTGTTCACGCAGGACATCAAGGCCGTGGTGCTCAAGGTCGAGATCCCGGGCATCCGCCTGCTCGAAACCCGCGACGACGCCTGGATCGTCGAAGCCGGTGCGGGCGAGACCTGGCACAACCTGGTCAGCTGGTGCCTGGACCACGACCTGCCAGGGCTGGAGAACATGGCCCTGATCCCCGGCACGGTGGGCGCCGCCCCGGTGCAGAACATCGGCGCCTACGGCCTGGAGCTCAAAGACCGATTCGAGTCGCTCGACGCCGTCGACCTGATGACTGGCCGCACCGTGACCTTCAACCGCGAGCAGTGCCAGTTCGACTACCGCGACAGCATCTTCAAGCGGGCCCTGGCCGGCCGCAGCGTGATCACCACCGTGCGACTGCGCCTGCCCCGGCCCTGGGTGCCCATGCTGGGCTACGCCGAGCTCGAACGCAAGGTGCTGGAGACCGGCATCACCGCGCCCACGGCGCGCCAGGTCTTCGACTGGATCGTGGCAGTTCGCCGCGCCAAGCTGCCCGACCCGGCCGTCATCGGCAACGCCGGCAGCTTCTTCAAGAACCCGGTGGTCACGCCCGAGCAGTGCCGCGACATCATCCAGCGGGACCCGGAGATCGTGCACTACCCCATGCCCGACGGCAGCTTCAAGCTGGCCGCCGGCTGGATGATCGACGCCTGCGGCTGGAAGGGCAAGACCGTTGGCCAGGCCGGCGTCTACGAGAAGCAGGCCCTGGTGCTGGTCAACCGGGGCGACGCCCGCGGCGCCGAGGTCGTGACGCTGGCGCGCGCCATCCAGGAGAGCGTGTATGGCAGATTTGGCATCCGCCTGGAGCCCGAGCCGGTTGTGATCTAGGGGGGCGTTCCTGTTGGCGGGTTGATCGGGCTAAACTGCCTGTCGTTCATGGCGCAGGTCCTGGGCTGGACCTCGTCTTGTTTTCGCACCAAGGGAGTTTTCATGCCGTTTTCCGTCCGCACCATCCCCGCTGCTGGCCGCCTGAGCCTGCTCGCCATCACCGCCGCCTGCGCCACCTTGCTGTCGGGCTGCCTGGCCACCGCGCCCACCATGGGCGAAAACAAGGGCACCGTCAGTGGCGCCGCTGGTGGGGCCTCGGCCGAAAACAACAACAGCCAGCTCGAGAAGTGCACCGAGACCCTGGGCACCCTGGCCATCGATGAAGACACCAACGCCCCCTGGTACATCACCCTGCGCGAGTACCAGCTGGGCTCGACGGTGCCCGTGCTGCGCCTGATGATCCAGCAGTCGAACTGCTTCGTCATCGTCGAGCGCGGCAAGGCCATGAACAACATGATGCGCGAGCGCGAGTTCGCCCGCGGCGACGAAAGCCGTGCCGGCAGCAACTTCCAGAAGGGCCAGATGGTCGCGGCCGACTACACCATGAGCCCCTCCATCCAGTTCTCCGGCAAGACCGGCGGTGGCGGTGGCGGCCTGGGCGGCTACGGTGGCGGCATCCTGGGCCTGGTCGCCGGCAGCGTCAGCAAGAACGAAGCATCGACCACGCTGCTGCTGATCGACAACCGCTCGGGCGTGCAGATCTCGGCGGCCGAGGGCACGGCAGGCAACTACGACTTCGGCATCTTCGGTGCGGCCTTCGGTGGCGGCCTGGGCGGTGGCGGCGGCGGTTACGCCAAGACCCCCCAAGGCAAGGTCATCACCGCGGCCTTCGCCGACTCCTTCAACCAGATGGTCAAGGCCCTGCGCAACTACAAGGCACAGCAGGTCAAGGGTGGCCTGGGCACCGGCGGCCGACTGGGCGTGCAAGGTGGCGAAACCGCCGCCTCGAAGGAGCTGGACGCCAAGCCCAAGTCTTCCACGACCAAGCCTGCCACCAAGTCCACCACCAAGAAGTGAAGCCCGGAAAGCGCAACGCCATGATCACCCTCAAGCCCATTCGGTTTGCCATGGCATCGGCCCTGCTTGCCTGGGGGGCTCACGTCACGACGGCCCAGGCCGCCGAGTTCCACATGTACGTCAAGTGCAAGGGAACCCTGTCGGCATCGGGCAAGTCCAAGCCCGCCCACCTCGACCTGGCCCTGCGGGACAACAACACGACGGCGCTGATCCAGCGCTCGAACGTGCTGCCCAAGGGCGAGCGCTTGGTCTACACGCAGACGCCGACCGACTACACGATGGTCTACAAGCTGCGCCAGCCAGGCACCCACTACTACCACGACTGGCTCAATGGCACGTGGGTGGTGTGGCAGCCCAACCTCAAGCGGCTGGCCACCATCCGCCTGGCCATCGACCGGCAGGAAGGCGAGCTCGAAGGCGAGTTGCTGGACTTCAACGACGACCTGATCGGCACCATGCAGATGACGTGCGAAAAGGTCGACCCGGACGAGCTGCCCGAACCCAAGCTGTGAAGCCGGGCTCGGCCCTGCAGCCACTGCCGTCCAGGCAAAAGAAAAGCCGCTGATCGATCAGCGGCTTTTTTCATGGCCCGATCGCCGAGGCGACCGGGACAGCCCGGCATCAACCGAAGTGGCAGATGTAGTGGTAGGGCTCGCCTTCGACCTTGATCTCGAAGGACGAATTGCCCGGCACGTCGAAGCTTTCGCCCGCGCCGTAGGTCTTCCACTCGGTGGAGCCGGCCAGCTTGATGGTGGCCTTGCCGGCGACGGTTTCCATCACTTCCGGCGCGCCGGTGTTGAAGGTCAGCGTGGCAGGCAGGATCACGCCAACGGACTTGCGGGTGCCATCGGCCAGGGTGACGGTGTGCGAGACGCACTTGCCATCGAAGTAGACGTTGGCTTGCGTGTTGACGGTGCCAGCGAGGGTGGTGGTGCTCATGTCGGAAAAGCCTTCTCAGTCAGGTCACTTGGTCTTGCCGGCCTTCTTGGCGGCGGCCTTCTTGGCAACGGGCTTGGCTGCGCCCTTGCCAGCGGTCTTGCGGGCGGGCTTGGCGGCGGCTTCGCGCTTGGCCTTCACGTTGGCGCCGATGCGCAGGCGCAGGGCGTTGAGCTTGATGAAGCCGGCTGCATCGGCCTGGTTGTAGGCGCCGCCGTCGTCGTCGAAGGTCGAGATCTTCATGTCGAACAGGCTGTCCGTCTTGGACTCGCGGCCAGTGCACATGATCGTGCCCTTGTACAGCTTGAGCTTAACGGTGCCGTTGACGGTTTCCTGGCTCTTGTCGATCAGGCCCTGCAGCAGCTCGCGCTCGGGGCTGAACCAGTAGCCGTTGTAGACCAGGCGGGCGTAACGCGGCATCAGGTCGTCCTTGAGGGCCAGCACTTCGCGGTCGAGGGTGATGGACTCGATGGCGCGGTGGCCGGTCAGCAGGATGGTGCCGCCAGGGGTTTCGTAGCAGCCGCGGCTCTTCATGCCGACGTAGCGGTTCTCGACCTTGTCGAGGCGGCCGATGCCGTGCTTGCCACCCAGCTCGTTGAGCTTGGTCAGCACTTGCGCCGGCGACATCTTCACGCCGTTGATGGCGACGACGTCACCCTTGACGTAGGTCAGCTCGATGGTCTCGGCCTTGTTGGGGGCCTTCTCGGGCGAGACAGTCAGGCGCCACATGTTGGCCTCGGGCTCGAAGCTCGGGTCTTCCAGCACACCGCCTTCGTAGCTGATGTGCAGCAGGTTGGCGTCCATCGAGTAAGGGGCGCCGCCCTTGCGCTTCTTGAAGTCGACCGGGATGCCATGCTTGTCGGCGTAGGCCAGCAGCTTTTCACGCGACAGCAGGTCCCACTCGCGCCACGGGGCGATGACCTTCACGCCGGGCAGCAGGGCGTAGGCGCCCAGCTCGAAGCGGACCTGGTCGTTGCCCTTGCCGGTGGCGCCGTGCGAGATGGCGTCGGCCTTGGACTTCTTGGCGATCTCGACCAGGCGCTTGGCGATCAGCGGGCGGGCAATCGAGGTGCCCAGCAGGTACTCGCCTTCGTACAGCGCGTTGGCGCGGAACATGGGGAAGACGAAGTCGCGCACGAACTCTTCGCGCAGGTCTTCGATGTGGATGTTCTCGGGCTTGATGCCCATCTTCAGGGCCTTGGCGCGTGCGGGCTCGATCTCTTCACCCTGGCCGATGTCGGCGGTGAAGGTGACCACTTCGCAGCCGTACTCGTCTTGCAGCCACTTCAGGATGATGGAGGTGTCCAGGCCGCCGGAGTAGGCCAGCACGACCTTCTTGATGCCCTGGCCAGCCTGCTTGGCCACGACGGGGGCAGCGGTGACGGGAGCGGCGGCAGCCTTCACAGGCTTGGCGGCCTTGGTGGATTGATTGGCCTTCGTGGATTTGGACATGGTCAGGCAAAAAGAAGAACGAAACAGCGGATTCTAGACGCCCGCGGGCTCGCCAGCCCATGCTTCAATCACGGCCAGAACACCGAAACCCGGGAGAAGCCGCATGGAACAGGCCGACTTCATCCACCACGTTCGCGTCAGCGAATACCTCAGCGCCGAAGACCCCACCGCCTACCGCCGCCGCGTGGCGTGGTTCGCCGGGCTGGGCTACGCCTGGATCGGCGGCTGCCTGCTCGTGTCCATCTGGCTGGCCACCTGGGCCATCCAGCACCTGACGACCGGTCGCGCTCGCGCAGGCACCCTCTTCCTGCTGATCGGCGCCGTGGGCCTGGGTTGGACCAGCCTGCGCTCGCTGTGGGTGCGCCTGGATGCCAAACCGGAAGGTCACCGGCTCACCAAGCAACAGGCCCCCGCCCTCTTCAAGCTCATCAGCCAGGTGCGACGCAAGGTCAAAGGCCCCAAGCTCGACGAGGTCTGGCTGGACGACCGCTTCAACGCCAGCATCTCGCAGGTGCCGCGCTTCGGGCTGCTGGGTCGCCCCGTCAACCGATTGACCATCGGCCTGCCCCTGCTGATGGCGCTCGACGTGCCTCGCCTGAGCGCCGTGCTGGCCCACGAATACGGCCACCTGCGCGGCAACCATGGCCGCTTCGCCGCCTGGATCTACCGCACCCGCCTGAGCTGGATGCGCATGAACGAGCGCCTGGCCGAGGACGACAGCATCAGCGGCTGGCTGAACGCTCGATTCATGCACTGGTATGTGCCGCGCTTTCTGGCGCGCAGCTTCGCCCTGGCCCGCCAGGACGAGTACGAGGCCGACCGCATCTCCGCTCGGCTGGTGGGCGCGGCCACGGCGGGCGCGGCGCTGGTCGAGATCGACATCAAGGGTACGTGGATAGGCGAGCAGTTCTGGCGCCAGCACTGGCAGGGCGCCACCGACCACGCCCTGCCCACCGGCCCGTTCAAGGCGCTGCGCCACCTGCTGCTGAGCCCGCCGGAAGAAGGCTTTGCCCGCGAAGCCCTGCGCCGCTCGCTCAAGGAGCTCTCGAACATCGACGACACCCACCCGGTGCTCAAGGAGCGCCTGGGCGCGCTCAAGGTGCCCGCCAACCTGCCCGAGTGGTCTCACAAGGGATCGCTGGCGCTGCTGGGCCCCGAGGCCGAGGCCTGGGTGCAGCGCTTCGACCAGGCCTGGTGCAAGGACCAGGCCAAGACCTGGAAGGCCCAGCACCAGCGCCAGCAGGCCCTCAAGCAGCGCGTCGAAGGCTGGCGCGCCCGCGCCGAAACGCTGGGCACCGACGAGATGGTGCTGTGGGCGCGCTGCGAACGTCGCCTGCACAGCGACGTCGACGTGGTCAAGCTTTATCAGCGGGCCCTGGAGCGCAACCCGGCCCACGCCGATGCCCTGCTGGGCCTGGTGCAAGCCTGCGAGGACGCGCCGCTGGCCCTGCGCCTGAGCTGGCTCGATCAGCTGTGGCTGCGCTCGCCCGACCACCGCCACTTCGCCGCGCGCAAAGCCGTGGCCTGGCTGGAGCGCCCACCGCACGGCGCCGAGCCCGACGCCATCGCCCTCAAGCAATGGCGCCAGCGCGTGAAAGACGCCCAGGCCGCCGACGACGCTTTGTGGCAGGCCCTGACCGAGCCGCCCTGGTTCACCCAGTTGCAGCGCCACGACCTCGACGAGGTGCAAATCGAAGACACCCGCGAGGTGCTGGGCTGGCACCCGGCCATCCGCCAGGCCTGGCTGTGCCGCCGTCGCCTGCCTGAGCACAGCGACCGGCGCGCCTACCTGCTCTTCGTCGACGTGCCCGATCTGAACAACGCCCAGCGCGCCGGCCTGTGCCACCAGTTGATCCACCAGCTGGACCTGCCCGGCCCGGCGATCCCACTGTGCATCGGCGACGAGGTGCCGATGGCGGAGGTCAAGCGCTCGGCTTTCAGCCCCATCGTGGGTTGAGGGCGGACCGAGTCAGAACAAGCTCGCCTGCGCGGGCGGTGCGCGCAGCAGCGCCGGCTCGAACGCCGAGCAGTCCAGCACCGGGGCGCCATGCCCGATGCCATGCCGCGCCGCCGCCCCCCTCACGCGCTGGCGGATGAGGTCGGCCCAGATGCCCTGCCCCTTCATGCGCAGGCTGAAGCTGGCGTCGTAGTCTCGCCCGCCCCGCATCTCGCGGATGCGCGCCATGACTCGCTCGGCTCGCTGCGGAAAGTGGTCGGCCAGCCAGCCCTGGAACAGCGGCAGCACCTCCCAGGGCAGGCGCACGATGGTGTAGTGGATGGCGCTGGCGCCGGCATCGGCCGCCGCATCGACCAGTCGCTCGATCTCGGGCTCGTTGACGAAGGGGATGATGGGCGCCACGTTGACGCCCACCGGCACGCCCGCCTCGCGCAGGCGCCGCACGGTCTGCAGCCGACGCCAGGGGGCCGCAGCGCGCGGCTCCAGCTTGCGGCACAGCTCGCCATCCAGCGTGGTCAGGCTGACCATGACGTAGGCCTGGCGCCGCTCGGCGGCCCTCGCCAGCAAATCAATGTCGCGCTCGATGCCCGCTGACTTGGTGACCGCGGTGAACGGGTGCCGGCAGGCATCGAGCACCTCCAGCAGGCTGCGCGTGAGGCGCCATTCGCGCTCGACAGGCTGCCAGGCGTCGGTGGCCGAACCGATGTTGATGGGCGAGCAGGTGTGCGAGGGGCGCTGCAGTTCTGCGGCCAGCAACTCGGCCGCGTTGACCTTGGCCACCAGGCGGGTTTCGAAGTCCAACCCAGGCGACAGGTTGAGGTAGCTGTGGGTGGGCCGCGCATAGCAGTAGATGCAGCCGTGCTCGCAACCCCGGTAAGGGTTGAGCGACCAGGTGAAGGGGATGTCGGGCGAGTCGTTGCGCGCCAGGATGCTGCGGGCGCGCTCGGGGGTGACCTCGGTGGAAACATGGGAAGGCCCCGACACCGCTTCATCATCCGGCCAACCGTCGTCCTCCAGCGCCTTCTCGGTGAGGGCGAAGCGGTGGGCCAGGCGGGTGGCGGTGCCCCGTCCCTTGATGGGCGCGGCCCGCTGGCGGGGGTCTGGCAAAGGCAGCCAGTGATCGTCTTGCATGCTGTGTTTTTATACAGCAAAACAAAACCATCACGCTTCATTCACCTCAGGTCAAAGCGGGATTGCCCCTCCCCTGATCAGGGGTCGTTTCATGCGCGGCATACCCGTCACTTTGGGTTAGATTTTGTTGGCAGGTTGCGTCATTTGTGACGCCACCATGATTGAACCGGCCAAAAGGCCAGACTGGAGCCCCCATGAGCATCGTTTCCCACATCAAGGCTTTCCTGAAAGACGAAGAAGGCGCTTCGGCCATCGAATACGCGCTGGTGGCGGCCCTCATCGGTCTGGCTGCCGCAGCAGGCATGACGACCCTGGGCACCGGCCTGGACGGATTCTTCTCCGGACTGGCTGAAAAGCTCGCCTCGTTCACCAAGCCTTGATGCAGGCTTCGCTGGCGCGGACCTGGGTTGCTGCCGCCCTGACCACAGACGCACATGCCACCACCCGCGGGGGCTGATCCTGCGACCGCGATGGTCATTGCCTGGGCACTGGCCATCGCATGGACCGACTGGCGTCAGCGCCGCATCCCCAACCTGCTTTCTCTGGGAGCTTGGGTCGCGGCTGGTTTTGTCCTGGTGCTCACCGGGCGCAGCGCCCTGGGCGCCGAGCCCTCTTCCGCGCTGCTGGCCGCCGCTGGCGCCTTGCTGGTGACCCTGCCGGGTTACCTCACCAGGCGCCTTGGGGCCGGCGATGTCAAATTTCTCGTGGCCACAGGCCTGTTGTCATCATGGCCGCTCACACTGATCTGCTTCACCGTCGGAACCCTGCTGGGTGCCGCCGTGGGCTTGTTGAGCACCCGCCGACTCAGCCTGTACCTCGCCCTGCCACGCTCGCTGCAGCAGCCGGACTCGCAGCTGGCTCGTTGGGCCGCTCGCACACCGCCCACGCGGCACATCCCACTGGGCACTTGCCTGGCAGCCGGCCTCATCGTGGCGCTGCTGGTGCCGGCGGCGCTCGCATGAGGCGCCGCGCCCAACGTGGTGGCGTGGTCATCGAGTTCGCTCCCCTGTTCATCCTGTTCTTCGGCATCTTCTACGCGACCTTCAGCTACGGGCTGGCCATGCTCATCCAGCAGGCCCTGACCTACACGGCCGCCGAAGGTGCCCGAGCCGCGGTCAAGGTGGAGCCGGCCGCCTACACCAGCGTCTCGAGCTACCAGACCGCAGCGCGCAACGTGGTGCGCACGCAGGCCGAGAAAGACCTGTCCTGGATGAACGACGCCATCCGCTCGAAGATCACCTCCGGCATCACCGTGAGTTGGAGCAACTCCGGCACGATGGAGGTGCGAGTGCGCTACGTCGGCTATGGCCAGGCGCCACTCCTGCCCGTGCTCAAGCTGCCCGGCATCGGCGCCATCCCCAACCTGCCCGATGACCTCGTGGGCACCGCCACCCTGCGCCCGAACTGAAGTCAGGGCGAGCCATCGACATGAACAACAACGTCCTCAAGATCCTCGCCGGGGTGCTGGCGCTCGGCGCCGTCATCGTCGCCCTGATCGGCATCCGGCTCAGCGGCGCGCCGAGCGCACCAGCCGCCACCGCGGCATCTGCTCCCGCACCCGCGGCATCGGCACGCTTCGTGGTCGCGGCGCGAGACATCCAGGCCGGTCGGATGCTGGAGTCGGCCGACGTGCAACTCGAAACCGCCGCCTCGGCCCCCCAAGGCAGCCTGGGCTCGACCCAACAGGCCATTGGCCAGGTGAGCTCGCGTGACATCACCAAGGGCACGCCGGTGTTGCTCGACGCCATCGCGCCAGAGTCGCTTTCAGCGCTGCTGCAACCGGGTGAGCGAGCCGTGGCCGTGCAGGTCGACGAGGTGATCGGCGTGGGCGGCTTCGCCAGGCCAGGCGATTTCGTCGATGTGCTGCAGTTCATGGGCGCCACGCGCGAGAACCAGGACACCAGCTTCGCGCAGGTGCTGGTGCGACGCGCGCGCATCCTGACCTTTGGAGACGCCACGCAGATCGATCAGGCCGCCCCCACCGCTCAGGGCCAAGCCACCCAGGAAGCGATGAGAGAAACCGGGGCCCAGGCGGCACTGCAAGCACGTGAACGCCGTCAATCCTTGCGTTCGGCCGTGCTGGCCGTGCGCGAAAGCGAAGCATCCGCGCTCATGCTGGCGGCCAACACCGGCTTGCTGCGCCTGGCCCTGCGCCCCAAACACGAAGGCAGCGAGCCTCCAGACCTCGCCTCAGGCAGGTTGACCACGCGGGTGAGCGACCTCTCACCGATGCGCGCCAAGCCGGCCGCCACGGACGCGGGTTCACCCATCATCATCCAGGAAGGCAGCAAGGAGCGCCGCCTGACCCGCAACGACGCCCCTGCCCAGCCATGACCGCGAGCCCCTTCCGTTTCTTCCTCTTGCCGGCACTGCTGCGTTCTTCTGCGTGCATGGCGGGTTTGAGTGGCGCCCTGCTCACGGCAGGCCTGGTCCCCAGCCCGGCCCAGGCCTCGGCGGCCGTCCAACAGCTCGAAGTGGGTCAGCAAAAGACCTGGAGCCTGGCGCGTCCCATCCAGCGCGCGGCCACGGCCAACGACGAGATCGTCGGCATCAACGTGGTGCCACCTTCTGGCGTCATCCTGACGGCCAAGAAGCCGGGCTCGGCCATGGTCTCGATCTGGGACAACAGCGGGCGCAGCACACCCGCTTCGCAGTTCCAGGTGGTGGTCACGCCGGCCGGCATCGCGGGCAGCAGCTCGGGTGTGCAGGTCAGCGGCAGTGGCACCAAGCTCAAGCTCTCTGGCGAGTTGCGCTCGCTCGAGCAGCAATCCGCGCTCGAATCCGCCACGCGCGAAGGCGGCGACAAGCCTTCGGCCAACTTGGTCGACACCACCACCTCGGGCTTCGATGTGCAGGTGCAGATCGACGTGAAGATCGTCGAGGTCAGTCGAAGCAAGCTGATGGCCTCGGGGTTCTACTGGCGCAGCGGCTACGGCAGCCGCACGTCTGGCGTTTCTGGCCCGAACAACCTCTCGGGTTTCGAAAGCAGCCAGTCCGAAGGACGGACGCTGCTCAGCGCCAGCGGCTTCCTGCCCCGATCCGACACGTTCAACATCTTCACCTGGAGCAGCAACGCCCTGGCGGTGTTCAGCGCACTGGAAAGCAACGGCTTCGCCTACACGGTGGCCGAACCCAGCCTGACCGCGCTCAGCGGCCAGACAGCCACCTTCCTGGCTGGCGGCGAGCTGCCCATCCCCATGCGCACCGGCTCGGGCTCGGACAGCGCCGTCTCGGTCAAGTTCAAGGAATTCGGCATCCGACTGGGCCTGGCGCCCACGGTGCTCGATCAGCAACGCATCGCGCTGAAGGTCGCGCCCGAAGTCAGCGAGATCGACCCGGCCCTGGCGGTCGAGATCGGCGGCTTCAACATCCCCGGTCTGCGCGTGCGCCGCACCGAAACCACCGTCGCGCTGGGCGATGGCGAGACCTTCGTCATCAGCGGGCTGGTCAGCCGCGAGAGCATCGGCAGCATCGACAAGTTCCCCTTCCTGGGCGACATCCCGGTGCTCGGCGCCTTCTTCAAGTCCAACCGCATCGAGCGCAACGACAAGGAGCTGCTGATGATCGTCACGCCGCGCCTGGTGCGTCCGTTCTCGGCCAAGGCCAAGCTGCCCGACATGCCGGGCGAGGAGCTCAAACGCTACGACCCGGGCTTCCTGCACATGCTGCTGATGGAACGCGGCCGCTTCGACGGCAGCGAATCCGGCTTTTCGCAGTGAAGGGGGCCAGCGCATGAGCCAACACTTCCTCCTGATCACGCACAACAAGGACGTTGCCCACTGGGTGCAGACCACCTTGCAGGACGAGGCCGAGATCGTCATGGCCGACTCGGACAACCTGGAACGCGTGGTGCAACTGATCGACGCCGTGCACGCCCGCGTGGTGCTGTGCGAGCTGCAGGGCAGCCGCCTGTCGCAGGACGCCAGCTTCATGGAAGGCCTGACCGCGGCCAAGCCCCTGCTGCCCGTCATCGCGCTGGCCGAGACCGCCGACCGCCAGTCGGTGCTGACCGCGCTGCGCTCGGGTGCGCGCGACTTCATCTCACCCGACATGCGCCCCGGCGAGGTCATCAGCCTGGTGCGCCGTGCCGCGCAGCGCGAGGTCAGCGACCCGCAGCGTGGCAACGGGGGCAGCGAAGGCGCGATGACCGCCGTGGCCAGCGCCCGCCCGGGTGGCGACACCACGATGTTCGCCCTGCACCTGGCCCTGGCCCTGCAGGAGCAGGCGCCCAAGGACGAGATCCTGCTGCTGGACCTGGGCGTGCCCGCAGGTGACAGCCTGCAGTACCTGGGCATCGAGCCCACCTACACCTTCGTCGACGCGATCCGCAGCCTGCGCCGCCTTGATGAAACGCTGATCAACACCGCCTTCCCCAAGCACGAGACCGGCCTGCGCATCCTCGCCATGCCCGAGGACTCGCTGGAGATGGGCCGCATCACATCGGCGGACCTGTACGTGCTGCTGAGCGCCCTCAAGCGCCACTTCAGGCAGATCGTCGTCAACCTGGGCGGCGTGCCGGCTTCGGAGTTCCTGTACGTGCTGCTCGGTCGCGCCGAGCGCACGCTGCTGCTCGTCGAACAAAGCGTGCCGAGCTGCAAGCAGAACCGCAACCTGCTGCAAAAACTGCGCGATGCCAAGGTCGACAAGGTGGGTGCCGGCCAGATCAGCCTGGTGGTCGACCGCTACCTGCCCAGCGTGCCGCCCGACGCCGAGACCATCGCCAAGGGCTTTGGCATCCCGCTGCTGAGCACGCTGCCGTCTTCCGGCATGGCCCGCCTGACGATGATGAACTCGGGCGAGAGCCTGTTCACCTCGGCACCGCGCGACCCGTACACCGTGGCCATCCGCAAGATCGCCATCGGCCTGGGCGACGACCCACGCGCGCCGCTCAAGCCCATCGATGCGGGCTCTGGCTGGCTCAACCAGCTGACCAACCGTTTCAAGACGACTTGAGCCGATCGCCATGGACTATCGATCGCTCGCCACCGACTACAGCCTGAAAAGCAGCGACAGCTACCAGGACGTCAAGCTGCGCCTGCACCACTACCTGATCGACCGCATCGACACCGAGCGCGTCTCGATCGGGGACATGAGCAAGGCCGAGTTGTCGGAGTTCGTGCTCTCGAAAGTCCAGCAGTACGTGGCCGAACACCGCCTGCCGGTGAGCCGCCACGAGATGGAGAACCTCAGCCGCGAGATGGTCGACGAGCTGACCGGCTACGGCCCGCTGGAAGAGCTCATCCGCGACGACCGCATCAACGACATCCTGGTCAACGGCACCCGCCACATCTACGTCGAGCGCAACGGCATCCTCAGCAAGACCGACATGCGCTTCATCGATGACGAGCACGTGCTGCGCGTCATCCGCCGCATCCTGGCGCCGCTGGGTCGCCGCATCGACGAGTCCAGCCCGATGGTGGACGCGCGCCTGCCCGATGGCAGCCGGGTCAACGCCATCATCCCGCCTCTGGCACTGGACGGCCCCTGCCTGTCGATCCGCAAGTTCCGCAAGGACCCGCTGCAGTCCACCGACCTGCTGGCCGCGGGCACCTTCAACGAGGAGATGCTGGTCTTCCTCGAGAGCGCCGTCCAGCGCCGCTGCAACATCCTCATCAGCGGCGGCACGGGCGCGGGCAAGACCACGCTGCTCAATGTGCTCAGCCGCAGCATCTCGCCCTACGAGCGCCTGGTCACCATCGAAGACGCGGCCGAGTTGCAGCTCGGCCACGATCACGTGGTGCGACTGGAAACCCGCCCGCCCAACGTCGACGGCCGCGGCGAGGTCACCGCGCGCGACCTGATGCGCAACGCCCTGCGGATGCGCCCCGACCGCGTCCTGCTTGGCGAAGTGCGCAGCCACGAAGTGCTCGACATGCTGCAGGCCATGAACACCGGCCACGACGGCTGCATGAGCACCGTGCACGCCAACAGCCCGCGCGACGCGCTGCTGCGACTGGAAATGCTGGCGGGCTTCGCGGGCTTCCAGGGCCAGGAAGTCACCCTCAAGCACATGATCGCCACGGCGCTGGACCTCGTCATCCAGGTCGGCCGGCTCTCGGATGGCCGCAGGCGCGTGCTGGCCATCAGCGAAGTGCTGGGCGTGCAGGACGAGCGCATCGTCACCAACGAGCTCTTCGTCTACCAGCTCGAGCGCAAGGCCTTCGAGGCCACCGGCCTGAGCCCGGCCAGTCCCAAGCTGCGCCTGCACGACGATGACCAGGCCACGAAGTTCCACCGTTCTTGGTGACCCGAGGTGAAGCCTTGATCAGCGCCATCCTCTTCCTCATTGCCCTGCTGATGATGCTCGGCGCCGTGCTCTCGGTCATCCGGGCACAACGGCAGGAACAGATCGCCAAGGTGCACCAGCGCCTGGCCGCTGTGGCCTTCCTGCCGCAGGAGACAAGCAAGCCAGATGCGCAACTCGGCACGCTCACGGCGGCGCTGGACCTGTGGCTCAAGCGTGTGGGGCTGAACGTGTCGCCCAACATGGCGCTGCTCATGCTCGCCGGTGTGGTGCTGATGGGCGTGTTGCTTTGGCAGAACCTGGGTGCGCTGGTGGGCATCGGCTGGTGTGTGCTGGCCACCGTCGTGACCGTGCTGGTGCCGCAGGTGCGCTACCGACAGAAGGTCAACCGCCTGGTCGAGCAGATCCCTCTGTTCATCGACCAGGTGGTGCGTGGCCTGGTCACCGGCCGCAACATCGAAGGCGCCATCAAGATGGCCACGGAAGACCTGCGCGAGCCCTTGCGCAGCGTGGTGATCCGTGCGCAGCAGAACGTCGAACTCGGCGTCGACCTGGGCGATGCCTTCCGCGAGGCCGCACAGTTCTACGACATCAAGGAGCTGCACCTGCTGGCGCTGACCATCCACAGCTCCCGCGTCTATGGTGGCAGCCCCCGCGAGATGCTCGAGAGCATCGTCAGCATGATCCGTCAGCGCCAGCAGGCCCAGGAGGAACTCAAGGCCCTGACAGGCGAGACGCGCGTGACCGCCTGGGTGCTGGGCCTGACGCCCGGCGTGCTGGTCGCCTACATGCTCTGGCAGAACCCCAAGTACATGATGACCATGTGGGACAACAGCACCGGACAAGCGGTGCTCGTGGTGGCAGCAGGCCTGCAGGCCCTCGGCGCGCTCGTGATGTGGCGCATGATCAAGAGCCTGTGAGGACGATGCCATGCTGATCTGGTGGTTGCTCGCGGCGATGCTCCTGACACTGGCCTGGGTGCTGCTGACCCTCACCCGGGACGACGGCACCGTGCCCGAAGCCGAAAAGCGCTTCAACGAAGTGCTCGAGGCCGATGAGGGCAGCGCCTGGCTGCAGCAGCGCCGCGTGAGCGGCATGGCACGCGTGACGCGGCGCTTCCGCCGCCTGCTCGAAAGCCTGCCGGGCTCGGACATGCAGGAGATCGAGTTGCTGATCCGCCAGGCCGCGCTGATGGACGACGCACGCCGTTCGCGCGTCTACACCTCGCTGTGGCTGGCCCCGGTGCTGCTGGCCGCGCTGGCCATGGTCATCGGTTCGGCCAAAGGATGGCCTCTGTTTCACTCGGCCTTCGCCGGCCTGACCGTGGGCTACATCGCACCGCGCTCCATCTTGCGCAACCTGGCCGAACGACGCCGCCTGGCCATCCGCGACGAGATGCCGGTGGCACTCAACCTCATGCGGCTGCTGTTCGACGCAGGCCTGTCGCTCGAACACACGCTCAAGGCCATCAGCGAACAAGGCCGCCAGGTCACGCCCAACCTGGCCGACGAATTCGCCTGGGTGCTGCAACGCATCCAGCACGGCCAGGAGCGCGGCGACGCGCTGGAAGAACTCGCCCGCCGACTCGATGTCGACGAGCTGACCGAGACCGTGTCCATGCTCAAGCAAGCCGCCCGCTACGGCGGCAACCTGCGTGAATCGCTGATGCGCTACGTCAAGATGATGGAAGAGCGCCGCATGACCAGCCTTCGCGACAAGGTCGGCAAGATGTCGGCCAAGCTCAGCATCGTGATGATGCTGTTCATGTTCCCCGCGCTGCTGCTGTTCCTGGCAGGCCCCGGCTTCCTCGCGCTCATCAACGCCTTCAAGAGGATGTCATGAGCAACACCTCGCGCAACCAGGCCTGCATCCTGGTGCTGGCCATCGCCCTGAGCGGCTGCGCCCTGCCCGCGCACACACCTGCCGGCGCGCAGGCGGACAGCAGTTGCGGCACCGAACTCAGCCCCACTGACAACACCCGGCTCGCCGGCATTGAACAGCTGTTGCGCGAAGGCAAGCCTTACGCAGCGCTCGCGCAGCTCGATGCGCTCGCCGCGCAAGGCAAACGGCCGCCACAGCTCGACCTGGCCCGCGCCGACGCGTTGCGCCGCATCGACCGCCTGGAGCAGGCCGAGTCCCTCTACCGCGGGTCGCTCAACGGCTGCCTGCAAGGCCGGGCCTGGCATGGCCTGGGCCTGCTGCAGGCCCAACGTGGCCAGCAGGCCAACAGCATCGCCTCGCTGGAGCAGGCCCGCAACCTGCAGCCCACCGACGCCCGGGTGCGCAACGACCTGGGCTACGCCCTGTTGCTGGCCCAGCGCTTTGACGACGCCCGCTTCGAATTCCTCACCGTGCTGGAACTTGTGCCAGGCGACGCCCGCGCTGCGCGCAACCTCGTTGTGCTGACCCTTCGCGAAGGGCGCACCGACAAGGCCCGGGAACTCGCCGCCTCGCTGGGGCTGGACGCCGCCACCATGGAGCGGCTGATGCAGTCAAGCGCCGCCTTGCCGACGGTCACCCCGCCTGCGCCCTCATCTTCTGCCGCCCCCGGCGGTCCACCTGCTGCCACCGCCACCCAACCATGACGAAGCCAAACGTCCCCCAATGCCCGGGCCCGAGCGCCCGGGCCGCCCTGCAGATGGTGCTGGGCGCCACCCTGGTCGCCACGTTGATCGCCCCCCCGGCTGCCCTGGCGGCAGAGCCCGAGGTCGGCGCTGCCGCGGCCCCGCTCGTGGCAGAACCGTTCGCCACCGAAGAGTGGCAACTCGAGCAAAAGCGCCAGGTGCCTGAAACCGGTCGCGCCACCCGAAAGTGGCTCCAGGCTCAGGGCAACCGCGAGCAGGCATCGGCCAATCGGCCGAGCTTGTCCGGCCCCGCCTTGCGCCGCACCCACGATCGCTACCTGCGCACCTTCGAAATCGAGATTCCCCAGCAATTGAGGGAAAGCCTGCCGACCAACAAATGAGTACGCTGTTCGAATTGCGTTAAACAGCATCAAGCGTGCCCCAACCCTTCATCCCCAATGTCTGACGCCCGCCACGTCCCGCCTCCACGCACCTCCGAGGGCGTGCCGCGCATGGGTGCGCGCGGTCAACGTGGTGCGATCACCGTGCTCGGCGTGTTCACGCTGCTGCTGGCGCTGATGCTCACCGGCCTGACGCTGGAGACCGCGCGCCTGTGGCTGACCAAGCGCGAGTTGCAGTCCACCGCCGACATGGCGGCCATGGCTGCGGCCCGCCACACCGGTTGCGGCAGCACCCGGGCCTCGGCCTTGCAAGCAGCCCAGTCCGTGGTGGTCGCCAATGGCCTGACTTCGGGCTACACCCTCGACATGCGGCGCGGCATCCATGGCCGCGACGCCATCTCGCGCGTCAACACCTTCCAGGTCAACGAGTCGGAAAGCAGCAACGCCGCGCAGGTCACGCTCACGCGCACGGTCGAGCCCAGCTTGCTGGCCAGCGGCCTTCTGTCGTCGAATTCGACGGTGATGAAGGTCACGGCCACGGCCAAGGGCGGGCCGCCTCAGGCCGCCTACTCCATCGCCAGTTTCGCCAGCATCACCCAACGCCAGGCCGATTTCACCACCGCACTGTTTCGGGCCCTGATTGGCAACAGCAGCCTGAACCTCGGGATCTCGGCCCTGACGGACCTGGCCGGCACGTCCATCAACCTGCTGGCGCTGCAGGCCGCGGCGGGCGCCGCCACCATCGAGGAGTTGCTCGACCGCCAGGTGCCCATCAGCGAACTCTTCCGTTGGCTGGCCACGGCTTCGCCGTCCGCCGCCGCGGCCACCCAGCTCAACCAACTCGGCTCGATCTCCGTCAACTCGGGACTGAAGGTGCGCCTGCGCGATGTGCTCAACATCCAGGTCCCGGCCTCGGCTGCATCGGCAACGGTGGGCATCAACTTGCTCGACCTGATCCAGACCAGCCTGCTGGTTGGCAAAGGCCCCGGCACCATCAACCTGGGGCTGAACATCGCGGGCGTGGGCAACATTTCGCTGAACCTGCTCAACCCGCCCAGGATCGCCGTCGGCCCCGCTGGCAAATCGCTGGCTGGCGCCTGGTGCACCGAGGCCAAGTCGGCTCAGTTCTCGCTGAAGGTCGGGCTCAACCTGAACCTGATCGTCGCGGCGCTGGACATGGCCTTGTATGTCGACACCCTGCAGACCGCGGGTCGCCTGTCGACCCTGGCGATCGCGCCGGGCAACACCACGGGCAATTTCAGCATCGCCAGCGACGTCATCGTGCTGCGCCTGAACGACGCCAAGACCACCGATGGCAGCAAGCGTGCCACGGTGTCCGTCCTGGGCATTCCGGTGGTGGGCATCGACCTGAAGCTGCCCCTGCTGAGCGCCAGCAACGCCAGCGCGCCCTTCACCATCCAAAGCACCGCGCAACTGCCACAGGCCGTGGCCACGCAGGGTGTGGGCAGTGGCACCCTGGGCGGGCTGCTGGGCGACGGCACCACCATCAAGTTCGTGGTGCTCGGCTTCCTGCCCTTTGACCTGAGCTGGCTTCAGGGCGTGATCATGGCGCCGCTCAAACTGATCGCCGACCTGGTGGTCGAGCCCCTGCTGCAGATCTTCGGCTTTGACATCGGCCTGGTGCGTGTGCGCCTGATCGACGTCGAAAGCGCCAAGCCCCTGCTGATCATCTGAGCCGGGCGCCCCGGCCTGGCAAGGGCCTCAGCCCTCCCCGTACACCACCTGTGGCTGCGCCTGCGGCATCAGCTCGCGCATGCGCACCATCGCCTCGTCGCTGGGGAACACGCGCGAGGCTTCACCCAGCTCCACCTCGCCGCGCGCCGACAGCCCCTCGGTGTGGCGCTCGATGACCACGCGCACGGGCAGCCCCTGCACGGTGTCGGGCAGGTCGGGCTGAGGCGCTGCCACGCGACGCCCCGGGAACTCGCGCAGCCACTCGCTGACCGGCAGCTGCTGCCCCGGCGCATGCACCCGCACGAAACGCGCGAAGCGGCAGCGCGCCTGCGCCAGGCTGAAGACCTGCTGCACGTTCAGGCGCAGGCCACCCGAGAAGCGGTCGTTCTGCACCTTGCCCTGGATGATGACGAGCTCGTCGTCTTTGAGCACATCCTTGTTGGCGTCGAGCGTGTCCTGGTTGGCCACGGCCTCGATGGCGTCGCTCTTGTCGTCGAGCTTGAACAGGCCCACCCGCCCGCGCGCACCGTTGATGACGCGCAATTCGCTGACGATGCCGGCGACCAGTTGGGGGTCACGGCTGTCGCGCAGGTCGGCGATGCGCTGCTTGCAGAAACGGCGGATCTCGCTCTCGGCCTCGTCGAACAGGTGGCCCGTCAGGAAAAAGCCGATGGCGGTCTTCTCCAGGCTCAACTGCTCCTTGAGCGACCACGGGTCGGCGGGCACCAGGTCGGGCTCGTTGGTGGAGGCGGCGTGGCTGTCACCGAAGTCGAACAGGCCGCCCTGGTCGGCGTTGGCCGCCAGCGTGTCGGCGTACTCGAAAGCGAGCGAGACGCTGGCCAGCAGGGCCGCGCGGTTGTCCGCCAGCGTGTCGAAGGCCCCGGCCTTGATCAGGGCCTCGACCACGCGCTTGTTGACCAGCTTGCGGTCCACGCGCGTGCAGAACTCGAAGAAGCTCTTGAACGGGCCGTTGGCCTGGCGTTCGGCCACGATGGCCTCGATGGCCCCCTGCCCCGTGCCCTTGACCGCACCCAGCGCGTAGCAAATGGACTTGTCGCCGGTGGGGATGAAGCGCCACTCGCCTTCGTTGACGTTGGGCGGCGAGAAGGTGATGCCGAAGTTCTGCGTGGCATCGTCGTGGAAGATCTTGAGCTTGTCCGTGTCGTCGCTGGCGATCGTCATGTTGCCTGCGAAGAATTCGGACGTGTAGTGGTGCTTGAGCCAGGCCGTGTGATAGGCCAGCAAGGCGTACGCGGCGGCGTGCGACTTGTTGAAGCCGTAGCCCGCGAACTTCTCCATCAGGTCGAAGATCTCGTTGGCCAGCTCGGTCGAGATGCCGTTCTTGGCCGCGCCTTCCGCGAACAGGCCGCGGTGATGCTGCATCTCCTCGACCTTCTTCTTGCCCATGGCGCGGCGCAGCAGGTCGGCGCCACCGAGCGAGTAGCCGCCCACGATCTGGGCCACCTGCATCACCTGCTCCTGGTAGACCATGATGCCGTAGGTCTCCTCCAGCACCTTGCTCATCAGGGGATGCGGGTACTCGACCGCCTCCTTGCCGTGCTTGCGCGCGCAAAAGGACGGGATCAGGTCCATCGGGCCCGGCCGGTACAGCGCCACCAGCGCGATGATGTCCTCGAAGACGCTGGGCTTGGCGTCGCGCAGCATGCCCTGCATGCCGCGTGATTCAAGCTGGAACACGGCCACGGTCTTGCCCTCGGACAGCAGCCGGTAGGTCGGCGCGTCGTCCAGCGGGATCTTGGCGAAGTCGAAGTCCTTCTGGTCCGGGTGGCGGGCCATGATGAACTCCTTGGCCGTCTCCAGGATGGTCAGCGTGGCCAGGCCCAGGAAGTCGAACTTGACCAGGCCGATGGCCTCGACGTCGTCCTTGTCGTACTGGCTCACGGCCGAGTCGCTGCCGGGCTGCTGGTACAGCGGGCAGAAGTCGGTGATCTTGCCCGGCGCGATCAGCACGCCGCCCGCGTGCATGCCGATGTTGCGCACCATGCCTTCGACGCGTTCGGCCAGCTCCAGCAGCGCGGCCACTTCTTCTTCGGCCTTCTCGCGCTCGTTGAGCTCGGGCGCCTCGTGGCGCGCGTAGATCACCTTCGCTTTTTCGGGGTCGAAGTCCGGCGGCAACTTGGCCAGCGTCACCGTCTTGCCCGGTGGCGCCGGGATCAGCTTGGCGATGCTGTCGACGTGGCCGTAGCCCATGCCCAGCACGCGGCCCACGTCGCGCAGCGCGGCCTTGGCGGCCATGGTGCCGAAGGTGGCGATCTGCGAGACGGCTTCGCGGCCGTAGCGGTCCTTGACGTAGTCGATGACGCGGTCGCGGTTGCCCTGGCAGAAGTCGATGTCGAAGTCGGGCATGGACACCCGCTCCGGGTTCAGGAAGCGCTCGAACAGCAGGTTGTACTTGAGCGGGTCGAGGTCGGTGATCTTGAGCGCGTAGGCCACCAGCGAGCCCGCACCCGAGCCCCGCCCCGGGCCCACCGGGCAGCCGTTGTTCTTGGCCCAGTTGATGAAGTCCTGCACGATCAGGAAGTAGCCTGGAAAGCCCATCTTCAGGATCGTGTTGATCTCGAACTCCAGGCGCTCGACGTAGCGCGGGCGCTCGGCGTTGCGCTCGGCCTCGTCGGGGAAGAGATGCAAGAGCCGCTCTTCGAGACCCTGGTGCGACAGTTCGCGAAAGAACGCGTCCATGGGCTGCGGCTTGCCATCGGCCATGATGGGCGTCGGGAAGTCGGGCAGTTGCGGCTTGCCCAGCACCAGGGTCAGCGAGCAGCGCCGCGCGATCGCCACCGTGTTGGCGATGGCCGAGGGGATGTCGGCGAACAGCGCGGCCATCTCGGCCGTGGTCTTGAAGTGCTGTTCCTTGGTGAAGCGCTTGATGCGCTTGGGGTTGCCCAGCGTCTCGCCCTCGGCGATGCACACGCGCGCCTCGTGCGCCTCGAAGTCATCGGGCGTGAGGAACTGGATCGGGTGCGTGGCCACCACGGGCAGCTTGAGCCTGGCCGCCAGGGGCACGGCGGCGCGGATGTGCGGCTCGTTGGTGGGGTGGCCGCCGCGCTGCAGCTCGATGTAGAAGCGCCCGGCAAAGGCGTCTGCGAGCTTTTTCGCCCAGGCTTCGGCCTTGGCGACGTCGCCCATCAGGATGGCCTGACCCACGGGGCCCATCTCGGCGCCGGACAGGCAGATCAGGCCCTCGTTGCGGTCGGTCAGCGAGGCCCAGCTCACCCAGGCGTGCGTGCGCTGGCCCGGGGCCGTCCAGGCTTCACCCAGCAGCTCGCACAGGCGCAGGTAGCCGGCGCGGTTCTGGATCAGCAGCAGCAGGCGCTGCGGCGCCCGGCCCGCCTCTTCGGGCTCCAGCCAGATGTCGGCGCCCAGGATGGGCTGCACGCCCTTCTTGCGCGCCGCGGAATACAGCTTGACCGCCCCGAACAGGTTGGACAGGTCGGTCACCGCCACGGCGGGCTGGTCGTCCTTGGCTGCCAGCTTGACCAGGTCGTCGATGCGGACGGTGCCGTCGACGACGGAGAATTCGGTGTGAGCGCGGAGGTGAACGAAGGCCATGGGAGCGATTGTAAGAACCCGCGGCGCCCCAGGCCTCAATCGGCAGGCGTGTTCAAAGCGGAAAGTCCGGCTGAGCGGCGAAAGTCGCTTGGGGCCATGCCCACCCAGCGCCGGAAGGTGCGGCTGAAGTTGGAGGTGTCCTGGTAGCCCAATCGGTCGGCAATGGCTTCGACCGCCATGTCGGAGTGCAGCAGCCACCAGCAGGCGAGGTCTTCGCGCACGCGGTCCAGCAACTGCTGGTAGGTCAGCCCCTCTTGCCGCAGTTTTCGAATCAGGGTGCGGCTGGAGACATGTTCCTGCTCGGCCAGCTCGTTCAAGGTCGGGTAGCCCCCCTCGCAGGCCAGCAGCAACCTGAGGATGCGGTCGCCGGCAGGCCCGAGGCGATCGCGCGGATCGTTCTGCTGCGCCCACAGGCGCTCGCACTCCCTCATCGCCATGCGGTGGGTCTGGGGGTCGGGCGCCAGGCCCGGGTGCACCAGCAGGCTCGGCGGCAGGACGAGGGCAGAACGCTCCGCGCCGAAGCGCACATCGGGCCACCAGCGCTGGTAGGCATCCGCCCAGGGCGGCTGCGGGAAGGCGAACTCGACACGGGCCACGCGCCTCATGTCCAACCCCGTCAGGGTGTCGAGCACGCGCAGGCCTGCGCCCATGAGGTGCCCCATGATGTACTCGCGCACATCGGGCGCGTGCAGGTGCTCGCGCATCAGCAGCGCCACCTCGTCGGCGCGGGTTTCCACGTCCAGCGAGATCAGGCTCTGGCGCAGGCCCGCGTGCCGCTGGATCAGGGCCAGGGCCTGGCCCACGTTGTCACACGACATGGCGGCCACGCCCACCGGCCCGTGCGCCGACAGTTGCGTGCCCCAGCCCACGGTGATGCCCAGCCAGGGCTCCTGCGTGAGCGCCACCGCGCGCCGGATCAACCGCGTGACCTCGTCGAAGCTCAGGTAGCGGTGGCCCTCGTGCAGCGCCGCCCAACTCAGTCGCGTGCCCGACAGGATCTGCGCCTCGTCAAAGCCACGCCGGCGCATCTCCGCACAGATCAGCCGGGCGTAGATGGGGTGCAGTGCGGGCGCCAGCCAGTCGGCCGCCCGCTCGGAAACGGTTTGCTTGCTCAAAGCGCTTGTCACCAAATGACGATAAGTTGCCAGCGCCGACGGTACCCGAAATCGCCCCTGCCTCGCAAGATCGGATCACCCCATTCACCGTGACACACCGAGGAGACAAGAACATGAGCGCTGTGCTGCCCGACCCGATGGCGGCGTCCTACCGGGACCCGAAGAAGCCCCTGTGGCTGCTGCCAGCCCTGATCCCGGCCATCGTCGCCGTGGGCCCGGTGGCCCACCTGATGGGCCAAGACCACGCCGCCTGGTACGTCCTGCCCTTCCTGGTGCTGTTCGTGCTGGTGCCCATCCTGGACTGGCTGATCGGTGACGACACCAGCAACCCGCCCGAGGCCGCCGTGCCCTCGCTTGAAGCACGCGGCTTTTACCGCTGGATGATCTACCTGGCCATCCCGGTGGGCTGGGCCACCACGCTGTTTAACGTCTGGTTCCTGACGACCCACGCGGTGCCTTGGTACGGTGTGGTCACCACCGTCATCATCAACGGCTTCATGCTGGGCCTGGTGATGAACATGAGCCACGAGCTGGGCCACAAGAAGGAATGGCTGCCCCGCAAGGCCTACGTGCACTTCTGCATCGAGCACAACCGCGGCCACCACCGCCACGTGGCCACGCCGGAAGACCCGGCCTCGTCGAAGATGGGCGAGTCGATCTACCGCTTCATGTTCCGCGAAATGCCCGGCGCCTACTTCCGCGGCTGGGACCTGGAGGTCGAGCGCCTGGAGCGCCAGGGCAAATCGGCCTGGAGCCTGGAAAACGAGATCGTGCAGGGCTGGATCGGCACGGCCATCGTCTGGGGCGGCATGACCGCCTGGCTGGGCACGCAGGCCCTGGTGCTGCTGGCGGTGCTGGCCTTCCTGGGCGCCTTCATGCTGACCTCGGCCAACTACATCGAGCACTACGGCCTGCTGCGCCAGAAGAAGGCCGATGGCCGCTACGAACACTGCCAGCCGCACCACTCGTGGAACAGCAACCACGTGCTGTCCAACATCCTGACCTTCCAGCTGCAGCGGCATTCCGACCACCACGCCAACCCGACGCGCAGCTACCAGTCGCTGCGCAGCTTCCACGACATCCCCACCTTCCTGCCGCTGGGCTACACGGGCATGTTCCTGGTCGCTTACGTGCCGCCGCTGTGGTTTGCCGTGATGGACAAGCGCGTGGTCAAAGCCACGGGTGGCTATGCCTCGCGCATCAACTTTTTGCCGGCGCAGCGCAAGCGGCTGGTGAAGGCCTTCGGGATGAAGGACGAGGCTGGGGCATCGGCCTGAAGCTCGACGCCACCGAGGCCCGCGGCCTTCACGCCGCGGGTGGGCTCACCCCGGGCCCCACAGGCGGAAACCGCTTGAAGGCCTCGGTGGCCTCCATCTGCGCGGCCAGGGCGGCCAGCGCCGGGTGCTTGTCAGCCAGGGCCAAGCCGGGCTCGACCTCGCCCACGAACTGCCAGGCGACGGCGGCGGTGATGCCGGCCTGCCTGGTGGGTTGGCCTTGCACAGGCGCCAGCGCCTCGGGCCGCTGGGCCACGGCTTGCTCCAGGCCCGCGAGCGCGGCCACGAGCTGCCCCTGCACGCGCTCCAGCCAGGGGCCATGCTGCTTGTCGGCGGGGCGCAGCTTGCGCTCGTAGATGGACTGCACACCCTTGTCGCACGCGGCCATGGCCAGGCTCAGGGCGCGAAAGTCGTGCTGCAGCGCCTGGGCGTCGGTGGGCCACAGCTTGGGGCCCTGGCTGTTGGCCTGGCCGTGCGTGGCTTCGATGAACTGCAGGATGAGCGACGAGTCCATCAGCACCTCGCCGTCGGGGCAGACCAGGGTCGGCGCCTTGACGACGGGGTTGATGCGCTGGAACTGCGGGAAGGTGCTGACGACGGAGACGGCCTCGTGTTCGAACGGCACGCCCAGGCAGTGCAGGGAGATGGCCACGCGGCGCACGTAGGGCGAGTCGAGCATGCCGATGAGGCGCAGGGGTGGCATGGGGGCTCCTGGGTTTGGGTTGAGAGGGCCAGTATGCCGGTCTGGGGGTTGAGCCGGGCGTCAACACCGTGGGCTGGTGGTGGGAGAGTTCAGGCTGGTTGCGGACGCCCTAGATGGTCAGAATGTGTGGCCTAGTCTTCTGGGTCGTAGGTAAGCAGCGTGACCTTGTATCCGTCGTCCTGCACGAGCGTCTGTTCGTACAAGGAGTCGGGCAGCGCGCCTTCCCCCTTGGAATCGTCAAGCCACCAGTGCGAATCAATTTCGTTCCAGTCGTCCATGCTGCTGGTACCGAGCCGGCTTAGGCTCTTGGCAGGCAACGGCGAATCCTTCCGGACCGTTAACCTCGCGCTGAAGTACTCGCTAAAGTTGGCGTATCGGACCTTGTTTTCGTGCGAGAACACGACGGCGTAGGCAAGCTCACTGCGCTCGATGATGCGGCGAATCGTGGACTCCATGCTTGTGCCAAATGCGTCTCGCGCTCGAATGACGTCGGCAAGGTCGAACTCGCGAGAGGGGCTGCATTCACGGGCGAGCAGGGCCTGCGGCATGAGAAGCTCAGCGGAAAAGCGATTAGCTTCGAGCTCCCACCCAGCCTTTGTGGTCTTCAGATCATCAACTGAGCACTTGAAGGTTGCCTGACGATGCCACGGCAATAGGAAATGGCCCAGCTCGTGACCTATCGTGAATCTCTGGCGCGGTCGGGGAACGCTGGAGTTGTAGAAGATGTGCCCGTCGGACTTCTCGAGGTTCGTAATGAGAGTGCCTTCGAAACCAGTCGATTCAATCGAGGCAATCTTTGAGATACCCGCCAAGCGGGCAATTTCCTCGATCGGTACCGGGACCGGCATCTGAGGGTTCTGCCGCAAGATTTCGGCAACGAGCTGCTCTGGCCGCGTGAGGTCGGCCAACTCTACAAGGTCAAGCTCCACCATCTCCCTGAGTCCTCTTCTTCTTAAAGAGATCCAGAGTTTGCTTCAAGACGGCCTGCTCGTCCTCCGAAAGCGACTTGAAGTCGCGGAAGAACTGATGAGCTTCGACGTCATCCAGCGATTCTTCGCTATCGGCATCCGCCAAATAGGTCAGAGGAACTCCGAAGTTGGCGGCTAGGCTCTTCAGTAGGTCCATCGAAGGGTTGCCACTCGCTCCCTTCTCAAGCTGCCAGATGTGAGTCTTCGACACTCCCACCGCTGTTGCTACTTCCTGGAGCGATTGCCCCTTCCGAAGCCGAAGCTCCGCCAGCTTGGCACCAAGTGACATATGCGTTCCCCTGCCTACAAACAGTCTCAGTTGCAAGAATTCTAGTCCACGAACGATCCGTTCGTTGTAGTTGACGCTCCGCAATCGTTCATTTAATATAACGATGCGTTCTCGGCCTGGCCTTCCAGGCCCCACGCAGTCCACACGGCAGTCAACAGACTCAAGAGGTACCAGCATGTCCATCGAACCATCTGTTCATCGAGACGACGCCTCCAAAGGCAAGGAGAAGTCGTTCAGCATCGTCATCAACGGTCAGCAAGAGACCGTGAAGGACAAACACCTGACGTACGAACAGGTCGTGCGGCTGGCCTTCCCTGGTGGGCCGTTCGACATCCTGTACTCCGTCACCTACGCCAATCCACATGGCCACGACGGCACCCTGGCTCCGGGCCAGAAGGTGACCGTCAAAGAGGGGATGAGCTTCAATGTCGTCAAAACCAACCGTTCCTGAATCGGCCCTGCAGCAGCTTGCCGCTGGCGGGTTTGACGTGGAGGTGCGCCAGCAGCATTTGCTGGTGCATCAGGTGCCTTACGTCAATGAAGCTGGGGAAGTGAAGCGCGGCACCCTCATCTGCAAGTACGTGGAGTCCGGCGGCCAGTTGCTTCCGCCGAACGCAAATCACGGCGACAGCCACCAGGTCTGGTGGCAGGGTGAGTACCCCTGCTATGCGGACCGTCGGCGCCTGGCCGAACTGGAAAACGAAAACCAAGGGCAGGAGCTCTTCCCTGGTTGCACCTTCAATTTCCGGTTCTCCAACAAGCCGGTCGGCGTGGACCACTTCCAGACGCATGTTGAGAAGGTGATGCACTACATCAACCTGATTCAGGCGCAGGCGGGCGTGCTTGAGCCCTGGTCGCGGGCGCAGGCGGGAGGTGTGAAGCGCAGCGAGGACGAGTCGGTCTTCCAGTACCCGGACTCGGCATCGGCACGCGCGGAGATCCTGATGACATCGGCCCAGTTGGCCATCGGGAAAGTTGCCATCGTGGGCCTGGGCGGCACGGGTAGCTATGTGCTTGACCAGTTGGCCAAGACGCCCGTGCCAAGCATCGAGCTCTTCGACGGCGACCTCTTCGAGCAGCACAGCGCGTTCCGCTCCCCCGGTGCGGCCACCGAGGCCGAAATCGATGCGCGGCTTCCCAAGGTCGAAATCTATAAGCGGCGCTACAGCGCGATGCACCGCAGCATCGTCAGCCATCCGTATTTCTTGGACGATGCCAACATCGCAGAGCTAGCGGATTTCAGCTTCGTTTTTGTCTGCGTTGACCGAGCTGATGCTCGCCGCCTCATCTTCAATTTCCTCCAGGCGCACTGCATTCCGTTCGTCGATGTCGGCATGAACTTGCAACAGGTCAAGGGTTCGCTGCGCCTCATCGGAAGTTGCCGTGCGACCCTCGTGACCCCCGAGCTGGCCGACCACGTCGACAACAGCGTCCCGCTGGCGGATGGCGATGATGATGCGCTGTATCGCCAGAACATCCAAGTGGCCGACATGAACGCGATGAACGCGCAGATGGCCGTGATGCTGTGGAAGCAGTACTGCGGGTTCTACCAGGCAGATTTTGCGACGGTGAACATGCTGTTCTCGGTCAACCAGAACATGCTTGCGAAGACGGTTGCTGGCGTCGGGGGTGGCGATGAAGGCTAGCGCTATCAGGCCCGAGTTCGTCGAATTCATCCCGAAGCTTCTCGAACCTGGCGTGCTTTATGTCAGCGAGAAGTACCGAACCGCCTCGCATCTCTGCGCATGCGGGTGCGGCGAGAAGGTGGTGACTCCTCTGTCGTCGGCGGATTGGCATCTGAGCATGGACGGGGGGAAGGTCAGCCTGCATCCGTCCATCGGCAACTGGAACTACGCGTGCAAGTCGCATTACTGGATTCGCCGGAATAGCATCTCCTGGGCGGGCAGCATGAGCAAGGGCCAGATTGAACGGGTTCAGGCGCGGGACTTTGCCGACCGAGCCAGCCAGGTCGCCCAAATCAATCGCGAGCGAGATGTGCAGCGAGCCGCTGCCTCGGGTGGCTTCTTTGGCCGGGTGCTGTGTGCGCTGCGCCGGTTGCTGAAGCTTTAGTGAATGGACAGTGGCGGTCGCGCCACGTACGAAAGGTAATCTCATGCCGAAGAACGAAAAAACCTCGCTGAAGGTGGCCAGCACGGCCTCTGCAATCCTTCGCAGCACCTCGTCGACCAAGACTGAACGCTCGGTCGCTGGGAGCGCACTGTCTCAAGCAGGGGCCGGCCGGATCACCTCGACGACGGTTGCCACAAAGGCTTCAAAGACTCTCGACAGCACCCGGACGTCGCCCGCTTCGAAATCCGTGGCGGGAAGCGTTCTCACGCAAAAGGTGAAGCGCTAAGCCAGCACGCCGAGCTTGGGCGAAGCTTCCGGAGAATCGCATGAAAGACATCCGGCGTCAGGTGAGCCTGCAATGCCCTACCTGCGGCAAGACCGATTTTCAGTTCGACGAGGCAGCCGGTCCCAGCGGAATCGTCACCTGCGCATCTTGCGGCAGGCAGTTGCGCCGCGACGAGCTGGAGAGCTACAACTCAGAGCTCATTGAGACTGCGAAGCAGGATGTCGTCAGCGAAGCAAAGAAGGAGCTGGAGCAGATGATGCACCGGACACTTCGCGACGCGTTTCGCGGCAACAAGTTCATCAAGATTCGATAAGCGATGACCTCATCGGACTATGTCGCGCTGCTAGCGCTCGGCGTTTCAGCCGCGGCGCTATTCATAACGTACCGGTTCAATGGGCGGCAGAAGAAGTTCTTCGAGAACCAAGAATTGCTGAACCGAACTTTGCAACGCAAAGAGGATGCGGAGGTCAAGGCATCCAGGCAAGCAGCGCTCGACGCGAACTTCTTGAAGATTGGAACCGGGTACCGGCTGCGAGTATTCAACCGTGGAAAGGCCGCGGCTAGGCACGTTCGCATCGAGTTCGCAGATGCTAATAGCGAGAGCGTCTTCATTCCCAGGGATGTCGAGAGCAAGTTTCCGCTCGAGGTCATGCAGCCGCACGGGTCGGTTGACCTTATCGCCGCAGTTTCGATGGACTCTGCCAGCAAGTACTCAATTCGACTACTTTGGGAGGACGATCATAGTTCTTCGAACGAGCGTATGGTGTACCCAACAATTTGAAGGCCAATCGAAGAACCCCGCCCAACACTCGGCGCCACCCCAAACCACCTTTTGTACGCCTGCGAAAAGCTGGACAGGTCACTGAAGCCCATGCGCTCGGCAATATCGGTGAGCGACAGGGTTTCATCCTCCAGCAACTGGTTCGCCTGGCGACCGCGCACCTCGGCCGAGAGCCCTCGGAAGGTGAGACCCTCCTCCTGAAGCCGACGCTTGAACGTCCTGTCGCTGAGTCCCAGCGCGCGTGCCGCATGGTGTAGGTCCGGCGCCATGTTCAGCGGCGCCGCCGCCAGGTATTGCCGCAGGAACTCCCCGGTGCCCAAGCGGGCGCGGCGCCGCTCCAACAACTCCTCGCAGGCCCGCTCGCACATGGCCACCGTGACGGGGTTGGCCTGAGGCAGCCGCAAAGCCAGCAGCCTGCCATCGAATGACAAGCTGTTGCTGCGGGCGCCGAATTCAGGTCGAACCCCCACCCCACGCACCAGGTGTTCGAGGCGGCCGACGCCGCGCTCGACGGTGTGCTGAAGGGTGAACCGAGACAAGACAAACTCGGGGCCCAGCACCTCCTTCATGAGTCGGGCGGCCGCCGCCACATCTCGCTCGACCAGGAAGCGCTGCACCGCAGGCTCGACCTCGGGCGCCTCGAAGCCCACGGTGTACACCTCGCCGTCCAGGGCACCCGATATGCGGCAGAACGCAAACGTCAGCGGAACGAACCGCAAGGCCAGCGCCATGGCCTCGCCAGCGGTCGCGCTGCTGATCAAACCCAGCCCCCACAGCCCGTACGAGGCGAAGTTGTAGCGCATGCCCACTTCCAGCCCCAGTCCGGGCTGCCTGCACGCGCGGATGAGGTTGCCCACCACGCACAGCTCCTGGCTGGCATCGACTTCGATGGACAGGTCCGCCAGATCGGCTTCTTTCAGGCCCGAGCGAGCCAGGAGCTTGGCGACGTCCAGGCCGCGTTCCTGTCCGAACTCGACCAGCAGCCTCACGCTCGCCGAACTGCGCTTGAAATCCCAGAAATTCATGGAGGGCCGATGAAGGGTGAACACCGATGCGTTTGGCCCAAATCATAAAGCGTTTGACCTCAGTCAACATTCACGATGCCGGTGGGGGTGCGCATGATTCGCGCTCGACGAACAGACCTTCGTCGCAACGTGAGGTTTCAAGACATGCAGCGAAAAGGCCCCGAGGGCAGCGCCCCCTTTCACACCATCATCATCGGCTCGGGCTTCGCCGGCATCGGGATGGCCATCGCCTTGAAGAAGGCGGGGCTGGGCGATTTCCTCATCCTGGAAAAGCAGGGCGACGTGGGTGGCGTGTGGCGAGACAACACCTACCCAGGCGCCGCTTGCGACGTGCCCTCGCACCTGTACTCGTTCTCGTTCGAACCGAACCCGAACTGGTCACGGGTGTTTGCTCGTCAGGCCGAGATCCATCAATACCTGCAGCACTGCGCCCGCAAATACGACCTGCTGCCCTCCATTCGCTTTGGCTGCGAGGTGGCTGGGGCGAGCTTCAACGAAGGCCTCGCGCTGTGGACCGTGACCTTGACCAATGGCCAGGTGCTGCAAGCCCGTCATGTGGTCGCGGCCACCGGGCAACTCAGCCGCCCGGTTTACCCCAAGCTGGAAGGCATGGAGCAGTTCCAGGGCCACGTCTGCCACTCGGCCCTGTGGGACCACAGCCATGACCTGAGTGGCCAACGCGTCGCGGTGATCGGCACCGGCGCCTCGGCCATCCAGTTCGTGCCCGCCATCGCAGACCAGGTGAGCCAGCTGACGGTGTTCCAGCGCTCGGCTGCGTACATCCTGCCGCGCCCTGATGGCCCCTATGCAGGCTGGCGCAAGGCCTTGTTCAACGCCCTGCCCTGGACGATGAAGCTGCACCGCGCCCGCATCTACGCCCAGTACGAGAGCCGGGCCATCGGCTTCACGCGCATCAAGTCCGTGATGGAGCTCGCGGGGGGCCTGCCCTTCAGGGCGCTGCTGCGCAAGCAAGTGCAAGACCCGGCGCTGCGCGCGCAACTGACGCCCGACTACCCCATCGGCTGCAAGCGCATCCTGCTGTCCAACGACTACCTGGCCACCATGGCCAGGCCCAACGTGAACCTGGTCACCCAAGGCATCCGCCGCATCACGGCCGATGGCGTCGAGACGGTGGATGGGCAACACCACCCCTTTGATGCGATCGTCTACGGCACCGGCTTTGCGGCCACGGAGTTCCTGGCGCCGATGACGATCACGGGCCGAGGTGGGCTTGAGCTCAACGAGGCATGGCAAAAGGGCGCGCAAGCCTACCTGGGCATGACCGTGCCCGGCTTCCCCAACTTCTTCATGCTCTATGGCCCCAACACCAACCTGGGCCACAACTCCATCATCTACATGCTGGAGAGCCAGATCGCCCACGTGATGCGGTGCATGAAGGCCGCCGACAAGGCAGGCGCCAGCACGGTGGAAGTCGATGCACAGCGCCACACCCGCTTCAACAGCACCATCCAGGACCGCCTGCGGGCCACCGTCTGGCAAGGGTGCAAAAGCTGGTACGTGGACGCCAACGGCCACAACAGCACCAACTGGCCGGGCTTCACCTTCGGCTACCGCTGGCTCACGCGTCACTCGTCGCTCAAGGCCTACCACTTCAGCAGCCCCGATCGCCGCGGCGGGCAGGTGGTGCGGCACGCCGAGCCATCGGGCTTGGTCGAGTCGGTCAGCGCGGGCGTGTTGAGGGCCTTGCTACGCCTGTCGTTCAAGACCCTGATTCGTCCCCCCTTCGGCGTCGGCACGCAGCGCTTCGTCGTGAGTGCCCTCGCGCGGCTGATGCCCGCGGTCGGTGGCGTGCACATCGAACGCCAATCGGTCGACGGCATGCCCGCGGAGGTGATCTCACGCCAGGAGGCCCCGGGCCAAGGCCCCGTGGTCCTCTACCTCCACGGTGGCGGCTTTTGCGTGGGAAGCGCCCGAACCCATCGCAGCGTGACGACCCGCCTGGCCGCTGCAGGCATGACCGTCTGGGTGCCGAACTACCGCCTTGCACCGGAACACCCTCACCCCGCTGCGCTGGAAGACGCGCTGTCTGGCTACCGTCACTTGCTTCGCCAAGGTGTGACACCTCAGCGGATCGTGGTCTGCGGCGATTCCGCTGGCGCAGGCCTGGCGCTGAGCCTGGCGTTGAAGCTGCGTGATGCGGGCGAGCCTTTGCCCGCAGGGCTGATGCTGCTGTCACCCTTCCTGGACACGAGCTTGTCGGGCGACACGGTCCGCTCCGCGTCGGCGCGTGATCCCATGCTCCACGTGGCTTGGCTGAAGCAGGCCGTTGGCTGGTATGCGCCGCCGAACGAACAACAGCTGCTGGACGCCGACCTTCAGGGCCTGCCACCCATGCTGATCCAGGTGGGGAGCGATGAGGTGCTGCGATCCGACTCGAGCCGGCTGTGCGCGCAGGCCATGCACTGTGGCGTGCCCTGCGAGCTGGAGGTCTACGAGGGCCGCTGGCATGTGTTCCAGCTTCAAGCTGGCTTCCTCGCCTCGGCGACCCACGCCGTGAGCCGCCTGGTCGCCTTCGCCTTGCACAGGACGCGATGGCAACCTGCGCAACACCGCCCCCATCGGGTCGATGGCGATCCCGCCGCGCGGGCCATCGCGCACTGACCTCCCATTCGCTCGCATCCCCTGAATCACGGAAATCCAGCATGAACCCTCGCCGCTACCCCAACACCTCGCATGTGCGCGTGCGCTCCATCAAGTCCACGTTCATGGCCGAGGGGGCCCTGTGCGCGGCCACGCTTCACCTGCCCCAGGACACCGCCCCAGATCAGCAGTTGCCCGCCATCCTCATGGTGGGCGGCTGGGGCAGCATCCAGATGGCCCTGACTTCTTCGTTCACCCACAGCTTTGTCGAGGCCGGCCATGCCGTCATGGAGTTCGACTACCCGGGCTGGGGCGACAGCGGCGGCTTCCCGCGCCAAGGCATCAACCCCTGGCGCAGAACGCGCGTGGCCGACACGGCGCTGGTCCACCTGAAGTCGCAACAGCAGGTGCTGGCCCATGACATCACACTGTGGGGCACGTCGTTCGGCGGCGGGCACGTGGTGGACCTGGCCACCCAGCACCCTGAACTCAAGGGCGCCATCGTCCAGGTGCCGATGCTCGATGGCCTGGCGGCCACCTTCGCCACACCGCCGGGCAGGCTCATCAAGCTGATCGGGCTGGGTCTGATGGACCAGCTCAAACCGGGCGCCCCGATCACCATCCCGACCCTGGGGCGCGAGGGTGATTTCGCCACGATGGACCGCGACGGAGGCTGGGACGCCATGGCGTCCGCCCTGGCCGCCTACCCGGATCACCGGTACGACAACCGCGTGGCGGCGAGGTCGGTGCTCACCATGCCGCTGTACCGTCCCTGGCTGCGCCTGAAAGACGTGCAGATCCCGATGCTGATGATCGGCGCCACGGGCGACACGGTGGCGCCCTTCGTGTCAGACAAGGTCAAGCGCGTGGGCAACCCGAACGTGCAGGTGATCGAGGTTGATGCCAACCACTTCGACCCCTACTTTGACCCGCTGTTCCCGCAGATGCTGGCGCATCAGTTGGCGTTCTTGCGCCGGTGAGCCATCACCGCTTGGGCGCAAGCTCTCACAAAGGGGCGCTCAAGCCATCAGCTTGAGCAAGCCTTGATACGGCAGCAGGTTGGTCCGCACCACCTTGTCCAGCGGCTCCGCGAACCCGTCCTGCATCCAGCGCGCCGCCAGCAGCACGTTCAGGCCGATCATCCCGTCGGCCAGCAGGTCAAGGTTGACCTCGTCGGCGCGCGCAGCAGGCACCAGCAGGTGCAGGTGCTGGCGCATCATGTTCGAGTAGTCGCGCGCGGTGGCGCCACTCAGCGCGGCCACCTCGTCGTTCACGCCCAATGAGTCGACCAGCATGATGCGGCCCCGGCGGGGGTCATCGCGGATGAACTCCAGGAACACGCGAATCGCCGGCTCCAGCATGCCCAGCGGCGTGGGCTCGGCCTCTTTGAGCACCGCCAGGGTCTGCGACATGAGCTGGTCGCGCAGCTCGCCGTAGGTGGCCATGAACAGCTGCGGCAGCGTCTTGAACGACTCGTAGAAGTAGCGCTCGGTCAGGTGGGCGGCCACGCACACCTCGCGCACCGTGGCGGCGTGAAAGCCCTTGGTGCCAAACACCTCGACGGCGCCCTCGATGAGCTTGGCACGGCGAAGCCGCTGCCGCTCTTCGGGCAGGACCCCGCCATAGCGGCGGCGCGGGGACAGGGGCGAGGTTGGCGTCGGGGCTTCCATGGAGATCCCTATGTTGACATGGATCATTGTCAAAGTTATTCTGACAAGAATCTTTGTCAAAAGTCAAGGCATCTTCGGGGACAAGCCACCATGAAACCGCAACACTTCCACTCTCCCGCCGCCGCCCAGGCCCCGGGTGGCGAAGGCGTCGAGCGCCACCGCATCATCGTCGTCGGCACCGGCTTTTCGGGGCTGTGCATGGGCGTCAAGCTGCGCGAACAGGGCGAAGAAGATTTCGTGCTGCTCGAACGCGCGGGCGACGTCGGCGGCACCTGGCGCGACAACACCTACCCTGGTTGCGCCTGCGACGTCGAGTCGCACCTGTATTCGTTCTCGTTCGAGCCCAACCCGAACTGGTCGCGCCTGTACGCCCCGCAGCCCGAGATCTTCGCCTACCTCAAGCACGTCGCCACCAAGTACGACCTGCTGCGCCACATCCGCTTTCACGCCAACCTCACCGGCGCGCGCTGGGACGAGGCCCGCAAGCTGTGGGTGGTCAAGGCCGAAGACGGCCGCGTCTTCGAAGGCGAGATCCTGGTCTCGGGCATGGGCGGCCTGAGCAACCCGGCCTACCCCAACGTGCCCGGCATCGACAAGTTCGAAGGCCGCGCCTTCCACTCCGCCACCTGGGACCACGGGTTCGACCTGGAAGACAAGCGCGTGGCCGTGATCGGCAGCGGCGCCAGCGCCATCCAGTTCGTGCCCGCCATCGCGCCCAAGGTGGCCCACCTGACCTACTTCCAGCGCACGCCGCCCTGGGTTGTGCCCAAGATGGACCGCCCCGTGCGCCCCGACGAGCGCGCCGACTTCGCCGCCAACCCCTGGCGCCAGCAACTGGCCCGCACCAAGCTGTACTGGATGCTGGAGGCGCGCTTTCTGGCCTTCAAGTTCAAGCCCGAATGGATGAACCTGGTGGCCAAGGTGGGCAAGCACCGCATCCGCAAGCACATCAAGGACCCGGCCCTGCAGGCCAAGCTCACGCCCGACTACACGCCCGGCTGCAAGCGCCTGCTGATCTCCAACGAGTACTACCCAGCCCTCGCGCGCACCAACGTCGAGGTGGTCACCGAGGGCATCAAGGAGGTCGTGCCCAAGGGCGTGGTCACCCAGGACGGCCAGTTCCACGAGGTCGATGCCATCATCTTCGGCACCGGCTTCAAGGTGCAGGACCCGATCCCCAAGGGCACTGTGCATGGCCGCAACGGTGCCGATTTGGCCGAGGTCTGGAAGCAAGGCGCCGAGGCCCACATGGGCATCGCCGTGGCGGGCTTTCCCAACTTCTTCATGCTGATGGGGCCCAACACCGGCCTGGGCCACAACTCCATGGTTTTCATGATCGAATCGCAGGCGCACTACATCCTCGAGGCGATCAAGGCCATGAAGGAGCAGCGCATCCGCGCCCTCGACGTCAAACCCGAGGTGCAAAAGCAGTTCGTCGACGGGGTTCAGAAAGAGCTTGAACGCACCGTGTGGCAATCAGGCTGCAAGAGCTGGTACATCAATGAGCAGGGCCGCAACACGGCGGCGTGGCCCGGCTTCACCTTCGCCTACCGTCTCAAGACCCGCCGCTTCAAACTCAAGCAGTACCAGGCAGAACGCGCATGAGCATCCAGTCCTTCATCACCAACCTCGTCCTGCGTCACCAGTTCAAACGCCAGGGCCGCGGCAAGCTGGACGTGCACAAGGCGCGGCACATGGTCAACAAGATGGCCAAGCGCTACCCGCCGCCGCCGCGCGACATCGAGCACCAGCCGGTGGCCGCCCGCCCCGAGCACAAGCTGTGCGCCGCCGAGTGGCTCAGCGTGGCCAACCCGCAGCGCACCATCGTGTACTTCCACGGTGGCGGCTACTTCTTCTGCGGCCTGGAGACCCACCGCCCCACCTGCGCCTACCTGGCCCGCACGGCCCAGGCCCGCGTGCTGTCGGTGGACTACCGCATGGCGCCTGAGCACGTCTACCCCGCCGCCGTCGACGACGCCGTCGCCTGGTGGTCCGAGCTGCTCAAGCAAGGCGTCGACCCGAAAAGCGTGCTGTTCGCCGGTGACTCCGCTGGTGGCGGCCTGACCCTGGCCTGCCTGGTGGCCTCGCGCGACCAGGGCCTGCCCCTGCCGGCCGGCGCCATCCTCTTCTCGCCCTGGAGCGACCTGTCGTGCTCGGGCGAGACGATGAAGACCCTGGCCGACGCCGACGTGATGTTCAACCCGCACTCGCTGCCCGAAGCCGCCGCGCTGTACCTGGCCGGCAAGCCCACCGACACGCCGCTGGCATCGCCGCTGTTTGCCGACCTGCGCGGCCTGCCACCGCTGATGATCCATGCCAGCAAGCACGAGATCCTGCTGGCCGACTCGACCCGCCTGCACGAGCGCGCCAAGGCCCAGGGCGTGACCAGCGAGCTGCACCTCAAAGCCAAGATGCCGCACGTGTGGCCCACCATGCTGATGCTGCCCGAGGCCCGCCAGACGCTCAAGGAATGCGGCGAGTTCGCCGTCCGCGTCACCGGCAAGCGCTGATTCGCCCCGACTGAAAAGCCCCCCAGGAGACACCATGAAAGACTTCAAGAACAAGGTCGCGGCCATCACCGGCGCCGCATCCGGCATGGGCCGCACGCTGGCCGTCGAGCTGGCCCGCCGCGGCTGCCACCTGGCGCTCAGCGACGTCAACGAAACCGAGCTGGTCAAGACGGCCGAGCTGGCTTCCAAGCATGGCGTGAAGGTCACCGTCAAAAAGGTGAACGTGGCCAGCCGCGACGAGGTCTTCGCCTGGGCCGACGAGGCCGCGCGCGACCATGGCAAGGTCAACCTGGTGTTCAACAACGCCGGCGTGGCGCTCACCGCCACCGTCGAAGGCGTCAAGATCCAGGACTTCGAGTGGATCATGGGCATCAACTTCTGGGGCGTGGTGCACGGCACCCAGGCCTTCCTGCCCCACCTGAAGAAAAGCGGCGACGGCCACGTCGTCAACACCTCCAGCCTGTTCGGCCTGATGGCCGTGCCCACCCAGGGCACCTACAACGCCAGCAAGTTTGCCGTGCGCGGCTACACCGAGGCCCTGCGCATGGAGCTGGAGATGGAAGGCTGCGGCGTCAGCGCCACCTGCGTGCACCCGGGCGGCATCGCCACCAACATCGCCATGGCCGGCAAGATCGACGAGTCGGTCACCGCCAAGACAGGCGTGAGCGAGGCCGACCACAAGCGCATGGCCAACAAGCTCATCAACGTGACGACCGCCGAGGCCGCCGCGCTGCAGATCCTCAAGGCGGTGGAGAACAACGAGCGCCGCGTGCTGGTCGGCCCCGACGCCCGCTTCCTGGACAAGGTCGTGCGCCTGCTGGGCTCGACCTACCAGGTGCTGGTGATGAAGCAGGTGCGCAAGATGAACGGCGCCCGCCGCTCGTCGGCCCAGCAAGCAGCACGCAACGCCGGCTGACCTCGCCTGACAGGGGTTTCGCGGACAGGCGGTGAGGCCAGCCCGCGTCACTTGGTGACATCCCTCAAGCCGCGCGGCCCGAGCGCTGCAGGTTCCACGGCATGATGCGCGCATGAATTGGCTGAAGCGATTGTGGTGGGCCGGCGTGCTCTTCGGGCTGGCGGTGGCGTTCACCGTCTGGGCCACGTGGGAGCCCGACCGCCAACTGGGCTCGCTGATGGCCCGGTGGGCGCCTGAGCCGTCGAGCTTCCTGGAGCTCGATGGCATGCAGGTGCACATCCGCGACACCGGCCCCCGCAACGACCCCACGCCCCTGGTGCTGCTGCACGGCATGGCGTCGAGCCTGCACACCTACGAGGGCTGGCAGACGGCCCTGCAGGGCGAGCACCGTGTCATCAGCGTCGACCTGCCCGGCTTCGGGCTGACCGGCCCCAGCCCTCAGGGCGACTACCGCATCGACGCCTACACCCGCTTCGTGCTGCGGCTGCTCGACACCCTCGGGGTCAAGCAGGTGGTGCTCGCGGGCAACGCGCTGGGCGGCGAAATCGCCTGGCAGACCGCGGTGCTCGCGCCCGACCGCGTGCGCAAGCTCGTGCTCATCGACTCGGACGGCTACCAACCCTCGGTGCTGTCCATGCCGATCGCCTTCCAGATCTCCAGCATGCGCGGCCTGCGCTGGGTGTCCGAGCGCATCCTGCCCAAAGCCATGGTGGCCTCGAGCGTGCGCAACGTCTTCGGTGACCCGGACAAGGTCACGCAGGACAAGATCGACCGCTACTTCGAGCTCAACCTGCGCGTGGGCAACCGCCGCGCGCTGTTCCAGCGCATGGACCAGGCCCAGTTCGGCGGCAACTCGACCTTGATCCGGCGCGTGTCGCAGCCCACCCTCGTGATGTGGGGCGAGCGCGACGAGATGATCTCGCCTGAACACGGCACGCTGTTCTGCCAGGACATCCAGCGCTGCAGGCTGGTCACCTACCCCAGCCTGGGCCACCTGCCCCAGGAAGAGGACCCAGAGGGCACGCTGCCCGACCTGGAGTCCTTCCTGGCCAACTGAGCGCGGCAAGCACAAAAGAAAACGGCGGAAAACGGCGCCACCCTGGCGCCGTTTTTCATGGCACAAGCCTTGTTCAGGCCCCCGCGATGCGCCAGCGCGCCTGCTTGACCGCCGAAGCCACCACGCGGTCGAGCACCGCGTCCAGCTCGGGCTTGGCCAGGCGATCGGGGCTGGTGAGCTGCTGGTCGGCCAGCGGCAGGGCCAGCTGCTCGGGCACCACCACCATCGCGAAGTTGGTGCTCAGGTAGGTGCGCACGATCGGCAAGGCACGGATGCCCCCCAGCGCACCAGGCGAAGCCGCCAGCAGGCCCACCGGCTTGCCCCCGGTAGCGCCGGTGCCCGATGGCTTGCCATCTTCGGCCGGGATCACCGACAGCCAGTCGAAGCTGTTGATGAACAAAGGCGTCGGCAGCGCGTTGTACTCCGGGCTCGACAGGATCAGGCCATCGTGCTCGGCGAACAGGTCGCGCAGCCGGCGTGCGCCCGCAGGCTTGCCGTGGGCGTGGGCCCAGTCTTCGTCATAGACCGGCAACTCCAGCGCACGCAAATCGACCACCGTCGTCTCGGCGCCCAGGGCCTGCGCCCTGCGAGAGGCCATCTCGGCGAGCTGGCGGTTGTACGAGCCGGTGCGGGCGCTGCCGGAAATCACCAGCAGGCGCGGGGCCCGCGCGGAAGCAGTTGCGGTCATGAGGGAACTCCAGTCTGATCAGGCGTTGAATTTTGCCGTCACTTCGGCCACGCGGGCGCCGAACAGGCGGGCCGTTTCCAGGTCACCGGGGAGCATTTCGTCCACGCTGGCGTCCGACGGGGTCGATGCCATGGCGCCACTGAACGAGGCCACGTAGTTGACGTCGTTGCGGGTGGCGGCCTTGCTGTTGCTCGGCATCAGGCCCGTGCCCACCCAGATCATGCTGTGCTGCTGCGACAGGGTGAACAGGTAGTGCAGGGTCGAGAGCTTGTCCCCGTTCATCGAAGCCGAGTTGGTGAAACCAGCGGCGATCTTGTCCTTCCACTGCTGGTGGTACCAGGGCTTGGACGAAGCGTCGATGAACTTCTTGTACTGCCAGGGCACGTTGCCCATGTAGGTGGGCGCGCCAAAAACGATGGCGTCGGCCGCGGCCAGCTGCTCCCAGCCGCCTTCGGGCAGGTTGCCCTCCTGGTCGACGGCCAGCAGGCTGGCGCCCGCGCCTTGCGCCACGGCCTCGGCCATGCGCTTGGTGTGGCCGTAGCCGGAGAAGTACACGACAACGATTTGCTTGCTCATGGTGTTTCCTTTCAGTGGGACAAAAACCCGTTACCCTTGCGGGCATGTTCAGTTATCGACACGGCTTCCACGCGGGCAACCACGCCGATGTGCTCAAGCACATGGTGCTGGTGCAGGTGCTTGAGCACCTGCTGCAAAAGGACAAACCCTTCTGGGTGATCGACACCCACGCCGGCGGGGGCCTCTACGACCTCACCAGCAACTACGCCACCAAGAGCGGCGAGTTCGAAGGCGGCATCGGCCGCATCTGGCCCCTGCGCAAGGCGGCCGGCACGCCCGTGGCCGTCAAGGCCCTGCTCGACCAGATCGCCGCGCTCAACAACGGCACGGACCTGCGCTGGTACCCCGGCTCGCCTCAGTTGGCCGCCCAGATGCTGCGCCAGGGCGACCACCTCAGGTTGTGCGAGCTGCACCCGACCGAGATCGGCCTGCTGCGCGACCACTTCGCGGGCGTCAAGCGCGGCGTCAGCATCGAACAGGTCGACGGTTTCACCGACCTGCCCAAGGTCTTGCCGCCACCGCCTCGCCGCGGGCTGGTCCACATCGACCCGCCCTACGAGATGAAGGAAGACTACAAAAAGGTCCTTCAAACCCTGCGCACCGCCACCGAGCGCTTCGCCACTGGCACCTACGCCATCTGGTACCCCGAAGTCGCCCGCATGGAATCGCAGCAGTTCGGGGCCCAGCTCAAGCGCCTGGGCGGCTCGCTGGCCAAGGTCGACTGGGTGCACGCCACGCTGCGCGTCAAGGGCGCCGAAAAGGGCGGCCTGGGCCTGTACGGCAGCGGCATGTTCGTCATCAACCCGCCCTGGACGCTCTACGACCGCCTGGCCGAAGCGCTGCCATGGCTGGTCGAGACCATTGGCCTGGACGACTACGCCGCCTACACCCTCGAAGCGCAGCAGAGCTGACATGGCGCGCCCCTGGCTCAAGCCGCCAGGTCGAAGACCAGCACCTCGGCCTGCTGCCCATCGCTGAGCGCCAGGGCCGACTCGCCTTCGAGCTTGACCGCATCGCCCGCCTGCAGGGCCTGGCCGTTGACCGTGATCGCGCCACGGGCCACGTGCACATAGGCCTTGCGAGCCGGGTTCAAAGCCACCTCTGCGCGCTCATCGCCGTCGAACAGGCCCACGCTCAGCGAGGCGTCCGAATGGATCGTCACCGAGCCATCGCGGCCGTCCGGCGAGGCCACCAGGCGCAGACGCCCGCGCTTGTCGGCTTCACCGAAGTTCTTCTGCTCGTAGCCCGGGCGCAGGCCCTTCTCGGTCGGCTCGATCCAGATCTGCAGCAGGTGCACGCGGTCATGCAACGTGCGGTTGAACTCGCTGTGCATGATCCCCTGGCCGGCGGTCATGCGCTGCACGTCGCCCGGCAGGATGTCGGCGGTGTGGCCCAGGCTGTCCTGGTGGGTGAGCTTGCCTTCGAGCACGTAGGTCACGATCTCCATGTCGCGGTGGCCGTGCATGCCGAAGCCGCGGCCCGGCGCCACCACGTCGTCGTTGATGACGCGCAGGGGGCCGAAGCCCATGTGAGCCGGGTCGAAGTACTCGGAAAACGAGAAGCTGTGGAAGGACTGCAGCCAGCCGTGGTCGGCAAAGCCGCGTTCGTCGGATCGGCGCAGGGTCAGCATGTGGGGCTCCTTCTTCGTGGGTTTCACGTTGGTGGCCACGTCGTGTGGCCATGGGTTCACTGTAGGGATCCAAGCCCGGTCGATGGCTGAGCCGCTCTGATGGCATCATTCAAATGTTTTGAATGACCGAACGCCTGCCATGGACCGCTTCCACGCCCTCTCGCCCGACGCCCTGCGCATGGTGGTGACCATCGCCCGCACGGGCAGCTTTGCCGCCGCGGCACGCGAGCTCGGCAAGGTGCCATCGGCGCTCACCTACAGCGTGCGCCAGCTCGAAGACGCGCTGGACGTGCTGCTGTTCGACCGCCGCAGCCGGCAGGCCAAGCTGACCGCCGCCGGTGAGGAGCTGCTGCGCGAGGGCCAGTTGCTGCTGCAGCAGCTCGACGCCGTGGCCAACCGGGTCAAGCGCGTGGCGTCGGGCTGGGAGACGGAGCTGACCGTGGTGGTGGACAAGGCGATCGCGCCCCACGCGGTGTTCGACCTGATGGAGGCCTTCCTGGCGCTCAAGCCGCCCACCCGGCTGAAGATGCGCAGCGAGGTGATGACCGGCACCTGGGAGCCGCTGCTGCACGGCGAGGCCGACCTGGCCATCGGCATCTCCAGCGACCGGCTCAGCGCCCCCGACATCCGCTGCGAGCCCATCGGCCAGCACCATTTCGTGCTGGCGGTGGCCTCGCACCACCCGCTCGCCCAGGAGCCCGAGCCCTTGAGCCCGGCGACGGTGGCGCAGCACCGCATCATCGCGGTCGCCGATTCGGCCAAGCGCCTGCCCACGGCCACCACCGGCATCCTGCCCGGCCAGGACGTGCTCACCGTGCCCTCGATGGCCGCCAAACTCGAAGCCCAGTTGCGCGGCATGGGCATCGGCTACCTGCCCGAACCCATGGTGCGCGCCCACGTGGCCGCCGGTCGCCTGGTGCGCAAGGAGGTGTCCGGGCCGCCCCGCGCCTTCGACACCCACTACGCGTGGCGCCAGGCCAGCAGCCAGCCCGGACTGGCGCTGACCTGGTGGCTGCACCAGCTCGCCAGCCCCCAAACCCGCCGAGCCCTGCTCGACCTGCACGAAGGCCTGGTGCTGTGAACCGCCCTGCGCCGCCTGCCTCCCCGGGGGGATACCGGGGCCGCTTCGCGCCTTCGCCCACGGGGCCGCTGCACGCCGGCTCGCTGGTGGCGGCGCTGGCCAGTTGGCTGGACGCCCGCGCCCACGGCGGCGCCTGGCTGGTGCGCATCGAGGACGTCGACACGCCCCGATGCGTGCCGGGCGCCGACGAAGTCATCCTTGGGCAACTGGCCGCATGTGGCCTCACACCCGACGAGCCCCCCGTGTGGCAAAGCCAGCGCGGCCACCTTTACCAGGCCGCGCTCGACCGCTTGCTCGCGCTGGATGGTGGCCACCGCTGGGCCTACCCTTGTGCCTGCAGCCGCGCCGACATCGCACGCGCCCACGAGCTGGCCGGCCACCCCAAGGCGCGCCACGGCGAGCTGGTCTACCCCGGCACTTGCCGACCTGAAAACGGCGGGCTGCACGGCCGCCCAGCCCGGGCCTGGCGCCTGCGCGTGCCCGATGGCCAGGCAGGCGTGATCACGTGGCACGACCGCCGCCTGGGCCTGCAGCAGCAGGCCTTGGGCACCGCCGTGGGCGACTTCGTCGTCAAACGCGCCGACGGCCTGTGGGCCTACCAGTTGGCCGTGGTGGTGGACGACGCCGAGCAGGGCATCACCGATGTCGTGCGCGGCGAAGACCTCACCGACAACACCCCGCGCCAGTTGCACCTGCAGCGGCTGCTGGGTTTGCCCGAACCGCGTTACCTGCACACCCCGCTGGTCAACGGCGACAACGGCGAGAAGCTCTCGAAACAGAACGGCGCCGCAGCGCTGGACCTCACGGACCCGGCGCGCACCGTGCGAACGGCGCTGATGGCCTTGGCGGCCTCGCTGCCAGGCTGGTCTCCCACCGACGGCGCCTCGCTGAGCGAGCTGCTGGCCTCGGCCGTGGCGGCCTGGCGCAACGGGCTCAACGCTCGATGACCACGAAGTGCTTGCGCACCGCCTCCACCACCTCGAAGGCGCCCACGAACCCGGCCGGTATCACCGCGCCTTCACCCGCGCGCACGTCCACCGCCAGGCCCGCCTCATCGTGCAGCCGCACGTGCCCTTCGAGCACAAAGAAGTACTCTTGCTTGCTCGGCGCGAACGCGATGCGCCACATCCCCGGCTCGCAAGCCCAGATGCCCACGCTGCTCACGCCGTCGCCCGACTCGTACAAAGACCACGTCTGGCGGCGCGGGTTGCCTCGCACCAGCCGGTCGGGCCGGGGGTGATCGACCACGCCAGGCGCGTCAGGCTGCGCCACCTTCACGATGGCAGGTCGCGCCGACACCGCCACCTCACTTCACCAGGAAGTGCTCGCGGTAGTACGCCAGCTCGTCGATGGACTCGTGGATGTCGGCCAGCGCCGTGTGCTTTTGCGCCTTGCGAAAGCCTTCGGCCAGGCCCGGCTTCCAGCGCTTGGCCAGCTCCTTGAGCGTGCTCACGTCCAGGTTGCGGTAGTGGAAGAAGGCTTCCAGCTTGGGCATGTAGTTGGCCAGGAAGCGGCGGTCCTGGCAGATCGAGTTGCCGCACATGGGCGACTTGTTGGCCGGCACGTATTGCTTGAGGAAGTCGATCACCGCCTGGCTGGCCTCCTCTTCGGACACCGTCGAGGCCTTGACCCGGTCGATCAGGCCGCTGCGGCCATGGGTGCCCTTGTTCCAGGCGTCCATGAGGTTGAGCGTGGCGTCGCTCTGGTGCACGGCGAACACGGGGCCTTCGATGCGGTTGTTGAGCTGCGCGTCGGTCACCACCACGGCGATCTCGATGATGCGATCGCTCTCGGGCTTGAGGCCCGTCATCTCCAGGTCGATCCAGATCAGGTTCTGGTCGCTCTTGACCAGGGTGGGCGCCGGGGTCTCGGGGGCCTGCTCGGCGCCGGGGGTGGTTTCGCTCATCGACATCCTCATGTGCTGACAAAAGCCGCGCCGGCACCGTCCTGCTCACCAGGGTCTTGGCCGCGCAGCCGTGGTCGCGATTGTGCGGCAAACGTACACTCCCGGGCATGCAAGCCAGCCTCGTCACCACGCTTTTCGTGAGCTTCGTCCTCGCCTCGGTGCTCGTGCGCCTGTGGCTCGACGGCCGTCAGGCCCGCCACGTCGCCCGCCACCGCGAAACCGTGCCCCAGCCTTTCGCCGACGCCATCACCCTGCGCAGCCACCAGCGCGCCGCCGACTACACCCTCGACAAGCTGCGTTTCGGCATGGTGAGCACCCTGGTGGGCACCGCCGTGCTGCTGGGCTGGACGCTGCTGGGCGGGCTCGACGCCCTCAACACCGCCCTGCGCGACTGGCTGCTGCCGGTGGGCGGCGGCGAACGCGCCCACCCGCTGGTCTACCAACTGACGCTGCTGGGCGCCTTCACGCTGATCTCCGCCCTGGTCGACCTGCCCCTGGAGGCCTGGCACACCTTCCGCATCGAGCAGCGCCACGGCTTCAACCGCATGAAGTGGCCCATGTGGGTGGGCGACCAGCTCCGCCAGGGCCTGGTTGGCATCGTCATCGGCGGCCCCATCGCCGCGCTCATCCTCTGGCTCATGGGCGCCGCCGGCGACGCCTGGTGGCTGTGGGCATGGGGCGCCTGGGTGGGTTTTGCCTTGCTGATGATGATCGTCTTCCCCATCTTCATCGCGCCGCTGTTCAACAAGTTCGAGCCCCTGAAGGACCAGGCCCTGGCCGAGCGCGTGAAGGCCCTGATGGACCGCTGCGGCTTCACCGCCAAGGGCTTTTTCGTGATGGACGGCAGCCGCCGCTCGGCCCACGCCAACGCCTACTTCACCGGCCTGGGCCAGGGCAAGCGCGTGGTCTTCTACGACACCCTGCTGAGCAAGCTCAGCCATGGCGAGGTCGAAGCCGTGCTGGCCCACGAACTCGGCCACTTCAAGCACCGCCACGTGCTCAAGCGCATGGTCATGATGTTCGGCCTGAGCCTGCTGGCTTTTGCGCTGCTGGGCTGGCTGTCCCGCCAGGCCGATTTCTACCTGGGCCTGGGCGTGAGCCCCAACCTGAACGCCCCCAACGACGCGCTGGCGCTGCTGCTGCTCATGCTGGCGCTGCCGCCTTTCGCCTTCTTCATCGTGCCGCTGATGTCGGGCTTCTCGCGCCGCGACGAGTACGAGGCCGACGCCTACGCCTGCGCCCAGTCCAGCGGCCGTGACCTGGCCAATGCGCTGGTCAAGCTCTACCAGGACAACGCCTCCACGCTCACCCCCGACCCGCTGTACGTGCGCTTTCACTACTCGCACCCGCCTGCGCTGGAGCGGCTGGCCGCCATGCGCGCCATCACCGTGCCCACCCCCGCGTGAGGAGCCCGACCATGTACCCGACCACCCCGCCCGCAGCGCTGACCACCCTGCGCTGCAGCCACCAGACCGGCCCGGCCCTGAGCGACGAGCAAGCCGCCAAGCTGCTGGAGCAGCTCACGGCGTGGACCATCGAGCGCGAGGGCGACGCCGTGGTCCTCACCCGCACCCACAGCTTCCCTGACTTTCACCGCACCATGGCCTTTGTCAACGCCGTCGCCTGGATCGCCCACGAGCAAGACCACCACCCCGACCTGCTCGTGGCCTACAGCCGCTGCACCGTGAACTGGTCCACCCACTCGGTCGGCGGCCTGTCGATCAACGATTTCATCTGCGCGGCCCGGGTCGACGCGCTGCTCGCATGAAGCGCACACACGGCAGTGGCCGCCCCGCGCGCAGCAAAGACAAAGCCCCCAACACCGAAGGCGCCGAAAGCGGCCTGGTCGTGGCCACCCACGGCCGCCACGTCGTCGTCGAGAACCCCGATGGCGAGCGCCTGATCTGCCACCCACGTGGCAAAAAGAGCGAAGCCGTGGTCGGCGACCGAGTGCGCTGGCAGCACATCGAGGGCGGCGACGAAGGCGTCATCGTCGCGGTCGACGAGCGCCGCAACCTGCTGTGGCGCCAGGACGAATGGCGCAGCAAGTCCTTCGCAGCCAACCTCGACCAGCTGCTGATGTGGATCGCGGTGGAGCCTGTCTTCAGCGAGATGCAGCTCACGCGCGCCCTGATCGCCGCGCGCTCGGCCGACATCCCCGTGACCATCGTGCTCAACAAGGTGGACCTGCCCGGCGCCGACACCGCCCGCCAGCGCCTGGCCCCCTACCGCGCCATGGGCTACAACGTGGTCGAACTCTCGCTCAAAGACAAAGGCCAGGGCGAAGGCGATGCCGCCCGCGAGCAGGTGCTGCCGATGTTGCAAGGCAAGGCCTCGCTGGTGCTGGGCCCTTCCGGCGCGGGCAAGAGCACGCTCATCAACACCCTGCTGCCCGACGCCCGCGCCGAGGTCGGCGAGATCTCGCAGGCGCTCAATTCGGGCCGCCACACCACCACCTCCAGCCTCTGGTACTGGCTCGACGACAGCCGCACCAGCGCCGTCATCGACTCGCCGGGCTTTCAGGAATTCGGACTGCACCACATTCAGCCGACCGAGCTCGTGCGCCTCATGCCCGACCTGTCCGCCCACTTCGCCGACTGCCGCTTCCACAACTGCACGCACCGGCAAGAGCCCGGCTGCGCGGTGCGCGCGGCGGTCGAGCGCGGCGAGGTCAGCCCCATCCGGCTGAGCCTGTACACCGACCTCTTCGAAGAACTGAGCCAGCCCCGCTGGTGACCGACGCATGACCGACCGCCTCTCAGCCCTGCCCGCCACGCTCGACGCCTTCCGCCTGGGGCAACTGCCGCTCACCGAGCTGACCCGCACCTGGCGCGAAGCCGCACAAGGCCACGAGCCTGCCCTGCCGCAGCGCTACCACGACGTGCTCGAACGCGTGCTCAGCCAACTCGAGAGCGCAGCCCTGTTCACCGAAGAAAGTTGCTCGTTCAGCCAGGGCGACATGGTCGATGCCCTGGCCGACTGGCTGGCGCGCGCCCGCGCGCTCTGAGCTCGACGCCGGGCCTCAGCCCACCAGGTTGGCCAGCGACAACAGCGCCAGCAGCAGCATCCAAAGCACCACCGAGCGCCAGATCAGGCCCACCACGCTGCGCAGGTGCGCGAGCATGGGAGGAGAGCCCTGGGTGCTGCCCTCGGCTTCGATGACGTCGGGTGAGTCGCCCTGGGACATGGTGCGGCTGACATCGGGCGAGCCCGACACCGGGGCCACCTGACCGCCCAGGCGCACCCCGAGCGCCCCCGAGGCCGACGACAGGATCGCCCCCTCATTGCGGCGCACCCACAGCGAAGCATGGCGGCGCCAGGCGTCGATCGCGTCCTCGAAGTTGCCCACCACCGCGAAACCGAAAGCGGTCATCCGGGCCGGCACGTGGTCCAGCCAGGTGAACAGGGTCTGCGAGAGGTTCATCAGCCGGTCGTGCGTGGGCGTGCCCGTCACGCGGCTGCGGTAGGACCAGTAACGGCTGGCGAATTCGGAGAGTCGGTAGAGCACCGCACCAGCCGGCCCCAGGCCGACGGTCGACAGCGCCACGAACCAGAAGAACACGCCGAAGACATGGCGGTGCGCGGCCAGCAGGGAGTACTCCAGCACGTGTCGCAGGATCTCGGTGCGAGGCAGCTCGCTGGCGTCGAGGTTCTGCCAGTGGGCCAGCAACTCGCGAGCGCGGTCTTCGCGGCCGGCTTCCAGCGCATCGCGGATGTCGGTGAAGTGGTGGCTGAACTGGCGAAAGCCCAGCGTGAAGTACAGCACCGCCACATCGAAGATCAGCGACAGCACCGTGCTGTAGCGATCGATGAAGTAGTAGCTCACCGCCACCAGCGAAGCGGGCGCCAGCACCGTGATGGCCCACACCACGCGCGCGTGCACGTCCGCACCCGCATCGAAATTGCGGCCAGCCCAACGCACCCAGGCCGCCAGCGCGTGGTGGATGGGGTTGAGGTTGGACAGGGGTTTGAGCTGCTCCGCCAGCAGGGCGAAGAGCACGGCGAAAAAGCTCATGCGCCGATCATAGCGGCGGTGCCGCTGCCAAGCCCGCCGAATTGCCCGCGAGGGGGCCCGCCTGGCTCAGGCCGACAGGAAGCGGTATAAATTTCGCAACATCGCCGCCGTCGCACCCCAGATGAAGTATTCCTTGTCAGGCCGCGGCGACCAGGGCATCGCGAAGAAATCGAGCTGGGTGCCCGACATGTCGAAGGCCCGCCTCTGGTGGTGGCGCGGGTCCATCAGGAAATCCAGCGGCACCTCGAAGGCCTCGGCCACCTCGCCCGGATCGGGCCGCATGATCAGCCCCTCGTGCTCATCGGCTTGTGGCGTGATCAGGCCCACCACGGGCGTGACGATGAAGCCGGTGCCGGTCGTGTAGGTGGGCAAGCTGCCCAGCACCTCGATGCGAGCGGGGTCCAGGCCCACCTCTTCCTGCGCCTCTCGCAGGGCCGCAGCCACCGGCCCCAGGTCCGAGGGCTCCATGCGGCCGCCTGGAAAGCTGATCTGCCCGGCGTGCTTTTTCAGGTGGGCGGTGCGCTGGGTCAGCAGCACCGAGGCGCGGTCGCGCATGACCAGGGGCACCAGCACCGCCGCCTGAACGGGGTCGGGCGCCCGATACCACTTCTCGACCTCGATGTCCGGCTGCCAGATCGGCGGCGACGCAAAGCGCGCGCTCAAGGCCTGCCGTGAGAAACGATCAGGCGAGACGGGCGGCAGGTGAAGGTCGTGCCCCAGCAATTCGGCGGCACGCGGGTCGATGATCAGGGACATGCGCCAATGATAAAAGCCGCCGTCGCGGAAGCGAGGGCGGCTTGGGCAGTGTTGACTGCGGAAAGGCCAGCTTTTGCCTGCGGCGAAAGCTCGCTTGCCATGCTTTGCATGGCACCGCTCAGCCTGCGGCCGAGCGGCTTCGCTTCGCTCAGGCGAGCTTTTCCTTGATGCGTGCCGACTTGCCGGAACGCTCGCGCAGGTAGTACAGCTTGGCGCGACGGACGTCACCGCGGCGCTTGACTTCGATCGAAGCGATCAGCGGGCTGTACAGCTGGAACGTGCGCTCCACGCCTTCGCCGCTGGAGATCTTGCGGACGATGAAGCTGGAGTTCAGGCCACGGTTGCGCTTGGCAATGACCACGCCTTCGTAGGCCTGGACACGCTTGCGGGTGCCTTCCACCACGTTGACGGACACGATCACGGTGTCGCCAGGGGCGAAAGAGGGAATGGTCTTGTTCAGACGAGCGATTTCTTCTTGCTCGAGCTGCTGGATGATGTTGGACATCAAAGGCTCCTTGATGATCGTGCCCGCGCGTTGAGAAATTGGCGCCAGCGCCTGCCTCGAAAACCCAAGGCGGCCCCAGCAAAGCCGGGCAGAGGATCGGAAAACCGCAGATTATAGCGTCAATCCGCGAAGAAAGTCTTCGTCTTTTTTCGACAGCTCGCCACGGGCCCTCGCCGCCTCGATCAGGTCGGGCCGGCGGCGCGCGGTCAGGGCCAGTTGCTGCTCGCGACGCCAGCGCGCGATCTGCGCATGGTGGCCCGACATGAGCACTGGCGGCACCGCCTGGTCTGCGGCGCCCTGCACGCCCGGCAACACCTCCGGCCGGCTGTAATGCGGGCAGTCCAGCAGGCCGTCCGAGAAGCTGTCCTGCTCGTGCGAAGCCGCGTCGTGCAGCACGCCGGGTTGCAGGCGCGCCACCGCATCGATCAGCGTCAGCGCGGGCAGCTCGCCCCCCGAGAGCACGTAATCGCCCAGGCTGAGCTCTTCGTCGACATGGGAGTCGATGAACCGCTGGTCCACGCCCTCGTAGCGGCCGCACACCAGCACGGCGCCCGGGCTGGCGGCCAATTGCTGCACGCGCTTTTGCGTCAGGCGCGGACCGGCGGGGCTGAACCAGATCACCGGCAGGCGCCCAGCGCCTTGTTCGGCCTGCTGCATGCGGATGGCGCCCAGGCAGCGCTCCAGGGGCTCGACCAGCATCACCATGCCCGGCCCGCCACCAAAGGGCCGGTCGTCCACGCGGCGGTAGACGCCCTCGGCGTGATCGCGCAGTTGCCACAGGCGCAGGTCGACCTGGCCCGATTCGAAAGCGCGGCGCGCCACCCCGGCCTGCTGGAAGGGTGCGAACAACTCGGGAAACAGGGTGATGACGTCGAAGCGAACGGCCATGGTCAGCCTCCCCGGCGGTGCGCCGGCATCGGTGGCTCAGTAGTCGAGGCCCCAGTCGGCCACGATGAGCTTGTCGGCCAGGCTGACGCTCAGGATGTAGGCCGACACGAAGGGGATCAGGCGCTCGGCGGGCTTGCCGTCGGCGTCGGCGTATTCGCAACGCAGCACGCTTTGCGGGCCGGTGTCGAGCAAGTCGGCCACGCGCCCCAGGGCTTCGCCTTGCGGGTTGCGCACGTCCAGGCCAATCAGGTCGACCCAGTAGAACTCGCCTTCGTCGGGCGTCGGGAAAGCCGAGCGCGACACGAACACGCGCGCGCCCTTGAGCGCTTCGGCGGCGTTGCGATCGACCAGGTCATCGGCGGTGACCACGACCACATCGCCCTGCTCGCGGGCCGACTTGACCTGCAGGAAGCGGGGGCGGGCCAGCTTGGGCACGCCAGCGGTGGTCATGCCCGCAGCAGGCGAGGCCGCACCAGGACGAGAAACAGCGCCCGCGCTGGCTTCAGCGGGGCGCAGGAACCATTTCTTCGTGCAGAAGAGGGCCTGGGGGTCGGAAGAAAAAGGCTGCACCTTGATGCCGCCCTTGACGCCCCAGGCGTCGACGACGCGCCCCACCTCCACCGCGTCTTCGGGCCAGACGACACCGTCGTCCAGCACCGGCGATGTGCTCGGGGCGCGAACCGTCATGCCCGATCAGGCAGCGGGCTGGGCCTTGCCGGCTTCGCGCAGCAGGCGGGTCACGGCGGCGGAGGGCTGAGCGCCGCTTTCCACCCAGTGGTTCACGCGGTCGAGCGACAGGCGCAGGGTTTCGGCCTTGCCGGAAGCCACGGGGTTGTAAAAGCCCACGCGCTCCAGGAAGCGACCGTCACGACGGTTCTTCTGTTCGGCAACGACGATGTTGTAGAAAGGGCGCTTCTTGGAGCCGCCACGTGCAAGTCGAATCACGACCATGATGTGTCCTTCAGATCAGTTGGCGGCCACCTCGCCCGGGAGACACTCGGGGATCGGTGGCCAGAGCAGGCACCGCTGCGTTCCATGAACGCAACCTGCCGGCGGATGGATTTCTCCGGGGCCGATTAGATACGCGCAGACCGGCCACTTTCAACGCGGCCAGCCCAGCTCGGGCCGGAAAACCGCGAATTATAGTCTGAGGAGACGGGAATGCGCAAAACCTGCCCTCCCTGCACCCGATCAGCCCCCTCAGAGCCCCCCAGAGCCCCATGGCGACCACCACCCCGACCCGCACGCCCCGCTCCAAGACCCTGGCCACCTGGCTGGCCCTGCTTGGCGGCCCCCTCGGCCTGCACCGCTTCTACCTGCACGGCCTGGGCGACCTGCCAGGCTGGCTGCTGCCGGTGCCCACCGCCATCGGGCTGTGGGGGCTCAACCGGGTCGCGGAATTCGGCCAGGACGACCACCTGGCCTGGGTGCTGATCCCGGTGCTGGGCTTCACCGTGGCGGCCACGATGCTGCAGGCCATCCTCTACGGGCTGACGCCCGACGAGCGCTGGAACGCCCGCCACAACCCCGGCATCCCGGCCGAGCAGGCGCCCCAGGCCGGCTGGCCGGTGGTCATCGGCATCGCGCTGGCGCTGCTGGTCGGCGCGGGCGTGCTGATGGCCACCATTGCCTTTTCCGGACAGCGCTATTTCGAATACCAGATCGAAGAGGCGCGCAAGCTCAGCCAGTGAGCCCCGGCCCCTTCAGGCCCGGAACATGAAGTAGGCGGCGCCCACGAGGCACAGCGCCGCCCAGATGTAGTCCAGCTTGAAGGGCTGCCCCATGTAGAACACGGCAAAGGGCACGAACACGCTCAACGTGATCACCTCCTGCATGATCTTGAGCTGGGCCACGCTGAAGTGCTGGGCGCCGATGCGGTTGGCCGGCACCTGAAGCAGGTACTCGAACAGGGCGATGCCCCAGCTCACCAGCGCCGCCACCACCCAGGGCTTGTGCGACATGTTCTTGAGGTGCCCGTACCAGGCGAAGGTCATGAAGACGTTCGACAGGGTCAGCAGACCGATGGTCTGCAGGGGGATGGGCAGCGAAGAGAAAAATCCGGTCATCGGGCACTCCAGGATGAGGGCCCGATTGTCGCCAAGGTGTCGCCACGGCGAGCGCCGCCTGCGGGATAATTGCGGGTTTTCCGCTCCACGACGACGCCCGCCCATGACCGCCGCCACGCCCCCGAACCACCAAGCCCCCCTCACCTACGACCAGGCCGGCGTCAACTACGACCTGATCGACCCGCTGAAGGTGGCCGCGCAGCGTGCCGCCGCCGCCACGGGCAGCCACCTGGCCAGCCATGGTTTCAGCGAGGTGCTGGCCTCGCGCGGCGAGTCGGCCTACGTGGTCGATGTGGGCCCGATGTACCTGGCCTCCATCGTCGAGTGCCTGGGCACCAAGACGCTGGTGGCCGACGACATGGCCAAGCTCACGGGCAAAAGCTACTACGACGGCATCGCGCAGGACACCATCGCCATGGCGGTCAACGACCTGATCACCGTGGGCGCCACGCCCCTGGTGGTGCAGGCTTACTGGGCTGCTGGCGGCTCCGACTGGTTCGGCGACAAGGTGCGCGCCAACGCCCTGGTGGCCGGCTGGAAGAAGGCCTGCGAGGTCTGCAACGTGGCCTGGGGTGGCGGCGAGACCCCGGCGCTGGCCGGCATCGTGGCCGACGGCCGCGTCGACCTGGCGGCTTCGTGCACCGGCATCATCAGCCCCAAGGAACGCCTGTCGGTGGGCGACAAGCTGGGCGCCGGCGACGCCATCGTCTTCCTGGCTTCCAGCGGCATCCACGCCAACGGCCTGTCGCTGGCGCGCAAGCTGGCCGAGCGCCTGCCCCAGGGCTACCTGACCGACATCGGCAACGGCCAGAGCTACGGCGAGGCCCTGCTGGCGCCCACCACGCTGTACTCGCCCGTGACCGAGGCCCTGGCCAAGGAAGGCATCATCCCCAACTACTGCGCCAACGTCACCGGCCACGGCTGGCGCAAGCTGCTGCGCCATCCCAAGCAGCTGACCTACCGCATCACCACCGTGCCGCCCAAGACCCCGGTGCTGGCCTTCATGCAGAAGGAATGCGGACTGGACGACCACGAGGCCTACGGCACGCTGAACATGGGCGCCGGCTTCGCGCTGTACGTCTCGGCCGAGCACGCCGAGCGCGTGGTGGCGGTGTCGAAGTCCCTGGGCATCGACGCCTGGGTGGCCGGCCGAGTGGAAGACGGCCCCAAGCAGGTCGTCATCGAACCGCTGGGCGTGACCTACGGCGCAGAGGAGCTGCAACTGCGCTGAAACCGACCGAGGGTGATCCCTCGGTTCGCATTCAGTTTGCCCCTGAACGTCCGATAAGGCGCTCATCCGTGATGGATTTCACCGGCTTTGCCATGCGCGAAAAGGTGAGCATCCGTAACGGAGGGCGCCTTTCGCATTTCCTGGGCAAACCACATGATCAACATCCGCAACATCCGCATTGGTCAACGCCTGACGATCGGCTTCGGCCTCGTGATCGCCTTGATGGTTTTGCTGGCCGGCCTGGCCCTGACCCGCATCCAGGGCCTGAGCCACGAGACCACGGAGATCGTCAGCGGCACCTACCCTCAGACGGTGACCGCCAACCGGATGAAGGCCAACCTCAACGAGATTTCCCGCAGCATGCTCAGCGTGCTGGTGATGAGCGACGACGAGCAGATCAAGGGTGAACTGACCAACATCGCCAAGTACGAAAAGCTCAACGTCGACCTGGCCGCCGAGGTGGAAAAGGCCCTGCCCGACGAAGCCGACAAGGAACTGCTGGCCAACCTGACCAAGTACCGCGAGCGCTCGGGCAAGGCGCAAAAGGCCTTTGTGGACCTGATCCAGGGCGGCCAGAAAGAAGAGGCGCTGACCAAGTTCCTGTTCTCGGTTCGCTCGACGCACACCAAGTACTTCGAGGCCCTGGAGCAGCTCAACACCCGCCAGCACGCCCTGATGGAAGCCGCCGGCAACCGCTCGGCGGAGACCGCGCGCAACACCACCGTCTTCATCCTGGGCCTGGCCGCGGCCATCGTCGCTGTCAGCGTCGGCGTGGCCCTGTTCTCCACCCGCAGCATCACCCGCCCGCTCACGCGCGCCGTCTCGCTGGCCAAGCAGGTGGCCGGTGGCGACCTCAGCGCCTCGATCCAGAGCGAAAGCCAGGACGAGACGGGTGAGCTCATGCGCGCCCTCGACGAAATGAACCGCAGCCTGCAGCGCATCGTGGGCGATGTGCGCCAGGGCACCGTGGCCATCGCCTCGGCGTCCTCGGAGATTGCCTCGGGCAACTCGGACCTGTCGGTGCGCACCGAAGAGCAGGCCTCTTCGCTGGCCCAGACCTCATCGGCCATGAACGAGCTCACGCGCATCGTGCGCCAGAACGCCGAGAGCGCGAGCCAGGCCAACCAGCTCGCGTCCGCCGCCTCGCAGGTGGCGGCCCAGGGCGGCGAGGTCGTGGCCCAGGTGGTCGACACCATGGGCGCGATCAACGCCTCGTCGCGCAAGATCGTCGACATCATCAGCGTGATCGATGGCATTGCCTTCCAGACCAACATCCTGGCGCTGAACGCGGCCGTCGAGGCCGCCCGAGCTGGCGAGCAGGGCCGCGGCTTCGCCGTGGTGGCAGGCGAGGTGCGCACGCTGGCCCAGCGCTCGGCCACCGCCGCCAAGGAGATCAAGTCGCTGATCAACGAGTCGGTGGACAAGGTCGAACAAGGCAGCAAGCTGGTCAGCGATGCCGGCCAGACCATGGACAACGTGGTCTCCAGCGTGCAGCGCGTGACCGACATCATCGGCGAGATCACCGCCGCCTCGCGCTCGCAGAGCGACGGCATCGAGGAGGTCACCCGCAGCATCCACAAGATGGATGGCGTGACCCAGCAGAACGCCGCCCTCGTCGAGCAGGCCGCCGCCGCGGCCGAATCCATGCAGAACCAGGCGCACAACCTGGCTGCGGTGGTCAGCGTGTTCAAGCTGGATTCGAACACCTGATCGCCTTCCCCTTGTCAGCACCCCGATCCGATCCAAAAGGACATTCAGATGAAAGCTCACCTCACCGCTGTGATGACCGCCGCCGCCCTGACCCTGGGCTCGCTGTCCACCGCCCAGGCTGTTGAAGTCCAGGGCGCCAAGATCGAAGACACCGCCACCGTGGCGGGCAAGACCCTGGTGCTCAATGGCGCTGGCGCGCGCATCAAGGCCGTGTTCAAGATCTACGCCATCGGCCTGTACCTGACCGAGAAGAAGACCAACGCCGCCGACGTGCTGGCCCTGAACGGCCCCAAGCGTTTCAAGATCGTCTTCCTGCGGGACCTGACCTCCGAAGAGTTCGGCTCTGCTTTCCTGGCCGGCATCAACAAGAACCTGGAAAAAGACGAGAAGACCAAGTACGTCAACCAGATCACCAAGTTCGGCGACCTGTTCACCGAGTTCGAAGGCGTCAAGAAGGGCGAGGTGATCATCGGCGACTACAACCCCGCCGTGGGCACCACCATCACGCTCAATGGCAAGCAACTGGGCTCGGCGCTGCCCGACATCGGCTTCTACAACGCCATCCTGCGCATCTGGATCGGCGCCAACCCGGCCGACAACCTGCTCAAGCCCGCGCTGCTGGGCGAGTGATTTCGCCCTCGGAGGCCCGCACGTGCCGGGCCTCGCGTACAATGGTCGGTGACGGGCCTCCCTGCATGGAGGCGCGGCCAACCGGGTCAGATCGGGAACGAAGCAGCCCCAACCGTTAGCCGCCAGTGCCAGGGTCAAGGCTCGTCACCCCCTACTCCCTGGATGCCCCTCGCATCGCGGCCAGGTCCGAACTTCCGCAACGTTCGGGGCACCTGTTGACCCCAACCGCAGCGACCCGATGGCATCCGCTCCCTCCCCCGCACGCTTGGCCGATGCCGGCCACACCATCGTCCCCATCGACCTGGGCGATCGCAGCTACGACATCCTGATCGGTGGCGGCCTGATGAAGGCCGAGAGCTTCGCCGGGCTGCCCAAGTCATCGAAGGCGCTGATCGTCACCAACACGACGGTGGGGCCGCTCTACACGGCCAAGCTGCGCGCGGCCATCGCCTCGCTGCACAAAGAAGTGCTGGACGTCGAGCTGCCCGATGGCGAGCAGTACAAGGACTGGCCCGCGCTCAACCAGGTCTTCACCAAGCTGCTGGAAGAAGCCGCCGACCGCAAAACGGTGCTGTACGCGCTGGGCGGCGGCGTGGTGGGCGACATGACCGGGTTCGCTGCGGCCTGCTACATGCGCGGCGTGCCCTTCGTGCAGGTGCCCACCACCTTGCTGGCCCAGGTCGATTCGAGCGTGGGCGGCAAGACGGCCATCAACCACCCCGCCGGCAAGAACATGATCGGGGCCTTCTACCAACCGCTGCGAGTGGTCTGCGACCTCGACTCGCTGGGCACCCTGCCCCAGCGCGAGCTCCTGGCCGGCCTGGCCGAGGTCATCAAGTACGGCCCCATCGCCGACGCCGAGTTCCTCGCCTGGCTGGAAGCCAACCTGGACAAGCTGCTGGCACGCGACCGCGAAGCCCTGATCCACGCCGTGCGCCGCTCGTGCGAGATCAAGGCCTGGGTGGTCGGGCAGGACGAGAAAGAATCGGGCCTGCGCGCCATCCTGAACTACGGTCACACCTTCGGCCACGCCATCGAGGCGGGCATGGGCTACGGCGCCTGGCTGCATGGCGAGGCCGTGGCCTGCGGCATGGTCATGGCCGCCGACCTGTCGGCCCGCCTGGGCCTGATCGACGCCAGCACCTCCCAGCGCATCAAGGCCCTGATCGAGCGCGCCGGGCTGCCTGTGGTGGGTCCGGACCTGGGCGCCGACCGCTACCTGGAGCTCATGCAGGTCGACAAGAAGGCCGAAGGCGGGCAGATCCGCTTCGTGGTGATCGGGCCGCTGGGCCAGGCCAGCATGCAGGCAGCGCCCGAAAACGTGGTGCGCGACGTGATCGCCGCCAACGTGGCCAAGCAGGCCTGAGGCCACAGCTGAACCCACCACTGAAGCCCCCGCGCCCGATCCGAGCATGACGACCACCCCCTGCGCCAGCCAGCCCGATCGTTCGCGAGGGCGGCGCCACGCCGAGCCCTCCGCGCCCACACGCAGCGACTTCCAGCGCGACCGCGACCGCATCGTGCACTGCACGGCGTTCAGGCGCCTGGTCTACAAGACCCAGGTCTTCCTCAACCACGAGGGCGACCTGTTCCGCACGCGGCTGACGCACTCGCTGGAGGTGGCGCAATTGGGCCGCTCCATCGCCCGCTCGCTGGGCCTGAACGAAGACCTGGTCGAAGCCGTGGCGCTGGCCCACGACCTGGGACACACGCCCTTTGGCCACGCCGGCCAGGACGTGCTCAACGAATGCATGGCCGAGCACGGCGGCTTCGAGCACAACCTGCAGTCGCTGCGCGTGATCGACGAGTTGGAGGAGCGCTACCTGCCCTTCAATGGCCTGAACCTGACCTTCGAGACCCGCGAAGGCGTGCTCAAGCACTGCTCCAGGCGCAACGCCGAACTGCTGGAAGCGGCCGAGCCCGGCGGCGTGGGCCGGCGCTTCATCGAAGGCACCCAGCCCAGCCTGGAAGCCCAGCTGTGCAACCTGGCCGACGAGATCGCCTACAACGCCCACGACATCGACGACGGCGTGCGCTCGGGCCTGATCACGCTGGAGCAGCTCGAGGCGGTGCCGCTGTTCACCCGCTTTCGTGACGAGACGCTGGCCGAGTTCCCCGGCGCCACGGGCCGCCGCCTGCTGTTCGACAGCATCCGCCGCATGCTCTCGCAGCAGGTCTACGACGTGATCGACGCCACGCGGGCGAACCTGGCAGAGCACCGCCCGGCCGATGCCGACGAGGCCCGTCGCTGCCCGCCCCTGGTGCGCTTCAGCCCCGAGATGCGCGAGGCCAGCACCCAGCTCAAGCGCTTCCTGTTCAAGGAGCTGTACCGGCATCCGCAGGTCAACGAGACCACGGCGCGGGCCAAACAGGTGCTGACCGAGCTGTTCCATGCCTACGTGGCGGCCCCCTCGGAGATGAAGGCCGCTTACGCGCAGCGCGATGACCGCCACCGGGCCGTGGCCGACTACATCTCGGGCATGACCGACCGCTTTGCGGTGCGCGAACACGAGCGTTTGAGCGGGCAGCGGATTTTTTGATCTGCAGAAAGCATCAACTCATGCCTGGTTGACGCCGAGCTGCGTGGCCAGGCGCTTGTATTTCTCCAGGGACAAGGACGATATGCCACGTTCCTGGAACTGCTCCTCCCGGAACATGCCCGTGGCGCGCACCCTGATGCCGCGCTCAGTCATGAACCGATCAAAAGCCACGCCATTGCGCATGCAGGCCCACAGCAAAAGGCGTTCGGCCTGGATGGCTTCGTCGGTGTGCGCGCAAAAATCAAGAATCTGCTCGAATCTCTTGGCGAACGCGGCTGCGGCAGAAGGGGTGCAGATCGCCAGGCGATCATTGAGCCCTCCCCACTGCTGCCAAAGCGGCGTCAGGGCCCGACAACCGCGCAGGTCGCCCAAGTCACGCACCATCCTGAAAGCGTCGAACCGATCGATGTAGAACAGGTCTGGCCGCACGAACAAGACATAGTCATGATCGGCATCGAGGGTCGCCAGTTCATGCACTTTGTTCAAGGCGTGCAGAGAGCGAAAGATGTTCTTTGTGCTGCTGTGACCATCCTTGTAGTAATCGGGGATGATGGCCAGGGTTCGATCAAGGTCTGCGGCCACGTCGAATGCGTCCTGATCGATCAAGGTGATTTGCTCGAACGGCAGCAATCTCAGCGATTCCGACTCGGTGGCAACGCCCACTTCCGATGAACGTGGATTGTTCAGCCCCGATCTGGGCTGCAGGAATGCGCCATACAGCCTGACCTCACCGATCTCAGACCAAGGCGCCACCACCTGATCGATGATCGAGCGATGGGTCACGGAGAGCGACCGGTTGACGCCGTGCAAACAAACAGCCACTCGTTTCATGCGTTGCCCCCTGGACGATCAAAACTCGCCGTCCACAGCGATCTTCTGATAGAAGTCAATCAGGCCTTGCAAGCGTTCATCGAAGCGCTGCTGGGCATCCAAAGAGGCGGATCGCCCCAGACCGAAGAACAGCAGGTCGGCATGAGAGCAGTCGGTGAAGAAAGCATGCCGCGAGAAAAACCTGTCCAGGTTGACGAAGCGGAAGTCGTCAGCGGCCAAGTTCTTGTAATAGTCCTGCCCCATCTGAAGGGTCAGGGGAGATGACCTCGGGTCACTCTTGCGAGTGCCATGTTGCCTGCGGCCCAGGGTTGCGCAAGTCATCACCATCAACCCATCATCCTTGAGCAGACGGATCATGTTCAGCCATGTTTTTTCGTAACCGGGGTTGTGCTCCATGCACTCGCATGAAATGACCACGTCGAACGAGTTGGCCTCGCCAGGGAAGTTCTCGCCCTTGCATGCTTGATCAACGCCTCGCCCCAGTGCAACGTCGATTCCGATGTAATCACACTCATCAAAGAAAGTTCGAGCGCTACCGTTGATGTCCAGCGAGCCGACTTCGAGGCACCGCATCCCTGAAAAGTACTCAGGAAGAACCTCTTTGACAAACCCGATGAACCTGTTTTGCTGCATGTGAGCCATGGGTGAATCCTTTCAGGTAGATGTTGAAAGCTGCCGCTCAACTGCGAACGTGCAAAACGCCCGCAGAGGGCGAACTCACCAACAGCATTGGCAAGCTCTCGCCGATTTCTTCATGGGCGATCTGGATCTCATCAGCGCTCATGCCGCTCATCCAGACGCTGAAATTGTTCTGATCCATGTAGGGCGCCAGCGCGGCCAAAGCGATGACAGCGGAACGCCCCTTGCCCCATGCAGATGCGTCAATGAGCACCAGACCGAATTGGCTGGACGCAGGAAGCAGGTCCAACTGCGGCAAGTAGCAAACCTGCCCAGACATCTCGTACTCCGCCCAAGGTGTTCGCACCACATTCACCTCGCCGCGGGTCACCTCGGGCACATCGTTGCCACTTGCCATCACCAGCAATGGCGCCCTCACATGCTGGGCAATGCACTCCAGCATCACCGAGTTTTCACCGTAGCCGAGCAGCAAGGTATTGCAACGTGAGTCCTGCCTCAACAGCTGCAGCCAGGCGAATCCCATCAGCGCATCGAGGCGGACCAGCTCGCTGACATCGAAGCGCTCCAGCAAGCGGGGCATCGATGCCGCGAGATGGGCCGCAACAGCAGTGACCCAGCCCTGCGCACCGGATGTCTCAAACACCTTGGACCCTGACGCGGCGCTCGCCATCATCGGCCTGGCGCGCTTGGGGATGTCCAGTCGAGGCAATGGTGCCTTGGCACGGACGATGGAGGCGCAACTCCTTTGACGCGGCGAAGACAAGTCATTGCCCATGTTCGCCATGTTGTGATGGGAGTTCGGGTTGGTTTCCGTGTAGCAATACGCGGGCTTGGGGATGAACTCATACCGTCTTGTTTGATCCAGTATCGGATATGCGATGGCGAAATCGCATGCGGCATCCAGCCAACGCCCATCAGGGTACTGGAAATAGCTTTCAGGAACGCTCAACAGAAGGCTGGCCCTGAAGGTGAAGAAATGACTGCTGCGCCAAGCTTGCGCTCTAGGAGATATCTCCAGGCTCAAGGGGCCATTGCCTCCCAGCCGCTCTCGATCCGTCATGAAGTTGGTCCAGACAACGTCCTTGCCTGCCTCATAGGACAGCATCATCTGCCTGATGATGTTGGGATCGATCAACCTGTCGTCCGCATCAAGAATCGCGATGACGTCATGCTCCCCGGCCACCGCGCGCAGGTGCGTCGATGCACTGAATGCCTTGCCCATGCGCTCGTTGTTCCTGACCAGGGTGTGGCGACCGGGCAGCATCTCGTTGAGCAGTCGCGCAGCCAGTTCATGGCTGCCATCGTCCGACGCATCATCGACATACAGAACTGTCGCTTTCTGATGGCTTTGCTCAACCACCGAAGCGATCGCTCGCTTGATGTAGTCCTGGCAGTTGCGTCCTGTCATGAAGATCAGGACGCTGAGATCATTTCCGTTCATGACAATCAATCTCCTTGTTGCACAAAGCCCGCTGATCAAGCAGACAGGTGTGTTGGCTGCATGCCAGTGCGCATGCGTTCAATCATGCGCACCATCAAAGCTTCGTAATCGCGGGTAAAGCGCTCGCTGTCGAACAGGGGGCTGTCTTCTCGAGCCTGGTCCAGTCGCTCGCGCAGCGCCTGGCGACGTGCCGGATCACGAGCAATTTCCACAATGGTTCGGCGGTACTGCCGCACGTCCGTGCAGATCAGCTCTGGCAGGCCAACAGCGTTGAGCAAGCTGCCCGCAACCCGCGAGGCGAAGGTTTCCCCCATCAACGAAACGACGGGCAAGCCTGCCCAAAGCGCATCGCTGGCCGTGGTGTGGGCGTTGCAAGGCCAGGTGTCGATGAACAGATCGGCCAGGCGCACGCGACTGATGTGTTTCCCCAGGTCCCAGCGAGGGGCCCAGAACACGCGCTCGGCACCGATGCCTCGCTTGGCCAGCTCTTGCAGCAAGTGGGGCTTGGCCTGACCATGCCAGTCCAGCAGCCAAAGCACAGCCTCGGGCAGGTCGTTGAGCACGTCCACCCAGGCATCGAGAACATCTGGGGTGATCTTGTAGGCCTGGTTGAAGCCACACAGCACCACCGCGTTTTCGGGCAGGCCCACTTCGGCGCGGGTCATGGGCTGCGGGCGTGGCCGTTGGCGATCGTTGGGCTGGTAGCACAGCGGCATCTGGGCGATGTGCTCGGAGAAATAGGCCGCGTGCGAAAGCGGCGTGACCAATGGGTCGCCCACGATGTAGTCGATGAAGGGCGCGCCCGTGGTACCCGGAAAGCCCAGGAAAGCGGCCTGCAGCGGCGCGGGCCTTCGGGCCAGCACGCCCATGCGGTTGCCGGCGGTGTAGCCCTTGAGGTCGATCAGCAGGTCAAGGTCGTCGTCGGCGATGCGCTGGGCGATCTGGTGATCGGGCTTGCCCTGCAGGTCCACGAAGTGCTCGACCGCCTTGATGACGCGACGGCGCATGGCCGTGCCGTCGTCGCGACCGGTGGAATAGGCAAAGACCTCGAAGCGATCGCGGTCATGGTGCTCGAAGACCTCGCACATCAGCACGCAGGTGGCGTGCTGGTGCAGGTCGTTGGAGAGGTAGCCCACGCGCAGGCGCTGCGGGTTGCCCGTGCGGTTGGGCCGCACCACGGGCTTGAGGTCCAGCCATGTGTTGGACATCAGCGTACACGCCTTGAGCTGGTGCAGCGGATCGTCCGTCAAGGTGATGTGGGCGAAAGGAGCCGTGATGATGCGGGCGTTGTTTGGCGCCGCGCTCACCAAGCTGCGCAGCTGGGCCTCCTGCTCGGCAGCCTGCGGCCAGCGGCAGTTCTCACGTTCGGCGTAGGCCAGCATGCCGTGAACGTGCAGGGCGTTGTGCCCCAGGCCCAGGAGCAGGCCGGTGCGGAAGCACTCCGAGGCCTCTTCCTTGAGCTCCAGCTCATAAAAGGAGATGCCCATGCGGTAGTGCGACAGGGCGTCATCCATGCTGAACATCAAAGCGTCCATGAAGGCCTGGATGGCTTCCTGGTGTCTGCCGGTGTTTTGCAGCGCGCAGCCCTTGGCCACCCAGTACTCGCGCGAGTTGCGCTGCGCTTCGGGCATGGCCGCCAGCACCTGCAGGATCTCGGCGTTGCGATGCAGCCGATGCATGGCCCGCACGCGCATGAAGGCCGCCACCTCGGAGCCCGGCTCCAGCTCGGCTGCGCGGTCCGCGTGCACCAGGGCCTCTTCGAAGCGAGCGAGCTCCAGGCAGCAGCGCGCCGCGTTCAATCTGTACAGAGGGTCGTTCGGCTGCAGCTTGACCGCGGCATCGAAGGACTGAAAAGCCGCCGCCCACTCTTTGACCTTGAGCTTGGTCACCCCGCGCTCCCAATGCTGGTGGGCCTTCTGGGCTGATGCGGACTTGGGCTTGCTGACGACTTTCATGGGCTTCCTTGTTTGGCAACGGTGTGGGCACACCTCGCCACGAGACGCTTCACGGGGCTTTACGAAGTCTAGGAAAAAGACACCCTAAAGATCCCGGCAAAAGGGCCGAAAAGGGTCTGCATTTCCCGGACACGTCAAGCGGGCGCTGTGCAAAGACCCGAGCAAAACGAGAAAAAAGACACTCAAGAACGCGCCAGATCGGGTCGATACACAAGCCAACGGGATCGAAAGGTTTCGGGGTCCGGTTAGCCGGCCAGAGCACTGAGTGGACTCACCACGAAGGCGAATGGGCTGACTAGCGTCGGGCAGGTCAATCTGGAGAGTCGAAAGACAGCCAGCACTTGTTCGCCGGCGCTATCGCCGGGTAGTAAACATCGCCAAAGGAACTCATCATGGGCAATTCAGTCAACACCAACGTCGTCGCTCTGAACGCACAACGCAACCTGAGCACTTCTCAATCCAGCCTGTCTCAATCGATGCAGCGCCTGTCGTCCGGTCTGCGCGTCAACAGCGCACGTGACGACGCCGCCGGCCTGGCCATCGCAGAGCGCATGAGCGCTCAGATCAAGGGCATGAACGTCGCGGTGCGCAACGCCAACGACGGCATCTCCCTGGCTCAAACCGCTGAAGGCGCGCTGGGCAAGATCGGCGACAACCTGCAGCGCATGCGTGAACTGGCTGTCCAGTCGCGTAACGCCACCAACAGCGACGGCGACCGCGCCAACCTGCAAAAGGAATTCAAGCAGCTGCAGCAGGAAATCGACCGCACGGTCAAGGGCACCAAGTTCAACGGCACCGCCCTGTTCGCCTCCGGCGCCTCCACCACCCTGTCCTTCCAGGTGGGTGCCGGCACCGACGCCACCGACCGCATCGACATCGACGGCGCCGTGCTGGGTGGCGGCACCGCCGGCACCGCCACCGTGGTCGACTCGACCGCTGCCACCGCTGACGCCGACCTGCTGGCCACCGTCACCTCCAACTGGGACGGCACCAACGGCATCGCCATCGGCGGCGGCGCATCCGGCGCAGCCACCAACATCGCCACGACCTCGCAGATCGACGACGCCATCAACGTCATCGACAAGGCCCTGGACACCATCAACGACAAGCGTGCCGCCTTCGGTGCCTCGCAGAACCGCTTCGAGGCCGTGATCTCGAACCTGCAGACCAACATCGAAAACCAGACCGCTTCCCGCGGCCGGATCGTGGACGCAGACTTCGCCACGGAAACCGCCAACCTGTCTCGCTCGCAGATCCTGCAGCAGGCCGGCACCGCGATGGTCGCCCAGGCCAACCAGCTGCCCCAGCAGGTCCTGTCCCTCCTGCGCTGATCTCCAGCCAGGACACGCCAGCCACCGTGCTGGCGTCCTCGAAAAGCCGCCCTGCCGCTCTGGTGGGGCGGCTTTTTCCATGTCGTGACCAAGAAAAGGAACTGAGGGCAAAAACGCCTTCACATCGGGTTTTTGCTGCACCCCGAACTGGCCGAACATCAGGGCACAGGTCAGAGGTAATCCGAAAGCATCTTTGGCCAGCTTTGTAAGAAAGCCGGCCGGCGTGAGCCGGGACTATCTCGATTCTTTAGGAGTGCAACATGCCCCAAACGATCAACACGAACATCGTTTCGATGAACGCACAGCGAAACCTGAACATGTCTCAGACGTCGCTGGCCACTTCGATGCAACGCCTGTCTTCCGGGCTGCGCGTGAACTCCGCCAAGGACGACGCAGCAGGCCTGGCGATTGCCGAACGCATGAACACCCAGGTGCGCGGCATGAATGTCGCCATCCGCAATGCCAACGACGGCATCTCGCTGGCGCAGACCGCAGAAGGCGCGCTCGGCAAGATCGGCGACAACCTGCAGCGCATGCGTGAGCTGGCCGTCCAGTCGCGCAACTCCACCAACAGCGATGGCGACCGCGCCAACCTGCAAAAGGAGTTCGTGCAACTGCAGGATGAAATCTCCCGCACCATCGGCGGCGCCCGCTTCAACGGCAAGCCGCTGTTCGCCTCCGGCGCCCCCACCACCCTGTCGTTCCAGGTGGGTGCCGGCACCGACGTGACCGACCGCATCGACATCGACGGCGCCCTCCTGGGCGGCGGCACCGCCGGCACCGCCACCGTGGTCGACTCCACGGCCGCCACCGCCGCGCAGGACCTGCTGGCGACGATCACCGCCCGCTGGGACGGCACCAACGGCATGGCCATCGGCGGCGCAGCGTCCGGGGTGGCCACCAACATTGCATCGACCACGCAGATCGACGACGCCATCAACGTCATCGACGCAGCGCTGGACGTGATCAACGACAAACGTGCGTCCTTCGGTGCCTCGCAGAACCGCTTCGAAGCCGTGATCGCCAACCTGCAGGTCAGCGTCGAAAACCAGGCCGCCGCCCGCGGCCGGATCATGGACGCGGACTTCGCGGCGGAGACCGCCAACCTGTCGCGAGCGCAGATCCTTCAGCAAGCTGGCACGGCGATGGTGGCGCAGGCCAACCAGCTGCCACAGCAGGTGTTGAGCCTCCTGGGCCGCTGATTCCGCTCTTTTTTCACGCTCGGACCCGACACAGCATCAAGTTTTCGTGTCAGTCACCGATGAGCACGGCGTCCGGGTGGCCAAAAGTGCCTTCCGGGCGCTTGTGCATTGAGAGGAAACATCATGGCCTCACTCAGTTCAGTTGGCGTCAGTGGCACTGGCCTGGACGAATCCGTCATCACCAAACTGGTGGCGATCGAAAAGCAACCCGCAGACGCCCTCACCACCAAGAACACCACGCTGCAAACCAAGGTTTCCACGTGGGGAAAAATCCAGAGCGCCTTTTCCTCCCTGAAGGACGCGGCCAACAAACTGACACAGTCCGAGTTCTGGAATGGCACCACCGCCACGTCCAGCAACGACACGGCGGTCAGCGTGAGCACCACTTCCAGCGCGGCCGCGAGCTCTTACGCCGTGACGGTCTCCCAACTGGCGCAAGGCCAGATGGTGGCCACCTCGGCCTTCGCCAGCAAGACCACCGCCGTCGGTGAGGGCACGCTGCGCATCCAGCTCGGCACCTACGTGACCGACAACTCGGTCGCGCCCCCTGCTGTCACCTTCAACGCGAAAGCCGCTGCTTCGGCGGTGGACATCGCCATCGGCCCCGGCGACAACACACTGGAAAAGATCCGCGACCGCATCAACAGCTCGAACGCCGGCATCACCGCCTCGATCGTCAACGACGCCTCGGGCAGCCGCCTGGTCATGCGCGGCGCCAATGGCGAGACCAACGCCTTCAAGGTGTCGGTGACCGAAAACGGCGCCGTGCCGGGCCTGTCCGCCCTGGCCTACGACGGCACCACCGGTGGCACCTCGTCCATGACGCGCACCCAGGCCGCCCAGAACGCCAAGGCCACCATCAACGGCCTGGCGGTCTCGTCCGAGTCCAACACCCTCAGCGACGTCGTCGACGGTGTCACCCTGACGCTCAAGCAGGCCACCGCCACGCCGGCCAACATCACCGTGGCACAGGACACCGCCTCCATCAGCAAGGGCGTGAGCGACTTCATCTCGGCCTACAACAACGTGGTCAGCACCATCCGCGTGCAGACGCTGTACGACGAGGCCTCCAAGACCGCCGGCCCGCTGCAAGGCGACTCCACCGCGCGCGGCCTGCTCAGCCAGATGCGCAACCTCATCACCAGCGACTCGACCGCGACAGCCTCGTTCTCGCGGCTGTTCGACATGGGCATCGTGACCAACACGGACGGCACGCTGAAGATGACGTCCAGCAAGTTCAACGATGCGATGGGCACCAAGCTGGCCGACATGCAGAAGTACTTCGCCAACAGCGACGACGTGGTGGCCTCCAAGAACGGCATGGGCCAGCGCATCAAGAACCTCGCCTCGCAGATCCTGGACACCAACGGAGCGATTGCCAACAGCACCGACGGGCTCAAGGCGACGATCAAGCGCAACACGACCAAGATCGACAGCATCAACGACCGCGCCGGCCTGTACGAAGCCCGCTTGCGCCAGCAGTACACCGCCCTGGACGCCAGCTACAGCAAGCTCAGCGGCCTGCAGAGCTACGTGTCTGCCCAGCTGGCCGCGCTGAACAAATCCTGAACTGAGGCCTGGATAGGCACTTCTTCCCGGGTCTGAGGAATCAAGGTTTGGCAGCAAACGTCGATAACTCAATCAACACGGACCAACCCGCAGAGTTTGAAGATGTACGCACCTGCCAGCCCCTTCTCCCGCCCCATTCCCGCCGGTGATCGCTCGATGTCTGGCCTGTACCGCCAGGTGGGTGTCGAGACCAGCATCAGCAGCGCCTCGCCGCATCAACTGGTCAAGCTGCTGCTCGACGGCTTCTTCGATGCCGTCGCCGAAAGCCGCGGTCACATGCGCAAGAAGGATGTGGAAGCCAAGGCCAAGGCCATCACCCGCGCCATCCGCATCGTCGATGAAGGCCTCAAGGCCAGCCTGGACTCCAAGGCAGGCGGCGAGCTGGCCAACAACCTGCACGGCCTCTACACCTACGTCTGCCTGCGCCTGACCCAGGCCAACCTGGCCAACGACGAATCGGCCCTCGACGAATGCGTCAGCCTGATGGAGCCGATCCGCGAAGCCTGGAGCGCCATCACCCCCGCCAACAACGGCGAGGTGGTTCGCGCAGCGATGGAGGTGCGAGCATGAATGCCCCCGAACTGATCACCGCCCCCGACGAGGAAGTGGTGGCCGGCAACCTGCTGAGCTACTACGAGGCCATCGAGAACGCCAGCCTGGGCATGCTCGAAGCCGCTCGCACCGGCGACTGGGACCGCGTCGTCAAGCTCGAAGGCGCTTGCGCCGTGCTGATCGCCCGCCTCAAGCATGCCTCGGCCGACCACCCGATGGGCCCGACCGAGCAGGCGCTGAAGTCGCGCATCATGCAGCGCATCCTCGTCAACGACGCAGAGATCCGCAACCTGGCCGAGCCCTGGATCAACGAACTCGGTTCGATGATGAACGGTGGCACCGACCCCGACAAAATGCACTGAGCCCACACCAACATGCAGATGTCCCGAGCCAGTCAGGCCAGCCTCGACGACTTCCGCCTCTCGTCCAGCTCCGAGGTCGAGGCCATGCTCCAGCGCATGGAGGCCGAGCGTTGCCTCGTCACGCTCAGCACCCCCGACGGCCTGACCTTCACCACGCTGCTGTGGGGCATCGACGCCCCCCGCGGCCTGATCTCCTTCAGCGGCGACAGCACCGACACCTCGCTGCGCAGCCTGCTCGAAAGCGACGAGATCGTTGCCGTCGTCTACCTCGACCGCATCAAGGTGCAGTTCGACGTGGAAGACCTCGTGCAGGTCAAGGGCCAGCAGCACGATGTGCTCAACGCCCGCATGCCAAGCGAGCTGTTCCGCTTTCAGCGCCGCTCGGCCTTTCGGGTCGAGCCCTTCGCGCAGCACGGCCCGACCGCGACCTTCCGCCACCCGGCCCTGCCCGACATGAAGGTCAGCCTGCGCGTGCTGGACGTCAGCCTCAGCGGTGTGGCCCTGTTCCTGCCCGAGAACGTCCCGGCCATCGAAGCCGGCGTGCAAGTCAACGACTGCATGCTGCACTTCGATGGCGAGACCGAGCTCGAAGTCAACCTGCTGATCCACTACCGCACCGCCCTGCACCCGGACACCCGAGGCGCGCGCCTGGGCTGCGAGTTCGTGCGCATCAACGGGCAGGACCGCGCTCTGCAGCACTACATCAACCAGACGCAGAAGCGGCGCATCGTGCTGGCCAGCTGAGGGCAAGGGCCCTCGGCGCTTGCCGGCGCTGATAGCATCGGCGGATGTCTTCCGCTCCCGCCTCCTTCGCTCCCTGGGTCATCGCCACCCGTGAAAGCCGCCTCGCCCTCTGGCAGGCCGAACACGTGCGCGACCTGCTGCAACGCCAATTCGGCCGCCAGGTCGACCTGCTGGGCATGACCACCCAGGGCGACCAGATCCTCGACCGCGCGCTCTCCAAGGTGGGCGGCAAGGGCCTTTTCGTCAAGGAACTCGAAGTCGCCCTCGAAGCTGGCCGCGCCGACCTGGCCGTGCACTCGCTCAAGGACGTGCCCATGGAACTGCCCGAGGGCTTCGTGCTGGCCGCCGTGCTCGAGCGCGAAGACCCGCGTGACGCGTTGGTCTCCCCCCGCTTCGAATCGCTCGATGCCCTGCCCCAAGGGGCCGTGGTGGGCACCTCCAGCCTGCGCCGCCTGTCGCAATTGCGGGCCCTGCGGCCCGACCTGCGCATCGAACCCCTGCGCGGCAACCTCGACACGCGCCTGCGCAAGCTCGACGAAGGCCAATACGACGCCATCGTGCTGGCGGCCGCCGGCCTCAAGCGCCTGGGCCTGGCCGAGCGCATCCGCCAGGTGATCGACCCCGAGGTGATGCTGCCGGCCGCCGGGCAAGGCGCCCTGGGCCTGGAGATCCGCGCCGTGCACTCCGAGCTGCCCGCCGCATTGGCCCAGCTCGCCCACCAGCCCACCTGGCTGGCCACCGCGGCCGAACGCGCCGTCTCGCGCGCCCTCGGTGGCAGTTGCTCCATGCCCCTGGCCGCCCACGGCGACTGGCACCATGCCGCGGGCCAGGCCACCTTGCGCCTGCGCGGCCGCCTTGGCCACCCCGCCGACGGCAGGCTGGTGGCCGCCCACAAGCAAGGGCCCATCACCACCCTGGCCGAAGCCGAGGCCATGGGCCAGGCGGTGGCCGCCGAGCTGCAGGCGGCCGCCGGCCCCGAGTGGCTGGCCGCGCTCTGAGCGCGCGCCCCCACACTGCCCCAGGCATGGTCCTGCTGGTCACCCGCCCCGAACCCCAGGCCTCGGCCTGGGCGCAAGCGTTGCGGCAGGCCGGCGTGCCGGCCCAGGCCCTGCCCCTGATCGCCATCACCGCGCCGCCCCGGCCTGACGAGGTCGCCCGACTGTGGCAGCAACTGGCGGGGCACCGCGCCCTGATGTTCGTCAGCCCCGCGTCCGTGGAAGGCTTCTTTCGGTTGCGCCCCGAGGGCTGCAACTGGCCGCTGGGCACGCTCGCCGCCGCCCCGGGGCCTGGCACCGCCCAGGTCCTGCTTCAGGCCGGTGCCCCGGCTGGCCTGCGCGAAGACCAGGTCGTCTCGCCCGCGGCCGATGCCGAACAGTTCGACTCCGAACACCTCTGGCCCCTGCTCGCAGCAATGGACTGGCAAGGCCGCCGCGTGACGATCGTCAGCGGTGGCGACGCATCAGGCGCCCAGGGTCGCACCTGGCTGACCGAGCGCTGGCACGATGCAGGAGCCGAAGTCGAAACGGTGCAGGCCTACCAGCGCGGCCCCGGCGACTGGACGCCCGGGCAGGCCACGCTGGCCCGCGAGGCCCTGGCCAGCCCCGACGCCACCTGGCTGCTCAGCAGCTCGCAGGCCCTGGACTTCCTGCTCGACCACCACCTGCCTCGCCTGGGGCCCGCGCACTGGCAGCCCGATCGCGCCGCAGACCTGCGCCTGCTGTGCACGCACCCCCGCATCGCCGAACACGCGGCCCTGCGCGGCATCCACCAAACCGGGCGCTGCGCGCCCACGCTGGCCTCAGTGGTGCAGGCACGACGTTCGAGCGCTTGATGCGGCCCTCTTTGGCGCCTGATTGCCGCCGACCCGACACAGCGCCCCACCATCGCCGAGGCGCCTCGATACAATGAATTCGTGAGCGACCCCTCCTCCCCCCTCCCCGCCAACCCGGCGCCGCCGCCCGAGGCCGACTTGCCGGCCCCCACCCACCACCTGCCGCACGACGGTGAACCGAGTGGCTGGGTGCGCTACGCCATCGTCATCCTGAGCGTGGCCGTGGCCGCGGCAGGATGGCAGGCTTGGCAGGCCGGCAAGCGCGTGCAAAGCCTGGAAAAGGAACTGGTGCGCCGCCAGCAGGACAGCCAGGGCCAGGCCACCGAAGCCCGCGTCCTGGCCAAGCAGGCCGAAGAGCTCTCGCGCGAAGCCGCCGCCCGGGCCACCCTGCTCGAGACCCGCCTCACCGAGATCGCCCTGCAGCGCAGCCAGGTCGAAGACCTGATCAAGAACCTGAGCCTTTCGCGCGACGAGAACCTGGTCTTCGACATCGAGTCCAGCCTGCGCGTGGCCGCCCAGCAAGCGGCGCTGACCGGCAGCGCCGAGCCCCTCATCGTCGCCATGCAGTCGGCCGACGAACGCTTGACCCGCGCCAAACAGCCGCGCCTGGACAACATCCGCCGCGCGCTCGCCAAGGACCTCGACCGCGCCCGCGCCACGCGCGTCGCCGACATCAACACCCTGGCCATCCGCCTTGACGAAGCCGCGCGCCTGGTCGACGAGGTGCCCTTGCTCAGCCAGCCGGACACCGGCCCCACCGGCCCCACCGCGCCACGAGCCAGCACCCCGGCGAAGGACCGCAGCGCCGCGGCGAACAAGGCCGCGGCCGTCGCCTCGGCCGCCTCCGCGCCTGAGGCCGAAACCGGCTGGCGCTCGGCCCTGCTGGGATGGGGCAAGGACGCTGCCCAGACCGTCTGGACCGAAACCCGCGGCCTCATCCGCCTGACCCGCATCGCCCAGCCCGAGGCCATGCTGCTTGCGCCTGACCAGGCCTTCTTCCTGCGCGAAAACATCAAGCTGCGCCTGCTCAATGCGCGCCTGGCCCTGATGAGCCGACAGCCCGCGCAGGCCGCGGCCGACCTGCGTCAGATCGAACGCCTGCTGCCGCGCTACTTCGATGCGCAGTCGCGCAAAACCCAGTTGCTGCAGTCCATGGTGACCGACGCCATCGCACAAAGCCAGCTGACCCAGGTGCCCCGTCCCGACGACACCCTGGCCGCGCTGGCCACCGTGGCCGCCGCGGCAGGCACCCGCTGACCGGAGGCCCGCGCGTGCAAGGCATCGTCTGGATCCTGCTGCTGGCCGTGGCGGCCGTGGTTGGCGCCACCGCCCTGGGGGCCAACGACGGCCTCGTGACCCTGTTCTGGATGGGCTGGCGGGTTGACTTCTCGCTCAACCTCTTCCTGCTCGGCCTGCTCGTCTTCATCCTGGCCGTGTACTCGCTGGTGCGCGGCCTCGACGGCCTGCTCAACCTGCCCGAGCGCGCGCGCCGCTGGCGCATCACCCAGCGCGACCGCCTGGCCCAGGCCGCCCTGCGCGAAGGCCTGGCCCTGTACATGGCCGGTCGCTACACCCGCGCCCACAAGGCCTGCCAGCGCGCCATCGCCATCCAGGCCGACACGCCCGAGCTCGCGCTCGACGCCGAATTCACCTCGCTGGCCCACCTGCTGTCGGCTGGCAGCCTGCACCGCCTGCAGGACCGCGCCCGCCGCGACGAGCACCTGCAACGCGCCATCGAGCTCTCGCAGCTCACGCGCAAGCCGCGCGCCACCGAAGAAGGCGCCCGCCTGCTGGCCGCCGAATGCGCCCTGGAAGACCGCGATGCCGGCCGCGCCCTGCGTGACCTGGCCGAGCTGCCCCCCGGCGTGGCGCGCCGCACCCAGGCGCTGCGCCTGAAGCTGCAGGCCACCCGGCTGGCGCGCCAGCCGATGGAAGCGCTCAAGACCGCGCGCCTGCTGGCCAAGCACCAGGGCTTCACCGCTGGCGCCGCCGAAGGCCTGCTCCGATCGCTGGCCAGCGAGGCCCTGGGGGCCGCACGCGACGTCGACCAGTTGCGCGCCCTGTGGAACACGCTCGATGCCAGCGACCGCCGCGACCCGCTGGTGGCCGCCCGCGCCGCGCGCCGCATGGCCGACCTGGGTGCGCCGCAAGAGGCCCGTCAGTGGATCGCACCGCTGTGGGACCAGATCGGCCGACTGACGATGGAGCAATCGACCGCGCTGGCCACCGCGCTGCGCCACGCCCTGCTTGACCTGGAAGCCGAGTGGCTGCCCCGCCTGGACGCCACCACCCAGGCCGCCTTGCGCAACCCGCACCTGGCGCTCGCGCTGGGCATGGCACTGGCCGAACGCCAGCTCTGGGGCAAGGCCCGCGGCATGCTGCTGTCGGCGGCCAACGACCTGGACCTCGACGCCGACGGCCGCCGTCAGGCGTGGGCCCGACTGGGCCAGCTGGCCGAGCAGGAACAGCGCCACGACGAAGCGGCCCGCTTCTTCCGCCTGGCCGCGCTGCTGGAATCGGGTCGCTGACCCCAGCCAGCGGCGCCCCTCGCCACACAGTCGCAATCACGCGACGGGCCCCAATCCTTGATTCGTGTCGTCAAAACATGCTATAGTCTCGCTTCTCTCGGCGGCTGTAGCTCAGTTGGATAGAGTACTTGGCTACGAACCAAGGGGTCGTGGGTTCGAATCCTGCCAGCCGCACCAGAGAAACCCGTTCAACATGCGCTCGTTGCATGCTTGGACAACAATGCGGCTGTAGCTCAGTTGGATAGAGTACTTGGCTACGAACCAAGGGGTCGTGGGTTCGAATCCTGCCAGCCGCACCAACATCCAAACCCACAGGTCACACGGCCTGTGGGTTTTTTGTTGCCTGCACCGCAGGGCGCCCACCCCGCTCAGGCGCCCTTCACACGGGCCGGCGAGCCATGTAGCGCTTGAACCACCACAGAGCCAGCACCGTCACCACCGCCCAGATGGCCGCGACCGCATAGGTGCTCGCATCCGGGTTGCGCCAGGCCTCCTTGAGCTGCTCCAAAAAGAGGGACAACACCACCGCGCCAGGCAGAAGTCCGAAGAAGGTGCCCAGCACGTAATCGCGCAGGCGCACGCGCAGGGCTCCAGCTGCCAAGTTGACCACCATGAACGGCGCCACCGGCATGAAGCGCACCAGCGCGATGGTGATCAGGCCTCGCTGCTTGAGGTGTGCGTCAAGCAGGCTCAGCCGCCCTTGTGCGAAACGGTCCATGCCGCGCGCACCGGTGAAACGCCCGAAACCATAGGCCACCGTGGCCCCCGCCACCATGCCCAGCAGCGAATACGCCATGCCCGGCCAGGGCCCGAAAACCAGCGTGCCCACGGTGATCAAGGCCAGCACCGGAACCGCCATCAGCACCATGAGCACATAGCCGCCGATGACGGCCACAGGCCCCAGTGGTTGCGCCAGCAGCCAGGCGCCATGCCGGCTCAGGGCCTGGGGGGACATGTGCTGCTGCCAATCCGGGTCCTGCCAGGCCAGCATCAAAGCGACCAGCACAACGCCATAGGCACCCAGCAACAGCCAGCGCACCCACGGGATGGGGCGACTGGATTCTTCGACACGCACTTCCTGACTCCGGCAAGGGGCGGCCCGATCCGCCCCGATCACTCAACACCTTCGGGATGTCGGATCTTGAACCACTTGGCGCGCGGCGTCAGCCGGGGTGCCCCGCAGTCGCCGTCTGCACCCCTTCATTCCAGGGGGCGTTCAACGTCAATCAGGTCACCTCGATGGCGTCCGCGCTGGCGACGATCCCCGCTGGCGCCGTCAGGGCCGGCAACCACAGCGTCACCGTGGTGCCCACACCATGCTCGCTGCTCACCCCCACCTGGCCACCGTGCAACTCGACGATCTCCTTGACGATGGTCATCCCCAGGCCCGTGCCAGGGATCTTGCCCGAGGTGTCTGCCCGGAAAAACCGGTCGAAGACTTTCTCGAGCTGCTGCGGCGTCATGCCCAGGCCCTGGTCGGTCACGCGGATGCCGCATTCCAGCCTGCCCAGGCGGTCCCGCCAGACCAGGTCCAGCGCGATGTCCCCGCCATCGGGAGAGTACTTGTAGGCGTTCGACAGCACGTTGGTGACGGCCAGCGACAGCTTCTCGCGATCGGCATCGACCAGGATGGGCTCCCCCGGCAGCGACACATCGACCTTGCGCGCATCGTTGTGCATCAGCAGACCGGCCACGGTGGCCTCGATGATCGGCTGCAGCTGCAGGCGTTCGCGCCTGAAGTCCTTGCCGCGCCGGGACTCGATGCGCGCCAGGTCCAGCAGCTCGTTGACCAGGTTGATGAGCACCGAGGCCTGGCGATGGATGGTCGAGAGCATGTCGTTGCGACGCTCGTCGCTGAACTGTCGTTTGAGCAGCAGCTCCGTGAACCCGAAGATGCTGACCATGGGCGTGCGCAACTCGTGCGCGGCCATGGCCAGGAACTCGCTCTTCATGCGATCGACTTCCTGCTCGTGCGTGATGTCCCGGAAGTACATCACCGTTTCATTGTCATGGCCCCCGTGGCGAACACGGCGCAACAGCGTGCGCGCGCAGGGGGTGTGCAGGTGCAACACCTCGCGGGTGGCAGCCGGACCGGACTCGGCCTCGGGCCCCGCCGAGCCCCCTGCGTCGCCCTCCTGCACCTCGCGGGATTTGCACCGCTCGAGCAGTTGCTCTTCCAGCGCCGGCAAGGACTGCCCCACCAGGTCGGCCGCCAGCAAGCCGGTCATGCGCTCGAACGCCGGGTTGACGATGCTGACCTCGCCACGCTTGTCCAGCACCACGAAACCGTCCGGGCTCAAATCGAACACGGCGTTGAGCCGCTCGGTTCGCAGGTGCAGCACCTGCTCCGCGGCGATGCGGTCGGTGATGTCGGTGGCGACGCCGACGTAGTGCGTCAGCACGCCATCTGTCCCCAGCACAGGCGAAATCGCCAGGTCGTTGTAGAACAGCTGGCCATTCTTGCGGTAGTTGCGAACCACGACCTGGCAAGCGCGACCTTCCCGCACGGCTTCGCGCATGCTGGTGATGCCAGGCTGGCCCACGTCATCGCGCTGCAGCATGCGGCAGTTGAAGCCAAGCAGCTCGTGGGTCTCGTAGCCCGTGATCTGCTCGAAGGCATGGTTGACGTAGATCATGGGCTGGTTGGGCAGCGTCATCGAGACGATGATCACGCCATCGGCGGACGATGCCAGCGCCCGATCGCGCAGCAGCAGCTCCTGCTCGGCCCACTTGGCATCGGTGGTGTCGCGAACGATGAAAGTCTGGATGAGTTCGTTGTCCACCGTCGCCCGACTGGCCGACACGGCGACCGGAAAGCGCACCCCTTCGTTGCGACACCCCACGCTTTCGTGCCCGATGACCCGGCCCGAGAAACCACAGGTGTTGAACCAGTCATCGAGGCTGCCTTCCCCCAGGTTCGGCAACACCGCCTGGATCGGCTGACCAACCAGCGACTCGACAGGCTGCCCGAAGATGCTCGTGACCGCCTGGTTGCACCAACGCACGAGCCCCTCGCCGTCAACCATCAGGATGGCGTCGGGTGCGGTGTCCATGATCGCCTGATGGCGCGATTGCGTGCGTTGCAGGGCCATGCCCATGTCGCGAGCCATCTCTCGCGCGCGCACACGGGTCGAGATCAGCATCAGATAGCCATGCAAGGCCGCCAGCGTGAACAGCAGCCCCGCGACACAGGCGATCCAGATGCCGGCCTGCCGCCCGATGACCTCGTGCCACGGCAGGCTGACGGAGTCGGCCCGAACGCGCAGTTGCAAGGTGCCACCACCCGCTTCGACCGGCACCTGCGCGATCAGGCCACCCGCATCTTCGGGAACCCGAGCCATCGACCCGTCCAGCGACAGTTGCAACTCGCCGCTGTTGCTGCCGTCCGTGCCCCCCCCCAGCAGCCAGCTTCGCGAGACCGGCATGAGCACCCACCCCCGCGCCGGAAGCGCCAGCCGAGTGGCCAGCAACCAGCCACCCATGAAGTCGCCCGACTGGGCCACCGGACAAAGTGCGTGCCGCGCCGTCGCGGGCATCCTGTGCAGGCACTCGGCGCCAACGCGCGCCTGCGCGTCATCGAGGTCGAGCCGACCGGAGATCATGTCGGCGTCCACGTCCTCGGTGCGCAGAACCGTCACCCCGCCCACCGACCAGGTGCCGTTGAGCACACCCGACAGGCGGACCTGCTCGCCAGTCCAATGGGCGACCTGATCGACCAGGGCCTGTTGCTGATCGAGCCTGGTCTGCACCACCATCTGCTGTTGATGCACCAGGGTCTGGAAGACGCTCCACTGGCGGTTTCTCTCGACCCACCAGACCAGGCTGCCCGCCAGGCACGTCATCAGCAGCCCGATCAGCACGATGGCCATGACCGCGTGGGAGCGTGGGATGCGCCCCGTCCACCGCTCCAGGCGCTCAAGCGCCTTGAGCACCGGCGCGGGCAGGGGCTGGTTGCCAGGTTGTTCGGTCATGGCGACCCCTTTCCTGCCGCGTTGCGCGGTCTCAGGCCGCCGCGCTCACCATGGCCTCGACACGCTCGATCAACTCCAGCGGGCTGAACGGTTTGACCAGGTAGGCGTCGGCACCGGCGGCCTCGCCAGCGGCGAGGTCGGAGGCCTGGCCACGCGCCGTGAGCATGACCACCTGGATCGAGCTCAGGGCAGGGTCTTGCTTGATGCGCGCACAGACCTGGTAGCCATCGAGCAGCCCCGGCATCATGACGTCGAGCAGCATGATGGCCGGCTTGATGGCGCGGGCCATGTTCAGGCCATTCTCGCCATCGTTGGCCTCGTGGATCTCGAAGTCCCCGAACTCCAGGGTCATGCGGATGAGCTTGCAGATGTCGGGCTGGTCTTCGACGATGAGGATGCGGTGGGCCATGGTGTGCTCCGAGGTGTCCGGTGATGTCGGTCTTGCTGACAGGTTGCCAACAGGACAGCCGCGGGATTCAACGCGCCGCGGGGGCGTCTGTCACGGAGGCAGGTGCCGTGTCGCCACCTTTGGCCCGGCGGGCCATGCTGCGAGTCAGCAGCTCAGACATGTCGCGGGCGTAGCGGTGGGCCTGCTCGACCGACAGCTGAGCATCCTGGGTGTTCGGGGCCCCGGCCGGCAACTCCAGCACGAAGTCCACTGAATCGAACTCGTCCTCGATGCGCACACAACCGCCATGCTGCTCCAGGATGCGCTGGCTCAGCGCCAGGCCGATGCCCTGGCGCGCCTCCCCTGGCTTGCCTGTGTCGCCCACACCGAACGGCACGAACGCACCGCGCCGCTCGTGATGGGACACGAACAGGCCCTGGTTGCGCGCTCGCACGTTGACGCGTGCGCCCACGGCCTGGATCGACAGCTCGATCAGGTCGCCCGACTGCGCGCTGCGCACCGACTGCTCCAGGTACTCCGACATGGCCTTGCTCAGCCAGTGGCTGCTGCCATAGACGGCTGGCAGGTCGTCGCTCAGGCCATGGGCCGACAGGGTGATGTTGCGCGCCCGAGCCGCCGGCATGACCTCACCCAGGGCGTGACGCAACAGGTCGGACAGCAGGATGCGCTCGTCACGCTGGATGGCGCTTTTGCCAAACACCGACACCAGGTCCCGCAGCTTGCCCAGCTTCACCGACAGGCTGCTGGCATCTTCGACGAGGCATGCCAGCTCGCCCATGGCGCCTTGCTGCTGAACGATCCGCGCGATCTGGGGTAGCTTCTGGGCCAGGGCCTCGATGGGTTTCGCCATCTCGGCCTCGATGTAGCCGACGAGGTTCTCCAGTGCCTGCGAGTACCAGCGTTCTTCCGAAACATTGTTGAGCACGACCATCAGGTCGTTGCCCACCGGCGCGCCAATGAGCACCGCGCGGATGCAGTCAGGGTGGGCCTCCTGGGTGGTCAACTCAAACTGGAAAGGCAGCTTCAGCATGCCCTGAGCCCCCGCCTTGACCGTGCGCTCGGCCACGGGGTCCATCATGGCCTGCCCGAGCATGACGGGCGTCATCTGCACAGCTGCCTTGTTGGCGTAACGCACGATGCCATCGCGCTGAACCCAGACCACGCCACTCTTGACCTGGTCGAACAACTGTCTGAAGGCTTCGTTCATGGTGCGCTCCTTGGCGCGATGGGTTCACGACACCCGCTGATGCAGCAGCCATCGACCCACGCGCACGGCAACGCCCTCGGGAGAGACGGGCAGTTGCATCAATTCGACGCTGGCCGGCAGGCCACCACGTCGCCTCAATTCGGCCTCGTCGAGGTGGCTCAGCGCCAGGATGCGCATGCCCGCGATCGACTCGCACCTCTCCAGGGTGCGCAACATCGCCAGGCCATCCATGCCGGGCAATTCGAGGTTGGTGATGAGCAGGTCGGGCGCCTTCTGGCCGATCTGCAGCAGCGCGAGGTAGCCGGTCTCGGCAAAGCGCAGCTGAATGTTCGGCAGGAACGGCGACAACGCCTGTTCGCAGCGCACCTGCCAGATGGGGTTGTCGGCCACGAGCAGCACATCGAGTGGACCAGGGCCCGCGCCGACCGAAGCGTGCTTCGCCGGGGGCCGCTCCTCTGGCGCCTCTGCCTCATGCGACCTGGGGCGCGATGCCCGGCCGGATCGGGCCTGCAGCTCGCCCCCCAGCCCGGTCGACAAAGCCAGGGCCTCGACCGCGTTGTGAGGGATGCGCCGGTGCCCGCCCGGGGTGCGCGCCGCCGGCAGGATGTCGGCTTCCACCCAAAGCTGCACCGTCCGCAGAGACACACCCAGCCGCTGCGCGGCTTCGCGGGTGGTGAGCATGCGGGCGCCAGGGCCCAGGGGGATCACTTGGGACATCTTCAGGGGACTCCGGAAGCGTTTGTTGCCAACTGACCTTGATATCGGCAGCCGGTTTCATTTTTGCAAGTTGAGTCTCGCAATGACAGCCCCGAACGCGCACAAACATGGGGTCGCCGTGAACAAATGACGCTACCGGCTCAAGTCACCCGACGCTGGCCTGGCTGGCGGGGATTCGGCACAATCGCCGCCCATGAGCAAGGCTTTCACCAAGGAACCCGAAGGCGAGGACGACGACGACCTCGCCCTGCCCCCGCTGCCTGCGGGCACGCGCAACTACATGACGCCGCAGGGCTACCAGCGCCTGCGCACCGAGCTGCTCAACCTGATCGACATCGAGCGCCCCAAGGTCGTCGAGATCGTGCACTGGGCCGCCTCCAACGGCGACCGCTCGGAAAACGGCGACTACATCTACGGCAAGAAGCGCCTGCGCGAGATCGACCGCCGCATCCGGTTCCTGACCAAGCGTCTGGACATCGCCGAGGTGGCCGACCCCAGCCAGCACCATGGCCGCGACCAGGTCTTCTTCGGCGCCACCGTCACCTACGAAAACCAGGAAGGCGTGGCTCGCACCATCACCATCAAGGGCATCGACGAGGCCGATGCCCTGCAAGGCGAGGTCAGCTGGGTGTCACCGATCGCTCGGGCGCTGCTCAAGTCGCGCGAGGGCGACGAGGTGACGCTGATGACGCCGGGCGGCGTCGAGAAGATCGAAGTGATCGAGGTTCGCTACCCCAAGCCGGAGACGGCGCACTGACCCACCGGCCCACGCTCAGGCCCACGCTCAAGGGCAGACGCGGTCCACCTTGAGCACCACCGGGCAGCGGCGCAGGGTGCGCATCACGTCGGTGAGGTGGTCGGTGTCGCGCACGGCCACGGTGAGCTTGAGCTCGGCCGTCTCGCCCAGGCGCTCGTCGCCCATCTCGATGTGGGTGATGTCGGTCTCGGCGCTGCTGATGGACGCCGCCACCTGCGCCAGCACGCCCTTGCCGTTGGTGACCAGCACCTTGATGACGGTCTCGAACAGGCGCGTGGGCTCGTCGGACCAGCTCACGTCGATCCAGCGCTCGCTGTCGCGCTCGAACAGGCGTTTGCCCACGCCACAGACCTGGGTGTGCACCACCAGGCCTTCGCCTCGACCCAGGTAACCCGCGATCGGGTCGCCGGGCACCGGGCAACAACAGGGCGCCAGTTGCACCGTGGCGCCCTCGGTGCCGTCGATGACCACGGCCGCATTGGTGGGGCCTTCGTCGGAGAAGCGGCCCAGCGTCAGCGTCAGCGCATCGGGGCGCTCGCCCTGCTCGACCATGGCCTGCGCCAGTCGCTTGGCCACCATCGTGGCGATCTTGCGGCCCAGGCCGATGTCGGCGAGCAGCTCGTCGCGGGTGCGGTTGCCACCCCAGCGCGTGAGCGACTGCCACAGCGCGCCAGCATCGCCTTCGCTCTCTTCGCTGCCCGCGGGCATCGACAGGCCTTCGGCACGCAGGGCCTGGCTGAGCAGCTTCTCGCCCAGGGCCAGCGACTCTTCGGCCTCCATGTTCTTGAGGTAGCTGCGGATCTTGGAGCGGGCCCGGCCCGTGCGCACGAAGTTCAGCCAGCCCGGGTTCGGGCGCGCGCTCGGTGCGGTGACGATTTCGACCACGTCACCCGAGCGCAGCTCGGTGCGCAGCGCCACCGCCTCGCCATTGACCTTGGCCGAGACGCAGCGGTCACCGACACCCGAGTGGATGGCGTAAGCGAAGTCGACAGGCGTCGCGCCCTTGGGCAGGGCCACGATGCGCGACTTGGGCGTGAGCACGTAGACCGACTCGGGGAACAGGTCGATCTTGAGGTGTTCGAGGAACTCGGCCGAATCGCGCGTCTCGTGCTGGATGTCGATGAGCGACTGCAGCCACACGGCGCCTTCCTGCGGCGACGCCAGCACGTCGGTGCCGTCATTTTCCTTGTACATCCAGTGCGCGGCGATGCCCTTCTCGGCCACCGCGTGCATGGCCTGCGAACGGATCTGGAACTCCACCGCCGTGCCCACCGGGTTCACCAGCGTGGTGTGCAAGGACTGGTAGCCGTTGGCCTTGGGGATGGCGATGTAGTCCTTGAAGCGGCCCGGCAGCGGCTTGTAGAGCTGGTGCAGCACGCCCAGGGCGCGGTAGCAGTCGAGCAGCTCGCGCGTGACGATGCGAAAGCCGAAGATGTCGCTGACCTGGGCAAAGCTCAGGCGCTTTTCGACCATCTTGTTGTAGATGGAAAAAATGGTCTTTTCGCGGCCGAAGACCTCGACGTGCATCTCGGCATCAGAGAAGGCGGCATCGACGTCCTTGCGGATGCGCTCGACCAGGTCACGCCGGTTGCCGCGGGTTTTCTTGACCGCCTTGGCCAGCACCCCGTAGCGCCAGGGGTTGATGTACTGGAAGGACAGCTCCTGCAGCTCGCGGTAGGTCTGGTTCAGGCCCAGGCGGTGCGCGATGGGCACGTAGATGTCGAGCGTCTCGCGGGCGATGCGGGCGCGTTTGTGCGCGGCCATGGCGTCCATGGTGCGCATGTTGTGCAGGCGATCGGCCAGCTTGATGAGGATGACGCGCACGTCGCGCGCCATCGCCAACAGCATCTTGCGGAAGGACTCGGCCTGCGACTCTTCCTTGGTCGAGAACTGCAGCTTGTCCAGCTTGGTCAGGCCATCGACGATCTCGGCCGTGGGGGCCCCGAAACGCTCGATCAGCTCGATCTTGGTGACGCCGCAGTCTTCCATGGCGTCGTGCATGAGCGCGGCCATGATGGCCTGGGCATCGAGCTTCCAGTCGGCGCACAGGCCGGCCACCGCGATCGGGTGGGTGATGTAGGGCTCGCCACTGGCGCGAAATTGCCCCAGGTGGGCCTCGTCGGCGAAGCGGTAGGCGTCACGCACCCGGCGGATGTCCGCCTCGTCGAGGTAATCGAGCTTGTGGGTGAGCGCGGCAAAAGAAGCAGCTGCCGCATCGGTGACGGTGTTCATTGCACAAACTGTAGCGCGGATGCAAGGCCCTGGAGGCCACGAGGCGCAAATGCGCACTCAATGCGCACTCAATGCGCACTCAATGCGCGAGCTTGAGCGTGACCACGCCCGAGACGATCAGCAGCACGCCGGCATACCGCAGCAAGGAACTCGGGTCGCCATAGAAGAACACGCCGACCAGGAAGGTGCCCGCCGCGCCGATGCCAGTCCAGACCGCGTAGGCCGTGCCCATGGGCACGTGTCGCTGCGCCAGCCAGAGCAAGGTGCCGCTCACCCCCATGAAGAACACCGCGATCGCCACGCCCAACCAGCGTGTCGAAGGCTCCTGAGCCATCTTCAGCCCCACCGGCCAGCCGATTTCAAACAGCCCGGCCAGGACCAGGTAAACCCAACTCATGTGATCGCTCCTTCGCCTGCCACCCCATCACCCGTTCACCCCAGCCCATCGAGGGCCCGGCCGGACGTGATCACTTCAGCAGGACGTTCTCGACATCCGTGAAAAACCCGTCCCACGCCGCCTGGTCGATGTCGGCCAGCCCGAGGTAGCGCAGCAGGAAGATGCCTTCCGTGGCGAAGAAGGCCAGGCGCGCACGGCGCCCCTGGTCGGTCTGCAGCTCGAAGCCTTCGGCGTGCCTGGCGTACCAGTCACGCGTGAAAGCCAGCTGCTCCTTGGACTGCATCAGCGCGGCCAGCAGGCTCGCCGACCTGGCATTGAGGTCGTGCGAGACGGCCGTCAGGCGCACGTGGTCCTTCGCGTCCTGGAACGGGCCAGCCGCCCCCGGCAGTTGCCGAACCGCCTCGCCGTAGTTCTCGCCCCAGCGCTTGAGCATCGCCGTGACCAGGCCTTCCTTGGTGCCAAAGCACGACTGGATGCCGCCCTTGGTGACGCCCACCTCGCGGGAGACGGACTCGAAGGTCAGGTGGCTGGCGCCCTGCTCGGCGACGATTCGCTCCGCCGCGTCCAGGACGAGCCCCCGGTCGATGGACTTGGGTCGGCTCATGTGCGTTGGCGCCAAGGCGCCCATTCATTCAATACGTATGTATTTTAATGAGGCCGCCTGACCCGGTCAAGTCGGTGCCCGTGCACAAATCAACAAACGCCAACACAAAAACAAAAGCCCGCACAAGGCGGGCTGATGCAGGGTGCCGGGACCCGGCCGGCGCGAACGCGATGGCCGATCCGGGGCGGGACTCAAGCGCTCAGGTCGGGACCTTGCGCAGCATCTCCACGCCCACCTGGCCGGCGGCGATTTCACGCAGGGCAGTCACGCTGGGCTTGTTGCGCGATTCGATCTTGGGGGTGTGACCCTGGCTCAGCATGCGGGCGCGGTAGGTCGCGGCCAGCACCAGCTGGAAGCGGTTGGGGATCTTTTGCAGGCAGTCTTCGACGGTGATGCGGGCCATGTCAACTCCAGGAGGTGAACTCAGGTGGGGCCTGGTCAGACCAGGTGGAGAGCGCGGAACACGGCAGACTTGTTCCGGCGCTGAGCAGCGTATTTTAACCGCTGCGAGTGAACAATCGCCTTCAAATCGAACAAAGCCGACTCAAACAGCGCATTGACCACGATGAAATCGAAATGCTGGGCCTGCTCGACCTCGACGCGGGCATTGGCCATGCGCACCTCGATCACGTCGGCCGTGTCCTCGCCGCGGCGGTGCAAGCGCTGCAGCAGCTCCTCGTAGCTGGGTGGCAGGATGAACACCAGCACCGCATAGGGGAAGGTGTCCTTCATCTGCAGCGCGCCCTGCCAGTCGATCTCGAGCACGACGTCTTCGCCGCCCTTGATGCGCTCCTCGATGGCCTGGCGCGAGGTGCCGTAGTGGTTGCCATGGACCTCGGCGTGCTCGAAGAAGTCGCCTCGGTCGATCATGGCCTGGAATTCGTCCTTGGAGACGAACCAGTACTCGCGCCCGTGCTGCTCCTGCCCGCGCGGCTGGCGCGTGGTGTGCGAGACGCTGACTTGCAGGCGCGAGTCGAGCTCGAGCAGCGCCTTCACGAGGCTGGATTTGCCAGTGCCGCTGGGCGCGGACACCACGAAGAGGTTGCCGGGATAGTCCATCGAAGAACGAGTTCAGGGGCTGGGAGCCCGCGAAGTCTACCCGCAACCGCCCTCGCGCGGGCCCGGTTGCGCCACCCGACTCAGGGCGCGGGCGGGAAAATGCCCGGCCAACCACCCATCCAGTGCACACCCAGCACCACCCCAGCGACCAGGGCCAGCATCAGCACATAGGCCCTCCAGGGCGAGCGCTTTTCGGCATAAGGGTCGGTGAGCGCACGCTCGGCGCCCTCGGGCAGTTTCGCCAGCTGAGTCAGCGCCGCCCCGAACGGGATGTTGATGCGCGCGCGGGTGTTCACCGCCCAGCCGTTGGCATCCAGGATCGGGCCCAGGTTGCGGTTGCGCAACTTGAAAAAAGCCATGGCCATGGAGGGCCCCGAGATCAGCAGCATCAGGCCAAACAGCGCCAGCGGCATCTGCCAGGCAGACAGGCCCAGGAAGCCGGTGACCACGGCCGCCAGCGCCGTGCCGATGGCCCCGATGGCCAGGCCCACGGCCGCGAAGATGCCGGCGAACTTGGCGGCATCCACGGGCGCAGGTGGTGATGGGGGCGCAGCAGGGGTCGCCGAAGCGGTTGCTCCGGCGGCGACCTTTTCACCGGCTTTGGCGACCGCCTGCGAGGTGAAGTCGGTGGAGGCCTGCGCCTTGCTGGCCGCGAACTTCTGAACCTGCTCGCCGATCAGGCGCGAGACCTTCTTGTAAGGCGTCCAGAAGGCCTGGCGGATGCTGATCGGGTGATCGACGATCTTCACCACGGTGGCGTCCCAGTCGCGGCCCAGGCGGTCGTAGAAGACGCCGTTGCGGCCCACCATGAGCTGGTCGGCATCGCCCGCCGTGACGGCCGCGGCGATGGTCAGCTTCTCGCCGGGGCGGCTGCACTCGCAGTACGCCAGGTAGACGCCCGAGAGCGTGGCCAGCGTCGCGTGCTTGCCCGCGTCCAGCACCTTCACGCACAGGTCGCTGCTGCGGCCGTCGATGTAGAGGGTGCCGGCCTGGAAGCTGGCCTTGTCGCGGCGCGTGTAGAAGTCGGTGAAGGCCACAAAGTTGTGCGCCAGCTTGGCCAGGTCGCGCACATAGCGCACCAGTCGCTCGACGTCGCCGATCAGCGCGGCCTCTTCGGCGGCGGCTTCGTCCTGGGTGACGAGGTCGAGCAGGCGCGCTTGGGCATCACCGGCCAGCAGCGCCGACAGGGCGTCGGCATCGAGCTGATCGAGCGGGGTCTCGGGGCGTGCGGCGCTCCAGGCCTCGAAGTCGGCGAAGCGCGCGACCAGGGCGCGCCACTCGTCCTCGCTCAACTCGGAGCGCTCGCCCAGCAGGGGCTGCACCACCTGGGCAGCGAAGGCCTGCATCGCGCCCGTCCACGCGGGGTTGAGCCGGTCGCTCAGGGGCAGGCTGGCGCCGCTGCGCACGTAGGCCAGCGGCAGCGTGGCGACGTCCTGGCTGCCGGCCCCCCCACTGAGCAATTGCGAGCCGATGCGCTTGAGGTCGTCTTCGCTGCCGTTGAGCAGGTTGGCTGCGCGCGGATCGAACGCGGCCAGGTGGCAGCGCTGGAAGAAGTCGTCGACCTTCTCGCGCACGGCCTGCAGCGCAGCGAAGGCATCGGGGGCGCTGGCGCCTTCGGGCAGGCCGCTGACGGCCGCGCGCGCATCCTGGCGCCAGGCCTGCAGCGCGGCGCCTTCCTCGAAGAAGCGCTCGACCGTGGCGCGGTTGACGCCGGGCTCGCCACCGCGATCGGTCACCGGGCCCAGCCGGTCGATGAGCGTGGCGATGGCGGCCTGCAGGTCCTCGCTCAGGCCCTTGGCCGAGATGACGCCGTCGCCGTTGAAGGGCATGCCACCGAAGATGCGGCCGATGTCGGTGCAATCGTCGACGCTGATGTGCGTGGCGTCGGCCTTGCCCAGGCTGGCCAGGATGCGGCGGGTGGCGGCCAGCAGGCGCTGGTTGTCATCGCTGTCGTCGCGGATGTCGGCCAGCGCGAGCGCACCCGCGCGGATCAGCACGTCGGGCGAGCGCAGGCGGGCGATCGCCCAGTCGATGGCAGCGATGAGTTCGGGCGCACGCAAGTGGCCGTCGGCATCGGTGTCGACCAGGGCCAGCGTGGCGGCATCGAGTTCCACGCCCTGAGTCGGGCAGGACAGGGCCACCCAGAGCTTCTGGTCGAGCTCGGCCAGGTGGGCCAGGTCGGCCCCCGTGTCCAGGCGCACCTGGTCGAAGCCACCGGCTCTGAAAAATCGCCAACGATGCGTGCTTGATGTCATGGGTCAGGCTGGAGGTTGGTGAAGGAATGCGCACATTCTCCACCGACCTGCGTGCGCGGCGCCATACGCCATTGGCACCGATGCGTCACTCGATGTTCTGCACCTGCTCGCGCATCTGCTCGATCAGCACCTTCATGTCCACCGAAATCTGGGTCAGCTCCAGCGCGGCGGCCTTGGAGCCCAGGGTGTTGGCCTCGCGGTGCAGCTCCTGGATCAGGAAGTCCAGGCGCTTGCCGACCTCGCCGCCCTTTTTCAGCAGGCGGCCGATCTCGTCGAGGTGGGCTTTGAGGCGCTGCAGCTCTTCATCGACGTCGATGCGCAGGGCGTAGGCAGCGGCTTCCTGCAGCGCGCGCTCTTGCGCGGCTTCAGGCGTGACGCTTCCGCCCACGGCCTGCAGGGCCTCGGTGTACTTCTGAACGAAGCGCTCCTGCTGGCGCTGCACGGCCTGGGGCACCAGGGGCTGGGCCTGCTCGGCCAGGGCCTTCAGGCCGGTGAGCTTGTCCTTGAGGACACCGACCAGGCGGGCGCCCTCGCGCTCGCGGGCTTCGATCAGGGCGGCGATCGCCTGGCGGGTGGCCTCCAGGGCCGCGTCTTCCAGGCGCACCGAGGGGGCGGCCGCACGACACCAGTTCAGCACCTCGTTGACCGACAGCGGCTGCGACTTGGGCAGCCAGTTCTGCACGGTGCCTTCCAGGCGGGCCAGGGTGTGGAGCTGTTCGGGCTGAGGCTGCGGCCAGCCGGCGTCGGCGGCGCGCTGGGGCTGCATGCGCAGCTCGATCTTGCCGCGCTTGAAGGCGGCGGTCAGCAGGTCGCGCAGGGCGGGCTCCAGGGCGCGGAACTCGTCGGCCAGCTTGAAGCTCAGGTCCAGGAAGCGGCTGTTGACGGAGCGCAACTCCGCGCTCACCGCCCCCGATGCCGTCTTGCGTGACGCATTCGACGCTTCCGAGTCGTCCGTGTTTTCACCGACGTGGTCGGGTGCCGACGCGACCGCGCTGGCAAAGCCGGTCATGGAGTAGACTGACATGGATCTTTTTCACCCAGATAAAGCACGATTATGTCAAAGCCGAAACCCGCTCCGTTGCCCTCGGGCACCGTCGTGGGCGGCTACCAGATCGTCAAGAAGCTTGCCGCTGGCGGTTTCGGCGTCGTCTACCTCGCTGAAGACCCGGAAAAGCGCCTGGTCGCCCTCAAAGAGTACCTGCCCGCATCGCTGGCCGAACGTTCGGCCGGTGAGCTCATCCCGCGCGTCAAGCCCGACAAGCAGCCACTCTACCGCCTGGGGCTGAAAAGCTTCTTCGAAGAAGGCCGCTCGCTGGCCCAGATCGCCCACCCGAGTGTGGTGTCGGTGCTGAACTTCTTCCGCGAGAACGAAACCGTCTACATGGTGATGAACTACCTCCAGGGCGACACCCTGCAGGACTTCATCGTCACCGCGCGCGACCTGAAACGCGACAAGGTCTTTCGCGAGTCCACCATCCGCAGCCTCTTCGACGAGATCCTGCGCGGCCTGCGCATCGTGCACCAGCACAAGATGCTGCACCTGGACATCAAGCCGGCCAACATCTTCATCACCAACGACAACAAGGCCGTGCTGCTGGACTTCGGCGCCGCCCGCGAGGTGCTGAGCAAGGAAGGCAACTTCATCCGCCCGATGTACACGCCGGGTTTCGCCGCCCCCGAGATGTACCGCCGCGACGGCTCGCTGGGCCCCTGGACGGACATCTACGCCATTGGCGCGTGCATCTACGCCTGCATGCAGGGCTACCCGCCCAACGACGCGCCCCAGCGCCTCGAAAAGGACCGCTTGAGCCTGTCGCTCTCGCGCCTGCGCAACGTGTACTCGGACAACCTCATCGAGGTCACCGAGTGGTGCATGTCCCTTGACCCGCTGGCCCGTCCGCAGAGCGTCTTCGCGCTGCAGAAGGAGCTGGCGCGCGAAACCGAACGCCGCTACTCCAAGCTCACCTTCTCCGAGCGCGTGAAGCTGCAACTCGAAAACCTCAAGTCCGGTGCGAAGGCATGAGATTCTCCGTCTACCAGATCAGCCGCAAGGGCGGCCGTGAAAAGAACGAAGACCGCATGGGCTACTGCTACACGCGGGACTCGGGGTTGTTCGCCCTCGCCGACGGCATGGGTGGCCACCCGGAGGGCGAGATGGCCTCCCAGCTCGCCCTGCAGACCATGGCGGCCCTGTACCAGCGTGACGCCAAGCCCCGCCTGGCCGACCCCATCCGCTTCCTGCAGGACGCCATCATGGCGGGCCACCACCAGCTGCTGCGCTACGCCAGCGAGCGCGGCCTGATGGACACGCCCCGCACCACCATCGTCGCCTGCATCATGCAGGGCAACACGGCCTACTGGGCCCACTGTGGTGACTCGCGCCTGTACTTCGTGCGTGGCGACAAGCTCATCGCCCGCACGCGCGATCACTCCTACTCCGAGCTGCAAAACACGCTGTCGTCGGTGGTGCCCCTCAACGAGCGCTACAACCGCAACGTGCTCTTCACCTGCCTGGGCAGCCCGGGCAAGCCGGTGGTCGACACGGCCGGCCCCTTGCTGCTGCAAGAAGGCGACCGCATCATGCTGTGCTCCGACGGCCTGTGGGGCACGGTCGAAGACGATGCCATCACCCAGAACCTGGCCACGCGCACCATCTCCGATGCCGTGCCCGAGCTCGTCGAGATGGCCCTGCGCAACGGCGGCGCCAAGTGCGACAACGTGACCGTGCTGGCCATGGAGTGGGAGTCGGCCGCCAACGACGAACAACCTGGCGTGAGCACCGACAGCCTGGGCGACGAGGTCTTTGCCTCGACCATCCAGGCCAGCGTGGGCAACACCGGCTCGCCCGGCGACAATGTCGAGGTCGACGACCTGGACGAGGCCGAGATCGAGCGATCCATCCGCGAGATCAACGAGGCCATCCGCCGGTCGTCGGCCAGCGCCGCCGCCAAGAAGACGACCTGATCGAGGCCTGTTTTCGCCCTGAACATCGGCAGCCCTTCACACGGCCGCCGCCTGAACCACCGGCCCGGGCACCTGCTCCGGGCCTTTGCTTTTCACCGTCACCCCTTTTCACGGACCCCACCATGGCCTACACCCGCCCCCACGGTCGCGCACTCGACAGCCTGCGCCCCCTGACCATCACCCGCGGCTACACCATCCACGCCGAAGGCTCGGTGCTCATCTGCTTCGGCGACACCAAGGTCCTGTGCACCGCCTCGGTCGAAGAGAAGGTGCCGCCGCACAAGCGCGGCAGCGGCGAAGGCTGGGTCACGGCTGAATACGGCATGCTGCCGCGCTCGACCCACACCCGCAGCGACCGCGAAGCCGCGCGCGGCAAGCAAAGCGGCCGCACGCAGGAGATCCAGCGCCTGATCGGCCGCAGCCTGCGCGCCGTGGTCGACCTGGCCAAGCTGGGCGAGCGCTCCATCGTCATCGACTGCGACGTCATCCAGGCCGACGGCGGCACCCGCACCGCCGCCATCACCGGCGCCTACGTGGCCCTGGCCGACGCCGTCAAGGGCCTGATCGCCCAAGGCAAGCTCAAAGAGAGCCCCATCCTCAACCCGGTGGCCGCCATCAGCGTGGGCATCGTCGAAGGCACGCCACTGCTCGACCTCGAGTACATCGAGGACTCGGCCTGCGACACCGACATGAACGTCGTCATGACCGGCGCCGGCCACTACGTGGAAGTGCAAGGCACGGCCGAAGGCGTGGCCTTCACCCGCGCCGAGATGGACCAGCTGCTGGCCCTGGCCGAAAAGGGCATCCGCGAACTCGTGGCCGCCCAGGCCGCCGCCCTGGCACAGCCCCTGGCCTGACCACGCTCGCCCCACGAGCCCTGCACGCATCGAAAGCCCCGAGCATGAGCAAGCGACTGATCCTCGCATCCAACAACGCCAAGAAGCTCAAGGAGCTGCAGGCGCTGATCGCCCCGCTCGGGGTCGAGCTGGTCACCCAAGGCAGCCTGGGCATCCCAGAGGCCGAAGAGCCGCACATCACCTTCATCGAGAACGCCCTGGCCAAGGCCCGCCACGCCGCGGCGGCCGCGGGCGGCCCGGCCCTGGCCGACGACTCCGGCCTGTGCGTCGACGCGCTGGGTGGCGCCCCAGGTGTGCGCTCGGCCCGCCATGCCGTGGACGCCGGCCGCATCGCCGAAGGCCTGCCGCGCGAGCAGATCGACCAGGCCAACAACGAGTGGCTGCTCACGCAGATGAAGGGCCAGGCGCAGCGCGGCGCCCACTTCACCTGCCTGCTGGTGGCCGTGCGGCATGCAGAAGACCCGGAGCCCCTGATCGCCGAGGGCCAGTGGTGCGGTGAGCTGCTCGACGCCCCGCAAGGCGCCCACGGCTTCGGCTACGACCCGCTGCTGTGGATCGCCACGCATGGCCGCAGCGCCGCCGAACTCGACCCGATCATCAAGAACGCCATCAGCCACCGCGCGCTGGCCTGTCAGCAACTGTTGGCGCTGATGCGTGCGCGCTGGGGCCTCGGCAACACCGCTGACGCCGACGCCGCCACGGCCATGACCAGCGGCTGGCCCTGGCAGCACTGAGCCAACAGGCGCCCCACCATGATCACCCTGCAACGCCCTGGCGCACTGACGGCCCTGCCCCCGCTGTCGCTGTACGTGCACCTGCCCTGGTGCCTCAAGAAGTGCCCTTACTGCGACTTCAACTCCCACGAAGCGCCCCCCAAGACGCCTGGTGCCTCACGCCTCGGCGCTGAGAAGGAAGCCGCCTACCTCGACGCCCTGCGCGCCGACCTCGAAGCCGCGCTGCCCCAGATCTGGGGCCGCCGCGTGCACACCATCTTCATCGGTGGCGGCACGCCCAGCCTGTTCTCGCCCGAGGCCATCGACCGCCTGCTGGCCGACATCCGCGCCCGACTGCCACTGGAGCCAGGCTGCGAGGTCACACTTGAGGCCAACCCCGGCACCTTCGAGCGCGACCGCTTCAAGGCCTTCCGCGACGCTGGCGTCACGCGGCTGTCCATCGGCGTGCAAAGCTTCGACGACACCAAGCTCAAGGCCCTGGGCCGCGTGCACGACCGCGCACAGGCCCTGGCCGCCGTCGAAGAAGCCCAACGCTGCTTCGACACCTTCAACCTCGACCTGATGTACGCCCTGCCCGGCCAGACCATGGCCGAGTTGCAGGCCGACCTCGACCAGGCCCTGGCCTTCGCGCCGCCGCACCTCTCGCTCTATCACCTCACGATGGAGCCCAACACCGTCTTCGGCAACCGCCCGCCGGCCAACCTGCCCGACGAGGACACCGCCTTCGACATGCTTGACCTGCTGACCGCAGGCACCACCGCCGCCGGCCTGCAGCGCTACGAGGTCTCGGCCTACGCACGCCCCGGCCACCACTGCGAACACAACCTCAACTACTGGCAGTTCGGCGACTACCTGGGCATCGGCGCGGGCGCCCACAGCAAGATCAGCTTCCCGGACCGCATCGTGCGGCAGGTGCGCTGGCGCGAACCCGGCACCTACATGGACAAGGCCGTGCAGGGCCAGGCAACCTCGAACGAAAACGAGGTCGGCCTGTCGGCGCGCCCCTTCGAGTTCATGATGAACGCCCTGCGCCTCAAAGACGGCTTCGAGCTGCAGCGCTTTGCCGAGCGCACGGGCCTGACGCTGGCCAGCATCCAGAAACCGCTGGCCGAAGCCGAGGCCAAAGGCCTGCTGCAACGCGACCTCGCGCGCGCCTGGCCCACCGACAAGGGCTTCGACTTCCTGAGCGACCTGCAGGCCCTCTTCCTCAACGAGTGACGGCCCCATGAAAAAAGCCGCTGGCTCTCACCAGCGGCTTTTTCGTTGGGCGACCTGAACGGATCAGGCAGCCTTCTTCTCGTCGCGCAGTTCGCGGCGCAGGATCTTGCCCACGTTGGTCTTGGGCAGGTCGTTGCGGAACTCGACGTACTTGGGGCACTTGTAGCCGGTCAGTTGCTCGTGGCAGTAGGCCTTGAGCTGGGCTTCGGTCAGGGTGCTGTCCTTGCGCACAACGAACAGCTTGACGGCCTCGCCGGACTTCTCGTCGGCCACGCCCACGGCGGCGCATTCCAGCACGCCGGGGTGCAGGTTCACCACCTGCTCGACCTCGTTGGGGTACACGTTGAAGCCCGAGACCAGGATCATGTCCTTCTTGCGGTCCACGATCTTGACCTGGCCCGACGCGTCCATCACACCGATGTCGCCGGTGCGGAAGAAGTTGTCGGCGGTCATGACCTTGGCGGTCTCATCGGCGCGTTGCCAGTAGCCAGCCATCACCTGCGGGCCACGGATGGCGATCTCGCCCACGGCGCCAATTTCCAGGTGGTTGCCATCGTCGTCCAGGATGGCGACTTCGGTCGAAGGCAGCGGATAGCCGATCGAGCCGTTGAACTCGGTGTTGTCCAGGCGGTTGGCCGTGGCCACCGGCGAGGTCTCCGACAGGCCATAGCCTTCGACGATGGCGCAACCCGTGACCTTCTTCCACTTCTCGGCGGTGGCCTGCTGAACGGCCATGCCGCCGCCCATCGACACCTTCAGGCCGGAGAAGTCCAGCTTGATGAAGTCAGGGTGGTTGGCCAGCGCGTTGAACAGCGTGTTCACGGCGGGAAACTGGTTGATCTTGTACTTGCCCAGGGTCTTGATGACGGCCGGCAGGTCGCGCGGGTTCGGGATCAGGATGTTCATGCTGCCCATGCGAGCGCCCATGAAGTAGCACACCGTCAGCGCGAAGATGTGATACAGCGGCAGCGCGCAAACGGCCACCAGCGGCTGGTTGCCCAGCTTGCTCAGCTCAGGCTTGAACCAGGCTTCGTTCTGCAGGATGTTGGCCACCACGTTGCTGTGCAGCAGCGTTGCGCCCTTGGAGACGCCAGTCGTGCCGCCGGTGTACTGCAAGAAGGCCACATCGCTGGGCTGCATGTTCGGGCGGTTGTACTTGGCCGAGGCGCCCTTGGCCAGCGCGTCCTTGAAAGACACGACCTTCACCGAGCCGGTGGGCAGGCTGAAAGCCGGCACCATCTTCTTGACGTGGCGCACCACGAAGTTCACCAGCGCCCCCTTGACGAAGGGCAGCAGGTCGCCCATGGCGGCCAGCACCACGGTCTTGACCGGCGTGCGCGCGATGACTTCCTGCAGCGTGGTCGCGAAGTTCTCCAGGATCACGATGGCTTCGGCGCCAGAGTCCTTGAGCTGGTGCTCGAGTTCGCGCGGGGTGTAGAGCGGGTTGACGTTGACGACGACGTAGCCGGCACGCAGCACGGCGGCAATGGCCACCACGTATTGCGGCACGTTGGGCATCATCAGCGCGATGCGGGCGCCCTTGGCCAGGCCCAGCGACTGGAAATAGGCAGCCAGCGAGCGCGAGAGCTCATCGACCTGCTCGAAGGTCCAGTGCACGTCCATGAACGCAGCCATGTCGCGCTTGGCGTGCTGCTTGAATGCCTGGTCCAGCAAATCGACCAGCGAGTTGTACTCGCCCAGGTTGATGGTTGCAGGAACGCCAGGCTCGTAGCTGGCCAGCCAGGGTTGAGAAGTCGTCATTTGTCTTCCTCTGATGGGTCGATGGAGGCAGGCCTGTCACCAAGCGTGACAGACCGAAACTGGAGCGTTGTTCGCTGCATGGATTCTGCAACATTCGCGACCAAGGGTTTTCCCGCGACACAGCACGCCGTGAACGTTGTTTGAAACGCCGATGCCCATTGAACACGGGATCGTCCCGCGCCGGCTCAGGGTATGTGAGAACTCTGTCACGGGCACAATCACCGGCTGATTTGACTCAGAATGTTTTCACCTTGGTGCCCCCACAGATGAAGCAGATCCGACATGGCTGACCGCGCGATTGATCACCCCCTCACCCCCAAGCGACGTTGGTTCCTCAAGACCGCGCTGGCCATTGGCGCCGTTGGTGCGTCGCTTGGCGGCCTCGTCTACTGGCACCGCGGCATGGCCGACGACAAGCTGACCGAGCACGGCCGCGACGTCCTGCGTGGCCTGGCCATCGGCATGGTCGGCCCGATGCTGCCCACCGAGCCCCAGGCACGCGAAGCAGCTTTGGAGGCACACCTCGAACGCATCGAGATGTTCATGAATGGCCTGCCCACCTTCCTCAAGGGCGAGATCAGCGCCGTGCTGGGCCTGCTGGGCAACCTGCCCACCCGCAAGATGCTCACCGGCCTGGGCAAGCGCTGGAGCGACGCCTCCGAAGCCGAGATCGCCGAAGCCATCGAGACCATGCGCATGAACCCGCTGCCCACCACGCGCCTGACCTACCAGGTTGTCCGGTCGGTGACCTGCATGGTCTTCTTCACCAACTCCACCAACTGGCCGGCCACCGGCTACCCGGGCCCCGTCGAACTATGAGCAAACTCCCTGATCCCTTCCGCGAAGGCCTGGCCCGTGGCTGGAAGGCCACCAATGGCGAGGCGGGCCTGCCCCAAGAGATCCAGTGCGACGTGGCCATCGTCGGCTCTGGTGCCGGCGCAGGCATCACCGCCGAGCTGCTGACCAAGGCGGGCCTGGACGTCGTCATCATCGAAGAAGGCCCGCTCAAGACCAGCACCGATTTCAACCAGAAGGAGTCGGAGGCCTACGCCACGCTCTACCAGGAAGGCGCCGGCCGCCGCACCATGGACGGCGCGCTCACGGTGCTGCAAGGCCGCTGCGTGGGCGGCACCACGGTCATCAACTGGACCAGCTCGTTCCGCACGCCCCCCAGCACCCTCGGCTACTGGCAGGACAAGTTCGGCTTGAAGGACTTCAGCGAAGCTGCCCTGGCCCCCTGGTTCGAGCAGGCCGAAAAGCGCCTGAACGTGCACAAGTGGGACATCCCGCCCAACCCCAACAACGAGCTGCTGCGCACTGGCGCGCACAAGCTGGGCATCTCGGCCGAGGTGATCCCGCGCAACGTCAAGACCTGCTACAACCTGGGCTCCTGCGGCCTGGGCTGCCCCACCAACGCCAAGCAGTCGATGCTGGTGACGACGATCCCGGCCGCCCTGGAAACAGGTGCCCGGCTCTTTCACCAGACCCGGGCCCAGCGTTTCGAGTTCGATGGCAAGCGCGTCAAGAGCCTGGAGTGCGTGGGCATCCGCATCAACGGCACCCGCACCTCCGACCAGGTCATGCGGGTCAAGGCGCGGCATTACGTCGTCTCCGGTGGCGCCATCAACTCGCCCGCCCTGCTCAAGCGCTCCGACGCGCCCGATCCCCACGGCCTGCTCGGCACCCGCACCTTCCTGCACCCGGTGGCCTTCTCCAACGCCGTCTACAAGGAGCGCATCGAGGGCTGGAGCGGCGCACCGCAGTCGATCTACTCCGATCACTTCGTGCACAACGCCCCGTTCGACGGCCCGATCGGCTACAAGCTGGAAGCCACCCCCATCCACCCTGGCCTGGTGTCGGTGCTGATGGGCGGCTTCGGCCGCACGTTGGCAGAGCGCTTCGAGAACTACCCGCACACCCAGACGATGCTGTCGCTCATGCGCGATGGCTTCCACCCCGAATCGCAAGGCGGCACCGTGCTGCTCAACGTCGACGGCACGCCGCTGCTCAACTACGTGATGAGCGACTACGTGCTGGCCGGCTTCAAGCAGTCGCTGCTGACCATGGCCGAGATCCAGTTCGCAGCCGGCGCCACCAAGGTGCTGCCGCTGCACGAACAGGGCCGCTACTACACCAGCTGGGCCGAGGCCAAGGCAGCCATCGAAGCCTTCGAGATGAAGCCGTATTACGTCGGAGGCGGCAGCGCCCACATCATGGGTGGCTGCGGCATGGGTGGCTCTGAAAAGCTCGGTGTGGTGCGCCCGGACGGCGTGCACTGGCAGATCGAGAACCTCTCGGTGCACGACGGCTCGGTCTTCCCGACCAGCATCGGCGCCAACCCGCAGCTGTCGATCTACGGCATCGTCAACCGCATGGCCACGCAACTGGCCAAGCGACTGAGCGAGAAGGACGTGGCCCTGGCCTGAAGAAGGCCCCACAGGCCCTGCGCGCCAGCTGCAACCAAGAAGGCGACCTGCGGGTCGCCTTTTTCATGTCACCAGACCAGGCACAACGCGGCAACGCGTGCCCACAAAGAAAAAGCCCCACGCATGGCATGGGGCTTTTTCGAAGCGATTGAACCAGCGGGCCTCAGGCCCGCGGTGCATCACTTGGTGCGGGTGCCCACCACTTCGATTTCGACGCGGCGGTTCTTGGCACGGCCGTCAGCGGACTTGTTGTCGGCGACGGGCTGCTTCTCGCCTTTGCCTTCAACGTACACGCGGGAAGCGTCGGTGCCCTTGCTGGTCAGGTAGTCCTTGACGGCTTGAGCGCGCTTCTCGGACAGCTTCTGGTTGTAGGCATCAGAGCCAACGGAGTCGGTGTGACCCACGGCGATGATGACTTCCAGGGTGATGCCCTTGACCTTGTCGGTCAGGTCGTCCAACTTGGCCTTGCCTTCCGGCTTCAGGGTGGCCTTGTCGAAGTCGAAGAAGGCGTCAGCAGCGAAGCTCACCTTTTCGGTGGCAGGAGCCACGGGAACGACAGGAGCGGGAGCAGGTGCGGGAGCCGGGGCAGCGGGTGCGGCCACGGGAGCCGGAGCAGCCGGAGCGGGCACGCCGTCGCAGCCTTGCACGCCGGTGGCCGGGGTCCAGCCGTTGTCGCGCCAGCAGTATTCGTTCGAGCCGTTCTTCCAGACGGTGCCATCGGTGGCACGCCAGTTGTCGACGTTCTGAGCGAATGCACCACCGGCCAGGGCGGCGGTAGCAAACAGCGCGGCGATCTTGTTGAGCTTGATCATGCAGGTCCTCACGAGTATTAGGCGCAGACAATAACTGCGAACGGCCCATGCGGGCGGTACCCAGAACAGGTTGCTGCCCTGACGAGCAGGGATCACCCTAGGGCTGGTAACGAAATCATTGTGCCACAGCGATTCAATCCCTCAAGTGCCACCCAGCCTGCGGCGGCGCTCAGTGAGCTGTTGTTGCTTCAGGACGACATGAGCGGCCAATTACAATGCTCGTTTGGATGGGGCTCCCCGTCCAAACCAGGCGCTCTCCCATATCAGTGAAGCACGCATGACGTCATTCGCCAAGGAAACCCTGCCCATCAGCCTCGAAGAGGAGATGCGGCGTTCGTACCTCGATTACGCGATGAGCGTGATCGTCGGCCGTGCCCTGCCAGATGCACGCGACGGCCTCAAGCCCGTGCACCGGCGCGTGCTGTTCGCGATGCACGAGCTCAACAACGACTGGAACCGCCCGTACAAGAAGTCGGCTCGCATCGTTGGTGACGTCATCGGCAAGTACCACCCTCACGGCGACTCGGCGGTGTACGACACCATCGTGCGCATGGCGCAGGACTTCTCCCTGCGCCACATGCTGGTCGATGGCCAGGGCAACTTCGGCTCGGTCGACGGCGACAACGCCGCCGCCATGCGGTACACGGAAATCCGCCTGGCCAAGATCGCCCACGACATGCTGGCCGACATCGACAAGGAAACCGTCGACTTCGGCCCCAACTACGACGGCTCGGAAAAAGAGCCGCTGGTGCTGCCCGCGCGCCTGCCCAACCTGCTGATCAACGGCTCGGCCGGCATCGCAGTCGGCATGGCCACCAACATCCCGCCGCACAACCTCAACGAGGTCGTCGACGCCTGCCTGCACTCGCTGAAGAACCCCGACTGCTCGGTCGATGAGCTCATGGAGATCATCCCGGCACCCGACTTCCCCACCGCCGGCATCATCTATGGCCTGTCGGGCGTGCGCGAGGGCTACCGCACCGGCCGCGGCCGCGTGGTCATGCGCGCCCGGGTGCACTTTGAAGACATCGGCAAGGGCGACCGCCAGGCGATCATCGTCGACGAGATCCCCTACCAGGTGAACAAGAAGAACCTGCTCGAGCGCATCGCCGAGCTGGTCAACGAAAAGAAGATCGAAGGCATCAGCCACATCCAGGACGAGTCCGACAAGTCCGGCATGCGGGTGGTGATCGAGCTCAAGCGCGGCGAAGTGCCCGAGGTGGTGCTCAACAACCTGTACAAGCAGACGCAGCTGCAGGACACCTTCGGCATCAACATGGTGGCGCTGATCGACGGTCAGCCCAAGCTGTGCAACCTCAAGGACCTGGTCACCGTCTTCCTGGAGCACCGCCGCGAGGTGGTCACCCGCCGCACGGTGTTCGAGCTGCGCAAGGCGCGCGAGCGCGGCCACGTGCTCGAAGGCCTGGCCGTGGCGCTGGCCAACATCGACGAGTTCATCGAAACCATCAAGACCTCGCCGACGCCGCCGGTGGCCAAGGCGGCCCTGATGAGCAAGAGCTGGGACTCTTCGCTGGTGCGCGAGATGCTCGCCCGAGTCAACGGCGACCCGCAGCAGTACCGCCCCGAGAGCCTGTCGCCCAACTACGGCATGCAGCCGGACGGCCTGTACCGCCTGAGCGAAGACCAGGCCGGCGAAATCCTGCAGATGCGCCTGCAGCGCCTGACGGGCCTGGAGCAGGACAAGATCATCGGCGAGTACAAGGAGGTCATGGCCCAGATCGCCGACCTGCTGGACATCCTGTCCAAGCCGGAGCGCGTCTCGACCATCATCTCCGACGAGCTGATCGCCATCCGCACCGAATTCGGCCAGACCAAGCTGGGCGCGCGCCGCTCGACCATCGAGCACAACGCGCAGGAGCTGGGCACCGAAGACCTGATCACCCCCACCGACATGGTGGTGACGATCTCGCACACGGGCTACATCAAGAGCCAGCCGCTGGGCGAGTACCGCGCCCAAAAGCGCGGCGGCCGAGGCAAGCAGGCCACCGCCACGAAGGAAGACGACTGGATCGACCAGCTCTTCATCGCCAACACCCACGACTACATCCTGTGCTTCAGCAACCGGGGTCGCGTCTACTGGGTGAAGGTCTGGGAGGTGCCGCAAGGCTCGCGCAACTCGCGCGGCAAGCCCATGGTCAACATGTTCCCGCTGGAAAAGGACGAACGCATCAACGTGGTGCTGCCCCTGACGGGCGAGTTCCGCACCTTCCCGGAAGACCACTACATCTTCATGGCCACCCGCCTGGGCACCGTCAAGAAGACGCCGCTGACCGATTTCAGCAACCCGCGCAAGGCCGGCATCATCGCCGTGGGCCTGGACGAGGGTGACGTGCTGGTGGGCGCTGCGCTGACCGACGGCAAGCACGACGTGATGCTGTTCTCCGATGGCGGCAAGGCCGTTCGCTTCGACGAAGAAGACGTGCGCCCGATGGGCCGCAGCGCCCGCGGCGTGCGCGGCATGATGCTGGAAGAAGGCCAGTCGGTCATCGCCATGCTGGTGGCCGAGGACGAAACGCAGAGTGTGCTGACCGCGTCCGAGAACGGCTACGGCAAGCGCACCAGCATCGTCGAGTACACGCGCCACGGCCGCGGCACCAAGGGCATGATCGCCATCCAGCAGTCCGAGCGCAATGGCAAGGTGGTCGCGGCCACCCTGGTGCGCCCCGAGGACGAGATCATGCTGATCACGGACAAGGGCGTGGTGGTGCGCACCCGCGTGGCCGAGATCCGTGAACTCGGTCGCGCCACCCAGGGCGTGACGCTGATCTCCCTGGACGAAGGCGCCAAGCTGATCGGCCTGCAACGCATCGCCGAGAACGACGCCGCCGCCGCCGAAGAGGGCGAAGGCGCCGAAACGCCGGACACCGGCACCCCTGGTGACAACGCCGACGGAACCTCCGAGGCCTGACGCCGATCTGACATCCTGCGGGGCGAAGATGTCGCCCCTTTCGCAACCAAGACAAGGACTGCAAGATGATGTTCCGCCAAACCGCCTTGGCCGCCGTGGCCGCCACCCTGGCCCTGTGCAGCCTGTCGGCCCACGCCGACAAGAAGGAGCAGATCCAGAAGGTGCTGTCCGTGCAGCAACCCGCCCTGGAAGACATGGCCCGTGGCGTGGCCGAGCAACCCGCCCGCCAATTGGCCGGCGGCGCCCGCAACATCCTGGTGCAGGCCGTGCCCGAGGACAAGCGCGAAGCCACCGCCAAGCAGGTTGACGCCGAGATCAAGAAGTACCTCGACGGCGCCATCCCTGCCGTGCGCGCCAGCGCCATCAAGCTGGCCCCGACCGCCATCGGCCCCATTCTGGAAGAGCGCTTCACCGAAGAAGAGCTCAAGCAGCTGGTCGTGATGCTGGAGTCGCCCATCCTCAAGCGCTACCAGTCGGCCCTGCCCGAGATGAGCAACGCCCTGCTGGAGAAGGTCGTCGAAGACGCCCGCCCGGCCGTCAACCCCAAGCTGCAGGCCGCCGAAGGCAACATCCGCAAGCTGCTCGACACCGCCTCGGGTGGCAAGCTGAGCGCTGGTGAGAAGGCCGCCGCCCCTGCGGCCAAGCCGGCTGCCAAGAAGTAAGCTAGAGCCTTCTCTCCTGGTGCGGGGCGCCCGGCGGCGCCCCGACCCGTTTTCCAAGACGCCTTTTTCCGCGCGCCATGACCCGTCCCTTCAATTTCTCGGCCGGACCGGCCACGCTTCCCGAAGAGGTGCTGCAGCAGGCAGCCCGCGAGATGCTGGACTGGCAAGGCAGCGGCATGGGCGTCATGGAAATGAGCCACCGGGGCAAGGAATTCATCTCGATCGCCCAGCAGGCCGAAGCCGACCTGCGCGCCCTGCTGGCGGTCCCCGCCCACTTCCGCATCCTGTTCATGCAAGGCGGCGCCCTCGCCGAGAACGCCATCTTGCCGATGAACCTCTCGCGTGGTGGTCGCACGGATCACGTGATCACCGGTTCGTGGTCGCAAAAGTCGGCCAAGGAGGCGCGCAAGTACAGCGACGTGCACATCGCCGCCAGCAACGAGGCCGACCACCACACCTCGCTGCCAGCAGCCGGCACCTGGCAGCTGTCGGGCGATGCGGCCTACGTGCACGTGTGCAGCAACGAGACCATCCACGGCGTCGAGATGCACGAGTTGCCCGACCTGGCCGCACTGGGCTCGAAGGCCCCCCTGGTCATCGACTTCTCCTCGCATGTTCTCTCGCGCCCCATCGACTGGTCGCGCGTGGGCGTGGCCTACGGTGGCGCCCAGAAGAACATCGGCCCCTCCGGCCTGACGCTGGTCATCGTGCGCGAAGACCTGCTCGGCCAGGCATTGCCCATCACGCCCTCGGCGTTTGACTACAAGGTCGTGGCCGACAACGGCTCGATGTACAACACGCCGCCCACCTACGCCTGGTACATCGCCGGGCTGGTGTTCCAGTGGATCCAGCGCCAGACCGAGGCCACGCCGCAAGGCACTCTCAAAGGCCTGGCCGCGATGGAGGCCCGCGCCATCGCGCGCTCGAAGCTGTTCTACGACTACGTCGATGGCTCGGGCTTTTACCTCAACAAGGTGGCCGTGAACTGCCGCTCGCGCATGAACATCCCCTTCTTCCTGCGCGACGAATCGCTCAACGAGGCCTTCCTGGCGGGCGCCAGGGACGCAGGCCTGCTGCAACTCAAGGGCCACAAGTCCGTGGGCGGCATGCGCGCGTCCCTGTACAACGCCATGCCCATGGCCGGCGTGCAGGCCCTGGTCGACTACATGAAGCACTTCGCAACGACCCATGGCTGACACCCCTGACTCCGCACCCGGGCACTTCCAGCCCGACGGCCGCCCGGTCGACGAGCAGCTGGCCGACCTGCGCGTGCAGATCGACTCGGTCGACCAGCAACTGCTGTCTCTGCTGAACCAGCGTGCCAGGCTGGCCCAGGCCGTGGGCGAGGTCAAGAAGATCGATGGCTCGCCCGTCTTCCGCCCTGACCGCGAGGCCCAGGTCATCGACCGCGTCAAGGCCCGCAACCCCGGCCCGGTGGCGTCCGACAGCATCGCGCCCATCTGGCGCGAGGTCATGTCCGCCTGCCGGGCGCTCGAGTCGCGCCAGCGCGTGGCCTTCCTCGGGCCCATCGGCACCTTCAGCGAGCAAGCCACGCTCAACTACTTCGGCTCGTCCATCGAGCCGCTGCCCTGCCCCAGCATCGACGAGGTCTGCCGCGCCACGGTCTCTGGCTCGGCCGATTTCGGTGTGCTGCCCATCGAGAACTCGACCGAAGGCGTGGTCGCTCGCTCGCTCGACCTGCTTTTGCAATCTCCGCTGACCATCATTGGCGAGACCAGCCTGCTGGTGACCCACAACCTGCTGCGCGTCACGCCCGACCGCGCAGGCATCACCCAGGTCTGCGCGCACCCGCAGGCCCTGGCCCAGTGCCAGGGCTGGTTGAGCCAGAACCTGCCGGACGCCGAACGCGTGGCCGTTTCCAGCAACGCCGAAGGCGCCCGACTGGCCGCCGCCAACCCGGCGGTGGCTGCGCTGGCCAGCGAGCGCGCAGCCACGCAATACGGCCTGCACGTGGTGCAGAAAGCGGTGCAGGACGAGGCGCACAACCGCACCCGCTTCGTCATGGTCAGCCACACCGACCGCGCCACGCCCGCTGGCGTCACCGGCCACGATTGCACCAGCCTGGCCGTCTCGGTGGACAACCGCCCGGGCGCCGTGCACGACCTGCTGGTGCCGCTCAAACGCCATGGCGTGTCCATGACGCGCTTCGAATCCCGCCCGGCCCGCTCGGGTCAGTGGGAGTACGTCTTCTTCATCGACCTGGCCGGCCACCCCGCCCAGGACAACGTGGCCGCCGCGCTCGACGAGCTGCGCGCCCAGTGTTCCCTCTTCAAGGTGCTCGGCAGCTACCCGCTGGACGCGCACTGAGTTCACCAGGATGTCGACCATGTTCAACCAGCTCGGTCTGATCGGCTGCGGCCTGATGGGCGGCTCCTTCGCGCTGGCGCTGAAAAAAGCCGGCCTGGTCAAGCGCGTCATCGGCTACAGCAAGTCGCCCTCGACCGTCGAGAAGGCGCGCCGCCTGGGCGTCATCGACGTGGCCGCGGAGTCGGCCCTGCTCGCTGTCTCAGGCTCCGACATCGTGCTGATCGCGGTGCCCGTCGCCGCCAGCGAAGGCACGTTCAAGGCCATCCGCCACCTGGTCGACCCGGGCGTGCTGTTCATGGACGTGGGCTCGACCAAGCGCGACGTGGTCGACGCCGCCCGCCGCGTGCTCAAAGAGCGCCTGCCCGCATTCGTGCCCGCGCACCCCATCGCCGGTCGTGAAGTGGCCGGCATCGAGCATGCCGATGCGACGCTCTACCAAGGCCGCAAGGTCATCCTGACCCCGCTGGAGCAGACCAATCCGGTGCTGGTGCAGAAGGCCACCGACGTGTGGGCCGCCGTGGGCTCGCAGGTGCTCAAGATGACGCCCGAGCACCACGACGCCGCCTTCGCCGCCGTCAGCCACCTGCCCCACCTCCTGGCCTTCGCCTACATGAACGCCATGGGTGAGCAGCCTGGCGGCCAGGAGTACCTCTCGCTCGCCGGCCCCGGATTCCGTGATTTCACCCGCATCGCGGCCAGCGACCCGACCGTCTGGCGCGACATCCTGCTGTCCAATCGGGAAGAGGTGCTGCGGCAATCCGAAGCCTTCCGCCAAGCCCTCGAGGCCCTGGAGCGCCAGATGCGCGACTGGAGCGGCCCCGACCTGCAGCGCCTGATCCAGACCGCGTCCGATGCCCGCAGCCAGTGGAGCCTGGGAGGCGGCAAACCGCCCCAGACCGTCCGCTGAAGCGCTGAAGTTTTCCCCCGTTGTCCGCATGTACACCACCGCCTTCCTCGACCTGCCCCCGCTGCTGACCGCCGGTGGCACCCTGCGCCTGCCAGGCTCCAAAAGCATCTCCAACCGGGTGCTGCTGCTGGCGGGCTTGAGCGAAGGCACGACCGCCGTGCACGACCTGCTGGCCTCTGACGACACGCGCGTCATGCTCGAGGCCCTGCGCGCGCTCGGCTGCGACATCCAGCAAAACGGCGACACGGTGCACATCACCGGCCTGGCCGGCAAGCTCTCGGTCCTGCAGGCCGACCTCTTCATGGGCAACGCCGGCACCGCCATCCGCCCGCTGACCGCCGCCCTGGCCCTGCTGTCGGCCACGCAGGGTGGCGTGTTCACGCTCAGCGGCGTCCCGCGCATGCACGAGCGCCCCATCGGCGACCTGGTCGATGCCCTGCGCCCCCTTGGCTGCGTGGTCGAGTGCCTGGCCAACGAGGGCTACCCGCCGCTGCGCCTTGCAGGCGGACGCCTGAACCTGAGCCGCCCCATCCAGGTCCGCGGCGACGTCTCCAGCCAGTTCCTGACCGCGCTGCTGCTGTCGCTGCCCCTGGTCTCTCAAGAGCAAGACCTGGTCATCGACGTGGTCGGTGAGCTCATCTCCAAGCCCTACATCGAGATCACGCTGAACCTGCTGGCGCGCTTTGGCATCCAGGTGCAACGCCAGGGCTGGGAGCGCTTCGTCATCCCGCGTGGCAGCCGCTACCAGTCGCCCGGCCACATCCACGTCGAGGCCGATGCCTCGTCGGCGTCCTACTTCATCGCCGCGGGCGCCATCGCCGGCATCGAAGAGCCGGTGCGCATCGAAGGCGTGGGCAGCGCGTCCATCCAGGGCGACATCCGCTTCATCGAGGCCGCCGAGGCCATGGGCGCCAAGGTCACGTCCGGCGCCAACTGGCTGGAAGTGCGCCGCGGCGCCTGGCCGCTCCAGGCCATCGACCTGGACTGCAACCACATCCCCGATGCGGCCATGACCCTGGCCGTGATGGCGCTGTACGCCCAAGGCACCACCCGCTTGCGCAACATCGCCAGCTGGCGCGTCAAGGAAACCGACCGCATCGCCGCCATGGCCACCGAGCTGCGCAAGCTGGGTGCCACCGTGGTCGAGGGCGATGACTTCATCGAGGTGACGCCCCCCGCCCGAGATGGCTGGCAGCACGCCAGCATCCACACCTACGACGACCACCGCATGGCCATGTGCTTCTCGCTGGCCGCCTTCAACGCCCTGGCGCCCACGGCCGACGCCAGCAAACCCGTGTCGGTGCGCATCGAAGACCCGCGCTGCGTCGCCAAGACCTTCCCCGACTACTTCGAGGCCCTGTTCCAGGTCGCCCAGACGCGCCCGGACTGGATCCCCGTCATCACCGTCGACGGCCCCACCGCCTCGGGCAAGGGCACCCTGGCCAGCGCCCTGGCCACCCGCCTGGGCTACCAGTTCCTCGACTCGGGCTCGCTCTACCGCATCACCGGCCTGCTGGCCGTCGAGCAGGGCATCGACCTGGACGATGACAAGGCGCTTGAACAACTGGCTCGCCAACTGGGCGAAGCCATCTCGCTGCGCTTTGACCATGAGCACATCTGGGTCGATGGCCGAGACGTCAGCGAGGCCGTTCGCCGCGAGGAAATCGGACAGGCTGCATCCCGGCTGTCCGCTTATCCAGGCGTGCGCCAGGCGCTGCTGGAGCTGCAAAAAGCCTTCCGCGGCCTGCCCGGCCTGGTGGCCGATGGCCGCGACATGGGCACCGTGGTGTTCCCGGACGCGGCGCTCAAGGTCTTTTTGACCGCCGCCGTGGCCGAGCGCGCCGAGCGCCGCCACCGCCAATTGATTTCCAAGGGCGTTTCTGTTACCCTTGATGAGATTTGCTCCGACTTGGAGGCGCGCGACTTGCGGGACCGTTCCCGCGCGGTGGCGCCCTTGAAGCCGGCACAAGATGCCCAGTTGCTCGACAACTCGGCCCTGACGATCGAGCAATCGGTCGACACGGTGCTGGGGTGGTGGGTGGCTGGCTGGCCCCACGTCATCGTGCGGCACTGACCTGGTTTTCAGGCCGGTGCCCTCCGTGAAGGGGCCATGTCACATTCCGTGACAAACACAAGGCTGTGACGTCCAGCCCCTGCTGCCAGGTGGGGGCTTGAGCAATCAGGGCTGCCACCTTTGGGCACCCGGGGCGCCATGTTCTTCAACCCAACCCGTTCGGGTCGTTCCTGTCGATCCCGAGCGTAGCCGCTGGTTCACGCCAGCACAGGAAATTCCATGTCTGAATCCTTTGCCGCCCTTTTTGAAGAGTCGCTGCAGCGCGCCAACATGCGCACTGGCGAAGTCATCACCGCTGAGGTGGTGGCCGTCGAACACAACTTCGTGGTCGTCAACGCCGGCCTGAAGTCCGAAGCCTACGTCCCCCTGGAAGAGTTCAAGAACGACCAGGGCGAGATCGAAGTCCAAGTGGGCGACTTCGTGTCCGTGGCTGTCGACGCCATCGAAAACGGCTACGGCGACACCATCCTGTCGCGCGACAAGGCCAAGCGCCTGGCCTCGTGGCTGTCGCTGGAAACCGCTCTGGAATCGGGCGACTTCGTGACCGGCACCGTCAACGGCAAGGTCAAGGGCGGCCTGACCGTCCTGGTCAACGGCATCCGCGCCTTCCTGCCCGGCTCGCTGCTCGACACCCGCCCCGTGAAGGACATGTCGCCTTTCGAAGGCAAGACCATGGAATTCAAGGTCATCAAGCTGGACCGCAAGCGCAACAACGTCGTGTTGTCGCGCCGTGCCGTGGTCGAAGCTTCGATGGGCGAAGAACGCGCCAAGCTGATGGAAACCCTGCGCGAAGGCGCGATCGTCAACGGCGTGGTCAAGAACATCACCGAATACGGTGCCTTCGTGGACCTCGGCGGCATCGACGGCCTGCTGCACATCACCGACATGGCATGGCGCCGTGTCCGTCACCCGTCCGAAGTGGTGACCGTGGGTCAAGAGCTGACCGCCAAGGTCCTGAAGTTCGACGCCGAGAAGAACCGCGTCTCGCTGGGCCTCAAGCAAATGGGCGACGACCCCTGGGTTGGCGTTTCGCGCCGCTACCCGGCCGGCACCCGCCTGTTCGGCAAGGTCACCAACATCGCTGACTACGGCGCTTTCGTCGAGATCGAACCGGGCATCGAAGGCCTGGTGCACGTCTCCGAGATGGACTGGACCAACAAGAACGTGGCTCCCAACAAGATCGTCAACCTGGGCGACGAAGTGGAAGTCATGGTCCTGGAAATCGACGAAGACAAGCGTCGCATCTCCCTGGGCATGAAGCAGTGCAAGCCGAACCCCTGGGACGATTTCGCCCAGTCGTTCAACCGCGGCGACAAGGTCAAGGGCCCCGTCAAGTCGATCACCGACTTCGGCGTGTTCGTGGGCCTGGCTGCCGGCATCGACGGCCTGGTGCACCTGTCCGACCTGTCCTGGAACGAGCCCGGCGAAGCCGCCGTGCGCAACTACAAGAAGGGCCAGGAAGTCGAAGCCGTCGTGCTGGCCATCGACGTGGAACGCGAGCGCATCTCCCTGGGCATCAAGCAGCTGGACTCCGATCCGTTCACCAACTTCACCACCCTCAATGACCGTGGCGCCACCGTCACCGGCGTGGTCAAGACCGTGGACGCCAAGGGTGCCGAAATCACCCTGGGTGACGACATCATCGGTTACCTGCGCGCTTCGGAAATCTCCCGCGACCGCGTGGAAGACGCCCGCAATGTGCTGAAGGAAGGCGACGAAGTCACCGCCCTGATCATCAACATCGACCGCAAGACCCGCGGCATCCAGTTGTCGATCAAGGCCAAGGACAACGTCGAGCAGCAAGAAGCCATGCAATCGCTGCGCGCCGACACCACCAAGGAAGGCTCCGGCACCACCAGCCTGGGCGCCCTGCTCAAGGCCAAGCTCGACCAGAACAACGGCTGATCCAGCCCGCGTTCGTCCCCCGACCGCCGAAGCCTGCTTCGGCGAGACGGGGACTGAGCTGAGCGGGGCAGGCGCCCGTCAAAAGGCCCCTGCTGCCGCTCACCTCAGTCCCTTCCCTGGACACCCGCATCCATGACACGCTCCGACCTCGTCGCCCGGCTGGCCGAGCGCTTCAGCCAGCTCACCCAGCGCGACGCCGAATTCGCCGTCAAGACCATCCTCGACGCCATGTCGGAAGCGCTGGCCAAGGGCCACCGCATCGAGATCCGCGGCTTCGGCAGCTTCTCCATCAACCGCCGCCCGCCCCGCATGGGCCGCAACCCGCGCTCTGGCGAACAGGTGCTCATCCCCGAGAAACTGGTGCCGCACTTCAAGCCCGGCAAGGCCCTGCGCGAAGGCGTCGATCAAGCCGCTACACTGGTTCCACAAACCGATCCTTCAGCCCCCAACGAAACCAAGCCAAACTGACCCATGCGAGCCTTGAACTGGTTGTGGCGCGGACTGCTGTTCTTCATCCTGTTTGCCTTCGCACTCAACAACCAGCACCTGGTTGAATTGAAGTGGGTCTTTGGCTGGCGCTGGCAGGCCCCGATGGTGTTCGTCGTGCTGGCCGTGTTCGCACTGGGCTGCGTGACCGGCGTGCTGGCCATGCTGCCAAGCTGGTGGCGCCACCGTCGCACCGCCCGCAACCGCCAGCTGCTGATGCCCGAACCGGTGGCGGCGGCGGGTGCGTCGGCCGCATCGGGCGGCAGCGCCGAGCCGCTGAACCTGCCCAGCGAACTGCCCTTCCCGCCGGACATGCCGGCGCCCCGCAAGCCGGCGAAGTGATCGCCACCTGAGCGAGCCTTCGAAGGCCCCGGCCCGCACATCGCCCTTTCCTCGGCTCACCTGGACAGCGCACTGGCGCCCCGCCCCATGGATTTCAACTTCTACTGGCTGCTGCTCGCCCTGCCCCTGGCCTTCCTGCTGGGCTGGATCGCGTCCCGGCTCGACCTGCGCCAACTCAAGCGCGAAGACCAGGCCTCGCCCCAGGCCTACTTCAAAGGCCTGAACCTGCTGCTCAACGAACAGCAGGACAAGGCCATCGACGCCTTCATCGAGGCCGTGCAGCACGACCCCGACACGTCCGACCTGCACTTCGCACTGGGCAACCTTTTCCGCCGCCGCGGCGAGTACGAACGCGCCATCCGCGTGCACCAGCACCTGCTGGCCCGCGCCGACCTCAAGCGCGAAGAGCGTGAGAAGGCCCAGCACGCCCTGGCCCAGGACTTCATGAAGGCCGGCCTGTTCGACCGCGCCGAAGCCGCCTTCCAGGCACTCGAAGGCACGGCCTTCAGCACCGACGCGCGCCTGGCCCTGCTGTCGCTTCACGAGCGCTCGCGCAACTGGCATGCCGCCATCGAGGTGGCGCGCCAGCTGGAAGCAGCGGGCACCGGCTCGTTCTCGCAGCGCATGGCGCACCACTGGTGCGAAGTCGCCCAGGAAGCCGACGCCCGCGGCCGCGTGGACGAGGCCGAGCAGGCCCTGCACCGCGCCCGCGAAGCGGCCCCCCAAGCGGCCCGACCGCTGGTGCTGGCTGGACAACGCGCCCTGCGCCAGGGCCGCCCGGCCGACGCCCTCGCGGCCTGGGATGAGCTCATGGCCGTGCAACCCCAGTCGTTCTCGCTGGTGGCCATGGACTACGCACGCTGCGCGGACAACCAGGGCCAGGCGGCCACGGCCCTGCGCAAGCTCGACAGCCTCTACCAGCAGATGCCATCGGTGGACGTGCTGCTGGCGACCAACACCCTGCAGCCCGACCCCGATCTGCGCCGCCAGGCCCTGATGGCGCACATGGCGCGTCAGCCCTCGCTGTCGGCCGCACAAGGCCTCATCCGCGAACGACTGAGCACCCACAAGCCGCTGCAAGAGCCGGAGATCGAACGCATGCAGCAGTCGCTGGCCACCGCGGCCCAGCCCCTGCAGCGCTACCGCTGCGCGGCCTGTGGTTTCGAGAGCCAGCACCACTTCTGGCAGTGCCCCGGCTGCCAAGGCTGGGAAACCTACCCGCCACGCAAGCTCGAAGACCTCTGAGCTCTCAAGCCGCTTGCGCCAAGGCCCCCAGGGCCCGCCTGAACTGGATCGCCTCGGCCACGTGCGCCGGGCCCACCGCCTCCAGCGCCTGCAAGTCGGCCAGCGTGCGGGCCAGCCTGACCACCCGGTGCAGCGCCCGCCCCGACCAACCCAGCTTCGTCGCAGCCTGGTTCAGCAGTTGCCGGGCTGGCGGCAGGAGGCAGGCATGGCGGTCCAGGCCCGAGGCGTCGAGTTCGGCGTTCAGGCACCCCTGGCGTTGCCACTGCAGCGCACGCGTCACCTTCACCCGCTCAGCGACTTCGGCGCTCGACTCGCCATCGGGCGCGCGCGACAGCACCTCGGGCGGCAACATCGGCACCTCGACCTGCAGGTCGATGCGGTCGAGCAATGGGCCGCTCAGCCGCGCCTGGTAGCGCGAGACCTGGTCGGGCGTGCAACGGCAGGCCCTGACCGGGTGCCCCAGGTGCCCGCAGGGGCAAGGGTTCATGGCCGCCACCAACTGAAAGCGCGCCGGGAATTCGACCGTTCGGTTGGCCCGAGCGATGGAGATGTGGCCAGTCTCGAGGGGCTCGCGCAAGGCTTCCAGGGCACTGCGAGGGAACTCGGGCAACTCGTCAAGAAAAAGCACGCCCCGGTGCGCCAGGGAGATTTCACCCGGACGGGGCGGCGAGCCGCCGCCCACCAGCGCGGCCCGGGAAGCCGAATGATGCGGCGCCCTCACCCACCGGTGGCGCCAGCGCACGGCATCGAAGCCGCCCGAGAGGCTGTGCACCGCCGCCGACTCCAGCGCCTCGTCGGTCTCCAGCGGCGGCAGCAGGCCCGGCAGGCGCTGCGCCAGCATCGACTTGCCCGTGCCAGGCGGGCCCACCATCAGGAGGCTGTGCCCTGCGGCGGCGGCGATTTCCAGGGCGCGCTTGGCCACCGACTGCCCACGGACGTCGCGCAAGTCCAGCTCGACAGAGCCAGCGCTGCTCGCCGCCATCGCGGTTTGCGCCCCGAATGGCGGCCGCCCCTCCTTGAGGGCGTCCACCACCTCGATCAGGCTGCCTGCGCCCCAGACCGGCACGCCCTCGACCAACGCCGCCTCGCTCGCACTGGCGGCCGGCAGCACCAACCCCACGGCCACGGCCTGTGGCCCACGCCGCCTGAGCGACAAAGCCATGGCCAGCGCGCCCCTGACCGGGCGCAGGCCCCCGCCCAGCGACAGCTCGCCGGCCAGCGCCAGCCCGTCGAGGTGCGCCAGCGGGATCTCGCCCATCGCCGCCAGGATGCCGACCGCGATGGGCAGGTCGAAACGCCCCGACTCCTTGGGCAGGTCCGCGGGAGCCAGGTTGACGGTGATGCGCTTGTTGTGGGGGAAGGCCAGCCCCGCGCTGGCCAGCGCCGCCCGCACGCGCTCGCGGGCTTCCTTGACCTCGGTGTCGGCCAGGCCGACCAGGGTGAAGGACGGCAAACCATTGGCCAGGTGCACCTCAACGGTGACTTCGGGGGCGGCCAGGCCATCGAGGGCGAGGCTGCGGACGACGGCGAGTGACATGGTTGGGCAACTTGCGCGATGCAAAAAGGGTCATTCTGACCACGCCGCGTGTCACGCACACTCCCCACGAGGAGGGAATCACCACATTGGTGCGCGACCAGCCGTCCGGCAGCGCCCCATCGAGCGCACCGATTGCGTGCGCGCACCGAAATGTGCATGCTCAGGCTCCATCCTCCATGGCAAGGCCGAGGTCCGACGCCTGGCATGGAACATGCAGTTACCTCGCAGTCCATCCTTTTGCCAACCTCACCGGAGAACCAACCATGAAAATGGTGACCGCCATCGTCAAGCCCTTCAAGCTTGATGAAGTGCGTGAGGCCCTGTCCGCCATCGGCGTCCAAGGCATCACCGTGACCGAAGTCAAGGGCTTCGGCCGTCAGAAGGGCCACACCGAGCTGTACCGTGGTGCAGAGTACGTGGTCGACTTCCTGCCCAAGGTCAAGATCGAAGCCGCCGTGGACGAGGCCATCCTCGACCGCGTCATCGAAGCCATCGAATCGTCGGCACGCACCGGCAAGATCGGCGACGGCAAGATCTTCGTGACCTCGCTGGAGCAGGTCATCCGCATCCGCACCGGCGAAACCGGCCAGGACGCACTCTGACCCGCTGCACCGAACTGGCGCACGTTCTCCTCCTTCCTTCGACGACCCGCACCTCATCGGGTGGGCGTCTCCCCGAACTCACCCCTTCTGACCTGACAAGAGGCATTTCATGAGAAAGCTCATTGCGTCCCTCGCGCTGGGGCTGGCAGCCTTCGGTCTCCTTGGCGTCTCGCACGCCCAGGAAGCCGCGGCCTCCGCCGCCGAAGTCGCATCCGCTGCCGTAGAGGCCGTGGCCGCCACCGCTTCCGAGGCCGCTCCCGCAGCGGCCGAGGCGGCATCCGACGCCGCTGCCGCGGCGCCTGCACCCCAACCCAACAAGGGCGACACCGCCTGGATGATGGTCTCCACCCTGCTGGTGATCCTGATGACCGTCCCCGGCCTGGCCCTGTTCTACGGTGGCCTGGTGCGCAGCAAGAACATGCTGTCCGTGCTGATGCAGGTGATGGTCACGTTCTCGCTGATCGTCGTGCTGTGGTTCGTCTACGGCTACAGCCTGGCCTTCACCGAAGGCAATGCCTACGTGGGTGGCCTCGATCGCCTCTTCATGAAGGGCATCTGGGACAACGCCGCCGGCACCTTCGCACTGGGCGCGACCTTCTCGAAGGCCACGCCGATGTACGAAATCGTCTTCGCTGCCTTCCAGGCCACGTTCGCCGGCATCACCTGCGCCCTGATCGTCGGTGCCTTCGCCGAGCGCATCAAGTTCTCGGCCGTGCTGCTGTTCATGGTGCTGTGGTTCACCTTCAGCTACATCCCGATGGCCCACATGGTCTGGTTCTGGATGGGCCCGGACGCCTACACCTCGCCTGAAGTGGTCGACGCCATGAACGCCAAGGCCGGCCTGATCTGGCAACACGGCGCGCTGGACTTCGCTGGCGGCACCGTGGTGCACATCAACGCCGCTGTTGCTGGCCTGGTGGGTGCCTACATGGTGGGCAAGCGCATCGGCTACGGCAAGGAAGCCTTCACCCCGCACTCGCTGACCCTGACCATGGTCGGTGCCTCGCTGCTGTGGGTGGGCTGGTTCGGCTTCAACGCCGGCTCCGCCCTGGAAGCCAACGGCTTCGCCGCCCTGGCCTTCATCAACACGTTTGCCGCCACCGCCGCCGCCGTGCTGGGCTGGATCCTGGGTGAAGCGCTGCTCAAGGGCAAGGCTTCGATGCTGGGTGCCGCTTCGGGCGCCGTCGCTGGCCTGGTCGCCATCACCCCCGCCGCCGGCAACGTCGGCATCGGTGGCGCGCTGGTCATCGGCGTGCTGGCTGGCCTGATCTGCCTGTGGGGCGTGACCGGCCTGAAGAAGCTGCTGGGCGCTGACGACTCGCTGGACGTGTTCGGCGTGCACGGCATCGGCGGCATCCTGGGTGCCCTGCTGACCGGCGTGTTCAACTCGCCCAACCTGGGTGGCCCCTCGCTGGTCGCCGACTGGACCACCGTGACCATGGTCACCGGCGACGCCTACTCGATCGCCGGCCAGGTCTGGATCCAGGCCAAGGGTGTGCTGATCACCATCGCCTGGTCGGGCATCGTCTCCCTGATCGCCTACAAGATCGTCGACGTGGTCATCGGTCTGCGCGTGCCGGAAGAGGAAGAGCGCGAGGGCCTGGACATCACTTCGCACGGCGAAACCGCTTATCACAAGTGATCTTCGGCTGACCGCCAGACGGGCCTCGCGCCCGACACCAAAAGGCCACCTCCGGGTGGCCTTTTTTTTTGCCCATCCGCCCCCATGTTCGCCCCCGTGTCCGGATGTTCCTAGAATGTCCGGGTGCCTCCTGCCTGACGCCCGCCCACTCCAGACTGCCCGCCCATGGTCCCTCACCTCATCACCGCGCTGACCGGCCCCATCAACGAACTGGAGCAGCGCATGCTCGAGTCCATGCCGGCGATCGAGCGCTGGTTCCGGCTGGAATGGATGGAGCACACGCCGCCCTTCTACACCTCGGTGGACCTGCGCAACGCGGGCTTCAAGCTCGCACCGGTGGACACCAACCTGTTCCCGGGTGGCTTCAACAACCTGACCAACGAGATGCTGCCGCTGGCGGTGCAGGCCTCGATGGCGGCCATCGAGAAGATCTGCCCGGAGGCCAAGAACCTCCTGCTGATCCCCGAGAAGCACACCCGCAACACCTTCTACCTGCAGAACGTGGCGCGCCTGGTGCAGATCTTCACGCTCACGGGCCTGAACGTGCGCTTGGGCACGCTGGATGAATCCATCACCGAGCCGACCGACATCACCTTGCCCGACGGGAGCACCCTCACGCTGGAGCCGCTGGAGCGCAGCAAGCGCCGCCTGGGCCTCAAGCACTTCGACCCCTGCACCATCCTGCTCAACAACGACCTCTCGGCCGGCATCCCCGACGTGCTGCGAGACCTCCACGAGCAGTACCTGCTGCCGCCGCTGCACGCCGGCTGGGCCGTGCGCCGCAAGAGCCAGCACTTCAAGTACTACGAAGAGGCGGCCAAGAAGTTCTCCAAGCTGCTGGGCATGGACCCCTGGCTGATCAACCCGATGCACGCCGAGTGCGACGAGGTGAACTTCCAGGAAGGCACCGGCCAGGAGTGCCTGCAATCGCAGGTCGACACCCTGCTGGGCAAGGTCCGCCGCAAGTACAAGGAATACGGCATCAACGAGAAGCCCTTCGTCGTGGTCAAGGCCGACAACGGCACCTACGGCATGGGCATCATGACCGTGCGCGACGCCAAGGAGCTCGACGAGCTCAGCCGCCGCACGCGCAACAAGATGTCGGTGGTCAAGGACGGCCAGGCCGTCAGCCAGGTGATCATCCAGGAGGGCGTGCCCACCTACGAACGCATGAACGACGCCGTGGCCGAGCCCGTGGTCTACATGATCGACCGCTATGTGGTGGGCGGTTTCTATCGGGTGCACGCCGAGCGCGGCATCGACGAAAACCTCAACGCGCCGGGCTCCAGCTTCGTGCCGCTGGCCTTCGCCGAGCCCACCCAATTGCCCCGCCCGGGGGTCAAACCGGGGGTGAGCGCGCCCAACCGGTTCTACATGTACGGCGTCATCGCCCGCCTGGCGATGTTGGCTGCAAGCTACGAACTGGCCGCAACCGACCCGGATGCGGAGGTCTACGCCTGACGATCACGCTGGATCAGGCGGCCCCCGCCCAGGGGAGTATCCGATCCGGTCCGATCCAGCGCAAAATGGCTGTTCCGCGGCAACACGCCCTTTTTCCGTGCAGCAACCTTCTCACGACCCGAGCCACAAGTCCTCGCTGGCCGCGCTGACCCTGGGGGCCCTGGGGGTCGTCTATGGCGACATCGGCACCAGCCCGCTCTATGCGTTCAAGGAGGTGTTTGCCCACGGGCACCTTCAGCCCACGCCCGAGAACATCCACGGCATCCTGTCGCTGATGTTCTGGACACTGACGGTCATCGTCTCGCTCAAGTACGTCACCCTGATCCTGCGCGCCGACAACAATGGCGAAGGCGGGCTGGTGGCCATGCTGGCGCTGGCGTCCACCGCCGTGAAGGACCGCCCGCAGCTGCGCACGGTGCTGCTGGGGCTGGGCATCTTCGGCACGGCCATTTTCTTCGGTGACGGGGTCATCACCCCCGCGATCTCGGTGCTCTCTGCCGTCGAGGGCCTGGAGGTGGCTGCGCCCGGGCTGGAGCGCTACGTCATCCCGGTGACGCTGGTGGTGCTCACGGCGCTGTTCGCCATCCAGAAGCACGGCACAGGCGGCATCGGCAAGTTCTTCGGGCCGATCACGGTGGTGTGGTTCTTCGTGCTGGCCGTGCTGGGCCTCAAGCACATCTTCGCCAACCCGGACATCCTGGTGGCGCTCAGCCCCCATCACGCGCTGGGCTTCATCTTCAACCACCCGGGCTTGGCCTTCATCTCGCTGGGTGCGGTCATCCTGTGCGCCACCGGGGCCGAAGCCCTGTACGCCGACATGGGCCACTTCGGCAAGCGCCCGATCCGCCTGGCCTGGTTCAGCCTGGTCATGCCCGCGCTGGTCATCAACTACTTCGGCCAGGGCGCCATGCTGCTGGCCCACCCGGAGAACATCGAGAACCCCTTCTACGAGATGGCGCCTCACTGGGCGCTGTACCCGCTCGTGGGCCTGGCCACCTGCGCCACCTTCATCGCCTCCCAGGCGTTGATTTCGGCGGCGTTTTCGGTCACCAAACAGGTCATCCAGCTGGGCTACCTGCCCCGCCTGCGCGTGCTGCACACCTCCGAGCGCGAAACCGGCCAGATCTACATCCCCTTCATCAACTGGGGGCTGTACGCCAGCATCGTGCTGGCGGTGGTGTTCTTCGGCTCGAGCAGCAAGCTGGCGGCGGCCTACGGCATCACGGTGGCGCTGGACATGCTGATCACCACCATCATGACCTTCTTCGTGATCCGCTTTGCCTGGCACATGAGCCTGCCGCTGTGCATCGCAGCCACGGGGGTGTTCTTCTTCATCGACCTGATGTTCTTCGGCGCCAACGCCTTGAAGATCATCGACGGCGGCTGGTTCCCGCTGCTCATCGGCATGGTCATGTTCACGCTGATGACGACCTGGAAGGACGGCCGCGCGCTGTTGAGCGAGCGCCTGCGCTCGGATGCCATCGACCTGCACCCCTTCCTGGAGGCCGTGTTCTGCAGCCCGCCCTTGCGCGTCGAAGGCACGGCCGTGTTCCTCAACGCCGATGCGGGCACCACGCCCAACGCCTTGCTGCACAACCTCAAGCACAACAAGGTGCTGCACCGCCAGAACCTGTTCGTGACCGTGCGCTCGCACGAGGTGCCCTGGATCGAATCGGCCCAGCGCATCGAGATCGAGGACCTGGGCAACGACTGCTGGCAGGTGATGCTGCACTTCGGCTTCAAGGACGAACCCGACGTGCCGCAGGCCCTCAAGCTGCTGAGCCAGCACGGCGTGCAGGTCGACGACATGGAGACCAGCTACTTCCTCTCGCGCGACATCGTGATCCCGACGATCGGGGGCGGCATGCTGCCCTGGCGCGAGAAGCTGTTCGCCGGCATGCACCGCAACGCTTCGGGCGTGGCCGACTTCCTGAGCCTGCCGACCAACCGCGTGGTCGAATTGGGCTCGAAGGTGGAGATCTGACCTGAAGCGCGTGTTCGGCATCGGCGACGTCGGCCGGGACAGCTCGCTGTCGTCGGTGTCGGCGGGCTTCGTGGCCACGCTGGTGGGTTTCACGAGCACGATCGCGCTGATCTTCCACGCGGCGCGGTCGCTCGGCGCCACGCCGGAACAGGTCACGTCCTGGGTGCTGGCGCTGGGCATCGGCATGGGCCTGTCGACCATCGGCCTGTCGCTGTGGACGCGCATCCCGGTGCTGATCACCTGGTCGACGCCGGGCGCCGCCGTGATCGCCAGCGCCGCCACGGGCGTGAGCCTGGCCGAGGCGGTGGGGGCTTTTCTGGTGTGCGGCGTGCTGATGTGGGCCAGCGGCGCCACCGGCTGGTTCGAGCGCATCATGAACCGCATCCCGCTGGCGCTGGCCTCCAGCCTGCTGGCGGGCATCCTGGCCAAGTTCGCGCTGCTGTCGTTCGCCGCGGCCACGCCCCATCCACTGCTCATCATCTCGATGCTGATGATCTACCTGGTCGGCAAGCGCCTGTGGCCGCGCTACGCCGTGCTGGGCGTGCTGATCGGCGGCACGGCGGTGGCGGCATCGCAAGGCCTGCTGGACACGCGGCAAATGAGCCTGCAGTTCGCCACCCCGGTGTGGGTGACGCCGGCGTGGTCATGGCAGGCGGTGCTGGGCATGGGCCTGCCGCTGTTCATCGTGACCATGGCCTCGCAGGCCGTGCCGGGCGTGTCGGCCATCCGGGTGTCGGGTTACCAGCCGCCGGTCTCGCCCTTGATGAGCTGGTCGGGCATCACCACGGTGCTGCTGGCGCCCTTCGGCGGCTACGCCTTCAACCTGGCGGCCATCACGGCGGCCATCGTGCTGAACCCGCACGCCCACGCACAAGCGGACAAGCGCTACACGGCAGCAGTGTGGGCCGGCCTGTTCTACATCTTGATGGGCCTGCTCGGTGGCGCCGTGGCGGGCCTGCTGGCGGCGTTCCCGCCGGCGCTGATCATGGGCGTGGCGGGCCTGGCCCTGCTGGGCACCATCGCCAACGGCCTGGCCACCTCGCTGGCCGACCCTCGCACGCGCGAAGCCGCCATCGTCACCTTCCTGGTCACGCTCTCGGGCGTGGTGCTGCTGGGCGTGGGCTCGGCCTTCTGGGGCCTGGTGGCCGGTGGGGTCACCCTGTTCGTGGAACACTACCGAACCCGACCGCCTGCCGAAGACACCCCATGAAACTCCTGTTCGTCGCCGACCCGCTCGACACCTTCAAGACCCACAAGGACAGCACCTTCGCAATGATGCGCGAAGCCGCCTCGCGCGGTCATGAGCTGTGGGCGTGCGAGCCACAGCAACTGGTGTGGCAGCGCGGCGGTGTGGTGACGGCGCGCGCCCAGCGCATCACCCTGACCGGCGACGCGCACGACTGGTACGACGAGGTCGAAGCCGCCGATCTGCCCCTGTGCCGCACCGACGCGGTGCTGATGCGCAAGGACCCGCCCTTCGACGCCGAGTACATCTACACCACCCACCTGCTGACCCAGGCCGAGCGCGAGGGCGCACGCGTCTTCAACAGCCCGGCGGCCCTGCGCGCCCACCCCGAAAAGCTCGCCATCCTGGAGTTCCCGCAGCACATCGCGCCCACCCTGGTCACGCGCGACATGGCCGCCGTGCGCGCGTTCCACGCCGAGCACCGCGACGTCATCCTCAAGCCGCTGGACGGCATGGGTGGCATGGGCATCTTCCGCGTGAAGGACGATGGGCTGAACCTGGGCTCCATCGCCGAGACGCTGACGCACGACGGCACGCAGACCATCATGGTGCAGGGCTTCCTGCCGGCCATCAGCGAAGGCGACAAGCGCGTGCTGCTGATCGACGGCGTGCCGGTGCCCTTCGCGCTGGCGCGCATCCCGCAGGGCGGCGAGGTGCGAGGCAACCTGGCGGCCGGCGGCAAGGGCGTGGCCCAGCCGCTGAGCGATGCCGACCGGGCGATCGCCGAGCACCTGGGGCCCATCCTGGCGGCGCGCGGCTTGCTGCTGGTGGGGCTGGACATCATCGGAGACCGCCTCACCGAGATCAACGTGACCAGCCCGACCTGCTTCCAGGAAATCACCGATCAGACCGGCTTCAACGTGGCGCAGCGATTCGTGGATGCGCTGGAGGGCAAGCTGACGGGCAAGTGACGAATCAGCTCACCACGCACCCAGCAGAAAAGCCAGTGTCACCAGTTCTCGTCAACCGCACCCTTGTCTTGGAGGACCGGTCGAGGCCCTGCCGTGGCCTCGGATATGGGTGCTCGAATCGCAGACTTGGGCGCAGCTTCTTTGGATGGGGATGCTCCCCCCTTGCCCACTGACTCAGGCGTGGTCGACACCTGCTTTCGCAGCTCAATGCCACCCGGCTTGAAAGGCTGCCCCAGGCTGGGCGCTCCATCTTCAAATGTGCCGTGAGAAGTCTTGGTCGCCACACGATCAATGCGCACAACTCCGATCGGCACCTCATTGCGCCCCAACGAACGCCCAGTCTGAGGATCTTTCAACTCATCACCCAACATGACTGCCTGCCAACGCTGCCCTTCTTTAAGCGACTCTCCACCTTGGCTCAGCACAACTTGATCGCCAGTCAGGGTCACGACAGACACTGGGAAAATTTCCGCCACAATGGCGCCACCTATTTGGCTCGACAGCGATTCGAGCATTTGGCTCACCATGCTTTTCCCATCCACAACGCTCGGCATGGTGCTGGGATCAGCATCAGCCAATTTGTGTTCAAAGCTGTCAGACATCACCACCTCGCCAGTCGCCGCGTTCAGCAGGCGCAAGGTGATGCGTCCGCGTCCAGAATACGAGACCAGCTCCCGATTCGACATGCGCAGCTTTTGCACATGGCGGGGGTACTCAAACTGCTCAATGGTTGGAACCAGAATCAGGTCGGCAGCCAGCCGCTGCCCCAGCTTCGCAGCATCTTGAACGCGAACGTTGCCGCCGTTGATGTGATCGATCTCAGCCTGCATTTCTGACCCGAATTCGCGATCCAGCACGATGAATCGCTTGGTCTGAGTCAGGATGTCCGACAGTCGCCCGCGAACGGCTTGTGCAACCTCGTCGGCAGACACCGCAGCATCGCCGACAGGGTAATTGCCCGTCAGCGTACGCGGAAGCGCCACGACGATCTTGGGCCGCCCCTGCTCATCCGGAGCTCGGTACTGCGCCACATCAACCTTGACGCGCACCTTCCAATAGCTCCGCATCTTTTTGTATTTGGCATCTGCTTCATAGGTGCTCGCCCCACGATTGACCTCCGCTCCGGTCAACCCAGCACCCGAATAACTGTAGCCACCGTCCGAGGCACGTACGCGCGCAGTCGCTTCCTCATCCAGTTTGTCAATTTCTTCCTGCGAAAGGACTTCAAAGCCCGCCACAGCCCCTTGACTGGCAGCGATGAGCTTTTGTGCGAAAGCCTCCGCGCGAGCAGAGCCGACGCCCTGCCCATCGACGGACAGATCCAACCCCGCTCGCACACTTTGCATTTGGCTTGCAACGCGCACGCCATTCACCTGGGAGACGGCCATTTGCAAGGCGGCGAGCACCGCCAGCTCCTGTGTGCTTCCCACGGCTTCAACCTCGCGGCTCACCTTGGTGATGCCTCCGAAATCAGGCTGTCCACCAACGGAGACAGGGGCCGCCACAGACGCATCGCTCGCTGCGGCCGCCACAGCATCATCCTTCTTGCCGCAAGCGATCAGAAGACACACCGACAGCGCCACGACGCAAAGTCCAAGCTTTCGCATTCAATCCTCCCAAATCATCCGTTTACAGCAAGCTGGTCGCATCCTTCGGGATTTCCACGCCGTTGTTCTTGCCGAACTCAACAGCGTTTTTCAGCACATCGGTCAAGTTTGTGACGCTGGTCGGCAGGTTCTTTGCCACATAAATGCCTGACTGGAGCTTGCCCATCTGAAGCGGAGAAACACCCGACAGGCTCGAAGAAAAGCCCTGCGCGTCCTTGCCCAGCGACATGTATTTCTTCACCCCCATGGCCAGCGAGAGCAGCCCCTTGGCATACGTCACCTTGGCCTCCCCATCTTTCAGCGCTGCACCACTCTTGAGTGCGGTCGAGATGGCTGCGGCGTCAGCGCTGATGGCTTTGTCATTTGCCTCCACACTCTTCAGAGAAAGCGCGTCCGATGTGGCCGCTGCATCCACAGCCTGAGCCTTGATGCCCAGCGCCGCAGCCAGGTGACCGTTGGCGGTCAGCACGTCCTTGCCCGCTGCAACGTAGTTACGAACCAGCGAATCCTGCTGAGTCCCAACATCTGCGCCAGCATTACCTGCGGGCTTGCTGCCACCCAACAAACCACCCAATTGCGCCATGCTCACAGCAGGTGCCGCCAAGGCGATCACAGCGACAACAGTCCAAATCTTCTTCATGATGTTTCCCTATCGTGGTTGCAAAAAAACCGCTCACTGCGGCACGTGAAACAAGAAATCAACGGATGCCCATCGTTGTCATGCGGCTCGACAATTCCTGCGATGCGCTGCTGGCAGCAGACTTCAACGCATTGCCCCGTGCAACGCCTTCATTCGGACCGACACCGGAGTACGTCACAGGCCCCACAGCCGCTTTCGTGCGAGGAATGGCCTTGGTCACGTCCCAGACCTTGGCGTTGACGGTCACGTCCACGCGCATCAATCCTGTTTGTGGGTCTTTCGATGCCAGGCCGACGTCCAAGGTGCCCAGCGCCACATACGGCACGCCGTTGTCCTTCATGCTCGAAGCAATGGCCCGCAACGTTTTGGACTGCAAGTCGTTGCCCGACTTGTAGTCAGCCTCAACATCCGCAACTTTGAATTTCTCAGACTCGACCATCGCAGCCTCCACCACGTCGTAGCCCGCTTGCGAGAACGCAGAAACGAAAACCTGATTCAAGTTCGCGCTCGGCAGCAAACGCCAGGTTGCCTCGCTCGCCTTGCGCGTCGTGCTGCCACCCGTTTCGGACGTCACGACCGCCTTCTGGGAGGCTTCAAGGCTGGCGCTTTCGTCTTGTTGCTGCGATCTGGAACCATGGGTATCCACCTGCGCACGCTTGACGGACTCGCCTTCACTGGTTTTTTCTTTCAAGGAACTTATTTCTTGCCGCCTTGCTTGGGTGGACACCTGGGCAGATTCCTCAGATTTTTTGTAGACACGGTCGTCATAGCTTTTCTCGCTCGCCATCTGCCTAGACACGAAGACAAAACTCAGCATCGACTTTTCCGTCTCCGCCGCCCGACCCACAGCGGAATTTGCCTGCACAGCATTGCGCAAATTGGCCACATTCAAAGAAACGCGAACGACAACGGTGTATTTCAGATCATTTTTATCGTCTTCCTCAGCGATCACCGTTGAGTCAAGGATGTATCGCCCTTGGTTTTCCAAAACCTTGCTGCGAATGGCATCAAAGCTCGAAGACTCCGCCTGACCTGCCTCAGCGTAATACGCCTCAACCGCCTTGAGCATGGCTTCTTGCTGCGCAATTTGCTTGGCTTTTGGCGGCGCCTCTTTTTTATCAAATACGCCCAGGTATTCCTTGTAATTCAACACATGCTGACCACGCGCCTGTTGAATTTGTGCACCAGCTTGCACACAAGCAAAAGAAACAAAAAACGCAACAAAATATTTAATTACTTGCATTTGTTTATGATCCCTCTGGCCGTCAAAGCCTGCTGCTCCGCATCTTTAGCTGATGCGGCACCTTTGAACCACTTTTCATCGCCATGCCCACCCATGACAAGCGCCAATTTTGTGAACAACCCATTGATGGCATCGTAGAAGTGCGGGAAATCATCGACATGTTTCTGGCTTGCGGGCACGACACGAGTCTCTCCATTCTTGATGGCTGTGTTCAGCCCTTTTTTCAAGGCATCCTCCATTCGCACCTGGGCATACGCCCCATAGACGAAACTGGTGGCGCCTCCAGGCACTTCGCTGAACTTGATCTTCTTAAGTCCAGTCAACTCCACATTGATTTCATAGTCAGGCACTGGAAGCTTCAAATCCCACACGGCACCGTCAGAAACGCGCATGGACATCACCCCTCCCACTGCGTAGCCCTTTGCGTACGGCACTACAGGCACTTCGGCTCGCGTGGATATCGCCTCGCTGACAATGTCAGCCAACCACATTTCGGCCGCACCAGATTCAGACTTGATATAAGGCGGCAGAAAATCCAGCACATCAGGGGAAATTTGCGCCGAAGTTACCTGCAAAAAACGCGGCACATAACTGGGTATCGAAGCCTTGGCGACACTGTCTACAAATCTTGCTAACACACCCGGCTTTTCCGCAACCCCTTCATAGACCAGCCTCACACCCCCCCGAATTTCATCTTCGCTCGGAGCATGATCCAGCGCATCGACATAGGCGAAGCTCAGCGGATACGCGCGAACCACATTCATCGATTTGAAATCGAAGAACATGGCCTGCGCCCGGATCAGAACCAGTAATTTATGCAACTGCCCGAATTGCTCGATCACCACCGTTTCAGAGCCAACTACCAAAGCCACAGCTAAGGCCTGATCCCGCCCCTTTAGCTCCTGTATCTGATCCACGATCCTCAAGCTGGTTGGGTTAGCGCTCTTCAACGCCTGGGACAACTTCTGAAAAATAGGAGTACCAGACTCTTCGAGTGATCGAACGTAACGATGAGAATACGGGAATCGGGCATTCATGCCAGATTCGGTCCCAGCATATGCAAAACCAGCAAAAGCCACATCGACAGGTTGTTGAGCCCATGCAGCGCTGAAATAAAACCCGCTCAGCAAACAAGCTGCAAAAAAGCGGCCCATCCGTCGAGCGAAAAAAAATGCGGTTTGCCGGGCCGATGATGCTGGCACCATGCACTTCTCCCTTGCCATTAGAATTTTTTCAGTTCGGCATCATGAATCATGCAGTTACATGGCGCAAGTGGATGTAACGCGACAAACACCCATTTGCGTGGTCTTCTTCATGCAGCGCAGCAGATCGCCACACGCACGTTCCCTCGCTACATCGAGCTCAAACAGCGACAATACCGGGTTGCCCCTCACCCGGATCCCCCATGGCTGTCCTGTCCCTGAACGACGCGTGCCTGGCCTTTGGCCACGTCGCCCTGCTTGACCACACCTCGTTTGCGCTGGAGACGGGCGAGCGCATCGGCCTGATCGGCCGCAACGGCACCGGCAAGTCCTCCCTGCTCAAGATCATGGTCGGCATCGACAAGCTCGACGACGGCCAGGTGCAGGCGCAAAAGGGCATCGAGATGGCCTATGTGCCGCAGGAGCCCTCGTTCGCGGATGGCGCCACGGTCGAGAGCACCGTCAGCGAAGGCCTGGGCGACATCCGCGAACTGCGCGAGCGCTTCGAGGCCATCACCCACGGCGAAGGCGACGCCGACGACATGGAATCGCTGATGACCCAGATCGAAGCCCGCAACGGCTGGAACTGGGAGCAGCGCGTCGAAGAGACCCTGCAGCGCCTGAACCTCTCGGCCGACTTGCCGATTGCCAGCCTCTCGGGCGGCATGAAAAAGCGCGTGGCCCTGGCCCGCGCCCTGGTGGCCAGCCCCGACGTGCTCTTCCTCGACGAGCCGACCAACCACCTGGACCTGGACGCCATCACCTGGCTGGAAGACCTGCTCAAGGAGTTCAAAGGCAGCATCGTGCTGATCTCCCACGATCGCGCCTTCCTCGACAACGTCTGCACCCGCATCGTCGAGCTCGACCGCGGCCTGCTGCGCAGCTACCCCGGCAACTTCGCTGCCTACCAGAACCTCAAGGCGCAAGAGCTGGCCGACGAGGCCGTGGCCAACGCGCGCTTCGACAAGCTGCTGGCGCAGGAAGAGGTGTGGATCCGCAAGGGCGTCGAAGCACGCCGCACCCGCTCGGTGGCGCGCATCAAGCGCCTCGAAGGCCTGCGCGCCGCGCACGCTTCACGCCGCGACGTGGTCGGCCGGGTCAAGCTGGAGGTCTCGCAAGGCGACCGCGGCGGCAAGATCGTGGCCGAGCTCGAAGACGTCTCCAAGTCCTACGGTGGGCGCACCATCGTCAAGGGCTTCACCGGCACCATCCTGCGCGGCGACAAGGTCGGCCTGGTCGGCTCCAACGGCGCGGGCAAGACCACGCTTTTGAAGATGATCCTGGGCGAGCTGGCGCCCGACAGCGGCACCGTCAAACAAGGCGCCAACCTGCAGGTCGCCTACTTCGACCAGATGCGCGACCACCTCAACCTCGACGCCACGCTGGCCGACTTCATCAGCCCCGGCAGCGAGTGGATCGAGATCAACGGCTCGCGCAAGCACGTCATGGGCTACCTGCAGGACTTCCTGTTCGCCCCGGCGCGCGCCAACTCGCCCGTGCGCACGCTCAGCGGCGGCGAGCGCAACCGCTTGCTGCTGGCGCGCCTGTTCGCCAAACCCAGCAACGTGCTGGTGCTGGACGAACCCACCAACGACCTGGACATCGACACGCTCGACCTGCTCGAAGACCTGCTGGCCGAGTACCCGGGCACCGTCTTCCTGGTCAGCCACGACCGCCGCTTCCTGGACAACGTGGTCACCTCGACCCTGGTGGCCGAGGGCAACGGCCAGTGGCGAGAGTACGAAGGCGGCGTCGAGGACTGGCTGATCCAGTCACGCCGCGCGCAGGCCATCGCGGCCGGCAAGCCCGGTGCGGCGGCCATCGCGGCGGCCGTCAAGCAGACGCCCGAGGCCGACTCCCGCACGCCCGTGAGCGTGGCCGCCGACACGGCCCCGGCCGTGGCGCCTGCTGCGCCGGTGGTGGCCCAGCCCAAACGCAAGCTCAGCTACAAGGAGCAGCGTGAACTCGACGAGCTGCCCGCCCGCATCGAAGCGCTGGAGACCGAACAGGCCGAGCTCAACAAGCAGTTGGCCGACCCGGACATCTACCGCAAGGAAGCCGGCAACGTGGCCACGATGCACGCCCGCGTCGAAGCCATCGACGAGGAACTGATGGCCGCGCTGGCGCGCTGGGAAGAGCTCGGCGCCCGCTGAGCGAGAGCCCGCTCAGGCCGCCGACGCCAGCCGCGCGCCCGAGCTCGCGGCCATCGCCTGCATGCACGCGGCCTCGGGGTCGTCGCACTGGATGACCTCGTCGACCAGCGGCGCCAGCCGGCGCGTGTCGGCGCGCAGCACGCGCTGCTTGACCGAGGCGATCTGCGAAGGGTGCATCGAGAAGCTGCGCAGCCCCATCGCCAGCAGGAACTCGGTGAAGACCGGGTCGCCCGCCATTTCACCGCACACGCTCACGCCCTTGCCCGCCGCCCGTGCTTGCGCGATGGTGGTGCGGATCAGCTGCAGCACCGCGGGGTGCCAGGGGTCGTAGAGGTGGGCCACGGCCTCGTCGGCGCGGTCGATGGCCAGGGTGTACTGGATCAGGTCGTTCGTGCCGATGGAGACGAAGTCGAAATGCCGCAGGAACAGCGGCATGGTCAGGGCCGCGGCCGGCACCTCGATCATGGCGCCGAGTTCGCACTGCCCGAAGGGCTTGCCCGCGTCGGTCAGCTGACGCTGCACGTGGGCGATGTTCTCCAGCGTCTGGCGGATCTCGCGCTGGCTGGCCAGCATCGGGATCAGGATCTTGACCGGGCCGTGCACCGCCGCGCGGTAGAGCGCGCGCAACTGGCGGCGGAACATGCTGGGCTCGGACAGGCTCCAGCGGATGGCCCGCAGGCCCAGCGCCGGGTTGAGCACCGACTCGTGGCGCAGCTCGGAAGCCGTCAGGCCTTCGAGCGGTTTGTCGGCGCCGATGTCGACGGTGCGGATGACCACGGGCAGGCCCTTCATGGCCTCGACCGCGCGCCGGTAGGCGTCGTACTGCTCTTCTTCGTCGGGCAGGTTGCCACCCCGGTTCATGAACAGGAACTCGGAGCGGAACAGGCCCACGCCCACGGCGCCGGCTTCCAGTGCCGCAGGGCTGTCCTCGGGCATCTCGATGTTGGCCACCAGCTCCACCCGCTCGCCATCGAGCGTGACGGCCGGGGTGTGGCGCAGGCGGGCCAGGCGGCCGCGTTCGAGCTCGGCCTGGCGCTGTCGGAAGCGGTACTCCTCCAGCACGATGGGGGACGGGTCCACGATCACCAGCCCGGCATCGCCATCGACGATGATGCGGTCGTCCTGGCGGATCAGGCCGCTGGCCTGGCGCGCGCCCACCACGGCCGGGATGTCCATGCTGCGCGCCACGATGGCCGTGTGCGAGGTCTTGCCGCCCACGTCGGTGACGAAACCGCAGAACACGCTGCGCTTGAAGCTGGCCATGTCGGCCGGGGCGATGTCGTTGGCCACCAGGATCAGCGGCTCGTCACCGCCGAAGTCACGCGGCCCGTGGGTCGGCGCCTGCAAACCCGCGGCGGCCACTTCCCGGTCCATGTTGCGCAGGATGCGCTCGACCACCTGCTCCAGGTCGGCCTTGCGCTCGCGGATGTAGGCGTCGTCCATCTCGTCGAACTGGCGGGCCAGGACTTCGAGCTGGGCCGACAGGGCCCATTCGGCGTTGTAGTGGCGCTCGCGGATCCAGTCGGCGGCCGCGCCGATCAGGGCCTCGTCCTGCAGCAGCATCTGGTGCACGTCGAGGATGGCGGCCAGCTCGGCCGGTGCATCGGCGGGCAGGTCGCGCTTGAGGGTGTCGAACTCGACGGCGACGGTGTCGCGGGCCGAAAGCAGGCGCGCGATCTCTTCCTCGGTCCGCGCAGGATCGATGAAGACGTGGGGCACGTCGACGCGGCTGGAGGCGACCAGCACCGCGCGACCGATGGCCACACCGCGCGAGACCGGCAGGCCGAAGATCTGGATGCTCATGACCCGGATCGTAACAGCCCGTGCCGGCCATGTGGCTCGGGATTTGTGATGCGTGTCAACCCTGGGTGGCCGGGGCATCCGCCGTCGGCGTCATGGCAGCGTCATGCGAGCGTCACGGCAGCGTCACGCACCCGGCCGAAACTGCCCCGCAGAACGCGATACGGCGAAACAGAACCTGGCCCCCCACGAAGGAGACCGACGATGCGAGACCTCCCGCTGCCCACCCTGCCCATCGCAGGCCTGTCCACCCCATCGGCCGACACCCCGGCCGGCCGGAGGTCACTTCACCCGGGCTCGGCGCGCCAAGGCTTTGAAGTCGTTTGGGCTCGCACTGAGGAAGATGTTCGTGCGGCGCAACGCCTGAGGCACGAGGTCTTCGTCGGCGAGATGGGCGCTCGCCTGAGCGTGCCCGCCGGCAGCCCCGAGGGCCACGACATCGACCTGTTCGACCCGTATTGCGAGCACCTGCTGGTGCGCCTGACCACCGAAGATGGCGAGCCCGGCGAGGTCATCGGCACCTACCGCGTGCTCACCCCCGCCTCGGCCAAGCGCGTGGGCGGCCTCTACAGCGAAACCGAATTCGACCTCACCCGCCTGCGCGGCCTGCGCAGCAAGATGGTCGAGCTCGGCCGCTCCTGCGTTCACCCCGACCACCGCACCGGCGGCGCCATCATGGCCCTGTGGGGCGCGCTGGCCGAGTTCATGGTCCGCAACGACCTGGACACCATGATCGGCTGCGCCAGCATCTCCATGCGCGACGGCGGCCACGTGGCGGCCTCGCTGTGGGAGCAGCTGCGCCAGACCCACCTGGCCCCGATCGACCTGCAGGTGCGCCCCCGCCTGCCCCTGCCGGTCGAAGAGCTGGACCGCCACCTGCAGGTCGAGCCACCGGCGCTGATCAAGGGTTACCTGCGCGTCGGCGCCAAGGTGCTGGGCGCGCCCGCCTGGGACCCCGACTTCAACACCGCCGACCTGCCGCTGCTGATGCGCATCGAAGACCTGCCGGCGCGCTACCGCCGCCACTTCCTGGGTGCCTGACACCCGGCTGAGCGGACCCGGCCCGCGCTGCGCATAGACTGCGCGGCATGAACCGACCCGCCCCGGGGCACAGCCTGCCCCTGTCCCAGTTGCTGGGCCGATGCGCCAACGCGGTCGCCGCTGTGCGCAAAGGCCAGTCTCTCAACGAAGCGCTCGCCGCCACCCCAGCGCCCGAGCGCCCCGGCACCCAGGCCCTGGCCTTCACCGTGATGCGCCGCATGGGCCTGGCCCAGGCCCTGCGACAAAAGCTCGTGCCCAAGGCCCCCCACCCCTGGGTCGATGCCCTGCTGATCTCGGCCCTGGCCCTGATCGACGAAGGCAGCTACGACCAGCACACCCTGGTCGACCAGGCCGTGCAGGCCTGCAAGAAAAAGCCCAAGGTCGGTCAGGCCGCCAGCGGCCTCGTCAACGCCGTGCTGCGCCGCTTCCTGCGTGAGCGCGCCGAGCTGATCGCCTCTCTGGCCGACGACGAAGTCGCCCGCCACAACCACCCCGGTTGGTGGATCCGGCGGCTGAAGAAGGACTGGCCCGATCACTGGCAGGCCATCCTCGCGGCCGACCAGGCGCAACCGCCGCTGACCCTGCGTGCCAACACGCGCCACGGCAGCGCCGCCGCCTACCGCGAACGCCTCATTGCCGCCGGCCTGCTGCCCGCCGACGCCCCCGCCATCGAAGCGCCCACGCCCCTGGGCCCCGAGCCCATCGTCCTGCCCCGCGCCGTGCCGGTGGGCCAACTGCCTGGTTTTGCCGAGGGCGATGCCTCGGTGCAGGACGCCTCCGCCCAATGGGCCGCGCCGCTGCTGCTGCAGGCCGGTGGATCGCCCCTGCCGGCCGGCGCCCGCATCCTCGACGCCTGTGCCGCCCCGGGAGGCAAGACCGCCCACCTGCTCGAGCTGGGCGACTTCGACGTCACCGCGCTGGACGCCGACCCCGAGCGACTCCAACGCATCAAGGGCACCCTGGACCGCCTGGGCCTGAAGGCCCGCACCATCGCCGCCGACGCCAGCCGCCCGGCCGACTGGTGGGACGGCCAGCCCTTCGACGCCATCCTGCTGGACGCCCCCTGCAGCGCCTCGGGCATCGTGCGCCGCCACCCCGACGCGCGCTGGCTGCGCCGCGACACCGACATCGCCGCCCTCGCCCGCACGCAGGACGCCATCCTCGACGCCCTGTGGCCCCTGCTCAAACCAGGCGGTCACCTGCTGTACTGCACCTGCTCCGTCTTCCGCGAAGAGGGCGAAGACCGCATCGACGCGTTTTTGCAACGCACGCCCGGCGCCCGGCGCCTGCCCGCGCCCGGCCACATCCTCCCTGTGGTCGAATACCCCGAGACCCCCGCCCATCGGCCATTGGGACACCCTCGCCAAGGTGCGCCCGTGGTCGATCCCGGCGATGGCTTCTTCCACGCCCTGCTCGCCAGACCCTCACAAGGTGCCTGATGTCGCCTCTGAGCCGCCGCGACCTGCTCCAGCGAAGCGCCAGCCTGGCGCTGGCTGCTGCATGCCTGACGCCGGCTGCTGCTCGGGCTGACACCACCGCCACCCGCAACGTCGCCGAGCTCACCAGCCTGGCCGTCAACCTCGGCGATGAAGGCGTGCTGCTGACCTACAACGTGCGCCTGGAGCTCTCGCGCGACCTGGAGCAAATGCTGCTGCGCGGCGTCACCCTGGTCTTCGTCGCCGAAGCCGAGGTGCTGCGCGAGCGCTGGTACTGGCTGGACCAGAGCCGAGGCGAGGCCACCCGCCGCTGGCGCCTGGGCTGGCAACCCCTGACCCGCCGCTGGAAACTCAGCCAGGACGGCCTCAGCCGCCACTTCGTCACCCTGCAGGAAGCGCTCGACGCCATGCGCCGCACCACGCGCTGGCGCATCGCCGAGCCCATCGCGGCAGGAGAAGAAAGTGAGCACCACGTGGTCTTCCGTTTCCGCCTGGACACCGAAGAGCTGCCACGCCCGCTGCAGATCGGCCTGGGGCCCCAGTCCGGCTGGGACCTGTCGATCGCGCGGCGCATCAACCTGAGCGCGGCGATGCGCTGAGCGGCACCCGATCGCCGCCTGAACCATGAGCACCATCAAGGCCAACCGCTGGGCGTGGATCCTCGCCGGCACCGCCCTCGCTGGCGGCGGCCTGGTGCTGGCCTTCCTTCTGGTCATGGCCACGCAAAACAGCGAGCGCCTGGAGCCCTACTTCCAATGGCTGGTCTGGGGCAACCTGGCCGTGGCCGCCGTCCTGGGGCTGACCATCGCGATCGCGCTCGGGCGCCTGGCCCTGCGCCTGCGCGCACGCAAGTTCGGCAGCCGGCTGCTGCTCAAGCTCGCCGGCATCTTCGGCCTGGTGGGCCTGCTGCCCGGCCTGCTGATCTACACCGTGTCCTACCAGTTCGTCTCGCGCAGCATCGAGACCTGGTTCGACGTGCGCGTCGAAGGCGCGCTCGAGGCGGGCCTGAACCTGGGGCGCAGCACGCTGGACACGCTCGCGCAGGACGTGGCGGCCAAAACCCGCACCGCCGCCCTGCGCCTGGCCGAAGAGCCGCGCACCAGCGCCCAGCCAGGCCTGCTGGAGCTCGAACGCCTGCGCGAACAACTCGGCGCACGCACCGTCTCGGTGGCCAGCGAAAGCGGCCTGGTGGCGATGACCGCTGGCGGCAACAGCACCCGCCTGCTGACCACCGAACGCCTGCCAATCACCTGGCGCAGCGACGCCCGCAACCGCGGCGTCTACGCCCAGATCGAAGGCCTCGAAGACCAGGCCGACGCCACCGGTCCGCCCCGCATCATCGCCGTGGCCTGGATGCCCGATCGCAGCTTCAGCCTGCAGTCCAGCGGGCACTACCTGGTCGTCACGCAGCTCATCCCCTCCGAGCTGGTGCGCAACGCGCTGGATGTGCAGAGCGCCTACCAGGAGTACCAGCAACGCGCCCTCGGTCGCGGCGGCCTGCGCAAGATGTACATCGGCACGCTGACGCTGGCGCTGGTGCTGGCGGTCTTCGGCGCCTTCCTGCTGGCGGCCATCCTCGGGCAGCAGCTGGCGCGCCCGCTGCTGCTGCTGGCCGAAGGCGTTCAGGAAGTCGCCCGCGGTGACCTGCGCCCCAAGACCATTTTCGCCAGCCGCGACGAACTCGGTGGCCTCACACGCGCCTTCGCGGCCATGACCCAGCAGCTCGCCGACGCCCGCAACCTGGCCGAGCGCAGCGTGCAGGAGCTCGAAAGCGCCCGCGCCCACCTGCAGACCGTGCTCGACAACCTCAGCGCCGGCGTGATCGTGTTCGACGCGCAAGGCCGCATCGACATGGTCAACCCGGGCGCCACCCGCATCCTCAAGCTACCCATCTCGGCCTACCGCGGCCGCCCGCTCGCCGACGTCAACGGCCTGCAGGACTTCGCCGCCGCCATCCGCCAGCGCTTCGAGCTCTACGCCAACGACCCGACGCCCGGCGAGCGCCAGCAATGGCAGGAGTCCTACGAGCTCAGCCTGCCCCACTCACCCGACCCGCTGACCCTGCTGGTGCGCGGCGCCGAGCTCCCGCCCGACGAAACCCTCATCGTCTTCGACGACCTCACCGAGGTGGTCTCCGCCCAGCGCGCCGAAGCCTGGGCCGAGGTCGCGCGCCGCGTCGCCCACGAGATCAAGAACCCGCTGACGCCGATCCAGCTCTCGGCAGAGCGCCTGGAAATCAAGCTCGCCGACAAGCTCGACGACCCCGGCCGCCAGTTGCTGACCCGCTCGGTCAACACCATCGTCACCCAGGTGCAGGCGCTCAAGTCGCTGATCAACGAGTTCCGGGACTATGCGCGGCTGCCCTCGGCCAAGCTGGTGCCTTTGAACCTCAACGAGTTGATCAGCGAGGTCATGGCGCTGTATGGCCAGGCGCTCGAGCAGGGCACCCTGTCGCTGGACCTCGCGCCCGACCTGCCAGCCATCCAGGGCGACGCGGCGCTGCTCAGGCAGGTGGTGCACAACCTGGTGCAAAACGCGCTGGACGCCGCCCACGACCGGACCGCTGAACACGGCCCCGCTCACGTGATCGTGCGCACCGACACGCCGCGCAACGAAGACGGCAGCATCCGCGCGGTGCGGCTGGCCGTGCGCGACAACGGCCCCGGCTTTCCCGACAAGGTGCTGCGGCGCGCCTTCGAGCCCTACCTCACCACCAAAGCGAAGGGAACCGGCCTGGGCCTGGCCGTCGTCAAGAAGATCGCCGACGAACACAAGGCCCTGGTGCGCATCCGAAACCTGACCGCAAACCCCAGTCAGCCCCCCATTGAAACGGGGGCGCAGGGCAATTCCCCGGGTGCACCCCGCTCGGCGGGGGCACAAGTTTCGCTATCATTTTCAGTGCTGTCATCCATCCCACACCAAAGTGGGTCACACTAGGGACTGCACCCACACCCGGGTATCAGAAATTACATGGCCACCATTCTTGTTGTTGACGACGAACTGGGCATCCGTGCCCTGCTGTCAGAAATCCTGAGCGACGAAGGTCACTCTGTCGAAGTGGCGGAAAACGCCGCCCAAGCTCGCAGCCTGCGCGAGCAATGCAAACCCGACCTGGTCCTGCTGGACATCTGGATGCCGGACGTCGACGGCATCACGCTCCTCAAGGAGTGGGGTGCCAACGGTCAGCTCACCATGCCCGTCATCATGATGTCGGGCCACGGCACCATCGACACGGCCGTCGAGGCCACCAAGTTCGGTGCGCAGGCCTTCCTGGAAAAACCCATCACGATGCAGAAGCTGCTGCGCGCGGTGGAGCAAGGCCTGACCAAACCCGCCGCACCGCGTGCGGCCAACGGCGCCGCGCCCCACAACGCGCATCACCACGCCCAGCACCTGGCCACCACGATGGCTCAGCCGATGCACCTGGCCACGGTCACGCCCATCACCGCCGCCTCGTCCTACAACGGTGGCGGCACGCTGCGCACCGAAATGGCTCCTGCCCAGCACCTGCATGCCGAAGCCCCGCACGTGGCCTCGGCGGCGCCGGTCGCTTATGGGGCCGCACCGGCTCACCACCATGCTCACGCGCATGCACCGGTTTCGCACGGCAATGGCTTGTCCGGCCCGTCGAACGAGCAGCTCTTTCAGCTCGATCGCCCCCTGCGCGAAGCACGCGACGACTTCGAGCGCGCCTACTTCGAGTTCCACCTGGCTCGCGAAGGCGGCAGCATGACCCGCGTCGCCGAGAAGACCGGCCTGGAGCGCACTCACCTCTACCGCAAGCTCAAGCAACTGGGCGTGGATCTCGGACGCAACAAGAAAGCGGCCATGAACTGATGGGGCCGAAATGCCTCAAAAAGTGATGTATACTGAGAGTCTTCGCTGATCGCGGCAACGCTTTGAGCAAAGACAGATGGCCTGGTAGCTCAGTTGGTAGAGCAGCGGATTGAAAATCCGCGTGTCGGTGGTTCGATTCCGCCCCAGGCCACCAAAACACGAAGCCCTTGAATCCACCGGACTCAAGGGCTTTTCTCTTTGGTCGCCCCATGCGCTCTCCGATCAACATCGTCGACGTCGACCGCACCGAAACCTGGTCCCACTACAAGGCCGGCATGTGCGACACCTGCATGGCCAACTGCTGCACCATGCCGCTGGAGATCAGGCTGCCCGACCTGGTGCGGCTGGAGCTGGTCGACCCCTTCGAGGCCGAGCACGAAGACGCCAGGCAGATCGCCAAGCGCCTGGTCAAGGCCGGTGTGATCGAGCGCTTTCATCACAAGTCGGGTGTCTTCACCGTCATGCGCCGCGCCGATGGCGACTGCCGGTTCCTGGACGCGAAGACCCGCCGCTGCACGGTCTACGACAAGCGCCCGAACACCTGCCGCAAGCACCCCCAGGTCGGGCCGCGCCCTGGCTACTGCCCGCATGGCCGCCGCGACGACGCGCGTGCCCCGCTGCGGTAAAGTCCGCCTCTGCACGAAACGCCGACCGATGACCACCCAGCCCCCGGCCTCCCCGCCGCTGTCGATCCTGATGTACCACCAGATCGGGCGCTACCCGCGTCCCGATGCGCACCGCGCGCTGTTCTGCCACATCGATCGGTTCAAGGCGCAGCTCAGCTACTTCAAGTGGATGGGCGTGGACGTGCTGTCGATGGACCAGGCGCGCGCCTGCCTGTTCGAAGGCCAGCCCATCAAGCGGCGCTCGGTTGTCATCACCGTGGACGACGGCTACGACGACTTCCGCGAACACGCCTGGCCGGCGCTCAAAGCCCACGGCTTTCCGGCCATGGTCTACCTGGTGAGCTCGCTGGTGGGCAAGCGGGCCGACTGGCTCACCGACCGACCCGAGCTGCCCCGCCTGATGGACGCCAGCGCCATCCGCCAATTGCGCCGCGAAGGCTGTGATTTCGGCTCGCATGCGATGTCGCACCCGCGGCTGTCGGCGCTCAGCGCAGATCAGCAACGCAACGAAATCGTCGGCAGCAAGCAGGCGCTCGAGGACCTGCTGGGCGAGCGCGTCGACCACTTCTGCTACCCCTATGGCGACTACACCGAGCGCTCGCGCGACATGGTGCAGGCCGCCGGCTACCGCACGGCAGCGACCTGCATCCGCGGTGCCGCCAACTTCTCGGCCAACCCCTTCGAGCTGACGCGCAAGGCCATCTCCTACGGCGACAACCTGGTCGGCTTTGCCTGGAAGCTGCACGCCAAGCAAGCGCGCAAGGGACAAGGCGCCCTGCCCGACCGCGTCGCGGCCTGAAGCACGAGTGGGCATGCGCATCGTCCACGTCCTGCACAGCCACGGCTACGGCGGCGCCGAAAGCCACGCCTTGCTGATGATGAAGCTGCAGCGTGAGGCCGGCCACGACGTCTGCTACGCCGGACCGATGGATTCGTGGCTGGGGCGCGAGTGCGAAAAGGCCGGCATCGCCTGCGAGCACATCCCCATGCACGGGCTGTTCGACCCGTGGTCGCACTGGAGGCTGCGTTCGCTGCTCAAGCGTGTTCGCGCCGACATCGTGCACGGCCACCTGATCCGCGGCGCCATGTACGCGGGCCGCGCCGGACACCGCCACCGAGCGCCCGTGGCCATCTGCACGGCCCACGCCACCACGGCGCGCACGCACATGCAACGCTGCGCCCACATCATCGCGGTGTCGGGCGCGGTGCGCGATGGCCTGCTGGCCGCCGGGTATGCCCAGCGCGACGTCAGCCTGGTCTACAACGGCGTGCCCGAAGGTCCGCCACCGCCGTCGCCCGAGCAGCGCGCGGCCCTGCGCGCGGAACTGGGCATCCCCTTTGACACGTTCGCCGTAGCGCACGTGGGCCGCTTCGTGCGCGACAAAGGCCAGGACCTGCTGGTGCGGGCCATGCGTTCGGTGCCGGCAGGCGTGCACCTCTACCTGATCGGTGACCCGGCGACCGAGTTCGGCAGCCAGGTGCAGGCTTTGTTGGCAGCCGAACCCGCACTGGCCTCGCGCGTGCACTGCCTGGGCTTTCGCCCAGATGTGCAACGCCTGCTGCCGGCCTTCGATGGGTTCGCCCTGGCGTCACGGCGCGAGGCCCTGTCCATCGCCATCATCGAGGCCTTTGCCGCGCGGGTGCCCGTGGTGGCAACGCGGGTGGGCGGTGTGCCCGAGATCGTTCGCCACGAAGACACCGGCCTGCTCGTGCCCCCCGAAGACACCCAGGCGCTGGCACAGGGCATCACCCGGCTGAACCAAGATGCCGACCTGCGCGCGCACCTGGTCACCAACGGCGAGCGCCTCTACACAGCAGAGCTCACGGCCCGCAGCATGGTCGAGCACACGCTGGCGCTGTACCAACACTGCCTTGGCAGCTCGGCCTCGCACACCACACCATGAGCACGCCCCACCCCGTGTCCCCGCAAGGGCCCCGCCGCATCCTCGTCGTCCGCCTCTCGGCGCTGGGCGACATCGTCATGGCTTCGGGCCTGATCCCGGCGCTCAAGGCCCGCTTTCCCAACGCCGAGGTTTCCTGGGTGTGCGAGCCCGTGTGCGCGCCGCTGCTCAAGCACAACCCGCGGCTCAAGCAGGTCATCGTCTGGCCGCGCGGGGAGTGGCAGGCGCTGTGGAAGGCCAAGCGCTACCTTGACCTGTGGCGCGCCGTCCGGGCGTTTCGCGCGCAACTGAAGGCCGAGAAGTTCGACCTCGTGCTCGACGGTCAGGGCCTGCTCAAGAGCGGCCTGGTGGCCTGGTTCACCGGCGCACCGCGGCGCGTGAGCATCATCGCGCGCGAGGGCAGCCACCGCCTGGTGCACGAGGTGGTCACGCCCCCACCTGGCGCCGACCCGGTGATGGGCTCGGAATACCGCTACCTGGCCCATTACCTGGGCGCACCGCAAGGCAGCTTTGTGCACGACCTGGCGGTGGGCGAGGCCCCACGGGCGCGCGCCCGCGAGGTGCTTGGCGAGCGCCTGCAAGCCGCATGGGGCGGACTGCCAAACGCCAGGCCACTCGTGGTGCTGGCGCCCTTCACCACCCGCCCTCAAAAGCACTGGGTCGAAGCCAACTGGTCCGAGTTGGGCCGTCGGATGCTGGCCCAGGGCCTGCAACCCGTCGTGCTCGGCGGCCCCGCCGACCGCGAAGCCGCCGAGCGCATCTGCGCGGGCCAGCCACAGTTGATCAACCTGGCCGGCACCTTGAAACTCGACGAGAGCGTGGCGCTGATCGCCGACGCACAGCTGCTGGTTGGCGTGGACACGGGCCTGACGCACATGGGCTCGGCGCTGCGCATCCCGACGGTGGCGCTGTTCGGCTCGACACGGCCTTACCGAGAAGGCCCCAAGGTTGGAGGAGTCGCCCGCACCCGCATCCTCTACGACAACCTGCCCTGCTCGCCCTGCCGCCGCCGCCCCACCTGCAACGGCGCCTTCACCTGCATGACCGGCCTGACCACCGAGCGCGTGCTGCAAGCCGCCCTGGTCCAGCTGGAGACCCAGTCATGAAGGTGCTGCACGTCGAAGCCGGCATGCACCTCTACGGTGGCGCGCTGCAGGTCGTCTTCCTGCTGCGGGGATTGAAAGCACGCGGCATCGACAGCGTGCTGGCCTGCCCCACCGGCAGCGCCATCGCCGCGGAAGCCGCACCGCACGCCCGAGTCGTCGAAATGAAGATGAGCGGTGACGCCGACGTCGGCCTCACCGGCCGCCTGCGCCAGCTGATTCGCCAGGAGCGCCCTGACGTCGTGCACCTGCACAGCCGCCGGGGCAGCGACCTGTGGGGCGCGCTGGCAGGCAGGCTCGAAGGCGTGCCCGTGGTGCTCAGCCGCCGCGTCGACAACCCCGAGGCGCGCTTCGTGGTGAACCTGAAGTACCGCCTCTACGACGAGGTGGTGACCATCTCCGACGGCATCCGCCAGGTGCTGCTGTCCGAAGGCGTGCCACCGGCCAAGGTGCACTGCGTGCTCAGCGCCGTCGACACCGAGCGCTACCGCCCCGACCGATCGCACCTGGCCTGGTTCCGCGAGACCTTCGGCGTGCGGGATGGCGAACTCACCATCGGCATGGTGGCGCAGTTCATCGCGCGCAAGGGCCACGTCACGCTGCTTGACGCCCTGCCCGAGGTGCTGGCCAAGCACCCCAGGCTCAAGGTGATCCTGTTCGGCCAGGGCCCGCTGTGGGACGAGATCAACGCCCGCGTGAAAGGCGATGCGCTGCTGTCGAAACACGTTCAGTTGCCCGGTTTCCGCAAGGACCTCGACCGCGTGCTGCCCTGCCTGGACGTGCTGGCGCACCCAGCCCACATGGAAGGCCTGGGTGTGTCGCTGCTGCAGGCCGCGGCCTGTGGCGTGCCGCTGGTGGGCGGGCGCGCGGGCGGCATCCCCGAGATCATCCAGCCGGGACTGAATGGCGAGTTGATCACGCCCGGTGACACGGCGGCCCTGGTGCGCGAGCTGGGCAAGGTGCTCGGCTCGGCAGAATTGCGCCAGCGTTATGGGCAGGCCGGCCGACAGTGGGTGGTCGATCGCTTCTCGGTCGATGCGATGGTCGAGGGCAACCTGAGCGTGTACCAGCGGGCCATCGCGAAACGCCGCAAGGGCTGATCAGCCCTGCTTGAGCAAGGCGTCCACGCAGGCGGCCAGGTCGGCATAGGCCGCATCGGCACCCGCCAGCCCATCGGTCGATTCGGCGTTGTCCGACTGAACGATGTAGGCGTGGCCCAGGCCCGCGGCACGCGCGGCCTCGATGTCCGAAGGCTTGTCGCCCACCATGAACGATTGCGACAGCGACAAGCCATGCTCGCGCACCGCCTGCAGGATCATGCCGGGCTCGGGCTTGCGGCAATCGCAGTCCACCGCCAGCTCGGGCACCTGACCCTTGGGATGGTGCGGGCAGTGGTAGACGGCCTCGACCTCGGCACCAGCGGCGGCCAGGGCCTCGCGCATGCGGCGCGTGAGCTCCTGGAACTGCGCCTCGGTGTACATGCCGCGCGCCAGGCCCGACTGGTTGGTCACGACGATGAGCACGTAGCCGGCTTCGCGCAGGCGGCGCATGGCGTCCACGGCCCCTGGCACGAACTCGAACTCGTCCCACTGGTGAACGTAGGCGCGGTCGAGGTTGATGACGCCATCGCGGTCGAGGAAGGCCGCCTTGCGCGGCGAGGTCAGGGCCGAAGGGTGCTTCGCGGCCGCTGCAGCGTCCGACGACTGCCCCGCGCGGATGCGCTGCACCAGCGAGGTCGTCGAAAAGCCATCGACGAAGGGGATCGCCAGGGCCTGGCCCCCCCAGGAGCGCACGACCCGGGTTTCTTCCAGCGTTTCCATGTCGTAGTCGCCGCCCTTGACGTACAGGTCGGGGCGCGCCTCCTTGATCAGCTCGACCGGTGTGCGCTCGTCGAAAAAGGTGACCAGCGACACGGACGCCAGCCCGGCCAGCACGGCCGCGCGGTCGATGTCCTGGTTCAGTGGGCGATCCGGCCCCTTGCCCAGCATGCGCGCAGAGACATCGCTGTTGACGGCCACCACCAGCGAGCCGCCCAACTGGCGCGCCGCGTGCAGGTAGCTGACGTGGCCACGGTGCAGCACGTCGAACACGCCGTTGGTGAAGACCACGGGCTTGGGCAGCTCGGCGATGCGCGCCGCGATGTCCTCTCGGGCGCAGACCTTGTCCATCAGGCAAGCGCCGCTCATGCGAACAGCTCCTCGTAGCTCAGCGTGGCGGTGCCGAACTTGGCCACCACCAGGCCGCCGGCGCGGTTGGCATGGCCCATGGCGTCTTCGAGCGACAGGCCGCAGGCCAGCATCAGCGCCAGGGTGCCGATGACGGTGTCGCCAGCGCCGGTCACGTCGGCCACCTCGCGGGCCTGGGCCTGCACGCTGCTGACGCGGTCGGCCTCGAACAGGGTCATGCCTTCTTCGGAGCGGGTCAGCAGCAGGGCCTGAAGGCCCAGTTGCGTGCGCAGGGCCTGCGCCTTGACGGTGAGCTCGGCCTCGTCCTTCCAGCCGCCGATGACCTGCTGCAGCTCGGCCCGGTTGGGCGTGATGACGGTGGCGCCAGCGTAGCGGCCGTAATCGCTGCCCTTGGGGTCGACCAGCACGGCCTTGCCGGCTTGGCGGGCCAGCTCGATCATGCGCGGGATGTGGGCCAGGCCGCCCTTGCCGTAATCCGAAAACAGCACGACGTCGTGGTGGGCCAGCTCGCGCTGGAAGTCGCCCAGCATCTGCCCCAGCACCTCGTGGTCGGGTTCCCGCTCGAAATCGACACGCAACAATTGCTGGTTGCGCCCGATCACGCGCAGCTTGACGATGGTCTGCATGCGCGGGTCCTGGCCCAGCACGGTGCCCACGCCGTGGCCTTCAAGCAGCTGCTGCAGGCGGCGGGCAGGCTCGTCCTGGCCGACCACGCTCAGCAAGGTCACCTGGCCGCCCAGGGTCTTGATGTTGAGCGCCACGTTGGCGGCGCCCCCCACGCGCTCCTGCTCGCTGGCCACCCGCACCACCGGCACCGGCGCCTCCGGGGAGATGCGCTCGACGGCGCCGAACCAGTAGCGGTCGAGCATGACGTCGCCCACGACGAGGACGCGGTGTGCGGCGAGGGCCTCGCGGGAAGGCTGAGCGGAAGGCTTCATGGGGAAACAAGGGGCAAAACCAGCGCCTGAACGAGGGCCGTTCCGGCAGAACCCGTATTGTCCCCAGAAATCGCCCACGGATCGGGCCTGAATGGGCCCAGCACGCCGGCCTGGGCTCAGCAGACGCCCCCAGAGCGCAACAAGGCACAATAGCGGGCTGCGTTCCACCCCCTCTCCCACATGTCCGCCCCCCGCGAATCCACCGATTCCCGAGATTCCAGGCCCCGCACGGTCGTCCTGCTGCAGTACACCGGCATCGGTGACGTCATCTGGCACATCCCCTATTTCGAAGCGGTGGCCAGGACCAGCCAGGGCGGACGCATCACCTTGGTGGCGCAACCTTCGACGCAGGCCAAAGTGCTGCTGGCGAACGAGCCCTGGGCCGAATCCTTCATCGACCACGACTACCGCCCCCGCCTGAGCGACCAGCGGCGTGGCCGACATGGTGGGCTGCGTGGCATGTTGAGCATGGCAGGCACCCTGCGCGAAGGGCATTTCGACCGCATCGTGCTCTTCTCCGGTCGGGCAAGCCGGGGGCTGTTGGCAGCGCTGAGCGGCATCCCCCAGCGCCTGGGCTACGGCTACCGGTTCTGGCAACGCATCTTCCTGACGCGCGGCCCCTACATCCAGCCGCACCGCACTGGCTCGGTCGAAGCCTACCCCGAGGCCTCGGCATTCTGTGTGGCCCATGGCTTCTGCAAGGCACCCATCGTGCCGCGGTTTTCCGCGCCAGCGACCCTGGTCGATGCCATGCGCACCCGCCTGGCGACCCTGCCCCGGCCGCTTTACGCCCTGGCCATCGGCACCTCCGAAGAGCGCAAGCAGTGGGGTGGGCAGAAATTCGCCGAGCTGGCTTCAGCCTTGTGCGCACAGGGCGCTGGTGTCGTGCTCCTCGGTGGCCCGCAAGAGCGTGAGCTCGCGCAGGCCATCCTGGCCCGCATCCCATCCACCCATCACGGCCAGGTGCACGTGCTGACCGACGCGCCCCTGCTGGGCAGCGTGGCCGCGCTCCAGGTCGTCGACGCCTGCATCGGCAACGACACTGGCATGATCCAGATCGCCGCTGCGGCAGCCAAGCCCACCTACGCCTTGCTGGGCAATCGCCCGGTGCTCGACCACGACCCGCTCCTGGTCAGCATCCTGGCCCCCACGCTGGCCGACGTCAGCGTGGCGCAAGTGCTCGACACCATCGGCGCGAACCTCTCAGCCTGATGGCCCCTCTTCCACCCCAGACCATGCCGGATCCCTTGAGCCACAGCCCCAACGCCCCCGAACAGGACCACCGACCGCGAACGGTCGTGGTGCTGCAATACGCCGGCATTGGCGACCTGATCTGGCACATCCCCTACTTCAAGGCCGTCGCGGCCCAAAGCCAGGGCCAGCGCATCACCTTGCTGGCCCAACCCTCGACCCTGGCCCGCCACTTCCTGGGTGCCGAGCCCTGGATCGAGCGCGTCATCGACCACGATCACCGGCCGCGTCGAACCGAAAAGCGCAAGGGCAAGCATGCCGGCCTGCTGGGCATGTGGCGCATGGCGCAGGAACTCCGGCAAGGTCGATTTGACCGCATCGTGCTGTTCTCGGGGCGCCCCAGCCGCGGCCTGATCGCGGCGCTCAGCGGCATCCCGCAGCGCCTGGGTTTCGGCTACAACCGATTGCAGCGGCTCTTTCTCAACAAGCCGCCTTACATCGAGCGCTATCGAGGCCCGTCGCTGGCCTTCTACCCCGAAGCCAGCGCCTTTGCGGTGGCGCAAGGTTTCTGCGACGCCCCCATCGTGCCCCGCCTTGACCTGCCCGCCGAGCAGGTCTCGAAGATGACCGCACGCCTGGCCAACCTGCCCCGCCCGCTCTACGCTTTTGCCATCGGCACCAGCGAGACGTACAAGCAATGGGGCGCCCAGAACTTCGCCGACCTGGCTTGCGCATTGATCGCCGAAGGAGGCGGTGTGATGCTGCTGGGCGGCCCCGGCGAGACGGCGCTGGCCCAGGAAATCGAGGGCCTGATCCCTGAGAAGGTCCGCCACTCGCTGGCCATCGTCACCGACGCCCCGGTGCTCGGCAGCGCCGCTGCCTTGCAGGTGGCCGACTTCTGCGTGGGCAACGACACCGGCATGACCAACGTGGCCGCCGCGGTCGGGCGCCCCAGCTTCGTCATCATTGGCTCGCGCCCCACCCTTGACCAGGACCCGGTCAACATGCACAACGTCACGGCTGAGAAGCTGTCGGACATCACCGTCGAGCGCGTGCTCGACCTGCTCAGAGAGGCTCGCCATGGCGCAAGACACGCCTGAACAGAGCATGGAGCTCAAGGAGACCGGACGCAAGATCCTTGCGTACGGCAAGCCGCACTGGAAGATGTTCGTCGCGTCTTTCGTGTTCTTCACGATCGGTGCGGCGGTTGAACCCATCATCCCGGCGCTGTTCAAGAAACTGATCGATTCGGGCTTCAAGGAAGGCCTGAACTACCCGCTGTGGCTGGTGCCCATCGTGATCATCGGCCTGTTCCTGGTGCGGGGGCTGTTCAACTTCGCCGGCAACTACACGATGACGGCCAGCATCTCGAACGTGGTGCTGAGCCTGCGCCGCGACCTGATGCGAGGCCTGCTGCGCGCCGACGCCAAGCTGTTCACCACCATCAGTCCGGGCCTGGCCGTCACCAAGATCATCAACGACCCGCAGTTCGCCTCGCAGACCCTGGGCAACGTGGTCATCTCGGTGATCAAGGACTCCATGACCCTGGTGTTCCTGCTGAGCTACCTGCTCTACCTGAACTGGCAGCTCACCTTGCTGTCCTTCATCAGCATGCCCTTGCTCGGGGTGCTGCTCAAGAAGGTGCAAAAACGCCTGCAACACGTCGGTCAGGCCCAGTACGAATCGCAGCAGCGCCTGGTCAACACGGTGGACGACAACGCCCGCGCCTGGCGCGTGGTGCGCACCTTCGACGCTGCCGAGTTCGAGCTCAAGCGCTTCGACGCAGAGGCCAATGTCTTGCGCCGCATGGTGCTCAAGACCATGGCCACGAGCTCGCTGATCACGCCCATGACGCAGGTCGTGGCCGCCATCGGCGTGTCCATCATCATCACCCTGGCCATCTACCAGGCCAGCCAGGGCTCGACCACCATCGGCGAATTCGTCTCGTTCATCACCGCCCTGCTGATGACGATCTCGCCCATGCGGCACCTGACCGACGTCTACCAGCCGGTGACGGGCGCGCTCATCACGGCCCGCGGCGCATTCGACCTGGTCAACGCACCGATCGAGCCCGACAACGGCACACGAGAAATGCCGACGTCGCGCGGCGACATCCAGTTCAAGGACGTCAAGGTCCACTACGAAGGCGCGGCCATGCCGTCCCTGGACGGCTTCAACCTGCACATCGAGCCGGGTCAGACCGTGGCACTGGTGGGCTCGTCCGGTGCAGGCAAGACCACCGTGGTCAACACCCTGCTGCGATTCGCCACCCCCGCTTCGGGCCAGATCCAGCTCGACGGCGTGCCCATTGACGAACTCAAGCTCGCCAGCCTGCGCCGTCACTTTGCCGTGGTCTCGCAGGACATCGTGCTGTTCGACGGCAGCGTGGCCGCCAACGTCGCCTACGCCAGCCCGCACGGCATCGACCGCGCCAAGGTGGAGCAATGCCTGCGCGCGGCCAACCTTTGGTCGCACGTGTCCACCATGTCGCAGGGCATGGACTCGGCCGTCGGCGCCAACGGCAGCATGCTCTCGGGCGGCCAGCGCCAGCGCCTGGCCATCGCGCGGGCCCTGTACCGCGACGCCGCCATCTGGATCTTCGACGAAGCCACCTCGGCGCTCGACTCCGAGTCCGAAGCCGTGGTGCAGCGCTCCATCGAAGACCTGCGCCATGCCAAGACCCTCATCCTCATCGCCCACCGCCTGAGCACCATCAAGAACGCCGACGTCATCTGCGTGATGTCCGAAGGGCGCATCGTCGAGCAGGGCACGCACGCCGAGTTGATGGCCCTGAGTGGCCTGTACGCAGGCATGGTCCGGATCCAGGCAGCGGACTGACCCACATCAAGAGGACACAGCCATGATCATCGTCACCGGCGCCACCGGCTTCATCGGCTCCAACATCGTCGCCGACCTCAACGCTCGCGGGCGCACCGACCTGCTGCTGGTCGACGACCTGGGCACGCAGGGCAAGTGGAAGAACATCGCCAAGCGACGCTTCCTCGACCTGGTGGATTACAACGACCTCGATGGCCTGCTGGCCCGACTCAAGCAGCCCGCCGACGCCGTCTTCCACATGGGTGCCAACTCGTCGACCACGTCCACCGATGGCGACGAGATCCTGCGTGTGAACCTGCACGCGACCATGGCCTGGTGGAAGTGGTGCACCGAGACCGGCACACCCTTCATCTACGCGTCGTCGGCCGCCACCTATGGCGATGGCGACCAGGGCTTCGACGACGACCAGAGCCCCGAAGCACTCGACAAGCTCGCCCCGCTGAACCTGTACGGCTGGTCCAAGCACCAGTTCGACAAGTGGGCCGTGGAGCGCGCAGCCGAGGGCAAGGCTCCGCCGCAATGGGCCGGTCTGAAGTTCTTCAACGTCTACGGCCCCAACGAATACCACAAGGGCGACATGCGCAGCCTGGTGGCCAAGAACACCGCGCTCATCGCTCGGGGCGAGACCATTCGCCTGTTCAAGTCGCACAAGGACGGCTATGTTGACGGCGGACAACTGCGCGACTTCGTCTACGTGAAAGACTGCTGTGCTGTGATGATGTGGTTGCTGGGCAACCCGCAGGTCAGCGGCGTCTTCAACCTCGGCACCGGCCAGGCTCGCAGCTTCGTCGACTTGATGCAGGCCATCGGCACCGCCCTGGGCAAGCCAGTGCACATCGAGTACGTGGACATGCCGGAGAGCATCCGGCCGAATTACCAGTACTTCACGCAAGCGCGGATGGACAAGCTTCGTGCAGCTGGGTTTGACGCGCCCTTCCACACGCTGGAGGCCGGTGTGGCGGACTACGTTGGGCAATACCTGACCCGCGATGACATCTATCGCTGAAAGCAAATGCTGAAGCCCCCCCTGCCAGCAGACGCTCGCACCGCTCTTGCGCAGGTCACGCTCTGCTGCATTGACACTAGGAGCCCCGAGCTGGCTCTCTACGCCATGCGCCGCTGCATGCAGCACCTGTCGTTCGCCCGCTGCGTGCTCATCAGCTCGACACAAGCACGGCACCTTGATCTGGACGGCATTGACCTGGTCGAAATCGCTCCCCTCAAGTCCATCGATGACTACTCAGAATTCGTCATCAAACGGTTGGCCGATCAAGTGCAGACATCGCACGTGCTGCTCATCCAATGGGATGGCTTTGTGCGCGATGCGCGAATGTGGTCAGACGACTTCTTAAAATTTGATTACATCGGTGCGCCATGGACCAGTGGGGCGCTGGCCAACCAAGTGGGCAATGGTGGGTTCACGCTGCGTTCGCGCAAGCTTTTACAAGCGCTGCAAAGCAATGACTACGCTGCGCACAACCCGGAAGACGTGTGCATCGCGGTAACGCATCGGGCCCGGCTCGAGCGTGAGCACCACATCCGCTTTGCAGATGCACAGACCGCCCGCCGCTTCTCATGCGAGCGCGGCCCTTGGCGGCCCGCTTTTGGCTTTCACGCCGTTTTCAACTTGCCGCATGTGCTTAGCAGCACCGAAATGGCGCAGTTTTCAGCAGCCTTGCCCGCCCACCTGACCGCATCGAGCGACGCCAGACATCTCATCCGCGATCTGATCCGCCAAGGTGATTTCGAATCGGCTCAGACGCTGCTCAGGAAACGCACCCAGCATCTCGGTTGGCACGCGGACGCATGGCGCCAGAGACTGCAACTGGCATGGGCCCGGCTACACCGAATGAGTTGAGGACGGCGAGCGCCCGCCTCTGCGACCGATATTTGCCATCACACCAGCATGTCAACACATCTCCGACACATCGGCATCGGCTTTGGCGACATCAGGCACTTTCATGACGGCCTGGGCGAATTTTCCAGGCAGCATGGTCTTCACATCGCAGCATTTGCGAAAACGTGGCGCCAGGATTTTGGCCTGCAAGTGCATTTGCACCTGCCTGGAAAGTGGCATGGCATCTTCGGCGATGACGTTTCCTACTTGTCGACTGAGTCGGGCCAACAGCACTTTCACTGGCAACCGCACCGCTTCGATGTGTGGCACCAGTTGCACCAGCACATTCGACATCGCGCACCATTGGGCACGCGCCATTGCATCACGACCTTGCATGACCTCAACATGGTCTACGCAAAGCAAGGATTCTCTCGCTGGCGAGCCTTGAGAAAACAAGTCCGGCTCCTGAAACGCGCCGATGAAATAATTTGCATCAGTGACCATGTGCTCTCGGACTTGAAGCAGCACACGCGACTCAAGACGCCTGCGGTCCGCATTCACAACGGTGTGAATTCTCTGGCCGCCGAACCACAGACGCCCGTCAGCGAGCTCGAAGATCAACCCTACCTGTTCCACATTGGGCGGATGACACCCAACAAGAACGTGGAATGCCTGATCGAATTGGCCGAACACTGGCCCGACCAGCAATTTGTCTTTGCCGGCCCAAGGAGTGGTTACACCGAAGGGTTCCAACACGAGGCCAGTGCACGCGGACTTGCCAACGTCAGATTCTTGTTCGATGTCAGCGAATCACAAAAAGCGTGGCTGTACGCTCATTGCGAAGCGCTGCTCATGCCTTCCCTGACCGAGGGATTTGGCTTGCCCGCAATAGAAGCCATGTATTTCGGCAGGCCCGTCTTTCTCTCTGCGCTCACCAGTCTTCCGGAAATTGGTGGAGAGACCGCGAGATATTTCCACAATTTCGAACCCGAATCCATGAGGCAGACCATCCAGTCAGGCTTGCGAGACATGCGAGAGCCGGGCAGTGAAGACCGCATCAAAGCGTGGGCCCAGAACTTCACTTGGGACAACTGTATCCGGCGCTACATCTCGCGCTACGCAAAGGCTCTCGATCTTCCGTTGTGGGGCGCGCAGTGAGCACTACAGAGGATCTGCCGCGATGGTCACCGGCGGCACCGGGCATTGACAGTGCCTACAAATGACACGCTCTGGCGCGTTGTCACGACTCAGACGGCAACAGACTTCGGAACGTACCAGCCGTCAAAGTCAGACACGGACCTGAAGACCTGCTTGTACCCATTGCGGTCCATGAGGTTCTTGATCCGCTCTTCTTCTTGTGGAAGATGGTGCTCCACGCACATCAGGCCGAAACGATATGAATCGAAAGGAAAGTTTTCCAGGATCTTGAATTCAGACCCTTCGACATCAATTGACATGAAATCAATGAACTGAGGCGCATTGTATTTCTTCAACATGTCATACAACGATATGGTTTCGACTTGGTACAGGGCTTCCCGATCGATGTGCATGTGATCGGCTTCAGCCGAAGATTGAAGCTGGTTCTGATCCGCCTCATAAAACGGGATCTTCTCGCCAGAGCGGGACCACACGCACATCGTCTCCAGGTGGCAAGACCTGTTTTTCTTCAGGCCTTCATGCCACTCCCGGCCCGGTTCAGCCAAGATACCCGTCCAGCCGAAAGATTTTTCCAGTACATATGTGTTGCTGATCCTGACCCCATCGCAGGCACCGAACTCAACAAAATAGCCGCCTTTTTTGCCGCGAGCGAGAAGCAGACCAAGAATATCTTGATAGAACTGCGATTCTGTTTTCCTGACCTGGTTGGCCACAGGCTCAACGGACCCCCCATCCTCGAATTTGGACAGGCGCCCGATCAATTCGATCAACTCGAACAAACGAGCACGTTGCGCGATCATTTGGCGCACCGAAAAAGCATGAAATTCTTTTTCCTTGTTGATGGCACGAATTTTTTTCCGCAACCTCAGAGGGGACCACGTATTGAGGAATTTTTCAATGCGGGAGGCAATGTAATCAAAAATCATAACAAACTCTTCACTGAATTATTGATAAGATATGAAATCTTCGAGCAAGCTTCTTCACCAGACGAGAAGCACCTGAACGGGCGCATGCCTAGACCTTGCGCTTGAAAACCGTCTCGATATCGACCAGGTCTTGTGCATCGACGCCACTATGGAAAGGCAGGCACAGGACCTGAGATTTCACCTCCGAAACATAGGGCACCTGCCTCACGGAATGGATCTGGCAATCTCGATACGGAAGGAAATCGGTACAGATCGGATGGAAATATTTTCTCGCGAAAATACCCAAACTTTTCAACTCTTCGTACACCTGATCACGATTCCGCCCAAATTTCGCCTGATCGATCACCACAGGAAAATATTGCTCTGAACTCGTCACGCCATTTTGTTTCGGCTGAAGTGCCACACCAGGCACATCGCCCAGGATTTCAAAATAATTCTGCCGCAGCGCAGCCCGCACTTGCATTTCACCTGTAATGCCTCGCATGTTCAGGATTCCTATGGCAGACTGAACTTCATTCAGTTTTCCATTGATACCGACGGAGACAACCTCTTCCTCGTTTTTAATGCCGAAGTTCCGAAGAAAATAAATCGACTCTTGGTCCTCGCGGCGAGGCGTGGCAATTAGCCCCCCCTCCAAGGTATTGAACAGCTTGGTTGCGTGAAAAGAAAACACCGATGCATCACCGTAAGAGGCGATTGACCGGCCGTTTACCTTGGTTCCAAACGCGTGCGCGGCATCGTAGATCAGCTTGAGTCCGCGGCGATCGGCCACGTCTTGCAGGGCGTCCAACTCACACACAGTCCCGTACACATGGACACCGAGGATGGCCGAAGTTTTAGGCGTGATGGCCTTTTCAACTGCCGCTGGATCGAGAGTCAAGGTATCAGGCAATACATCGGCAAAAACTGGGGTCAAACCGTTCCAGCTGATTGCATGCGCTGTTGCAGCAAATGTCAACGGCGTCGTGATCACTTCGCTGCCTTCCGGCAAGTCGAAAAGCTTGAGCGCAACCAACAAAGCTATCGTGCCATTGTTGAACAGCATCGCAGTTGGGACATCAAGATGCTCCCGCATCTGTTGTTCCAGTTGCTGATGCAATGGCCCACCATTGGTCAAAACCTTCGTGCGCCATATTTCAGCAAGCAACGCGTTCAGGTCACCCAGTTCGGGCAGCAGCGGTTGAGTAACGTAAAGAGGCCTGGACATGAGCTATAGATGCCCTCACTGGTAAAGCAGAATTTACAAACCCTGGGGAGGGCATGAAAAACGGAAGAAAATTTCAGTTCAGCTCAAACAACAAAATATGCTGAGCGATTCATGAATCTCTCAAATGCTTGCTCCATGCCGTTTTGAGAGGCATAAGCCGAAAATAGCACGCCAGCACGATTGCCCTGTCGAGGCAGCAGCGACTCACCAACAGGCAGCAAAGGAAAGAAGGCCTTGATGGGCTCAGGCTGAATGAACCGCAGGCCATTGTAGACCCCGGCAGAATCAGCTGTTACGGTGTGCCTGAGCACGTGGCAGACCTGCTGCGGGGTGTTGGCCATCGAATCGCCCACGAAAAAGGATGCGTAATGATCCGCATAGGGAATTCCCGTGCTGAACTCAATCAGGAGCGAGTAGAGATCACCAGGGCAACGCCGAGTCAGCTCGACCAAGCACGGCTTTCCATCGCTGACGATGAACTGGGTATGCAGCAGGCCATCGGTCAATTGCAAATGCAACGCCAACCTCTGTAGGCCACCCTCAAGCTGAACTTGCGCCTCGCCTGCGAAGTCGACATCGACATAGCTGGTATCGACAGCGTAAGGATTGACAGATGAACCCTCCCGCACATAGAACGCCTGCGCAATCTTGCCTTGGATAAAAAAGGCGCTGCAACTGTACAAAAAGCCTTCACAAAATGTTTCGATGACACACTGTCCGCTGCGACTCTCCGCCGACCCCAAGGCTAACGCAGAGCGAAGACCCGCCAAATCCGTGCCATCGAACACGGAGATGCCTCTTCCGCTGAAGGCATCGACCGGCTTGCAGATGAATTTGCCTTCAAGAGGGAATGAATCAGCACCGACCACCTGGGGGGCTGGCAGATCAAGCTCCACGCACATCCGTCGAAATGCCGCCTTGTCAGAAAGCTTTGTATTGATTTCCAAGGCATCACCAAGGAACCATGGCTTACCCAACTTGACACAGGTTTCAAGAGAAACATCGGTGCATCCCGGCACGACGCGATCAATGCCCAGCCGGATCAAATGGTCACGGACCTCGTCCACCTTGCTGTAGTCCTGCTTGACCCAGCGCTGACCAGCCTTTGCGGCCAGCACATCTGACGCTCGATTACCAATCACCCACACCTCATGGCCGGACCGAATCAGCGCTTGGTAAATTGGTTCGGCCGCAAATGCGGCGTCCATCAACAGGATCTTCATTCGATCAAACCTCAATCAGACTTCCACCAAAACCGGCTCTCGTTGCGCAATCGATTTTCCAATTGCCTCAATCACCTGCATGTTGGCATAGCCATCGCGCAATGAAACCAGCGGAGCTGCTTTTCCGCGTACCACTTCCAGGAAGTGCTCTAACTGCAGCGCCAATGGATCATGTGGTGAAAACGACAACCGTCCGGAATCAAACGGCTGCCACCACGAAGGATCGGCGCCAGGCGCGTATGTGCGCGTCACCATGCTGGGAAAGTCCAACGATCCTCGCGTGCCCGAAAAATGGTAGCAATTATCATTCGGATAGTGTGGATATGCAGGATTTTCCCCACTCGTCATTTCCCAACTCTTGCTGCTGGCCGCCGTATCAGACAATATAAACGTCCCCAACGCGCCACTGCAAAACTCAATGGAAATCGCCACGGTGTCTTCAACTTCGAACTGGCGGACCCGATTGCTAGCCAGGGCGTAGATACTTCTAATTTCACCGCAGAAGTGGCGCATCAATCCGACCTCGTGGATGAGGTTGATCAAGATGGGGCCTCCGCCTTTCTTGGTACGCCACGCGCCGTCCAAGAAATAATGTGCGGGCTTATAAAAAAGTGCGGCGCCCTGCATGCAAACCATACGGCCAAACGAGTCCGAGCGCAAGAAACTGTCGGCCGCCCTCAACAACGGACTGTAAGTACGGTGATGCCCAACCAGGGCGGCCACGCCTCGTGCCTCGGCTTCCCGCACGAGCACAGCAGCATCATCCAGAGAGTCTGTCAGTGGCTTTTCAACCAACACTGGCAGCCCTCGGTGTATGCATGTCAGGGCCTGCTCGCTGTGAAATGCATTGGGAGAGCTGATGATCACTGCATCAACGGCGCCGGATTCGCATGCGGCTTCGATGCTTTGATGCAAGGAAACGCCGCAACGATGCGAATAAGCAATGTTCTCCTGAGTGGCCGGCCCGACCATCGCCACCAGAACACAGTCAGCGCGCCCCAGGATGAGTTCGACGTGCTTCTTGCCGATCAAGCCTGGGCCGCAAACGACGAGACGAGTTTTATCCGGCACTTCAACCTCCGCTGGGGAAAAGCTCAAATTCTCGCAAAGAAAGTTTCTTCACCCGCTCAACATAATCACCGAATGAATACAGACTATCATACTCCGCGGCAAACCTTTTATTCAGATCCGTGTACGCGGCCTGATTACCAGCCAACTTGCGCATGACATCACAAATCCGATTCACCATCTCTTCGCCGCTCCCGAATATGTTTTCATAGTCTTTGAAATGCGGAGACGGGAAGAAGTCGTCATTGTACACAGCGAACCCGACCCCCCCTTGCAATGTGGGCTGAGCCAAGTATCCATCAAAGCCTTCGCCAAACGTGATCGAGAACATACACCGGGTTGCCAAGTCCATGAATCGATCAAAGGTGATGTCTTTGATCTCAATCAGCTTGTAATCAGGGAGTTCGGCAGCAATTTTTGCCAGGCATCGCTCCTTGTGCTCGGCCTTGTCGAGGGAGTAAATGATCAGCTTCTCTTTGTCGGCAAATCCACACCCAGGATACGAACTGAGGTCGGTGTAAGCAGGCAACAAGAGCGTGGGAATGCCGTATTTGTTCGCCATGTCCTGACTGAAATAGGCATGATGCGCGACCGATTGAGTCACCTCTTTCGCCAAATTCTTCAAGGGGCTCAACTGGGCTGCTTCAGGCATCAGTTGAATGTTCTGGTTCAGGATGTTCACAAAAACAGTCCGGCCAGAGAGGTATGCCAATTCCTGGCGACTCAAATCATCGCAAAAGTGTGCTGTCGCGTACTCCGGAATTTGCAGATAAAGCTCCTCGACATCTGTGCACTGCAACAGTTGAGAAAACCGATACACATTCTCCGGATTCCGAAAATTGGTGTTCCTGAAATATGTTTCCCCTTCCCCATTGGGGCGGGTCATCAACACAACCTCATACCCATGAAACCGCTTCAAACGCCGCAACTGATCGGCGATGGAGAATATTGAAAAAATCCCCCCACTCATGGCATTGTGCTCGGGCACAAGCAAAACCAGCAGCCTTTTGGCGGACTTTACTTCAGCAGGAAACGTGTGCTGCTGAATGAGTTTGTTGACTTCGATGTTGGTGTGGTGTGTATCGACAGAATCATCTTCCCTGGTCGCACCCATGATTCTACGCCGAATCTGCCTGCGCTCAAACTTCGTCCTGCCCCTGAATGCAGCGACATTTGCATAAATCTTCCTGACCTTCAGGCTTAAGCTCATCTATCCCCCTGATCAACACAAATTGAAGTCGAATTCATCACATCACCAAGACGCCTTTCCCCGCTTTTTTAGCTTATAACGAATCCATCTCAGACCAGGGCGTGGCCACATATTTGCCTCAGGAGAGCGCCCTTCTTTGGGCGTTGCAAAAATCACGGTTTCATCGCCATGGACCGTGCTATGTTGAAGACTGAACTCGTACCCAAGACCAAGGGAATCAATGAATTGAGGGATTTCGTAAAAATCGATCAGCTTGTGATAAACGCAAATCGCAAGATTAGGGCGATACTTGACGATGCTGCGTTTTGCACCTCGCAACGCCATCATCTCTGCGCCTTCAATGTCCATCTTGATGAAGTCGACTCGAGGCAAGCCGAGCTCACGAACCGTATCGTCAATGCTGATGGACTCGAAAGAGCGTCCGGCCTCGCGGGAGACGGAATCCCCTTTGGCGATGTGCACCTGCGTTGCGGGGCCACTGCCTTCAATTGACATGTGCACACCTGAATCCGTCCAGACCGGGCGCTTCATCAGTTTGACTCGAGCGCCCAGATCCGGATTGATGCGAATATTTTCATCAAATATCTTGATGTTTTCCGGCAGGAATTCATATGCAACGACAGTACCTCGAGGACCCACAGCGTCAGCGAACTGCAGCGACGTCCCCCCGTAACAGGCGCCACAATCCAAAACAACATCACCTGGATTGGGCCGAACCACCCCTGATCGGGACCTCAAAGTATATTGAGAATATATGAATTCATTGAAAATACCGAATGCGTTCGAGTACAACTGAACCTTCCCCGAAGTGCCTTCCAAGTCAAAAAGGCTCATCGGATAAGGCGCGCACTCCTGGAGATCCTTAGCCAGCGGCGTGTTGGATTTTTCAGAGTCGGAGAGCTTGCTCATGCACTGCCAAAAGGCGTCGCTGTCCAGAGGCATCTGTACGTACCTCCACCCCAGCGCGCGATACGCCAGAACGGTCAGCAGTAGGGTGCGCGAGTCTTCGTCCTTGAGCTTCGAATAGAGCCATTGCCAGTGCCGGATGGCAGGGGACACCAACGCCATGGCATGCTGAATGAGCGCTTGCTCGATGGCTTCGGCATCGAGTTCTGAAGAAGACAGGTCCAAGCCATATGGCTCAACCGACATGCCGAATGCTTGACGATGGTAGGTGGGGACTTTGCCGTGCTTGGCGCACCAGTTCACACAACGCCGAAAGTCCTGTTCAAAATCTCCGGTGCTCAGCGCGTCTTCGCGCCAATAAGCCGGCATGTCCTCATATGAACGGTGCGGGTTATTCGATTTGATCATCCAGCCTCCGCGGCGGTTCTAGGTTCAGCGCCAGTGATATGAGCACCATTGATCCAACGAAGTTCTCATCACAACGTTAGACCGGCGGCGCTTGATGCCGTGGCAGTGTATCTTGAGGAGATGTGGGGGGTGTGATGGCGCGCTACAGAGTCGCTGTAGAACGTAACCGCGGGCTTCATGACCCTGCGCGAGCCGCCCTTGCTGTATACACCGGGCCGCCTGCCCCCACCCCCCCCAAAAGGCATCACTTGCGGTTGTGCTTGTTCACACGGGGCAAGCAAGTGGCAGCATCGCAGCCGCCGAAGCAGATCGTCAAAGCGCCAACTTCACAAACACAAACTCCGGAACGTGCTTGATGATCAGCATGATCAAGCGCCAGAACCCAGGCGTGTAGACCACCGACTTGCCCTGGTCAACGCCAGCCAGGATGTCGCGGGCCACTTTCTCGGGCTTGGCCCACAAAGCCCCCTTCTTGAACGACGCTGTCATCGGCGTGTCCACGAAGCCGGGCTTGATGGTGAGCACGTTGACGCCAACTTTGCGCAGGCGCTGGCGCTGGCCCGAGGCAAAAGCGCTCACCAGGGCCTTGGCACTGCCGTAGACGTAATTGCTCTGGCGCCCGCGGTCGCCTGCCACGGACGAGATCACGGCGATGCAGCCGCTGCCCTGGGCCGCCAGTTGCTCCCCCGCCAGCGTCATCAGCGACACGACGGAGGTGCCGTTGACAGCCACTTCGCTGAGCGCATAACCCACGTCGGACTGAGCCCGGGCGTCCTTGGCCACGTACAGGCGGCCGCCGGCCTCCAGCACGATGCGGTCGAGCGCGGCGAACAGCTTGTGCAGGCGCGGCCCCTGGTTCGGGAAGTCCAGCGCCAGCGTGGTGCCGGGGCACGGGAAGGACAGCATGCCGCGCGAAGGCGGTTCACCAAACTGCTTGAGCACCGCCAGGAAGGAGCCCATGCCGCTGGCGGCGATGGTCTCCAGCAGGCGCTGTGTGGCAGCAAAGGCTTTGCCGGTCGGCACCACGCACTGGTACTGATAGAAGCCCCGCGGGCCGTAGATGCGGTTCCACTCCAGCAGGGCGTCGAGCGGGTAGAAGAACGGGCGGTAGTGCTGCAACGCCCTCACCTCGTCCGGCCCTTGTCGATGGAAGTACAGCGTGTTGAACGACTTCAGCGACAGCGTGTTGATCAGGGACACCGGTGGCGTCAGGGGCACCTTCAGGCTGCGGGGCGCTTCCAGCGTGGCGCCCTTGGGGAGCACAGACGGGTCCATCACCACGGGCGCGTGGTTGGCGCGGTTGAACAGGCCCCGGCCCAGGCGCTTGCCCGCGAACGCGCAATCGATCCAGCTGACGGTGTATTCGAAGTCGCGCTCGGAAGCCTGGCTGAGCTCGAAGAACTCTCCCAGGTTGCGAAAGCGCACGGTCTGCGAATCCATCCAGGGGTTGGCCACGCGCTTGAGGCGCAGCTCGGCCCAGGTGATCAGGCCCGTCAGGCCCAGCCCACCAATGGTGGCGGCGAACAGCTCGCGGTTCTCTTCGGGCGAGCACCACAGGCGGGTGCCATCGGAGCGCAGCAGCTCGAACCCCGTCACGTGGTTGCCGAACGAGCCGGCCACGTGGTGGTTCTTGCCATGCACGTCGTTGGCGATGGCCCCGCCCACCGTGACGAACTGCGTGCCCGGCGTCACTGGCGGGAACCAGCCCTGCGGCAGCGCCAGACGGATGATTTCTTCGAGCAACACGCCCGCTTCACAGCACAGCAAGCCCGTAGCAGGGTCGAAGTCGATGAAGCGATCGAGCTGGCGACCAAGCAGCAGAGCGCCGCCCGCATTGAGGTTGCTGTCACCGTAGCTGCGGCCATTGCCGTAGGCCAGCACCTGGCCCTCGAATGACGGCAAGGGCTGATGGCGGCGGCTCACGCCCAGGGTGACATGCTCGTGTCGCTCGACACGCCCCCAGGAAGTGAAGACCTGCTTGGCCATCGTCAGGCTCCCGTAGCCAGGTAGAGGACCACCCCGGCGGCCAGACCGGTCAGCAGGCTGATGCGGTCCTTCAGGGCGTACACCAGGGGGTCATCGTGCATGTTGCCTCGGTGGGTTTCCATCCAGATGCGGCTGATCCAGTACAGCATGATCGGCACCAGGCCCCAGGCGATCTTGGGCTGTGCGTAGAGCTTGGCGATGTCGGGCGAATTCAGGTATAGCGCCAGCACCAGGATGCTCAGGTAACCCGAGGCGGTGCCCAGGCTCTGCAGCAGGCTGATGTCTTCGACATGGTAGCCGCGCCCCTTGGCTTTGAGCTTTCCTTGCTGACGCATGACAAAGAGCTCGGCATAGCGCTTGACGATGGCCAGGCTCAGAAAGATAAACGTGGCAAACATCAGCAGCCAGAACGACAAAGGGATGGCCATGGCGGCAGAGCCGGCCACAATGCGAAGGGTGTAGAGGCCCGCCAACACGAGCACGTCCACCATGACCACTTTCTTGAGCCTGAGCGAATACACCGTAGTAGCGACGTAATAGCCCGCCAGCACCAGCAGGACTTTGATCGGCAGCAGGCAAGAGATGGTCCCAACCGCAACAAGCAGCGCCGGTGCGGCCAGCAAACCAAAGACCAGGCTGAGGCGGCCTTCGGCAAATGGACGGTTGCACTTGGTGTGGTGCTGCCGGTCGGCCTCCAAGTCGAGCATGTCGTTGAGCAGGTACGCCGACGAAGCGCACAGGCTGAACGCCAGGAAGGCCAGCGTACCGTCGATCAGCACAGGCAGCTCGGACAGCCGGTGCGCGGCCAGCAAAGGCACGATCACCAGGGCGTTCTTGGCCCACTGGTGTACCCGCAGCGCCTTGGCAACGGACTTGAGCAGGCCCCTCAGCGGCGGCACCACGTGCACCACCTCGGCCAGCTTGCCCGCGGCCACCACCAAACCCTGTCCGGCGTTGACGACGATTGCCTTGCGCGCGTGCGCCCAGACCTTCAGGTCGACACGGTGGTTGCCGGCGTAGTCGAAACCCTTTTCCCAGAACTTGCGCACCAGTTCAGCGGCCTTGTTGCCACCGGCCAGGTTAGTCTGTCCATTGCTCGCCAGCACGCCATCGAACAGACCCACGTGGTCGGCCACGGACTGGGCCAGGCGGTGATCGGACGCGGTGACCAGCCACAGCGGCCGCCCACTTTCCTTTTGGGCGTACAACCAGGTCACCAGGGGCTTGGTGTAAGGCAAGGCCGCGCCGTTGAACTGGACCCGGGACGCGATCTCCGACTTGAGCCGGGCCTTGCCGCCCAGCAGCCACAGGGGCACCAGGAACAGGTAGAGCGGGTTTCGCTTCAACAGCAGCAGGAAGGATTCCAGCAACAGGTCGCTGTGGATGAGCGTGCCATCGAGGTCCACGCAAAGAGGGGTCTTGTCAGACATGGTCAGAAGGAGGAAGTTTCACGTCGGAGCAGCCAGACACAAGCCCACCCGATCACGACAGCAAGCCAAAGCGTCAGGAGGCGGCAGATGAGGGTCAGGAGGATGGCCAGCGGGGCCGAGAAACCGTGGGCCATGAGCAGGGCGGCCATGACGGCTTCGGTGCTGCCCAGGCCACCCGGCAGGAAAGACAAGGCGCCGGCTATGATGGCCACGGCGTAGGCGCTGGCGGCGCCGCTCCAGCTCAGTTGGCCCGGTACCATCGCATCGGCCACCAGCTTGAGCCCCGCCGCCTCGCCCCCCCAGGAAACCACGCCCAGCGCCAGGCCGGCCAGCAGCATCCCAGGCGACAGCAGCTGGCGCGCGCTCACCATGGTGCCCACCAGCACCTTCAGCCCGGCCACGGGGTGAGGGCGGCGCTCCAGCCAGACACTCACCCGGTTCCAAGGGCAAAGGGCTATGACCATCAGCAAGCCGATGGCCACGCCCGCGGCGACCCAGACCAGGCCGCGGTACTGGTCCGTGCCGAGCAAGGCGGCAAAGGCCAGCAGGATCATGGCCAGCAGGTCAAGGATGCGCTCGACAAAGAACGCCCCACTGACAGCGGACAGTGGCACGCCATGCGCCTGGTAGTAGCGGGCCCGCGCCATCTCACCGAGCTTGCCCGGCGACAGCGTGAACGCGAAGCCCGCCATGAAGGTGAGCGACACGAAGCGCACCGGCAGCGCGTGCCCCTGGTGGCTCAGGTACCAGTGCCAGCGCCAGATGCGCAGCACGTAATTGAACAAGGACAGCCCCGCCGCCGCCGGGATGGCGGGCCAGGCGGGCTGAAGCATGTGCAGCTCGATCTGCGCGATGTCGCGGCGAAAGCCGATCGCGCACCAAGCCAGGAACGCCGCCATCGCGCACCAGATCAGCCACTTTTTCAGGCGACCAGGCGACGAAGGGGTCCCGTCAGGATCCGGCATGTCTGGCTTGACGGTCAACAAATCCGACATCGAATGTGGGCACAGGCGGCGAAGAACCCCAGCCAACCTACCGAGGTATCTTGAGAAGCCTGAAAGGTACCGCGCAAGGATGAAACATCATTCCTTGCCGCAGGCCACCGATTTAGGCGGCAGCATCCAGGATCGGCTCGGGGCCTACCAAGATCACCCCCTGGGCCATTCCAGCGCACGACAAGCCGCTTGATTGCCCAACCTTCCCCGGTTTCTCCCCGCTTTCACCACCCGACATCCGTGGCAACATCGCAGCAGGCACCAACACCCGGGCGTCTTGCGCCCGCCATCCTTCATCTCCATCCCCAGCCATGGCAGCAGAGTCCACCCTGGCCGACTCGCCCGGCACCCTCTCCGGTGTCGCGCGCGTGCTGGTCAACGCCGGCAAGCTCGACGCGAAGTCCGCTGAAACCCTGACGCGCACCGCGCGCGAACAAAAGCGCAGCTTCGTCAGCACCCTGGTGTCCGCTGGCCGCATCCAGCCCGCCGACCTCGCCCACACCCTGTCGCAGGCCCTGGCCGTGCCCCTGCTTGACCTCAACGCGGTCGACACGCAGCGCCTGCCCAAGGGGGTGATCGACAACAAATTGTCGTCGCAGTACCAGGTGATCGTGCTGTCCAAGCGCGGCAACCGCCTGTTCGTGGCCGGCGCCGACCCGACCGACCAGGAGGCCATCGAGCGCATCAAGTTCGCCACGCAGCTCACCCCTGAGTGGGTCATCGTCGAACACGACAAGTTGGCCAAGCTGCTCGAGGGCTTGACCGCCAGCGCCGAGGACCAGCTCAACGCCATCGCCTCGTCCGACTTCGAGTTCGACGTCACCGAGGACACCGGCGCCTCGACCCAGGAGGCCGACGCCGCCGCCACCGACGTCGAAGACGCGCCGGTGGTGCGCTTCCTGCAGAAGATGCTGATCGACGCCATCAACGCGCGCGCCTCCGACCTGCACTTCGAGCCCTACGAGTACAACTACCGCGTGCGCTTTCGGGTCGACGGCGAGTTGCGCGAGGTCACCCAGCCACCCGTGGCCATCAAGGACAAGCTCGCCTCGCGCATCAAGGTGATCTCCAAGCTGGACATCGCCGAAAAGCGCGTGCCGCAGGACGGCCGCATGAAGCTGAAGTTCGGCAACAAGGCCATCGACTTCCGCGTCAGCACCCTGCCCACCCTGTTCGGCGAGAAGATCGTGATCCGGATCCTCGACCCGTCCTCGGCCAAGCTGGGCATCGACGCCCTGGGCTACGAGCAGATCGAAAAAGACCGCCTGATGAACGCCATCGTGCGGCCCTACGGCATGGTGCTGGTCACCGGCCCCACGGGCTCGGGCAAGACGGTCTCGCTCTACACCTGCCTCAACATCCTGAACCAGCCCGGCGTCAACATCTCCACCGTGGAAGACCCGGCTGAAATCAACCTGCCGGGCATCAACCAGGTCAACGTCAATGACCGGGCGGGCATGAACTTCTCGGTGGCGCTCAAGGCCTTCCTGCGCCAGGACCCGGACGTGATCATGGTCGGCGAGATCCGCGACCTGGAAACCGCCGACATCGCCATCAAGGCCGCCCAGACCGGCCACATGGTGATGTCCACGCTGCACACCAACGACGCCCCGACCACACTGACCCGCCTGATGAACATGGGCGTGGCGCCGTTCAACATCGCGTCTTCGGTCATCCTGATCACGGCCCAGCGCCTGGCGCGCAAACTGTGCGACACCTGCAAGGCGCCAGCCGACTACCCGCGCGAAGCCATGCTCAAGGCCGGCTTCAAGGAGGCCGACCTGGACGGCAGCTGGAAGCCCTACAAGGCGATTGGCTGTTCAGCCTGTAACAACGGTTACAAAGGCCGCGTCGGCATTTACCAGGTCATGCCCATCAGTGAGGAAATCCAACGAATCATCCTCAGTCAGGGGACAGCGATGGATATTGCTGAGCAAGCCAAGCGGGAAGGCGTGCGAGACTTGCGTGAATCCGGGCTTGTCAAGGTCAGGGCTGGCCTCACGTCGCTCGAAGAGGTCATCTCGGTGACCAACGAATAAGCACCCGCATCAGCTTCACCCCAGCCGACATCAGTCACGGAGTTCCGACATGGCCACGGCAGCAGCCAAGAAATCCCAAGTCCAGGAAACCATCTACGAATGGGAAGGCAAGGACCGCCAGGGCAAGATCGTCCGGGGCGAGATGCGCGCGGGCGGCGAAGCCATTGTGGGTGCCACGCTGCGCCGCCAGGGCATCCTGGTGCAGAAGGTCAAGAAGCGCCGCATGGGCGGTGGCGGCAGCATCAAGCCGAAAGACATCGCCATCTTCACGCGCCAGCTGGCCACGATGATGAAGGCCGGCGTGCCGCTGCTGCAGTCGTTCGACATCGTCGCGCGCGGCAGCACCAACCCCAAGGTCACCAAGCTGCTCAACGACATCCGCAGCGACGTGGAGACCGGCACCAGCCTGTCGCAGGCCTTCCGCAAGCACCCGATGTACTTCGACGCCCTGTATTGCAACCTGGTGGAAGCCGGTGAAGCAGCGGGTATTTTGGAAACCCTGCTCGACCGCCTGGCGCTTTATCAAGAAAAGACCATCGCCATCAAGCAGAAGATCAAATCTGCCCTGACCTACCCGATTGCCGTGCTGGTGGTGGCCTTCATCGTGGTCGCGGTCATCATGATCTTCGTGATCCCGGCCTTCAAGGAGGTGTTCACCTCCTTCGGTGCCGACCTGCCCGCCCCCACGCTGTTCGTGATGGCCATGTCCGAGATCTTCGTGAAGTACTGGTGGGCCATCTTCGGCGCCATCGGTGGCGGCATCTACTTCTTCCTGCAGACCTGGAAGCGCTCCGAGCCCATGCAAAAACGCATGGACCGCATGCTGCTGAAGATGCCCGTCTTCGGCGACCTGCTCTTCAAGTCGGCCACCGCCCGCTGGACGCGCACGCTCTCGACCATGTTCGCCGCGGGCGTGCCCCTGGTCGAGGCGCTCGACTCCGTGGGAGGCGCAGCCGGCAACGCCGTCTTCGCCGAAGCCACCGAGCAGATCCAGAAGGACGTCTCCACGGGCACGAGCCTGACCAACGCCATGCAGGCGGCCAACCTGTTCCCGAACATGGTGCTGCAGATGTCGGCCATCGGTGAAGAGTCCGGCTCGCTCGACCAGATGCTGGGCAAGGCCGCCGACTTCTACGAAGCGGAGGTCGACGAGGCCGTCAAGGCGCTGTCCAGCCTGATGGAGCCCTTCATCATCGTGATCCTGGGCACCATCATCGGGGGCATCGTGGTGTCGATGTACCTGCCGATCTTCAAGCTGGGCCAAGTGGTCTGATCTTCCTCGATGTCGTCTGACGCCTTCTGGCCGGTCTTCTCCGGCGTCCTCCTCACGCCCTGGGGCCTGGCCGTGCTGGGCCTGTGCGTGGGCAGCTTCCTCAACGTGGTGATCCACCGTCTGCCCAGGATGCTGGAGCAGCAGTGGAAGCTGGACGCCGCCTACACCCTGGGCCAGGAGGTCAGGGAACCGGCGCCGGCCGAGCAGTTGACGCTGTCCAAACCGGCCTCGCGCTGCCCCGCCTGCGGCCACCAGATCCGCTGGTACGAGAACATCCCGGTCGTGAGCTGGCTCGCACTGCGCGGCAAGTGCTCGGCCTGCGGCACGGGCATCTCGGTGCGCTACCCGCTCATCGAGCTGCTGACGGCTGGGCTGTTCGCGGGCTGCGGCCTGCAATTCGGCGCCCAACCCACCACGCTGCTGTGGTGCGGCTTCGTGGCCGTGCTGGTGGCCGCATCGGCCATCGACTGGGACACCACCTTGCTGCCAGACGACCTCACCCTGCCACTGCTGTGGGCGGGCCTCGTCGTCTCGGCCCTGGGCTGGAACCTGCCCCTGGCCGACGCCCTGTGGGGGGCCGTGGCCGGCTACCTGTCCTTGTGGAGCGTGTACTGGTTCTTCAAGCTGGCCACCGGCAAGGAGGGCATGGGCTACGGCGACTTCAAGCTGCTGGCCGCTCTGGGCGCCTGGCTGGGCTGGCCCATGGTCCTGCCCATCATCCTGGGCTCCTCGGTCATCGGCGCGCTGGTGGGCATCGGCATGAAGGTGTCGGGCAAGCTGCGCGAAGGCGTCTACGTGCCCTTCGGGCCCTTCCTGGCGGGTGCCGGCCTGGTCGTGGCCCTGGTCGGATCGCCCACCGTGCTGGGCTGGCTGGGCTGGGCCTGAAAGTCCGGGAGACGGCCTGACATGCCCGGATCGCGCCACCCGCACGGCAAGGGCCTGGTCATCGGGCTGACCGGCGGCATCGGCAGCGGCAAGTCCACCGTCAGCCAGATGCTGACGGACCTCGGGGCCCACCTGGTCGACGCCGACACCATCTCGCGCTCGCTGACCGCCGCAGGTGGCGCGGCCATCCCGCACATCGCCTCGCACCTGGGCGAGCACCTCATCGACCCGCAAGGCGCGATGGACCGCACCCGCATGCGCGAGCTGGCCTTCGCCGACCCGACCGTGCTGGCGCGGCTCGAAGGCATCCTGCACCCGCTGATCGGGCAGCACGCCGACGCGCACGCCCGGACTGCAGCGCCTGGACAACACATCGTCTACGACGTGCCCCTGCTGGCCGAGTCCGGCCGCCGCTGGCGCGACAAGGTCGACCACATCCTCGTCATCGACGCCGAGCCCGAGACGCAGATCGCCCGCGTGATGATGCGTTCGGGCTGGCCGCGCGAGGCCGTGGAGGCAGTGCTGGCCAAACAGGCCACGCGCGAGATGCGCCGCGCCATCGCCGACCACGTCATCCTCAACGAGGGGCTGAGCCTGGAAGAACTTCGCAACGAGGTCGGCAAGCTCTGGCGCTTGTGGAACAATGGCAGCTGACCCGGCTTGCAGGTTTCAGGTGGCGCGTTGATCCTCTACGAATACCCCTTCGGCGAAAGCATCCGCACAACGTTGCGGCTCGAGCACCTCTTCGATCGCCTCGGGGTGTTGATCTGGCGGGAAGACCCCGTCGATCACCACTTCGCGCTCGCCACCATCTTCGAGATCATGGACGTGGCCGCCCGCGCCGATCTCAAGAGCGACCTGCTGCGCGACCTCGATCGCCACAAGCAGCAGTTCATGGGCTACCGTGGCAACCCCGCCATCCAGGAAGCGGCCCTTGACGAGGTGCTGGCGCGCATCGAGCGCGTCTACCACGCGCTCAACCAGGTGCCCGGCAAGGCAGGTCAGGCGCTGGCCGCCAACGACTGGCTCATGGGCATCCGCAGTCGCATCAGCATCCCGGGCGGCACCTGTGAATTCGACCTGCCTTCCTACTACGCCTGGCAGCACGAGCCGGCCGCCAAACGCCAGGCCGACCTGCAGCAGTGGGTCGGCACGCTGGCGCCCTTCGCCGAGGCCGTGCGCCTGGTGCTGGGCCTGCAGCGCGATGGCGGTCACCCGCACATGGTCGCGGCGCCTTGTGGCCAGTACCAGCAGAACCTCAAGGACTCGCGCAGCTTCCACCTGCTGCGCCTGCGCATCGACCCGGCCCTGGGCCTGGTGCCCGAGATCAGCGCCAACCGCCTGATGGTGTCCATCCGCCTGATGCGACCCGACGCCGAGGGCAAGCTCAAGATCGCATCCGACACGGACGCGAGCTTCGAATTGACACTTTGCGCCTGAGCCTCCCGGCCTGAACCGCTCACCCGAGCCGCCACCGACAGGATCCCACCGTGCCCCCCCCCACCCAGCACCCCAGCGAAGGCGGTGCGCGCCCCGGTCCCGAGGTGCGCTGCCCGTCCTGCGGCGTCACGCACGTCTACAGCACCGACAACCCCTACCGCCCCTTCTGCGGCAAGGGCTGCAAGGCCATCGACCTGGGGGCCTGGGCCTCGGAGCATTACCGCATGGAAGCCAAGCCCACCAGCGAAGACCTGCTGGACGACCCGACCTGAAGCCGACAACGCGGGCCCCGTCGTCCGCCATCCGAACGCCGCCAGGCTGGCGCCAGACGCCGTTTTGACGCCCCAACTGCCCTTTTGACGCCAAGGCATCCCGGCTCGGGACAGGCCAGGCCCCAGAATCCACCCCCGTTTTTGGAAAGAATCCATGAAGACCTATCAGTGTGTTGTGTGCGGCTACGTCTACGACGAAGCCAAAGGTGCCCCCGAAGACGGCATCGCCCCCGGGACCAAATGGGAAGACGTGCCCGCCGACTGGGAATGCCCGGACTGCGGCGTCGGCAAGTCCGACTTCGAAATGATCGAAATCTGAGCAGGAGCAGCGGGCATGAGTGAAGCGGTCGTCATCGTCGGCTCCGGGCTGGCGGGCTACAACGTGGCGCGTGAGCTGCGCAAGGCCGATGCGGAAGTGCCCATCGTGGTGATCAGCCGCGACGAGGCGGGCTTTTATTCGAAGCCCATGCTCTCCAACGCCCTGGCGGGCAAGAAGACGGCCGCCTCGCTGGTCACCAAGTCCGCCGAAAAGATGGCCGACGAGGTCAAGCTGCGCGTGCTGGCCCGCACCAGCGTGACGAAGGTGGACACCGCCGCACGCACGCTCACGCTGTCGAGCGGCGAGGTGCTGCCCTACCGCGACCTGGTGCTGGCCCTGGGCGCCGACCCGATCCGCCTGCACCTCGAAGGCGATGCCGCCGACGCCGTGCTGTCGGTCAACGACCTGGACGACTTCGCCCGCTTCGCCGAGGCGCTCGACACCGCCGGCCCGGGCGGCCAGCCCGTCAAGCGCGTGGCCATCCTGGGCGCCGGCCTGATCGGCTGCGAGTTCGCCAACGACCTGCTGCACCGCGAAATCCAACCCACCGTGCTCGACCTGGCCGAGCGCGTGCTGCCCCGCCTGCTGCCCCCGCAGGCCTCGGCCCGCCTGCAGGCCAAGCTCGAAGCCGGCGGCGCGAGCTTTCGGTTCGGCACCGGTGTGACGGCCGTCAACCGGGGTGCCAACGGCCTGGTGCTGACGCTGTCCGACGGCAGCACCCTGGAAGCCGACCTGGTGCTCTCGGCCATCGGCCTCAAGCCCCGCACCCAACTGGCGGCCGAAGCTGGCCTGGCCGTGAACCGCGGCATCGTGGTCGACCGCCACCTGGCCACCAGCGTGCCCCATGTGCACGCCGTGGGCGATTGCGCCGAGGTGGCCGGCCACCTGCTGCCTTACGTGCTGCCCCTGATGGGCCAGGCCCGGGCCCTCGCCGCCACCCTGGCCGGCAAACCCACCGAGGTGAGCTACCCGGCCATGCCCGTGGTGGTCAAGACGCCCGCCTGGCCGACCGTGGTCTGCCCGCCCGCCGGCGACGCCCAGGGCGAGTGGGAAGTCACCGAAACCGAAGAGGCCATCGAGGCCCGCTTCATGGCCGGCGACCAGCTGCTGGGCTTCGTCCTGCAGGGCAAGGCCACGACCCAGCGTCAGGCCCTGGCGGCCCAGACACCGGCCTTGCTGGCCTGAACATCTGGTGACTTCAGCGTCCGCGGACCTTCACGCGGATTGCGTTAACCTTGAGCCCCTTCGCTGACAGCGCCTCATTCAGGTGCGGCAGCGACTGGCGCAACTTGGCCGACACGGCCGCGTTCGCGACCAGCAGGGTCCATCCCTCTTCGTCGAGCGGCCCGGCCTGCAGCTGGGCAGCCAGCGAGGGCGGCAACACCTCCTTGACGGCCTCCAGGCAGGCCTGCGAATGCCGCAGGCGCTGCATCAGGCTGGCCAGGGGTGAGGCGCGGTCGAGCGCCCGGGTCACGGGCGGCACGTCCGGCACCATCGGCCGGCAGTGCAACGACGGGGTGACGGACCGGATTCGGCCGCCGGATGGGGGCTGGGAGCGCTTGCTCATGGGTTCAGCAAAGGAAGTCACGCATGCAGATCCTGATCACGACCAGTGCGCTGGCAAGGCCAAAGGTCTTTCAGTTCACGCCCTGGAGCCTGGTGCTGACCGGGCTGGCGCTGATCATCCCCTTGATGATCCTGAGCCTGATCTTGTACCACGCCGTGGTGCTCAAGGCCGCCCACGAGCGCTGGCCGATCATCTCGGAAGCCGTGCGCTTCGTCGAGCGCCAGGAGCTGGCCCAGCGCGACCGCTTCATGCGAGAAAACCTCGACGCCATGGCCGAGAAAGTGGGCGAAATGCAGGCCCGGCTGATGCGCCTCGAAGCCGTCAGCGAACGCGTGGCGGGCATGGCCGGCATGAAGCCCGATGAGATCAAGGCCATCGAAGTGCCCGCCGCGGCAGCGTCCGGTGCCGCGGGCGGCGCTTCGGCAGCGGCCGGCGGCCCGCTCGTGTCCCTGAGGGATGCGGGACCCGCCACCACCTCGGCGGAGATCCTGTCGGCGCTGACCGAGCAGGTCGGCCAGCTCCACGCCCTGGGCGAGCGCCAGGCCGATGTGCTCACGCTGATCGAATCCCACCTGTTCGAAAAACGCCTGGACGCGCTGCTGATGCCCAGCACCCAGCCGGTGGACGGCCCCATCGGCTCGGGCTTTGGCTTTCGCAGCGACCCGTTCACCGGCAGGCCTGCCCTGCACACGGGACTGGACTTCCCCGCTGACCCCGGCACGGCCATCGTGGCGGCGGCGGGCGGGGTGGTGCTGTCGGCCGGGCCCCACCCGCAGTACGGCCTGCTGGTCGAGCTCGACCATGGCAACGGCTTGGTCACGCGCTACGCCCACACCTCGCGCATGCTGGTCAAGCAGGGCGACCTGGTCAAGCGGGGCCAGCGCATCGCCGAGGTGGGCAACACCGGCCGCTCCACGGGGCCGCACCTGCATTTCGAGGTGCTGGTCGACGGCGTGCAGCAGAACCCGACGCGTTTCCTGCAATCGGCCGGGGGCAGCACAGCCGCCAAGGTCAGCCGCTGAGCGCCCCAGCCTGCTTCCGGTAAGCTAGCGTCCCCATGCGCCTCACCCCGAGCCCCAAGACCCTGCGCCACGGCCTGCTGCACCTCGCACTGGCCGTGATGCTGCTGCTGACGCAGCAGCTGGTGCTGCGTCACGCGCTCGAGCACGACACCGACGCCGATCACCCGGCGCACAGCCAGTGCCTGAGCTGCCTGGCCTGCCACGCCGTCGATCACGCCGCCGCGGGCACCCCCGTGGTGAGCCTGCCGGGCTGCGATGCCACCTCGGTCCAGGTGGCGGTCACGCCTGGCCTGGCCTCCGCCGCCACGGCGGTGCCATTCCGAGCACGCGGCCCACCTGCTTTCCCGGCCTGAGGCGCTCGCCTCCCCGTTGCCACGTCGTCGGCCCGCCGCACGCCTTCACCCTGAGGGCGACGGCTTGCGGCCACGTCACCTTGTTCGTTCGAACCCCTTCGAATCCATCGGGCCGCCGCCACCATCGACAGTGCCGGCCCGGGAAAGCATCACCATGTCCCGCATTCCTCAACGCGGCGCCCTGCGCGCACGCAAGACCACGCCCACTTTCGCCCACGCCACCCCCCGCGCCCTGGCCCTGGCCGCGCTGCTGAGCACCGCCCTGGGCAGCGCCCCGGCCTGGGCCCAGGCCTCGAGCAGCGCCTCTTCCTCGGCGGACTCGCTGCAGGAACTCCGCCAGCAACTCGACGAGATGCGCCGCCAGTACGACGCCCGCATCCAGGCCCTGGAGGCCCGCCTGCAGGAAGCCCAGCGCCAATCAACATCGGCCACGGCCCCGCAGGCTTCGGCCCAGGCGCCCTCAGCTGCCACCCGCGACGTGCCGCTCGACCCCGCCCGCCCGATGGCTCGCCAGGGTGCCGCCGGCTTCAACCCCTCGGTTTCTGCCGTGCTCAGCGGCGGCTACAACGGCCTGTCCAAAGACCCCGAGACCTGGGCCATCCCCGGCTTCCTGCCCACGGGTGGTGAAGTGGGCCCGGGCACGCGTGGCCTGACGCTCAGCGAATCGGAGATCACGCTGGCGGCCAATGTCGACCACCTGTTCTACGGCTCGCTGACGCTGGCCGTCACGCCCGAGAATGAAACCGAGGTCGAAGAAGCCTATGTGCAGACCACCGCCCTGCCCGCCGGCCTGCGCCTGAAGGCGGGCCGCTTCTTCGCCGGCCTGGGCTACCTCAACGAGCAGCACGCCCACGCCTGGGATTTCGTCGACGCACCGCTGGCCCACCAGGCCTTCCTGGGTGGCCAACTCAAGCAGGAGGGCCTGCAGGCGCGCTGGGTGCTGCCCTTCGAGCGCTACGTCGAGCTCGGCATGGAGCTGGGCAACGGCAACGCCTTCCCCGGCAACGAGCGCAACCGCAATGGCGCGGGCGCGTTGCTGCTGTCGGCCCACACGGGCGGCGACGTCGGCCTGAGCCACAGCTGGCGCGCCGGCGTGTCGTGGATGCGCACCCGCGCCGATGGCCGGGAGTGGGAGTCCGAAGACCCGAATGGCGGCGTCGACCCGCTCACGAACAGCTTCACCGGCCGCAGCCGCATCTGGGCGGTCGACGGCGTCTGGAAGTGGGCGCCCAACGGCAACGCCAAGCTCACCAACGTCCAGCTGCAGGGCGAGTACTTCCGCCGCCAGGAGCGTGGCGACGTGACTTACGACACCACCGACATCACAGGCACGGGCAACACCACCGACGCCTACCGCTCTGCGCAATCGGGCTGGTACCTGCAGGGGGTGTGGCAGTTCATGCCGCAATGGCGCACCGGGCTGCGCTTCGACCAGCTCGAAAGCGGATCGGTCAACTTCGGCGGCAACACCGCGCTGGCCGAGGACGCCCGCAAGCCACGCCGCACCAGCCTGATGTTCGACTGGTCACCCAGCGAGTTCAGCCGCTGGCGACTGCAGCTCAGCGAGGACCGCGTGCGCGCCGATGGCGTGGACCACCAGGTCTTCCTGCGCTACCAGGTCAACCTGGGCGCCCACGGCGCGCACAGCTTCTGATGGAGGGGATGCGACCATGAACCCGATCCGCATCCCCAGGTCCCTCACCAGGCACCTCGCCCACGCCCTGCCACGCCTGCCACGCCTGCCACGCCTGGCCGCCGCCACGCTGCTGGCGGCGGCGCTCGGCGCCTCGCCCAGCCACGCCGCCGGCCCGATCAAGGTCGTGGCCTGCGAGCCCGAGTGGGCTGCTCTCACGAAGGAGCTCGCCGGCAACCAGGCCAGCGTCTACGCCGCCACCCACGCGCTGCAGGACCCGCACGCCATCCAGGCCCGCCCCAGCCTGATCTCGGCCGTGCGCAACGCCGACCTGCTGGTGTGCACCGGCGCCGAACTCGAAGTGGGCTGGCTGCCCGTGCTGCTGCGCCAGGCCGGCAACGCCGCCGTGCAGCCCGGCCGCCCAGGCAATTTCGAAGCCGCCGACCACGTCACGATGCTGGAGGTGCCCACCCGCCTGGACCGCGCCGACGGCGACGTGCACGCCGAAGGCAACCCGCACATCCAGACCGACCCGCGCAACATCGCCAAGGTGGCGCAGGCCCTGGGGCAGCGGCTGGCCGAAGTCGACCCGGCCAACGCCGCGGCCTACCGCCAGCGCCTGGCCGACTTCCAGGCCCGCTGGGGCCAGGCCATGCAGCGATGGGCACAGGCCGCCTCGCCTTTGAAGGGCACGCCCATCGTGGTGCAGCACAAGGGCTTTCCTTACCTGGAGGCCTGGCTGGGCCTCAGGCAGGTGGCCGCGCTCGAACCCAAGCCCGGGGTCGAGCCCAGCAGCCCGCACCTGTCAGCCGTGCTGCAGCAGCTGCAAGGCCAGCCCGCGAAGCTGATCCTGCGCGCGGCCTACCAGGACGGGCGCGCCTCGCAATGGCTGGCCGAGCGAGCCAAGCTGCCCGTGGTCGTGCTGCCCTACACCGTCGGCGGCAGCGACCGGGCGCAAGACCTGTTCGGCCTGTTTGACGAAACCATCGACCTGCTCTTGAAAGCCCGCTGATGAACGACGCCCTGCACCTGCACCCCATCGACTGGGGCATCGTCGGCCCGGCGCTGATGGCCGCGCTGCTGATCCTGTCCACCCATGTTCCGCTGGGGCGGCAGGTGCTCCGCAAGGGCATCGTCTTCATCGACCTGGCGATCGCGCAGATCGCCGGGCTGGGCCTGATCGCCGCCCACACCCTGGGCTGGGAGCCCCAAGGCTGGGCGGTGCAGGCCACGGCCATGGGCGCCGCCGCCGGTGGCGCCCTGCTGATGACCTGGATGGAGCGCCGCTGGCCCGACATCCAGGAAGCCCTGATCGGCACCCTGTTCGTGCTGGCATCGTCCATGGGCATCCTGCTGCTGGCGCACAACCCGCACGGCGGCGAACACCTGCAGGACCTGCTGGTCGGGCAGATCCTGTGGGTCACGCCCTCCCAGCTGCAGTCCATGGCCGGCCTGAGCGCCGTGCTGCTGGCACTGTGGTTCGGCCTGGGCGAGCGCCTGGGCCGAACCGGTTTTTACCTGCTGTTCGCCGTGGCGGTGACGGCATCGGTCCAGCTGGTGGGCGTCTACCTGGTCTTCAGCAGCCTGATCATGCCGGCGCTGGCCGTTCGCCACCTGCCGCCCCGCGCCGCCCTGCTGGCGGGCTGGCTGACCGGGGGCATGGGTTGCCTGCTGGGCCTGTGCCTGTCGGCGATGTTCGACCTGCCCTCCGGCGCGGTGATGGTGGCCTGCCTGGCCCTGAGTTGCCTGGTCACGGCCGCCCTGGCACCCCGGGCAGCCCCCCATTCACGGGTCGGGTGACCCAGCCATGGCCGGGTCACACCCCGGTGCTACACTTTTTCGCTTCGATCGGCGTGGCCGATCTCCTGATTGCCAGGGCCGCCGATCAACCGAAACCAACTGATCGAGTGGCTTAGATAGAACAGACCGCTCCATGTTGCCCAAGCTCCTGACCTCGATTTTTGGTAGCCGTAACGAACGCCTGCTGAAGGAATACCGTCGCACGGTCGCCAAGATCAACGCGCTGGAGCCCAGCCTCGAGCCCCTGAGCGACGACCAGCTGCGCGCCAAGACCGACGAGTTCAAGCAGCGCATCGCCAAGGGCGAATCGCTCGACGACCTGCTGCCCGAGGCGTTCGCCGTCGTGCGCGAGGGCTCCAAGCGCGTCTTCAAGATGCGCCACTTCGACGTCCAGATGCTGGGCGGCATGGCCTTGCACAACGGCAAGATCGCCGAAATGCGCACTGGCGAAGGCAAGACGCTGACCGCCACCCTGCCCGTCTACCTCAATGCCTTGACCGGCAAGGGCGTGCACCTGGTCACCGTCAACGACTACCTCGCGCGTCGCGACGCCGAGTGGATGGGCAAGCTCTACACCTTCCTGGGCCTGACGGTGGGCATCAACCTGCCGCAGATGCCCCGTGAGGACAAGCAGGCCGCCTACGCCGCCGACATCACCTACGGCACCAACAACGAGTACGGCTTCGACTACCTGCGCGACAACATGGTCTACGAGGTGCGCGACCGCGTGCAACGCGGCCTGAACTTCGCCATCGTCGACGAGGTGGACTCCATCCTGATCGACGAGGCCCGCACGCCGCTGATCATCTCCGGCCAGGCCGACGACCACACCGAGCTGTACATCCGCATCAACGCGGTCGTGCCGCACCTCAAGAAGCAGATCGGCGAAGAAGACCCCAAGACCGGCGAAGGCGTCATCGAGCCGGGTGACTTCACCGCCGACGAAAAGTCCCGCCAGGTCTTCCTGACCGAAGCCGGCCACGAGAACGCCGAGCGCCTGCTGTCCGACGCCGGGCTGCTGGCCGAAGGCGCATCGCTGTACGACGCCGCCAACATCACCCTGATGCACCACCTGTACGCGGCCCTGCGTGCACACCACCTGTTCAACAAGGACCAGCACTACGTGGTCCAGAACGGCGAAGTGGTCATCGTCGACGAATTCACCGGCCGCCTGATGTCGGGCCGCCGCTGGTCCGATGGCCTGCACCAGGCCGTCGAAGCCAAGGAAGGCGTGCAGATCCAGGCCGAGAACCAGACCCTGGCCTCGATCACCTTCCAGAACTACTTCCGCATGTACGGCAAGCTCGCCGGCATGACCGGCACGGCCGACACCGAAGCCTTCGAGTTCCAGTCGATCTACGGCCTGGAAACCGTGGTCATCCCGCCCAACCGCGTGATGCTGCGCAAGGACCAGCTCGACCTGGTCTACAAGACCGCTGGCGAGAAGTACAAGGCCATCATCGACGACATCAAGGACTGCCACGGCCGTGGCCAGCCCGTGCTGGTGGGCACCACCTCGATCGAGAACTCCGAGCTGATCGCCCAGATGCTCACCAAGGAGGGCCTGCCCCACCAGGTGCTCAACGCCAAGCAGCACGCCCGCGAAGCCGACATCGTCGCGCAGGCCGGCCGCCCTGGCATGGTCACCATCGCCACCAACATGGCAGGGCGCGGCACCGACATCGTGCTGGGCGGCAACGTCGAGAAGGACATCCAGCTCATCGAGGCCGACGAGTCGCTCGACCACGCCGCCAAGGAAGCCAAGATCGCCGCGCTCAAGGCCGACCAGCAGGCGCTCAACGCCAAGGTCAAGGAACTCGGTGGCCTGCGCATCATCGCCACCGAGCGCCACGAGTCGCGCCGCATCGACAACCAGCTGCGCGGCCGCGCCGGTCGCCAGGGCGACCCGGGCTCCTCGCGCTTTTACCTCTCGCTGGACGACCCGCTGATGCGCATCTTCGCGGGCGACCGCGTGCGCGCCATCATGGACCGCCTGAAGATGCCCGAGGGCGAAGCCATCGAGGCCGGCATCGTCACGCGCTCGATCGAAAGCGCCCAGCGCAAGGTCGAAGGCCACAACTTCGACATGCGCAAGCAGTTGCTCGAGTACGACGATGTCTCGAACGACCAGCGCAAGGTCATCTACCAGCAGCGCAACGAGATCCTCGAGTCCACCGAGGTGGCCGAGTCGATCGCCAACCTGCGCAAGGGCTCGCTGAGCGATGTCGTGCGCACCTTCGTGCCCGAGAACAGCCTCGAAGAGCAGTGGGACCTGCCCGCGCTCGAGAAGCTGCTCAAGGAAGAGTGGCAGCTCGAAGTCGACCTGGTCAAGTGGGTCGAAGGCGCCCAGTCGGCCGAAGCCGACGACGTGCTCGAGCGCGTGCTGGAAGCCGCCACCGCGGCCTACGAGGCCAAGGTCGAGTCGGTCACGCGCGAGCAGTTCGCCCCGTTCGAGCGCATGGTGCTGCTGCAGTCCATCGACCTGCACTGGCGCGAGCACCTCGCCGCGCTCGACTACCTGCGCCAGGGCATCCACCTGCGCGGCTACGCCCAGAAGAACCCCAAGCAGGAATACAAGCGCGAGGCCTTCGAGCTCTTCGGCCAGTTGCTCGACGTGGTCAAGATGGACGTCACCCGCAAGCTGCTGACGGTGCGCATCCAGAGCCAGGAAGAAGCCGCGCAGGCCGCCCAGGCCATCGAGGACCAGGGCGAGCGCTTGAGCAACGTCACCTACACCCACCCGGCCGAAGACGGCTCGGTGGTCACCGAGACGGACCCGGCCACCGCCAAGCAGGAAGTGCCGCGCGTGGGCCGCAACGACCCCTGCCCCTGCGGCAGCGGCCAGAAGTTCAAGAACTGCCACGGCAAGCTGGCCTGACCAACCGCCCGGCGCGCACCACAAGGCCCTTCGGGGCCTTTTTTCTTTCGCCGGTCTGTTCTTTCGCTGACCTTTTCCTCGACACCTCCGCGTCGGTCGGTGGTCAGCCACTTCCTACACGCACTCACGCGGGCGTCCTACCGCACCGGTGCGTCGCCCCCGCGACCATGGGCCATCCCGTTCACCAGACGAAAGGCCCATCATGCAAAACCACCGCTCGCACCAGCTCGCCGGGCTGGCATCCGTTTTGGCAACCACGCTGGCATTCGCTGGCGCCGCCCACGCCGAACGCCCTGCCGCCCTCGACCGCGTGGGCATCTGGCTGGGCGGCTACGGCATGGACTACGACGCCACGGCCGACATCGAGAACCTGCCCGGCGGCCTGTCCGTCAAGGACCAGAAGGTCCTGGAGGGCAACAAGGTGGTCAAGCGCGCCCGCATCGACTGGCTGATCATGGACCGGCAGGGCTTTTCGCTGGACTACTACCAGCTGCGCAACAAGGGTGGCAACGCCATCCGCCAGCCGATCACGGCCAATGGCACCACCTATGACATCGGGGGCGAGGCCCGCCACGACACCAAGCTCGAGGTGGGCAATTTCTCCTACCGCTGGTGGCTGGGCGAGGACGCCAACCTGTTCGGCATCGGCGTGGGCGCGCAGCATTACGCCCTGAGCACGACCCTCTCGGCGCGCGCCAGCGTCGGCCCGCTGGGCACCTACGACTACATCACCAAGGAATCGGCATCCGGCTGGGCGCCTCTGTTGACGCTTGGCTGGCGCACGCAGATCAACGAACAGTGGCGCGTCTACGCCGATGCTTCGGGGGCCCGCTACAGCAACGGCGACGAGCGCGGCAGCATCGTCAACGCAGCCGTGGGGGTCGAGTACTTCCCATGGAAAAACGTGGGCGTGGGCGCCGAATACGGCATCGCCCGGATCCGCTACAAGCGCACCGACGACGACTACACGGCGCGGCTGAACGTCAAGTTCGACGGCCCGGCGGTCTTCCTGCGCCTGCGCTACTGACCTCCTGGCAGCGACCCGCATGCCATTCACTCCGGCCTGGTGGCGTTTCGCGCCGTGCAGGCCGCCATCCATCTTTCCCTAATGTTTCCCGCTTGACCTGCTCACTAGAGTCGCGCTCCTGAAACCCACACAAAAGGCGACAAAGCCCGCCAGAGGCCCCGCCGGTACCAGGAGACGCCCCATGTCCGCAGAATCGACCCTGCACAGCCCACCACGTTTCAGCCTCTTCGGCCGCGGCCCCAGCGAATGGCTGATCGGCCTGCCCACCATCACCCTGCTGCTGCTCGTGCTGGTCATCGGCACCGGCGAGATGCTGCACGGGCAGCTGCTGCGCATGGGCGAATCCATGTTCGGCGACAAGGACAACGGGGTGCAGTACTTCATGCTGCGCGCCGACCCTGAAAAACCGGCCTGCAACCCCAACCTCAACGTCGATGCCGAAGTCGCCCGCCAGATGGCCGAGACGCAGGCCGGCGATGCGCTGGACGACCTCTTCGAGACCAGCGCCATCGACCCGGTGGCGCGCCGCCAGGCCGTGCTGGTCTCGCTGGAGCAGTGCAAGGCCCGCCACGAGCTGTACCAGAAGGCCATCACGCACCTGACGCCCACGGTCATCGCGTACCGGACGCTGGAGACCAGCTTCTTCGGTCTGTTCCAGTTCGGCACCGAGAACCGCCCGCTGATCCTGCTGCTGCTCATGGGCGTGACCATCGTGGCCACCACCCTGGGCTACCACCACATCAGCCTGGTCGCGCCACGTTACCCGCGCGACTTCAAGATCCAGGCCTGGACGATGCTCGCGGCCTCTTCCGTCTCGATGTGGTCGGCCATCCGCTACTACCAGATCTCGGTGGCCTCCGGCGTCGAGGTCGAGGACCCGCACATCCACTTCGGCTGGATGACGATGTTCGGCGCCCTGATGCTGGTCAGCGCCTGGCAGACCCTGCGCCCGCACCGCCCGGATGACGCCCACCACATCGGTGAAGGCACCTGGCTGAACGCGCTCAAGACCGTGCCCCTGGCCGGCCTGATGACGCTGAGCTCGGCCAACTACTTCTTCGGCGCCGACCACCCCTCGGGCCTGGCCATCTACACCAACGCGCTGATGGAGTTCCCGAACCTGCCGCTGCAGCTCGCCCTCTTCATCTGGGGCGGCATGCTGTTCAAGCAAAGCCGCATGGTCGATGTCTTCATGAACCTGCTTCGGCCCTGGAAGCTCTCGCCCGAGGCCCTGACCTACTTCGTGCTGCTGGCCGCCGCCATCCCGACGGCCTACACCGGTGGCTCGGGTGCCTTCGTGATGGCCGCCGGCGCCATCATCTACCACGAGATCCGCGCCGTGGGCGGCAGCAGCCAGTACGCCCTGGGCGCCTCCGCCATGTCGGGCTCGCTGGGCGTGGTGCTCAGCCCCAGCCTGCTGGTGCTGGCCATCGTGGCCGTCAACAAGGAAGTCACCAGCGACGAGCTCTTTCACTGGGGCATCTTCGTCTTCGTGCTGACCTCGACGCTGTTCTTCATCGCCTCGCAACTGCGCCGCGAGCGCCACACCATCGACATCGCCCCTGTGAGCGTGGCCCTGCCCGCCACGCTGCGCCAGGTGCCCACGCTGCTGCCCTACATCGCTGTGGTGGCCGTGGTCTGCACCTTCTACTCGACGGTGCTGAACTCGCCGCTCAACGAGATCACCGCCCCCATCATCATGCCGGTGATGATGATCCTCATCGTCGTCTTCGACAAACTGCTGCAGGCGCGCGGCTTCGGCCCGCAATCGGCCGCGCTGGCCTTCTCCATGCACCGCGAGAAGACCGCCGAGGCCTCGATCCGCGTGGCAACGATGGAGACCGTCGGCCACCTGGGCGGCTACCTCTTCCTGATCCTGCTGTCGCAAGCCGCAGGCGGCGTGATCGAGCGCTCGGGCATCATCCACTACGCCCCCGAGGTGTTCGACAGCGCCTGGACGGCCATGGCCTTCATGTCCATCGCCCTGGTCGTGCTGGGCATGTTCATGGAGCCGCTGGGCGCCATCTTCCTGGTCTCGGGCACGCTGGCGCCGCTGGCCTACAAGAGCGGCATCGACCCGATTCACTTCTGGGTGATGGTGCTGATGGCCTTCGAGCTGGGCTACCTGATGCCGCCCGTGGCGCTGAACCAGCTGCTGGCGCGCCAGGTGGTGGGCGACGCGCTCGTGGAAGCCGCCGACGAGGAAGTGGCCAAGCAATCGTTCTACCGCCGCTACGAGCGCTGGATCCTGCCCTGCGCGGTCATGACCCTGGCCCTGATCCTGGTGTCCTTCGTGCCGCTGGCCGTGCGCGAGTTCCCCGACCTGCAAGCCTGGCTCAAGACCTGGGTCATGCCCGAGCTGCACTGAAGCGGCACGAGGCTGACACAATCAGGGGATGTCCAACGAGGCCCCTTCCAGCGACCCGACCACGCTCGGGTCCATCCCCCGCACAGGCTGGTTCAACCTGGCCTGGAGCGTGGCCATCGCCCTGTTCATGTGGGCGGTGGACGTGGCCTCGCCAGGGCACCAGCAGAGCCACTCGCTGCAGGTTTTCCTGGCCTACGCGGTCAGCCTGGGCTACTGGGCCTGGACGCTGACCGGCATCGTCCTGCTGGCCGAGGCGCGTTACGTCTGGCGCCAGCAGCCCGAGCTGCGCCACCGCTACCTGCACAGCGGTGTCTACGGTCTGACCCGCTGGCGCACCCACGCGCTGTGCGCCCTCGTGTGCATGCCGGTTGCCACCGGCTTCGGCATGTTCCTCGCGCAGGCCCTGCTGAGCCTCATCTCCCACAGTGGCGACAAACTGTCCTTCGGCGTTTCGCTGGTGATGACCTGCAGCATCGCGCTGCTGACCTTCACCCTGGACTACATGCGCGTGCGGCTGGCCGCCAACGAGGTGCGCACCGAGGCCGCCCAGCGCCAGGCCGTCGAAAGCCAGTTGCAGCTGCTGCGGGCCCAGCTCGACCCGCACATGATGTTCAACACCTTGGCCAACCTGCACGCGCTCATCGACGCCGACCCGCCGCGTGCCCAGGCCATGCTCGAGCACCTCATCACCTTCCTGCGAGCCACGCTGCACGGCAGTCGCACCCTCAGCCACCCCTTGCGCGACGAGTTCGCGCGCCTGCAGGACTACCTCGCCCTGATGCAGATCCGCATGGGCCCGCGCCTTCAGGTCGAGGTGGACCTGCCGCCCCAGTTCGCTGGCATCCATGTGCCCACGCTGCTGCTGCAGCCCCTGGTGGAAAACGCCATCAAGCACGGGCTCGAATCCAGCCGCGGCAAGGGCCAGCTCACCGTGCGAGCGCGCCAGCAGGAGCAGCACCTGCTGCTCGACGTCATCAACACCGGCCGCACCCTCTCCGAAGAAGACGCCGCCAGCAGCGGCCCCGGCTTCGGCTTGCAGAGCGTGCGCGAACGCCTGCGCTCGGCCTACGGCCAGGACATCAGCCTGGAGATGGTGCCCGGCCCCGGTGGGGAAGGCACCCGCGTGACCGTGCGCATGCCCTTGCACGCCGACGCCCCGGCGCCCGCCCCGGCGCCGGAGCCCTCGCCTTTCGGACCCTCTCGCTTCCTGCCCTGACCCGACATGAACGCCCTGGCCCTCATCGCCGAAGACGAACCCCTGCTGGCCGACGCCCTCGCACGCATGCTGCAGCGCCTGTGGCCCGAGCTGCAACTGCTGCCCGCCGCGCCGGACGGCCAGGCCGCCATCGAAGCCGCACTGCAGGCCCTGCCCGACATCCTCTTTCTCGACATCCAGATGCCCGACGTGACCGGCATCGACGCCGCCGACGTCATCCTGGAGCGCTGGCCCGACGACCGCGCGCTGCCCCTCATCGTCTTCGTCACGGCCTACGACCACTACGCCCTGGCCGCCTTCGAACATGCCGCGGTCGACTACGTGCTCAAGCCCGTGCAATCGGCCCGCCTGGGCACCACCATCGCCCGGCTGCAGGCTCAGCTGAACTGGCGCCAGCAAGGCGGCGAAACAGAGGCCCCGCCCCCCTCGCCCGGTCTTTCCGAATCGCCAGATGAAACCGACGTCAGCGTGGGCAGCACCCCGCTGCACCGACCCGAGCCCCTGACCATCATCCAGGTCGCCTCCGGCCAGAGCCTGGTGATGGTGCCGGTCGACGAAGTGCTCTGCTTCGAGGCCGCCGACAAGTACGTGCGCCTGGTCACCGACCGCGCCGGCAGCAGCGAGCTGCTCATCCGCACACCGCTGCGCGAACTCCTGCCCAGGCTGGACGCCAACCGCTTCTGGCAGGTGCACCGCAGCGCCGTGGTCAACGTCGCCGCCATCGACCGCGTCATCCGCGATGGCGGCAAGCTGCGCATCCACATCCGCGGCCGCGCCGAGACGCTCGAAGTCAGCCGCATGTACGCCCACCGGTTCAAGGCCATGTGAGGCCCGGGTGGTGACACCGGGGTGTTGCACAATCGGGCCTCTCAGCGGGGGCCTGAAACGCCCCCACACGCCACTTCAAGCGCCCCACACCATGCCCGTCAACCTGTCCGCCCCGAACCCCTCTGACCTGCACCCCGTTCCCGGCGTGAAGCTGGGCATCACCATGGCCGGGGTCCGCAAGGCCAACCGACGCGACCTGACGGTCATCACCCTCGACGAGGGCAGCGCCGTGGCCGGCGTGTTCACCAAGAACCGTTATTGCGCCGCGCCCGTGCAGATCTGCCGCGAGCACCTGCAAGACAGCAGCGACATCCGCGCCCTGGTCATCAACACCGGCAACGCCAACGCAGGCACCGGTGAAGACGGCCTGGTGCGCGCCCGCGCCACCTGCGTCGCCCTGGCCCGTCAGCTGCAGCTCTCGCCCCGCCAGGTGCTGCCCTTCTCGACGGGCGTGATCATGGAGACGCTGCCGGTCGATCGCATCGAGGCAGGCCTGCCCGCGGCCATCGCCGATGCCAAGGCCGACAACTGGGCCGTGGCCGCCGAAGGCATCATGACCACCGACACCCTGCCCAAGGCCTTCTCCAAGCAGTTCACCCTGGGCGGGCAGACGGTCACCATCACCGGCATCAGCAAGGGCGCCGGCATGATCAAGCCCAACATGGCCACCATGCTCGGCTTCCTGGCCACCGACGCCAACGTCGCCCCGGCCCTGCTGCAAGGCCTGGTGACCGACGCGGCCAATGCCTCGTTCAACCGCATCACCATCGACGGCGACACCTCGACCAACGACAGCTTCGTGCTGATCGCCACCCGCAAGGCCGCGCACGCCGAAATCACCGACGTGAACAGCGCCGACGGCCAGGCCCTGCGCGCCGCGCTCATCGAGGTCTCGCAAAAGCTGGCCCAGGCCATCGTGCGCGACGGCGAAGGCGCCACCAAGTTCATCAGCGTCACCATCGAGGGCGGCCGCACCGAAGCCGAATGCGCCCTGGCCGCCTACGCCATCGCCCACTCTCCCCTGGTCAAGACCGCGTTCTTCGCCTCCGACCCCAACCTCGGCCGCATCCTGGCCGCCGTGGGCTACGCCGGCATCGACGACCTCGACCAGAACCTCATCGAGATGCACCTCGACGACGTGCACGTGGTCACGAGGGGCGGCCGCAACCCCGCCTACCGCGAGGAAGACGGTCAGCGCATCATGAAACAGTCGGAAATCACCATCCGCGTGAACCTGGGCCGCGGCCAGGCCGCCACCACCGTCTGGACCTGCGACCTCTCGCACGACTACGTCAGCATCAACGCCGACTACCGCAGCTGAGCCCGACCGGGGCCGAGCGGCCCGCCCCACGCGGTTCGTGAGATCCGTCACACGCGCCAGCCCGAAAGTGCAACCGTGCACCGGGCTGGCGTTTTCACGTGTGTCAAGCGCTGGGCGCCGTCCCATAATGGATCAGCCCTGCACCCCACCGCGGGGCCAGGAGTGGTCATGAGCCCCAACGCCGTGCACGCCGCACCCAGCGACTTCCAAGTCGCCAACCCCCACGCCCTGGCCACCATCCTGGAAGCCAGCGAGACCCGGTCGATCATCGCCTCCAGCGACATCTTCGACATCAACGGGATGAAACTCTGGGCACGCAACCAGCCCGTCACGCCGGACCTGCAGCGCAAGCTGATGGACCGCTCCCTGCGCAAACCGCTGGAAACCTGCCTGATCGCCGAGGACGGGGTCACACCCACCAGCCTGAAACAGGCCCTGGCCCGCCTCGTTGACACCGAAGGCGTGCTCAGCCCGCTGCTGCGCCCCCACGTGGCCGCCCTGATGCACGGCGTGGCCGGCATCCGCCTGCATTCCGTGGTGCAACTGCTGCTCAGCGCCGTCGAAACCGCACGCCCCGCGGCCTTCGCGCACGCGCTGGAAGCCATGGCCGTGGCTGGCGCGCTCATGCACGCGCGGGGTGGCGACGAACGCCTCATCGGCCAGGCCATGACCGCTGGGCTGCTGCACGACGTCGGCGAGATGTACATCTCGCCCGAATATGGCGAGGCCGACGCCGCCGCCACGCTCGATGTCGACACCTACCGGCAACTCGTGGTGCACCCCCATGTGGGCCAGTTGCTGCTCGGCCAGCTCACCGACTACCCGCGCGACATCGTGCGGGCAGTGGCCGAGCACCACGAGCGACTCGATGGCTCGGGCTACCCCCACATGCTCACGGCCGACCGCATGTCGGCGCTGGGCAAGCTGCTGTCGGTCACCGAAGAGGCGCTGGCGGCCCTGCGCCTGCCCGGCGCCACCCTGCACCACGCCAGCATGGCGCTGCGGGTCGTGCCCGGTGAATTCGACGAGCACCTCATCGGCCCGCTGGCCGCCGCCGCCCGCGTGGTCGCGCCCATGCAGCCCCGCCGCTCGGGCGAAGACCTGCTGCACGAACTCGCCAACCTGGACTTCGCCCTGCAAGGCGCCATGAATCGGCTCGAGCTCATGCTGCCCGAGAACCCGGGCCCCAGCCTGACGCGCTCGGCCGAGCTGTGCCGCCACCTGCTGCACAAGCTGCGCCAGGGCTGGAACGAGAGCGGCCTGTGGAGCCCCCATGCCATCGGCATCGAGCAGGTCGCCGAAGCCGAGGCGGTGTTCGACGCCCTGGGGCAGCGCCTGGCCACCATCGAGCGCATGGCCCGGCTCACGGCCGGCGAGCTCTCCGGCGAAGAGCAAGACAGCCTGGACGGCTTTTGCGCCAGCCTGGTGCTCGAGGTGAGGTCTTGAATTCGCGGGCATTGCCCTCAAATGAAAACCTGTCTCAAAGCAAGGGCTCGCGCTGGCAGCGGGTAGCGCCTACAATGGGGCACCCATTTCCTGGGGCCGACCTGGTTTCGACGTTGGTGCGGATTCGGGACAGGGCATGTCGAGCACCAGTCAGCTCGTAAATCCACTGGAAAAAAACCAACTGCAAACGATCAAAAGTTCGCACTCGCCGCTTAATACCGGTGAGCCTCTCAACAGTCGGCCCATGGGCTGGGTCTGAGCCGCAAGGCAAGGACTGAGAGGTCATTTTCATGGGCTGGGCTTCACCTGGGTCACTCAGATGAAGTCGAGATCAAGTGACTGGCTGACCTGGTAGCGTGCTGCTGCGCGATCAGGTTGGCGAGATCCAAATCAGACAGCTAAACATGTAGATCTGCTCGTTGATGGCTGACGGACGGGGGTTCAATTCCCCCCGGCTCCACCACCTTACTGTCCAACGGCATCCGTTGAGGCACAAAAGGCCTAAGTGAATCAATCACTTAGGCCTTTTTTCTTTCCTACGCCATCCAACCAAATCCTGACAGATCCAGCCACTCATGCAGTAATCTTTGCAGTAACCGGCCTGCGCACGTCGGGATCCACTCAAAGTTACTGCAATGCCTCGCAACCTACTCACAGACAAGGCCATCCAAAAGGCCGCCAAAGACGGCCAGAAGCGCCTGACCGATGGAGATGGCCTCTATCTCCTGTTCAACGTGAACGGCGGCTCACATGGCTGGCGACTGGACTACAGCTTTGGGGGCAAACGAAAAACCCTGAGCCTGGGCACCTACCCCGACACCGGCCTAGCGCTGGCCCGCAGCAAGGCTGGCGAGTGCCGACAGTTGGTTGCTCAAGGCGTTGACCCAAGTGCGCAACGAAAAGCCAAGAAACAAGACCAGCAGGCCAGCATCGAATCACAGAAGCGGGTTGCGAAGGGACTCCCCGCTCTTGGCAGCTTTGAAGCCATCGCCCGGGAATGGCACTCGACGGTGCACACGGCGAAGGTCAGCGAAGGACATGCCGAGCGAACCCTGATCCGCCTGGAGCAGGACGTGTTCCCCTGGCTGGGAGCCATGAAACTGGCTGACGTGAGCGCTCCCGTGCTGCTGGAGGTGCTGCGCAGGGTCGAGAAGCGCGGAGCCATCGAAACGGCTCACCGCATCCGCCAAGCTTGCGGCCAGATCTTTCGGTATGGCATTGCAACCGGTCACTGCGATCGAGACCCCGCCAATGACCTGCGAGACGCGCTGCAGCCCGTCATCGTCAAGCACCATCCAGCCATCACAGATCCGAAGCAGTTGGGCGATCTGCTCCGTGCATTTGAGGACTACCGGGGGCAGCCTGTCACCCGTGCCGCATTGAAGCTCGCCCCATTGGTGTTCCTGCGACCTGGGGAGCTGCGGCAGGCTGAATGGGCAGAGTTTGATCTGGACGCTGCGCTTTGGACGATACCTGCGGCGCGCATGAAACGCGTGAAGCAACAGAAGATCAGCGGTGCGCCGCATCTGGTGCCTTTGTCTCGTCAAGCCGTGGCGATCCTGAAGGAGCTTCAGCCTCTCACCGGAAGGGGGCGGTTCGTGTTTCCCAGCCCGAGAACGGCCGAACGCCCGATGAGCGAAAACGGGGTGCTCTCAGCCATGCGGCGCATGGGCATTGAGAAGGACGAAATGACCGGGCATGGGTTCAGGGCCACTGCGCGCACGATGCTGGTGGAACGGCTGAACGTGAACGAGTCGATCGTGGAGGCTCAGCTCGCGCACGCTGTCAAGGACTCGCTTGGCCGTGCGTACAACCGGACTGAGTTTCTTGAGCAACGACAATCGATGATGCAGACGTGGGCAGACTACCTTGACGCCCTCCGTGCGAATCCATAGCAGGGTCGATACGCGAGGCGTTTTCTTAAAGGGCCACTAGCACTACATCTCAGAAAGGCGGCGGAGCCAATCTGCTGCCACCAGCACCGAGGAGCACCTAGCCACGAAAGATGCCAGCATGTGACCGTCATCTCGACTCATGCTCCGTCGAGAGACAAGCCATCCGGTGCAGAGCGATGGCGCCTCAAACACTCCTCATAGCTTCTGCTTGCCGCCACGCGATCCGGTGCCGCCAGCTTTACTCTTTTTGAGAGTCTGTGATGGAGTCACGGCATCGAATAGTTCCGACTGCTTGGTAGGAGAATCCGCGCGCAGCAGCGAATGCGCGGCTTCAATGAGTTTCAATGCCTCGTCCACGGCCTTCTGCGAGACCGCTGGCCTGCTATACACCGATGCCTGCTCTTTAGAACGTTCGCTGGAGGGCAGTCGCAGCTGAAAATCCACTCCGGGAAGGACCTCGACCAGGAGGCTCCTCTGGGCGCTTTTAGGCAACTCAGCAAACACATCATCTGAGCCAAAAACCGTCGAAAGCCATTCGAACTCGACCCAACAAAGGTCAGCGCGAACAGGTTCGTCAACGTGAAACGGTTGACGCAGCAGGCGATCAACTGACTTCGTCCCTCGGGCCCACGCGAGGTCCCAATGCGATTGACCGAGAAGCCCTGCAAACAACCCAAACCATCCAAAGACCTGAGGAAGCTCACGCCCAAAAGGCGCCAACAGTTGTATGTGGCTTGTGCCTCTTCCAACGAGTAGAGCCGCAGCCGCAAGGGTGGGTGCAACCCCCTTAATGCCGAGCTCCATCGGAGAAAGGCGATAAAACAGGCGATCAACTAGTGCATCAAAGCCTTCGACTCGATGCTCCGCGAAATCGCTCGAAAGGAGTTCTAGGCTACCGACCAAGGTAGCCGCTCCGGGATCAACCGCTGCAAGCACCTTGATGATGGCAGCCTGGGAGGCAAGCTCCTCGCTTGCCACATGAGAAAGCTCGCGGCACAAGGTCCAAACAGGCTGAAGATCCTGAGGACTAATCGCGCGCCTACCGAACCGGCCATCTCTTTCCACAGTGGCCAGCCGACTCGTCACCTCCGTCCTGGCGCTTTCGTTCTGTGGATAAAGAAGCTCGGAACGAGCAACCGCGTAGCTGAAGCAGGCGGGAGCACGGCCGATAGGTGCGAAGACAGCATCGAAGTCACCCTGCGACTGCCCCAAGAGTTCGCCCAGCACGATAGAGGCCCAGATGCTCGAGCTCTTAAAGTCGACCCAGTCTCTGCGTTCGTTGAGCCCAAGCGCTAGCCAATCGCTCCTGAGCATGACGCGCGCGCACATCGACACCGGGAATACGTCTTCAGCGTAGGTTGCCGCCCACGAAAAAAACTCCTTGAGCTCATCGCTGAGAAGAACGACCTTGACGCATCGACTCATGGCGTCGTCGCCGTTCGAAACTGCGTAGCTAACTTGCCCAAGATCGCTAGCGCTAGGAAAACTCGCTCCGAACATAGCCGACTTGCCAACACTTCTTAGCGCGTCTACGGTTTGCTCTAGGTCTGCGGAATGCCACTTCAATTTCATTTTCCGCTCGTTTCAGATGAGATCTTCGGGGGACAGGGGCTTCACCGGCGCCTCAGCGAATGCAGAAGCAACTGAGTTGAGCACCTTGCCGGTGAAGTAGCCATCAAGCGAGGTCTTGGCACGCGTGACTGCTGTGAAGACAAGCTCCCGACGGACTTGGGGGTACTTGAGTTCTTCAAGGCCGTATAGGTGAACAGCCCGAAACTCAGCCCCTTTCGACGACTTCAACGAGATGACATGAACATTCTTGCCTGAACTGAAGCTGTGCTGCTCATCATCCTCGTCATGGAAAGCCACGCCGCCAGGCAAAGGGTCCGCAGCTGCGAACTTTGCCTTGAGCTCCTTGAGCAGGAAGGTGCGAGGGACGATGACGCCAATGCCTTCATTGGGATAGGTTCGCAACTGCCTGGCGATGCTACGGTGCATGGCCGCGAACTGCTCATCTCGGTCGGCAAACTCAGTCAGTCGTGCGCGCGACTGCTGCTCGTCCTCACGGTAATTGCAGTTCGCCCGGAGGCGGTGGGCAGGGTCCGCCGGTTGAAGCGCCTTATCGGCAACATCAGCGATGGCCGTACCGATTCGGTAATGGAAGCGCAACTCCGTCTTTTCGAACCCGAGGGCCTCCAGCTTGCCTATGCTGCCGCCAGACTCAAACACCATCTGCTTAGCATCGCCAGCAACCGTGACACGCTCAGAGACGCGCATGAGCGCCTGGATCTCGCTGAGAGTCAAGTCCTGTACCTCGTCGACTAGCACTGCGTCGTAAAGGTTCACGCCCTCGATACGACTGTTAGCCACAACTAGTGCCTCCATCACTTGCTGTCGATAGACATCGTACTTTGCGCTGCGGTCGAGTTTAGACAGTTGTTCTGGCGCATAGGTGGCGATGTGCTTGAAAGCCCAGTACGAAAAAGTCTGGATCTGCTCTGGCTCCAGAAGGGCCTTTTTGGATGCCACACCCGCCCTGATGAAGTCTGCAAGAGCCCGTGTGTATGTCAGAAAGAGCACGTTCTTTAGACCCAGACCATAGATGTATCTGGCCCTCATGACCAATAGGTTCGTTTTCCCGCAACCAGGTGGTCCGACCAACAGATGTTGGCCATCCGCGCCGATTCGAACGAACGCGCGCTGGTCGGCATCCATCTGCTCGATTGTTGTCCACCAACTCCCCTTCATCATCGCTCCCTAAGTAAGCTGTTGTACGAAATCAGGCTTGTGGCCAGCAACTGGCAACCAGATCAAGCCCCGCCGTCGCAATGGAAGCATCGACCAGCTCGGCATGCTTGACAGCCAATTGACTCACGCTCTCAATGATCCCTGTAGACAGCGGTTTGGACGCGCAGCCTACCGAAAGCTCCCCGACAAATCGTCGAGCGCCACTGAAGATCTCAGGAGGCCCCTCACCTTGCCGCTGGACGGACACGGCGGCTAGCGACAAAACCCCGGTTGACTCACGGATTCCCTCCTCCCAGCGGCACTCGAGCGCGACCAAAACATCTAGCACGCAAGCGTCAAGTGTCAGACGAAGGATGCTCCGGTGCTCATCGCCTGCAGAAAGTGCGACTCGAAGTTGGGGGGAGAAGTCGGCCAACAATTGGCGCCTGACGCCATCTACTAGTTCGTTGAGGGCGGCTGCTCTCTGCCTCCCTAGAGTCACCGCTTCAGCTAAAACTTCTTCTGCCTGTACCGCCCGAGCAGCGCGACCGGAAAGAACGCGACGAAGCCGATCGGCCACAGATTCGGTGGCCACGTGAAAGTCACTCCACTCGACAGAGTGGAGCCTCACCCGGCTGTCTTTCGCAAGACATCTTGCTGCCAATGCCGCCCAGGTCGAAAGATGTGCAGGAACCCCCGCAAAGTCAGGTGGTTCCCTCATCACCGCCATAGCCAGCGCGTATTTGTTATCAGCGGCAACGGCCCGCTCGAACAGCGGGCGCCTACAGACCAAGTCATGCAGAACTCCGCCGACCTGGTAGATGCTAAGCGCCCTCCATAGCGCAGGCGAGGGAGCCTCGAGTCGAAAAAGATACTCGGGTGAGCTGTACTGCGCGGTGGCGATGAACGGTCGCCGTTGGCCATGATCTGTGGCGTCTGGGCGATCTTCCGCTTCCGTGATCTCCCGGATGATGCCGAGGTCCAGCAGCTTCATTTGAGTGAAATCAGCAGACACCAGGACGTTCTCCGGCTTGATATCACGATGAACGATGCCTAGCGAGTCTAAGAACTGAACAGCACTGACCAACTGACCAATGAGCGGCGCAATAGCGTCGTCCGGTACCTCAGCCAGTACCCTCTTGAGCTCCTTACCTGGAAAGAACTCCATCTCGACAAAACAAGTCCCGCGCTCCTCTTCGACGGCCAGCGTGTCGATCAAGGACGCGCAGTGCGTCCCGATGAAGCGGCGCTGCAAGCCGAGGCGAGAGCGTTCAGCAGGAGCTGCCGGACCACTAAGGAACTTGGGGTCATAGACCTTGAGCGCCTTGATTGTTGAACCTAGGTTCCAACGGAACACCGCAGCCGAGCCGCCGTCCCCTAACAGGGCATCAATCACACCACCGCCATGGGCCGAGATGTAGCTTTCCGCGAGCTCGCGGCAAACATCCACATCTTCCGGCTTCATGACGTTGCTCCAGCGGCAGCAGGCTCACTGCTCAAGCAACACGAAAGATTCGCCTCATGCATCACACACCCCCATGTGCTCGCGCTTTCCATGTCGCCGAGCCGTTTTCGTTACATTTTGCACGAGAACTAAAACGACACCCAGACGTGGCACAGAGGTTGAGCGGACAGCTGTGGTCTTACGAATGGGTGCCGCGAGCACGGAGAGCTCCAGTTCGATTGCATGAGCGTGGTCAATAGAAGCGGCACCCCTGGCAACCTGTCACCTGCAATCAAAGTAAGTTCAAACCCATATCACAACCAAGGGACTGAGGTGTGCGTTAGCCCTCGATAAAACACGTCTGCGCCCAGGAAAGGGCAGTTTTAACGCAGCCAGTCCGTCCGTAGAGGCACCCGTGCATGACACAGGTGCCTTTTTTTGTTGCCCGCCTCACATACAGGACTGCCCATGCTTCCCTGGCCATCACCCATAGACCAACTGCTTGCATTCGCCATCGTCTTCCTCCTCGGCTTGATCTGCAGCCTGATTCAGATTGCAGTCGTTGCGGTGTTCATCAAGGATCAATCCAACAGGCCGCCATGCCATGACCAGTGAGTGCCCACGTTGCCACTCACGGCTGGTGACCCCAAAGGTCGCGGTGGATGCCGTCCGCTATGGAGCCGTCGCGATCGGCGTCCTGCTACTCGACAAGGCGATCACACATGCGGAGGCCAGAGGCCCAACTACCTCAGGGATCAGACGCACTGTCGTTACTCCTATAGCTGCCACCCTCCTGAAGCATCTGGCCAGCCAGCACAGCGAACCCAACGCCAAACCACACAAGCAGCTTCGATGTTGGGGGTGTCAACACACCTTCCCCTCTAACGACTGAAGCCGCACACCTGAAAGGAAACCCAATGAGCCACCGAATCGATCAAATGGCCTACACAGGCGCAGCCCCTTGGCACAAGCTTGGCAGTGCGCTGCCAGCCAATCATCCAATCGAGGTGTGGGCAGAGAAGGCAGGGATGAACTGGGAGATAAAAGACACCTCCGTCTGCTTCCAAACCCACGACTCCACTGGCGAGCAAGTTCACCCCTTCCAAGATCAGCGCGTGCTGTACCGATCAGACAACCTACAGCCGCTCTCAGTGGTCGGATCACGCTACCAAGTGGTCCAACCCATGGAAGTACTGGAGTTCTACAGGGATCTGACGGAAGTTAGCGGCTATCAACTGGAGACGGCAGGCGTTCTGAAGGGGGGCAAGAAGTTCTGGGCTTTGGCCAGGACGGGCCAATCCACCGCGCTCAAGGGCAACGACGTGGTCAACGGCTACGTGCTTCTGGCAACGTCCTGCGATGGCACCCTTGCAACAACGGCAACTCCCACCACGGTGCGAGTGGTCTGCAGCAACACGCTGTCGGTCGCATTGCGCGACATGTCTCAAGGCATACGGGTCTCGCACAGCACGGCCTTTGATGCTCAGGCGGTGAAAGGCCGCCTCGGCATCGCCGTTTCCCAATGGGACGAGTTCATGTACCGAATGAAGGCGCTTTCTGAGAGAAAGGTGAAGCTGAAGGAATCGGAGGCGTTCTTCTCCAAGCTGTTACAGCCCCGCCAAGACCAACCAACGCAATTGGAAGCGACTGGGCAAGACCGTGCGATCCAGAAGCTACTGAAGCTGTACAGCGGCCATGGTCGAGGCTCGGAGATGGGCGCTGCCAAAGACACAGCTTGGGGGTTGCTGTGCGCGGTCACCGAATTCGTCGATCACGAGCGCCGCGCGAGAAGCAGTGGGCACCGGTTGGACAGCGCCTGGTTTGGTCAAGGGGCATTGTTGAAGCAAAGAGCTCTTGAGAGCTCGCTCCAACTGCTCGCGTGACGTGTCGGAGATTGATGGCAAGATTTAGGAGAGGCGCCCCAGACCTGTGAACCTGAGGTGCCTCGCAGAAATTAAGGGGCACTCAATGACTGATCACAAAAAAGATTTTGCCAAGATAAAAAAGTACCTTGAAGAGCAGGAAAACCAAGTCTCCAACGGGCTTTCCGCCCTCCTTCAGTGCGCCGGGGAGCACGGTGACCTGTACTCGGTTTGCCAGCAAGTACTACACGGCAACCGCACGGGCGAATCAACTTGGCAGGATTTGTACCTGGAGTCACTGCCCCAAACAAACAACCCCAAACAGCTCTTTGGAGTATTGGTCCAGTTGACCGCTCACTTCCTATTAAGCCTGATCGAGGCGCGGGACAAAAACAAAATACCCGAAGCAATCGAAAGCTTGTCGATGGCGAAGTACCATCTTGGAAGGGTACAAGGGGCATTCGACAGCGGTTTGTATACGCTGAACAAGAAGAACAGCCCATCTGAAGCCACGGCACGTCAACCGAACGACAGGATCGAGAAGATCAAAAATCAGGTGCTGATGCTGCTCGAAATCAGCGTAAAAATGAGAGACAAAGCCAACAACCTAGAAGGGGTTTTCGATCTCATAACGCCCGACTTGCAAGAGTTCCTCACCGCGCAACACATCACAGCGCCTAAAGCGGATGGGATTCCACGCGCAGTAAGCCGATGGAGAAAGGCTGACGCTGCCTTCAACAACAAGTTCATTCAACTTACCGAAGAGATAATGAGCTGACCTTTCTTGATCTTCCAACTTTGCTCTTTCTCTCCTTTGGCATTTCGCCTCGCCATAGGCATCGATCACCGGTCGGCATGTTTTTTTTGAGGTAGAAATCCGTTTTGGACAGGTAAGCAGTGAGCTTATTCAGGCCTACCGAAAAAGACGGGTCATCAATGTGCACCTCTCCAATGCACGCATCGCGGTAGCTTTTTTTGTTTAGGTTGCAATTCAGGTGCATTCCGGCTCCTGAGGTGATCACCCGATCCCAATGCTGCCCCAAGGCCTTCCCGATTAGAACGTCTCTGCGTACGTAAGCCCTCTTTGCCAGTATGAACCAATGGAAGTGAAAGCCCTTGGTAAAGCCATATTCAAGCTTGCAGATGTATCCCGCGTACGCTCTTCCCAAGTACTTTTTGATGTGCTTCAACATCGCAACCCGATGCTCTCTGACCTCTGAATAGGACACTTCCTTTGCTGGCTGACCGTTATCCAAATTCTTTCGATAGGATAGGTCTAATCTCAAGGACATCAAATTGCTACCCCCTGGGGCATCAACGACAGCCCAAACGTAGCGTTGCATTGATCGCATGTTTTTCTGACAAGCTCGACGCAAGGCGTCTTTGGCCTTGACGAAATCAGGACTGCGAAGCTTGCCTCGAATCCTTTCAATCAGATCATTGAATCTACTTGCCGCGTGCTCAGCCTCATCGCGAGCCCAAAAGGTTCGCTCAAGAATGTCCAAATCACAATCAAAGGTAGCAAAAGAATCCAGAAGAAGCTCATTTTCCGGGCTGAATCTGTGATCCGGCAATTCCTCCCTAAGGAGAATGAAGGCAGAGTTCATGATTGACATCAAGTCACGACCAACATTCGTAGCCTTGATAGCAAACATCAGCTTTGATTGAACAACATTAAACCCTCTTCCTTGAGTCGTAGATAGCAACTTGCAAAATCTACCTCCTTGACCAACGCAATAGGCATATTCAAATTGTCTAGGAATATGTATCCTAGGAAAACCATCCGCACCCCAAGACTCAATGAACTTTTCTTTGATTATTCTCGCATCACTTATCCTTTCATCACCCTCATTCATATCACACCCCATTCAGACCTATCAATATCATCATTGATTAATGTAATAAAATACAGTCATTAATTCAACGCAAGCGGGCACGCCGATTAACTCTGCCTTTTCTGCGCCGCCAGCCATGACATCACCTCTTGATGCGACCAACCAACGGATGACATACCCAGCTTCAGAGGCCTGGGGAAACTCGGGTCGTGATATTTGCTTTGTGGGTTGATTTTTGTGTAAATGCTGCTGCGACTCATCTTCAAGATTTGAGTCAATTGCTTCAATTTCACGATGTGATCTGTGTTTTGCATGGCACCACCTGCCTTCGTTGCTGATGGAGGCATGTTCGCGGGGGCCTTGTCAGAGCGCCATGCAATTGCAGTGGTGTAAAAAAGTACACGACTGCAATGTGGTTGACACTGCTGAGCCTTGCTCAGCTCCCCAAGGTGGTGGAAGACGCTGCCAGACCCGACGCAAGTTGGTTCCGCCTTGCTCGCAAGTTGGTTCCGCTCTCTGGGTAGAAGTCGCTTCCCGTTCGCCAGCGCTAGCGCCCACACACAGGACGTCGTCGCGTGTCCAGTTCAACGTTCGACAAGGCCCGGACAGGACACATTCCGGCGCTGAGTCAAGTGGATCGCCGCGCCCTGGAAGCGCTCCAAGCCAGCACTTCATGAGGGTGCCAATGCCCCTTCATGACCCTCCTTAGTACCTCGGTCTTGTATGAGGTCGGGTCAGGCGGGACCTTCTTGCGATGTCTGGTCCTATTGCAATGAAGGCAGGCGGCAACGATGTTCGACGGATCGTCTGTCCCACCTTCATGCCGAGGCAGTAAATGCTCGGCCGTGCAAAGCAAAGGCCTCGGACCAGGCGTGCTTTCGAGGCACATGTGCTGGTCACAGTAGTAGCACCTTCCGCGCTGACGGTTGAAGGCGAGCTGGCGAGAACGTTTAAGCTGAGTCGATGACATGGGGGTTCCTTTCTGGAAAACCCCCGAGCTGGCTCAGCCAAACTACGGGCACCGGAGCGTCGCGCTATACCGGCGGTGCTGCAGGTAGCCTGACAGCGGGTCTGACCTCCCGACCAGACGCAGCTTTATTGTGCACTAACGCCGAACTCAAAACACCTGCAGAGTGGGTCACATGCTGATCACCGTCGTCCGCAGGACCAAGCCATGTATGTATTTACAGTGATTTGCTTTTAGGCGAAAATCCGTACAGCGCTACCGGTAGTGTTTGGCTCACCCGTAGCCACCAGATGTAGCGCTTAAAGGTGAAAATGATGGAAGAACAGGAAGTACGTAGCAAGCAACGGCAGTTCCCAGGTTTGGGCTTTGGAATTTTCATTGTCGTTGCTAGCCTGTTTACGCTTGGCGAGCAGCTTGGTTTTATCCCAAGCGATCTCAAGTGGGGCTTGCCTACGATTGGCATCATCTTTGGCGGGATGATGGTGGTACGGGCTCTCACTGGCAGGGCATAAGCGGGTCATCTGCTTTGCAATCGGTGCGCTGCCGTAACCTGCAACCCTTGCGGCTAGCTTTGTTGCGGTAAGAGCGAGCTAGCCTCACAGCGCGTCGGCAAAAACTGCGCTCCATTGCCATGACTAGCTGTGATCCGCCCTGATGGACTGGTCAACCCTGTGCGTTGGGGCGGCAGATGCTTGTATGGACTGCACAACCTGCCAGGGGCAGCTTTTAGTCCGATGGTCGCTGACCACAAACATAGCAGCTACGCAGACGATCCAGGGCGTACTCCGACTCTAGGCGCAACCCGTTCTCGCACTTGTTGGTAAATCGGTAGATTTACGCCTACTGCGACCTCTAGAGAAACGCACAGCGCAAATTTCACCGGTTCAACGATGCGGCCCGCATCGGCCACACAGTTAACTCTTACGGCTAGGGTAGCGCCGTCCTGGACAACCGCAGCACGCGACTCCTCAAACACCTCGTGATGGATTGTGCCCTGGCGCAGTTGCCGCCACTCGCCCTCAGCGCGATCGCCGCGCAGTGCAACATTTGGGAGATCCACCCACAGCTTGGCCACTCGGTACTTGGAGTGTCGGGGATTTATTGGAGACATCCAAGCGAGCGTGACCGTGACCTTTCGCGAGACGACTGTTGCATGAAGAGCGGGTGGATAAGGGACTCGAAACTCCATGGCCTTATCGTTCCTAAGTGCCCCAACACCCAGAAGAGTTGCGCGTTGCGCCGTACAAGTTAGCGCCTTCTCAACGTCGGCAACGCCAAGCCCCCCGTAGCGGCTGACCAGCCTTCTTTGTGCTTGCCATTCATCCACGTCCGACCTAGCAGTCAGCACTTGCGCCTGTACGCCACCAAGCAGAGTCCCGTGAGCCAATAGTGCTTTGATCAATACAGCGTCATAGCACTCATCCAACGCCTGGTAACTGGCTCGAAGGCTTTCGAGTACGGCGTAAGCCTTAGCAGCCCAACGCGTACCGAGCGCAGCGGCATTGCTCGTGCCTCGTGTATGCAATGCAACACCTTGCGCAGTTGGAGGCGCTGCAACTAGCTGCCCGGGAGGCTGAGGCGTATCGATAGCTTTAACCAGTGTCTGGCCAGCCGGTGAGCGAATCGCCTCTCGATAAAGGACGCGTCCACCAGGCAGCAATATATCTGGCTTAACTGCGCGCCTGAAACCTGGCCCAATAGCGGAGTAAGGCGCCAGACCACCATCAGAAAACAACAAATACCGGCCTGGCACAGCCGCTACCGTCGATGCATCTGCATGACAAGCACCAACTGTCAGAGCATTGACTGACTCAGCAGGAGCCAAGATACGCCGGTGCATATCGTCTCGGCAAAGCGCCTTCGTCGCCAGCCTAGATCTTTGTTCTAGTGGCATGGCGGAGACAGTGCCTGCTGCTGCATCCAACAACAGTTCAGCATGCTCTCGATTGCCTGCGCTAACGACAAAAAGAATGTTGTACTTGTACTGTAGCCAGTCGAGCAAGCGAGCCCATGGAGACAACTCGCCCCCAAACGCTCGATGAGGGTCACCCATCGATAGGTTGATGACTCGGACGGTAGGTGCTTGCGCAGGCCCACCTTGGGTGGACTCGAACATGCGCCGCACGGCGACATGGACTAAATCGATCAGCAGATAGTCATCAGGCGTACTCTCAGCACGTAGACCAGGAGGCCCAGCAGGCCTCATGATGGGGCGAGCGTAAATTGGTCGGGCAAGAGGCGCCTCCGCCATGCCCAAGTCACCCAGAGCGATGAGTGATGCCATTGCGGTGCCATGAGCGCGCTCAGCCACTGGATAGCTATCAGCCCAGCCATCTGGATCATCGATATCGACCCGTCCTTGAAGCATCGGATGGTTGGCTAGAGGCAGCCCGTCTAACAAGGCGACCACTGGAGCACCAGACACACGCTGAGCAGGAGATGGCCCAATTGCGACTCGCGTAGCGGCTGCCTCAACGGGAACGATGGATTGCCCCTGCGCACGAATGAACATCACTCGATCAGAGTGAAGTAGCGGTGGCGCATCTCCGTCGAGCAATTGCTGCACACCTAGGGCGGGCACTTCGACAAGGAAACCGTGATAGGCGATCTCACCTATCAAACTTTCGTGAAGTACCACCCCCCCCAGTTGGGCCACAAGACCACGAATCTCAGCTGACGCAGCCGTATTACGTGCTGCTGTAGCGAAATGCCAAGCTTCAATTTCGAACCGAACTAGCGGCTCACCATGCTCGACACGGAAACGCAATGCATCCCGAAGTTCATCACCCAAGCGATCGGCAGGGCTCCAGAATCTTGCGTCTTTAAGATGCGAGAAGACGCTTTTCCATGCACTCAGACCTGGGCCTAAGTTAGTGCTAGGGTCATCTTGGTACAAGGCGCAGAGCCGAACTACCTCATCAAGAGCAGCCCGATTGCTCCCAACAAGAAAGAGCTTGCCACCAAGCTTTTTTTCTCTGTCCCGTGTGTCATAGAAGTCTTCGTCAGGCACGACCTCATCATCAGTCGCGGCCAGCCACTCCATTCCAGGCACACGCTGCGCGGTTAACATGAAGTCGTTCACCGATCCGACCGTCTCAAGCACGAGCACCAAGTCCGGGTCATCGTTCTGCGTACGCGCACGCAGTTCCAGCCGCCTTGCGTCAAATGCCGTTTGGAGACGACTAAATCGATCGCTCAGTCGCCTACCCTGACGGGCGTGATCGGGATAGTGAACCGAGGGGGGGAAGCCGCTTCCTCCCTCGCGCGCCACTTGTGTCGGCGCAGGAAAAATCAACAACGGAAACTGTTCTGCAGCGCTCGTCGCCATGCATCAAGGTCCGTCACCAGGTGTGGACCCAGCACGCGCCTTCCATTGCTGAAGCCGCTCAGTCAAGATCCGCTTGAGATCTGTACTAGGCAAGGCCAGCACATACCGACGCTGCACGTCCTCACAGAACTGTTCCAAATCAGAAAAATTCTGGACTGGTAGTCGAGCCGCCAAAGTTTTAGGAGAAACGCCTAGCGACTGCCCCATTGCTTTCTCGAACCGCTCGAACCACGCTGCCCGCTGCGCTGTGGTGGGGGGCGACAGGGTCAAACGGAGTTGAAACCTTCTCCAAACCGCTCGATCCAACAACTCTGCGTGATTGGTTGCGGTCACAACGACAACGTGACTCGGAAGCGAATCAATCTGGAGAAGCAACGAACTCACTACCCGCTTGATTTCACCCGTTTCGTGCGTATCGCCACGCTCCTTCCCCAGCGTGTCGAACTCGTCGAAAAACAACACGCATTGGTGCGTACGCGCAAAATCGAAGAGCCGCTTTAAACGCCCACTCGTCTCACCAAGATAGCTGCCAACTACGGCTTCATAGCGGACCACAAACAGCGGGACCATCAGTTCGAACGCAATGCCCTCAGCAAGCGTCGTTTTGCCGTTGCCTGGTGGCCCCTGCAGCAGGACGCGGTGACGCGGCTCGATGCCATACGAGCGAAGCAAATCAGCGCGCTGCTGCTCTTCAACCAACTCCCGCACCGGCGTAGCGATCTCGCCATCGAGGAACATGCTAGCGAGGCCTCGGCGTGGCTCCACCTCGTAAAGCAAGCCACCGTGCCCGCCATCGAAGCTACGCACAAGTTCCGCCGCCTTACCGCTAGGCGCCGACTGGCGCAGGTTCTCTTCCAGGCGATCAGCTAAATGTGTGTGACGCTTGGCGCGCTCCTCGGCTGCGATAGCTTCAACCGTTGATCGAAAGGTGCGCTGATCCCCCTGCGTACCAGCACGCACTAGGTTCACGATGAGGTCAGCTCGGGGCATTGCTTAGCGATAGTTACGCTTGAGAGTATACGGGTGCGCGGCATCTGCCCTGCTTGCCGCGCACCCGTTGCCACCCAAACAAACGAGGGAGGGGTTGCGCTCAACGGTCGCGGAAATGTCGCCCGTGGATGCCAACGATTCTCCAACCCTGTTACCCAGTACCAAGAAGCGGCGCCACAGCTTTGATAACCGTCCGTCCACCAGATGAGGCGACTTCTCAGAAAGCATCAGAGTTCAACGCAACCGCGTCCGCTTGACCTCAGGCGGCGTCGCAGCATTGGCTCGCCTCTCCCCAGTCGGGGCTAGAGACACATCCCCCAGCGGCTCAAAGAGCTCGCCCAACTTCACCCCCAGCGCATGGCAAATGTTGGCCACCGTCTCAATAGACGGGTTAGCCACGCCACGCTCGATCGCTGAGATGTAGGTCCGATCAACCTGCGCATCAAAGGCCAGAGTCTCTTGGGACTTGTTGGCCAGGTGTCGGCACTGCTTGATCCGCCGTCCCAAAGCCAGCGAGATCGGCGCCGGAGGAGCCTCTTTCGGGCTTGGTTGCTTGGCAGTCATGAAGGCGGATGATGCCGAGATGACGTCCAATCAACGACGCTCTAAACACGTCTATTCTTGATGTGTATACACTACAAACACTTACCGATTCTCGGTAACCAGAGGCACTTGCTTGCCTCCTGAACAAGTCGCGCCCCACGGATCTTCGTGAGTGGACGCGCACATCTAGCAAAGGAAGGTTTTCAAAATGAAGTTCAACAAACCCGCCTGGGTTGTCGTCTTGGGTTCTTTGGCCGTCCTGGTCGGTTGCGGCGGCGGAGGTGGCGACTCCAACTCCAGCACCCCGGCGCCTGGCCTAGGGGTCACAGGCACGGCCGCAGTTGGCTATCCGGTGGCCAACGGCACCGTTTCCCTGAAATGCGCCTCGGGTGCCACCGCCACCACGACCACCGCAGCCAATGGCACATGGTCCGTCAGCATTCCCTCTGGCGCGGCGCCTTGCATCGTTCGCGTCTCAGGAGGAACGGCAAACGGGCAGGCTTTGGCCTCCCCTCTGCATTCGATCTTGCAAAGCGCGGGCACCGTCAACGTGACCCCGCTCACCGACCTGATCGTGGCCAAGCTCGCCGGTCAGAGTCCGGCCTCTTGGTTCAACAGCGTCTCGGGCAGCCAACTGGCGGCAATCACCACAGCCAACATCAGCGCGGCACTCGGCGTGGTGAACTCTGTCTTGGCTTCTTTGCCAGGTCAGCCAGCGCTGCCCAACGGCTTCAACCCGATTTCCAGCAGCTTCACGGCCGACCAGACGGATCCCGGCGACGTTGTCCTCGACGACTACGCGACGGCTCTGGCCTCTGCGGGCATGACTCGGGATGAAGCATCGAACGCAGTCGCCACGGGTGCAACGACGCTGACCGATGAGGTTCAAGGCGTGTACGTGATTGCACCGAACGTCGAGAATGCCGCTGAGTTACAAGGAAGCTTGGCTCGTCGTTCAACGGGCGCCGTCACACTGACCATCCCCGACTCCCGGCCCGGTCAAGGCACCAAAACGCTCACCGCCAGCAACGGCGATGGCAACGGCTGGACCACAGGCGTGACCAGCAACGGTGGCTTCAATGGCTACCTCAGCTTCCTGGGCAACCGGGTCGGTCAAGTCTGCGTTCCAGGCACCTACGAATGGGACTTCGACGATGGGCGACGCAGCGAGTACGTGTACGTCTCCAATGAACTCACTGAAGTCACTGACTTCGCTGAGATCGCGGGGAAGCAGTTCACCCAGTACGTTGCCTGCGCGTATCGGAACATCCAAATGTCGGACGTGACAGCCGTTGGCTACACAGGAACGTACACGGATCCATTGAGCGGCCAATCCAGCACAAGCGCTTGGACCTGGTCAGGGAACGTCAACTTCCCTGGGCTCTACACCGGCCCCTTCACGCCCAACGTGAAGGTCTTCCGTTACAGTGCAGGAGGTACGACGACCCACGTGCTGGTCTACAACTACACGCCAAGCTCGGTGCACATCGCAATCAGCAACTGACTGCGAGCACGACTGGAGCCAGCCGACACCCCGGTTCAATTGTCTTTTGAGGCTGTTTGGAGTGCAGTAACTTTTACAGTAACTTCATTCCATCCAGAACAGACATGCCGATGAATAAAGGCGAAAACGCCCGAGTGTGAGAGACCCCGGCCCACCTCCTCCAAAAGCCCGCCCCCAAAAGGTCGGGCTTTTTCTTTGAATGAAAACCTGCATCGGTTTTCCAGACACTTCTCACAGCTCGAAACACATTGGGTGAAGAAATGTGTCGCGCTTCGTTAAAGTTGGCACAAACCTTGGGTAAAACGGAAAGCAGCAAAGGGCGCCAACAGCCCTGCTGATGTTCGTCACACGGAGGACCCATGACCCAACCGCACGCCTACGAGCTCGTTCGCTCGCTGCTGATCTTCATGCACCTGGCCGCGATGATCGCCGCCGGCATCTCGATCGCTTTCGGTGACTACGCCATCCTCAGGCACCGTCCGGTCAACCGCGACCTGATGATCAAGGCCAGCCGAGCCGTCACATGGTCGCTCGTGGCGCTGTGGATCACGGGCTTGAGCGTCATCTCCCTGGACATGTCCACCGTGTCACTCACCCTGGCCAAGGCGCCCAAGCTGCAGGCCAAGCTCACCGTGGTGCTCATCCTGACCGCCAACGGCTTCCTGCTGCACCGCTACACCCTGACCGCGCTGGGCGGCCGCAAACGGCCCACCGAGCAACAAGTCAAGCTCTCGGCCATCCTGGGCGCCGTCAGCGCCACCTCCTGGGGCTACGCCATGTTCCTGGGCATCGCCAAGGCGTGGACGCCCATCTTGGGCGTGACGGGCTTCCTGACGCTGTACGCGCTGGCGCTGGCCTTTGGCATCGCGGTGTCGCTGCGCTGGGTGCGCCCCATGCTGATGCCTTCCATGCGCAACGAGCGCCCCGAAACCGGGCACGCCCAGCGCAAGCCCAACCGCCAGTCAGCGCGAGAAGGCCTCATCGACGACGACCTCACCCCCCTGGCCGGGTGATCTCATGATGCGCAAGGCACAAAATGCGCACCCGTGGCACACTTCTGATACATCCTGCACAAGACGGGAGAACTGGGAGTGTGCTGCGACATGGACATCTACATCGACCGCACCATCGAGTTCGGTCAGCTGCTGCCCCCCGGGGCGCCTGACCTGACGCTCGAGTTGGGGCAACACCCATTCCACCTGGCCCTGCCCGAGCGGCCCGGTGAAAGCATGGCTGTGCGCCTGCGCGCCGCCACGTACTGTGGGGTCACCGATGTGTTGCAGTTCATCGCCGAGGTCTTGCCGCCCGGCGGCTCGCCCACGGACAACACCGAATTCGAGCCCCGCGACAACGAACGCCTGCGCCGCGTCCAACTCAGTGAGTTGCTGCTGGCACCGCTGGATGACTTGCCCCGCCTGAGTTTCGACACCGAACGCCTCAACGCTTCGGCCAACGACGGTCAGGTCACCCGTGCACAGGCCCTGGCCCGGGGGCTTTCATGGCAACACAACGCCGATGGTCGCGTCGAGGTGAGCCCCGATCCGCAAGCCAAGCCGCGCGTGCTGACCGGCTGGCGCAACGACGCACAATCGACCCAGCTCACCATGAGCAATCACCTCGGGCGCCCCACCGATCAGACCATCCACCTGCAAGAGCTCACCGCCGATGCACGCCGCGCGGCGCTGGACCTCATGCAGGCGCGACAGGACGCACTGACCGAGATCGATGCGCTGCAAGCCCTGCAGCCCACCTTGCGTGCCATCAGCCGCGCCCGCCACGGCCACATCGACCGCGCCGCGCCGGACATCGTGCGGCAGGCAGTCGAGCGCCATCGCGAGCGCGCCAGCCTGGAAGTCGATCGGCTGCTGCAGGACCTGCGCAACGGCGGCTGACGCCCGGCCCACCAAAAAAAACGCCGCAGACATGCTGCGGCGTTTTTTTGCATCCTGGTCGGGGTGAGAGGATTCGAACCTCCGGCCTCTACGTCCCGAACGTAGCGCTCTACCAGGCTAAGCTACACCCCGATCTCAACGCGATCACCACGCCGTTTTCACGACGACCTGTGAATCGAGTCAAACGATAATTCTAGCAGAGATTCTCGCCACTCATTGGCGGGCAGCAGTTCCAGGCAGCGCTTGGAGCGCTCGGCCTGCTGCTGTGCGGCCTCGCGCGTGGCATCGAGCGCCCCGGTGCGTTTGACGATCTCGACGATCTGCGCCATGCGCTCGACCTCGCCCTGCTCGATGGCCTGGCGGATCAGTGCGGCCTCTTCGGGCGTGCCGCGCTGCATCGCCACGAGCAGCGGCAACGTGGGCTTGCCCTCGCGCAGGTCGTCGCCGATGTTCTTGCCCAGCTCGGCCGTGCTGCCCTCGTAGTCGAGCAGGTCGTCGATGAGCTGGAAGGCCGTGCCGAGCGTGCGCCCGTATTCCGCACAGGCCGCTTCAACTTCGGGCGAGGCATCACAGATCAGCGCCCCCAGGCGGGCAGAGGCCTCGAAGAGCTTGGCCGTCTTGTATTCGATGACGCGCAGGTAGTCGTCCACCGAGATGTCGGGATCGTGCATGTTCATCAGCTGCAGCACCTCGCCCTCGGCGATGACGTTGGTCGCATCGGCCAGCACCTCCATCACGCGCAGGCGGTTGGTCGAGACCATCATCTGGAAGGCGCGCGAGTACAAAAAATCGCCCACGAGCACACTGGCCGCGTTGCCGAACATGGCATTGGCCGTCTTGCGGCCGCGGCGCAGGTCCGACTCGTCGACCACATCGTCGTGCAACAGCGTGGCGGTGTGGATGAACTCGACCACGGCGGCCAGTTCGTGGCGCTCACTCGAACGGTTGCCCAGGGCCCCGGCGATCAGCAGCAACAGCATGGGGCGCACGCGCTTGCCACCGGCGCTGACGATGTAGTGCGAGATCTGGTTGACCAGCGCGACCTGCGAAGACAGCCGTCGGTGGATGACCTGGTCGACCTCAGCCATGTCGGCTGCGGCGAGGGCTCGGTAGCTGGCGGGAGATGAAGAAGAGGTCACGCGAAGGAAACGGTTGGACGCGCCCGGACAGGCGCATGGGGGGCGGAATGGCAGCCCGACGCGACGGATTATAGGAAGGCCTGTCGGTGGCCCCGTGTCCGCCTTGGCGCCGGGTGGCGCACCGGGGATGATCCGCCACAAGATCCGCTGCGCCGCCCGCCGCGGGATTCGCCGCACAATGGCGCCTCAGCGCGCACCACCTCACCTCGCCGCCTCACCCCGCCGCCCCATGGACCACCTCGCCACCGCCGCCCCCCCGCTCAGCCTCGCCATCGTCGGCGCCGGCCCTGCCGGCCTGAGCCTGGCCCTGCAGGCCGCCCTCGCCCTGCCCGAGGCCCGCGTCACCGTGTTCGACGCGCGCCCCGCCGACCTCGACATCGCCAAGGACGCCCGCACCCTCGCCCTGTCGCTGGGCACGGTGCAGGAGCTCGGTCGCATCGGCGTGTGGGACGCCATCGCGCGCTCAGGCCGCCAGGCCCCCATCCTCGAGGTGCATGTCTCGCAGCAGCAGCCCACCGTGCTGTGGCCTGGCAATGGTCAGCCCGAGGTGAGCATCACCGCCCGCGAGCAGGGGGTGCCCCAGCTGGGCGCCGTGGTCAGCTACGGCACCCTGGTGGCGCCGCTTCAGGCCGCCTGGCTCGAGGCCGTCACGAAAGACGAACACCGCCTGGCCATGCGCTTTGGCACACCGGTGCGCGGGCTCAAGCGGGTGGCGCACGGCACGGGGCAACGCATCGAGGTCGATGCCGACATCGCCGAGGACTTCGACCTGGTGGTGGTGGCCGAAGGCGGCGTCTTCGCCGACCAGCCCAAGCTGCAATGGCCCGAGGGCCTGAGCCACGACTACGAACAGACCGCCTGGGTGGGCCAGGTGCGGCTTGATGCGTCCGCGCAAGAGGGCGCGGCCTACGAGCGCTTCACGCCCTCGGGCCCGGCCGCCCTGCTGCCGCTGCCGCCCGGCCCCGTGCGCCCGGGTGGCGAAAGTGGCCGGCGCGCGGCCCTGGTGTGGTGCGTGCAGCGCAACGACGACCCGGTGGCCCACCTCGACGAGGCCCAGCGGCTGACGGTGCTGGGCAGCATCTTCCCCGACCGCGTGGGCCGCATCCTGGAGGTCTCGCCGCTCAAGGCCTTCCCGCTGGGGCTCAACGCCCACACGCGGCTGGTCAGCGAGGAAGCGATCGTGCGCATCGGCAACGCGGCGCAGACGCTGCACCCGGTGGCCGGCCAGGGGTTCAACCTGGCCATGCGCGACGTGCACGAGTTGCTGGCGGCCCTGAAGGCACAGGCCTGGGGCCCCGGGGACGACGCCGGCACGCGCGAGATGAAGGTGCGCCGGGCCCTGCGACAGTTCGAGCGTCGCCGTCAGCCCGACCGGCTGGCGCTCATGGGCGCGACCGATTTCCTGGCGCGCAGCTTCACGTGGCCAGCGCCCATCCTGGCGACGGTGCGGGGGCTGGGGCTGGGCGCGGTGCAGCAACTGCCGCCCATCAAGCGGCTGCTGGCGCGCAGTTTCATGTTCGGTTGGCGCTGAGAGGCGCTGAAGGGGCGCTGACAGGCGCCAGAACCCTGGGCGGGCTCAGCGCAAGGCCAGCATGGCCGTGCTCACCGGCTCGGCTTGAGCGCGCAAGGGAGCGTCTCCCATCAGACCCTGGGTCAGGTACAGGCCCCATGCGGCGATGGCAGCGAACAGCAGGTGTTGCAGCAGTTTCTGGCGCATGGCGGGTCTCCTGTGGGTGGATGCGGTCGATGAAAGCATCGTAGGCAGGCGAGGCCTGACGCAGCGCGCAGAGTAGCCGGGCTGCACCGGCTCATTTCTGCTGCGACGGGCCCACCTCGATGCTCGCGTCGCAACCACTGCCGGCCGAGATCAGCCGGCGCGCCCAGGCTCGCCACAGCCGACGCCAGAGTCGGCGCCATGGCGGGTCGGACCGCCCAAGCCCGTCGTCGGCATCGCCATCGGCCAGCAATCCGCACACATAACGCCCCTGCGCACCGGACCAGCGCAGCAGGTCACAGGCGCCGTGCCGCTTGCGGCTGACCAGCATGCCCACCGGACAAGGCTCGGCCAGGCAGCACACCCCGCAGCCATTGCAGGGCGCGCCCTCAGGCGGCTTCGGCGGCGCCTCGGCATGGATGTGGATGACCTGGTGGGCGACTGGCATGGCGGCATGGCGCAAGGGGAGCCCCCGCAGCATAGCGGGTGCAGGGTCTCGGCAGGTTTGAGACAATCGCGGGATGAACACCGCCGCATCCACCGTCACCTGGGCCGAAGGCCAGTCCGTGGCCGACTACATGAACGCCGTCGGCCAGGCCGCCCGCGCCGCCGCCACGCTCATGGCCGCCGCCAGCACAGGTGGCAAGAACGCCGCCCTGCTCGCCCTGGCCCGCCAGATCCGCACCCACGCCGGCGAGCTCAAGGCCCGCAACGCCTCCGACATCGCCAACGCCGAGAAGAACGGCCTGGCGGCCCCCATGGTGGACCGCCTGCGCCTGACCGACAAGGTCATCGAGACCATGGCCGAGAGTTGCGAGCAGGTCGCTGCCCTGCCCGATCCGGTCGGCGAGATCACCAACGTGCGCCGCCGCCCCACCGGCATCAGCGTGGGCCAGATGCGCGTGCCCATCGGCGTGTTCGGCATGATCTACGAGTCTCGCCCGAACGTGACCATCGAAGCCGCTTCGCTGGCCATCAAGAGCGGCAACGCCTGCGTGCTGCGCGGCGGCTCCGAGGCCATCCACTCCAACCTGGCGCTGTGGAAGCTGGTGCAGGCCGCGCTGGCAGAGTCGGGCCTGCCCACCAACGCCGTGCAGCTGGTGCAGACCACCGACCGCGCCGCCGTGGGCCAGCTCATCGCCATGCCGCAGTTCGTGGACGTCATCATCCCGCGCGGCGGCAAGGGCCTGATCGAGCGCATCAGTGCTGAAGCCAAGGTGCCCGTGATCAAGCACCTGGACGGCAACTGCCACACCTACGTCGACGAGGTCGTCGACCTTGCCATGGCCGTGAAGGTCACCGACAACGCCAAGACGCAGAAGTACAGCCCCTGCAACGCCACCGAGTCGCTGCTGGTGCACGTGGCGCAGGCCGCCGCCTTCCTGCCCCTGATCGGCCGTGTGTTTGCCGACAAGGGCGTGGAGATGCGAGCAGACGCCCGCGCCAAGGCCATCCTGGCCGACGTGCCAGGCGCCAAGGTGGTCGACGCGACCGAGCAGGACTGGTTCGAGGAGTACCTCGCCCCCGTGATCGCCGTGAAGGTGATCGATTCGCTGGACGAGGCGATTGCGCACATCAACAAGTACGGCTCGCACCACACCGATTCGATCCTGACGACCAACCACCCCAACGCCATGCGCTTCATCCGCGAGGTCGATTCGGCCAGCGTGATGATCAACGCCTCCACGCGCTTTGCCGACGGCTTCGAGTACGGCCTGGGCGCCGAGATCGGCATCAGCACGGACAAGTTCCACGCGCGCGGCCCGGTGGGCCTCGAAGGCCTGACCTCGATGAAGTTCGTGGTGCTGGGCCAGGGCGAGATCCGCACCTGATCCACCCCGGGCGCGCTTGCTCGACCTCACCGCCACGAACATCGGCCTGATGCTGCTGGCCTCGGCCGGCGCCGGGCTGGTTGACGCCATCGTGGGCGGTGGCGGGCTGATCATCGTGCCCTCGCTGTTCGCGCTGTTCCCGCAGGCGGTGCCGGCCACGCTGCTGGGCACGAACAAGGCCGCCTCCATCTGGGGCACGGGCTGGTCGGCCTGGCAGTTCTCCCAACGCGTGAAGCTGCCGTCCAGGCGGCTGCTGGGCGCCATCGTGGCGGCCATGCTGGGTGGGCTGATCGGGGCCTGGCTGGCCACGCGCGTGCCGGCCGACCGGTTCAGGCTGGCCCTGCCCGTGGTGCTCACGGCCGTGTGGGCCTACACGCTTTGGCGCAAGGACCTGGGCCACAGCCACGCGCCGCACCTGTCGCCGCGCGCCGAAACCTTGACCGCCACCGGGCTCGGTGCGCTGATCGGTTTTTACGACGGCGTGTTCGGCCCTGGCACGGGCAGCTTCTTCGTGTTCGCGCTGGTGCGCTGCCTGGGCTGGGACTTCCTGCACGCCAGTGCCGCGGCCAAGCGCCTGAACTTCGCCACCAACGTGGCCGCGCTGGCCTGGTTCATCCCGGCCGGACACGTGGTGTGGGCGCTGGCCTTGCCCATGGCCGTGGCCAACGTGCTGGGCAGCAGCGTGGGCACGAAGCTGGCGCTGCGGCACGGCACCTCCTTCGTGCGAGTGGTTTTCCTGATCGTGGTGGCCGCGCTGATCCTTCAGACAGGGGTGTCGGCCTGGCGCAGCGCTTGAGCCGTCCTCCCTAGAATCAGACCACACCCCTGCCAACACACACCTGTGAACCACAACCCCTTTCGCTTGCGGGACCTGACCGGCCCACAACTCGGCACCGCCATCCAGGCAAAGCACATTCAGGGTCTGGATGCCTTCCGCGCCCTGGCCGTGCTGTTCGTGCTGCTGGGCCACGGGATCGAAGGCGCGGCCGCCTGGTCCCCTTGGGTGGCGCCCTTGGCGAGCCTGGGGGTCAAGCTCTTTTTCGTGTTGTCCGGGCTGCTCATCACCCGGCTGCTGCTCGATGAGATCGATCGCAACGAGCGCATCGACCTGGCTCGTTTCTACCGTCGGCGTTTTGGCCGGCTCATGCCGGCGTTCTACCTCTACCTTGTGGTCGCCATCGCCATCCTGTTGGTGCGCGGCAAGCCTGTGCCCTGGGACGCGGTCGCCTCAGCCGTGCTCTACGTGACCAACTACTTCCAGGCCTTCAATGGTGCGCCCACGCACATCGTGTCGCACTGCTGGTCCCTGGCGGTGGAGGAGCAGTTCTACGTGATCTGGCCGCTGCTGCTGACCTGGGTGATGCGCCGCCGTTGGGCCCCCGAGAGGGTGCTGGCCATCGGCATCGTGGCGATCTGGACCTGGCGCCTCGCCCTGGTGTTGTTCACCGACACCAGCGAGGCCTACCTTTACCGGGCCCTCGACACCCGGGGCGACGAGCTTTCGATGGGCTGTCTGCTGGCGGTGTTGACCCGTCAACCCGCATGGCAGGACCGCATGGCTGGCTGGCTGCGCACCCCCGGCCTCATCCCCGTGGTGATCGGTCTGCTGTACGCCAGCACCACTTTCGTCGGGGGCGACCGGCTGGCGCGCTTCGGCATCGCCTTCATCTTCGACACGCTGTTCATCGGCGTGCTGCTCCTGTCGGTCAGCGTCGCGGCCACACATGGGCAAGGCTGGATCGCCCGGTTGCTGAACCAGCCCACCCTCGTGCGCATCGGCCATGTCTCGTACTTCATGTACCTGTTCCACGGCTTGATCATGCACACCTCGATGCGGTTGATCGAGCGCCACACGGGCAGCTTCGCTTTGGGCCTGCTTGGCGCCATCGCCCTGGTGTACCTCGCTGCGCGCATGTCGTTCGTGTTTTTCGAAACACCCATGCGCCGCTGGATCACGGGCTCCTCGCGCTGATCAAGGCGCAGGCATCCAGCCGATGTCGTGCGCGTGCAGGCTCTGCACGAACCACTTGCCATCGGCCTCGGTGATGGCGGTGGTCTCGGGGTAGGCGCCGCTGGGGTCCTGCAGGTCGGCCACGATGCGGCCGGTGTCGTCGAAGGCGATCACGTGGCCATAAGCCTTCGGCACAGGCCACAGCGCACGCGGCAGGCGCAGCGTGATCGAACGCAGGATGGGGTGCTGCGCCGCGGCGTCGATGACGGGGCTGCGCGGCTTGGTCAGCCCGACCCAGATGCGACCGCCTTCGCCGCGCGTGAGGTTGTCGGGGTAGCCAGGCAGGTTGTCGATCAACACCTTGGCGGCGCCTTGCTGCATGGCCTGCTGGATGGTGGGCACCCCGACGTGGCCGTCAAAGGTGCGCACCAGCGAGAGCTTGGCCAGGTCGATGGCGAGCACGCGGTAGGTGGCGGTCTCCGACAGGAACAGCTGCTTGCCATCGGCCGAGAAGGCGATGCCGTTGGGGAAGCACAGCCCCGTGAGGGCCACGCGCGCCTGCAGGGTGTTCGGGTCTTGCGCGATCAGCCGGCCCGTGCAGCTGTGCTCGAGGATGTCCAGCACGCTGGCCTCGAAGGTGCCGCCACTTTCCTTGGCCCCGAAACGGCGGGAGGCGTCGGTGAGCCAGAGGGTGCCGCCCGGGCCGACCTTGACCGCGTCGGCATAGCGCACCGGGTCATCGGGCACGGGGTGCGAAACCGAAGTCAGGATGGGCTCGACCTGGGCCTGCGCCCCTTGGCCGGTGACCCGCAGCAGGCCCTTGTAGGCGTCGGCGATGAGCAAACGGCCCTGCGCATCGACATCGAGGCCGAGCGGACGGCCACCGGTGTTGAGCACGGTCTCGCGGCGCTGGCCGGCGGTGTCCACGCGCACGACATCGCCGTTGCTCAGGCCGGTGTAGAGCCAACCCTGGTGCGCCACCATGTGCTCCGGCCCGACCTGGCCTTCGCCCAGGGCGATGCGTTGCAGGCCCTTGAGCCGTTCATTGGGCTGGTGCGCGCCGGTGTGCCCCGGGTCCTTGGGGGCCTCCCAGGCCACCGGCGTCACCGGGATGGGCCAGAACAGCAGGTAGGCCGCCGCTGCCACGATGGGCGTGGCCCAGGAGGCGATCCAGGCCATGCGGCCACGTTGGCGGGAAGCGGGCGAAAAACGACGAGACAAGGACATGGGTGTGCTCCGGGCAATCCGTGAAGTATTCAACAAAGCCCGGTCGGCGCCGACCGGGTGTGGCCCGGGTGTGCACCAGGTGTGGTCAGCCAGCACTGATCGATCGCCAGAAACTATCAGATCAATTCATGCAATCGTTTTGACCGAATGCTTGCCACCCGAAATAATGAGAACCATTCTCAAACAACAACCCGAGTTTCAGAAAAGGAGCCCACCATGGCCAAGACCGCAACGTTCGGCGTGATGCACGTGATCACCGCATTCAGCGTCACCTACGCCATGACGGGCAGCATCGCGGTGGCCGGCGCGGTCACCTTCGTCGAGCCCCTGGTCAACACCGTGATGCACTACTTCTTCGACAAGTACTGGGATCACCCGCGCGCCCTGTACTTGCGCGAGCGTGTCGCCGAGGCCATCCCGCGCCTGGCGCCCAGGTTGACGCCCCAGGTGATCAGGGCGCAGGCCGAAACCGCCTGAGGATCCGGGAACAAAAAAGGCAGCCACCTGGGCTGCCTTGGTCACGCCGGGTGCCCGCTCGGCACCCTGTGGTCGCGATCACTTCTCGACGAAAGCGCGTTCGATCACGTAGTCGCCCGGCTCGCCCTGCGACGGCGAGATCTTGAAGCCACGGTCGTCCAGGATCTTGCACAGGTCGGTCAGCATCGAGGGGCTGCCGCACATCATGGCGCGGTCGGTGGCCGGGTTCAGCGGCTGCAGGCCGATGTCGGCGGCCATCTTGCCGTTGACGATCAGGTCGGTCAGGCGCCCCTGGTTGCGGAAGGTTTCGCGCGTGACCAGCGGGTAGTAGATCAGCTTGTCGCGCACCAGCTCGCCCAGCAGCTCGTGGTTGGGCAGGTCTTCGGAGATGAAGTCGTGGTAGGCCAGCTCGGAGACGGTGCGCACGCCATGCACCAGCACCACCTTCTCGAACTTCTCGTAGGTGTACGGGTCCTGGATGATGCTCATGAACGGCGCCAGGCCGGTGCCCGTGCCGAACAGGTACAGGTTCATCGCGGGCTTGAGGTCATCGACCACCAGCGTGCCCACGGCCTTGCGGCTCACCAGGATCTTGTCACCCACCTTCAAGTGCTGCAGGCGCGAGGTCAGCGGGCCGTCGGGCACCTTGATGGACAGGAACTCCAGGTGCTCTTCGTAATTGGCGCTGGCGATCGAGTAGGCGCGCATCAGCGGCTTGCCGTTGACCTCCAGGCCGATCATCACGAAGTGGCCGCTGGCGAAACGCAGGGCCGGGTCGCGCGTGGTCTTGAAGCTGAACAGCGTGTCGTTCCAGTGGTGAACGTGGGTGACGGTTTCGTGGTTGAACGCGGCCATAGGATGTCGTTGCCTGTCGGTGCCAGTGAAAAGCCTGTGTCGGAAACCCTCTATTGTCGCCCAGATCGAACGCCCCCGCCCGACGCTGGCGCATCCGCCCGGGAGGGCGCAGCATCCTGCCGGCGGTGATCGTCTATGCTCCCGGGCTCAGGGAACATCTTTTGCCTGCCCGCCAGCACACCTGAACGCCATGCTGTCCGACATCGCCCTCATCCAGCACGACCCACGCACCGCCCTGGTGGTGTTCTCGGGTGGCCAGGACTCGACCGCCTGCCTGGCCTGGGCCCTGGCCCGCTACGCACGCGTCGAGACCATCGGTTTCGACTACGGCCAGCGCCACAAGGTGGAACTCGACTGCCGCCTGCGCGTGCGCGAGGAAATCCGCCAGCGCTTTCCCGACTGGGGCGCGAAACTGGGCGAAGACCACCTGCTCGACCTGGGCCTGCTGGGCCAGATCTCCGACACCGCCCTGACCGAAACCCGCGCCATCGAGATGCAGGCCAACGGGCTGCCCAACACCTTCGTGCCCGGGCGCAACCTGCTGTTTTTGACCTTCGCCGCCGCCCTGGCCTACCGCCGTGGTGCCACGGTGCTGATCGGTGGCATGTGCGAGACCGACTTCTCGGGCTACCCCGACTGCCGCGACAACACGCTCAAGGCCCTGCAGGTGGCCATCAGCCTGGGCCTGGATGGCCCGATGACCATCGAGACGCCGCTGATGTGGCTGACCAAGGCCCAGACCTGGGCGCTCAGCCACGAGCTCGGCGGCGACGCGCTGAGCGAGCTCATCGTCGAACACACCCACACCTGCTACCTGGGCGATCGCAGCCAGCGGCACGACTGGGGCCATGGCTGCGGTCAGTGCCCGGCCTGCGAATTGCGCCGCTCGGGCTGGCTGGCCTGGCGCAAGACACAAGCATCGACACAAACCAAGGAAGGAAATTGATCGTGAACGTGAGCAGCCTGATGATCATCGCTGTCGGTGTGCTGGTGTTTCTCTGGGTGGTGGGCGCCTTCAACCGCCTGGTTCGCCTGCGCAATGAAATCACCAACGCTTTCGCGATGATCGACGTGCAGCTCAAGCGCCGTCACGACCTGATCCCCAACCTGGTCGAGGTGGCCCGCAAGTACCTCGAACACGAGCGCGAGACGCTCGAGCGCGTGACCGCCGCGCGCGCGCAGGCCATGGCCGCCTGCGACCTGGTTCGAGCCAAGCCCAACGACGCCGGGCGCCTGCAGAGCCTGTCGATGGCAGAGACATCGCTGGCCGGCGCGCTCGCGCGCTTTCAGGCCGTGGTCGAGGCCTACCCCGACCTCAAGGCCGACGGCCAGTTGAACGAGCTCAACGAAGAGCTGCGCCACACCGAGAACAAGGTGGCCTTTGCGAGGCAGTTCTTCAACGACGTCACGCTGAACTACAACAACGCGGTGCAGCAGTTCCCCACCAACGCGGTGGCCGGCGTCTTCGGCTTCGTGCCGGGCGCGATGCTGGCCTCCACCAGCTCCGAGGCTGAGCGCGAGCCCGTGCGCGTGCAGTTCTGAGGCCCAGTCCCAAGCGCACCGCCTCGGCCCTGCCGCCCTCTTGTCCTTGAAGCCATGCAGTTCCGGCAATTCCAGCTCCAGGCCCACAGCCGCACGGCGTGGCTGCTGCTGTGCTTTTTCGCGCTGCTGCTGGCGTTGTCCGGCTTCGTCAACCTGGTGCTGGCGCTGGGCTGGCGCCTGCTGATGCCGTTCACTCAGGGCTTCCCGGCGCTCTTTTTCGAAACCAACACCGCCCTGGTGATGTTCTTCGTCATCGGTGGCGCCCTGGTCGAGCTCGACCGGCTGCGCAGCGGCGGCGGCGTCCGCGTGGCGCACTGGCTGGGCGGCGTCGAGGTCGGCGACACCGGCGACGCGCTGCACCGCCGCCTGCTCAATGTGGTCGACGAGATGGCGATCGCCAGCGGCCAGCCCGTGCCGCGCGTGTTCGTGCTGCCGCGCGAGGACGCCATCAACGCCTTCGTGGCCGGCTGGGGCGCGCAGGACCTGGCGCTGTGCGTCACGCGCGGCGCGCTGGAGCGCCTCAACCGGGCCGAACTGCAAGGCCTGGTGGCGCACGAGTTCGGCCACATCGAAAAGGACGACCTGCCCCTGACCATGCGCCTGCTGGCCCTGGTCTGGGGGCTGTCGCTGGTGCACGGCTATGGCCGCAGCCTGATGGCCAGCGACGACGATGGCCGCGTCAACCCGCTGGCCTGGCTGCTGGGCGTGGTGTTCGCCGCCATCGGCTGGGTGGGCTGGCTGGCCGGCCGCGTGCTGCAGGCCGCGGTCGCGCGCGAACGCGAGCACCTGGCAGACGCCTGCGCCATCCAGTACACCCGCACGCGCGATGGCCTGGGCAACGTGCTGCGCAAGATCTGGCACGACCAGCAGGTGCTGGCCGGCCGCATGCGCCATCCGGCCTCGGACATGATCGCCTCGCTGCTGCTGCAGGAATCGGGGCACGTGAGCTGGCTGGCGTCGCACCCGCCGATCCAGGCGCGCATCCTGCGCATCTGCGGCTCGGTGCTGCCCCCCATCCCGGCACCGCTGCTGCGGCTCGACGCGGTGGAACCACGCCACGCCCCGACCGCGCCGGGTGCCCTGCTGGCGGCAGAGGGTTCGGCACCGCGGGGTGGCGGCCACCAAGGTGGCGGTTCAGCCGCGAAGGGCAGCCTCGCAGCGCGCCAGGAGCGCGAAGCCCGCCAGGCCCGACTGCAGGCCGACCGCGAAGCCCTGCAGCGCCTGCAAGGGCGCGTGGGCCCAACCGAAGAGCGCCTGATCGTGCTGGCGCTGATGATGAACACCGAGAACCCGCGCGAGGCCAAGCTGTGGCGCAAGGTCGGCGAAGGCGTGCTCCAGCCCGAGCAGATCCTGCAGGACGTCTCGTCTTTGCTGCCCACACGCCGCGTGGCCGAGTTCGAGCGGCTGACCGATCGCATCGCGCAGTCGCCCATGCCCCAACGCCGCACGCTGGTCGAGCAGGCCCGAGACCTGCTGCGCGCCGATGGCCGCGTCAGCCCGCGCGAGCGCCTGTGGTGGCTGGCCCTGAGGCACCGCATGGGGGTGCACCAGCGCGGCAGCCAGGCCTTCATGCGCCCGGTGACAGGACAGGGCCAGGACCTGGCCTCGCTGCAGCCCTCCGACCTGCATCACGTGCGCACGATGTCTGCCTACCTGGCTCGACTCATCCCAGCGGAACAGACCGACTCGGGCCTGCCCACCGCCAACAGGGCCTGGCTGGAAGCCGTCAACCACCGACTGAACGCCGACTGGTCAGGCCAGGCAGGAGACACCACCCTGGGAACGATCAACACCGACGCCGACGCCCTGGCCCACGCGCTGGCGGGCTTGCAGGAGCTGTCGTGGGTGCTGCGCCCGCAACTGATCAAGGCCTGGGTCGAAGAAGCCATGAACCACAGCCCTCAGGGCCTGATGAGCCACCAGACCGCCGACGTGCTGCGCTTGATGGCCGGCCTGCTCGACGCCCCGATGCCGCCCATGCTCGAGGCGCACTACAAGAGCACCTGAGCCCGCTCGGATCGGGTCGGGTCAATCGGCCACGCGGGTGAGCTTGGTCAGGCCCAGCAAGCCATTGCGCAACTCTTCGGGTGCGGCGGGGCCGATGTACATGCGCAGGTAGATCTGGAAGGCCAGCTCGTCGTTGATGGCCAGCGACTGCCCACCATCGCTGGTGAGCTGCTTGCCGTTGTGCGTGGCCATCCAGCCCGTGCCCGGCAGCCAGTCGAGGTTGACGACGTCGCCCTTGACCACGCGCTTGACGTTCGAATACGCCATGCCGATCTGGCCGATGGGGCCGATGAGCTTCTTGAACTCTTCTTCGGTGGCCGACTGCTTGAAGTCGGACAGGAAGATGCGAGAGATCGTCGACGAGGTGAACTCGCGCAGGATGTTGAGCTGGATGCGGCGGATGCCGTCGAGCCTGTAGATGGCCTCGGGCGTGGTGCGCTTTTCGGGCAGGTACAGGGCCGTGACGTCGGCCTTGAAATAGCCGCGCTTGCGCAAGCCCGCGCCATTGAGGATGAGCTTTTTGCCGTAGGCCGTGACGGTCTCGGGCAACTCCACCCCTTCGAGCTCGACCGCCGCGTGGGCCGGCGCCGCGAACGGCAGCAGGGCCGAAGCCGCCGCTGCGATCAGCAGCGCGCGACGGCGCTCATCCGGCGTCGGCAGGCCATCGATGAACGCGCGCAGGGATGGGTCTTTGACCATGTCAGCTCCAGCTCGAAACGGCGTTCAGCCAGGTGTCACAGCGGCTTGGAGATCGACAGCCAGAAGGCCGAGCCTTCGGTGCGGTTGCGGGCGCCGAATTCCTGCAGGAACTTGCCTTCGACCAGGGCTTCACCACCGTTGACGACCCAACCGACGGCGGGGCCGACGGCCGTGACGCTGGAGCGGTTGCCGTTGATGATTTCCTTTTGCAGGTTCTTTTCCTGGATCTCCTGTGCGGAGAATTTGCTCAGGTCCTGGGTGTCCTTGCTGAGCTGGCGCACGAAGTAGCCCTGCAGGCCCACACGCACGTCGTCGCTGATGAAGCGCATGAGCTGCCAGTCGACGTTGAACATGGTGCCCGAGTAGTAGCCGTTGTCCTTGTTGCGGGTGTTGAACGAGAACACGGTGCGCGCGCCGAAGTCCCAGCCGTCGCCGATGTAGCTGTACTGAACGGACGGGCGGAAGGTGTAGAACTTGCCGTAGCCGGTGTTCACGCGCTGCTTGACGTCGTACTTGCCGGTGGGCAGCACGATGGTCGGCGCGAAGTTGACGGCCTGGTTGTCGCCGATTTCCCAGTGGAAGACAGGCGACATTTCAAGATCGCCAATGCCGGTTTCATCACCGTCCTGACGAGCAGCCACAGAAGCGCTGATGGTGTTGGCGTAGCTCGACTGGACCAGGCTGGGATACGCCGCCAGCGCCGTGCCGCTGAAAACCGGCGAGGCGGAGAAAGCCGCCTTGCGCTTGACGAGGGGCAACATCACCGTGAAACCCAGGTTGGCGCCAAAAACACGATTGGTGCTCAGGTAGGTCAAGCGCGGCAGCGCAGCGTAGGTGTCCGTCTTGATGCCGATCTTTGAGCGAAGTTCAGGAACCGCGGGGACGACGCCAACGCCCGGGATGGTTTTTTGCTCAGTGGGAGTGGCCGCCGTGGCCTGATCATGGTCCCCTCCCTTGAGCTTTCGCGCGTGGTAATGCACCAGCGGCACCTGCAGGTACAACCCGGGCGTCAGCGGCGCCGTCATGTCGCTGCCCCCGATGCCGGGCGAATAACGCTGCAAGCCGTTTTCGGCGGCCACGGCCTGTTGACCGATGCAGGCCAGGGCGGCAAAAGAAACGGCAGACAGCCAGACCGACGAGCGGGTAGAGCGGACCATGGATACTCCTTGAATGCTGGAAACGGCGGCCGCTTGTTTCATCGACCGCACGGGACTGCCGCCATTCGAAACGAGCGCAGACCCACGTGCAACAGACTGTGCCGCGACGGCCCGCCCACGGGGGCATGTGTGTGGCGGCGCGGCGACAAACTCCGTCACGCTGGTGACCGAAACTGCGGGTTTCCCGCCCGGATGCAGGTCAGTGAAACCCCGAAGTCACTCGCCTTCGCCGAACTTGTCGTTGATCAGCGCGACCAGGGCTTTGAGGGCTTCTTCCTCGCGGTCGCCGTCGCATTCGACCTCGACATCGGTGCCGATGCCGGCGGCCAACATCATCACGCCCATGATGCTCTTGGCGTTGACGCGGCGGTCGTTGCGGCTCATGTGAACCTGGCAGGGGTAGGCGCTGGCCAGTTTGGTCAGCTTGGCCGAGGCACGGGCGTGCAGGCCCAGCTTATTGCTGATGGTGACGGTGGTCTTGATCATGGCTGCTGGCGGAGGTCGCCTGGTTCTGCGGGCGGCTGGTCGCGATCTGCATGATGCCCTGCGAGCCACCGGCCACCGCACGGGTGATCAGGGTGTCCAGGCTTTCACGCGAGTAATTCAGGGCACGCCAGAGCATCGGCAGGTTGACACCGGTGACCACCTTCACGCGCTGGCCATCGGCCAGGCGCTGGACGGTGTTGCAGGGTGTGGCGCCGAAGACGTCGGTCAGGATGAGGACCTCACCGCGTTCGTCGCCGTCCTGAGCCTTTTGCAGCAGGATGCGCGCCTGGGCCTCGATTTCCTCGGGCGGCTGGCCGGCGCTGACGTCCAGCGCCTGCAGGCTGGCCACGGCCTCTGGAAAGCAGTGCTGCGCCGCGCACTTCAGTGCGGACGCCAACGGCTCGTGCGCGATGAGGAAAAGACCAGGCATACCAAGCAGATTATCGGCTCTCACCCGGGAAAGTGGAGCGCACGGAGGAAGACCTCCACGGCATCCTCACCGTTTTGGCGAAGCAAGGGGGCCTCGCCCTGCCAGACCGCCGCCTGAAAGACCGTCAATCCGTGGGAAAAATGCCACGCGTTCACGGTGAGGGGCCCGGCCCCCGAGCTGCCATCGGGCTTGAGGCCCTGGATGCGCCAGCTGCGGGCGTCCGAATTGGGCGTCATGCCCGGCACCTGCACGGCGCCGGTGTCGATGCGTTGCCAGGGCGGCTCGGTGAGCGCTGGCGCCTGCTGGCGCGCGCGCCGGTCGGCCCACGCAAGGTTGCCCTCGGTGGCGGCGGCCAGCGCACGCAGGGTGGCCGAGACCTCGGTGGCGCTGTCCAGCCGCGCCGCCGCCAAGACCCAGGTGGCGCCAGCGGCCTCGCATGACCACATCGCCATGCGCAAGGGCGCATCCACCCCCTCCAGTCGCAGCAAGCGCTCGATGCGGTCGGGCTTGCAGGGAAAGCGCACGCGCAAGCCGTCCGCGTCGGCCAGGTCCATCTGACGCCAGTTCAAGGCAGGAGCGCAGGCCGACAGCAGCAGCGCCGCCAGCCATCCACCCCAGGCCCGCCTGCTCATCGGGCGGTCAACCCGCGGGCTGCGCCAGCAATCGGGCCAGCAGGTCGTCGAGCGCGGCGAAATCGGGCTCGCCGATGTAGCGTTTGACCACCTGCCCGCGCTTGTCGATGACCAGCGTGGTGGGCGTGAGCTGGACGTCGCCGAAGGCCTGCGCCAGGCTGCCGTCGTGGTCCATGGCCACCCTGAACGGCAGCTTGCGCGATTCGGCGAACTGCATGACGTAGGCCGGCGGGTCGTAGGACATGGCCACGGCGAGCGTCTCCAGGCCCTGGGCCTTGAAGCGGTTGTGGGTCTCGATCAGGCGCGGCATTTCCTTGACACAGGTCGAGCAGCTGGTGGCCCAGAAGTTGAGCACCACGACCTTGCCCTTGAGCTGGCCGAGTTGACGCGCCTGACCGTTGATCTCGGTGTAGAGCAGATCGGGCATGCGGGTGACCGCGTCGCCGGAACACCCGAAAAGCAGGCCCGTGAGGACCGACAGGCTCAGCAGCATCGAACGGCGGGACAGGCTCATGTCTTCTCGGCAGGGGTCAGGGGAAGCAGGCATTGTGCGCGAACACGTGGCGACCGGGTTGTGCCGGCCGGCAAGACCTGTTTCGCAACCTGCATCACTTCGCGGCGTTGCCACCTGGCGGGCCGCTATCGACACGCGGCGGCAGGCCCTTTTCCACCACCGGGTCGGCCCAGGTGCCACCGATGCGGAAAACCGTGGTGGCCGCTTCGGCGACCTGCTTGCGCAGCAGCATCTGCGCCACGAAGGTGCCCAGGCCGATGACCGGGTTGATGGCCGCGTAGGCCAGCGAGGCCGTGCCGGCGTTGATCTCGGGCACCACGTAGACGGTGAGGTCCTGCGTCTCGCGCAACAGGTCGGCCTGGCCTTCGATGAGCACCACGGCCTGCACGCCCCGCATGCGCAGGTTGCGCGTGGTGGCCTGGCCCTGGCTGACCTTGATGTCGCCATCCACGCTGTCGAAAGCGAAGCCTTGCTGGAAGATGTCGCGGAAATCGAGCAGGAAGCGGCGCGGCAAGGCCTGCAGGCTGAGCACGCCCAGCAGCCGCGCCATGCCGGCGTCGGCCTTGAGGAACTGGCCTTCGCTGAGCGCCACCTTCAGGTCACCGCTCAGGCTGGGCACGTCGAGGTCGAGCGGCGAGCCCAGCCAGCTGACCTGGCCCGTGAGCTTGCCTTTGCCGCCCTTGATGGCCTGAGGCAGGCCCAGGCGGTTCATGAGGGCACCGCTGTTGCGCAAATCCAGCGTGAAGCTGAAGGCCGAGCGGGGGCGCAAGCGGCCATCGCCAGGGCGACGCACGTTGTTCTGCGCGCCCAGCGCCGTCCAGTTGCCCACCGCGTCGAGCTCGGCGTCGGCGTTGGCCAGCTTCATGCGGGTGACGCGCCATTCGGGCAGCCCGGGCCCGCCCGTCACCGGGATGAGCCGGTTGACCGCCTCCACCTCGAAGCGCCCGATGTCCAGGCCCTTCCACTGAAACTGGTCGATGACGATGTCCAGCGCCGGCAGGCCAGCGGTCGGCTCGCTGGCCACCAGGCGGTCGGCCGCCTGATCGGCGAGGGCCTGCGCTTCGGCTTCGGGCACCAGCAGGCGCGACAGGCGGGCCACGACCCGGCCGTGAGAGCCGCTCGCCGAAGCGGGGATGCGCTCGGGCACCCAGTCGATCTGGCCGGCGGCCTGGGTCGAGTCGAGCTGCACCTTCCAGACATTGGGCGCGGGGTGCTGCACCGTGGCCGACACGTTGCGCAGGGTGCGCTGCTGCCAGTTCACGGCAGCGGCCTGGACCTGGATGGTCTCGGGGATCAGGCTCTCGTCGGCGGCCAGCGATTCGGCGGTGCTCGGGCTCGTGCGCGCGGGGCTGGCCGAGCCAGCCGCGTTGACCGGCGTGGTCATCGCATCGAGCACGCCCTGCCAGGCCTTGAGATCGATCGATGGCGTGTTGACCTGGGCGACGACGCCCTTGGCCGGCAGCGGCATGGGGCTCGCGGCGGGGCCTTGCGCGGGCAGGCTCAGCTGCATCAGGCCACGCTGCACGCGGGCCCATTCGCCTCGCACGTCGCGGCGCAGGTCCACGCGCAACCAGGGCACGGCGGCCGAGGTCATTTGCGCCTGCGCGGGGTTGCCCACATCGACCTGGATGGCATCGTGGTGCCCGGCCTCGTCCTCGATCCGGTAGCTCACCTTCAGCGGCCAGGGCTGGTTGGCGGCCTTGTTCAGCGGCGCGGGCAGGCTGCTGGCGATGCCGCGCAGGTTGCTCGCGACCACCACCTCGGGCAGCGAAGGCGGGGCGTCCGGGCCGTTGCGCGCGGCCATGCTGACCAGCACCGACACGGGCGCGTCGCCACTCAGGCGCGGCGCCAGGCGCATCAGGAAGGGGTACTCCTCGGCCTGGCGCAGGGCATCGGCCGAGACCTGCCCCTGGGCGGCGAACTTCAGCGCCCCGTCGGCACCACGCTGGCCCTCGACCACCATTTCCTGGCCCCAGACCTTGGCGCGGGCCTGCACCTGCAGTTGCGATTCGGTGAAGGCGATGCGGCCGCGCACCTGTGTCAGCGCCGGCGCCAGGGCGCCCAGTCGGATGCCGGCGCGGTCCTTCTCCTTGAGCATCACCTCGCCCTTGAGCTGGGTGTCGATGCTGCGGTTGAGCGGGATGGCCAGGTCGATGCGCAGGGCGCTCTGGCCCTGGCCCTGCGCCTTGGTGAGCACCGCGCCCAGGTGGGTCGACAGGGGCGAGGCGGCCAGGAAGGTCAGCGCGTCGTTCAAGGGGCCCTCGCCCTGCCCCCCGATGGTCAGCACCGGGTCTTGCGCGGCCAGGTCGTCGATGCGGCCTTCGACGTTGGTGAGCACGAAGGTGCCCTGCCCGATGTCGCCCAGGCGGCCTCGCGCCTGGCGGATGACCATGCGCTGGCCTTCGAAAGCGAGCTCGCCGGCCATGTCGGTGAAGGGCGTCCAGCGCACGCCGGGGGCGTCGCCGGTGATGGCCGCCGGGGCGTAGTCGAGCGACGCCTCGCGGATGGGCACCTTGACGCGGAAGCGCCCGCCCTGGTCATTCGGGAAAGGAAAGCCGTCGAGCTGGCCGTTGACCTCGAAAGTGACGTCCTGGCCGCTGCCGCCACGGATGGCGTGCCGCACGTACTGGCGGGCGGCTTCGCCCACGGTCAGCGGCAGGTAGCGCCACACCGCCGTCGCCTGGGCCCGGCTCAAGCTGCCTTGCAAGGCAAGGTGTCCCGGCAGGCGGTCGCGGGCCGTCTCACCGGTGCGCCAGGTGCCCTCGAGCTGCCCGGCCGCCTCGGCGTTGGCAAAACGGGCCTGGCGAACCTCGACCTGCCAGCGCGAAGGCGCGCCCTGCTTGGCCGGCGGCTGCACCGTCCAGCGGACATCGGCGTTCAGGCTGTCGAGCTCGATGCGCGGCTCCTCGAAGACGCCCGGGAAGCCCAGCCAGCCTTCTCGCACGGCCAGCTCGGCACTGCCGCCGGTTTCGGTGGCCTGGACGGTGACGTCGGCCCCCGCCAGGCCGGGCCGCCCCTGCTCCGGCTCGCGGGACTCGGACAGGCCCAGCCCTCGCACACGGGCTTTGAGCTGATAGCGACTGGGGTCGGAGGCCGCCCCCTCCCAGCGCCAGGACAGCCCTTCGACGACACCGCGGGGCGCCAGGTCCGACAGGGCGTCGCGGACGCGCTCGGGCAGCGGCAGGCGGTCGGCCAGCAAGGCCAGCTGGGCCAGGTCCAGCCGATCGGCCTGGGCCTCGCCGCCCTGGTTGTCGCCCCAACCGGTCGAAGGCCAGCCATCCGGCCAGGCCGCATGGCGCCAGGCCAGACGCCCCGAGCTGGCCGGCCAGCTCAGGCCATCGGCCAGCGTGAAAGCCAGGTCGCGGTAACCCAATGAGGCGATGAGGTCCTCGTTGCCCACCGTGACCTCGCCGCTCAGGCGCTTGAACACCATGGGCGGCAGCTGGGGGGCCAGGCGGACCTGGACGTCGCGCACATCGGCCTGCAGGCCGACGCGGCTGAGCCGGCCTCGCGTCAGGTCCAGCGAGGCGGACACCGCCCCCTGCCCGCTGGCCACCTCGACCGGCAGCCGCACATGCTGGCGCAGGCGCCGCACATCGACGTGTTCGAAGCGCACCTTGACCTCGCCCGACCAGGTTCGCCAGTCGGCCGGGCGGGTGGTCTCGATGTCCAGGCGTGGCGTCCAGCCGGCCTGCTGCAAGGGCACCCCATTGGGCAAGCGCGCCGCATCGCCCTGCCCGACCAGCCAGATCGGCTGGCTCATGTGCGCATCCACACGAAAACGCCGCCCGAACTCGGCGGGTGGCGTAGCCGACAGGCTCAGCTCGTGCACGCGGCCCCGCCAGGACGGCCGGTTTTTCAAGGTCAGGTCAACCTGTTGCAAAGCCAGCGTGGGCGCCCCCAGGTACTCGTCGCTCCAGCGCACGGTGCCCTGGCGGATCTGGATGCGCGACTGCGACAGCACCCAGTCACCGGCCGCGCTGCCTTCCCCTGCGCTCGAGCGCGCGCCCTGCAGGCTCAGCCCGGCCACATGCAGCATCCCGGCGCGATCGCGGCGGATGTCGAGTTCAGGGGCGACCAGCACCAGGCGGTCGAGCCTCAACTCGCCATCGAGCAGGGCCGTCGGGGCCAGTGACGACAGAGACAGGCGGGCTTCGACCTCGGGCAGGCGCAAGGCCGTGCGCCCCTGCCCATCGAGGATCTGAACCTCGCGCAGCGACAGCACGGGCCAGATGCCGTCGGCTCGACCAACCACCTGTCCCACGCGCACGGGCGCCCCCAATGCCTGAGTGGCTTGTTGCGTCAGCTCATCACGCCAATCGTCGACCCTTGGCAGAATCTGGATCAGGAGGAAGGCCCAAGCCGCCGCCGCAACCAATGCCAGCCCCATCAGGCACCAGCCCAGCCAACGCAAGGTCCTCAGCCCGGTGCGGCCCAGCCAGCGTGCAGGCAGGACCAGCAACCGCCCCGGCCCGTGAACAGGTTCAGTGGAGCCAGCGGAGCCGGCTTGGCGGTCAGGGGTCGGATCGTCGGTCGCATCGACCTTCGAATCGGGCGTCTGGGGCATGAAATCGGCACACATCCGTCGAACCACCACCCCACCGAGGTGGGCTTGTGCCCTACCATCGCGTGCAGGTTGGCCGGTTCGACCAAAGGCAAGAACCCTAGCACAGACCCGCAGCACCCTGATCCGGTTCCATGATTGACATCCCCACCGACGCCGCCGCCTCCTCGGCCCCGGCCGACCACTCCCGCTACGTCCAGCGCATCCGGCGCCGTTATGCCGCCGAAGTGGAAGCGTTCGCACAGGCCTGCCCAGGGGTGCCCCGTGGCGCCGACATCGCGGCCCTCGTCGATCGGCTGCAAGACGGTGGCCGCGACCTGATTTCTTCGCTGCGCGTGGCCCGACAGCTCGTGATGGAGCGCCTGGCCGTGCAGGACATCCAGGCCTGCGCACCGATGCAGGCCATCACCCAGGCCATGACCGAGCTGGCCGAGGTGACGCTCGACCGCGCCCTGGCCGCCGCCGAGGCCGAGGCCGACCTCAAGCATGGCCAGCCCCTCAACGAGCAGGGCCAACGCGTCGACTTCTGGGTCGTCGGCATGGGCAAGCTCGGAGGGCGCGAGCTCAACGTCTCGTCCGACATCGACCTGATCTACGTCTACGAGGACGATGGCCAGACCACCGGCGTGGCCGATGTCACCGGCCGCCTACCGGGTCAAGTCACGGGCCAGGTTTCGGTGCACGAGTACTTCGCCTTCGTGGCCCGCAAGCTCAGCACCCTGATCGCCGACACCACCGAAGACGGCTTCGTCTTCCGTGTCGACCTGGCGCTGCGCCCCAATGGCAACTCCGGCCCGCCCGTGGTCAGCATGGCGATGCTGGAAGAGTACTTCCTCGTGCAGGGCCGCGAATGGGAGCGCTTTGCCTGGCTCAAGAGCCGCATCGTGGCGCCGCGCCGCTGCATGCCCGGCGGTGCCCACCACGCCCGCGCCCTGGCGCTGCGCAACCTGGTCATGCCCTTCGTCTACCGCCGCTACCTCGACTACGGCGTCTTCGAGGGCCTGCGCCAGCTGCACCGCAAGATCCGCGACGAAGCCATGCGCCGCGCCGCCGGCCGCCCCGACCGCGCCAACGACGTCAAGCTCGCGCGCGGCGGCATCCGCGAGATCGAGTTCACCGTGCAACTGCTGCAGGTGGTGCGCGGCGGCCAGTTCCCCGAGATCCGCACCCGCTCCACGCTCAAGGCCCTGCCTCGACTGGTCGCGCGCGGCCTCATCCCGCCCGACAAGGCCGAGCAACTCGCCCGCGCCTACACCTTCCTGCGCCGGGTCGAGCACCGCATCCAGTTCCTGGACGACCAGCAGACGCACATGCTGCCCACGCAGGACGCCGACCTGGACTGGATCGCCCGCAGCATGGGCCTGACCCAGCGCAGCGCCGACCTGTCCTCGCACCCCGACTGCCTGTCGCCCACCTGCCAGTTGCTCAACGCCCTGTGCCAGGTCCGCGAGCTGGTCGCCACCGAGTTCGATGCCTTGCTGCACGACGGCCGCGAAGGCGGCGGCAATGGTGGCTGCAAGGGCTGCAGCGGCCCGCCCCTGCCGGTCGACAGCGAAGAGTTCGCCGCCAAGCTGCCCGAGGCCATCGCCCCGCACGTGCTGGAGTTCGCCCGCCAGCCCAAGGTGGGCATGCTGCCCGATGCCTCCAAGCTCCGCCTGGCCAAGCTGATCGGCCGCGCCACCCAGATCGCACTGAGCGAAGGCGAAGATGGCCGCGAACCCCTGGGCATCGACGCCGTGCTGCGTTTCGTGGAATGGCTCAACCCCCTGCTGCGCCGCGACAGCTACCTCTCGCTGCTGGCCGAGCGCACCGAGGTGCTGCGGCGCCTGCTGCGACTGCTGGGCCTGGCGCGCTGGTCGATGCGCTACCTGCTGCGCCACCCCGGCGTGATCGACGAGCTGGCCGACCCGCGCCTGATGGACGGCCGCTTCGACGCCCGCGCCTACCGCGCCGAGCTCGAAGAGCGCCACAACGCCTGGGTGCGCGCCGGCCAGGCCGACGAAGAAGCGCTGATGGACACGCTGCGGCGCGCCCACCACGCCGAGGTCTTCCGCACCTTGGTGCGCGACGTCGAAGGCACGCTCACCGTCGAGCAGGTGGCCGATGACCTGTCCCTGCTGGCCGACACCACGCTGGACATCACGCTGCGCTGGGCCTGGCGCGAGCTGCAGCAACGCCCCGGCAAACAGGGCCGCTACGCCGTCGAGCGCGATCCGCACTTCGCCGTCATCGCCTACGGCAAGCTCGGCGGCAAGGAACTGGGCTACGGCTCCGACCTCGACGTGGTCTTCGTCTACGACGACACGCAGGACGCGCCAGAGCAGGACGCCGGCCCCGACACCCCCAGCCCCATCGACGCCTACCTGCTGTTCGCGCGCAAGCTCATCACCTGGCTGACGCTGCGCACCTCGGTGGGCGAGCTCTTCGACATCGACACCGCCCTGCGCCCCAACGGCAACTCGGGCCTGCTGGTGACCTCGTACCACTCCTACGACGACTACCAGCGCCAGCGCGGCAGCAACACCGCCTGGACCTGGGAGCACCAGGCCCTCACGCGTGCACGCTGGTGCGCGGGCGAGCCGGTGCTGGCCGAACGTTTCGAGACCACCCGCCGCGCCGTGCTGTCCACCGAGCGCTGTGCCAACAGCCTGGCCCATGAGGTCGTGGCGATGCGCGAGCGCATGCGCGAGGCCCACCCCTGCCCGCCCGAGCGCTTCGACATCAAGCACAGCCCCGGCGGCATGATCGACGTCGAGTTCGTCGTGCAGTTCCTGGTGCTGGCGCACAGCCGCGCCCACCCGGCCCTGATGGACAACCTGGGCAACATCGCCCTGCTGCTGCGCGCCGCCGATGCCGGACTGATGCCCCGCCCCGTCGCCGAAGCCGCCAGCCAGGCCTACCGCGAACTGCGCCGCATCCAGCACCGGGCGCGCCTGGACGAGGCCCCGACCGAGCTCGACGGCGAACGCCTGGCGGCCGTGGCCCACCACCGCGACGCCGTCCTCGCCCTGTGGCGAGGGGTGTTCGGCCAACTCACGCCTGCCGGCACCGGGGCGTCCGACCCCCGCCCCCTGCCTTGAGCACGCCCATCTCCCGTCCCACCGTGACCACCAACGCCTTGTGGTGGTGCGCCCTGGGCTTGCTGCTGGCCCTGCCCAGCCTGGCCTTCGCCCCCGTGCCGCTGGCCCTGCCGCCGGAGTTCTGGCCCGAGCTGCCCGCCCGGCTGGTGCTGCGCCCAGATCAGGGAGGCCACCAGCCCATGTGGAGCTGGTGGGCCACCGCCTGGCTGCATGGCAGCGAGGCGCACCTGTGGCGCAACCTGTTTGGCGCGGGCCTGATCCTGCTGATGGGCACCCTCTCCGACGTCACCCCGCGCGACACCCTCGCCTGGTTCATCGCCTGGCCCCTGACCCACCTCGGCATGCTGCTGGAGCCCTCGCTGACGTCCTACGTGGGCCTGTCGGGGGTGCTGCACGCGGGCGTCGTGATCGTGGCCCTGGCCAACCTCCATCACCCCGTCCGCGCCAGCCACCGCGTGGTGGGCACCGTGCTGCTGGCCTGGGTGGCTGGCAAGCTCTTCATGGAAAACCCCTGGGCCCATCACCTCGTTCTGTCAGAAGCGTCGGCTATAAACGTGGCCCCCTGGGCGCATTTGAGTGGTGCACTCGCCGGGGCACTGACGTGGTCTGCGGTACACCTCGGTCGCCCAGGACGCCCCAAACCGTGACAACAAAGGGTGACAAACCACCTGTTTGAGCGGTTTGTCCGCCCCAGAGGGAACTTCAACAACTGTCACAGATCTTGCATTGACGCCTGAACTCCCTTCGGAGTCGGGCGAGCCCCCAACCCATCCAACCTTCAGACCATGCAACACCGCCTGCACGCCCCCGCTCAACCGCGCGCCATCCGCATGATGGCCCTGCTGCCCGTCGTCCTGGCCGCCGCCCTGGCCGCCGGCTGCGGCGACAAGAGCTCGTCCGAAGGCAAGGCGACCCAGTCCGCCGCCCGTGTGAACGACACCGAGATCACCGTTCACCAAATCAACCAGATCCTCGAGCGCCAGCAGGGCCTGCGCCCCGAGCAGACGGATGCCGCCAGCCGCAACATCCTCGAAGGCCTGATTGACCAGCAACTTGCCGTGGCCAAGGCCGAAGAACAGAAGCTCGACCGCGATCCGCAGGTCATGCAACTGCTCGAAGCGACCCGCCGCAACATCCTGGCGCGCAGCTACATCGAGCGCGCCGCCGCCGCCGGCGCGGGCACCCCGAGCGCCGACGAAATCCGCAAGTACTTCGACGACAAGCCGGCCCTGTTCTCGCAACGCAAGGTCTACGCGCTCCAAGAGTTCACGGTGCCTGCGACCGCCGAACAGACCAAGGACGTGATCGAAGTCCTCAAGAAGGCCCGCACCCCTGCCGAATACGCAGAGACCATCAAGGCCGCAGGCCTGAAGTTCACTGCCCAGCAAGTCACCCAGGCAGCAGAAGGCCTGCCCCTGACGATCGTTGATCAACTGGCCAAGGTCGGAGACGGCGAAGCGCTGTTCATCACCGCCAAGGACGGCTTCAAGGCCATCCTGGTCGTGGCCAGCCGCGCCCAGCCGGTCACCTTTGATCAGGCCAAGCCTGCGATCGAGCAGTTCCTGACGGCAGAGCGCCGTCGCCAGTTCGCTCAGAAGGAAGTCAAAGCCATGCGTGATGCTGCGAAAATCGAGTACCTGGGCAAGTTCGCCGAGAAGCCGGCTTCGGGCGCAGATGCAGCCTCGGCAGCCAACAGCAGCGTGGCCTCGACCCCGTCCGTGGCGGCATCGCCCGCATCCGCTCCCGCCGTGGATGCCGAAGCCCTGTCCAAAGGCATTTCTGGCCTGAAGTAAAGGGCGACAACCGGTGCGGGCGGGCGCTTGGCGCCTGCACCGGCAGCCAACACGAGAAACCATGAGCTTTACCGACTTTCTCCGCGTTCTCCGAGCACGATGGCTGCTGGCAGCCAGCATTTTTCTGACCATCACAAGCCTGGCGCTCGTCGTCAGCCTTGTCTGGCCCAAGAAATACGCCGCCAGTGCCATGCTCATGATCGATCTCAAGATCGATCCTGTGGCAGGCACGTCTGCTGCCGGGGTGGTGCCTTCGGCGGCCTACCTGGCCACCCAGGTCGACATCATCGAAAGCAATCACGTCGCCTCGAAGGTCATCGACGAACTCAAGCTGGAAGACCTGCCGCAGTTCCGTGCCGAATGGGATGCGGATGGCCGCAAAGGCGACTACAAGAACTGGCTCACCGCTCGACTCCTGTCCAGCCTGAAGGTGGAAGCGGCCCGAGAAGCCAACATCATCGAACTGCGGTTCTCGGACGGCAATCCGAAATTTGCACAGTCCGTCGCCAACGCCTTCGCCAAAGCCTACATCGACTCCACCGTTCAGTTCAAAACCAGTCCTGCCAAGCAGTACTCCGAATTCTTCGAAGAACGTGGCAACCTGGCCAGGCAGAAGCTCGAGCGCGCGCAGATCAAGTTGGCGGAAACCCAGAAGCAAAAGGGCATCCTGGTCACCGATGAGCGCCTGGACGCCGAAACCCTCAAATTGAGCGAGCTGTCCACCCAGCTGACCCAGCTTCGCGGGGCGCTGGCCGACTCCAGCAGCCGCAACGTCCAGGCAAGTCGCAACGCCGAGGTGTCACCGGAAGCCCTGGCCAGCCCATTGCTGACCGCGTTGCGCACCGATCTGTCCCGTCAACAAGCCAAGCTCGACGAATCGCTCGAGCGGTACGGCGACAACCACCCGGTCATCATCGAATCGCGCGCCAGCATCGCCTCGACACAAGAAAAGATCCGGCAGGAAATCGGCCGCGTCAACCGCGGCATTGGCGCCACCGACCAGATCAACCAGTCCCGCATCCAGGCCATCCAGGTGGCCTACGACGAGCAACGCCAAAAGCTGCTGCAACTCAAGGAAGCCCGCAACGAACTCCTGCTCATCGAGCGCGAAGTGGCTGCGGCCCAACGCGTTTACGACGCCATCCAGGCCCGCCAGAGCCAGATGAGCCTGGAAGGCAGCAACAGCCAGAACAACATCGTCGTGCTGAATGCCGCCGCAGAACCCACCAGCCCTGCCACACCGCGTGTGGGCATCAATACGTTGCTCGGGGCGGTTCTCGGTCTGATCCTTGCCGCCGTGATCACCACCCTCATCGAACTGTCGGACCGCACCGTCCGCGGCACCTCTGATCTGGTCAACCTGCTCCAGACCCCGGTGATCGGCTTCATGTCCTCGCGGATGCGCCCACGTCGCTGGTGGATGCCTCAAGCCGAAGAAAGCATCCTCTACCCTCTGGAGACTGCTGCTGCCGGCAGCCTGGAAGCCCCCCCACCCAACATGTCAGGCCGACTACTCTGAACATGGACCAGACCAAGAAGTTCCTCCACTCCGGCTTTGACGGAGTCGATGCGTCGTTCCCTGACACCGCGCAGATGCCTCGCGATGAGCCCACCATCGGCGAGATCATCAGCAAGGCCAACAACCTGTCGCCAGAGCAGATCGAAACGATCCTGCAGTACCAGAAGGAAAACAGTGTCCGCTTCGGCGAAGCCGCTGTGGCATTGGGTCTGGCCAACACCAACGACGTCATGTGGGCGCTGGCACAGCAGTTCCACTACCCTTACAGCGGCGAGCACGAAGAGAACTTCAACCAGGAACTCATCGTTGCCACCAATCCGTTCTCGCCGCAGGCCGAGGCATTCCGAACAACGCGCAGCCACCTCATCATGAAGATGTTCAGTGGCAACGCGCCTCGCAAGGCGCTTGCTGTGTTGAGCGCTGACTCCGGCGACGGCAAGAGCTATTTCGCCGCCAACATTGCGGCGGCGTTTTCCCAACTCTCCGGCCGGACCCTGTTGGTTGACGCGAACATGCGCAGCCCCAGGCTGCACGAGATTTTCCAGATCCCCAGCAGCTCGGTGGGCCTGACTAGCATCCTCACCGGACGCTCCGTCAGCAACGTCATCAAGTCGGTCAAGACGATGCCGAGCCTGTTCATACTGCCGGTGGGCACCGTTCCACCGAACCCCCTCGAGTTGGCCGAGCGCTCCGCATTCGGGTTGCTGATGAGGGAGTTGCTGACCAAGTTCGATCACGTCATCGTCGACACCCCTGCGCTGTCGCAAGGCATGGACGGCGCCGTCATCGCCGCGAAATGCGGGGCGGCCGTGCTGCTGGCGCGGCAGAACGTCACCAAAGTTCGCAAGCTTCAATCTGTCGTGGGTGCCTTGCGCATGTCAGGCACCACCGTTGTTGGCAGCATCGTCGTGGATCACTGAACATGAAAAAGCCGCAACCATGGGCCCTGATTGGATTCAGTCTTGTGTTCATGGCCGGCTCATGGTTGGCGCCTGTCGCCTGGGCAGCCGAGGCCTGTCCGGCCACGCGCACCGTGACCCCGAAAGGCGCCACCGCTCAAGACATCCAGCAAGCCATCGTCAAGGGTGGTCCAGGCAGCACGGTCCTGCTGTCCGGCAACTACCGGATCGACGCCACCTTGCGCCTGCTGGATGGCACGACGCTGTGCACCACGGAAGGCGCCACGCTGACATGGGTTGACCCAGCACGCGCCGGCATGATCATCGATGCCACCTCCGCATCCGCCACCACCGTGCGCAACCTCATCCTGGATGGCCGAGGGATCGCCGTGCGCGGCCGGGGGCACGTCATCGAGAGCAACCTGATTCGCAACATCCAGCAGCCAGCCTACCTGCAACAGGACAAACGGCGCTGGGGAGAACGCCATGGCGTCTTCATCCCCGACCAGGGTGATGACCTGACCATCAGGCAAAACCTGTTCAGCAACATCGTCGACACAGGGGTGATGGGCTACAACATCGATCGCAGCCTCATCGCGGACAACAAGTTCGGCGACGTCCATGAAGGCATCCACCTGTTTTCGGTTTCACGCACCCAGATCCGCAACAACAGCGGCCAGGGCTTCCGCGCCATGTCGATCGAGATTCAGGGCGACAACCTGCCAGGTCTCGTCGTCGAAGCCAACCGGTTCGGCCGGTGGCACAAGGACCACGAGAAAGGCGCCTACGCGATGTCCATCGTGGCAGGCGCGTCGGCGGTCATTCGAGACAACGTGATCGAGGGCTCTCCCCTCATGGCTGCCGGGCTGGAGATCGGCGGCCATGCGCCCCTTGTGCAACGCAATCAGCTGACAGATGCCAACATCATCGTCACCGACTCGCCAGACGCCGTGCTGCAGGCCAATCAGCTGATCCGAGCAGGCATCGTCAAGGACGTCAACCGCGTCAAAGGCGGGAAACTCACCATCCAGGACAACGTCATCCAGGACGCGCCCCGAGCCGCCATCACCACCGATCACTGGTGGGGCTACGACCAGGTGATCATCCAGGGCAACCAGATCTCCAAGAAGCTGTCTTCCGATACCCAGGAATTCGTGGGCATCCTTGCATCGGACTTCCAGAAGCAGCCACTGAGGATCGAGAACAACCGCATCACCATCAGCAAGGGTGGCGTCAGTCGCCATGTGCCCGTCACTTGCATCAAAAACGGGGGCAGCCAGGGCAACCTGAGGGGCATGCGCGTGGTGGGCAACACCTGCGATGGAGGCGGTGTGGCCACCTTCAGCGACAGCAACGCTCCAGGGGGGCACATCGACGTGACCTACGAGCGCAACCAGCTCATGAACCTGCGAGACACGATCACCGGTGACACCACGGGCTTGAAGGCCAAAGACAATCAGTTGGTCAATGTCACCGCCGATCAGGCGCGACTGGGCAACCGCTGAACGTCAGCGGCGCCCAAGGCGGCCAACCAACGGCGCGCCCACCAGCTCCTGCAATTCGTCGACCGACCTGACGCGACGGTCACGCCTCTCGCTCGCATAGGCCCCGATCCACGCCAACAGCAGGCCCATGCCCACAGAAACCGGGACGAAGTACGTCAGGCTCGGGAACCAGGTGCTCGCAGGCAACCCAGAGAGGCTGATCACCCGAACGTCGCCACGGGGCGCATCCTTCAAAAGCTCGGTCAACTCGGCCTGTGTCAAAGCATCTTCGTACCGCTCCGCGCTCAGGTCGGCTTTCTGTTGAGCGGAGACCAATGCCTGGCGCTGCTGTTCGCGCACCAACAATGCAGCCTGCTTGCGCGCATCGTCCTGCTGCAGCGACCTCACGGCCTGCCCCATCCCGCTCGCCCGGGTCGACTGAGAGGCGCGCCGTTTCTGCTCGTAACGCCGAATGTCGGCCTCCAATCCCACCGTCGACGCATCCAGGGCCCGCACGATGGGGTGCTGATCCCCCATGGATGACACGGCCTCCGCACGCTGCGTGCGCAATGCAGACAGGCGCTCCCGCTGCTGCAACAGATAGGCGTCATCGAGAAGCGTGCCTGGATCGGCCTTGCCAGCCAGGACCTGGTTGATCGCCTCCTGACCCAGGAACGCGCCAACGACGTTCGAGGTCTGGTTGCTGCCCTGCAAATGCGCGCGCAGATCGGGGTCGGCCACCACGTCCACGACCATGGCCCGGGAGGATCCCTGCGCCAGCTCGGCATGCGCCGAGCGCATCTCGCTCCTGGCCTGCTCCTGGGCCTCGGCGTACGCGCGCCCGGCAAAGAGGTCAACGCCCCGGTTCAACTGATCGGAAGCAAAAGCCAGTTCCTCGGCAAATGCATTGGCCATGGCTCGCGCCATTTCAGGAGACGGTGAGGCATACGAGACGGTCACCAGGCTCGAGCCGGGAGTGGCCCGCGGGATCAATCCGCCCAACACGACGTTTTCGAGCCAGGTCTCGAATGAGGGGCGCCCCTCGCCCAGCATGGCCCACTGCTGCTGCATCACCGCCATGCGGTCCAGGCCAAGCCTCTTGATCACCCGCTCAGCCACCAAACGGCTGCTCAGCAGACCAACGCGCGAAGCAAGCAGGTTGGCCTGGACATCGTTCGTTGCGATCTGAACGGGGTTCTCCGACGCATCCAGCAACACCACGGCATCCGCCTTGTAATGATGCGGCAGAGAAAACCAGCATGCGGCAGCGACGATTTGCGCCAATGCAAAGATGCTCACCGCAAGGACGGGGCGGTGACGCATCACCTGCCAGGGCGCGAGTCTGTTCACCGCGATGCTCATGCTCGGACCCCCATTGGTTGCTGGCCCCTCGCCACCTCATGGCGAATGACACGCCAGACGCCCTCGGCACAGCCCGACCAAGACAGATGCGAGGCGATTCTGGCCTGGGCCGCTTGCTTCAGAGCGGCCCTTTGCTGCGAGGTCAACCCTTCGGACAGCACCTTGTTCATGGCACGGGCCGCATCCTGAGGCCGCTCGGGGTGCACGTATGTCGCCAGGGCGCCAGCCACTTCTTCCAGGACCCCTATGTCGGAGCAAACCACAGGCGTTCCCGTGCGGAGCGCCTCCATGGGAGGGTACCCGAACCCCTCGGTCAGCGACAGGAACAGGAACAAGTCGGCATGCGCATACAGCGCCTGAAGCTCGGTTTCCGAGACCCGGCCCAAGGCAACAACGCCAGGCTGGGTCACATCGCTGGCACCACACAGTGCCAACGGCAACGCCTGGTCACCAGCAAGGCCACGGTACGCCTCGTAGGCACGCAAGACCCCATCCAGGTTCTTGTGGGGCAAACGCGAAGCCATCGCGAAAATGAAGGGCCTGCCGCCCAACGCGGCGGGCAAGTCCTGACGTGCGGCCGTGGCACCGCCCTGCTCGTCCACACCGTTGAGCACAACAGACACCCTCCCCGCCTCCATGCCCTCGTCAAGCAGATCTCGATGCGTCTGGGCCGAAATGGCCACCACGTGCTCAGCTTGCGCAAAGGTGTTTCTGAATGCCGATGAAACCAGCCAGGTCTCCAGGCGACCGAAGTACCCGGGCTTTCGCCGGAAATACCAAAAGGGGATCAGGTCATGCACAACGGTCACACGCGGCACGCGACCTGGCCACAACAGCCTCCTCGGCACGAACCCCTTGGGGGACAGGTAAGCATCGACACCATGCTGTCGCGCCCACAAGGCACAGACACCCCGCATCCACGCTTGCCGCCAGAGATGCCCGGGCATGTTCGGCACGATCCGCATCAACGTCACACCGCCGAGCCCCGCAGCTTCAGCGAAGTCCTTTTCATTGTCGCCATTGCAAACCAGGAGCAGCTGGTCACCAACCGAGAGCTGCCTGGCCATTTCCGTGACCAGGCCCATTGCATAGCGATAAATGCCCAAGCTCTTGCCAGAGTCCGGGGTCAGTTCGACGGCATCGAACATCAACCTCATGGCGCCCCCCCGGATGTGCCCGGCAGCTTGATCCGACCGACAACCACCAGGTATTCGATCAAGGCAAACCCAGCCACAAAGTAGTACATCGCGGCAAACGACGGGGTTTCAAAATGCGGCTCGGACAGCGACTGCACCAACAGCATCAGCATGATGATGAAGCACCACGCCGCAACCCCTCTGTAATGACCATTGGCTTGCAGAGGCATCCGCAATCGGGCCCCCTTGGCAGCCGCCACCAGCGGCACCAGGATCACGTACATCCACAGCGAGAAATAGACCACGCCACCCCGAGAGAGGCTGGAAATGAAGCTGTTGTGGGGTTCTCGGACCACGACGCCTTCGCCATAGTCGCCACCTGGCGCACGGAAATTGGTCAGCGGAGGCCCGTATCCCACCCCCAGCATGATCGTCTCCGGATTCGCCGACCACTTCCCCAGGGACGATGCCCACCAATCCAGGCGCTGGTTGACACCGTGGGCACCGGCTTCGTCGCCATGCTTGCCCGACACCGACAGGAACCGATCAACTGCTGCCGACAAGGTGAGCTCCGAAATGCGCCCCGACACCTTGACGCTGAAGACCTCCAGCAGGCCGAGCGCTGCCACCAGGATCACCACCCCGGCAATCGTTGCCGTGAAAGCCTTGCGGTAACCGAAAAAGGCCAGCACGAAAGGCAGCAGCAGCACCATGCCGTACAGGTTGCGCGACTGCGTCAGCCCGACCGCCACCAAGGTGCCGATCATGATGAGCGCAACCAAGGGATAACGCAGCCACTTTGCCTGCGGGTAGGCCCAGGGGATGGCATACCAGGCAGAGATGGCAGCAAGGGCGTTGACCGATGCCGTCAGCATCCACCCCACGACCGGGATGGTCTGCTGGTAGCTCTGGAAAGCGGGCGAGATGGCCTGCAACTCCATCGCGAACGGTGCCAGGCACCCATACAGCACCCCAGCGATCATCCAGATGCGGATGAAGCGGGCGCGCCAAGCCAGCCAGCTGCCCATCATCAAGCCACAAGCTGCAACGCTCAACCCGGCCAGGAAGTAGATCAAGTCCACCACGGACAGGATGTCCCGCAGGGCCGACATGCCGTAGGTCTTGATGCCTGGGTACAGATGAATCAGGGGCGGCACGATCAAGGCCACCAGGCACACCCAGAACGCTGGGACCTGCTTGAGCACCACGAACGTCTTGGGCAGCAGAAAGAACAGCGCGATCAACACCCCCAACTCGGCCAGCGTGAACTTGATGCCCCCGCCCCCCACCACGATGTTGGTGAACCCGTAGTTGAAGATGACCTGCCCCAGGATCATGGACAGGGCCAACCGGACGTACCAGGGTGATGAGCCCGCGACCATCTGGAAGGCCAGCAACAGCAAGCCCACCACCACGGCCCAACGCAGCACCATGAGCACCGTGAACGGGTTGATGACCAGCCAGTAGTTCAGGCCAGCCGGCACGATGATCGCCAGGAAAAAGATCAAGCCCAGGTCAAAGCGGCTGACAGAGACTCGGGACGCCAAGCCACCGGAGGCGAGAGGGGAACGCTGCCATGGCAGGCGCGTGGACAGCGCTGGCTTCATGCTTCAAGGGCTCCATACACACGACGCACCTGCTGCGCCCAGCTCAGCTGCCTCGCTTGCTCGCAGGCCGCATCGTGCATGGCCTGCCGTTGCACCTCATCGAGGCTGGCAAAGTCAGTGATGGCTTTGGCCAGGCGCCTGGCCAGCTCATCGTAACTGGCATCCTGGGTGGACACCACCACCCCGCAACCTGGATTCAGGAAGTGCTTGGGACCGCCAAGGTCGACACAGATCACAGGCAAACCTCGGGAAAGGGACTCCAGGACAACCGTGCCCCCCGAATCATGCAGGCTGGGGAACAGGAACGCATCTGCGCGATGGTAAAGCGACATCAGCTCGGCCTGCGGAATGCGTGCCCGCATGGTCAGGCGCGCCCCCAGCCCCAGCCTCTGCGCCTGCCTGACCAGCGTCTCCTGCATGGCGCCGTCGCCCACGATCAGCAACTCGATGTCTGCCCCGTCCCGCACCGCCAGCGCCATGGCATCCAGGGCAATGTGCAGCCCCTTGAGCGCCATCAAGCGCCCGGCGAACAGGAAGGTTGTGCGCGGCCGTTTGCGCACAGGCGACTCCCGCGGCACCACGTCCGGTGCCCCCACCTCATTGACCACCACGACCCGATCCTGCCAGCGCGCGGGGATGAAGCGCGCGGTGTCATCGGTGCGGCAGAAGATCTTTTCCGCGCGGGCGAGCGCCGCCTGTGCAAAGGGATCGACCCGAAACGAGTACAGCACGAGATCTCGCACGATCTCTCTGAGGATCAGCTTGAAAGGCGCCCCACGATAGAACTTCAAAGGTGATCGCTCTCCGCCTCCGAGTGGCCCGGCGATGTAGCGTTTCCCCACGAACCCAAGCCAGCACGGATAGCGAATGGACCCCAGGGTCAGGTGATGAATCAGGTCGTAGTCGTCACGCTTTTGCAACTGCCTGGCAAAGCCCACCGCCCTCATCTGCCACCAGGTGATGTAGAGCTGCGAATCGAGGTGGGGACGCTTGAACGAAGTCCAGAAAGGCTCGCAGTGAAAGTACTCGACCTTCAGCCGAGGCACGTGGCTGCGCTGCAAGGCCTCTTCGACATCCTTGCGAAACCAGGCGTGCGTGAGCACGGTCACGTCGTGCTCCTGGGCCAGCGCCAACGCCCAGTGCCAGCCGACGCCACACTCGGAACCCAGGATCGGCGAGAAGGCAAAAGCAGAAAGCAGGATCTTCATCACGCACCTTTCAGGCTGGCCACTTCACGGCAGTCGCGCCTGAACATCACCCAGTGCCAAGCTGTGGGCACGATGTACCCGACATTGGCCACCCATATCGCTCCACTCAACCCGAAACGGGGGATCAGCAGCGGAGCCAGCACCACGGAGCAGATGGTCCCAGCCAGGTAGGCGTGAAAGATCTGCTCGGTGCGCCCCAGAGCCAAACCGCCGGCCTGCGTCACGAACGACAACATGGCCACCAGCGGGCCGATGGCGGCCATCGGCAAGATCTCCGCCACCGGCATGTACCTTGCGCCATACAGGATCGACACCAGGAACTCGCCGAAGACCACCAGGATCAGCACCATGCACGCCGAGGCGAGCAGCACCGCGACGCTCAACCTGTTCAGGGCCTGGCGAAACGCCTCGAAGCCACGCTCATGGTAGATGCGCGTGGCCACGATGGGCAGGTAATTGCCCATGGTCTGACGCAAGATGTTGAGCACGTTGAGGATGGAGTTGGCGGCGTTGTAATGAGCCACCCACAACACGCTGCCAAACTCGGCAATCTGGAATGGCACCAGCATGAATGACCCGAACAGAAACACCTGGCTGCCACAAACCCACTTCGAGTGGTCCCAATGCTCACGAGCGATCGCCCTGACCGCCGACCAGGTTGGCCACTGATGCGAGGAGCCCGTGTCCCCACTTGCCTGCCATCCGATCGCGCAGGAAATCAGGAACCACGCAGCCCCGACCCACAAAATGCCCTGCACAGACATCGTCACATCCCACCAGACCATGGCAAGCAGCGAGCCCAGGTAGCCGCCGTACGCCACCATGTCCATCAACCATGCCAGGCGAATGCTCGAAGTGGTGAAGCACAGCCTTCGAACAGCCTCTTGCAGCAGGTAGGCCAGCAAGTAGCCCAACACCGCCAAGGTCAAGCCCTGATCAGGAAAATAGCGCCAACCCAAGGCAGCCACGCCCACGCAGACCAGTGGCCAGAGCAGGAGGTGCAACACCACCACCGCCCTGAAACGCTGGGTCAGTGCATCCCCTCCGTCTGACACCCCGAGCACGCTCATGGGCTGCGTCAGGTACGAGCGGTACATGGCGCTGACAAAAAGGGTCACCGTCACGGACAGGCCGAAGACGGAAAACGCCTCGACAGACACCAACCGCGCGACCAGCAGCGTTGTGAGGAAGGTGCAGGCAGAGACCAGCACCTGATCCGACAAGGCCCACAAGGCGTCAGAGCGCCATCGCGAGAGCACGCTCACTCGTGATAGTCGTAAGCCTGGAAGCCAGCCTGCTTGACCAGGTTGTCTCGCTTGGCCGAGGTGTAGTCGCTGAGCACCATTTCCTTGACGAGCTGAGCCAGCGTGGTGGCAGGCGTCCAGCCCAGCTTCTCGCGCGCCTTGGTGGGGTCGCCCAGCAAGGTCTCGACCTCGGTCGGACGGTAGTAGCGCGGATCAACGCGCACGACCACATCGCCCACCTTGCAGCTGGCCAGCAGCTCGCTTTCACCCTTGGCATTGGTCACCGGCTCGATGCGCTCGACGATGCCGACCTCGGCCTCGCCCTCGCCCTCGAAACGCACGAAGACGCCCAGCTCACGCGCGGCGAATTCCACGAACTGGCGCACGCTGTACTGCACACCGGTGGCGATGACGAAGTCTTCGGCCTGCTGCTGCTGCAGCATCAGCCACTGCATTTCGACGTAGTCCCGAGCGTGGCCCCAGTCGCGCAACGCGCTCATGTTGCCGAGGTAGAGGCAGTCCTGCAGGCCCAGCGCAATGCGGCTGATGGCGCGCGTGATCTTGCGCGTCACGAAGGTTTCACCGCGAATCGGGCTCTCGTGGTTGAAGAGGATGCCGTTGCAAGCGTACATGCCATAGGCCTCGCGGTAGTTCACCGTGATCCAGTAGGCATAGAGTTTGGCCACCGCGTAAGGGCTTCGCGGATAGAAGGGCGTGGTCTCCTTCTGCGGAATCTCCTGCACCAGGCCATAGAGCTCCGAGGTCGATGCCTGGTAAAAGCGCGTCTTCTTCTCCAGCCCCAGGATGCGGATGGCCTCCAGCAGGCGCAAAGCGCCGATGCCATCGGCATTGGCCGTGTACTCGGGCTCCTCGAAGCTCACGCCCACGTGCGACTGCGCGGCCAGGTTGTAGATCTCGTCGGGCTGCACTTTCTGGACGATGCGCACCAGAGAAGTCGAATCGGTCAGGTCACCGTAGTGCAAGATGAAGTTGCGTCCATCGACATGCGGATCCTGGTAGAGGTGGTCGATGCGATCGGTGTTGAACAGCGAGCTGCGGCGTTTGATGCCATGCACCTCGTAGCCCTTGTTGAGCAGGAATTCGGCGAGGTAGGCCCCGTCCTGGCCGGTGACGCCTGTGATCAGTGCGACTTTTTTATTGGTCATGAAAGTGCTCAAGGTTTGCCAAACAGGCGAACGCGTTGCTCGGGTGGCAGCGCTTTTTCAAGGTCCCGAACGAAGCCCTCTTGCAGCTTGAACTGCTCGGCTTCGTTGCTTCCCAGGGAAGAAATGCGAAAGAGGAAGCCATCAACGATCATCCCCTGCAAGCCGTAACGCATCTGCTGGAGCTTGCGGCTGATGCCAGGCAGGGCTGCGGTGTCATGCAGGGTGACCCAGTACGTGATGGGCTCGATCTGCTGGCCTCTGCGGGACATCAGTCGGATCACATCGATGTCATGGCCATTGAGCGCCAACTTCGCCTGCCCTCGCCCCTGCACCTCGAAGCCCTGCGCCGAATAGCAGAACTCAGGTCGATGGGCCGCGGTGTTCCAGGAGTTCTGGTTTTTGCCGTAGGCCAACGACAGCATCATGGCATCGCCCTTTGAGTTCACATACGTGACGTTCAGGGTGCCGGAGTACAGGGTGGAAAGCTTGGCTTCCACCGTCGGGTCGTAGATCACGGCCGGACCCGAGTGATCCACCCGCCAGTCCCCGAACTGCTCGGGCAGGAACTCTTTCATCACCACCGGCCGCAACTCGTCGGCCATGACACGGCTCGGCTTGAGCCACTCGGACACCCCGAGCCCGCCGAGCATCAATGCTGCAGCGACCAGGATGGCACCAGGAAATTTCACCCGCTTGGGCAGGTCATTCGCGACGGCCACGTGCACCTCCTTGATCATCGAAACGCACAGCCAGAAGGCGATCGAACCCGTACGTCAGGGTCAGCGCCACGACAAACAGCACCATGCCGGCAAAGGTGTGCGCAAAACCCTGCCCGGCCTCGTCACCAAGGTGATAGGTGATCAGCACAAGGATGATCACCCGCGTGACATTCGAGATGAACGAGATTGGCACGATCATGATGGCCAGGATGATGTTTCGGGCCTTTGACTGGTAGTTCATGATGTTCATGTACAGCAGCCCCAGTGCCTCCAGGGTGAACAGCGAGTTCAGGCCAGAGCAGGCGTCGGCCACCAGCAATTGATATGGCCCGATCGTCAAGGTCACGCCATTTCGCGCGATCGGATACCCCACCCAAAACAGCACCTCAGTGGCCACAACGGACACAGCGCTCTTGAGCGGAAGCGTGATTGCCTGCACCAGGGCACCGGGCAACGGCACCATGAAAACCAGGAAGAAAAGCGGGAACCATGCCCGACGCAAGGCCCCGGTGCCGTGCAGCAGCAAGAACCCCGCCATCAGCATCGTGATCTGCGACGCAGCGGCCATCTCGATGACAGATTGGGAGCGCCCCACGACATAGGCCACGAGCGTCAACCCCAACAACGTGAACCCGGCGAACAGCGACGGCTTCGGCGGCCCCGCCAGGATCTTTTCACGCTGAGACCAAATCAGCCACGCAGCGGCGCAAATGATCAAGGGACCATGGCCTTGCTCTTCGGTGGCCCAGGTGGTGCTGGCCAGTTCTGCGTAGGTGCCCGCGTACATCAGCAGGAATGCGGCCAGGAAAACCAGGATGCCAGGCGCGGAAACCAGGGGATTCAGGCCAAACAGCCCGACAGCGGGCGCAACTGAACTGGTGGTTGGGGTGGTCATGGATTTGGAGGGGAACAACTGGATGCCCGGCGACCCCTGCGGGGCTGTGATCAATGGCTGGCGGGCCCCGTCGGAACGCAACACGCCTGTCATTCATTGTTACCGATTCACCTCGAAAGTTCCGACAGAGGATCCCCTGAAAAGCGGGTGAACGCCGCCACCCCGGGCAAACCTGTAAGCGATTGTCTTCACATCCACGCGCATTCCATCACGCTCACGGGAAAGCCCGGCCCCGCATTCAGTGGGTTTCCCTAGACGTCCGCAATCCCCCCCCACCTAAAATTTGTCTCAAGGTTGACGCAAAGGCCGTCGAATCACAAACAGCCTGACGTCGCCCCAGAAGGAAATAAAATGAGACACCCAGACCCGAACTTCGGCTATCCCTCGATGTCCCTCCTTGAACGTGAGCGACTGGTCTCCCGTCTGGACATCCCTGTGGGTCAAAGTTTCATGCGTCAAGGTGCCCAGGTTCTGGACTCCCACATCGATGCCCTCTCCTGGGGCGAAGCCATCGGCAGAATTTCGGGTTGGGCCACCAGCCGTCAGTCGCGATTTGTCACGCTTTGCAACGTGCACTCCGTGGTAACCGCCAGCCAGGATGACGCCTTCCAGCACGTCATTGCCCAAGCCGACCTGGCCCTGCCAGATGGCGCGCCGGTGGCCTGGGCGCTGCGTCGCGAGGGCTTTGCCAGCCAGCAGCGCCTGAGTGGCCCGGACCTGATGTGGCGCTACCTCGCGCACGCCGAACACACCGGCCAGTCCATCTTCTTCTACGGCAGCACCCAGGACACCCTGGACAAGCTGAAGGCCCGCATCCAGGCACAGTTCCCGCGCCTGAAGCTGGTCGGCATGGAGTCGCCCCCCTACCGCGAGTTGAGCCCTGAAGAAGATCAGGCCTACGTCGACCAGATCAACCAGTCCGGCGCCAACGTGGTGTTCGTGGGCCTGGGCTGCCCGAAGCAGGAGGCCTGGATGGCTTCTCACCGCGGCCGCATCCGTGCCGTGATGCTGGGCGTGGGCGCTGCTTTCGACTACCACGCAGGCACCATCCAGCGTGCGCCCCTGTGGATGCAGAAGTCGGGGCTTGAGTGGCTCCATCGCCTGTGCAGCGAGCCGCGCCGCCTGTTCAAGCGCTACCTGCACACCAATTCGGTGTTCGTCTACCGCACCCTGAAAGCCATGCTGGTGGGGCAAACCGGTCAGGTTCGCGACGAACGTCGCTGACCCCCCATCCCTCCGCACCGGCCGCTCCCAGAGCGGCCTTTTCTTTTTAGACACGCGCTCGCCCCTCGGCAGCCGATAGACTCTCGCACCATGGACCTCAACGCCAAGATCTTCGTCGCCGGCCACCGCGGCATGGTGGGCTCAGCCATCGTCCGCCGACTGCAACAAGCCGGTCACACCCGCATCCTCACGCGCACGCGCCAGGAGCTCGACCTGACCAGCCAGCAGGCCGTGCGCGACTTCATGGCCGAGGAAAAGCCCGACTACGTTTTCATCGCAGCGGCCAAGGTGGGTGGCATCCAAGCCAACAACACCTATCGCGCCGACTTCATCTACGAAAACCTCATCATCGAGTGCAACCTCATCCAGGCCAGCCACCAGGCCGGTGTCCAGCGCCTGATGTTCCTGGGCTCATCCTGCATCTACCCGAAGCTCGCAGCCCAGCCCCTGCGTGAAGACTGCCTGCTCACGGGCCCGCTGGAGCCCACCAACGAGCCCTATGCCATCGCCAAGATCGCCGGCATCAAGCTGTGCGAGGCCTACAACGCACAGCACGGTCGCCAATACATCAGCGTGATGCCCACCAACCTGTACGGCATCAACGACAACTACGACCTCAACAACAGCCATGTGCTGCCCGCCCTCATCCGCAAGGCACACGAAGCCAAGCAACGCGGCGACACGCACCTGGTGGTCTGGGGCACTGGCACGCCGATGCGCGAGTTCCTGTACGCCGACGACCTCGCCGACGCATGTGTGCACCTCATGAACACGGGCTACGACGGCGCGCTGGTCAACATCGGCACAGGCACCGACGTGACCATTCGCGAGCTGGCTGAAACCGTGGTCCGGGTGGTCGGCTTCCAGGGGGACCTGCAATTCGACACCAGCAAGCCCGACGGAACGCCCCGCAAGCTGATGGACGTCAGCCGCTTGCGAGGCCTGGGCTGGCAAGCACGCACCGCGCTCGAAGACGGCATCCGGCTGGCTTACCAGGACTTCCTGCAGCGACATGCCTGACAACGCCCTCGCTCAGGCCTGGTCCGGCTGGGCCGATGCCAGGCAGGCCTGGCAGACCTGGTTCCTGAGGCAAGCCCTGCCCCTGTGGCGAGCCCATGGCGTTGATCTACAGCAAGGCGGCTTCCACGAAAAGCTCGATGCGCAGGGCAAGCCTGTTGACGAACCCCGCCGCACCCGCGTGGTGGCTCGCCAGCTCTATGTTTTCGCCACCGCGCCGCTGCTGGGAGACGCCCACGATGCGCACGTCCTGGTCGACCACGGGCTGCGCTTCCTGCGCGAACGACTGCTCGCCGAAGACGGTACTTTTCACGCCGCCTACTCGCTGCAAGGTGCCCGAGCGAACCCGCGATTCGACCTGTACGAGCAGGCGTTCGGCCTGTTCGCGCTCGGCTCGGTCTACCAGTTCGACCGTTCACGCCACGCTGATCTGCCGGCGCTGGCGCAACGCCTGCTCGAGCGGCTCCAGACCGGCTGGGGCCACCCCACCATCGGCTTTCAGGAAAGCCAGCCGCCAACCGCGCCCCTGCGCTCGAACCCGCACATGCACCTGCTGGAGGCCGCCCTGTGCTGGCAACGCGCCAGCGGTGGCCACGACAACAGCTGGAACGCCCTGGTGCACCAGCTCGTCACCCTGTGCCTGACGCGCCTCGTTCAGCCCGACAGCGGCCTCGTGACAGAGCTGTTCGACCTGGATTGGCGCCCCCTGCCCGGGCCCGACGCCGGCCTGGCGGAGCCCGGCCATCAGTTCGAATGGGGCTGGCTGCTGCTGAACTGGGCCCGCCAGGAGCCCGGCCACCCGCTGGCCGCACAGGCCAGGCAGGCGGCCGTGCGCATGATCGAGATGGGGGAAGCCCACGGCATCGATGCCTCGCGCGGCGTGGCCATCAATGCCATCGACACTTCGGGCCATGTGCGCGACGCCAACGCCAAACTGTGGCCACAAACCGAGCGCATCAAAGCCTGGGTGGCCATGGCTCAAGCGGGCGCATCCGAGGCCAGTCAGGCCCACGCGCTGCAGCAGGCCACCGCCGCCATCCAAGGGCTGATGCCCTACCTGCGACACCCCGTTGCGGGCGCCTGGCATGAATCACTCGGTGCCGACGGCAACTGGCAGGTGCAGGACACCCGCGCCAGCAGCCTGTACCACATCGTCTGCGCGCTCGAAGTGGCCTGTGGGCTTCAGCCCCCGAACACCTCGGCGTCCTTGAGCAATGGCGCAGCGGCATCCTTGGGTGCCAGCAGCGACTGAGCCACCGCACCCGGCCACACGATGCCGATGCCGGCATCGTCCCAACGGATGCTGCGCTCGCAATCCTTGGCGTAGACATCGGTGGTCTTGTAGAGGAAGTGGGTGTCGTCTTCCAGCGCCACGAAGCCGTGGGCAAAGCCCTCCGGGATCCACAGCTGGCGGTTGTTGGCAGCACTCAGCTCCACCCCCACCCACTTGCCAAACGTCGGCGAGCCACGGCGGATGTCCACCGCCACATCGAACGCGGCGCCCTTGACCACGCGCACCAGCTTGCCCTGCGGGTGCGGCGGCAACTGGTAATGCAGGCCGCGCAGCACGCCGGCCTTGCTGCAGGAATGGTTGTCCTGAACAAAAGCCCGAGGCGTGGGCAAGCCCAGGTCGCTCAGGCCCTTGTGAAACTTGGCTTCGTTGAAGCTTTCCATGAACCAGCCGCGGTCGTCACCGAAAACAGCAGGCTCGATGACGACGACATCGCGGATGGTGGTGGGCGTGAATTTCATGGGGTCACCAGACCTGGTCTTGCAGCACCTTGCGCAGGTACTGGCCATAACCGTTCTTGAGCATGGGTTGTGCGAGCTTTTCAACCTGCTCGGCGCCAATCCAGCCCGAGCGGTAGGCGATCTCTTCGATGCAGGCCACCTTCAGGCCCTGGCGCTTCTCGAGCGTGGCAATGAACTGGCTGGCTTCGAGCAGGCTGTCGTGCGTGCCGGTGTCGAGCCAGGCATAACCACGGCCCATGATCTCGACGCTGAGTTGCCCCTGCTGCAGGTAGATCGCGTTCACGTCGGTGATCTCGAGTTCACCCCGAGCGCTCGGCTTGATCGACGCCGCGATGTCGCAGACCTGGTTGTCGTAGAAGTACAGACCCGTGACCGCATAGTTGCTCTTGGGCTTGAGCGGCTTTTCCTCGATCGACAAGGCGCGCTTGTCGGCATCGAAATCGACCACGCCATAACGCTCGGGATCGTGCACGTGGTAAGCGAACACGCTCGCCCCGGCATCCCGGTGGGCCGCGTTGTGCAACAGCCCCTGGAAGTTGTGCCCGTAGAAGATGTTGTCGCCCAGGACCAGCGCGCTGGGGTCGTTGCCCACGAAGTCACGCCCCAGGATGAATGCCTGAGCCAACCCGTCCGGGCTGGGTTGCACGCAGTAAGCGATGTTCACGCCCCACTGACTGCCGTCGCCCAGCAGCGCCTGGAAGCGCGGCGTGTCCTGAGGGGTGCTGATCAGCAGGATGTCGCGGATGCCCGCCAACATCAGCGTGCTCAGCGGGTAGTACACCATGGGCTTGTCGTACACCGGCAGCAACTGCTTGCTGATGGCCAGCGTGGCAGGATGCAGCCGGGTGCCGGAGCCCCCGGCGAGGATGATGCCTTTGCGGTTCATGTTGATTTCACTTCCCTGAGATTTCTGTGAGCATGCGATCGACCCCATGCTGCCAGTGCGGCAGGCTCAGGCCAAAGACCGCCTGCAGCCGCTGCGTGTCAAGCCGCGAGTTGTGGGGGCGTTTCGCAGGTGTGGGGTAGGCCGTGGTGGGCACCGCTTCGATGGCCTCGGCGGCCACCCTCACCGGCAGCCCCTGGGCACGCGCCCATCCGATGACATGGCTGGCATAAGCGTGCCAGGTGGTCTCGCCCGAGGCCACCAGGTGGTACAGGCCCAGGCGCGCATCGCCACCGGGCTGGCACACGCTGCGGATGGCGTGCGCCGTGACATCGGCCAGCAGGTCGGCGCCTGTGGGCGCGCCATGCTGGTCGGAGATCACCTTCAGCGCGTCGCGCTCGGCAGCCAGCTTGAGCATCGTCTTGGCGAAGTTGCCGCCGCGCGCCGCGTACACCCAGCTGGTTCGAAAGATGAGGTGGCGGCATCCGCTGGCCTGGATGGCCTGCTCGCCCTCCAGCTTGGTTTGACCGTACACGTTCAACGGCGCGGTAGGCGCTGCCTCATCGCGGGGCTGGCTGCCCAAGCCATCGAAGACGTAGTCGGTGCTGTAGTGAACCAGCAGGGCCCCGATTTCGGCGGCCGCCTTGGCCACCAGGCCCGGCGTCGTCGCGTTGATCAGGCGCGCCACCTCGGGCTCGCTCTCGGCCTTGTCGACCGCCGTGTGTGCCGCTGAATTGACGATCACATCGGGGCGCACGCGGCGCACGATCTCGGCCACTTGCGCCGGGTCGGTGAAATCGGCCTTCAGCTCAGGCGCCTGTGTCGGGCCCGGCGAGTTGAAATCCAGCGCCACCACCTGGCCCAGCGGCAACAGCGAGCGCTGCAACTCCCAGCCCACCTGTCCACCGCAGCCCAGCAGCAGGATCTTCATGCGCGCTCCGCGTAGTTCTGCGCGATCCAGTCGCGGTAGGCGCCCGAGCGCACGGTGCCGATCCATTCGCCGTTGTCCAGGAACCACTGCACCGTCTTGCGGATGCCCGAAGCGAAGGTCTCGGCGGGCTGCCAGCCGATGTCGCGCTGGATCTTGGTCGGGTCGATCGCGTAGCGGCGGTCGTGGCCGGGGCGGTCCTTGACGTAGGTGATCAAGCTCTCGTATGGGGAGCCATCGGTGCGCGGGCGCAGCTCATCGAGGATGCGGCACACCGTGTTCACCACATCGATGTTGCGGATCTCGTTGATGCCGCCGACGTTGTAGGTCTCGCCCAGCGTGCCCTTTTCCAGCACCTGGCAGATGGCCTCGCAATGGTCGCGCACATAAAGCCAGTCGCGGATGTTCAGTCCGTCGCCGTACACCGGCAGGGGCTTGCCCTCCAGCGCGTTCAAGATCATCAAAGGGATGAGCTTTTCCGGGAAGTGATAAGGCCCGTAGTTGTTGCTGCAGTTGGTGGTCAGCGTGGGCAGGCCGTAGGTGTGGTGGTAGGCCCGCACCAGGTGGTCGCTGCCGGCCTTGCTGGCCGAATACGGGCTGTTGGGCGCGTAGGGCGTGGTCTCGGAAAACGCCGGGTCGCTGTCACCCAGCGAGCCGTACACCTCGTCGGTGCTGACGTGCAGGAAGCGGAAGGCAGCCTTGTCGGCCTCGTTCATGGCACCCCAGTGAGCACGCACCTCTTCGAGCAGGCAGAAGGTGCCCACCATGTTGGTGTGGATGAACTCGCCCGGGCCGTGGATGGAGCGGTCAACGTGGCTCTCGGCCGCGAAGTGCAGGATGGCGCGTGGCTTGTGCTGCGCCAGGGCTGCCCGCACGGCATCGCGGTCGGCGATGTCGGCCTGGATCAAGGTGGCCTGACCCGACTTCAGGGGCCCGGCGATGGTGTGGGGGTTGCCAGCGTAGGTCAGCTTGTCAAAAACGACCACGGGCTCGGCCTGGGCGCCGTGGCGTTCAAGCCAGTGGTGAACGAAATTTCCGCCGATGAAGCCGGCGCCGCCTGTGATGAGGATCATGGCGCGAAAGTATGCCACCCGCACAGGGGTGTTCGGACATCACACAGGCGATGAAACACGACGACTCGACGGATTGCAGACGTAACGCGCCACGGGTCGCCCCACGCCCCGAGGCGCCAGCCACACGAACACCGCCCAGGCCATCAGGCCCAGCTTGAAGGGCAGCGGGCTGTTGCGCACCCGGATCGACTTGGCCAAGGCTGGCAACTGTCGCGCGCCTGCCAGCAGCCCCTGGGGGTAGCTGCCTGGCGAGAAAACCGCCATGGCGAAATCTTGCTTCTGCAGGGAAAAGTCGGCCACCGCGGCATCGGCCAGGCGCTCGCCTGGCAGCAAAGGCGCCAGCCAGGCCTTCAGACGCCGGTAGCGGGACTGCAGCATCTGTGTCTCGGTCATGCCCAGCCGGGCGTTGCCAAAACTCAGGCTCTCGGCGTCATTTGCCTTATGCACCCGGTACTGCGCCAGCACCTCCGGCAATGCCTTGACCCGCCCCAGCAGGGCGCAGCCGAAGCCCGCGAAGAAGTCGGCGCCATGGCGTTCTTCGGCGGTCACGGGCAAGGGCATCAGGCGCTCCAGGACCCCTGCGCGGTAAGCGTTTCCACTGCCCGGCGAAGCCAGGAACAGCACGCCTGAACGCACGCAGTCAGCGAGGTTGCCCTCGCTGAGCATGGTCGGCACCACAGCCTCCTGCAAGCGGCCAGACGCATCGATGAGTTCGAGCTTGTACTGCACCCGCACCACGGCGGGATCCAGAAACGCGCGAGACACCGCCTCGGAAGCACCCGGCAAAAGCCGATCATCCGAATCCAGGAATATCACCACATCACCCGAAGTCTGCGCAAAGCCCGTGTTGTAGGCCGCCAGTTGCCCCCCGTTGGGCTGGGTGATCAGTCGAATGCGTGAGCCAAAGCGCCGCGCCACCTCAACCGAGGCATCGGTGGAGCCATCGTCCACCACGATGACCTCGAGCACCGGCATGCGCTGGGCCAACGCCGACTCGATCGCGTCAGCGAGGAAATGAGCGTAATTGAAATTGCAGATGACGACAGAGACACTTGGGGGCAGCACAGGAAATGCTCTCAGAAACAGAGGCCTGATCAGAAATGAGGATGGTGCCCAACAAATGTGTCATTTGTTAGAACATCCCCCGCGCCCCAAACACCTGACGCCGACTGGATGGATTGCAAACGTAGCGCGCAATGGGCAGCCCCAGCGCACGCGGAGCAAACAGCACGAAAAGGGCCCATGCAGCCAATCCAAGCTTCATGACCAACCCACATTCACGCCCCCAGATGGAGCGATTCAGGATCGGCCATCCGGCCAACCCCGCCCTCACCCCAGCCAGGTAACCCTGGTCGCAGAAGATCGCTGCGGCGTACTCCTGCTTTCGAATGGAAAAATCAACCACCGCGACATCGGCCAAGTGCTCGCTCGGCAAGCGCCGCCCCAGCCACTGTTTGAGGTGGTGGTACCGCGCCTGAATCATTTGCGAGCCTCGCAGCCCAAGCTTGGCGTTTCCAAACCGCAGACTTTGTGTGTCGTTGGTCTGGTGAATGCGATATTGTCCGAGAATCAGATTGAGTGCCCGAACTTCCCCGACAAAAGCACTTGCATATCCGGCGAAAAAGTCAGCCCCGTGGCGCTCCTGCTCAGAAACGGGAAGGGGCATTAATCGACGCAACGCAGAGACCCGATACGCGTTGCCACTTCCCGGTGCGGCCAGGAACAAAACCCCCTTGCGCACCAAATTCGATAGGTCCCCCTCGGCCAGTTGAGTGGGAATCACCCCACCCAGCGCCTGCCCCCCAACGTCGATCAGCTCGAGCTTGAAGTGCACCCGGGCCACAGCCGGTTCGCACATGGCCGCAGCGACTTCAGCCAAAGCCCCCGGCAAGAGCTTGTCATCCGAATCCAGGAACAGCACCACGTCGCCCGACACATGCTCGAAGCCCGTGTTGTAGGCGGCCATCTGCCCGCCGTTCGGCTGCTGGATGATGCGGATCCGGTCGCCATGGCGCCGCGCCACGTCCACCGAGTTGTCCGTGGAGCCATCGTCGACCAGCACGATTTCCGCAGCCGGATGCGTTTGCTCCAGCGCAGAGCGGATCGCCTCATCGATGAAGTGACCGTAGTTGTGGTTGCAGATGACAACGGAAACGCGGGGCAAATCGGGCATGACGATGGGTCACCGCACCAGGTATGACCGCTTGTCTGGCGGCAAGGCCTGGATCAAGTCACGAGTGAAAGTTTCGAGAACCTGATGGTAAGGCCCCGGATCGGCATCCGTGTTCACGCGTTGCGAAGCGCGCACCAAGATGCCATCGGTCATGCGCCCCTGCAGGCCTTCCTGCATGATCTGCCAGCGGATGCGCCAGGGGCTGGCGCTGTAGGTGTCGCCAATGCGGATCCAGTAGCTGACCACCTCCTTGTTGCCGCGCCCATCAACCACCATGCGCTGCCCGGTCACATCCTGGCCAGCCGCCTTGCTGTGCACCCCGGCAAACACGGTGGGCTGCAGCGACATCACCTTGAAACCCTGAGCCGGGTAACACAACTCGGGGCGGTGCACCTTCACCTCCTGGCGCTGGTTCTTGCCATAGGCCAGTGCCAGCATGACCATGTCGCCGCGGGCGTTGACATAGGTGCGAGACACGACTTCGTCGTACGGCTGGTCGGTGGAGGTGGCCCCCTTGGTCACCACCGAAGCCTGCACCAGCGCATTGGGCAGCATGCGCCACTCGCCGAAGCGCTCGGGCACCGCCTGCTCCAGGTTGGGATCGGGCACAGCCGCATTGATCGAGGGCCTCAGCAACAAACCCGCCGAGCCAATGCCCACCAGCAAGATCGACACAACGGTGGAACGCAACCAACTCATGCCTCAGCCTCCTTGGCTTGCGCAGCGGGGCTGGAGCTGCCCGCCTTGTTCTTGAAGAACACACCCAACACGGCATCCACACCCACGGTCAGCATGGTCGCGGCCATGAACAACAGGATGCCGGCGAAGTCATGCACAAAGCCCTGCCCCACCGCATCCCCGAAGTAATACGTCACGAGCACCAGCGCGATGACGCGCAGCACGTTCGACACGAATGAAATCGGGATGATGAGGGTGGCCAGCGCGATGTTGCGCCACTTGTTGGTGTGGCCTGCCACGCTCATGTAGAACACGCCGACCGCCTCCAGCGCAAAGATCGAATTCAGGCCTGCGCAAGCATCTGCCACCAGCAACTGATACTGACCAATGTGCAGGGTCACGCCCTGACGAGCGATGGGGTAGCCCGCCAGGAACATCAGCCACTCGGCCACGTAGGACACACCCATTTTCAAAGGCGCCGTGACCGCATCAACGATCGAGCCCGGAACCGGGATCAGGAAGAACAGGAAGAAGATGGGGAACCACATCACCTTCAGGCCCTTCCAGCCCCAAAGCAGCAGCACCACCCCGATGGCCACCGGGATCTGCGACAGGGCGTCCAGGAAAAGAACGTCCTGAGAGCGGCCCACCGCGTAGATTAGCCCGCCGATCAGCAGGGCAATGGCCCCGGCCACGTTGGCCGGCCGAGCGTCGGCATGCGGCAGGTTCGGGTAACGCTGCCACGCCAGCCAGATGGACAGCGCCAGCATGATCGGCCCATGCCCTTGGCCCACCAGACTCCAGATGTAGGTGTCCAGCGCCCGATAGGTCGGGAAGTACATGGCCAACAAGGCCGCCCCGACCAGGGCGGGGGCCCAGCGCACGGGCAGCCCGCCGCTGGACGCTGCTGGGGGGGAGAGGGATGGATTGACGCTCATCGGTTTCGAGAACCCTGAAGATTTGGAACAGTCTGTCCACAAAGACCGAGATCACAGGGGGAAGTTCCCAGGTTCCCCCCTATCGGCGGGGGGTGATGTCCGAATAGCGAGGGCGCCTGATCCGGACAAGGGCAACACACCCAGTCACACACACGAACATTTAGACATAGTAGTAACCCCAAAGTTGTCACTTGGCGTCGATAGACTGAATCCATGCCCTGAACCACTGGCGCGGTGAGCCCATTGCAGGCCTGACTCACCACAGCAGTGCGCATTCTGCGAACGGGCTCAAGTCAATGCGATGACCGACATGCCCAACCCCACGAAGCCTGCGCCACAGCGTTACATCCCCGCCATCGACGGACTGCGGGCCATCGCCGTCGCAGCGGTGTTTCTCTACCACCTCCACCCTAGCCTGCTGCCAGCTGGTTTCGTTGGCGTGGACGTGTTCTTCGTCATCTCTGGCTTCGTGGTCTGTCACTCCGTCCTGCAGATGCGGCGCGACCTGAGCTTCACGGCCCTGTGCAGCCAGTTTTATGCCAGGCGCATCGTGCGCATCGCCCCCGCCCTGGTTGCCTGCCTGCTGATCACCGGCCTCGTGTCCACCCTGTTCATCCCTCAGACCTGGCTCAGCCAGGTCAACAACAAAACCGCTTTCGCCGCGTTCTTTGGCCTGTCCAATTTCGTCCTCTACGCCTCGGCGGGCGACTACTTTTCACCCCGGGCCGAGTTCAACCCTTTCACCCACACCTGGTCGCTCGCCGTGGAAGAGCAGTTCTACCTGGTGTTCCCCGCGCTGATCTTCGGGGCGGCCTTCGTGCAGTCTGCCCGTTGGCGCCGGGCAGCCACCGTTGCCATGGTGGCGCTGGTGGCCGGCTCCCTGTGGCTGTGCGTGAACTGGAGCCAAGCAGAGCCCGCCAAGGCCTTCTACCTGCTGCCCGCCAGGTACTGGGAGCTGGGTGCCGGCGTGCTGGCCAGCCTGGCATGCCATCGGCTCGCCCCCCCGCCTGGCAACACCGAAGCTCCTCTGGGCCGACAACTGCTGGCGCTGCTGGCCGCCGGGGGACTGCTCACGAGCCTGTTCGTTTCTCAGGCAACGGCCTTCCCCTACCCCTGGGCCCTGCTGCCGGTCATCGCGACCACGGCATTGATGGTCTTGTTCGCCGGCCCGAGCACCTGGGTGGCCCGCGTGCTGACGCAAAAACCATTCATGTGGCTGGGCTTGCGGTCTTACTCCATCTACCTTTGGCACTGGCCGGTGTTCATCCTCTTCAAGTGGACGCTGGGACTCGAGGGCGTTCTCAACGCCGTGGCGGCCTCGGGGCTGGCCATCGTTCTGGGGGCGATGTCGTACCGACTGATCGAGAACCCAGTCAGGCATGCCCCGCTCGTGAAGCGACAAACCCGCCCCCGCGTGATCGTGGCCGGACTGGCCACGGTGACCACGCTGGCGCTGCTGACCGGGGTGGTTTTCAAGGCCCGCCCGCAAATCTCGTTGAGCGTCACGGCCAACGAAAGCACCTGGTTCCCCTACGAGAAGGGTGACCCCCAGCCTGACGCCGGACAATGCGCCGTCGAGCGCCAGGAAACGGCCTTCGAAGGCGGGCTGCTCACCACCTATCGCCCAGTCAACTGCACCCGTGTGGCACCTGGCAAGTTGTTCGCGGCGGGCGACTCACACGCGACCGCCTACGGCATGATGCTGCGCCGCTTCGCTGCTGAAACGGGCTCGGTGGTCAAGGTGTTCAACCAACCCGGTTGCCCCTTCCTGACCTTGCAGCAGACCCAGGCAGACCAGGCCTCCGCGTGCACCCATTTCGTGAAAGCATCTCTGAGTGCCATGGCGCAAGAAGCCGGCCCCCAGGACACCGTGTTCCTGGCGGCGCTGCGAGTGCCTCGACTGGTGGACCAGAACGGCCCCGCCCAAGGAAGCGTCGAAGCTGCGCTTCAGGCAGCCCAGAAGGACCGCACGGCCGCGGTGGCCGAAGCCGCCGCACTCCTCAGCCCCCTGGCGGCCACACAGGCGAAGCTCGTTTTCGAGGCCCCCAAGCCCGTACTGCCCAGCCCCACCTTCCGTTGCGCGGACTGGTTCAACAAGATGAACCCTGTGTGCAAGGAAGGCAGCAGCATCCCCCGCAACACGATGCTCGCGTACCTCGCGCCGGCCAGGGCAGCCGTGGCACAGTTGAGTGAGCAACTGCCAGGCTCAACCGTGTGGGACCCCGCCGAATTGCTTTGTGACGCAAGCAACTGCTCTGCCTACCGAGACGGCAAGCCCATCATCTTTGACGGCGACCACCTGTCCGGGTTCGCCAACGCGCTGCTGGCACCGCATTTCACGGCCATGGTCCACAAACTGCAAGTGCCTTCCATCACCGCAGCCCAGATCCCTGATTGAAGTCACCCCGCCTCACAATGCCAACCGCTTACCTGTCCCCATTCGTCAATGAGACCAACGACTACATCAACCGGATGAAGGAAATCCTTAGGGGCTGTGGGTACGACGTGGCACCGATGTCCTTCAAGACATTGCTCTCACCGAAGGTGATGGGCATGTTCCGGCGGGAAAACATCGTGCTCGTGCATTGGCTCGAAACCCGGGCGTTCAAGAAAGGCCCGAACGGGGCCCGTATCGACCTGCCAGGGCTCCTTCAATTGGCCATCTACCTGGCTGTGATGGCCGTCATGCGGGCCCGGCTGGTGTACTTCGTGCACGATCACGCGGTGCACGACCTGAGCGGCTGGCGTCGCACATTTTCGGTTCGGCTGATTGCACTGCTGCGTCGCATGGCCGACATCCGCGTTGTGCACGACCCCAGCTACAGCGCGACCTACAGCGCCACCTACCTGCCCCACCCGCTGTACCAAGACCGAGACCTGAACCGCCCTCGCCCCGTGCGCACAGAAGGGCCGATCAGGGCAGGCATCCTGGGCGCCATTCGCCCCTACAAACGGGTGGAGCACATCATCGATGTCTGGCCTGCCGGCCCGGTGCTGCGCATTCGGGGGCGCTGCGAGCCGAGCTACGAGCAACTGCTGCGCGAGCGCATCCAGGCACGCGGCCCCGAAGCACGGATCGAATTCGACGTTGGCTTCATGAGCCGTGAAGAGTTCGAAACAGAACTGAATCAACTTGACGCACTGCTGCTGCCACACGCAGACGAGTCGGCATTGGTGAGTGGGGCGTTTTTCGAGGCCATTGGGGCCACGCCACTCGTGATCGCTCGCTCCACTCCGTTCATCAAATGGGCGAGCACCCAGTTCACAGGCCTGCTGCCTTACGATCAGGAGCAGGCCCTGCAGGCACTGCTGCAAAAAGCATCAAGCCGCCCATCGCTGTCCAGCGAACAACAACGGCCCGATGCAAAGACCGCCATGGATCTGTTCGGGCTGCGCGCCTGCATCCAGCGCTACACCTCGGCATTTCAGCGCTAAATCAACCTCTGGCAGCGCCAATGAAAAACAGCATGCGGCGGTTCCTGTAGCAATAAGCCACCAAAATCACCGAGTACGCTACCTCTCCGGCGATGCGCCCCAGGGCTGCCCCCGCGCCACCATTGACGGATGCGCCCCAAACGGTCAAAGCCACCCCAATGACCGTGGAAGCCGCCGCGGCCATGCTGACAACCCTGTCCAGCCTGCGGGGCAGCAGCAAGTAGACGGCCACGGCGTGGTTGAACGCAGCCAGCAGAAACAATGGGCTCAACAGTCTGAGGATATCGGAGGCGCCCACAAATTTATTGCCCAGAGCGAAATCCAGCACTGGCGGCACGAATGTCAGGCAAGACACCGTTCCAACGGCGCCACCAGCGATCACCCAACGTGAGGCCTGCAACTGACGGCTCAATACCGAGTCCCGGGACTCGGACTCATGGACCATTTTCGAAAACCATGTGACGAAAAACTGACCAGCCGGCCCCAGCAAGGCCAGACCAGTTGAGACAACTTTCTCCGCTGTACCGAAGTAGGCAACCTGATCGGGTGTCGAGCGCATGGCCAGCGCATACGTGCCGATGTTCAGCATCAACGCCCACGTACCCGCGGATATGAACAATGGAAACGACTCCTTGATCAAAGCCCATCCCGCCGCGAAATCGGCCAACCCGATGCGCACGATCCGACGCACCATCGCGTATGCAAGCGCTGTTGAAGCCAAGGTGCTGATCAGCAGCAGTGGCATGACCAGCTCGTTATCCTCAGGCGTGCGCACCAACATCAACACCATCGCCAGCATGGAGATGAACCCCAGGATCTCGATGACGATCGGGGTGTTGAAGTTCATGCGCCCCTGGAAGAACCAACCCACATTGAAGCCCGCCAGCACGCCGCAGACCACCGCAGCCAGCGAGGACACCATATGGTCACGCAACAAAGGGGCGCTGTAGATCGTCAAAGCGCCCACCAACAGCGCCACAGGCAGGAGGATGAGCCGCGCCATCATGTGGCGAGCCAACTCCCGCTGTTGAACCTCAAGAGAGCCAGAACTGGTTGCGATGTTACGACTGCCTGCGCCAGAAAAGCCCCAGTTCTGCACCGTCCACACCATCGTGTAGACGGTCATTGAGGCCAAGACAACGCCATAAGCCTCGGCGCCCAGCACCCGCGCGTAGTACGGGATAAGTACCAGCAAGTACAAATACCGGAAGAAGTAGCCTGCGTACACCAGCGCCAGTTGTTTCTTGACTTCTCCCACACCGTTCCTTTGCCTTGCTGTCGCAGAAGAACCATTTCGCCTGCTGGGCCAGTATATGAAGCATGCATGTCGCAACTGTTGCGCCTCGTCGCCACGGACACATTCATTCGCGTGGGGTGCTGATCGCTCATCCTTGAGTGCTCGATGAGCCGACATCATCCTGTGCGAACATAAATCACCCAGCGCTCATTAGCTTTGCCGCGCCCCCATTTTTTTACGCAACACAGGAAACGTCATGGCCACCTCGCTGGCATTCATCTCCATGACAGAGAGCTTTGGCGGCCACGAGGTCATGCTGGCACGCTGGCTCAAGGAACTGACTGCACAAGGTGATGTCAAGCCCCTTCTCATCAGCGCCGAGAACGCCAAGGTCAAGGCCGCGATCGAGGGCATCGCCCTGGACAGCCACCACATCAAACCCCGCCCAGCCATTGCAGAGAAACTGCCTCGGCCGCTTGGGAAGCTCGCCACGCTGCTGCACCTGGTGAGGTGCTTTGCGCGCATCCGGCGTCAAACTGCGGCTCGCAATGCCGTGGTGTCAGAGGGGGCGCTGATGTCCGAGCCCCTTGCCACCATCGCGGCCCGCCTGGTCTTTCATCGGGTACACGTGTACGTGCCAATGGTCGAGAGCTTCCACGCGCTCGGTTATCCAGAACCAGATGGCGCAACCAAGCGTTTCATGCGCATCTATCGGTGGCTGCCTCATTCGTGGATCACGCTAAGCAGTGACCACGCAGACATCTTCCGCAAGTGGTCAGACGTTAGACAGCCGGTACACGTGCTGCGCAACACCACCATGGATGGTATCGAGAACGCCTCCCCGCGCGAGTCAAGCTTCCCGTTGCCGCATGACGAGTTGAAGGTACTGGTGTTGGGGCGACTGACGGCGCACCACAAAGGACTGGACCTGCTGCTGGCCTACGCACAGCAACAAGTCACCAGCTTGCGGGCTCGCAAGATTAAGTTCCGGCTCGTGGGTGACGGCGAATACAAGCCAACCATCTTGGCAGCTTTGGCAGCCACCCCCGGCTTGCGCGACGTGCTTGAACTTGCACCCTGGTCTCCTCCGCTCGACGCATACAGGCAAGCCGACTGCGTCTTGCTTGCCTCACGCATCGAGGGTGTGCCGCTGGTGATGCTTGAAGCCATGGCGCTGGGTATCCCGATTTTCGCTAGCGATCTACCAGGCACCAGGGGATACCTGCCAGCCGAATGCCTGTTCCCGATCGGGGATCTGTCGCGAGCCGTAGACTTGATCGAGCAAATCAGAGCCCCTGAGTTCAAAGCACGCTGCATCAAGAAAAACCTGGAGCAGTACCGGGCAACAGCTTCAGCCGCTGCTTTTGCAGAGAACACGCGACAGCTGACTAACGAGCTGGTTGTTTGAGTTGCAAGGCAATCATTGCACGGGGCTACGTGGCAGTAGATCAAGAATACGCCTCCGGCGAACGCCCACTAGCCCAGCAGCCCCGCCGATGACCAGCCTGAGCTGAGCAGAAACCGCTGAATCAATGCAACAAGATGCCCCCGATCTCACGTAGCTGTCACACGGCCTCAGCAAGATGCGAACAGGCTGTGCGCAATGCATTGCACTGTGGCCCGATCTTTGCACGCAGGGCAACGCCCTTGATCAAAAGGTGCCCGTCCGCGCTCAGCAGTTCTCGCGGGCATTGATGCTTCAGAGAACATGCGCGAGAACTACCTTTCCATCCAATACTTGCGTGCAGCAGCGGCCTTGCTGGTGGTCTTGCACCACTCACGCAACCCGCACCCCTGGCTGTTCAGCCCCCTGGAGCAGTTCCACGGCTTTGCCAGGGGGGTTGATGTGTTCTTCGTGATCAGCGGCCTCATCATGGCGGCCATCGGCAGCAGAGAAGCCCCCATCGACTTCGCTCGCAAACGCATCGTCCGAGTGGTGCCAATCTATTGGCTGACAACACTCGCGGCCGCATGCCTGCTCTTCATCAAGAGGGGGCTTGATCAGGACGTGATCGCGCACGTGATGAAGTCGCTGTTCTTCATCCCGCAGTTGAACCCCGCAGGAGAGCCCTTCCCGGTGCTGCCACCCGGCTGGACACTCAACTACGAGATGTATTTCTATGCGATGTTCTTTGCGTGCCTGTGGACAAGGCACCCCATCAGGAACTGCTTCCTTGCCCTGCTGGGTTGCGTTGTTCTTGGGCAGATGATTCAGCCTGCCGACATCATCTCTGTCACCTACACCAACCACCTGTTGACCGAGTTCGCTGCGGGCCTGGTGATTGGGCGATACCGGCGTGAGATCGCATCTCAGCCGTGGCTTGCGTGCCTGGCTCCTCTGGGTGCCTGGCTGCTGTTCGGCTCACAGCACTGGAGCATGTCCGCAGCAGGCGCCACCCTCATCGTCGCAGGCGCCCTGGCACTGGAGAGCAAGATGCGCCTGGTGCCCATCGGCAAGGAACTGGGAGACGCCAGCTACTTCATCTACCTGTCTCACCACTTTGTCCTCGGCGCCTTGCTGAAGATCTGGGCCAAGCTGCCGCTGAGCGGCTGGCCCCAGTTCATTTCGCTGCTGGCGGCCTGCACGTTGGGCTCGATCATGGTGGGGCTCTGGGGCCACAGGCTCATCGAAAAGCCCCTGACCACTTACTTGAACAAGCGGCTCTCCGCGCGACACAAGCTGCCTGCGGTTTCCACCTGAAACCCCCGACTCATAACGCCGAGCAGCTCAGAACCCCCGACTCATAACGCCGAGCAGCTCAGCATGGCCCCAGTGATCAGGTTGGCCGATTGCGGAGAAATGCAGCTGACCAAGGTCGAGCTGGCTTCGCCGTAGGTGTTGCCGTCGCACTGAACAATGGCCATCGCGCCAGTGGCGTATGTCGCGCTCATGGCACCAGAGCGGGCATTGCTCATTTTGTTGTTCAACAAGACCACGCCGCTGATCGAGCCGGGCTGAGAGTCCGCGCCAACGCGGATGGCATTGCGAACCACGTCGTCCACGGTGTTGCCCTTGACCAGGACATCGGCCAGGCCAATGGCTGGTGCCAGCGTGGGGTTGTTCACATCGGAGGCAGGCGAGGTGTTGTGGATCTCAATGCCTGCATGGCCGGTGCGCGCCCCCGCGTTCAACTTGGCCGTCAGTTCGGTGAAGTTGGCGCCTGTGGGCACATAGGCCGGCGACTCTGTCTGGATCTTGGAGATCTGGTTGCCCTCGATCCAGACATTCGAAACCCCATGGGTGCCGTAGGGCTCTTCACGGGCAACCAGGATGCCCGCCCCGATGGCCGATCGAGAAATCACGTTGGACTTGATGGTGACGGCTTCACCCCCAACCACAGAGATGCCACGCCCCCAGTACTGCCCGCTCAAATGGTTGCCGGCAATCAGGATGTCCTTGACGCGCGAAGACTCCCTGGCAGACGCCAGCCAGGAACCGGATGCAGCGATTTTCGTGCGCCAAGCCTTGTCCATGTACGAGACGACCGCGATCATGTCATCGCCCGTCTCCTTCACCTGGTTGCCCAGGATGCGGCCATTTTGCGAAGCACCGGTCACGTGGATGCCATCAGACAGGCTGCGCTCAACCAGGTTGCCAGCCACGGTGAAGCCCCTGACCGCAACCACCAGGATGCCGGCCGCCGAAGCGCCGTTGCTGGGCGTTGAGCCCGGACCCGAGTCCAGGGCCACAATGCGATTGCCCTGGATCACCACGCCTCGGATGTACCCGCTGGGGGCTTCCGGACCAAATGCACTGATGCGGGAAGTCCAGGGCTCGCTGCGGCGACCTTCGGTGACGGCCGTCAAGGTGAAGCCATACACACGCGTGCCATCGGCCTTGAGGATGATGGCCTGGTCTGCCGCGTTGCTGGCGTGCAGGGTTGCACCCGACCCCCACAAGGTCACGCCTGGCGTTGTCACCACCAGCGACTTGGAATGGATGTAGCGGCCTGCAGGAAAAACAACCCATTGGCCACTCTTGGCGGCCTTGATGGCGGCCTGGATGGCGGCGGTGTCGTCCTGATCGTCATTCGGGGTCGCGCCGTAGTCACGCACCGAGATCACACTGGACGGGATGCTGGGCAGCGCCGGCACCTGGTCACATGATCCGGGCATGGGCAACTGCGCCGTGGCGGTCGAGACCGGCACATAAGACGTGAGAGATCGCAGCCTGGCCACTTCGGCCTGCTCCGCCGCGGCGCCGTCTGGCTCAGCCGCACTGCCCCCGCCCCCGCCGCCACAGGCAGAAAGCAAAACCGCGACAGCAAGGGCGAGAAGGGGGGCACGTCTGCGCACAGCCAGTGCAGGGGCGGCAGGGAGTTTGAACACGGAGACAGCAGACACGTCACACCTCAGATCAACAATGCGTGAGAGCATATCGGCAGGTGAAAGCGCTTGTCTGTCGAGGAATCCTCAGGTTGCGGGGGTGATACAAACCGTGACAACCCTGACATTTGGCCGCATGACGCCTCGCGTCCCGCTCAGCGGCTCCACCCTCCCCCTGATTGCGGGCCCACAAATTGCCCGCCAGCATCATTTCAGCGGCATCAAGCGAGATACATCTTCACCTCATGCGTCAAACCCACCTCGCCTGCGTCGGCCACCACAAACCGCGCCCTCGCCATCGGGTGCACGCGGATTTACACCTGCACGCTCAAGAAACACGCCCTAAGTGACTGATTCGCATAGGGGCATCGGGGTGCATGAACATGCCAACGGAGCAGGCCAATCCAGTAACGAAAAATTGACCGTGATTCACAAGTGACGTCCTGACACGATGCACGACAGACAGACCGCTACCAGCCCCCGCATGGGAAGGTACACGGATTCGCAATGCAGACTCACAATTGCGCTATAAAACAAGAGCAGCTCAGCTGCCGGATTGCGAGGCGCCAAAGCCTCACAGGGGGTGCCACGACCGCAGGTACGGTTTGTGCGTAAGCACAGGCATCGATACAAAGCAAGCAGAGGCTTCGCCTCCGCATCACCAAGCGTACGCCGTGGAAGTACTGATCAACGGAAGATTTCTATCACGTCAGATGACTGGCGTAGATCGATTCGCGCACGAGATCATTCGCGCAATTGATAAAATTTGTGAACAAGACGCCCTTCCATTCACCTTCAGAGTTGTTGCACCCAGCCAACTTCAGGATCCTTGGCAACTCAAGAACATTCCAGTTACTTTTGTGAGCGGCTTTTCAGGCCACCTGTGGGAGCAGGTAACGTTACCGCTGTACGCCAAAGAGCGACCTTTGATAAGCCTGTGCAATACGGGCCCAGTTTTCAAGAAAAATCACCACGTCGTCATTCACGACGCGACCACTGTTGCAGTACCAGAGTCATTCAGCCTGAAATTCAGGCTGCTGTACAAAATCCTGATGCCAATCCTCGGGTGGGCTTCAAAGTCAATTCTCACAGTTTCCGAATTTGCGCGCAACGACATAGCACGCGCCTTCAACATAACAACTGGGAACGGCTCGGTGTTGGGCGAAGGCGGAGAGCACATTTTGCGCTACGCCCCCGATGAATCCATTTTGAAGAAAAATGGCCTTGAGCGAGGAAAATATTTCCTCGCCGTCAGCAGCAACGCGCCTCACAAAAATTTCCGACTCATACTTGATGCAATTGAGTTGCTCAAGGACAAGAACATCAAAGTTGCGATCGCAGGCGGGCAAAACAGATCAGTTTTTGGCGCAAGCGCATTGAAGAATTCAGGCAATGCCTCATGGCTTGGCTATGTATCCAATGAAGAGTTGCGCGCCTTGTACGAAAACGCCCGCGCATTCATTTTTCCGTCAATACACGAAGGCTTTGGTCTGCCTCTTGTAGAGGCCATGCAAGTTGGTTGCCCCATCATTGCATCCAGCGCCGCATCAATCCCTGAGGTATGCGGAGAAGCTGCGATTTATGTAGACCCCAAAAATCCGAATGATTTGGCTGAAGCCATCATGCTGATCCACGAATCTGACACAAAACGGGATCAACTTTCAAGGCTCGCCAAACACCGGTCTGAATTGTGGCAATGGGATGCAGCGGCACGCAACCTCATTTCACACCTGACAAGAATCCATTCAGTGAAGGCAAGCAAAAAATGAGAGCGATTATTTTCGGCGGCGCAGGTTACATTGGAACGAAGCTCGCGGAGCACCTGCTCAGCCAGCCTGAAAATTCGGAAGTCATCATTTGCGACATCCAACCGTCATCACTCGCAAAACATCCGAGGGTGAAGTACTTTGCGTGCGACGTTCGAAAACCAATCGACATTGCCGTGGATCAAGCCGATTGGATTTTCAACTTTGCAGCCATCCACCGGGAGCCAGGCCACGAAGACCATGAGTACTTCGAAACCAATCTCGCAGGCGCAGAGAATGTCTGCAACTTTGCCGAGAAGATCGACTGCAAAAACATCTACTTCACCAGCAGCATCAGTGTCTACGGCCCGACAAATGGGCCAACAGATGAGAGCTGCCAGATCTGCCCGATAACACCATACGGCGGCTCCAAATACCCAGCAGAACTGATTCATCGCATCTGGCAAAGTCGCCACTCTTCTGAGCGTCGACTGGTCATCGTACGCCCAGGCGTGGTTTATGGCCCACAGGACCCGGGCAACATTGGCCGAATGCTTAACGCCATCAAACGCGGGTATTTCGCATTTCCTGGATCAACATCTGTCAAAAAATCCTACGCATACATTTACGGCCTGCTTGACAGCATTGACTTTGCAATTGCGAGGCAAGATCCAATCATAGTTTATAACTATGTGGAAAAAAACACCGAATCACTTGGCGTTGTGGCCCAGGCCATGAAGTCAGCAACCGGTTCTAAAGCACCAATTCTAAGCATCCCAACAGCTCTTTTATTGCCCTTGGCAAAGTTGGTGCAGGCCCTGCTTGGAAACAAGAATCCGATTCACCCCCTGCGGGTGATCAAAGCTGGCCGACCAACGCACATCATTCCAGGCTGGTTGATCAGCCAAGGCTTCCCCTTCAAATATTCACTTGAAAAATCTCTAGCGCACTGGAAGTCAGCGCATCCGAAGGACTTTTAAAATGAGCTCCACAACTCGAGTACTGCATGTTGCGGAGGTCATCAAGGGCGGGACCGCAACCTACCTCAGTGAAATTGATTTCGGTGACACCGGCACAACACATTTTCGATACCTGGTTCCCGAAGATGAACTGCGGCACCTTCCACCGGCGCGGCAGGGTAGCGCCATGACATTCAAAGGCAGGTCAAAGCGAGCGCTCAACCTGATCGCCATGATGCCTGCCATACTTGAGTGTGAGAAATCGGGCAAATTTGACGTCATCCATGCTCACGGCACTTATGCCGGCATTTGCGTCCGCATTTTGCGGCTTCTTGGATTTGTCAAAACACCCATCGTTTACTGTGCGCATGGCTGGGCTTTTGACAGAGAAGCATCGGAAAAAATCAAATTTGCATATGCATTCGTTGAGCGCATTCTTCAGCCTCACGCAGAAAAAATTGTTTGCATCTCAAATCATGATTACACAAGCGCGTTGGATCGGGGCCTAAAGAAGGACAATCTTGTTGTCGTGCTCAATGGCATTGATGACCGGTCGCCATCTTCGCCCATCCCAAACAAGAATCAACCTACCATCCTGTTTGCCGGAAGGTTCGACAAACAAAAGGGAGTTGACGTCTTTCTCTCGTCCATCAATTACTGCAAATCCAATTTCAGGGCCATCGCAGTCGGGGATGTTTCGTCAGGCGATCTTGCCATCTCCAAAGAGAACGCAAAAGTCGAGTTCCCTGGGTGGGTTGAGCGCGCCGAGGTTCAACGCTTGATTGACGCATGCGACGTTTTCGTCATGCCTTCGAGGTGGGAAGGCTTTGGCCTGTCAGCGCTTGAAGCGATGAGAGCCGGCAAGGCTGTGATCGCATCCAGCGTGGGCGGTTTGACCGAATTAGTGCTGGATGGCGAAACAGGCTACCTGGTGCCACCTGGCGATGCCAAGGCGTTAGCATCTGCAATTGACCGGGCCGCAAACTCAGACACTGCCGCCATGGGAGCAAAGGGGCGGGAAAGATTTTTGAATCTATTCACGTCTCAACGCCTAAGGCAAGAGCTTTTCGCGCTGTATGCCAAAGTTAAGCAGCAGTCGAGCTCCGGGCCCCCGAGCTCGACTCGGAACGACGAGAGGCAGGCGCAAGATATCAAATACAACGCTCGATAGCACCAACCCGCAGATTTATTGTTGAAATCTGCGGGCCAGCGGCGCTGTCACCCTGGTTTTCGCTTGGCGCCGATGATCAGGAGCGCCAAGCCAACGCCCAGGAAAGCCGTGAACGAGCGCGATTCCCCGAAGTAGGGGTACCTGTAGAGCTCCAGCATCATGATGAAGCACAAGGGGAACAACAAAACCCCTCGCGCACGACCATCGGTGATTGCACGGTACAAGAACCCGCTCACAAAGCCCAGCACACTGAAGTAGGTCATCGCGCCAGCCACGCCCAGGTCGTACACCACTGTGTAAACCCCTGAAGGGTTGTTGAACTCGGGGTCGGCATACTTTTTCAGAAAGTACCCCATGGATGAGTAATCCAGCTCTGAGTAGTAACGAAACAGGGCACCAAAAATCCAAGGGGCCTTGTATGCGAACGCCAGGGTGTGCTCAAACTTGAAGCTCGGCCAGTTTTGGGTGTGAAGGAGGCCGGCGCCGTTGTTCAGGGACGTGTAGTAGTACGTCGCGAAACGGCCCGCCGCGAACTCCCAGAACGGCATCTTGCCCTGGTAGGTGTCCGACTGCCACGACCGGAAGTACTCTCCGACGCCGAAGTAGAGGATCAGCAAGGGCAGGCCGATGAGGGGCAACAGGGAAACCAAGCGCCGGGACCCAGGGGACATGCTGCCGCACTTGGCACAGACAAATGGAACCACCACCGCAACGCCGATCTCGATCATGGCCAGGCGTTCTGACCAGACGTAGACGCGAAAGATGGTCAGCAGCAGCAGTGAAATGGCCAACCAGCGCAAGGACCTGCTCACCTTCTGAGGCTGCGTCACCAAAACGTGGGTGAACAGCGCGAAGAACACAGGCATGAAATTGACCAGCGAGGACACACCCGTGGCCGTCGAGATCTCTTCACGGCCCATGCGGATGCTGCCCGTGAGAACACCGAACAAGGTAGCTGGCGAGAAAAAGATCTTCCTGAACCAGACCATGTAGGCGAACACACCGATGAGCCCGATCACCCAGGCAGCCACAGCCCAGTTCCGCTCATGGACCGGGGTCCCGCCTCCTTTGATCTGGACCTGTTGACCGACCAGCGCAGCCAGGGCCATCAAGGCCATGAGACCTATGCCGCCAAGCGAATATCCAATGTCGAGGTACTGGATCCCACGCACCGTCAGCGCTGGGGAGCGAATCTCGCCCAGCAACATGATCAGCAGGAACACCGGTATCAGAAAGCCGACGATCAGGCCGAAAGGCGAGATCCACCAGATGCCACGGCGACTCTGTGCATTCGCTTTCATGGAGGTCGCCGCAATGCTGGACTGCGATGCGTGGGAGGTGGCCGAGCGCATCGACACAAGGCTTTCAGGCATCAATAGTCGTTGAGCACCGTGCCCAGGATTTCCACACGGGCTCTCGAGCAGTACTGCGCCAACTGCTTGACGGTCTTGGTCGAATTCGCTCCGGCACGAACCACCATCAGCACGTTCTGGCACTTGGCTGCGATGGACACGCAATCGATGCCGACGTCAGCAGCCGGTGTGTCAACGATCACAAAATCAAACTTGTTGCGCAAGTCATTGAGAAGCAAAGCGAAAGTCGGTCGCTCAACCAATTCCTGAGGGTTGGGCGGGATGACCCCGGAGGGGAGCACGAACAGATTCGCAAACTCAGGCGACGGAACACACAGCCCCGCTTCTGCGCGACCATTGAGCGCCTCGGACAAGCCGGTCTGGCGATCAGAGATTTCGAACAGCTCCTGCATGCGCGCATTGCGCATGTCGGCGTCAACCAGTGCCACTCGCCCACCCAATTGCGCCAGGGTGATGGCCAGGTTGGCCGCAATGAAGGTCTTGCCATCACCGCGGTCCGCGCTGAGCAGGGCGATCACGTGCCCATGTCGGGCACCTGCGTCCGCACCCAGCTTGATCAGCAACTGACTGCGCAAATTGCGAAAGCGCTCGGCATGATCAGAGAATGGCGCGTTTGCCACCACGAGTTCATCGGACACAGACCGTGCCGCAGCGTTTCGATACGGATAGTTGTATTGCTGGGAGAGTGCCCAGATCACGTCCTGAGGTGAAGCCAGGCCCAGCTCAACAGCCGCCTCACCAAAGCGTTTGCCTGTTGCGCCCTGATGGGCGAGGATGGCATTGACCTGCTCAGGGCTCAGCTGCTTGGCCTGCGTGATGATGTTGCCGATGCTGCGCTCATCGACGGCATGGGTACCTCGGCGCTTCTCTGCAGACGAGGAGGTGATTTGGTTCATGACTCGCATACCTTGACTTGACTGTCGCACTCAGGTCGATTGGGGAGGAAGCAGGGCAAGCTGCTTCTTGTCGCGCCCGCCCAGGGCCAGCCGCGAAAACATGCGGGAGGCTCCAGGTCGCGAGACCGAACTCAACGTTGTCAGCGGGGTTTCGCCAAAAATCTCTTCGATGTCTTCTTCCGTGCGCAGCTTGCGATTGCGCATTTCGACGAAGAAGGCCGCGAGGAAGCCGAGGATGGCCGAAAGCACGACGCCCACGCTCATGTTCAGCATCATGTTGGGCTTGGACGGCAGGCTGGGAACTTCGGCCGCGCTGAGCAACTGCACATTGGTCTGGCTCGACTGCCCTTCAAGGCCCGTTTGATTCAGCCGTGCAGCAATGCTCTGGTAGCTGAGTTCAGCGTTCTCGACGTCCTTTGCCAACACGGCAGCTGTGTCACGCGCTTCCTTGAGCTTGAGGACACGTTTGCGCTGCTCATCGTAAACGCCACGCACATCGGACTCCCGACCACGGCTCACCGAGTTGGTGACGGCAACCGTTTCACCGATTTTGCGGATCTCCTGCGCGAGCTTTTGCTTGAGCTCGGCGATCACGGCCCGAGACTGGATCACCTGCGGGTGGTTATCCCCATAGGTGGACATGAGCTGCCCCAGTCTGGCTTCTTCTGAAACGATGCTCGATTTGATGGACGTGACGTTGGGGTGGCTCATCACGTCTTGCAGGCGGTCCGAGCTTTGCGCCGCGCGATTGGCCGTGTCTGCAGACATGCTGCGCAACAGAACCAGTTGCTGGGACAGGTCGTTGAGCTTGTTGAGCTCCGTGTCCAGACGCTCGTCGGACGAGATGAGGTCGTTCTCACGCAGGTAGCTGGACAACTTGGCCCGTGCCTCATCGACCTTGGACTTGGATTTGGCCAAGCTCTCGTCAAAGAAGCGCGCGTACTGGCGAGCCGGAGCCACACGCAAGTCAAGCGAGACATCGATGTAAGACGAAGCAAAAGCGTTTGCCAAAACCGCTGCGAACCGCGGATCTTCGCCTTCGTACGTGATCTCGATGACGTTCGATTCACGCGATGGCTTGATGATCAGGTTCTGCTTGATGAAATTGGAGGCCCACCCGATGTAACTGCCTTCACCACTTGCGCGCTTTTCCCATGCCTGACGCAGCGCTGGCGTTTGAAGCAACCCGGATTTCTCCAGCACCTTCCGCGCAACCACATCGCTTCGGATGATGTCGTACTGCGTGGCCATCATGGTGGGCAGCGCGCCAGCTCCACTGCCAAACACCGAAAGGGGATCGCCTTTGGCATCCACGACCACCGTTGCGGTCGCCTCGTAGCGCTTTGAACTCAGCAAAGTCACCGCAGCAGCAGTCAGGGTTCCAGCGGCTGCCACCGCCGCGATGATTTTCCACCGAGCGCGTGTGACGGACAGAAGTTGTGTGAGGGTCATGATTGGCGACAACGTAACCAGGCAGGCGCGCCCAGCGTGATTTCAGATACGACTTGACAAGGAAGGTTCCATCCACAGGCCCAGGCAGCCCGCATACGGGGGGGGCTCACGTGAGCACAACGCCGCTTCATCATAGACCGTCACCCCCAGCATGAGCAGCACAGCAAAGCGGCCCGCGCCCATTCGCATGAGCACCTGGCATCAGGCCGAACGCCCGTAGTTGTCCTGGAAGCGCACGATGTCGTCCTCGCCCAGGTAGCTGCCCGACTGCACCTCGATGATCTCCAGCGGGATCGCGCCGGGGTTCACCAGCCGGTGCACCGTGCCCAGCGGGATGTAGGTCGACTGGTTCTCGCTGA
>MERU01000002.1:0-765900 GCA_001770725.1 Burkholderiales bacterium RIFCSPHIGHO2_01_FULL_63_240
TAAGACCGCAGTTGATGCCGTCCAGCCAAAACCTCAAAAACTCCTTGCCACACGGGAGGCGTCCATATAAGCACCGCAGGGCAGTCCTGCCGCAGGCAGGACCACCACCCTGAAGCCCGCCCGCACAGCGCCGCAGCCCCCGCCTCGCGCTGCCCCGACAAAGCACCCAAACCCAGGCAAGCACCCAAGCCCGCCACAAAAAAAAGAGCGACCCACTCCAGGTCGCCCCTTGCCGCTTGAGAGGCAGGCCCGACAGGCCCGCCCTCAGCAACAGATCAGATCAACACCTGACGCTGCTGCTCTTGAAGCATCGCGTCGGCCAGCCCCTGCACCGCGGCAATCGCTGCCGTGTCCACCATGACCTGGTCGGCCGCGCCGCTGCTGTCAGCGGTGGTGGTGCTCGAAGCAGGCGCCGTCGCCTCCGAAGCCGAGCCCGTGCTGGTCGCAGCCGTCACCAGCGACGACTCACCCGGCGCAGCCAGCAGGTCGTGCGCCGTCAGATCGGTGCTGCCCGCAGCCGCACCCGTGTCACGGGCAAACCAGACGTCCGCCATGTCGTGCGACTGACCATCGCTGGTCGTGTAGCTCGACGACAGCGCCAGCAAGTTGCCGTTGTCCAGCGTGTCCGTCTGCGTGTAGCCCAGGCTCATCGACGTGATGCCGTACTCGCTGAGCCCATGCAGCTCGCCCGAGTCCGTCACCCCGTTGGAGTTCGCATCCACCCACAGCCTCAGGTCGGCAAACGCGGCGTCGGCCTGGTTCAGCACACCGTCGCCGTTGCTGTCTTCCATCGCCAGGGCCTCGTAGCCGTTGCCGGCGCGAGAGCCATCGGCCAGGCGCGTGGCGTTGCCGTACAGCTCCGAGCCATCGTTGATCAGGCCGTCGCCGTTGCGGTCACGCACCAGCAGGCCGTCCGTGGCGCTGGCCCAGCCCACCTGGTGGGCGTTGCCCGTGGCGTTGATGTCGAAGTGGACACCCGCGCTGGCCGCCAGCGTGCTCACGCCGTTGCCATCGAGGTCCAGCACGATCGGCGAGGTCGCCAGCAGCGAGTCGATCTGCTCGGCCGTCATGGCGCTGATCTGTGCGCCGGTGAAGGCGGTCGACTGCGCCATGCTCAGCGAGGCCAGGTCCTGCGTTTCCATCGCCACGATCTGGTCGGTGGTCAGGGCCTGCAGGGCCGCGGTGGTGAAGGCCGCCATCTGCGCGGTGCTCAGCGCCTCGATCGCTTCGGTCGACAGCGACGCGATCTGCGTCGTCGTCAGCCCGGCGAGCTGGGCGTTGGTCATCGCGCCGAGCTGTTCGGTGCTGAGGTTGCCGACCGCATCGGTCGACAGCCCCACCAGTTGCGCGGCGGTCAGGGCACGCAGGTCCTGCGTCTCCAGCGCACCGATCTGCTCGGAGCTCAGCTGGCCCAGCTGGGTGCTGGTGAAGGCCGACATCTGGGCCGTCGTCAGCGCCACGATCTGGTCGGTCTGCAGGGCGGCGATGTCCTCGTTGGCCAGCATGCGCAGCTGGGCGGTTTGCAGCGCCGCGATGTGCGAGGCGTCCAGCGAAGCGATCTGGTCAGAGCTCAGGGCCTGGATCTGCGTGCTCGTGAGCGTCTGGATGTTGGCCGTGCTGATGGCACCCAGCTGATCGGTGGTCAGCGCCGCGACGTGGGCGTTGTCCAGGCCGCGCAGCGAGGCGGAGGTCAGGTTGGCCACCTGGGCGGTGCTCAGCTCGGCGAAGTTGGCCGTGCTGATCGCGTTGAGCTGGGCGGTGCCCAGGGCGCGCAGGTCAACCGCTTCCATGGCGTTGAGCTGGTCGCTGGTCATCGCGGTCACCTGGGCGTTGGTCAGGCGGCTGACCTGCACCGAGGTGAGGGCGGCGACCTGATCGGTGCTCAGGGCCACCACACCGGCGGTGCCCAGGGCGTTGATCTGGGCGGTGCCCAGGGCGGCCAGATCGGCCGTTTCCAGCGCGGCGACTTGCGTGGTGTCCAGCGCGGCCACCTGGGCGGTGGTCAGGCTGAACGCCTGGGCGGTGGTCAGGGCGCGCAGTTGGTCGGTGCTCATCGCGCCCACGTCGGCGGCGTCGATGAAGCGGATGTTGGCCGAGCTGATCGCCTGGACCTGGGCCGTCGTCAGGCCGGCGATCTGGGCGGTCTGCAGGGCGGCGAGCTGGGTGCTGCCGAGCAGGCGCAGGTCGGCGGTTTCGATGGCGGCGATCTGTTCGGTCGTCATCGAGGCGATCTGCGCGGCGCTCAGGCGCGGCACCTGCACCGAGGTCAGCGCGGCGATCTGATCGGCTGTCAGGGCCGAGAACTTGCCGGCGCTGATCGCGGCGATCTGGGCGGTGCCCAGGGCAGCGATGTCCTGCGTCTCGATGCTGGCGAGCTGCTCGGTCGACAGCGCGGCGATCTGCTGCGAGGTCAGCGAGGCAACCTGGGCGGTGCCCAGCGCTTCGATCTGGTCGGTCGACATCGCGGCGATGGCGGCCGTGGTCAGGCTGCGCAGCGCGGCGGTGTTGAGCGCGGCGATCTGGCCGGAGGTCAGGGCCTCGACCTGTCCGGTGCTCAGCACGGCGGCCTGGGCGGCGCTCAGGGCGCGGATGTCGGCGGTTTCGATCGAGGCGACCTGCTCGGTGCTCAGCGCGGCCACCTGGGCGTTGTTGAGCGCGGCGACCTGCAGCGAGGTCAGCGCGGCGACCTGGTCGCTGGTCAGGCCGCTGATGGCCAGGGTGGACATCAGGCGCAGGTCGGCGGTCTCCAGCGCCGCCACTTGCGAGGCGGTCAGCGCGGCGGCCTGGTCGCTGCTCAGCACCATCGCCTGGGCGGTGGTCAGGGCGCGGACGTCGGCGGTCTCCAGCGCGGCGATCTGGTCGGTGGCCAGGGCCTGCACCTGCGTGGTGGTCAGCGAGGCCACTTGCAAGGTGCTCAGGGCGGCCACTTGGCTGGCGCTCAGGCCACCGATGGCATCGGTGGTCAGGGCGCGAACGTCTGCGGTGCTTAGCGCGCCGATCTGGGCGGTGCTGAAGGCGTTGACCTGCTCGGAGTTCAGGGCGGCGGCCTGGGCCACGGTCAGCACGCGGACGTTGTTGACCGACAGGGCCGTGATCTGGTCGGTGCTCAGCGTGGCGATCTGGGCGGTGGTCAGCGACGCGGCCTGGGCGGAGGTCAGCGCGTTGATCTGGGCCGAGGTCAGCACGTCGGCGCCGGTGTCACCCAGGGCCTGGACCTGGGCGGTGCTCAGGGTGGCGATGTTGCGGGTCTGCAGGGCCTGGATCTGGTCGGTGGTCAGCGAGGCGACCTGGCCGTTCGACAGGGCCGAGGTCTGGGCCGTGCTCAGCACGTTGACCTGGCCGGTGGTCAGGGCGGCCACGGCGTCGTTGGTCAGGTTGCGCATCGTGGCGGTGGTCAGCGCGGCGACCTGGGCGGTCTCCATCACCGAGACCTGTTCGGACGACAGCGTGGCGGCCTGGGCGGTGGTCAGCACGCGCACGGCGTTGGTGCTCAACGCGACCACCTGGGCGGTGTCGAGCGCGCCGATCTGGCCGGTGCTCAGGCCGGCGACCTGGTCGGTCTTGAGCACGGCGACCTGAGCGGTGGTCAGGGCGGCGACGCCGGCGGCACCGAAGGCCGTGACCTGGGCGGCCGACAGGGCCACCAGGTCACGCGTTTCGATGACCTCGATCTGCTCGGTGGCCAGCGCGGCGACCTGGGCGGTCTGCAGCGCGGCGAACTGCGCCGTGCTCAGGGCCACGATGTCGTCGGTGCCCAAGCCAGAGAGCTCGCTGGCGCGCAGGGCGCGCAGGTCGACGGTTTCGATGGCGGCGACCTGGTCGGTGTTCAGGGCGTCGACCTGGGCCGAGCTCAGCACGGCGAAGTGCTGGGTGCCCAGGGCGCGCACGCCGTTGGCCGTCAGGCCTTCGAGCTGGTCGGTGGTCAGGGCCTGTGCCTGGGCGGTGGTCAGCGTGGACACCTGGGCGGTGGTCAGCGCGGCGATGTGTTCGGAGCCCAGGGTCGCGAAGTTGCCGGCCGAGATGGCTTGCAGCTGCGCGGAGGTCATCGCGGCCAGGTCAGCGGTTTCCAGGCTGCTGAGCTGGTCCGTGGTCAGGCTGGCGACCTGGGCGGTGCCCAGCGCCTGCACCTGAGCGGTGGTCAGGGCGTTGAGCTGGTCGGAGGTCAGCGAGGCCAGGGTGGCGTTTTGCAGGGCGCGGACGTTGGCGGTGCTCAGGGCCGCGATCTGGCCGGCGGTCAGGCCTTCTGCCTGGGTGGTGTCGAACACCGCGGCCTGCGCCGTGGTCAGGGCGCGCACGTCGGTGACTTCCATCGCGGCCAGCTGGCCAGACGACAGGGCGGCCACTTGCGCGGTGGTCAGGCCGGCCACCTGGGCGGTGGTCAGGGCCACGACCTGGGCGGTGGTCAGCGCGGCGGCGTTGCCGGCACCCAGCGAGACCACTTGCGCGGCGGTCAGGGCGGCCAGGTCGGCGGTCTCGATGGCCTCGGTCTGCTCGGTGCTGAAGGCGGCCAGCTGCTGCGTGGTCAGGGCCGTGGCTTGCGAGGTCGTCAGCGCGGCCACCTGGGCGGTGTCCAGGGCGCCGATGTGGCCCACGCTCAGGAAGCGGATGTTGGAGGTGTTCAGCGCAGCCACCTGACCCGTGGTCATCGCGGCCACCTGATCGGTGGTCAGGGCCTGGGTCTGGGCGCTGGTCATGGCCTGCACGCCCGAGGTGGTGATGGCGGCGAGCTGTTCGGTGCTCAGCGAGTTGATCTGGGCGGTGCTCAGTGCGCGGATCTGGGCGCTGCTGAGCGCGGCGATCTGGTCGCTGGACATCGACTCGACGCCGGTCAGGCCCATCGCCAGCAGCTGCGCGGCGTTCAGGGCCTGCAGGTCAGCGGTGTCGATGGCCAGGAACTGGTCGCTGCTGAGCGCGGCCAGCTGGGCCGTGGTCAGCGCGCCGATCTGGCTGGAGCTCATCGCGGCCAGGTCTTCGGTTTCCAGCAGGGCGATGTTGGCGGTGCTCAGGGCCGCGATGGCGGCGGTGCCCAGGGCCTGGATCTGGTCGGTGCTCAGGGCCACCACCTGGGCGCCCTGCAGGCCGGCGATCTGCGCGGTGTTGAGCGCGCGCACATCGGCGGTTTCCATGTTGGTGATCTGCTCGGTGGTCAGCGCGGCCACCTGGGCGACGGTCAGGCCGGTCACCTGGGCGGTGCCCAGGGCCTCGATCTGGTCGCTGGTCATCGCCGCGATGGCGGCGGTGCCCAGGGCGCGCAACTGCACGGTGTTGAGCTGGGCCAGGTCGGCGGTCTCGATGGCCGCGATCTGCGCCGTGCCGAAGGCGGCGAGCTGTGCGGAGGTCAGGGCGCGGTATTGCGCGGTGTCCATCGACTCGATCACGTCGGTCGACAGGGCCGCGACGGCGGCGGTGCCCAGGGCCGAGATGTTGGCCGTGCTGATGGACGCCACCTGGGCGGTGCCCAGGCCTTCAGCCTGAGCGCCGGTGATGCTGCCCACCTGGATGCGCGTCAGCGCGGCGACTTCGGCCGTGGTCATGGCCGCGATCTGGTCGGACGAGAAGTTCGAGAGCTGGCCGGTGCGCAGGGCAGCGACTTGCGAGGTGGTCAGCGCGGCGACCTGCTCGGTGCTGAAGTAGCCGGCTTGCGGGTCGAGCATCAGGCCCATGTTGGCGATGCTCAGCGCGGCCAGGTCGGCGGTCTCGATGGCCTGGATCTGCTCCGAGCTCAGCGCGCGGATCTGCAGCGAGGTCAGGTTGTTGAGCTGGGCCGAGGTCATGGCCTCGATCTGCGCGGTCTCCAGCGCCTGGATCTGGGCGGTGCTCAGGGCGCGCAGGTCAACGGTCTCGATGGCGGCGACCTGGGCGGTGGTCAGCGCGGTCAGCTGGTCGGTCTTGAGCGCGGCCATGGAGGCCGTGGTCATGGCGGCGATGCTGGCGGTGCTCAGCGAAGCCAGTTGCTCGGTCGTCAGGTTGGCGACCTGGGCGGTGGTCAGCGAGGCGATCTGGGCGGTGCCCAGGGCGGTGATCTGGGCGGTGTCGAGGGCGGCCAGCGCGGCGGTGCTCAGGGCGCGCAGGTCGGCGGTCTCGATGGCGGCCAGTTGGGCGTTCGACAAGGCGGTGAGCTGCTCCGAGCTCATGGCCTGGTAGTGCGCCGGGGTCAGGGCGCGCAGGTCGGCCGTCTCCATGGCGGCGAGCTGCTCGGTGCTCAGGTTGCTGAACTGCGCGGTGGTCAGGGAGGCCACTTGCGCGGTCGTCAGGCCCACGATCTGCGCGGTGGTCAGCGCGGCGACCTGGCCGTTGGTCAGGGCGGCGACTTGCAAGGTGCTCAGGGCGGCGACGTCGGCCGTCTGCAGCTCACCGATCTGGTCGGTGGTCAGGGCGCGCAGCTGGGCGGTGGTCAGGGCCACCATCTGAGCGGTCGTCAGGGCGGCGAGCTGGTCGGAGGCCAGCGCGGCCATCACGCCGGTGCTCAGCGCGCGGATGTCCAGCGCGTCGATCGCGGCGATCTGGCCGGCGGTCAGGGCCGAGGCCTGCTCGCTGTTGAGGACCGCGAACTGGGCCGACTGCAGGGCGACGATGTCGGCGGTCTCGATGGCGCCGATCTGCGTGGACGACATCGCGGCCACCTGAGCGGTGGTCAGCGAAGCGACCTGGGCCGTGGTCATGGCGGCGACCTGGTCGGTGTCGAGCGCGGCGATGGCGGCGGTCTTGACCTGGCGCATGTCGAGCGCGTCGATGGCGGCGATCTGGGCGGTGCTCAGCGCGGCCACCTGGTCCGACGACAAGGCGGCGAACTGGCCGCTGCTCATCGCACGCACGTCATTGGTTTCCAGCGCGGCGATCTGCTCGGTCGACAGGGCGGTCAGCTGGCGGGTGGTCAGCGCGGCGGCCTGCAGCGAGGTCATGGCGGCGATCTGGCCCGAGCTCAGCGCGGCGATGGCGTCGGTGTTGAGCGCGGCGATCTTGGCCGTGCTCAGCGCCGCCATGTCGGCGGTCTCGATGGAGGCGGCTTGCTCGGTGCCCATGGCGGCGAGCTGCTGCGTGGTCAGCGAGCTGATCTGCAGCGAGCTCAGCGCGGCCACCTGCCCCGAGGTCAGGGCGTTGACCTGGTCGGTGCCCAGCAGGGCCACCTGGGCCGTGGTCAGCGCGGCGACCTGGTCGGTGCCCAGCGCCTCGACCTGCTCGGTCGACAGCGCGGCGAGTTGGGGGCCGCGCAGGGCGCGGATGTCGGCCACGTCGAGGGCGCGCAGCTGCTCGGTGGACAAGGCCTGGATCTGTGCGGTGCCCAGGCCGGAGGTCTGTGCGGAGGTCAGCGCCTGGATCTGGGCGGTGCTCATCGCCGAGATCGCGGCGGTCGACAGCGAGGCCACGTCGATGGTTTCCATGGCCACGATCTGCTGCGTCGTCAGCGCGGCGGCCTGCTCGGAGTTCAGCGCGTAGACCTGAGCGGGCGACAGGAAGCGGATGTTGGCCGTGCTGATGGCGGCGACCTGTGCCGTGGTCAGCCCGGTGATCTGGGCCGTGGTCAGCTGCGAGAGCTGGGCGGCGCTGAGCGCGCGGATGTCTTCGGTCTCGATGGCACCGATCTGGGCCGTGGTGAAGGCGGCGAACTGCGTGCTGGTCAGCGCCAGGACCTGGGCGGTGCCCAAGGAGGCGATCTGGTCATCGGACAGGGCGCGGATGGCGGCGGTGGTCAGGCCGCGCACGTCGGCGGTCTCCAGCGCGGCGATCTGTTCGGTGGTCAAGGCCGCGACCTGGTCCGAGCTCAGTGCCGTCACCTGCAGGCCGGTGAGGGCGCGGATGTCGGCGGTCTCGATGGCGGCGATCTGCGTCGTGGTCAGGGCCTGCAGCTGGGCGTTGCTCAGCGCGGCGATCTGCTGGGTGCGCAGCGAAGCGATCTGGTCGGTGGTCAGCGAGGCGATGCTGTCGGTGCTCAGCGCGCGCAACTGCAGCGTGCTCAAGGCGCCGATGTCGGTGGCGTCCAGGTTCTGCAGCTGCGCCGTGGTCAGCGCGGCGATCTGCTGCGTGGACATCGCGGCCCACTGCTTGGTGGTCAGCGCATCGACCTGGTCGTCCGTCATGGCGGCCAGGGCGGTGGTGGTCAGCGAGCGCAGGTCGGCGGTCTCGATCACCGCGACCTGGGCGGTGGTGAGGGCCGCGGCCTGCGCGGTGGAGAACAAGGCCCAGTCGGCTGTGCTCAGGTTGACGATCGACTGCGTGGACAGTGCGGCGATCTGAGCAGTTGACAGCGACGGAATGAGTGAAGCCATGACGTGTTCCCCAGTAAAAGCAGGGCTGACAGATAAATAGATCGGGCGCGGAGGCCCATTTCCTCTGTCGGGGGTTTCGGCTTGGCTTCAGGAGACTTGAGCGTGTTTGTTACTGAGAGTTAAGAAGTGTGCGATTCACCCGGTGAAGTGGGCTCAATTCACAGGATTGAGCTCGGGCAAGGCCTCGACGGTGGCCGCATCGGCCATCCAGGGTGTGCAAAAGTGCCGCAGCGCGGCCACGTCGCCGCTGGTCCACAGGCGGGTGCGGCCTGCCGAGGGTTCTCCCTCCAGCCTTTCGGCCGAGGACAGCGCGCGGCGCGCCAGCCGCACGGTCTGGCGTGCCACCGCGTCCGAGGTGTCGATCAGCTGAACCCCCGGGCCCATGGCCTGGGCGATCAGCGGGGCGACGAAGGGGTAGTGCGTGCAGCCCAGCACCACGGTGTCCACGCCCGCCTGCTTCAAGGGCTGACAAAAGCCGGCGATCAGCTCGCGCAGCGCCGGGGTGTCCAGCCGCCCGGTCTCGATGGCCTTGGCCAGCCCGGGGCAGGGCTGCGGCAGGATCTGTGCGTCGCCGGCGTGTTGCTCGATCAACTGCGCAAAGCGCTCGCTGCCCAGCGTGCCCGGCGTGGCCAGCACGCCCACCTTGCGCGCCACGGACGCGGCCACCGCCGGCTTGACCCCCGGCTCGATGCCCACGATGGGCAGGTGAGGGTGGCGCTGGCGCAGCGCCTGCACCGAGGTGGCCGTGGCGGTGTTGCAGGCCACCACCAGCAGCTCCGCGCCTTGCGAGAGCAGGAAGTCGGCGATGGCCAGCGAACGCCCGGTGATGAATGCCTCGGATTTCTCGCCATACGGTGCATGGCCCGAGTCCGCCACATACAAAAGGGTGGCGTGCGGCAGGTGCTGGCGCAGCACGCGCAGCACCGACAGCCCACCCACGCCGGAATCGAAGACGCCGATGGCCAGGCGCAGGTCGCGGCCGGTTTCGGCGGACACCTTCGGGGACGGTTCGGTCATGCGGTGGCGAGGGGGCGGCACATCGGACGCGATTTTGTCCCACTTGGCGTGAGCGGACCGGAAAAATGATGCGGAAACCCCTCGAGTTCGGGCTAGAATCGAACGATCGTGCTTTTTGGCGCGGCCCCTTTCAATCAACTCATCCTCATGACGCAGGAGAACAACGCATGAAGGCTCTCGTTCCGGTCAAGCGGGTTGTCGACTACAACGTGAAAGTTCGCGTGAAGTCCGACGGCTCTGGTGTCGACATCGCCAACGTCAAGATGTCCATGAACCCCTTCGACGAAATCGCCGTTGAAGAGGCGACCCGTCTGAAGGAAAAGGGCGTTGTCACCGAGATCATCGCCGTCTCCGTCGGCCCGGCCCAATGCCAGGAAACCCTGCGCACCGCCATGGCCATCGGCGCTGACCGCGGCATCCTCGTCGAAACCGACGCCGACATCCAGCCCCTGGCCGTGGCCAAGGTGCTCAAGGCCCTGATCGACAAGGAACAGCCCCAGCTGATCATCCTGGGCAAGCAAGCCATCGACGACGACAGCAACCAGACCGGCCAGATGCTGGCTGCCCTGGCCGACCTGCCCCAAGGCACCTTCGCCTCCAAGGTGGAAGTCGCTGGCGGCAAGGTCAACGTCACCCGTGAAGTCGACGGCGGCCTGGAAACCGTGTCGCTGAGCCTGCCGGCCGTGGTCACCACCGACCTGCGCCTGAACGAGCCCCGCTACGTCACGTTGCCCAACATCATGAAGGCCAAGAAGAAGCCCCTTGACACCGTCAAGCCGGCCGACCTGGGCGTCGACGTGACCCCCCGCATCAAGACCCTGACCGTCGCCGAGCCGCCCAAGCGCTCTGCTGGCATCAAGGTGCCCGACGTGGCCACCCTGGTTGCCAAGCTCAAGAACGACGCCAAAGTGATCTGAGGAGACCCAAATGACCGTTCTCGTCATTGCTGAACACGACAACAACAGCATCAAGGGCGCGACCCTGAACGTCGTGACCGCTGCCAAGGCCATCGGTGGCGATGTGCACGTGCTGATCGCTGGCGCCAACGCCGGTGCTGCTGCCGCTGCCGCCGCCCAGATCGCTGGCGTCGCCAAGGTCCTGCACGCCGACAGCGCTGCTTTCGCCGACTCCCTGGCTGAAAACGTGGCCGCCCAGGTCCTGGCCGTGGCTTCGAGCTACAGCCACATCCTGTTCCCCGCCACCGCTTCGGGCAAGAACGTCGCTCCCCGCGTCGCCGCCAAGCTGGACGTCGGCCAACTGTCGGAAATCACCAAGGTCGTCTCCGCTGACACCTTCGAGCGCCCGATCTACGCTGGCAACGCCATCGCCACCGTGCAGTCGTCCGACACCGTGAAGGTCGCCACCGTTCGCGCCACCGCGTTCGATCCGGCTGCCGCCACCGGTGGTTCCGCCGCCGTTGAAACCCTGGCCGCCGTGGCCGATTCGGGCAAGTCCTCGTTCGTCGGTCGCGAAGTGACCAAGTCCGAGCGCCCCGAGCTGGTCGGCGCCAAGATCGTGGTCTCCGGTGGCCGCGCCCTGGGTTCTGCCGAGAAGTTCAACGAAGTCATGTCGCCCCTGGCCGACAAGCTGGGTGCCGCCCTCGGTGCCTCGCGCGCCGCCGTGGACGCTGGCTACGCCCCGAACGACCTGCAAGTCGGCCAGACCGGCAAGATCGTCGCTCCCCAGCTGTACGTGGCCGTCGGCATCTCCGGCGCCATCCAGCACTTGGCCGGCATGAAGGACTCCAAGGTCATCGTCGCCATCAACAAGGATCCCGAAGCCCCGATCTTCCAGGTCGCCGATTTCGGCCTTGAAGCCGATCTGTTCACGGCCGTGCCGGAGCTGATCAAGGCCCTGTGATGGCATCATCGCGGGTGACGCAGCCAGACGCCGTTTCTGACTGAGCACCTCAAACGGGGCGTCCTGCAAGACGCCCCTTTTTTCCGTCTGAAGCCGCCGTGTTTAAAACGGCGGCAGTGGAGCAAGACACCATGGCATTCACCGCACCCGTCAAGGACCAGCTGTTCTGCATGAAGGAACTCGCTGGCATCGACCAGATCGCCCAGATCCCCGGCTTCGAAGACGCCGGTTTCGAGACCGCCCAGGCCGTCCTGGAAGAGTCCGCCAAGTTCAACGAAGGCGTGGTCGCGCCCCTGAACTGGTCGGGTGACCAGGACCACGGTTCGTGGGACAACGGCGTCGTGCGCGCCTCCAAGGGCTTCAAGGAAGCCTACGCCGCGCTGGCCGAAGGTGGCTGGCAAGGGTTGGGTCAGCCTGTCGAGTACGGCGGCCAGGGCCTGCCCAAGATCATCGGTGCCGCCTGCGTCGAGCAGACCATGGCCGCCAACCTGAGCTTCTCGCTGTGCTCCATCCTGACCGGTGGCGCCATCGAGGCCCTGCTGACCGCCGGCAGCGACGAGCTCAAGACCCGCTACATCCCCAACATGGTCTCCGGCAAGTGGACCGGCACCATGAACCTGACCGAGCCGCAAGCTGGCTCCGACCTGGCCCTGGTTCGCTCCAAGGCGGTCAAGCAGGCCGATGGCACCTACCGCATCAGCGGCCAGAAGATCTTCATCACCTACGGTGAGCACGACATGGTGGAGAACATCGTCCACCTGGTGCTGGCCCGCACCCCCGACGCGCCCGAAGGCGTCAAGGGCATCTCGCTGTTCGTGGTGCCGAAGTTCATGGTCAACGCCGACGGCTCGCTGGGCAAGCGCAACGACGTGTTCTGCGCCTCCATCGAAGAAAAGCTCGGCATCAAGGCATCGCCCACCGCCGTGCTGGTCTACGGTGACGACAAGGGCGAAGTCGGCCCCGGCGCCATCGGCTACCTGGTCGGCGAAGAAAACCGCGGCCTCGAGTACATGTTCATCATGATGAACGCCGCCCGCTACGACGTGGGCGTGCAGGGCATCGGCGTGTCCGAGCGTGCCTACCAGCACGCCGTGGCCTACGCCCGCGACCGCGTGCAGTCGCGCCCGGTGGACGGCTCGGCCAAGGAATCGGTCGCCATCATCCACCACCCCGACGTCAAGCGCATGCTGCTGACCATGCGTGGCCTGATCGAGGGCGCTCGCGCCATGGCCCTGGTGGGTGCCGCCGCTTATGACACGGCTCACAACCACCCGGACGCCAACGTCGCCAAGCAGGCGCAGGCCTTCTACGAGTTCCTGGTGCCGCTGATCAAGGGCTTCTCGACCGAGAACTCGGTCGAGGTGACCTCGCTGGGCGTGCAGGTGCACGGTGGCATGGGCTTCATCGAAGAAACCGGTGCCGCCCAGTACTACCGCGACTCGCGCATCCTGCCGATCTACGAAGGCACGACCGCCATCCAGGCCAACGACCTGGTCGGCCGCAAGACCGCCCGTGACGGTGGCGCCGTGGCCAAGGCCATCGCCGCCCAGATCGCCGACACCGAAGGCCAACTCAACGCCCGCAGCAGCGCAGCCGGCAAGAAGCTGGCCAAGCAGCTCAAGGCCGCCCGCGAGTCCTTCCTGCAGGTGGTCGACTTCGTGCTGGCCAACGTCAAGGCCAACCCGAACGCCGTGTTCGCCGGCTCGGTGCCTTACCTGATGCTCGCTGGCAACCTGGTCGCTGGCTGGCAGATGGCCCGCTCGCTGATCGTGGCCGAAGACAAGCTGGCCGCTGGCGAAGACGCCGCCTTCATGACCGCCAAGATCGCCACCGCGCGTTTCTACGGCGACCACATCCTGGCGCGTGTGGCTTCGCTGCGCGACACCGTGCTCGAAGGTGGCGACAGCGTCTCGGCCATGCCGGTGGACGCGTTCTGATCCAGGTCTGCTGACCCGCGACCCCGCTGCCAGCGCCTGATCCTGTCAGGATGGCAACCCAGAAAGGGACACCCCGAACCGATTGCGGTCGGCCAGGGTGTCCCTTTTGTCTTTGATCGCCCGTGAACGACACAAGAGGAGATTTCATGCCCTTGCCCGAAGTGCTCAAGCGCGTCCCGTTCCCTGTCATCGCTTCGCCGATGTTCATCATCAGCACGCCGAAGCTGGTGATCGCCCAGTGCAAGGCCGGCGTGGTGGGCTCGATGCCGGCGCTCAACGCGCGCCCGGCGGCGCAGCTCGACGAGTGGCTGGCCGAGATCACCGAGGCGCTGGACGCCCACAACCGCGCTCACCCCGAGCAGCCCGCTGCGCCCTTTGCCATCAACCAGATCGTGCACAAGAGCAACGACCGGCTCGACCATGACCTGGAGATGTGCGTCAAGTACAAGGTGCCGGTGATCATCACTTCGCTGGGCGCGCGCGAAGACGTCAACCAGGCCGTGCATGGCTACGGCGGCGTGGTGCTGCACGACGTCATCAACAACAAGTTCGCGCGCAAGGCGGTGGAAAAGGGCGCCGATGGCCTGGTCGCGGTGGCGGCAGGGGCGGGTGGGCACGCCGGCACCACGAGCCCGTTCGCGCTGATCCAGGAGATCCGCGAGTGGTTCGATGGCCCCCTGGCGTTGTCGGGCTCGATCGCCAACGGCCGCTCGATCCTGGCCGCGCGCGCGATGGGTGCGGACTTCGCCTACATCGGCTCGGCCTTCATCGCCACCGAAGAGGCCCGCGCGGTCGAGGCCTACAAGCAGATGATCGTCGAGAGCTCAAGCGCCGACATCCTGTACTCGAGCAAGTTCACCGGCGTGCATGGCAACTACCTGCGCCCCTCCATCGTTGCGGCGGGCCTGGACCCCGATCAACTCGGCGATGGCGACCCGAGCCAGATGAGCTTCGGCAGCAAGAACGCCGGTGAGGCCAAGGCCTGGAAGGACATCTGGGGCTGCGGCCAGGGCATCGGGGCCATCAAGCAGGTGGTGCCCACGGCCGAGCTGGTGGCTCGCCTGAAGGCCGAATACGCGGCGGCCAAGGCCGCGATCTGCCAGGGTTGATGTCAGGGCCGATGTAAGAGCCGATGTAAGAGCCGATGGGCCCTGAGCCCCGGCTCAGCGCAGACCGAGCTTGAACGCGATCATCGCGCGCAGCTTGGTCGGCACGACGGGCTTGAGCAGCACGTGGAAGTTGTGCTGACGGGCTTCTTCTTCGTGCTGCGTCATCGTGCTGCCGGTGACCAGGATGGCCGGCAGGTCCTGTCCGAAGCGCTCACGCAGCTTCTTGATGGCGTCGATGCCGGTGAGTTGCTCGGGCAGGCGGTAGTCGACCATGATGAGGTCGGGGCGGGGCACCTCGGTGTCGTCCTCCGTGCGCCTGAGCCATTCCTCGACCGCGCGCACCGAGTCGAAGGCGCTGACCGTGGCGCCCCAGCTCTTGAGCAGCACCTGCAGGCCTTCCATCACGGCGAGCTCGTCTTCGACCACGACGATGTGGCGGCGGTCGAGCGTGACGCCCAGGGCGGGCTTGCTGCCAGGCGTCACCGGCTGCAGCCGAGGCGCTCGCCCGATCGGCAGCAGGCAGCTGAACACCGTGCCGCGGCCCACGCGCGAGCGCAGGGTCAGGTCGGTGCCCATCAGGTCGGCCAGGCGCTTGACGATGGCCAGGCCCAGGCCCAGGCCCTTGCGGTGGTGGGGCTCGAGCGGGCGGTTGCTCTGCGTCTGGTAGAACTCTTCGAAGATGCGGCCCTGCTCCTTTTCAGCGATGCCGATGCCGGTGTCCCAGACCTGCAGCAGCAACTGCTCGCCCCGGCGGCGGCAGGACACGAGCACGCCGCCGTCCTCGGTGTAGCGGATGGCGTTGGAGACCAGGTTGCGCAGGATGCGCTCGACCACCAGCGGGTCGGCGTAGGCAAAGTGCTGCTCGCCATGGAAGCTGAGCATCAGGCCCTTTTCGAAGGCGGTCGGCTCGAAGTGCAGGCCGATGCGGTTGAACAGGTCGCGCATGGCGAAGTGCTCGGGCTCGATGTCCACGCCGCCGGTGTCGATCTTGGTGATGTCGAGCAGCTCGCTGAAGAGGCCTTCCAGCGCGTCGACCGAGCTGTTGATGCTGTTGACCAGTTGGGCGACTTCCTCGTCCTTGCTGCGGCTGCGCAGGGCTTCGGCGAAGAGGCCCAGGGCGTGCAGGGGCTGGCGCAGGTCGTGGCTGGCCGCGGCGAAGAACTGCGTCTTGGCGCGGTTGGCGGTTTCGGCGTCGCGCTGGGCGGCTTCGGCGGCCTTCATCTCACCGTGCAGCTTGCTGGCCAGGTCTTGCGCGTGCGAGCGCAGGCTCACCATCTCGCCGAACATGTTGCGAAAGGCGCGGCCCAGGCCCAGGGTGCACAGGCACATCAGGCACCAGATGCCGGCGAGCTGGAGGTCGTGCTCGCCGCCGTTGAGCGCCGTGCGCAGGATCATGGGGATGAAATACAGCCCCATGCAGGTCAGGAACAGCGGCGTCTGCGAGGCCATGTAGGGCACGGCCCCGATGGCGAACGAGTAGATCGTCAGCATCAGGAAGGCGCGCTCGAAAGCACCACCGTAGCCATAGAACAGCAGTGCCGCGATGCTCCACAGGGTCGCACCGATCACGGCGCCCGTGTTCCACATGCGCAGCCAGCGCGCGGGCTCCACCCGGCCTTGCAGGGCCGCGCGTTCGTAGCTCAGCAGGTTGGCGAAGCGGCCCGTCCAGAGCACCCCGAAGGCCAGGCTCCAGCCCCAGAGGATTTCGTGGGGCACGTGTTCCCAATAGACCAGGGTGCAGACCACCCAGCCCAGGAAGTGGCCGATCAGGCCGGCGCTGGTCTGGCGGTAGACGAGGCGGACCGAATCCTGTCGGATGGCTTCGTCGGTGGGCGGAGGCAGGCCGGACTCGGTGTTCGGTGCGGTCGGTTCGCCAGACGGCAAGGCGGCGACGGCCATGGTGCTCAACCCTTCGTGCTCAGTGGGCCGACCAGGCCGGGACACCCGCCTGCTTTTGCAGGATCTGGCTGACCGCGATGACCGCCTGGGTGCGAGAGCTCACGCCCAGGGTGCGCAGCACCGCGGCAACGTGGTCCTTGACGGTCTCGACCGACAGGCCCAGCTCGCGGGCGATCAGCTTGTTGGGCTGGCCCTTGAGCAGCAGGTTGAGCACGTCGGTCTGGCGAGCGGTCAGGCCCAGCTGGCGCAGGCTGGGCACGGTCTGGTAGTCGGAGGCCTGGGCCACCTGCTGGACCTGCCGCAAGGGCGAGGCGTGGTTGAGCGTGGGCTGGAAGTCGGCGCCCATGCTCATGGGCGGCACGTAGACGCCCCCCGAGAGGACCTGTTCGAGCGCTTCGAGCAGGGTGTCGTTGCTGGCGCGCTTGGGCACGAAGCCCATGGCGCCCATGTCGATGGCGCGGATGACGTCGCTGGTGCGGTCGGAAGCCGAAACCACCACGACGGGCAAAGCGGGGTAGAGCGAGCGCAGGTCGGCCAGGAGGTCGAAGCCATCGGCGTCGCCCAACTGCAGGTCGAGCAGGACGAGGTCGTGGCTCGGGTCCTGGCGGAGGGTGTCGCGGGCGGCGCGGGCGCTGTCGGCGGTGGCAACGTGGACGTGGTCACCCAGGCTCTGGATCACGGTTCGCAAGGCGGACAGGATCAGGGGGTGGTCGTCGATGAGCAAGACCTTCATGGCGGACTCCTGGTTTTGGTTTTCTTGCGTCGGCCGAGGTGTCTGCCGAGGTGTTGTCCTCTGGCACCGGCCTCCCTGGCCGCCCGGTCGCGCGATGTGTGTGTTCTCGCGCGATGATAGTGCGCTTTGCGCCTGGAGCCGGGCGCCTCCCTAGAATCGAAATGGACTCGGCGCGCGTGGCGTGGGAGCGTGGCAGGCTGCCCGATCAGGTCCTGCCGGCGCGCGGCATTCAGGTGCGCCAGACCCTGGGAGGGCAAGGCTCGATGCCCCAGGCCTCGCGGCGCCAGCGGCCCCAGACCTGGCTCAGCAGCGCCATGGCCGGCTCGACCCGCTCGGCCAGCACGCGCATCAGCACGACGTGTTCGTGCGGGCTGGTGCTGCCGGCGCTGAGGGCCAGCGCACTGCCACCTGCCTGCTCTCGGGCGGCATCGAGCAGGGCTTCGCGGCGCTGGCGCGTCAGGGGCTGCCCCGCCGCGAACCACACCGTGGCCATGACGCGCTTGCCGGCCCAGCCGAGCGGGCTGTCGAGCAGGTGCGTGTCGGTGGCGCGCACGGTGCCGCGCTCCAGCCACACGCCCGGCAGTTCGATCTCCTGGGTGTAGCGGCCATGGGCGAAGGCCGGGTCCGAGAAGGATTCGCCCGCGGCGGGCAGGCCGAGCGCGAGCACGTCCCAGCCGATCATCTCGGCGCCTTCGGCGAGCTCGAAGCGCATGGCGTTGACGGCCTGGCAACCTCGGTAGGCGATGGCCTCGAGCGGCAGCCACTCGAGGCGGGCGCCCGGCTCAAGCTGGGCCACGAGGCTTTGACGCGCCTCGGCCTGCGCACTCTTGTAAAAGCGCGTGGCACCTGGCGTGGTGAGCAGGGCGTGGCTGCCGGGCTGCATGCGCAAGTCGATGTCGAGCACGTCACCGCCGACGATGCCGCCGGGCGGGTGCACCAGCACGTGGTGGCAGACGCGTTCGGACTCGGGGTAGAGGCGCTGCAGCACGCGCAGCGGGCCGTGGTGGCGGTCGAGGGCGGTGGTGCGGTCGCCGTCGAGGCTGTAATTCAGGGTCAGTTGGCCGTGCCAGCTCATGGGATGTGGGGTTGTGCGCTCGCTCCAGCGCGGTCGCGGGCGCAGTTTAGCCGGGGCTCATGCGGGCCATGGCGTGCATCGCACGGCATCGCCCACGCGGATGGCCCCACCTTGCAACACCCGTGCCGTCATGCCGCCATGGCCGCGCATGGCGTTGTGCCCACCGGGGCCCAGGATGCCCTCCATGCGCGAGCAGGGGTCGCAAGGGCCGGTGAGCTCGAGCACGGCTTCGTCACCCAGGCGCAGCACCAGGCGCTGGTCCTTGAACAGGCTGCGCGCGGCCACGAGGTTCAGGCCCGAGATGACGAGGTTGCGGCGCAGCGCGGCGGCATCGACCTGCGCGAGCCCACTCAGCGCCGCGATCACGGGCAGGTGCTCGGCCTGGATCAGCGTGACCTGGCGCTTGCCGCCGCCGGGCCGGCTGGGTGTGCGCGCCGCGCTGCGGTCGCCCGCAAGACCGCGGTCTGCGATCAGCTCGGCTGTGTCCACCGTCTGCACGGGCACCAGCCGGGCGGGGCGCAGGTGGATGGCTTCGATGCGTCCGATGCGCGGGAAGCGCGATGCCAGGTCCCTGAGCGATGTGGTGGCGGGGGCGGTGTCGGGCAGGTGGAGCTGGGTCATGGCGGTGTGGGGCGCGGGCAGGGGAGGACGGGTGGTCCTGCCGACGCCATGCGCTGCCAGGCGTGCGGCTCGGCGACAATGCGGGCATGCAGATCGACCACGACGCCATCATCCACGATACCCGCCGTTGGCTGGAGAAAGCCGTCATCGGCTTGAACCTGTGTCCCTTTGCCAAGGGCGTGCACGTCAAAGGGCAGATCCGCTGGCGGGTGTCGGATGCCGAGACGCCCGAGGACCTGGCCCAGGACCTGGCCGAGGAGCTCGCTTTCCTGCGCGACGCCGACCCCGAGGAGGTCGACACGACCTTGCTGGTGCACCCCGGCGTGCTGCAGGACTTCCTCGACTACAACGACTTCCTGGATGTGGCCGATGCCGTGCTGGCGGACATGGGCCTGGAGGGCGAGTTGCAGATCGCGAGCTTTCACCCGCGCTACCAGTTCGCGGGCACCGACCCGGACGACCTGGGCAACCTGAGCAACCGCTCGCCGCACCCGACGCTGCACCTCATCCGCGAAGCCAGCCTCGACCGCGCGGTGGAGGCCTTTCCCGAAGCGGACTCGATCTACGAAGAAAACATCCGCACGCTCGAGCGCCTGGGCCAGGCGGGCTGGCAGCAGCTCTGGAAGGACTGAGCTCAGGCGGCTTCAGGGCCGGCGACCTGGCGCCCCGAAGCCGCGTTCGCTTTCGTGCCAGCGCCCCAGCACGCGCCGGCTCAGTGCCGTGATCAGGCCGAACAGCGCGATGCCGGTGACCGAGATCAGGACCAGGGCAGCGAACATGCGCGGGATGTCGAGCTGGTAGCCCGACTGCAGGATCTGGTACGCCAGCCCCGACGCGGTGCCTCCCGTGCCGGCCACGAACTCCGCCACCACGGCACCGATCAGCGCCAGGCCTCCGGCGATGCGCCAGCCAGTGAACACATGGGGCAGGGCAGAGGGCAGGCGCAACTGCCAGAGCGTCTGCCACCTGGAAGCGCCGCGCAGCTCGAAGTAGGCCAGCAGGCCAGGTGACACGCTGCGCAACCCCTGCGTGGTGTTGGCGATGACAGGAAACAGCGCCACCAGCGTCGCGCAGATCACCAGCGACCAGGTCGCGTCCTGCACCCAGATGATGATCAGCGGCGCGATGGCCACGATGGGCGTGACCTGCAACAGCACCGCATACGGGAAGAAGGCCGCCTCGATCCAGCGGCTCTGCACGAACACGAAGGCCGCCAGCGACCCCAGCGCGATGGCGCACAGCAAGGCCAGCGCGGTCACCTTCACCGTGGTCCACCAGGCGGGCGCCAACAGGTGCCAGTCCGCGACGAGCCGGTGAGCGATCTCGCTGGGCGCGGGCACCAGGTAGGCGGGCACGTCGGCCAGCGTGACCCAGGCCTGCCAGACCAGGATGAGCGCGGCCGCGACGAGCCAGGGCATGGCGCGGTTCAGCTTCGAGCCTGTCGTGTCGCTCATGGGCGGTCCCCTGTGGCCCCTTGGCTGGTTCGGGCCAGCGCGTCCTGCAGGGCGCGCAGCCGCTGGTTGAACCCGGCGCTGGTGCGGTGGTGTTCGGGGCGTGGCCAGGGCTGCTCGGCGCTGTCTTCGAACACGATGCGCCCGGGGCGCGTGCCCATGACGCAGGCGCTCGTGCCCAGGTAGGCCGCCTCGGCCAGGCTGTGGGTGACGAAGACCACGGTGAGCCCGCCTTGTGCCCAGATCGACAACAACTCGTCGTCGAGCTTCTGGCGTGTGATTTCGTCGAGCGCGCCAAAGGGCTCGTCGAGCAGCAGGATGGCTGGCCGCGTGATCAGCCCCCGCGCGATGGACACCCGCATCTGCATGCCGCCCGACAGTTCATGAGGCAGGGCCTGTGCAAAGCCTTGCAGCCCGACTTGATGCAGGGCGGCTTCGACCTGGGCCGAGCGCTCGCGGGCCGGCACGCCTGCCAGCTTCAGCGGCAGCCCGACGTTGTCTTCGACGCTCGCCCAGGGCATCAACGTCGGGTCCTGAAAAACAAAGGCGAGCTGCTGGCGGGCCTCAGGCTGCCGGGGCTCGACTCCGGCCACGCGGACCTGGCCCGCGCTGGGTTGCCACAGGCCTGCGATGAGCTTGAGCAGCGAGCTCTTGCCACAACCGGATGGCCCCACCAGGCACACGAACTCGCCCGGCGATATGCGCAGGCTCACCCGATCGAGCGCCTGCAGGCCCCCGGCGTGCCGCAGCCCGACCTGCTGCAAATCGACCGCAAAAGGCGCGCTCAAGGCTTGACCTGCACCTGTCGGATCAGGCGGGTGGTGTAGGTCTTGCGCCAGTCCACCTTCTTCGGGTCGATCAACTTGTGCTGCACGAGCATGTCGAAGGTGCGCTTCATGCGCTCGTCGGTGATGGTGCCCAGGCCCTGCGTGGCCGCATCGCCGCCCAGCACGATGCCGTTGGACTTGAGCAGCGCGATGGACTGCGCGATGACGTCGTCCGTCATGTTGGGGTTGTCGCGCTTGATGAGGGCGTTGGCGGGTTGGGGGTCGCCCTGCAGGTAGCGCTTCCAGCCTTCGGCCGAGGCCTTGAGGAAGGCCACGATGGCCTGCGGGCGTTGCTCGATGGTGCGTTGCAGGCACACGACGGATCCGGCGTAAGGCGGCCATCCCTGGTCGGCCAGCAGGAAGACCTTGGGGCGGATGCCCGAGGCTTTTTCGATGCTGTAGGGCTCGGAGGTCAGGTAGCCCTGCTGGGCGATGCGCTTGTCGGCCAGGAAGGGCTGGATGTTGAAGGTGTAGGGGCGCATCTGCGCATCGGTGAAGCCGTGGCGCGCCTTCAGCCAGGGCCAGTAGGTGACCTGGCCGACCTGCCCGATCAGCAAGGTGCGGTCCTTGAGGTCTTCGATGCGCTTGACGTCAGGGTGGGCGATGAGCACCAGCGGGTCTTTTTGTGCAAAGGCCGCGACGGTGACGGCCTGCACGCCTTGTTCCCAGGCCTTCATCGTCTGCACGTCAAAGCCCATGATGCAGTCGGCCTGGCCCGCGGCCAGCAACTGCACGAGGTTGACCTGCGGGCCGCCCATGCGGATGGTGACGTCGAGCCCGGCCTGCTTGTACAGGCCCTGCGCCTGGGCCTGGTAGAAGCCGCCGTGCTCGGCTTGCGCGAACCAGTCGGTCAGGAAGACGAACTTCTCGGCGGCTTGTGCGCCGGGGCTGGTGAAGGCGAAGGCGAAGGCCAGGCTGCCAAGCAGGCGGCGCTGGAGCGATGCAAGGCGCATGGGGACTCCGAGCTTGAGGGGGATGGACCGGAACTGAGGGGTGTATGGCGGATTTTCGCCTGATGGAACTGCCAGGGCGGGTCCTACAATTCGATGTTATCTGTGCATTGCTGAAAGATTTTGTGTCTGAACGTCTCTTCGTGCTCATGCAGCATGTGCTGCCCAAGAAGGCGCTGACCTCGTTGGCGGGCTTTGGTGCCTCGGCCCGCGGGGGCGCGCTGACCACCGCCTTCATCCGTTGGTTCATCGGGCGCTATGGCGTCAACATGGCCGAGGCCGCGCAGCCTGACCCCGCCGCTTACCCCAGCTTCAACGAGTTCTTCACCCGGCCACTCAAGGCGGGTGCGCGGCCTTTGGCAAAGACCGACTGGGTGTCGCCTGTCGATGGCGCCATCAGCCAGCTCGGTGCCATCGAGCGTGACCAGGTTTTCCAGGCCAAAGGCCACAGCTACTCGACCGCGGCCCTGGTGGGCGGCGACCGTGCCCTGGCCGCCCAGTTCGAGAACGGCCACTTCGCCACCCTCTACCTCAGCCCCAAGGACTACCACCGCATCCACATGCCGTGCGATGGCCGCCTCACTCGGATGATCCATGTGCCGGGCGAGCTGTTCTCGGTGAACCCGGCGACGGCACGTGGGGTGCCGGGCTTGTTCGCTCGCAACGAACGCGTGGTCTGCGTGTTCGAGACGCCGCACGGCCCCATGGTGCTCACGCTGGTGGGTGCCACGATCGTTGGCAGCATGGCCACGACCTGGCACGGTGTGGTCAATCCGCCGCGCCCGGGCCAGGTGCGCGAGTGGGCGTATCACGACCAGGTCATCGAGCTCAAGCAAGGTGAAGAGATGGGCCGCTTCCTGCTGGGCTCGACCGTTGTGATGCTCTTCCCCAAGGGCCCGCTCTCCTTCATGCCCGACTGGCAGCCCGAGCGCGCCATCCGCATGGGCGAAGCCATGGCGCGTCGCTCCGCCTGATCCAGGCTGCCCGATCACCTCAACCCAAGGAATCCGATGTCTCGTCAATCTTCCGGTTTTGCTTCCGGCCTTGCGCTCGTGGGCCTCGTTGGTGTGTTGGTGGCCGCGCTGGGCACCGCGGCCTGGTGGACGGCCGACAACCTCGCCCAGGGCCGCGCGGTCAGTGAAGGGCGCATCGTCGCCGACATGGCCGAGACGGTCGGGCGCTGGGCGTCGCAGTATGGCGGCGTGCACGCCCGCACCCAAGGGGCCGCAGCGGCCTTGCCCGGCAGCTTCCTGACACGCAACGTGTACGCAGGAGGCGATGGCGATGCCGCGCTGCTCAACGGCGCCAAGGCCGAACAACGCCAGGGCGAGCGCGAAGCCATGGCCCGCATCGAGACCTATTACTGGAAGAACCCGGCGCTCATCCAGCGCGAGGTGGCCGATGTGCTGATGGCCACCAACAGCCAGGCCCAGTACCGCATGACGGCGCGCACGGTGCTCAACCGCAACAACGCGCCCAACCCTTTCGAGATCGAAGCGCTCGACGCCTTGCAGAAGGCCTTTCAGGAGCACGGTGCCGAGGCCATGGCCAAGGCGACGCCCCTGGGTGGCAGCCATGTGGGCCTGAAGGCCTCACCCAACGAATACTGGAAGATCCAGGGTGGGCAGCTGCTGTACGCCCGAGCGGTGATCGCCCAAAAGAGCTGTCTGCGCTGCCACGACACGCCCGAGAACGCGCCTGACTTCCTGCGCACCAACCAGCAGTTCAACGGCGGTGGCGGCTTTGGCTACAAGGTCGGCCAGCCGGTCGGCGTCATCAGCGTGAAGCTGCCGGTGCAGACGGGCCTGCAGGCGGCCAGCCAGAGCGTGCCCACCGCGGCGTGGGCCGCCCTGGGGGTGGCGGCGCTGGCAGGTTTGGGCGTGGTGGGCCTGGCCTTCAAGCGTCGGCAGGGCGCGATGGCAACGGCGGACTGAGCCCTGGCTGCAGCCCGAACGGCTCCAGTCGGCGCTGGCTGTGGAACTCGCGTGGCTCGCCCGTGATCGGGTCGGTGAAACGCAGCGACCGGGCCAGCAACTGCAGGGGGCGTGAGAAGTCCGGCGCTTCGTGCGCTGCGGGTGCGGGCTGCAGTTCCGGGTAGATCTGGTCGTTGAGGATCGGCATGCCCAGCGCGCACAGGTGGGCGCGCAACTGGTGCTTCTGCCCGGTGCGCGGGCTCAGTCGGTATCGGGCCCAGGCGTCACCCAGCACCTCGATCGGCTCGATCAGCGTGTCCGCATTGGGCTCGCCTTCGACCTCCTCCATGGCCATGAAATGCGCTGCGCTTTCCTGCAGGCGGCTCAGCCGTCGCAATGGCCAGTCGAGCTCGGGGCGCCAGGCAGCGATGGCCTCGTAGACCTTGTCGATCTGGTGATGGCGCAGCAGGCTTTGGTAAGCGTGGCGCGTGTGCGGCTGGATGACGAAGACCACCAGCCCCGCGGTTTCGCGGTCGATGCGGTGCATGGGCACCAGGGTGTCGATGCCGGTGCGGCGCTTCAGGCGCACCAGCAGCGTCTCCTGGATGTAGCGGCCTTTCGGCGTCACCGGCAGGAAGTGCGGTTTGTCGGCCACCACCAGCCATTCATCCTGGAAGACGATGGCTTCTTCGAAAGGCACCGGGTGCTCGAAGGGCAGGCTGCGCCAGTAATGAAGGCGGGTCTGCGGCCTGAAGCGTGCATCAGGCGGCACGGGCTGCCCTTGTGCGTCCAGCACCTCGCCCTGGTCCATGCGCCGGGCCCAGTCTTGCCGGCTGACGGCAGGGATGCGCTCGGCCAGGAAGTCGAGCACCGTCGACCAGGGCCCGCTGGGCGTGGCCACGGTGCTGGCGCTCACGCCATCGCGGGTGGGCAGCGGGATGCGTGCAGGGCGGGACATGGTGAAAAAAAGGACACCCGAGGGTGTCCTTGTTGGGCATCGAGCTGAAGGCTCAGACGCGCTTCTTGTACTCGTGGGTGCGGGTGTCGATTTCGATCTTGTCGCCCGATTCGACGAACAGGGGCACCGAGATCTCGAAGCCGGTGCCGACGATGCGGGCGGGCTTGAGGACCTTGCCGGAGGTGTCGCCCTTGACGGCGGGCTCGGTCTCGATCTCGCGCACGACGGAGGTCGGCAGTTCGACCGAGATGGCGCGGCCTTCGTAGAACACCACTTCAACGGGCATGGCGTCCTGCAGGTAGTTGATGGCGTCGCCCATGTTCTCGGCTTCGACTTCGAACTGGTTGTACTCGGCGTCCATGAAGGCGTACATCGGGTCGGCGAAGTAGGAGTAGGTGCACTCCTTCTTCTCGAGGATGATCTGGTCCATCTTGTCGTCGGCCTTGAAGACCACTTCGGCGCCGGCGCCGTTGAGCAGGTTCTTCATCTTCATGCGGACGGTGGCCGCGCCACGGCCGCCACGGCTGTATTCGGTCTTGAGCACGACCATCGGGTCCTTGCCCTGCATGATCACGTTGCCAGCGCGGATTTCTTGTGCGAGTTTCATGGTGGATGCCCGATCAGGTCGGTTCTCAACTGTCGATTCGGTTGATTCGGAGCGCCACCCTCGTGCAGGCGGCAAAGCTTCGGATTTTACCCCGAGCCGGTGACAAATGGGGCCGCGAAGGCCTGCAATTGCGTCACGAGGTCGGCTTGCGCCCTGGCGCGTTGGCTGGCCTGACGGCTGGCTTGGGGCCAATCGCTGTCGTGTCGACGCCAGTCTGGCAGCGCTGGCGCCAGCCCCGCGGCCGCCTGTGTCAGCCCATTGAAATGGTGCCAGGCGGCCCTCACGGCCGAGGAAAGGGGCTCGTTGGCGCCCTTGAGCCAGTGGTCCAGGAAGGCGTCGAGCTTGTCGGCGTGCACCCCGTCGTCCTGCGGGTAGATGTGCCAGATGTGAGGCTTGCCCGCCCACAGGGCGCGCACGGCCGAGTCCTCGCCCCGCACGATGTTGAGGTGGCAGGCCCACAAAAGGCGGTCGAACTCGGGCTGGGGCAGGGCGGGCAGCTCATGCAGGATCAGCGCCTGCCGGCGTTCGCCCCCCGCCAAGTCGTGCCAGGCCCGCGCGAGCCGGGTGGCGTGGCCAGGCGTCAGCAGGACGCGGGTGGGGCCCTGGTGCCGCAGGGCCTCGTCGGCCAGCGCGCCCAGCCAGTCCCCCAGCGGCGCCGTTGCGTAGCAGAACACCGACACCAGGCGGCAGTCGGCGGTCGCGGGCACACCGAGCTGCCTCAGCCAGGTCAGCCTGGCGTCTTCGGTGAAGGCGCGCTGGCGGGCTGCCAGATCGGGCTCGCGCAGCAGCCCCCCCGTGCGCGGCGTGAAACCGGGGTAGAAAAAGTGCTTGCGCAGGCCCGCGGCCGGCCCGTTGAAGACGGGTGACTGCAGGCCGTGGCTGCGCTCCACGTAGTCCTCGGCGCTCAGGTATTCCAGGTTGACCCAGGCGGGTGGGGTGGGGCGGTTCATGCGCCACAGGAAGGCCTCGGGCGGGTCGCAGCCGAAGGCCTCGATCACGACGTCACCCGGCTCGGGCACGCGCTCGGCCTGTTCGGCGTCGGCCCAGCGGCGCACGGTGACACCCGCGTGGCCGACGCCGGCCTCCCGCCCAGATTCATCGGTGGCCCACACCACCTCGGGCGCCATCCAGGCCAGGGCCGAGGCGTCGTCCACCCACAGGCGCACCCGTTGGCCACGCGCCGCCAGGTCGGCCGACAGGCGCCAGCAAACGCCGAGGTCACCGAAGTTGTCGATCACGCGACAGAACACATCCCAGAGCATGGGCAGGATTATCGCCAGCGCTCGGGGCGCGTTCCTTGGCCGACAATCCGGCCCATGACCGTTGATGCCGAGAACGCACCACCCGCTGGCAAGCCGGAGCCCAGCAAGGAAGAAACCTGGGAGCGCCTGCTCGCCGAAGTGGCCAGCCTGCCGTCGCTGCCAGGCGTCTACCGCTATTTCGATGCCCGTGGCGACGTGCTCTACGTGGGCAAGGCCCGCGACCTCAAAAAGCGGGTCTCCAGCTATTTCCACAAGAACCACGGCGGCTCGCGCATCGGGCACATGGTCTCGCGCATCGTGCGCATGGAGACCACGGTGGTGCGCAGCGAGGCCGAGGCCCTGCTGCTCGAAAACAACCTGATCAAGACGCTCAACCCGCGGTTCAACATCCTGTTCCGCGACGACAAGAGCTACCCCTACCTGAAGATCGCCTCGCATGCCTTCCCGCGCATGTCGTACTACCGGGGCGCGGTCGATCGCCGGCACCGCTACTACGGCCCCTTCCCGAACGCCTGGGCGGTCAAGGAGACCATCCAGCTGTTGCAGAAAGTCTTCCTGATCCGCACCTGCGACGACACGGTCTACAACAACCGCTCGCGGCCCTGCCTGCTCTACCAGATCAAACGTTGCAGCGGCCCCTGCGTGGGGCTGGTGTCGGCCGATGACTACCGTGCATCCATCGGCCAGGCCGAGCGCTTCCTCCTGGGCGAAGCCGAGGGGGTGATGGCCGACCTGCAGGTGCGCATGATGGATCACGCCGAAAAGCTCGAGTACGAGCAGGCCGCCGAGATCCGCAACCAGATCAGCTCGCTCGCCAAGGTGCTGCACCAGCAGGCGGTCGAGACCGTCAGCGACAAGGACGTGGACGTGCTGGCCGTGAGGGTGCAGGGTGGCCGGGCCTGTGTGAACCTGGCCATGGTGCGGGGCGGGCGTCACCTGGGCGACCGGGCCCACTTCCCGGTGCACGTGCAGGACCACGCCAGCCTGGCCGAGCTGGAGTCGGGCGAGCAGCCCCTGGATGCGCAGGCCTGGCAGCAGGCCACCGAGGTGGCGGTGCTGGAGGCCTTTTTGTCGCAGCACTACCTGGGCGGCGCGGTGCCGTCGCTGCTCATCCTCAGCCACGCGGTCGACCCGGAACTCATCGAAGCCCTGGGCGAGCAGGGCGGGCGCAAGGTGACCGTGGTGCACCAGCCGCGCGAACAGCGCCGCATCTGGCTGGAGATGGCGACCAAGGGGGCGGAGCTGTCCCTGGCGCGCCTGTTGAGCGAAGAGGGCTCGCAGCAGGCCCGCACGCGCGCCCTGGTTGAAGCGCTCAACCTGGAGCTGGACCTGGACGCGCGGGAGGCAGGGCTCGAGGGCTCGGGTGTCGAAGCCGAACGTGGCGATGTGGGCGGGGCGGGCGATGCGGGTGGGGTGGCCGCGGCCCAGGAGGCGCCCGCCCGAGCCCACGACCCGCTGGCGGGTCTGCGCATCGAGTGCTTCGACATCAGCCACACGGCGGGCGAGGCGACCCAGGCCTCCTGCGTGGTCTACGAAGGCCACAAGATGCAGTCCTCGCAGTACCGCCGCTACAACATCACCGGCATCACCCCTGGCGACGACTACGCCGCCATGAAGCAGGCCCTGGAGCGCCGCTACAGCGCCACGGTCGCCCAAGACGCCGGCAACGACAGCGGCTCGGGCACCCGTGGCGCCAGCAAGTCGGCGCGCGTGCCCGACATCGTCCTGATCGACGGTGGCAAGGGCCAGGTGGCGATGGCGCGCGAGGTGTTCCAGCAACTCGGTCTGCCGCTGTCCATCATCGTTGGCGTCGAAAAGGGCGAAGGCCGCAAGGTGGGCCTCGAAGAGCTTGTGTTTGCCGACGGACGGCCGAAATTGCAACTGGCACCCACTTCCGCCGCCCTGATGCTGGTGGCCCAGATCCGCGACGAGGCCCACCGCTTCGCCATCACCGGCATGCGGGCCAAGCGGGCCAGCGTGCGCACCGGTGGCAGCAGCCTGGAGGACATCCCCGGCGTGGGCCCCAAGAAGCGCGCCCGCTTGCTGCAGCGCTTCGGTGGCGTGCGGGGGGTGGGCGCCGCGAGCGTCGACGAACTGGCCAGCGTCGATGGCATTTCGCATGAGCTGGCCGAGGAGATCTACCGTGCGCTCCACTGAAGTGACTTCGCCCCGTGCCCCGCGTGTGCCCCTGGCACAGCGACTCAGTCGCCTGGCGGGCATGGCCCTGGCGCTGAGCCTGGCCGCCTGCACCACGCCGTCGCCGGAAAAGTCGGCAGGCAGCCCCGCGCCAGCCGAGCGCCCTGGGCAGGCCACTGGCCCGGCCGATCCGGCGTCGAAGGACGCGAAGGCCCCACGCTGGGTCAAGTTGCCACCCCCGCGGGTCTCGCGCAACTGGGCCGAGGTGCGCCACCAGGCCGCCGAACGCCTCGTGGCGGCCAACCCCGACGGCAGCTACATGGGCAAGCCGCCCTTCATGCTGCTGGCCATCCCGGTGATGACCGTCGAGCTCAATGCGGACGGCAGCGTGCGCCACATCAGCGTCATGCGCCACCCCAGCCAGGCCAAGGACACGGTGCAGCTGGCCATCCAGGCCATCCAGCGCGCGGCGCCTTACGGTGACGTGTCGAAACTGCCCAAACCCTGGAAGTTCAACGAGACCTTCCTGTTCAAGGAAGACCGCAAGTTCAAACCGATGACGCTGGACCGGGCAGGGAGCTGATCGGATCACGGCACAATGGCCGCATATGTTCCTGAACCTCCCCACCTTGCTGACCTGGGCGCGCATCGTCGCCATTCCCCTGATCGTCGGCCTGTTCTACATGCCCTGGCCGCCGCACGAGGTCAACCTCGCTGCCAGCGTGCTCTTCATCGTGGTGGCCCTGACCGACTGGCTCGACGGCTGGCTGGCCCGGCGCCTGAACCAGACGTCCGCCTTTGGCGCCTTTCTGGACCCGGTGGCCGACAAGTTCCTGGTCTGCGCCTCGCTGCTGGTGCTGCTGGAGTTGCACCGGGTCGAAGCCCTGGTGGCTTTGATCATCATCGGCCGCGAGATCGCCATTTCGGCCTTGCGTGAGTGGATGGCCTCGATCGGCGCCTCGCGCAGCGTGGCCGTGCACATGCTGGGCAAGCTCAAGACGGCGTCGCAGATGGCGGCCATCGTGCTGCTGTTGTTCGATGGCGAGGTGCTGCCCGGTGTGCACACCCGTTTCCTGGGTACCTGGCTGATCTACATCGCCTGCGCCTTGACCATCTGGTCGATGGTCTATTACCTGCAGAAGGCGCTGCCCGCCATCCGCGACAAGGTGAAGTGATCGGCGGGAAGGCTTGGGCGCGCTGTCAAGCGAACAATTCCCCGTCCGATCCCCCTGTCGCGGTCCGGTTGGCGGCTCCTAGAATGGCCGACAACGAGGTGCGTTGGACGTCAGGGGACCGCAGTGAACAAGGCAGAGCTCATCGAACACATCGCCACGCAGGCCGACATCTCCAAGGCCGCGGCTGGGCGTGCCGTGGACGCGTTCATCGGTGGGGTGTGCGGCACCCTGCAAAGGGGAGATTCCGTGACGCTGGCCGGGTTTGGCACCTTCGCCGTGAGCACGCGGGCCGCTCGCGAAGGGCGCAACCCTCGCACCGGCGCGGTCATCCACATTCGCAAATCGCGCACGCCGAAGTTCCGGCCCGGCAAGGCGCTCAGGGACGCGCTGGCCTGAGCGCACCTCAGGCGATCGCTTATGATGGCGCCCGCTGTCGGGTGCTTAGCTCAGTTGGTAGAGCGGCGCCCTTACAAGGCGTAGGTCGGGGGTTCGAGCCCCTCAGCACCCACCACCGACGGCAGCTCAAACACAAGCACGCCCAGATGGCGTGCTTTTTTGTTGCCCCGACGCGTTGGCTCGGGGCGGGTGGCTCACCAGCGGTTGCGGGCGGCGCGGGGCGACAGGCGCTCGGGGCCGTCGTCGCAATGGCAGTCGTCGCGGGAGCGGGCGTCACGCAGGTTGATGGCCGGCTTGCCAGCGGTGGCTTGCAAGGGGCGTGCGGCCAGCAAGGCCGGTGAAGGCAGGTGGCGGCTGGTTTCGCCCACGCGGGGCTGGGGGGTGGATTTGGGCATCTCGGTCCTCGATGGGGCCTTCCTTGCGGCCCCTTCACCTTGCTTAACGTGGCCCGAGGGGCTTCGGATGACAGCCGCTTCACAAATCGATCGGGTTTTCCTGCAACGTGGCTCCCAAGGGGGGCGGAGATTCGTGGTTAGAATGGCCGCGCACCCCTTCAGGGCCCGCTGAAAGCTGCCTTGCTGTTCATGCAAGTGCTTGATTTTCAAGGGTTTCTCGTCTGTGCACCTCAAGGCGAACCTGGGTTCGCCTTTGTTCCATTGGCCTTTGCCGCCCCGCGTCGCCCTTTTGGTTGGCGCCTTGCCCGGTTCCGTCATGTTCCACTTTGTTCGCAAGCACACTCGCATCCTCCAGCTCATCCTGGTGATCCTCATCCTGCCGTCCTTCGTGATGTTCGGCATCGAGGGCTATTCGCGCTTCGGGGACCAGGCCGACACGGTTGCCAAGGTGGGCAAGCAGTTGATTTCGCAGGCCGAGTGGGACAACGCCCACCGCAATTACGTTGATCGCGTGCGCTCCCAGCAGCCCGACGTCGATCCGAAGCTTTTTGACGCCCCCGAATTTCGCAAGCAGTCGCTCGAAGCGCTGGTGCGTCAGCACGTGCTGGCCGCCGCGGCCACCGACCAGCACTTGGGCGTGACCGACGCCCGCCTGCTGCGCAGCTTCACCACCGACCCGCGCTTTGCGACGCTGTTCAACCCGGACGGCACCTTCAACAAGCAACTGCTGGAAGCCCAGGGCCTGACCATGCAGCGCCTTGAAGGCATGGTGCGCCAGGAGCTGGTGCTCGGCCAGGTGCTGGGCAGCGTGCAGGCCACGGGCCAGACCTCGCTGACCGCCAACCGCCACGCCGTCGATGCCCTGTTCCAGGTGCGCGAAGTGCAGTGGATGAAGTTCGACCCCAAGTCCTATGCCGCGCAGCTCAACCCCACGGCCGAGCAGCTTCAGGCCTTCTACAAGGACCCTGCCAACGCCGCCTGGCTGGCTTCGCCCGAGCGCGCCGACGTCGAGTACCTGGTGCTCGACCTGGACGCCCTCAAGCAGCGCGTGACCGTCGGGGAAGAAGAGCTGCGCCGCAGCTACCAGGAGAACCTGCCGCGCTTTTCCACCCCTGAAGAGCGCCGCGCCAGCCACATCCTGATCAAGACCGAGTCGGGTGCTTCGGCCGACCAGAAAAAGGCCGCTCGCACCAAGGCCGAGGGCCTGCTGGCCCAGCTCAAGCAGAACCCCTCGCTGTTCGCCGAACTGGCGCGCAAGAACTCCGATGACCCCGGCTCTGCCGTGGCCGGTGGCGACCTCGATTTCTTTGGCCGCGGCGCCATGGTCAAGGCCTTCGACGAAACCGCCTTCAAGCTCAAGAAGGGTGAGGTCAGCGGCATCGTCGAGACCGAGTTCGGCTACCACATCATCTTGCTGACCGACGTGCGCGGAGGCCAGGCCCAGCCCTTCGAGGCCGTGCGCGCCCAGATCGAAGACGAAGCCCGCAAGCAGCTGGCCCAGCGCCAGTACGCCGAGGCGGCCGAGCGCTTCACCAATGGCGTCTACGAGCAGTCCGACAGCCTCAAGCCCGTGGCCGACGAGCTCAAGCTGAGCGTGCAGACCGCGCGCGACGTGCTGCGCGAGCCGGGCGTCAAGGACCAGGGCGTCGTGCTGGGCAACCGCCGCCTGCTCGATGCGCTGTTCGACGCCGAGAACCGCGCCAAGGCCCGCAACACCGAGGCCATCGAAGTGGGGCCGAACAAGTTGGTCTCGGCGCGCATCGTCAAGCACCACGCGGCATCCACCCGCGCTTTCGACGAGGTGCAGGCCGAATTGCGCGACCGCTGGATCGCCCAGGAGGCCCGCAAGGCCGCCAAGGCCGATGCCGAACGCAAGATGGCCGAGTGGAAGCAGTCGCCCGAGAAGTCCGGCCTGCCTGCGCCGGTCGAGATGTCGCGCCGCACGGTTTTCAGCCAGCCGCCCATGGTGCTGGAGGCCGCCCTGCGCGTGCCGGCCAACCAACTGCCGGGCTGGTCCGTGGTGGACCTGGGCGCCGAGGGTGTGGCCCTGATCAAGGTGAACAAGGTGCTGCCCCTGACGATCTCCGAGCAGGAAATCAAGGAAACGCAGAACCAGTTCGGTGGCTACTGGGGCCGCGCCGAAGCCGATGCCTACTACCGCGCGCTCAAGCGCAAGTACAAGGTCGAGTTCCTGCACGAAGGCAAGAAGGTGATGGACAAGGCGCCTGAGCAACAAAAAGCAGCCAGCGCTTCGTGACAGCCTGAAAAAGCGCGCTATAATTTCTGTCTTTGCTGCGGTGGCTGTAGCTCAGTTGGTAGAGTCCCAGATTGTGATTCTGGTTGTCGTGGGTTCGAGTCCCATCAGCCACCCCACCGGACATTGAACGCAAACGCCTGATTTCGAAAGAAGTCAGGCGTTTTTGCTTTGCACGTCTGCTTTGCCTGCCTCAACCTGGCGCCACAACGGCCGATACACACAGGGTTCTTCGACCTTCTGTGCCTTTTGGCAGGTGACCCATGAGTCAGGTGATTTCTAAAGCGGGCAAATCCATTGGCCAACGCATGGCCCTGGTGCTGGGCCTGGTGCTCGTGCTGTCCTTCATTGGGTCGGGCATCGGCTACGTGTCTCTGAACCGCATCGCGGCGGAGACCGAATCGATGCTGCAGAGGTCCCTGGCGGCTGAGCGCATCGCGTCCGACTGGTATCGCAACATCACCAACGGTGTGAACCGCACCAGCGCCATCGCCGTCAGCACCGACCCGTCGCTGGCGCAGTTCTTTGCGGCAACGGCGGCCGAGTCGACCAAGCAGTCGTCCGAATACCAAAAGCAGCTCGAGGCTTTGCTCGAAGGCGACGAAGCCCGCAAGCTGTTCGACAACCTCTCCGAGGCCCGCAAGCGTTACCTGAGCACGCGTGATGCCGTGTCGGCCGCGAAGAAGGCCGGCGAGGCCGACCGCGCCAAGGCCAGCTTCGAGCAGGAGTTCCAGCCGGCGGCAGTGGCCTTCCAGGACGCCATGAAGGCCGTGATGCAGCACGAACGCACCGAGCTGGACTCGGCGGCAAAGCGGGTCGATGAGGCCAACCGGCACGCCCGTTGGGCCTTGCTGGCGTTTGGCTTGTCGGCATTGCTGGCCGGGGTGGGCTTGTCGTTCTGGCTGGCGCGCTCGATCACGCAACCGCTGTCGCGCGCGGTGGAGGTGGCCGAGGCCATCGCCCGCTTCGACCTGACCAGTCGCATCGAGGTGCGCAGCCAGGACGAAACCGGACGCCTGCTGAACTCGCTTGCGAGCATGCAGTCTGCCTTGCAGAACCTGGTGCGCAGCGTGCGCCACTCGACGGACAGCATCAGCGTGGCCAGCGCCGAGATCGCCACCGGCAACATGGACCTGTCTTCGCGCACCGAGCAGACGGCGTCCAGCCTTCAGCAGGCAGCCGCGTCGATGATGCAGCTCACCGGCACGGTTCGGCAGACGGCCGACTCCGCCGCCACCGCCAACCAGCTGGCTTGCTCGGCGGCCGAGGTCGCGCAGCGAGGGGGTTCGGTGGTCTCGCAGGTGGTCTCGACCATGGACGAGATCAGCAGCAGCTCCAAGCGCATCGGCGACATCATCGGCACGATCGACGGCATCGCCTTTCAGACCAACATCCTGGCGCTCAATGCCGCGGTGGAAGCGGCCCGCGCGGGTGAGCAGGGCCGCGGCTTTGCCGTGGTGGCCAGCGAGGTGCGCTCTTTGGCGCAGCGCTCGGCCGAGGCCGCGCGCGAGATCAAGTCCCTGATCGGCGCCAGCGTCGAGAAGGTCGATTCGGGCTCCCGTCTGGTCAAGGACGCGGGCGAGACCATGACTGAGATCGTCTCCAGCGTGCAGCGCGTGACGGACATCATTGGCGAGATCTCGGCCGCGGCGCAGGAACAGCGCGATGGCATCGACCAGATCAACGTGGCCGTGGGGCACCTGGACCAGATGACCCAGCAGAACGCGGCGCTGGTGGAGGAGGCCGCTTCGGCAGCGGAGAGCCTGAAGGATCAGTCCGGCAAGCTGGCCGAGGAAGTGACCGTCTTCAAGGTCTGAGCCGAGGGCTCAAGGCGCGGCGACCGCCCGGGTGCGTTCGTACATCTCGATGATGTGGCGGCCTGCGGTGGTCGGCGCGTAGCGCGGGGGCCGCTCCTCGTTGCTGCAACCGGGCAGCACCTCGACCTTGGCGTGGAAGTCCATGTCGAAGAAGTAGGCGATGGACAGCCGGTCGCGCCCGCTCGGGTTGAGCACCCGGTGCGGGGTGGAGCGATAGCGGTCGTTGGTCCAGCGCGCCATCATGTCGCCCAGGTTGACCACGTAGGCGTCGGCCACGGGCGAGGCGTCGAACCAGTGCCCTTGCTCGTCCTGCACCTGCAGGCCGCCGGCTTCGTCCTGCGCCAGCAGGGTGATGCTGCCCCAGTCGGTGTGGGCGCCGCAGCCGATCTGGCCGGGCAGGGCGGCTTCCGATGGCGGTTGCTCAGGGTAGTGCAGCAGGCGCAGCACGGGCATCGGGTCGCGCATGAAGGCATCGAAGTACCGCGATGGCAGGCCCAAGCCCTGGGCGATGCCCGACATCAGGCGCCTGGCGAGTTCTTGCGTTGCCGATTCGTATCGCTCGATGGCGGCCTGAAAACCCGGCACCAGGGCCTCGTCGGGCCATTGGTTGGGGCCGTGGTTCGGGGTGCCGGCCTGCACGAGCGGGTCATCGGCTGCTCGGTCCACGCCAAGGTAGAAGCTCTCCTTGAGGTCGCCGGGGCGGCCAGGCTCGAGCGACTGCCAGGCGACCGGGTCCCAGCCGCGGTGGATGCCGCTGCGCTCGATGTGCCAGCGCTGCTTGGTTTGGTCGGACAGGGCGAAGAAGCGGCGCGCCGCATCGAATGCCCGCGCCCGGATCTGCGGGTCGATGCCATGGCCGATCACGTAGAAGAAACCTTCGTGCCGGCAGGCGGAGTCCAGCCGCTCGGGCAGGCCTTCGGTGCGGCTGATGTCGATGATGGGCAGGCTGCGGGGCATGGGGTGGGCTCAGTTCAGTTTGGCAAGTGTGGTGTGCACACGCTGGAGAAAGCGTTGGCGCGCGGCCGGCGTCTGGTGGTTCATGCCGTGCAGTTGCAGCCAGCGACTTTGGCAGCGTTTGGCGAACAGCGGGCGCAAGCCGCGCATGAACAGGCTGCGCCCAGGGTCACCCACCACGCGCAGCCACCACCATGGTGCGCCGGACGTGGTGATGCCCACGAAGCAGCGGACGTGGTCCAGGCAGCCCGTGATGGGGCGATGGGGACCGGCGCCCACCTTGAACGCCACGCCGGGCAGCATGACGCGGTCGAGCCAGCCCTTGAGGATGGCGGGCGGGCCGTACATCCAGGTGGGGTAGATGACGATGAGCGCTTCGGCGCGCTGGAGTTCATCGACATGGGCTTGCAGCGCGGCGATGTTGTCGGCGGTGCGCGGCAGGTAGCTGGCCTTTTCGGTCGGGCTGAGGACCGGGTCGAAGCCCTGTCGGTACAGGTCAAGCAGGCTGACCTGGTGGCCCTGGCTGCGCAGGGCCGCGACGGCGGTTTCGCACAAGGCGGCGTTGTAGCTGGCGGGGTCGGGGTGCGCCCAAATGACAAGGCATTGCATGGGCGGGTGCCATGCAATGCCTGTGCCGATCAGCTCAGCAGATCGAGCAGGCTGCGGGCCACCACCTTGGTGGCCTTGCGCAAATCGTCGAGGACCAGGTGTTCGTCAGCGCGCTTGGCGTTCGACTCGAGCACCGTGCGGGGCCCGGCGCCGTAGATCACGGCTGGGATGCCTTGGGCACAGTACAGCCGCACATCGGTGTACAGCGGCGTGCCTCGGGTGGGCAAGGGCTCGCCGAAGATGGCCTCGCCGTGCTTTTGCAGCGCGGCCACCAGCGGTGCGTTGCCTGGCAGCGGCTGCAATGAATGCGCCAGCAGCAGGCGCTTGATCTCGACGCGGATGCCGGGGAAGCTGTCTGCTGCTATCTCGATCACGCGGCGGATCTCGGCTTCCACCGCCACCGGGTCTTCTTCCGGGATCATGCGGCGGTCGAGTTTGAGCACCACCTTGCCGGGCACCACGTTGGTGTTGGTGCCGCCTTCGATGCGGCCGACGTTCAGGTACGGGTGGGTGATACCGGGCACCTTGGAGGTGACCTGCTGGTAGAGCGTGTTCTGCTCGTACAGGGCATGGAGGATGCGCACCGCGCCTTGCAAGGCGTCGATGCCGGTGTGCGGGATGGCGGCATGCGCCATCTCGCCGTGCACGGTGACCTCCATTTGCAGGCAGCCGTTGTGCGCGGTGACCACCTCGTGGCTGAAGCCCGCGGCGATCAGCAGGTCGGGTTTCGTGAGGCCTTGCCTGAGCAGCCAGCCGGGCCCCAGTTCGCCGCCGAATTCCTCGTCGTAGGTGAAGTGCAGTTCGATGCCGCCCTTGGGCTCGGCCAGGCTGCGTGCCACCAGGTCGTCTAGCGCGCGCAGGGCGAAGGTGTAGGTGGCGAAGTCGCTCTTGCTGACGGCCGAGGCGCGTCCGTAGAGCTTGCCGTCGACCACCTCGCCGCCATATGGGTCGTGGCTCCAGCCTTCGCCGGGCGGCACGACGTCGCCGTGGGCATTGAGGGCCACGGTGCGGCCGCCTTCGCTGTAGCGACGCCGCACGATGAGGTTGGTCAGGCTTTGCAGGCCGTAGGCATGCACCTCGTCGGCCGGCACGGGGTGGGCCTCGGCCTGGTAGCCGAACGCCGACAGCAACTGGGCCGTGCGTTCGGCGTGCGGGGCGTTGTTGCCCGGCGGGGTGTCGGTGGGCACCTGCACGAGGGCCTGGAGGTAGCGCACCTCTTCATCGAAGTGGGCGTCGATCCAGGCGTCAAGCGCCTCGTAGGCGGAGTGGGGTGGCAGGGCTTGGGTCATGCTCAGAGCGTGTCCAGCAGGTTCATGAAGGCGGTGACGGCGCGCTGGGCGTCGTCGTTGGTGATGGTCTCAAGCGGGTTGTGGCTGATGCCGGCGTTGCCGCCGCGCACGAAGAGCATGGCCTGCGGCAGCACCTGGTGCAGCTTCATGGCGTCGTGGCCGGCGCCGCTGAGCAGACGGAAGGCCGGCAGGCCCATCCGCGTGACGGCCTGCTCCCAGCGGGCCTGCCAGGTGGCGTTCGAAGGTGCGGCGGCCACGGTCAGGTGCAGCTGGCAGCGGATGGCCACGCCACGGCCATGGGCGATCTCGTCGATGCGGGCCAGCACGTCGGCGGCCAGGGCGTCGCGCTGGGCGTCCGTGGGGGCCCGCAGGTCCAGCGTGAACTGGCATCGACCGGGCACGACGTTGATGGAGCCCTGGGGCACGTGGAGCACGCCGACCGTGCCCACCGACGGACCGGCGGCCGATTCGGCATCCTGCTTGGCCCGGGCTTCGACGGCGAGGATGACCTCGGCCACGGCGGCGGCGGCGTCCTGCCGCATGGGCATGGGCGTGGTGCCGGCGTGGCAGGCGGTGCCGATGGCTTCGCAATGGAAGCGCTTGGCGCCATTGATGGAGGTGACGATGCCCAGCGGCGTGTCGAGGCCGTCGAGCACGGGGCCTTGTTCGATGTGCACCTCGACGAAGCCGAGGTAGCGGGACGGGTCGCGCTGGAGTGCCTGGATGTCTTTCAGGTCACCGCTCAGGCCGGCCGATTGCATGGCCTGGCGAACGGTGACGCCATCGGCGTCGACCAGATCCAGCCAGGCGGGGTTGAAGTCGCCCACGAGCGCCGATGAGCCGAGGAAGGTGGCCGCGTAGCGCTGGCCTTCTTCTTCCGCGAAGGCCACGACCTCGATGCCGTGTTTGAGGCGCCGGCCCTGTGCATGCAGCGCGCGCACGCAGGCCATGGGCACGAAGATGCCGAGGCGCCCGTCGTGCCGGCCGCCGTTGCGAACGGTGTCGTAGTGCGAGCCGGTCAGCAGCACCGGTGCGGCCGTGTCGCTGCCATGGAAGCGGCCCACCACATTGCCCACCGCGTCGCGCATGACCTCGTCGAAGCCGCAGGCGCGCATCCAGGCGATGAGTTGGATGGCGCAGGCCTGGTGGGCAGGCGTCAGGTAGGTGACGGTCAGCGGCGGTTGGTCGTCCAGGCCGTTGTCCAGCCCCGCGCCCTCGGTGTGGGCGGCCAGGGCTTCGGCCCATTGCAGGATCAGGTCGCCCTCGGCCGGCGTGAAACCGAACTTGTCGTTGAGCCGGATCTCGGCGATGCGGTGGATGTTGCGCAGGCACTCGGCCAGCTCGAAGCTGGCGGTGTTGTTGAGTCGGCGCGCGAAGGTGCGGATGATCTCGGTGCGGGGCAGGCCCCGGCCATGCGGGCCGCGCACGGCCAGGATGAAGGGCCAGCCGAAGCGCGCGTTGTAGTCGGCGTTGAGCTGCTGCAGCCGGTTGAACTCTTCGGGCGTGCAGTGGGTCAGTCCCGCTTTGCTCTGCTCGTTGGTGGACTCGGCGGTGAGCTGGCCGGCCACGGCAGCCTTGCCCGCGAGCTCGGGGTGGGCGCGAATCAGCGCGAGCTGTGCGTCTTGCGAGGCCGTGCGCACCAACTGAGCGAGCGCGTGCTTGAGCTGGTCGAGGCTGATGAAGCCGCCTGCGGGCTTGTGCGCCCAGGCTTGGGCCGCGATCCACGGCGAGTGCTCGTAGATGCCGTCCAGCAAGGCGGTGAAGCCCGCCTGGTCGGCGGCGTTGAGCTGTGCAAGGGTGAGCGCAGGCATGGCGAAGGGTCCAGCGGTGTCAGGCTGTTGGGGCAGGGTGCGTGGCACGCCAATGGCGGGCGATGTCGATGCGGCGGCAGACCCACACGTGCTCATGGGCCTGGATGTGATCCAGGAATTTCTGCAGCGCGCGCATGCGCCCTGGGCGGCCCAGCAGGCGGCAGTGCATGCCGATGCTCAGCATCTTGGGGCGGTCCAGGCCGTTCGGGTCACCTTCCGCATAGAGTACGTCGAAGGCGTCGCGCAGGTAGGTGAAGAAGTCCTCGCCTTGCGAGAAGCCCTGTGGCAGGCAAAAGCGCATGTCGTTCGTGTCCATGGCGTAGGGCACGATGAGCTGCTGCACGACCTCGCCACTCGACTTGGCAACCGGCATCCAGAAGGGCAGGTCGTCGCCATAGTGGTCGCTGTCGTACTCGAAGCCGCCGAAGTCGGCGACCAGGCGGTGGGTGTTGGGGCTGTCGCGGCCGGTGTACCAGCCCAGGGGGCGCTCGCCGGTCAGCTCCTGGATGATGCGCATGCCCTCAAGCATGTGGGCGCGCTCGGTGGCTTCATCGATCTGCTGGTAGCTGATCCAGCGCCAGCCGTGGCAGGCGATCTCGTGGCCCAGGTCCTTGAATGCTTGCGTGAGTTCGGGGTGGCGTTGCAGGGCCATGCTCACGCCGAAGATGGTCAGGGGCAGGCCGCGCTGCTCGAACTCGCGCAGCAGCCGCCACACGCCCGCCCGCGAGCCGTACTCGTAGATCGACTCCATGCTCATGTGCCGGTCGGCGTAGGCCGGCGGGTTGAACATCTCGCTCAGGAACTGCTCGCTGCCGGCGTCACCATGCAGCACGCAGTTCTCGCCGCCTTCTTCGTAATTGAGCACGAACTGCACGGCGATGCGCGCGCCACCCGGCCAGCGGGCATGGGGCGGGTTGCGGCCATGGCCGACGAGGTCGCGGGGGTAGCCGCTCGGCGGGCTCGATGGGCTCGGTTTGGGCATGGTGAGGCGAATGGATCAGGCCTGGCGGCGGGCCACCAGGGCAGGGATGTGGGGCGCGCGCGGGCGTTCGGTGAGCTGATGCTCCACCGTCATCAGGTGCTCGTCAACCAGGGCGGCGGCGGTGTCGGCGTCGCGGGCCTCGATGGCCTTGAGGATGGCGATGTGTTCGGCGTGCGATGTCTCGGCGTCGTCGGAGGACTGGTACATCAAGGTGATGAGCGAGCAGCGCGAGACCAGCTCCTGCATCAGGTTGACGAGGACCTGGTTGCCCAGCACGCGGGCCAGCTCGACGTGGAAGTCGAACAGCAACTGGGTGCGGGCCTGCACGTCGATGCGCTTGACCGCGTCGCGCTCGGCCTTGAGGTGGGCCTTGAGCGTGCGCAGCTGCGCGGGGCGGATGCTGGCCACCAGCTCGCGCATCATCTGGCCCTCGACCATGCGGCGCACGGCGAAGACCTCGCGGGCCTCGGTGATGGAGGGGGCGGCCACGAAGGCGCCGCGCGCGGGCTCCAGGCGCACCAGCTTGAGCTCGGACAAGCGGTTGAAGGCCTGCCTCACGATGGTGCGTGACACCCCGAAGCGGTCGGCGATTTTTTGCTCGACCAGTTTCTCGCCCGGCAGCAGGCGGTGCTCGACGATGGCGCGGGTCACCGCCAGCACGATGTGCTCGGTGCTGCTGGTGTCGTCGCCCGTGACCGGCGCGGGTGGCATGGGAATCGCATCGGCATCGGCCTTGGCCAGCGGCGGCCTGCGGCTGGTGGCAACGGACACGGTGGGTTCGGCCACGGGGGTGTGGCGAGCAGGGGATCGGGACGGCTTGCGTGCGGCGCTCATCGTGGTTAAAGTGTATACAGTTTTTCTTTGAAGGCACAAGCCCTGTTTGTGACTCAACCTCTCTGACATCATGAGCGCCACTTCTTCTTCCGGCGGTCGCCTGACCACCCATGTGCTCGACACCGTGCACGGCACCCCTGCCGTCGGCATGGCCATCGCCTTGTATGTGCGGGTGCCTTCGCCCGATGGTTGCGCCGATGGGCGCTGGCAGCTGTTGCGCCAGGTGGTGACCAACGACGACGGCCGCATCGACGGGCCCTTGCTGCAAGGAGCCGACCTCAAGGCCGCGCACTACCGGCTGGTCTTCCAGGTGGACGCCTACTTCCGCGCGCGTGGCACGCCCATGCCCGATGTGCCCTTCCTCACCGAGGTGCCGCTGGACTTCGGCATCGCCGATGTGCAGGCGCATTACCACGTGCCCTTGCTCGTGAGCCCCTGGTCCTATTCCACCTACCGCGGCAGCTGAAGGGCAGGGCATGGACTTCTCTCCGATCTTGGCTTACGCGCTGGACTGGGCCAACCTGCTGTTGCGCTGGGCGCACGTCATCACGGCCATCGCCTGGGTGGGCTCCTCGTTCTACTTCGTGTGGCTGGACAACACCCTCACCAAACCGCAAGACGCGGCCCTGCGCGACAAGGGCGTGGGCGGCGAGCTGTGGGCCGTTCACGGCGGCGGCTTCTACAACCCCCAGAAGTACCTGGGTGCGCCCCCGAAGCTGCCCGAGCACCTGCACTGGTTCTACTGGGAGAGCTACTCCACCTGGCTGACCGGCTTCGCGCTGTTCACGGTGCTGTACCTGTTCAACGCCGGCACCTTCCTGATCGACCAGAGCGTGCACAACTGGAAGCCGGTGGCCGCCATCCACACCGCGCTGGGCTTTTTGGCCGGCTTCTGGCTGATCTACGACGTGATCTGCCGCACCCTGGGCCGAGGCCCCAACGGCGACAAGGTCGTCGGTGCCGCCATCTTCGTCGTCGTGGTGTTCGCGTCCTGGCTGGCGTGTCAGCTGTTCGCGGGGCGCGCGGCCTTCCTGCTGGTGGGCGCCATGATGGCCACGGCCATGAGCGCCAACGTGTTCTTCTGGATCATCCCTGGGCAGCGCAAGGTGGTGGCGGCCATGCGCGCCGGCGAGCCGGTGGACCCGGTGCACGGCCAGCGCGGCAAGCAGCGCAGCGTGCACAACACCTACTTCACGCTGCCGGTGCTGTTCGCCATGCTCAGCAACCACTATGGCTGGGCCTACTCGCACGCGCACAACTGGCTGGTGCTGGTGCTGATCATGCTGGCCGGTGCCCTGATCCGGCAGTTCTTCGTGGCGCGCCACAAGAGCGAGGTGGCGGGCACGCGCGCGCCCTGGGGCTGGGCCGCGGCCGGTGTGGCCGTGCTGTTGGGCGTGGCGATCTGGCTGGCGCCCAAACCAGTGCCGGTGGCAGCGGGCGCCGCCCCCGTGGCCGAAACCGCGGCTTCGCTGCGCCCGCAGGTCGAAGCCGTCATCGCCCAGCGCTGCGCGCTTTGCCACAACGCCAACCTGGCGAACAAGGGCGTGGCCCTGCACACGCCTGAGCTCGTCACCCAGCACGCCCAGGCCATCTACCAGCAGGCGGTGGTGCTCAAGGCCATGCCCATGAACAACGCCACCCAGATCACCGACGCGGAACGCGAGCTGATCGGGCGCTGGTTCAAGCTCCAAAGCCAAGCGGCGCCCTGAAAACCGGACATCTGTCCGTTATCCTCGCTGCCGTGCTCGACACGACACAAGAGGAGACGAGATGACACCGATGCGCAAGCGCGCCTGGCTCAAGGGTGCGAAGGCCGTGAAGTTCGCCTTGGTGGGTGGGCTGATCGGGCTCTTTGGCCTGAGCGCCCAGGCCTTGCCACCTCAGCTGTTCAAGCCCGAATGGGTGCTGCCCACGGCGCCGGTCAATGGCCCGAAGGCCGGTCAGGCGCCCGCCAGGACGGCCTTGCCCGCCGCGCCGCGTGACCTGTCCGCGGTGCGCTACGAGTGGGAAGGGCAACGCTGGTCGCTGGGTGACTTCCAGTCGCGGGGCTCGGTCAAAGCCCTGCTGGTGCTGCAGGACGGCAAGGTGGTCTACGAGCACCACCGCTGGCCCAACGGCCCGACCACGCTGCACCAGTCCTGGTCGATGATGAAGCAGGTGCTATCGGCCCTGGTCGGCCTGGCCATCCAGCAAGGCCGCATCGCCTCGGTCGATGACCCGATGGACCGCTACGCGCCTGCGCTGGCCGCCAACGGCTTCAAGGGCGTGACCTTCAAGCAGGCCTTGATGATGAGCGCCGGCGTGCGCTACGCCGAAGAGGCCGATCGCGTGACGCTGTTCAAGCAGGTGATCGCCAACCGCTTCACCGCGGGCCTGCTGGGCCACAGCCTCGACGAGAAGGTGACCGAGCCCGCGCTGGACCGCGCCTTCGAGCCGGGCAGCAAGTACGAGTACGCCAGCATCGTCTCGCAGGCGATCGCGCTGGCGCTGGAGGGCGCGCAAGGCCAGCCGCTGCACCGCATCCTCGGCCGCGACATCTGGACGCCATTGGGCATGCCCGACGACGCCCGCCTGCTGACCGACGGCCGGGGCCGCGACTTCGCGCTGTGCTGCCTGTACGCCACCGCGCGCAGCTACGCGGTTTTCGGGCAGTGGTTCATGCAAGGCGGTGCCTGGCGCGGCCAGCAACTGCTCGATGCCCAATGGGTGCAGGACTCGACCCGCTTCAACGAAGGCAAGTCATGGCGCTCGACCCTGGTGCCGCGCAAGGTCAAGACGCAAGAGCTGCTGGGCTTTGGTTACCACTGGTGGCCGCTCGAAGGCGGGCGCGATGACTTCATCGCCTTGGGCATCCAGGGGCAGATGATCCACATCTCGCCCAGGCAGGGCGTGGTGGTGGTGCGGCTGAGCGACGACCTGGTCGACGGCTACCACAACGAAGAAGCCGTGACCATGGCGCGCGCGGTGGCCGACTTCCTGGGCGCCAAGCGCTGATCACAAGGGCAGGGCGGTGCGGTCGACCACGCGCCGCAGCACGAAGCTGGTGTGCACGCCCGTCACGCCCTTGATCTGCGTGATGCGGTTGAGCAGCAGGTGCTGGTAGGCGTCCATGTCGCGCACCACCACCTTGAGCTGGTAGTCGGCCGTCTGGCCGGTGATCAGCAGGCACTCCAGCACCTCGGGGATGTCGCGGATCACGGCTTCGAGCGCCTGAAAGCGCTCGGGCGTGTGCTTGTCCATCGAGATGCCGATGAGGGCCATCAGCGACAGGCCCAGCTTGCGCGCGTCCAGCAGCGCGCGGTAGCCGGCGATGACGCCCGATTCTTCGAGCGTGCGCACGCGGCGCAGGCAGGGCGAAGGCGACAGGCCGATGCGGTCGGCCAGGTCCTGGTTGCTGATGCGGCCGTCTTCCTGCAAGACGGCGAGGATCTGCTTGTCATGGCGGTCCAGGGTGTGTTCCATGGCGTGTTTCGGTGATGATTGGCAATATTCTGCCAAAACAAGCGCCGATCGTGCATGAATTTGGCAGCCTCTGCGGCATGTGGCGCCATAACATTCATCCATCGGTCGCCACAGACCCCACACACCTGCAGACACCCGCCATGCTCGCCAACCCCCAGACCAAGTACACCGCCTTCCCGCCCGTGGGCTTGAAGGACCGCACCTGGCCCAACCAGGTCATCAGCCAGCCCCCCGTGTGGATGAGCACCGACCTGCGCGACGGCAACCAGTCGCTCTTCGAGCCCATGAACGGCGAGAAGAAGCTGCGCATGTTCCAGACGCTGTGCGCCATCGGCTTCAAGGAAATCGAGGTGGCCTTCCCCTCGGCGTCCGACACCGACTTCGGCTTCGTGCGCAAGCTCATCGACGAGAACCTCATCCCTGAGGACGTGACCATCGAGGTGCTGACCCAGGCGCGCGAGCACCTGATCCGCCGCACCATGGAATCGGTGCGCGGCGCCAAAAAGGCCATCGTCCACGTCTACAACGCCACCTCCAGGCCCTTCCGCGACATCGTCTTCAACATGAGCCGCGACGAGGTGCGCGAGATGGCCGTGGCCGGCGTGAAGCTGGTGCGCGAGATCGCGGCCACCATGCCTGAGACCGACATCCAGCTCGAATACAGCCCCGAGACCTTCACCGGCACCGAGCTCGACTTCGCCTTGGAGGTGTGCGACGCCGTGACCGCCGCCTGGGGCGCGACCCCCGAGCGCAAGGTCATCTTGAACCTGCCGACCACGGTGGAGCTGACCACGCCCAATGTGTATGCCGACCAGATCGAGTGGATGCACCGCCACCTGGCCCGCCGCGACAGCGTGATCTTGAGCCTGCACCCGCACAACGACCGCGGCACCGCCGTGGCCGCCGCCGAGCTGGGCCTGATGGCCGGCGCCGACCGCGTCGAAGGCTGCTTGTTCGGCAACGGCGAGCGCACCGGCAACGTCGACATCGTGACCTTGGGCCTCAACCTCTACACCCAGGGCGTGCACCCGGGGCTGGACTTCTCCGACATCAACGCCGTGGTGCGCACGGCCGAGCATTGCACGCAACTGCCCGTTCACCCACGTCACCCTTACGCGGGCGACTTGGTCTTCACCGCCTTCTCCGGCTCCCACCAGGACGCCATCAAGAAGGGCTTCGCGGCTCAAAAGGCCGGCGAGCGGTGGAACGTGCCGTACTTGCCGATTGACCCGGCCGATTTGGGTCGCAGCTACGACTCTGTGATTCGGGTCAACAGCCAATCTGGCAAGGGCGGGGTGGCCTACCTGCTCGAAGCCGACTTCGGCGTGGTGATGCCGCGGCGCATGCAGATCGAGTTCTCAAGCGTGGTGCAGGGAGTGGCCGACCGCCAAGGCGGTGAGCTCAGCTCGACCGACATCTGGCAGATCTTCTCGGACACCTACGTGCAGCAAGGTGGGCGCGATGCCTGCCGCGCCGTGCGCGTGTTCGAGCAGGACGGAGGGCAGGCGATCGAGCTGACGGTGGAGATCGACGGCCAGGAGCGCGTGCTGCGCGGGCATGGCAACGGCCCCATCCACGCGGCGGTGCAGGCCTTTGCGTCGGCCGGCATCGCGGTGGAGGTGCACGGCTACGAAGAGCGCTCGATGGCCGGCGCCCACGACGACGGCAGCGCAAAAGCCTGCGCCATCGTCGAGGTGGGGGTGGGCGGCCGCTCGACCTTCGGGGTGGGCGTGAACGCGAACATCGTGACGGCGTCCATCCAGGCGCTGTGCAGTGGGGTGCGCCGGGCCCGCGCAGGCAGCTGAGCGCCCCTGGTCAGGTGCCACCTTGTTCGACACCTCAGCCGACAAGCCTGCTTCGATGCTGGGGCAGGGGGGCGTCGTTGGCGCTAGCCGCCAGGCCACGTCCGCGCAGGCACCCCTTCGTACCGAACGTCCGCGCACCGCACCGGGAACATCGCCCCCGGCGGCTTGTCTGCCGCCTCCAGATAACACGGGTGCATCCCGGCCTGGAAGGTCACGAACATGAACAGGCCGAACTCGCGCGGTGTCCAGCCGAAGTCGGCTGCGAAGGCGCTGTACAGGCCCGCCACATTGATGCGCAGATGTGGCCGCGTGGCGGCGAAGTAAGCGTCGATCTCCAGTGCCAGGCGCACGTGGTAGCCATCGGCCAGGCCCAGCTCGCGCGCCAGGGCATGGCTCAGCGCGACACGTTCGTCGGCCGTGGCAATGGGCCGACCGAAACCGGCCATGCGCCCGCCGCCCTTGAGAAAGGCTTCGAGGTACTCGGCCAAGGTGACGCCGCCTTCCAGGATCTCGCGGGTCTTGTTGTAGAAGTCGACGGCGCGGAACTCGATGCCCCGCCCGTAGATGGCCGCCTCCGACAAGGCCTGGGCGGCGCACAGCGACAGCGTGGGCGTGCTGCGCGTGGTGCCGGCCAGGGCCGCGACGCGGTTGTTCCAAAGGCGTGAGTCGGGGTAGCTGGTCCACACCCAGACGGAGTTGAACAGGCGCAACTGCTCGGGCGGCACGTGGCGGCCGAAGATGCCGAAGGCGCACAGCGACAGCCAGTCGAGGTCCTTGATGTCGCCCTTGTGCAGATCGTGGCCTCGGAACACCGCACGGCTGCCAGGAAAGGCCGCGCCGACCTTGGTGCGCAAGACATCGGCGTGGGCAGCGAGCACATGGGGGCCTCGTGTCATGCGACGCTCTCCTGCGGGTGGCTGGCCAACGGGTCGTCCTGCAGGTCGACCGGCGGATAGGGGAAGCGCTTGAAGCCATACGCCGTTTGCTGCTCCAGCGCATGCGCCGCTGCGCCGGGCAGCCGAAGCAACAGGTGCAGCATCTCGCCTTCCAGGGGCGTGAAGCCCAGGTCGGCAAAGGCCGCTGCGGCCAGGCCGGTCATGGCCAGCGGCATGGATGCCGCCGCTTCAAGAGAGCCGAGGTGCTCGCCCAGCCAGCTCAAACGAGGGCCGACGCCCATGCCTGCCAAGGCCTGCAATGCCTTGAGCACGATGCCTGCCGTGCTCACACCGTGTGGGTCGAAGCCGGCAGGGTGCTCGCGCTGTGGCCAGCCGGAGTCCGAGGTGGCCAGCCATGCGGGCATGTCGTGGGCGATCAGGCATGCGATCCTGGCGGCGTGGTCGCCAGCGGTGGCGACATCCCAGCGCAGCCAGGCGTCCATGGCCAGGCGCACATCGCGCGCGCCGCCGCTTTGCCCAGCGCCCACGGCCAGCGCGGCGATCAGGCTGGCCGCAGCGTGCGAGCCGCCCACGCCGCCGCACATGGCGGCGTGCACCATGGGGTCGCGAGGCCCGGGGTTGGCCAGTGCCAGCGCCAGGGCTTCGAGCAGGCGGGCCTGTGCGGGCGAGGGCGCTTGACCCTTGAACAAAAGGTAGAGCATGTCCACCCAGCTGGCGCGGCCCAGCATCTGGCCGTAGACGTCGTAGCCGTGGCAGTAGGCCGTGTGCGTCGCGAATGGGTTGTCGGCTTGTGCTTCTTCCTGCCAGATGCGGGTGTGCAAGGGCGATGAGGCGCCGCTCATGCCGCCGCACCCGCTTCCAGGGTCTGCATGCGCAGGTCCATGGGCGGCACCTCCTCCCCATCGATGCGGACGTCCAGCAACGTGGGGCCTTGGCGAGTGAGGATGGCGTTCATGTCCAGCGCGTCGAAGTCTTCCGGGCTGTTGATGACGTGGCCTGCCACGCCCATGGACTGAGCCATCTCGGCGTAGTCGACCCCCGGCAGCTCGAAGGCCACGCGCTCGGCACCGGCCAGTCGCTGGCCATGCTTGACCATGCCCAAAGCGCCATCGTTGAGGATCACGAAGATCACCGTCAGGCCCTCTTGCGCGGCCACGGTGATCTCCTGGCCGTTCATCAGGTAGCTGCCATCACCGGTGATGCAGACCACCGGGCAACCTGGCTTGGCCCGTGCGATGCCCACGGCGGCCCCGATGGCCCAGCCCATGGGGGCGAAGTCCATCAGCACACGCAGCCAGCCGGCGCGGTCCTGGCGGCGCTCGCCGCGCCAGGCGCTGTTGGCCGACTTGCCAAGGTCCGCTGTGGCTGCGCCAGCTTTGGGCACCAGGCCCAGGCGGCGGTTGTTGCGGGACTCGAGGTAGTGGATGGCCCAGGCCGTCGCATTGCCGGCATCCGCCAGGAAACGCGTGGTCGGCGGGAAGCGCTTGGACAGCTCCACCATCAGGCGCTGAGGCTTGATGGGTGTGGCCGTGCTTTGCACCTTCTCGGGCTCGCGAAGGGACACGATCGCCCGGGACGTTGCCGGTTGGTTGTGCGAGGAGCTCCAGGGCATGCCCAGGGCCTCCTGCTCGATGTGCATCACGTCCAGCAGGCGCTCGAACACCGTGCGGATGCGGCCGCGCACGTGATGGCGGGCCATGGGGGAGTGGCGCAAGTGCTCGTCGGTGGCGTCGATGTGCACCAGCTTGCGGTTGAGCACGCTGTTGCTCCATGCGGCGCTGGTCCACTCGCGCAGGCTGGTACCGATGGCCAGCACCAGCTCGGTGTCGTCGTTGAGTGCCTCCCACGCCGAACGGTGGCCGGCAAAGCCGAACACGCCCCGGTACAACGCGTGGTGGGGGTTGATGAGGCCCTTGGCATCCGGCGTGGTCACAAAGGGTGAGTTGGTCATCTCGGCGAAGTGGATGATGGCGTCGATGGCCTCGCCGCAATCGCCACCGACGATGAGCACCATCTTGCGGGTGCCCGGCAGCATGAGGAACAGCTCGCGCACCGTCTCCTCGTCAAGCATGGAGGGGGTGCGCATCAGCTTGTGCAGGTGCAGGGGCGACAGGCGTTGCTCCACCGGCGTCCGCAGGATGTCCAATGGGATGGACAGGTGCACGGGGCCACGCGGTGTCTGCGAGGCACGCATCAGTGCCTGCACCAGCTTGGTCTCCAGCTGATCCACATGGGACACCAGCGTGTTGTAGCGTGTGCAGTGGCTGAACATGCCCACCGTGTTGACGCCGGTGCAGGAGGATTCCTGCAACGCGCCCTTGCCGAAGACCGGCAAGGAGGGCTGGCCGGTGATGACCAGCATGGGCACGCCGTTGTCGTATGCGCAGGCAACACCGGTGATGAGGTTGGTGGCACCTGGCCCTGAGGTGGCCACGCACACACCGATCTTGCCGGTCTCACGTGCATAGCCGTCGGCCATGAAGGCGGCGCCGGCTTCATGACGGGCCACGACGGGCCGCAGACCGCCTCGGCGCATGCTGATGGCCATGGCGTTGTAGAGCGGTTCGATGGCACCGCCAGGCACGCCGAAAACGTGGTCGATGCCAATGGCTTCGAGGTAGGAAACGATCAGGGACGCGGCACCCAGTGTGAGGGATGGAAACGCGAGTGGGGCTTCTGCTGCGGACTGCACGAAATGGTTCCTTGAATCTCAATGCCCCCTGAGATTACATATTGAAATAACGTAAGCAAACGTGAGGATGCCCCTCGCGCGATGGGCCGTCATCCCCCCCGTCACGGGCTCAACCTCGAATGAGGGGGGGCGGGCTTGCGGTCATCTCTCACGCGATGCGCCATTGCGCGCATGCAGATGCATCGAAGCGACAGATTGGAAATCGGCGGCAGCAGAGAATGTGCGGGGGCACCTGTGAGTGGCCGAACAAGCAATTGGGGAGTTTCTTGTTCTCAGCGAGACGTCAATGGCGAGCATGTTGCTCACCGCTGCTTTGGTGGCGGCGGATCGTTTTGGCATTGGCTTGCGGCCTGATGCTCGCAGGCCCCTTGCTGGCCGCTGAAGAAGAGGTCGCCCGGGCCAATCTGGCGGTGATCTACCCTGACATCGGCGAGCCATATCGGAGCGTGTTTGGCGCCATCATCGAGGGCGTCGAGGACCGTGCGCGAGGCAAGGTCTCCGGCATCGCCATCCCGATGGGCGGCAACCCGCCATCCCTGTCGGACGAGTTGCGCAAGCGCGATGTGAAGGCGGTGATCGCGTTGGGCCGCAGCGGCCTGAAAGCGGTCGCCAGCCTGGACAAGCAGTTCACCGTGGTGGCAGGCGGCATGCTGTCCGTGCCCGAAGCCGAAGCCCAGAGCATGCTGGTGCAAAGCCTGGCGCCAGAGCCCGCCTTGCTGTTTGCCAAGCTCAGGGACTTCGCGCCCTTCGTCAAGCGTGTGGTGGTGGTCTATGACCCAAGGCAGAACGATTGGTTGATCCGCCTGGCACGTGAGGCGGCCAAGGCGCAGTCGCTGGAGCTCCAGGCCCTGGAGGCAGAGGACCTCAAGAGCGCCGTGCGGCGTTACCAGGAGCAATTCGCGTCGCTGCATCCCAAGCACGATGCCCTGTGGCTGCCTCAGGACTCCACCACGGTCGAGGAGTCCGCCGTGCTGCCCATGGTGCTTCGCGAGTCCTGGGGGCAGAGCCTGGTGGTCTTTTCCAGCAATGCGATGCATGTGCGACGTGGCGCGCTGTTTTCGCTGTACCCCGACAACATCGAGATCGGCCGCTTCCTGGCCGGCGCCGCGTTGGCAGCACTGCAGCCGGGAGTGCAGGCCAACCGCGGCATTCAAGCGCTCAAGCAGGTGCTCACGGTGGTCAACACCCGCACGGCGGAGCACCTCGGGCTGAACCTGCGCGCTTCGCAGCAACGCATCCATCTCGTTTACCCGGAGCATTGAGAATGCGGGCACATGGTTTTCGCGCCACAACTGCAGCGTTCAACGGTGTCGCTGGCACGCAGCGACAGGGAGTCATCCGCTTTGCAAATGTCCGAAGAAGCAACACAATCTGCCCGGTGCAAAAACGACAGGAACCGAGGATGTTTCGTTTCGTTCCCGTGACCTTGGCACTTTCTTGCGCTGCGCCGCGCGTTCCTTCGGCGCCCCAGCTGTTGCAGGCCTTGGCCGGCATGCTGCTTTGGCAGGCTCTCTCGGCACCCCTCGCCGTGCAAGCCCAGACGGACAGGCCTTCTCGCGAGGAAGACGAGCTGGCCCTCTCATTCGGTGACAACGCCACCGTCAGCATCGCCACGGGCGCTCAGCAGCCCTTGCGCCGTGCGCCTGCCGTGGCCACGGTCATCACCGCGCAAGACATCAAGGCCATGGGGGCCACGGACCTCAATGACGTGATGGAGACCGTGCCGGGTGTGCACGTCAGCCGCAGCCCGGTTGCCTACACGCCGCTGTATCAGTTCCGCGGCATCAGCAGCGACTACAACCCCCAGACACTGGTGCTCCAGAACGGTGTGCCGATGACGACCATGTTCATCGGCAACCGGGGCCTGTTCGGGTATGGCCTGCCGCTGGAGAACGTCGAGCGCATCGAAGTCATCCGTGGTCCGGGCTCGGCCTTGTATGGCGCAGATGCCTTCTCTGGCGTCATCAACATCATCACCAAGTCGTCTGCCGACATCCAGGGCACCGAAGTGGGTGCGCGTGGCGGCTCCTTCAACACCTACGACGCCTGGGTGCTGCATGGCGGCAAGCTGGGGCCGATGGACGTGGCGGCTCATTTCCGGGCTGGGCGCACAGACGGGTTCAAGGGACAGATCCGAGCGGACAGCCAGAGCTACATCGACAGCTTGGTGGGGTCGTCGGCCAGCCTGGCTCCAGGCCCGGTCAACACGGGAAACAAGGGGTTGGATGCCGGCCTGGACCTCAGCCACCAGAACGTGCGTTGGCGCCTGGGCTACGTGCTGCGCGAGGGCGAGACGGGTGCGGGCGTGGCGCGTGCCCTGGACCCGGTGGGCCGAGGCAAGAGCGAGCGGATCAACTCCGATGTGTCCTGGAGCGGGATCGAGCTGGCGCGCCATTGGGACCTGGGGCTGAACGCCAGCTACATGCATTACACGCAGCAGATCCCCGAGCCTTTGATGCTCTTTCCCCCGGGCGCATCAGGCGCCTCAGCCGGCGCTTTCCCCAATGGCATGTTTGGTGGCCCCCATACCTGGGAGAGGCAACTGCGCTTGTCGGCTGTGAGCACCTACACCGGCATCGAAGGGCATAACGTTCGGTTTGGCCTGGGGCACGACGACCTTGATCTGTACAAGACGCAGGAGTTCAAGAACTTCAAATTCGTCGTGATGTCCATTGCTGGCAAGCCGACGGCCGTTCCCGATGTCAGGGGCGATGGCTCGGTGGTGCGGGTGCCGGTCGGCGAATCCTTCCTCACCCCTCAACGCCGCAAAGTCGACTACGCCTACGTGCAGGACGAGTGGCGTTTCGCCCAGGACTGGGCGCTGACAGGTGGCGTTCGCCACGATCGCTATTCCGACAACGGCGACACCACCAACCCCCGGCTGGCCTTGGTCTGGGACGCATCCGTCGACCTGACCGCCAAGCTGCTGTACGGCAAAGCCTTTCGCGCGCCCGCCTTGACCGAGCAATACAGCATCAACAACCCGGTGGCCCAAGGCAACGCTGACCTGAAGCCGGAAACCATCGGCACGTGGGAAGCGGCCTTTGCCTGGCAGGCACGCCCGGACACCGACGTGAACCTGAGCCTGTTCCACTACCGCATGAAGGGCATCATCCGCACCACGGACCAAGGCACGGGCGTGAGCGTGTGGAACAACGCCGGCACCCAGCATGGCAAGGGGATGGAGCTGGAGGCCGTCTGGCGGGCGACCAACACGCTGCGCTTGCAAGGGCACTACGCCTGGCAGCGCTCGGTGGACGAGGCCAGTGGCCATGACGCTGGGTTTGCTCCGCGCCACCATCTCTTCGGGCGCATGGACTGGAGCGTGGCCAATGGCTGGCAAGTGGGTGGTCAGGTCAACCGGGTCGCCGGCCGCAAGCGCGCGTTCGGGGACAGCCGTCCCGACATCGCTGACTACACCACCTTTGACCTGACCTTGCGGAGCTCTGCGATCAGCAAGGGCTGGGAGTTCATCGCCTCCATTCGCAACCTCTTCGACGCGGACGCGCGCGAACCCACCAGCGCAGGGGACAACATCCCTGGCGACCTGCCCCTGGCCGGGCGCTCCTTCTACCTGCAGGCTTCCTACAGCATGTGATGCGGGCTGGGCCTGGCAAGGCCCACCACCATCACAGCAGGCTCATGCCCCCGTCCACCACGATTTCCTGGCCGACGATGTAAGACGCATCATCACTGGCCAGGAACAAGGCGGTGCGCGCCACCTCATCGGTCTGCCCGAAACGCTTGATGGGTGACTTCTGCTGCACATCGGCCTGCACGGCCTGTGCCACCTCGTCGGGCATGCCGAACTTGTTCCACATGGGCGTGGCGATGGGGCCAGGGCTGATGGCGTTGACGCGGATGCCGCGCGGGATCAGCTCCAGGCCCAGCGTCTGCACCATGGAGCGCAGGGCGGCCTTGCACGCGGCATAGACGCTGAAGTTGGGCGAGCCCATCTGGTTGGAGATCGAGGTCATCACGATCACGCTGGCCTGGGGCGACAGCAAGGGCAGGGCCTTTTGAATCGTGAAGAACACGCCTTTGAAGTTCACCGATGCCAGCTCGTCGAACTGAGCCTCGGACACATGCTCAAAGGGCGCCGGGCCGGCGATGGCGGCATTGACCACCAGCACATCGAGCCCGCCCCATTGCGCCTGCAGCGTGGCCATGCAGTCCTGGATCTCGCCGACCTTGCCGGCGTCGCATTTGAAGGTCAGCACCTGGCCGCCCAGGTCTTGGTGCGCCTGCTTGAGCGCCTCGGCGTTGCGGCCGGTGATGGCCACCTGCGCGCCTTGCGCCAGAAAGAGCTTCGCGGTTGCCAGCCCGATGCCGCTGTTGCCGCCTGTGATCAGGGCCTTCTTGCCATCGAGTCTGCGTTGCATGCTGGAAACCTTCGTGCTGCTTGGTTGAGGTTTCGCATGTTAGGGACGCGGCGTTCCGTCGGGGGCGCGATGGTCCACTTGACTCGGGGGCATCGAGGCGTGGTCTCACTTGAATGCGGGGAGCAGCTGTGTGATGGATTGCACGGCGCAGGCCATTCGACGCCATGCTCAGCGCCTCTACTTCTGCCCGAACCTGGCTGCGTGCCCGCTGGCGTGGAACGCCTCAAGGATGTGGTCCACGAACACCCGCACCTTGGCCGGCACCAGCTTGCGGCTGGTGTAGTAAATGGACAGCGGCTGAGTTTCCGCAGACCAGTCACGCAGCACGCGCACCAAGGTGCCGTTCTCCAGCAGCGGCAAGGCATGAGGCAGCGGCAGCATGGCAATGCCCATGCCCATGCTCGCCGCGCGCGCCATGGCTTCGGGGTCGTCCAGCACCATGACCGGGCGCACGCTGGCAACCAGCTCCTGGCCCTCGGTGCTTTTCAAGGCCCAGGGCACCAGTCGCCCGGTGGCGAGCGAGCGGCGCAGCAGCCCTTGGTGACGCGTGAGGTCTTGGGGGTGCTTGGGCGCGCGGTTGGCCTTCAGGTAAGCGGGGGAGGCCACCAGCACGATGCGCACGCGTGAGAGTTCGCGTGCGATCAGCGCATCGGTCAACTCGATGCCGCCACCGATGGCGACGTCGAAACCCTCCGCCACGATGTCGACCTGCCGGTTGTCGAAATGCAGGTCGGGCACCACGTCCGGGTAGCGGCGAATGAACTCGGCCAGCAGCGGCACGATGTACTCGCGGCCCACCGTGTGGGCCAGTGCCACCTTCAAGGTGCCCGCTGGCTTGCCCGCGCCTTGGCGCAGGTCGGTCAGCGCATCGCTGATCTCGCGCCAGGGCTCGCGCACCTGCGCATGCAGCCGCTCGCCGTCGGTGGTGAGCGCGAGGCTGCGTGTGCTGCGCTGGAACAGCCGCACGCCCAGCCGCGCCTCCAGCTGCGCGACGCTTTTGCTGACGGCCGCCGGCGTGAGCCCCAGGTGGCGCGCAGCGGCCGAGAAGCTGCCTTCGTCGGCGGAGGTGATGAAGGCGTCCAGGTGGCTGCGCAGCTCGGTCAACATGGTTTCAGTTTAAACAAATGGTTGAAACTGATCAATCGATTCAATGACTACCGGAAACAGGTGCCGGCGTTCAAACTGAGTTCCATCAACCCTCCCAACCGAAAGGAACCATCGTGAACAACACCCTCAGCACCACCGCCAGCACCACCGCAGCCGCCAAGCCCCTGGCTGGCCAGGTCGCCTTCATCCATGGCGGCTCGCGCGGCATCGGCGCCGCCAGCGCACGCCGCCTGGCCCGCGATGGCGCCACCGTCGCCATTGGCTACGCTTCCTCGGCCATCGCCGCCGAAGCGCTGGTCGAAGAGATCAAGGCCAGCGGCGGCAACGCCATCGCCCTGAAGGCCGATGCCACCGACGCCGCCGCGCTGACCCGCGCCATCGACAGCGTCGCCGATCGCTTCGGGCGCCTCGACATCCTCGTCAACAGCGCCGGCGTGCTGGCCTTGGCCCCGCTGGAGCAATTCACGCTGGAAGACTTCGACCGCACCGTGGCCGTCAACATCCGTTCCGTCTTCGTGGCCACTCAGGCGGCGGCCAAGCACATGAAGCAGGGCGGCCGCATCATCAACATCGGCAGCACCAACGCGCAGCGCATGCCGTTCGCAGGGGGCGCGCCTTATGCGATGAGCAAGTCCGCGCTGGTGGGGCTGGTCAAAGGCCTTGCCCGCGACCTCGGCCCGCGTGGCATCACCGTCAACAACGTGGCGCCTGGCCCGGTGGACACCGACATGAACCCGGAGAAGGGCGACTTCGCCGCCGTGATGCACGGGCTGATGGCCATCCCCCGCCACGGCAAGGCCGAAGAGATCGCGGGCATGGTGGCCTACCTGGCCGGGCCTGACGCGGCGTTCGTCACGGGCGCCGACCTGCTCATCGACGGCGGCTTTGCTGCCTGACCTTCACGGCTTGACACAAGGAGCATCGACATGGACCTTCAACTCAAGGGCAAGCTGGCGCTGGTGAGCGGCAGCACGGCCGGCATCGGTTACGCGATCGCACACACGCTGGCCCAGGAAGGGGCGGCGGTCATCGTCAACGGTCGAACCCAGGCGGCCGTCGACGAGGCGGTGGCGCGCATCCGCGCCGAGACGAACGGCACGGTGCATGGCCATGCGGGAGACCTGAGCCAGGCCGACGCCGCAGAGGAGGCCGTGCGGCGCTTTCCTGGCATCGGGATCCTGGTCAACAACCTGGGCATCTTCGAGCCCAAAGCCTTCGAGGACATCCCCGACGAGGATTGGCAACGCTTCTTCGACGTCAATGTCCTCAGCGGCGTGCGCCTGTCGCGCCTGGTGTTGCCCGACATGAAGCGCGCGAACTGGGGGCGCATCGTCTTCATCTCGAGCGAAAGCGCGGTGCAGATCCCGGCCGAGATGATCCACTACGGCATGACCAAGACGGCGCAACTGGCCGTGGCACGCGGCCTGGCGGAATCGGTGGCGGGCACGGGCATCACGGTCAACAGCGTGTTGCCTGGCCCCACCAAGTCGCGTGGCGTGGGGGACTTCGTCGAGGGCATGGCGCGGGCGAGCGACAAGACCTTTGCTCAGATGGAGGCCGAGTTCTTCGAGCACGTGCGACCCACGTCCTTGATCAAGCGCTTTGCCTCACCGCAGGAGGTGGCCTCGCTGGTGGCCTATGTGAGCAGCCCGCTGGCTTCGGCGACAACGGGGGCGGCGCTGCGGGTTGACGGGGGCGTGATCAAGAGTGCGTTTTGAATCAGAGCGCGAGCCGAAGCGCTTGAGGCTTGGAACTCGGCGCTCGGAGCAAAAAGCTCGGCTCATGCCCCTGTTTGGGGCGCGCGCCGAGCTTTTTCAGTGGGCGTTGACTCATTTCACGACAAACGCCGAGCTCAAAGGTCGGCGTGTGGCCCTGCGAGCTCGGCTTGCGAACCTATTTGGGGCGTGCGCCGAGCAAAAAGCTCGGCGCGTGAGTGCGCGGGGGTGGCGCGCGGCCCTTTTCAGGGCGTGAGCCACTCCCAACTGCCGGCGAGGATGCGGGCGCGGCGGTGGCCCGAGGCGCTGAGCTCCAGCCAGTCGATCTCGGTGACCTGGGCCGTGAGGATGGCGAGGTGGTGCCGCTCGGCCAGCGGCGCGGCTCCAGCGCCGGGCTGCGCGAGCGGGGTGCCGGGCGCGGCGGGCGCGATGTAGTCACCGGCCGCCGCCGATTGGCGCACGCGCTGCCAGACGGCGTCGACCTCGGGGCCGCTGGTTTGCACCGTCACCAGGGCGCGCACGCGCAGCTGCCATTTCAGGCGGTCGCTCCAGAAGACGAACAGGGCTTGGGGGTGGTGCGCGAGTTCGGATGCTTTGGCGCTGAAGTGGTCGGTAGACGTTTGCTTCTTGATGCGTTGAGACACAAACTATCTAAGTGATTAGATTTGGCCTCGTGGAGCGAAATGTGGCGCGTATGCTGATGTCGCAGGAGATTCGTCTTTACATTTTTCGATCCATTTGGACACAGTTCGCTTATAAATCGCCTAGCTCTAAGCGTCTAATGGCTAATCGCTCACCTAAATCGCGCGCTGCTGGCAATATCTCCGGATCGATGGCTACAATGTCTTGTTTGTTTTTGTAAGTTGATGGCGGTGAATTTAGAGGGCGAGTGCCGAAAAGGTCGCCTTGGCCTGTTGTGTAAATGCTCAATTGAATCGAGTGTGCAAGTATTGATATTCTTGATGCCTTTAGGAAGTTGAAGACCGTGAGAGCGGATTCTCGATCACTAGTCTCGAACATTGTGACATGAGGCTGTATGTCATCAAGTGAAGTGCGAAAATCAGGTTTCCACCAAATTGGACGGAAAACCTCTGATTCGGCTCGGAGGAAAACAAAAAATCGTTCGCTGTTGCTAAATAGGCCTGCGCCGTTAATTCGCACTCCCTGCCCCTGGATGTTTCTGCTAAGTACTTTCAGCGTGTCAATGTCTGGCTTTGATCGATACGGCCCACGTACGGTTACATGTATTGGGGTTGAGCTAATCTTCCACGGCTGCAAAGCTTCTCTCAGCGCGCGGAGGGTGCCCTCGACGCGGGGATCTAAAAACTCCAAAAAAACGAAGTGAGCCATTAGATTATTAGATATCGTACGAGGTTGCGATCAAGCTTATCGCTTGCGAAAACAGCGTGAAGAAAATTGTCGAAATGCTGAGCCTTTTCCTTGAAGCTTTTCCCGGAATCCTTGTGCTCTTCTTCGAGTTCTGCGTGTGATTTTGCTGCCAAAAACTCTTCGTAGTCGTCGAGGAATTCTTTGTATTTGTTGAGAAGGGTGAGGTCCCCTAATTTGTCAAGTGAACATGCAAGCCGTTCCATTGGTGTCATGGACGAAATGGAGACGAACTTGTCAAAGTTGTCAATGCGATCTAGTAAGATGGCTAGGACTGACGAAAAAACTGTGAGCTTTCTGGAAAACTTCAGGTTTAAGTTCTTTTTCCACCATGGCTTGCTTGTGTCATGACGCGTCCTTTCGTAGTTAAGGCAAACGGTCCTCCAGTATCGAAGGATGTCATTTAGTAAAAAGAGCGGTTTGTAGTCCGACTTGCCTTTTCCATCTCGGAGGTACATCTCGATGATTTCTTTTGTTGCCAATTCATACAATTCATCATTGTGAATGCACTTGCTTTCTAGTAGCAGGAGGAGGCGAGTGGTGAAAAGGTTTTCGCTATCGTCTGTGGCGGTTCCGGTTCCGGTAAGAAGTTGGCTTACCTCGTGAATCTTAAAGTATTCGCCATCGCCGCTGAACGGTGGAAGTTCAAGGGTGGTATTTACCTGAATTAGCCCCGATAATGCTGTGATCTCTTGGAGACGCGTTAAGCTGCGTTCTGAATTCAACTTTTCAGGGCGATTGGCTATAAGAAAAACGTCAAGGTCTGATATTCGGCCCGTTTCAAGACGGCCAAGGCTTCCTGCTGCGTAAATGCAAAGCTCCGGGAGTGCGCATGCTTTTTGTTTGGCAATCTCGTTTCTTACTTTCGCGAGTTGCTCGCGACTGAAATTCATTCGACTCGATAGGCCTTTGTGATTGGCCAAAGCTTGTGAAAAATCGTTCATGCGCAAAACCTCCACTCTAGTCTCTTGTTAATTGATGCCATCGTACATTTGGTGGCTTCTATTTCCTAGCAGGGCTGATCATTGTGGGTAATATAACGTGGTTATGGTTTTCTGTCTTGGCTGGCGAGATCTGCAATGCTTAGCCGACACGATTCATTGCAATCGGAGAAATTGATTGGGTGGCGTGCTTGAATTTTTGATCTATACGCTTAAATGAAGCCATTAAGTTCTAATGCGTAGCGTATTTTGCATCTTATGCCCGCTATGGCAAAAGCGGCTATCTCTGAAACCCCAGTGTTGACCGAAAGCCATCTGATAGCTTCGACTTTATAGCAACTGTACTAGATGCAAACAGATGTTCACCTTTGAGATAGCATCCTGGCCAGTTGGTTATGTCGAGCGACCACCCCCCCCATCTCCACCGTGGTCACCCGCCCACGCTCCGCCACCACCCGCCCATTCACAATCGTCCAAGCCGTCGGCTCCCCATGGCACATCAGCAACGCGGCCACCGGGTCATGCACCGCCGCCCCGGCTAGCCCCAAGGTGCGCGTGTCAAAGATCGCCAAGTCAGCCGCGTAACCGGGCGTGATCTGCCCAATGTCCTTGCGCCCCAGCACCTCGGCCCCACCCCGCGTCGCCACACGCAAAGCCGCACGCGCACTCATGTCAGCCGGCCCGTGGTCACACCCGAAGGGCTCCAAACTGCGCCCCACGCGCGCCAGCAGCATCGCTTGCCGCGCTTCGGCCAGCATGTGCGCGGCGTCGTTGCTGGCTGAGCCGTCCACGCCCAGGCCCACGGGCACGCCGGCGTTGAGCATGCGGCGCACGGGCGCGATGCCCGAGGCCAGGCGCATGTTGCTGCAAGGGCAGTGCGCCACGCCCGTGCGGGTGGCGGCAAAGCGGCCGATGCCGTGGTCGTCCAGCTTCACGCAGTGGGCGTGCCACACGTCGTCGCCCAGCCAGCCCAGGCTCTCGGCGTATTCGGTGGGCGTCTGCTTGAACTTCTCGCGGCTGTAGGCGATGTCGTGGTCGTTCTCGGCCAGGTGGGTGTGCAGGCGCACGCCGCGCCGGTAGCTGCGCGCCAGGCTGGCCGATTCGCGCATCAAGTCCGGGCTGACCGAAAACGGTGAGCACGGCGCCAGCGCGATGCGCGTCATGCTGAAGTCGCGCTCGTCGTGCCAGGCCTCGATCAGGCGCTGCGAGTCTTTGAGGATGTCGGCCTCGCGCTCGACCAGGCTGTCGGGCGGCAGGCCGCCGTTCGATTCGCCCACGCTCATGCTGCCGCGGCTGGCGTGAAAGCGCATGCCGATGTCCAGCGCCGCTTCGATGCTGTCGTCCAGCCGGCAGCCGTTGGGGTACAGGTACAGGTGGTCGCTGCTGGTGGTGCAGCCGCTGACCAGCAGCTCGGCCATGGCCACCTGGGTCGACACCCGCACCATCTCGGGCGTCAGGCCCGCCCAGATCGGGTAGAGCGTGCGCAGCCAGGTGAAGAGCTCGGCGTCCTGCGCGGCGGGTATCGCCCGCGTCAGGCTTTGGTACATGTGGTGGTGCGTGTTGACCAGGCCGGGGATGACGACGTGGCCGCGCGCGTCGATCACGTCGGTGGCCTGGGCCAGCAAGGCGGGGTCCAGGTCAGCCGTGGGGCCGCAGGCCACGATGCGCGGGCCCTGGATGAGCACGCTGGCCTGGCGCCATTCGGTGCCGGCGTCGTCCATGGTGGCGACGCAGTCGGCGTCTTTGATCAGCAGGGTGGGGGTGTGCATGGGGTGCGCTGCAGCAGCTGCGCCACCACCGAGACGGCGATGACGGCGGGCTCTTTGCCCGGCAGCTCGGGCAGGCCGATGGGGCAGGTCAGGCGGGCGATGGCGTGGTCGCTCACGCCCATGGCTTGCAGCCGGTGCAGGAACTTGGCGCGCTTGGTTTGCGAGCCGATGAGGCCCGCAAAGGCGAAGTCGCCGCGCCGCAGCACGGCGTGGATGATGCGCAGGTCCAGGTCGTGGCGGTGGGTGAGCACCAGGTGGCAGGCGCCGGGTGGCGCGTCGGCCACCTCGGCTTCGGCCTGCTCGGTGCTGACGAACCGGATGTGCGGCGGCAGGGCGGCCAGGGCTTGCGGTGTGGGCAGGCCGGGCGCGTCGGCGCCACAGGTTTCGGCGGTGTCGGCGCGTTCGTCGACCCAGCGCACGGTGCAGTCGATGTCGGCCAGCAGCCGGGCGATGGCCTGGCCCACGTGGCCGGCGCCGTGCAGCTCCAGGTGAAAGCGCGGCGGGGGCAGCGTCCAGGCTTGCAGGGTGGCGTCGGTCAGGGGCTCGAAGGCCAGGTCAACCGAGCCGCCGCAGCATTGGCCCAGCGTGGGGCCGAGGGCGAAGGTTTGTTGCCAGGCGGCCGGTGGCTTGTTGGCCGATCGGGCTTCGGCCAGGGCCTTGCGAGCCAGGTCGATGGCTTGCCATTCGAGGTGGCCGCCGCCGATGGTTCCAAGCACTTCGCCGCTGTGTTCACCACCCCCCACCAGCATGCGCACACCCGCCTCGCGCGGCGTGGAGCCGCGGATGGCGTGCACGCGCACCACCAGCGCGGGCCGCCCGGCCGCGAGCCACTGCGCCGCGACGTGGCGCAGGTGGCGCGAGCTGAGGGCGCTGGAGGACATCTCAGCCTGCCTTCATTGGGCTTTGACGGCCTTGACGGCCTCGACCGCATCCAGGATGGCCTCGGCCGTGGCCGGCGCGCGCAGCGGCGGTTGCACCTGGTGCTGGCCCACCGCCGACACCGCGTCGCGGATGGCGAAGAACACCGAGAAGGGCAGCAGCAGCGGCGGCTCGCCCACGGCCTTGGAGCGGTAGATGCTGTCTTCGACGTTCTGGTTGTCGAACAGCTTGACGCGGAAGTCGGCCGGGCAGTCGCTGGCGGTGGGGATCTTGTAGGTGGACGGCGCGTGCGTCAGCAGCTTGCCGCTTTGCGGGTGCCACACCAGCTCTTCGGTGGTCAGCCAGCCCATGCCCTGGATGAAGGCGCCTTCGACCTGGCCGATGTCCAGCGCCGGGTTGATGGACTGGCCCACGTCGTGCAGCACGTCGGCGCGCAGCAGCTTGAACTCGCCGGTGAGCGTGTCCACCAGCACCTCGCTGACGGCGGCGCCATAGGCGAAGTAGTAGAAGGGGCGGCCTTGCATGGCGTCGCGGTCCCAGTGCAGCTTGGGCGTGGCGTAAAAGCCGTCGGACCACAGCTGCACGCGGGCCATGTAGGCGCTCATGGTCACGTCTTCAAAAGGCAGCACCTGCTCGCCCACGTGCACCTGGCTGTCGGCAAAGCGGATGGCGTCCACGCTGACGCCGTGTTTGGCGGCCAGGTGGGCCACCAGGCGCGCTTTGATCTGCTGCGCGGCGTCGGCGGCGGCCTTGCCGTTGAGGTCAGAGCCGGTGGACGCGGCCGTGGCCGAGGTGTTGGCCACCTTGGTCGTGTCGGTGGCCGTGACGCGCACGCGATCGGGCGTCAGGCCCAGGGTGTGCGCCACCATCTGCGCCACCTTGGTGTTCAGGCCCTGGCCCATCTCGGTGCCGCCGTGGTTCACCAGCACGCTGCCGTCGGTGTACACATGCACCAGCGCGCCGGCCTGGTTCAGGTGCACCACGTTGAAGGAGATGCCGAACTTCAGCGGCGTCAGCGCCAGGCCCTTCTTGAGCACGGGGCTGCTGGCGTTGAAGGCGTTGATGGCGTCGCGGCGGGCGCGATAGTCGCTGGTGGTGGCCAGCTCGCCGATCAGCGCGGGCAGCACGTTGTCTTCGACCTGCTGGCCGTAGGGCGTGACGTCGTTGTGGCCGATGCCGTAGAGGTTGGCCAGGCGCACGTCGAGCGCGTCGCGGCCCAGGCTGCGGGCGATGTCGTCGAGGATGGACTCGACCGCGAAGGCGCCTTGCGGCCCACCGAAGCCGCGAAAGGCCGTGTTGCTTTGCGTGTTGGTGCGCGCGCAGAAGCCGTCGATGGCGACGTTGGGCAGCCAGTAGGCGTTGTCGAAGTGGCACAGGGCGCGCGCCATCACCGGGGCAGACAGGTCGGCCGAGAAGCCGCAGCGCGACACCATCTCGACCTGCGCACCCAGGATGCGGCCTTCGTCGTCATGACCGATGGACCAGTCGTGCGTGAAGCAGTGGCGCCGGCCCGTGACCATGAAGTCGTCGTCGCGGTCGGGGCGCAGCTTGACGGGCTTGCGCAGCTTGGCCGCAGCGATGGCCGCGATGCAGGCGAACACGGCCGACTGCGACTCCTTGCCTCCGAAGCCCCCGCCCATGCGGCGGCAGGTGACCTGCACCTGGTGGGCGTGCAGGTGCAACGCGTGGGCCACGGCGTGCTGCATCTCGGACGGGTGCTGCGTGGAGCAGTGCACCAGCATGCCGCCTTCCTGCGGGATGGCATAGGAGATTTGGCCTTCGAGGTAGAACTGCTCTTGCCCGCCCAGCTGGATGTGGCCTTGCAGCTGGTGAGGCGCTTCGGCCAGTGCCTGGGCGGCGTCGCCGCGCGCCATGCGCATGGGCGGCACCACGTATTGTTTGGCGGCGTGCGCGGCCTCGGGCGTCAGCAGCGCGGGCAGCTCTTCGATGTCGAGGAAGGACTTGGCCTGGGCGGCGGCGCGGCGGGCCAGTTCGCGGTCGTGCGAGAGCACGGCGAACACGGGCTGGCCGAGGTAGTGCACGGTGCCATCGGCCAGGATGGGGTCGTCGTGCACGATGGCGCCGCAGTCGTTGAGGCCCGGGATGTCGGCCGCGGTGATGACGTCGACCACGCCGGGCAGGGCGCGCAGGGCGGCCACGTTGATGCCCTTGAGTCGCCCATGGGCCACGGGCGATAGGCCGAGGGCGGCGTGCAGGGTGCCGGCCAGTTCGGGCTGGTCGTCGATGTAGGTGGCTTCACCCGCGACGTGCAGGCGGGCGGATTCGTGCGGCAGGGGTTTGCCGGCGGCGGTGCCGGTGGGCGCTGGCGTGCCGTCGGCCTGCAGCGGGGGCAAGAGGGAAGGGGGGAGGTCCACAGCCTGGTTCATGGTGGTGCTCGGGTGGGGCTGGCGTGCTCGGGGCTCAGCAGGTGGCGGGCCAGACCTGCACCTGATCGGCGCGCAGCGGCGAGCCGGGTCGGGTTTCCAGCCAGAAACGTTCCAGCAGGTTCTGCGCGGCCTTGAGTCGGTAGGCGGCGCTGGCGCGCAGGTCGGTCATGGGCTGGAAGTCTTGCGCCAGGGTGGCCTGGGCGGCGCGCAGGGTGGCTTCGCTCCAGGGCTGGCCGAGCAGGGCGGCTTCGGTGGCGCTGGCGCGGCGGGCGGTGGCGGCCATGCCGCCCCAGCCCAGGCGCGCCTCGGCGATGCGTTCGCCCTCCAGGCGGATGAAGAAGCCGGCGCACACGGCCGAGATGTCGCTGTCACGGCGCTTGGAGAGCTTGTAGGCGCGCACCACCTCACCCGCATCGGCATGAGGCAAGGGCACGCGGATGCCCTGCACGAACTCGCCGCGCTGCAGGTCGTTCTTCATGTAGTCGAGGTAGAAGTCGTGCAGCGGCACCTCGCGGGTGGCCGGGCCCCGGCGCAGCACCAGCGAGGCACCCAGCGACAGCAGGATGGGCGCGCTGTCGCCGATGGGCGAGCCGTTGGCGATGTTGCCGCCCATGGTGCCGGCGTGGCGCACCGGCGGGGAAGCAAAACGCAGCCAGATCTCCTTGAGCTCGGGCTCGTGCGCGGCCAGGGCGGACCAGGCGGCTTCGAGCGACGCGCCGGCGCCGATCTCCAGCACAGGCCCCGTCTTGCCGATGAACTCGCTGATCACCCCGCGGTGCAGCGTGATGGCCTGCAGCTCGGCCACCTTGCCGAGGTAGATGACCTCGCCGAGGTCGCGGAACTGCTTGTTGACCCACAGGCCGATGTCGGTGGCGCCGGCCAGCAGGCGGGCGTCGGGCAGGGCCTCGCGCAGCGCGGCCAGCTCGCTGAGCGTGGTGGGCGCGTGAAAGCGTTGCACCTGGTCCGGCGACGCGCGGTTCGGGCCTTCGTAGACCAAGCTGTCGGGCGAGGCGGCGTGCAGGGCTTCGAGTTGAGCCAGCACCGGCGCGGTGTCCAGCGTCACGCGCGGCGCGGCGTACATCTGCTCGCCGGCATCGAGGATGGGGCGGTAGCCCGTGCAGCGGCACAGGTTGCCGGCCAGCGCGTCGGCCAGGGCAGGGCGGGGCAGGGGCTGCTCGTGCTGCTCGTAGCTGTGCCACAGCGACATCACGAAGCCCGGGGTGCAGAAGCCGCATTGCGAGCCGTGGCAGCTGACCAGGGCTTCTTGACAGGGGTGCAGGGCGGTCGCGCCGGTTGCGCCGGTTGCCGAAGCCTCGGGCGCCGCCTGGCGGCCCAGCTCGGTCACGTCTTCGACGGTGAACAAGGCCTGGCCATCCAACGTGGGCAGGAACTGGATGCAGCTGTTGACGGTGCGGCGCTTGAGCTCGCCCGTGGCCGCGTCGCGCTCGGCCACCACCACCGTGCAGGCCCCGCAGTCGCCCTCGGCACAGCCTTCTTTGGTGCCGGTGCATTGCGCGTGCTCACGCAGCCACTGCAGAACGGTCGTGGTGGGCGGCAGGCCCTCGACCTGCTGCACCTGGCCGCGGTGGACGAAGCGGATCGGGCGTGGGGTGGGGGAACTCATGGGGACTCCGGTCGACATGCGTGTCAGGGTAGCGTCTGGTGTCTGAGGCGGTATACAAGATTGCGCATATCAATGATAAAAAGCAACGCATGAACCAGCGCGCGCTTTTCGACAAGATCGACCTGTCCCTCATCCGCGTCCTGCACACCGTGATCACCGAGTCCAGCGTCTCTCGCGCCGCCGTCAAGCTTCGCAGCAACCAGCCCGCCGTCAGCGCCCAGCTGCGCCGTCTGCGCGAGCTCACGGGCGACCCGCTGCTGGTGCGCAGCGGCCAGGGCATGGCGCCGACCGACGTCGCGCTGAGCCTGGTGGAGCCGGCCGCCACCATCTTGCAGCAGGCCCAATGGATCTTCGGCGACAAGAGCGCCGCGCGGGGCTTTGACCCCGCCACCGCCGAGGTGACCTTCCGCATCGCGGCGACCGACTACCTGGACCCCTGGTTCCTGCCCGAGCTGACGCTGCGCCTGCGCCGCCTGGCCCCCCGCTCTCGCCTGGAGGTGCTGCCGCTGGGCACCCAGCTCGACCACCGCCGCGGCCTGGCCCGTGGCGAGGTGGACCTGGTCATCGGCAACTGGCTGGAGCCCTCGGGCGAGCTGCACCTGGGGCGCCTGCTCAGCGACGAGCTGGTCTGCCTGGTCTCGGAGGACCACCCCGCCGCCCGCCTGCCCAAGGAGGGCAAGCGCGCCTGGTCGGTCGAGCAGTACCTGGCGGCTGAACACATCGCGCCATTGCCGTTTCACCCCGATGGCCCCGGCATCATCGAGCAGCACCTGCAGGCCAAGGGGCTGGAGCGCCACATCGTCGTTCGCCACCCGCATTTCGCGCAGATCCCGTACATGGTGGCCGGCTCGCTGCTGGTGTTGACCACGGGGCGGCGCTTTTGCGAGCGCTATGTGCGCGACCTGAAGGTCAAGGTCATCCGCTGCCCGGTGCCCATGCCCGCGTTGAACTACTACCAGCTCTGGCACGACCTGACCCACCGCTCGGCCGCCAGCCGCTGGTTGCGCGAGCAGGTTCGCGACGTGGTCCGAGGTTTGCATCAGGTTCAGCCGCCCGTGCGGCATCATTGAGGTTTTGCCTTTTCAGCTTTTTTCTCGCGTCCGCCCCCACCCAAGCACGCCCACATGACCTTCCGACTCGAACTCCGGCGCATCACCAAGCAGTACCCCGGTGTGCGGGCCAACGATGCCGTCAGCCTCAACGTGCGACCGGGGCAGATCCACGCCGTGCTGGGCGAGAACGGCGCTGGCAAGTCCACGCTCATGAAGGTCATCTTCGGCGCGGTCAAGCCCGACTCGGGCGAGGTGCTCTTCAACGGTCAGCCGGTGCACATCCGCTCGCCGCAGGAGGCGCGGGCCCTGGGCATCAGCATGGTGTTCCAGCACTTCTCGCTGTTCGACACGCTCACGGCGGCCGAGAACGTGTGGCTGGGGCTCGACAAGTCGCTGAGCCTGGCCGAGGTCACGCGGCGCATCCGCGAGGTCTCGGGCGCCTACGGCCTGGAGGTCGACCCGGAGCGCCACGTGCACTCGCTGACGGTGGGCGAGCGCCAGCGGGTCGAGATCGTGCGGGCGCTGCTGACCAAGCCGCAGTTGCTGATCCTCGACGAGCCGACCTCGGTGCTCACGCCCCAGGCCGTGGCCAAGCTGTTCGTGACGCTGCGCCAGTTGGCGGCCGAAGGCTGCTCCATCCTCTACATCAGCCACAAGCTCGACGAGATCCGCGAGCTGTGCCACCACTGCACGGTGCTGCGCGGCGGCAAGGTCACGGGCGAGGTCGACCCCGCTCAGGAAAGCAACGCCAGCCTGTCGCGCCTGATGATCGGCAGCGAGCCGCCCGAGCTGCACCGCAGCGCCGCCGTGCTGGGCGACGTGGCACTGTCGGTCAAGGACTTGTCGGTGCCCAGCATCGACCCCTTCGGCACCAGCCTCAAGGACGTCGGCTTCGAGCTGCGCGCTGGCGAGATCCTGGGCATCGCGGGGGTGTCCGGCAATGGACAGCAGGCGCTGATGGCCGTGCTCAGCGGCGAGGACACGCGTGCGCGCCCCGGCACCGTCCACCTGTTCGGCCACGACGTGGCGCGTGCCTCGCCGCGAGCCAGGCGCCGCCGGGGTCTGCACAGCGTGCCCGAGGAGCGCCTGGGCCGTGGCGCCGTGCCCACGCTGTCGCTGGCGCAAAACACCTTGCTGACCCGCGACGACGCCATCGGCCCCGGCGGCTGGCTGCGCACCAAGGGCATCACCGGCATGGCGGTGGAGCTGATCGACCGCTTCAAGGTCAAGGCCGCAGGGCCGCACGCGGCGGCCAAGAGCCTGTCGGGCGGCAACCTGCAGAAATTCATCATGGGCCGCGAGATCGACGCGGCGCCCAAGGTGCTGCTGGTGTCGCAGCCGACCTGGGGCGTGGACGTGGGGGCCGCGGCGCAGATCCGCGGCGAGTTGTTGAAGCTGCGCGACGGCGGCTGCGCCGTGCTCGTGGTCAGCGAGGAGCTGGACGAATTGTTCGAAGTGAGCGACCGCCTGATGGTGATGGCGCAGGGGCGGCTGTCGCCGTCCATCCCGGCCGCCGAGGCCACCGTGGAGCAGATCGGGGCCTGGATGAGCGGACTCTGGGAGGGCAGCCATGTTCAAGCTTGAGCCGCGCTCCGCACCCTCGAAGGTGCTGACCTTTGCGTCGCCGCTGATCGCGCTGGCCATCACCGTGATCGTCGGCGTGATCCTGTTCGTCGCGCTGGGCAAGGACCCGGTGGCCGGCCTGAAGGTGTTCTTCGTCGAGCCGCTCAAAAGCGGCTACGCCCTGTCGGAGCTGAGCCTCAAGGCCACACCGTTGGTGCTGATCGCGCTGGGCCTGTCGGTGTGCTTTCGGGCCAACCTGTGGAACATCGGCGCGGAAGGGCAGTTCATCCTGGGCGCCATCTGCGCCGGTGGGGTGGCCATGCAGGCCACACCCGAAAGCGGCCCTTTGCTGATGCCCGCCGTGCTGGCCGCTGGCGCCTTGGGCGGCATGGCCTGGGCCGCCATCGTGGCCTTGCTGCGCGACCGCTTCAACGCCAGCGAGATCCTGGTCAGCCTGATGCTGGTCTACGTGGCCGAGATGCTGCTGAGCTACCTGGTCTACGGGCCCTGGAAGGACCCGAACGGCTACAACTTCCCGCAGACCATCACCTTCCTGGATGCCGCGCGCGTGCCCAAGCTCGTGCAGGGCTGGCGCATGAACATCGGCTTGTTCATCGCGGCGGTGGCGGTGGTGGGCTTCGCGGTGTTCCTGTACCGCACCTTCGCGGGCTTTCAGCTGCAGGTCGGTGGCCTGGCGCCGGCGGCGGCCCGTTATGCGGGCTTTTCCAGCCGCAAGGCGCTGTGGACGGCGCTGCTGTTGTCGGGCGGCATGGCCGGGCTGGCTGGCGCGCTCGACGTGGCCGGGCCGCAAGGGCAGCTGACGCCCTATGTGCCGCTGGGCTACGGCTTTGCGGCCATCATCGTGGCCTTCGTGGGCCGGCTCAATCCCTTCGGCATCGTGTTCTCCGCGGTGCTCATGAGCATGTTCTACATCGGCGGTGAACTCGCCCAGTCGCGCCTGGGCCTGCCCAAGGCCCTCACCGGTGTCTTCCAGGGCCTGCTGCTGTTCGCGCTGCTGGCCTGCGACACCTTCATCCACCAACGCCTGCGCTGGGTGAGCAAGAAATGATCTCTGCCGAATCCCTGGCCCTGCTGATCGCGGCCACCCTCAACGCCGGCACGGTGGTGGCGCTCGCCTCCCTGGGGCTGCTCATCAACGAACGCGCCGGCGTGCTCAACCTGGGCGCCGAAGGCATGATGCTGGTGGCCGCCATCGCGGGCTACGCGGCCTGCGTGCACACGGGCAGCGACGTCATCGGCTTTGCCGCGGCGGCGGGTGCCGGCGCGCTGCTGGCCGCGGCCTTCGGGGTGCTGGTCATCTGGCTGGGCACCAACCAGTACGCCACGGGGCTGGCGCTCAGCCTGTTCGGGGCGGGCCTGAGCGCTTTCGTCGGCATCACCTACACGCAGCTGCGCCTGCCCGAGCGGGTCAACCACGCCATCCCCTACCTGGCCGACCTGCCTTTCGTCGGCCCGGCCCTGTTCAGGCAGCACCCGCTGGTCTACATCACCATCGCGCTGGCGGTGGGGCTGACCTGGTTCCTGATGCGTTCGCGGGCGGGCCTGGTGCTGCGCGCGGTGGGCGAGTCGCCCGAGTCGGCGCATGCGCTGGGCTACGCGGTGCGGCCCATTCGCCTGGCCGCCGTGTGCGTGGGCGGGGCGCTGTGCGGCGTGGCCGGGGCCTACATCTCGCTGGTCTACACCCCGCTGTGGGTGGAAGGCATGGTGGCCGGCAAGGGCTGGATCGCCCTGGCCCTGACGACCTTTGCCACCTGGCGGCCGCTGCGCGTGCTGCTGGGGGCCTACCTCTTCGGTGGCGTGACGATGCTGCAGTTCCAGTTGCAGGGGCAGGGGGTGCAGATCCCGTCCCAGTGGCTGACGATGCTGCCTTACCTCGCCACCATCGTTGTGCTGGTGCTGATCTCTCGCAACCCGACGTGGATCCGCATCAACATGCCTGCTTCACTCGGCAAACCCTTCCATCCGGGCGCCTGAGTGGGCATGATCGTTGCGTTGTCCATCGGATTCAAGCAGTTCCCAACCCTGGAGATGACATGACCACACCTGTGTCCAAGCGTTCCGTGCTCAAACTGGCGGGCCTGGCGGCCCTGACCGCCACCGCTGCCCTCGTGGGCTGCGGCAAGAAGGAAGCCGCCCCCGAGGCCGCTTCCGCCGCGTCCGAAGCCCCGGCGTCCGCCGCTGCCGTGGCCGCCGCCCCGCTGAAGATCGCTTTCGCCTACGTCGGCCCGGTCGGCGACGCGGGCTGGACCTACGCCCACAACCAGGGCCGCCTGGCCGTCGAGAAGGAATTCGGCGACAAGGTCGTCACCTCCTTCGTGGAGAAGGTGCCCGAGGGCCCCGAGGCCGAGCGCGTGATCCGTGACCTGGTGGCCCAGGGCAACACGCTGATCTTCGGCACCACCTTCGGCTACATGGAGCCCATGCTCAAGGTCGCCGCCGACAACCCGAACGTCAAGTTCGAGCACGGCACCGGCTACAAGACGGCCGCCAACATGCGCACCTACGACTCGCGCACCTATGAAGGCGCCTACATGGCGGGTGTCATCGCGGGCAGCATGACCAAGACCAACACCCTGGGCGTGGTGGGCTCGATCCCCATCCCCGAGGTGATCCGCAACATCAACTCCTTCACCCTGGGCGCGCAAAGCGTGAACCCCAAGATCAAGACCAAGGTGGTCTGGGTCAACGCCTGGTTCGACCCCCCGAAGGAAAGCGAAGGCGCGCAGAGCCTGCTGAACCAGGGCGCCGACGTGCTGTTCCAGAACACCGACTCGGCCGCCGTGCTGCAGACGGCCGAGAAGGCCGGCAAGTTCGCCTTCGGCTGGGACTCGGACATGAGCGCCTTCGGCCCGAAGGCCCACCTGGCATCGGCCGTCATCAACTGGGGCCCGTACTACATCAAGGCCACCAAGGAAGCCCTGGACGGCTCCTGGCAGACCGGTGGCGCCTGGTGGGGTGTCAAGGAAGGCGCCATCGACCTGGTCTCCGTGTCCGACGCCGTGCCGGCCGAAGTCAAGGCCAAGGTCGACACCGTCAAGGCCGGCCTCAAGGACGGCAGCTTCGTGATCTGGAAGGGCCCGATCGTTGATCAGAAGGGCAAGGAAGTGCTGGCGAAGGACGCTGTCGCCGACGACAAGTTCCTGGGCGGCGTGAACTTCTACGTCAAGGGCGTGGAAGGCTCGATCCCGTCGTCCAAGTGATGCCGATCTGATCGAGCAGGCCTGGCAAGGTCTGACAAGGCCTGAAAAGGCTGGCAAGGGGCGGGGAGGCGCAGTCCGTGACGGATTGCGGCCCCGCCCCGTTTCATTGGGGCCTCAAGCGCCGAACTGCGCGACTTCGACCCCGTGAAACCTCGGGATGGCACCCGAGGGCATCGGCCTAAACTGGGGCTCATCAAGGGTTTCGGCCGCGCGCCGCACCGACGAGCCACAAGCTCCGCCGCCCAGGTCCTTCGACCGTGCCGCGCGACCGCCACCAGGAGGTCGTCGATGAACGCGCCACTGCCCCCGCAGGTGCTCCAGGCCCTCGCTTCGCTGTCCCTGGAGGACAAGTACACGCTCGAGCGCGGCAGCGCCTTCATGAGCGGCATCCAGGCCCTGGTGCGGCTGCCCATCCTGCAGCACACGCGCGACGCCCTGGCGGGCCTGAACACCGCCGGCTTCATCAGCGGCTACCGCGGCTCGCCCCTGGGTGGTTACGACCAGGCGCTGTGGAAGGCCCGCGAGCACCTGGCCAAACACCACATCGTCTTCCAGCCCGGCGTCAACGAGGAACTGGGCGCCACGGCCGTGTGGGGCACGCAGCAGCTCGCGCTCACCCCGGGCCCGCAGCGCTTCGACGGCGTCTTCGGCATCTGGTATGGCAAAGGCCCGGGCGTGGACCGCTGTGGCGACGTCTTCAAGCACGCCAACATGGCTGGCACCTCGCAACATGGCGGCGTGGTGGCCGTGGCCGGCGACGACCACGTGGCCAAGAGCTCGTCATTGGCGCACCAGAGCGACCACATCTTCAAGGCCTGCGGCCTGCCGGTGTTCTTCCCGAGCAATGTGCAGGAGATCCTGGACCTGGGCCTGCACGCCTTCGCGATGAGCCGCTTCTCGGGCCTGTGGACCTCGCTGAAAACCATCCAGGAGGTGGTGGAGTCGTCGACCACGGTGTCGGTGGACCCGGACCGGGTCAACATCGTCCTGCCGACCGATTTCGACATGCCCGAAGGTGGGCTGCACATCCGCTGGCCCGACGCACCGCTGGCCCAGGAAGCCCGGTTGATGGACCACAAGTGGTACGCCGCGCTGGCCTATGTGCGCGCCAACCGGCTCAACCACACGGTGCTGGGCAGTGACGGTGCGCGGTTGGGCATCATGGCCAGCGGCAAGGCCTGGAACGACCTGCGCCAGGCCCTGCACGACCTGGGCCTGGACGACGAGGCTTGCCGCGCGCTGAAGCTGCGCCTGCACAAAGTGGCCGTGGTCTGGCCGCTGGATGCGGTGATCACGCGCGAGTTCGCGCAAGGGCTGCAGGAGATCCTGGTCGTCGAAGAAAAGCGCCAGATGATCGAGTACCAGCTCAAGGAAGAGCTCTACAACTGGCGCGAAGACGTGCGCCCCAACGTGCTGGGCAAGTTCACCGAGACCGATGGCGACCAGAGCGGTGGCGAGTGGTCGCACCCGCACCCGGCCAGCCGCTGGCTGCTGCGCGCGCAGGCCGACCTGAACCCGGCGCTGATTGCCAAGGCCGTGGCGCAACGGCTGGACAAGCTCGGCCTGCTGGCCGAGGCCCCGTCGCACCTGCGCGAGCGCATCGCCGAGCGCCTGCGCGTGATCGAGGACAAGGAGCGTTCGCTGACGCGCACCGCGGCCGGCCCGGAGCGCGCGCCCTGGTTCTGCAGCGGCTGCCCGCACAACACCTCCACCCGCGTGCCCGACGGCTCGCGCGCGATGGCGGGCATCGGCTGCCACTACATGGCGCAGTGGATGGACCGCAGCACGGGCCTGGTCTCGCAGATGGGGGGAGAAGGCGTGGCCTGGGTGGGGCAGGCGCCTTTCACCGATGAAAAGCACGTTTTCGTCAACCTGGGCGATGGCACTTACTTCCACTCGGGCGTGCTGGCCATCCGTCAGTCGGTGGCCGCGAAGGTCAACATCACCTACAAGGTCCTGTACAACGACGCGGTGGCGATGACCGGAGGCCAGCCCATCGACGGCAACCTGTCCGTGCCCGCCATGACCCGCGAATTGCATGCGGAAGGCGTGCGCCGCATCGTGGTGGTGACCGACGACCGCAGCCGCTACGCCGATGTGCACGACCTGGCCCCCGGTGTGGACCTCTTCCATCGCGATGACCTCGACCGCGTGCAGCGCGAACTGCGTGAGACCGAAGGCTGCACGGTGCTGATCTACGACCAGACCTGCGCCACCGAGAAGCGCCGCCGTCGCAAGCGCGGCAGCCTGCCGGCGGTCACCACCCGCGTCGTGATCAACGAAGAGGTGTGTGAAGGCTGCGGCGACTGCACCGTTCAGTCCAACTGCCTGAGCATCGAGCCCGTGGACACACCGCTGGGCCGCAAGCGCCGCATCAACCAGAGCAGCTGCAACCAGGACCTGTCGTGCCTCAAGGGCTTTTGTCCCAGCCTGGTCACCGTTGAAGGCGGTCAGCTCAAGGGTGCCAAGCCCCAGCCGGGCACGCCCGACGTGCGCAAGCTGCCACCCGTGCCCGATCCCACCTTGCCTGATGCCACCAGCGCCTGGGGCATCGTGGTCGCCGGCATCGGGGGCACGGGCGTCATCACCATCGGGCAGTTGCTGGGCATGGCCGCGCACATCGAAGGCCGGGGCGTGGTCGCGCAAGAGGCCGCCGGGCTGGCGCAAAAGGGCGGCGCCACCTGGAGCCATGTGCAGATCGCCAACCGGCCCGAAGCCATCCACACCACCAAGGTGGGCACCGCCGAGGCCGACCTGGTCATGGCCTGCGACCCCATCGTCGCGGCCTTGCCGGCCACGCTGAGCGTCATGCGCCATGGTCGCACCCGCATCGCGCTGAACACGCATCACACGCCCACGGCCGCGGTGGTGGCCTCGCCCGACTGGCACTACCCGTCGGGCCAGTGCGACCACGTGCTGGCCGACGCCGTGGGCGCCGAGGCCATCAAGCGTTTCGACAGCGTGGCCCTGGCCGAGAAGCTGCTGGGCGATGCCATCTACGCCAACCCGATGATGCTGGGCTTTGCCTGGCAGATGGGCTGGGTGCCGCTGAGCGGGCATGCGCTGCGCCGTGCCATCGAGCTCAATGGCGTGCAGGTGGCGCGCAACCTGACCGCCTTCGAGTGGGGCAGGCAGGTGGCGCACGACCCGGTGCGCGTGGCCCGGCTGACGACACCGGCGCAACCCGTGCAATGGGTGCCGGGGGGCGGCAAGTCGGCGTGGCGCGGCAGCTCGGCGCTGAGCGACCCCGCGGCCGAGCTGGCCGACCTGGTGGCCCACCGCATGGCGTGGCTGACCGACTACCAGGACGAGGCCCTGGCGGGGCGTTACAAGGCCTGGGTCGATCGCGTGCGGGCCGCAGAAGAATCGATGGGCGCGGGGGCTGGCTTGCGGCTGAGCCTGGCCGTGGCCCGTCAGCTGTTCCGCCTGATGGCGATCAAGGACGAGTACGAGGTGGCGCGTTTGTTGACGTCCGAGCGCTTCCGCCAGCAACTCGATGCGCAGTTCGAGGGCGACTGGCGCATGGTGTTTCACCTGGCCCCGCCGGCCTTGGGCGAGGCGTCAGGCAAGGAGCGAGGTGTTGGCCAACGCGCGGCCAAGCGGGCCTTCGGCGAGGCCTGGCTGCCGGTGCTGCGGGGCCTGTCCAAGGCGCGCCGCTGGCGCAACACCTGGCTGGACCCCTTGCGCTGGAGCACCACGCGCCGCGAGGAGGTGGCCACGCTGCGCGAATACGAGGCCCTGATCGGGCAATTGCTGGAGCGGCTGAGCGCAGGCAACCACACCGAGGCCTGCGAGCTGGCGGAGTCGGCCGAGGCCATCCGCGGCTTCGGCCCGGTGAGGGCGGCGAACGCGGCGCCCGTGAGGGCGCGCTGGGCTCACTGGTTCTTGCTGCAGTCCAGGCCGTAGGCCTTCTTCAGCGCCTCGACCTCGGCCGCAGGGGCCTTGGTGAGCTGCGCGCAGGTGGTGAAGTTGCCGTGCATGCGGCGGGCCTTGATCTCGAAGTAGGTCCAGTCGACGATGTCTGCGCGCTTGAAGCTCACTTGAGCGCCGATGGTCAGCTTCTTGAGGCGGCTGGGCATGCTGTTGGTCTTGCCCTTGTAGCCGTTGCCATCCTTCTCGAAGGGATGGATCCAGACGTACTCCGTCACCTTGCCTTCGCTCAAGCGGACACGCACGGATTCGACATCGATGTTGGGGTCGTTGGAGGCGTGGACCTTCAGAAAATCGTCCAGCGAAGCTTGGGCTTTCTTGAAAGCGGCCTTCACGGCCGGGTCCTGGTCGTTGAGTTCGACCACTTCCTGGGCTTCATCGGTTGTTTTCTCGGCCTTTTTCTGAACGGGCGCAGGCTTTGTGGCCGCTGCGGGCTGGGCGTGCGCCAGCCCCATGGAAAAGGCGGTCAAGCCGCAGATCAGGGCCAGCGAGGTGGTTCGAACGAGGTTCGGCATGCGGGCAAAAGGCATCTTTGGTGGCAGCAGAGTCGGACACGTTTGAGCTCGGTGCGCAAGGCACCGGGGCGCAGGCCAAGTGTGCGCGAATTTCGGCCGACGGCGGCGCGCACTTTTTCCCGAAACCCCCGCATGACCCCCGCATGCGTGGCGGGGGAGACCCTGTCAACCAGGCGACTCAGGGTTTTCAGGTAAGGTGAGGCGATGTCCCTGGCTGCCTTGTCTTCCCCGATGTCCGCGCTGACCCGCGACCGCCGCACGCAGGGACTGCTCTGCGCCCTGGCCGGTGCGGTGGCGTTTTCCGGCAAAGCCATCGTGGCCAAGCTGATGTACCGCCACGGGGCCGATGCGTTCTCCGTGGTGGGCCTGCGCATGGCCATGGCCTTGCCGATGTTCATGCTGATGGCCTGGTGGGCAGGCCGCAGTGCCGGTGCCGCTGGCCACCAGCCCCTGAGCCGCCGGCAGCTCTGGCAAGTGGTCGGCCTGGGGTTCACGGGCTACTACCTGGCCAGCACGCTCGACTTCCTGGGGCTGCAATACATCAGCGCCAGCCTGGAGCGCGCGATCCTCTACCTGAACCCGAGCCTGGTGCTGCTGCTGTCGGTGTTCTTGCTGGGACAGCGCTTGCGTTGGACGCAGCTGATCGCTTTGCTGATCAGCTATGCCGGTGTGCTGGTGGTCTTCCTGCACGACTGGGACGTGGCCCACCTGGTGTCGGAGTCGTCGACGGTGCTCGACGCGCGCTCGGCCGTGGCGATGGGCAGCGTGCTCGTCTTCCTGAGCGCCTTGTCCTATGCCATCTACCTCATGGGCAGCGGACAGCTTGTTCAGCAGCTCGGCTCCATGCGGCTGGTGGGGGTTGCATCGTGCGCGGCGTGCGTGATGTGCCTGGTGCAGTGGGGGGTGGTGCACGCCGCGAGCGAAGGCCGCCTGGGTGGCCTGGCGCACCTGCCGTGGCAGGTGTGGGCGCTGTCGGCCCTCAACGCCACGGCCTGCACGGTGGTGCCGGTCTGGCTGGTCATGCGGGGCGTGCAGATGCTGGGGGCTTCTGTGGCGGCTCAGGTCGGCATGGTCGGGCCGCTGTCGACCATCTGGCTGGCGTCGTGGTTCCTGGACGAGCCGGTGAGCCTTCGCCTGATGCTTGGCACGGGCACGGTGCTGCTGGGCATCCTGGTGCTGTCGCGCATGAACCGACAACCGCCGCCGCCCCAGGCTCAGGCGGTGGTCGAGCCCGAGGGCAGCCGGGACTGAAGGCTGGACAGGGCCTGGGCCAGGCAGTCGGCCTGCGCCTCGATGGCCGCAGGCAGCCGCTGCGGATCGTTGCGAACCGACTCGATCCAGCTGGCCGTGACGGCGGCCTCGCGGCCTTCGGGCAGCTCAGGCAGGGACACCAGCACGCCTTCGACGGGTGCCCGGCTGAGCGCGTCCTGCCTTTGCCCGCCCAGGAAGACGTCAAAGCGTGGCTGTCGGCGTGCGTCGGCCACCGGCTCGCCCTCGGTGCCTCGCATCAACAGCGCGCTGGCTCCGCTGAGCGAGATGAAGCCAGCGAGCGATTCGCCGTATTCGGGGTGCGTGTGGTTGATGACGCGCAGGCGGGGCAGGGCGCAGGCGTTAGAGCCTGCGCCATCAGGTGTGGCCACCGCGAACGGGTCCAGCAGCTTGACGATGGTGTGCGCCGGGTTGCGCAGGCCCACCGTCCAGCGCACGGCCAGCAGGCGCGCCACGCTGGGGCACAGGTCTGCGATGTCGATGAAGGCGGGCTGCCCGGCCTGCCAGCAGGCGGCCAGTTGCGTGGCGTCCTTCACCCGAGGCCAGCCGCCCGCGGCAAACACCTGCGACGAGGTGACGCGCGTCGGGTCCTCCGACGGTCCGTGCACCAGCACACCGACGCCGCGGCGGGCCAGTGCCCAGGCCAGCAGTGGCGTCAGGTTGGGCAGCTTGCGCGAGCCGTTGTACGAGGGCAGCAGCACGAACCCGCCAGGCGCGGCAGGCAGGGCGGGGCGCAGGTCGATGCAGCGCTCGGTGGTGGCCTGCAGGAAGCCGATGAGCTCGTCCGGTGTTTCGCCCTTGATGCGCATGGCCAGGCAGAAGGCGCCGATTTCCAGGTCGGTGACCTGGCCGTCCAGCACCTGCGACATCAGGTCGTGCGCCTGTTCACGAGAAAGGGGGCGGGCGCCATCCTTGCCCCGGCCAATGACCTTGATGTATGCGGCGATGCCCATGGTGACCCGAGCTGCGTTGAAAGCCGGATTATCCGGTCACGCGGTGGCCGAGGCGCTCTCTGTGGTGTTGTGCGGGGTTTGCTGCACCAGCTTGCGCAGCGCGGGCAGGCAGGAGCCGCAGTTGGTGCCGCAGCGCAGCTCGCCTTGCAGGCTGGCCAGGCGCTGATCGGCGCTGCCAGCGCAGCGGCCCAGCACCTCGACGATGGCGATGTCGCTGACGTTGAAGCAGGTGCAGACCTGCTTGCCGCGGTTGGCCGTGGCGATCGGGGGGGCATCGCCCGGGCTGAGGAGGGCCGAGCCCAGCTCGTCGACGGGCAGGTCGTCCTGCAGCAGGGGGCGGATCCACTTTTCCGAGGCCAGGTCGCCCACCATGAGGAAGGCGCGCAGGCGGCGGCCTTGTTCGGTTTGCTCGACCTGCATGCGGCGCTGCTGGCCTTGCTTGGGGTCGTCGTAGCGCATGACGCTGGCGCCGCCGATGCCCATCAGCTCGGCCAACTCGTCCAGCGTGGCGCCATCGATGGGCGCGGGCGAGGCCGCTCGGAACAACAGGCCCACGCGACCTTGTTCATCGGGTTCGCGGCCGAAGGGCACGCAGGCGGTGAAGGGGAAGCGCTGCATCCAGCCCTTGAGCAGCTCGCGCAGGCTCAGCGCCTGATCGGCAGGCAGCCAGGCCACGGCCAGCAGCTTCCAGGGCAGGTCCGCCGGCGACAGGCGCACGGCCGCGTGCTTGAGCTCGGGTTGCTTGGACGTCGGGCAGAAAGCGGGTTGGGTGAGGGCGTTGACGCCGGTCACGCGGCGGCCATGGGCATCGACCCCACCCAGGGCCTCTTCACCCCAGTGCATGGCGATGTAGGCCTGCTGCCGGCCCATGCCTTCGTGCGGCACGGCCGGGATCAGCAACTGCCCGCGCCGGGACGTGACCTGCACCAGCTGGCCCTCGCTCAGGCCCAATTCGGCCATGTCGGCGGGGTGCAGCTCGACGCAGGGCTCGGCCACGTGCCCGAACAGGCGGCCGAGCGTGCCGGTGCGGCTCATGCCGTGCCACTGGTCGCGCAGGCGGCCGGTGTTGAGCGCAAAGGGGAAGCGCTCATCGGGCACCTCGCGCACGGGCAGCGGCCGCACGGCGGCGAAGCGGGCGCGGCCGTCCGGCGTGGCGAAGCGGCCATCGGTGTAGAGGCGGGCGCGGCCTTGGGTGGCGCCTTCGGGCATCGGCCACTGCTGCGGGCCCTGCGAGTCCAGGATGGCGTAGCTCAGGCCGGTGATGTCGAGGTCGCGGCCGCGGGTGCTTTCGCGGTGCTCGTTCCACACCGACTCGGCGCTGGTGTAGGCAAAGAGCGTGTCGGTGCCGGGCAGGTAGCGCGAGGTGCGCTCGGGCAGGCGGGCCTCCAGGCGGCGGCCGATGTCGGTGAAGATCGCCCAGTCGTGGCGGGCCTCGCCCGATGCGGGCACGGCAGGGCGCACGCGGCTGATGCGGCGCTCGCTGTTGGTGACGGTGCCGTCCTTCTCGCCCCAGGTGCTGGCCGGCAGCAGGATGTCGGCGTAGGCGCAGGTCGCCGTCGTGGCGAAAGCTTCCTGCACCACCACGAGTTCGGCCCTCTCCAGGGCCTTGCGCACCGTGTGCTGGTCGGGCAGCGATTGAGCCGGGTTCGTGCAGGCGATCCACAGCGCCTTGATCTCACCGCGTGCGGCGGCCTCGAACATCTCGACCGCTGTCTTGCCAGGCTGAGAAGGCACATCGCGCACGCCCCAGAGCGCGGCCACCTCGGCGCGGTCGATCTCGCTGCCCAGGTTGCGGTGCGCGCTCAACAGGTTGGCCATGCCACCGACTTCGCGGCCACCCATGGCGTTGGGCTGGCCGGTCAGCGAGAAGGGGCCGGCGCCCGGCTTGCCGATCTGGCCGGTGGCCAGGTGCAGGTTGATGAGTGCGGCGTTCTTGTCGGTGCCCTGGCTGCTCTGGTTCAGGCCCTGGCAGTACAGCGACAGGGTGGGCGTTTGCTGGCCGAACCAGCGTGCGGCCAGCTCCAGGTCTTCGCGGCGGATGCCGCAGACCTCGCTGACGCGCTCGGGCGTGTGCGACTGGACGATCTCCAGCAGGTCGCTGAAGCCGCTGGTGTGCTCGCGGATGTAGGCCTGATCCAGCAGGCCGTCGCGCGCCAGGATGTGCAGCATGCCGTGGTACAGCGCGACGTCGGTGCCCGGCTGGATCGCCAGGTGCAGGTCGGCCATGTCGGCGGTCTCGGTGCGGCGCGGGTCGACCACGATCATCTTCATGCCAGGCTTGGCTTGGCGCGCGGCCTCGATGCGGCGAAACAGGATGGGGTGGGCCCAGGCCGTGTTCGAGCCGGTGATGAAGAGGGTGCCAGCGTGGTCGAAGTCTTCGTAGCAGGCGGGCGGCGCGTCGCTGCCCAGCGTGACCTTGTAGCCGGCCACCGCGCTGCTCATGCACAGGCGCGAGTTGGTGTCGAGGTTGTTGGTGCCCAGCAGGCCCTTGACCAGCTTGTTGACGACGTAATAGTCCTCGGTCAGCAACTGGCCCGAGCCGTAGAAGCCAACGGCCTGCGGGCCGTGCTCGCGCACGATGGCGGCCAGGCGGTCGGCGGCTTCGTCGAGGGCCGCATCCCAGCCGATGCGCTCGGGCTGGGCGTGGCGGTTGGCTCGGCGCATCGGGTGCAGCAGGCGGGTCTGCTTGGTCACCGCTTCGGCGGCGGTCAGGTGCAGCGTGCTGCCCTTGGTGCACAGGCGGCCGAAATTGGCGGGGTGGTCGGGGTCGCCCTGGACCTGCACGATCTGGTCGCCGCGGGACTCGATCAGCACGCCGCAGCCGGTGCCGCAATACGGGCAGGTGGCGCGGGTGACCTGGTTGGCAGCGGCGATGGGGATGGTCTTCATGGTGGGGCAGGGTCTCAGGTCAGTCGTGCGTACAGGCCGGTCACCCGATCCATGATCTGCAGGATGTTTTCGCTGCTGCGCAGCACTTCGGCGCTGTGGCGTGGGGTGCGCGCCTGACGGTCGATGCGATTGAGAGCATTGTCGAAGAAGACCCACTGCTGGCGGGCCAGAGACAACTCTTCCCGGATGGTCGCGGTGGCTTGCGGCGCGGCCTCCAGCACGGCCAATGCCTCGACGAACTCGCGCTTGGCGGTCTCGAGTTCACGCTGCTGGACGAGGTCGGCGTCCGCCCAGGTGATGCTGAGGTAGCACTTGGCCGAGCGCTGCGAGAGCATGCGCTGTCGCCCGGCGATGTTGACCAGCTTGCCCGCCGGTTTGCCGGACAGCTTCTCCAGCTGGGTGGTGCCCTGGTGAGCGAGTTGCAGCACGCGTGCATCCAGGTTCAGCAGGCCGGGCGCCTGTTCGCGTTTTGGGGCGGTGCCGACCAGGGCCAGCTTGTACTCGGCCCAGACCCCTTCGAGTTGCTGGTAGGTGTCGCGGATGGCGGCCTGAGGGGCATAGGCCTTGAGCTCGACCAGTTGACGATCGAACACGGCCATGGACTCGGCGAGGATGCGCCCGGCTTTCACCGCCTCGACGTCCTGGCCGATGGCCAGCCAGGCTTTGGCCATGCGCTGCGACAGCATGCGCTGACGGCCTGCCTTGTTGATCGCATCGTTGAGGTCGGACACCTGGGCTTGGGCCATGGTGGGCGTCAGGGCCAGTGGGGCGACGAGGGACGTGAGCACCAAGCCCCCCAGCCCTTGCAGGCAGGTGCGGCGTCGGTCGTTGTACAACTGGGTCATGCTGAAACCTGGTGCGCGAGGGCGTGACGCCGTCCGCGCGGTGAGCCAAAGAAGCGGTGCTCAGGCCGAAGCCTGAAGCGAATGATCGTTGATGGCGCCGAACATCAGCCGGTCGCGCTGCGCGGCGATCGAACGGCCCTCGCGGATCAACTGGAAGTACTGGCTGCCGTCTTCCGTGTCGCCATACAGGCAGGCCCCCACGAGCTTGTCGCCGCGGATGACCAGCTTCTTGTAGGTGCCGTCGAACGGGTCGGACAGCACGATTTCTTCGGTGTCGTCGCCACCCATGAAGTCGCCCGCCGAAAACAGGTTGATGCCTGTGACCTTGAGCTTGGTCGACACCTGCGAGCCCAGGTAGCGCCCGATGCCCATGCGCGCCAGGTGGTTGGCCACCACCTTGCCCTGTTCGTACAGCGGTGCCACCAGGCCGTAGGCCACGCCCCGGTGCGAAGCGCATTCGCCCACGGCGTAGACGCGCGGGTCGGTGACGGTCTGCATCGTATCGGTGACGCTGATGCCGCCGCGCCCGTCGTGGTCGCAGCGGATGCCGGCGTTGCGGGCCAGCTCGGTGTTGGGGCGGATACCCGCGGCCATGACCACCAGGTCGGCGAGCACTTCCTGCCCGTCCTTGAAGCGCACGGCGCGCACGCGACCGGCGCCGTCGTCCAGCAGGGCTTCGGTCTGTGCCGGCAGCATGAAGCGGATGCCGCGCTCTTGCAGCGCCTGCTGCAGCAACTTGCCAGCGACCTCGTCGAGCTGGCGCTCGAGCAGCCAGGGCGCGAGGTGCACCACGGTGACCTCCATGCCCCGCTGGCGCAGGCCGTTGGCGGCTTCCAGGCCCAGCAGGCCGCCACCGATGACGACGGCGTGCCGGTGCGTGGCGGCCGTCTCGATCATGGCCCGCGTGTCGGCGATGTCGCGGTAGGCGATCACGCCTTCGAGGTCCTTGCCTGGCACCGGCAGGATGAAGGGGTTCGAGCCCGTGGCCAGCAGCAGGCGGTCATAGGGCTCTTCGGAGCCATCGTCGGCGATGACGACCCGGCGCGCACGGTCGATGCGCGTGACCTTGCGGCCCATGCGCAGGCGGATGCCGTGCTCCTCGTACCAGCTCACCGGGTTGAGGATGATCTCGTCGATCGTCTGTTCGCCTGCCAGGACAGGCGACAGCATGATGCGGTTGTAGTTCGGGTGCGGTTCGGCCCCGAACACGGTGATGTCATGCAGGTCGGGGGCGAGCTTGAGCAGCTCTTCCAGGGCCCGAACGCCAGCCATGCCATTGCCCACCATCACCAACTTCTGTTTGGTCATGTGCGTGCTCCATCAGCGGTATCAATCTTTTTGTGCTGTGGGTGAAAGCAATTAAGGGGCCAGAGCATGGGCGGGTCTTTGCACCGAATGCGGGCGCAAATCTTGCGAGCCGCATCGAAAGCGGGCGTGGCACCATGAATGTGCGCGTGCCACCCAACAAGACCAGAAAACGCTGCTGCTGAGGAAGACATGAGTTTCGACGTGGACATCGGCTGGGCCAGCGAGCGCGGGCCCCGCACCGACATGGAGGATTTCGCCGCGGTGCGCCGTCCGGCGGCTGGCGAGGCCGCCTGGGGCGTGATCGCTGCCGTGGCCGACGGGGTTTCCGAAGGGGGGCTGGGCAAGGAGGCTGCGCAAACCACGGTGATGGGCCTGCTGCGCGACTGGTACGCCACGCCTGCCACCTGGGACCCGACCGTGGCGCTCGAGCGCCTGATCGCAGCACAGAACGCCTGGCTGGTCGACCACAACCGGCGACGCCAGTCGGTGCGCAGCGAAGACCGCGCGGGCGGTGCCGGCATGAGCACGCTCACCACGTTGGTGCTGCGCGCCCATGGCTACACCCTGGCCCACGTGGGTGACACCCGCGCCTGGCTGATCCGCCATGGCGAATGCACCCAGCTCACCCAGGATCACACCTTGGGTCAGCTGGCCTTCCAGAACGGCCTGACCCGTGCGATCGGACTGGACGAGTCCGTGAAGGTCGATTACTTCAGCGGCGACCTGCAGGTGCACGATGTGTTCGTGCTCACCAGCGACGGCGTGCATGGCCCCTTGTCGGCCCGTCAGATCCGGCAGCTGGCCCTGGAAGGCTCGTGCCAGCAAGCGGCCGATGCCATGGTGGCCAAGGCCCTGGCTTCGGGCGGACGCGACAACGCCACCGCGCTCGTGATCCGGGTCACCGGGCTGGATGCCGCCACCCTTGAAGACCACACCCGGCGCAGCCGCCAGCTCCCGGTGCCCCAGCGCCTGAAGGACGGCGAGGTGATCGATGGCATGCAGGTCGAGGCCTTGGTCTTCAACAACGGGGTGCACCGCGTCTATCGTGTCAGGCACCTGGCCACCGGCCGTGTGCAGGCCCTCAAGACGCTGCACGAAGCGCGCGCCAGCGACCCGCAGGAGCGTCAGATGCTGGCCCACGAGGCCTGGCTGGGCGCGCGGGTGTCCGAGCGCGAGGCGCGCGGGTTCCTGCACGTGGTCGAGCCCGATCAGCCCACCTTCTTCTACACGCTGTCCGATTGGCTGGCCGGGCAGTCGCTGGGCCACATGCTCAATCAGGCGCAGCGCTTCCCGGTGCATGAAATCATCGCAGGCATCACCTCCTTGGTGCGGACCTTGGGGCGCCTGCACCAGCATGGCGTCATCCACCGAGACATCAAGCCCGACAACCTGCACCTGGGCGACGACGGCCAGTGGCGCATCCTCGACCTGGGGGTGGCCTTGTCCGGCAAGGAGCCCGAAGCGCTGCGCGTGCTGCACGCCGGCACGCCCAGCTACATGAACCCCGAGCAATGGGGCGACGACCCGGCGCTGTCGCGCGCGACGTTCCAGTCGGACCTCTATGCCCTGGGCGTGTCGCTGTACGTCTGGCTGACCGGGCGGCTGCCGTACGGCGAGATCGAGCCCTACCAGACAGCCCGCTTCCGGCGCGACCCGGTGCCCCCTTCGCGCCTGCGGCCCGACGTGCCCATCTGGCTGGACCACATCGTCCTCAAGGCGGTGGCCCGCGATCACAAGCAGCGGTTCGAGACCGCCGAGGAAATGCTGCTTGCACTCGAGCGGGGCGCTTCGCGCCCTTTGAGTGCACCGCCCGCTTCGCCCTTGCTCAAGCGTGACCCGACCATGGTCTGGAAGATCGCCCTGGGCGTGTCCCTGCTGTTCAACTTCCTGCTGGTGTACTGGCTGATGTTCCTGCCCAGCGGGCGCTGACGCCCGGCGTCAGAAAAAGACAAACCCCGCGGGCGGTGGCCTCGCGGGGTGTCCGGCGACAGAAACTGATAACTGCTTTCGGCGACCGGAAGCGGGCCTCGTGAGCCCGCCCCCGTCGTGACGGTGGCCTCGGAGTGAGGTTCAGCGGCTGGAGCTGGCGGTCTGGTTGAACGCGGCCGACGTGCCACCGGTGGTGCGGGCACGCCCGCCTTTTTCTGCCCAGGTGCGCGTCCAGCGGATCTGCATGACGCGCATCATGGCCAGCACGGCCATGCCGAGGACGGCGAAGGCCAGAAAGCCGTAGAAGTAGGTGCCCAGGTGCTGCTTGGACAGGCCCATGGCATTGGGGATGAAACCGCCGCCCAGTGCACCGATTTCACCGATCATGGAGCCGGCCACGGCCGTGGTCAGCGGCCAGCGCAGCGGCACGAGCTGGAAGAGTGCGCCGTTGCCTGCGCCGAGCGCGGCGAAGCACAGCATGAACAGCAGGGTGGTCAAGGCCAGGTTCTGGCCCATGGTGCCGCAGATCACCAGGGTGACGATCACCATCGACAGCACGGCCGTCAGGGTGTTGATGCCGCCCCAGCGGTCGGACAGCCAGCCGCCCACCACGCGCGTGGCCGAGCCCATCAGCGTGGCCAGCATGGTGAGCTGACCTGCCTCGATCTTGGTGACCTTGAACTGGTCGTAGAAGTAGGTGGGCAGGAAGTTGGCCAGGCCAATGAAGCCGCCGAAGGTGATCACGTAGATCAGGCTGAAGGCCCAGCCGTCCTTTTCGTACAGGCAGGCGGTGTGCTCGCGGAAGGTTTGCTCTTCGCGGTCAGGCGGCTCCTTGGCGCAGATCGCCATCACGATCATGGGCAGCAGCATGGTGAATGCCGCCAGGCCGTAAACCGTTTGCCAGCCGAACTTCGTGGCCAGGGGCGGCGCGAACAGCACGGCCAGCACGGTGCCGCTGTTGCCAGCGCCCGCAATGCCCATGGCCAGGCCCTTGTACTTGGGCGGGAACCAGCCCGAGCCCAGTGACAGCGCGATGCCGAAGCTGCCGCCGGCGATGCCCAGCAGCACGCCCATGGCCAGCACCTCGTTGTGCGTGTCGACGAAGAAGTATCCGAATGCCAGGGCCAGCACGATCAGCCCCATCTCGACCATCGCGGCGCTCTTGCGTCCGATGTACTGCGCCAGCAGCCCCAGTGGGAAGCGCATCAGCGCCCCTGCGAGGATGGGCACCGAGATCATGAACCCCTTCTCGGCCGCGCTCAGGTTGAACGTCTCGCTGATGAAGGGCGCCATGGCGCCATTGAGCACCCAGATGGCGAAGGTGAAGTCGAAGTACAGAAAAGAAGCGAGCAGGGTCGGCATGTGCCCTGATCGCATGAAGGCCTTGTGGTCGGACATGATTACCTCAGCTAGTGCGTGCACCATCGTGGGTGACGCTTGTGTTTGTGCCTGAACACATGCAATTCGGGTGCCAGGTTGGTGCACACGCTTGAGGAGCCGTGCGGATCAAGCACAATGTCGACCGACGTCACAGGAGCACCCCGCATGAGCATCAAGTCCGACCGCTGGATCCGCCGCATGGCCGAAGAGCACGGCATGATCGAGCCCTTCGAGCCCGGCCAGGTTCGTTACGCCGCCGACGGCCACAAGATCGTCAGCTACGGCACGAGCAGCTACGGCTACGACATCCGCTGCGCCCCCGAGTTCAAGGTCTTCACCAACATCCACAGCACCGTGGTGGACCCGAAGAACTTCGATGAAAAGAGCTTCGTCGACATCGAGAGCGACGTCTGCATCATCCCGCCCAACAGCTTCGCGCTGGCGCGCACCGTCGAGTACTTCCGCATCCCGCGCAACGTGCTGACCATCTGCCTGGGCAAGAGCACCTATGCGCGCTGCGGCATCATCGTCAACGTCACGCCCTTCGAGCCTGAGTGGGAAGGCTACGTAACCCTGGAGTTCAGCAACACCACGCCGCTGCCCGCCAAGATCTACGCGGGCGAGGGCTGCGCCCAGGTGCTGTTCTTCGAGAGCGACGAAGTGTGTGAAACCAGCTACAAGGACCGCGGCGGCAAGTACCAGGGGCAGCGGGGCGTGACCTTGCCCAAGACCTGATGACCAGGGTTTGATGAAGGCGTGATTTTCGTCACGTGAAAAGGTCTGGAATGTGGGTAACCACAATGCACAGGCTTCATTACGCTCCGTTACAATGAGGCCAGACACGAGGCGCCTCCGCAAACTGGCGGTCGCCCGACTGCGAACAAAAGGCCGCTTCCGACAGGAGGCTCGCCCGACAAACGGCAGAGAGTGACCCCGTCAGGTTGGCGCATGCACCCAGGTGCGTGCTCACGACCAGTGGGAGGGGGTGTGGCGGTACCCGTGTCTGAAGCTGTACCTCCACTTGGCCCCGACCCCCATGCGCCGACCCCTTCAATCTCCTGCACTGGTGAATGCGTTCTACGACAGCCTGCGACCCGAGCAGCGCGAGACCGCACAGATCATGCATCGCGCCATCCTGGCTGCCGCTCCGCAACTTCGTCCGGAGGTCAAGTGGGGCAACCTGTGTTTCATGAACGACACCGACAACGTTCTGGCACTGGTTCTGTTCAAAGCCAATGCGCACCTGCAGGTGTTCAACGGCGTGATGCTGCTCAGCGAGTTCCCTGAACTCGAAGGCGCGGGCAAAGGCATGCGGCATGTGAAGTTCCGCTACCGCCAGCCCGTCAACGAGCAGCTCATCCGTGAACTGACGCTGGGCAGCCTGCAGGCGCTGGCCGTTCAGCAAGCCCGCCACGCGCGCGCCGCCACCCGCTGGGGTTCCGAGCGCGCTCAGTGACCCTTCAGCTGGCCGGGCCGCCTGCCGATTGTTAGCATGTGACAACCATGCACCTGATCAACGCCGACCTGCACTGCCACTCCAATGTTTCCGACGGCACCCTGACCCCGGAGGCGGTGGCCGAGCGTGCGGCCGCGAATGGCGTGGCCCTGTGGTCGCTCACCGATCACGACGAGGTTGGCGGCCAGCACAGGGCGCATGCCGCGGCCGCGCGCCTTGGCATGAGCTACCTGCCAGGCGCCGAGATCTCCGTGACCTTTGCCGGCAAGACGGTGCACATCGTCGGGCTCGGCTTCGACCCCGATGACCCGCAACTGCTGCAGGGCCTGGCCGACACCCGCAATGGCCGCGAACGCCGCGCCCGCGACATCGCGGCCGAGCTGGCCAAGGTCGGCATCCCCGACGCGTTCGAAGGCGCGCTGAAGTTCGTCGGCAACCCCGACCTCATTTCGCGCACCCACTTCGCTCGCCACATCGTCGAGATCGGCGTGTGCGCCGACCCGCACGAGGTGTTCAAGCGCTACCTGGCCGAAGGCAAGCCTGGCTTTGTGCCGCACAGTTGGGCCCGCCTGAGCGATGCGGTGCGGTGGATCACCGAGGCCGGCGGCGTGGCGGTCATTGCGCACCCCGGGCGCTACGACTTCACCCCGAACGAAGAGTTCGCGCTGTTCAGCGAATTCAAGGCCCATGGTGGGCGCGGGGTGGAGGTCGTCACCGGCAGCCACACCGTGGCCGAGTACGCCCGCTACGCCGACATGGCCATCGAGTTCGACCTGCTGGCTTCGCGCGGTTCCGACTTCCACGACCCGTCCGAGAGCCACACCGATCTGGGCTCCTTGCCCGACTTGCCAGGCAAGGTCACCCCGGTCTGGGCCGTGTTGCAGGATCGCATCCTGCAGCCCTGAAGCGCGCGGTGACTGCGGCGTTGACAGGGCGGCATTCGCGTTAGGCTCGGGCCATGGCCCAACTCTTCGAAGTCCATCCCGAACACCCCCAGGCCCGCCTGCTCAAGCAGGCGGCGGCGTTCCTGCACCAGGGGGGCGTGGTGGCCGTGCCCACCGATTCCAGCTACGCACTGGTCTGCCACCTCGATGACAAGGCGGCGGTCGAGCAACTGCGGCGCATCCGCGAGGTCGACGAGCGTCACCACCTGACGCTGCTGTGCAGGGACCTGTCGGAGCTGGCCAGCTACGCCCGCGTCGACAACCAGCAGTACCGCCTGCTCAAGCTGGCCACGCCGGGTCCTTACACTTTCATCCTGGAAGCGACGAAGGAGGTGCCTCGGCGGGTGTCGCACCCTTCGCGGCGCACCATCGGGTTGCGCGTGCCGGATCACCGTGTCACGCAGGCCTTGCTCGCGGAGATGGGACAGCCGTTGCTGGCCACGACCTTGATCCTGCCCGGCGAGACCGAACCGCTCAACGACGCTCAGGCCATCCGCGAGACGCTGCAAAAGCGCATTCAGGCGGTGGTCGATGCCGGCGCTTGTCCCATGGCGCCCACCACGGTCATCGACCTCAGCCAGGGTGGGGCGCAGGTGCTGCGTCAGGGGCGAGGTGAACTGGCGCCACTGGGGCTGGACTGAGCGGCGAGTGCCTCGGCCAGCCAGGGCACATGAAAGCCCAGGTTCCAGCGCTCGCCTGCGCGAACCAGCGGCACCCCCGGCGAGCCTTGCTCAGCGTAGGTGCGTTGGCAGCTTGCGTCGGTCTCGACGTTGCACTCTCGCCAGCGCACCTCGTGCTGCTTCAGCCAGGCGGTGGCCTTGGCGCAGTAGGGGCAGGTGCTGGTGGTGTAGAGCGTGATGTCCACGTGCTGGCTGTGCGCCCGGATGGCGGCAGCGGCGCGCGCATCCTGCCAACGGCCCAGCACCTGGGCGGCGCCCCACACCAAGGCGACCATCGCCACGAGCCCCAGCAGGGATCGAAGGGTGGGGCGCCTGGTTTCGGTCATCGCGCCTGATCAACCCTTGGGTGATTCCTGGCCCGTTGCGCCTGCAGCCTTCTGGCCGAGCTTGCTCTCCTGGCCGGCCAGCAGCTTGCGGATGTTGGCCTCGTGGCGCCAGATCAGCAGCGCGCTCATGATCGCGGTGCCGACCGTGGCCGGGCCCAGGCCCCAGCCCCAGGCCTGGATGACGGGGGCGGCCAGCGAGGCCGTCAGCGCGGCCAGCGAGGAGTAGCGAAAGACGACGGCCATCGTGATCCACACCAGCAGCACCAGGCCGCCGAGCGCGGGCGCGAAGCCCAGCAGCACACCGGCGGCCGTGGCCACGCCCTTGCCGCCTTCGAACTTGAAGAAGATGGGCCACAGGTGGCCGATGAAGGCGCCCAGCCCCACCGCCGTGACCGCCAGCTCGGGAAACCCAAGTTGCCAGGCCACGGCCACGGGCACATAACCCTTGAGCGCGTCAAAGAGCAGGGTCAGGATGGCCGCCGCCTTGTTGCCGGAACGCAGCACGTTGGTGGCCCCCGGGTTGCCAGACCCGTAACTGCGGGGGTCTGCCAGACCGAAGAAGCGGCTGACGATGACGGCGAAGGACAGCGAGCCGATGAAATAGGCGACGACGGCGCCCAGGCCGGCGAGCACCAGGGGGTCGAGGGCGGACAGGTTCATGCGCGGGGACCGGGATGCGTGAGTGAGCGGGAAGGAGGGCGCCAGTGTAGTGGAGCCCCGGGGCGCCCCGACGTCAGCTGGCGCCTGCCATGGGTTGCTCAGGGGGTTTGTCCCACCTTCATGGGGCCACTGGCGTGCAGACAATCGCCGCAATCCGAAGCCCTCCTTCCGTCCATGATCTCCTACAGCCGTCCCCAGTTCTGGCAGCGAACCTGGTTCACGCTCTTGTGCATGGGCGTGGCCGTGGCCGCTGTCGTTGCCTGGTGGATGTGGCAAGGGCGATCTGCCGCTGCTTCGGGCGATGTCGCTCTTGCGGCCCGCGTGAGCTCGGGCACCGCCGAGGCGGCCGCTCGAGCAGGGCTGCAGGAGCCGGCCTTGCTCTCCGATGGCCGGCCGGCTGATTTTTCCGCCGAAGAATGGGGGGCCCTCAAAGAGGCGATGAAGCAGTCATCCCAACCCGAGGCCGAACTCAAGCGCGTGGTCGCTTACCTGCGTTTTCAAAAGCGATTCGATCAGTGGCAAGGCCTGCGCGACTCGCCCGACACCGGTTTGCGCCGGCAGGTGGCGGCCACGCTGGTCGAGCAGGTGCCCGAGCGCCTCAAGGAAGGCGAAGTGACCATGGGCGAGGCGCAACTGCTGTTGAGCGCGCTGTGGTCCGATCTGGAGCCCGATGAAGCCCGCCGTCGCCAGCGCATCGAAGAGGGCATCAAGATCCTGCAGGCTGCGGCGCCTCAGCCCGATGCCGACCAGGCCCGCCGCGAGGCGGACCGCCTGACCGAGTACAAGCGCCGCGAATCGGCCATCGTGCTGGAGTACCAATCGCGCCCGGAGACCCAGCGTGATCCGGCCTGGCTCGAGGCGCAGCTTGACGACGCCCGAAGGGCGGTTTACGGCGGCAACTGAGGCCCGCCAGCTCCCGGATGGACGCTGCGTTGGGCGTTGTTCAGGCGCGCCGCAAGGGGGTTGGCACACCAGGCCTCGAGCGTGCGACGTCCGCGCTCGATAGAATGCGCCCCTGATGGCCGATTCGCCCGCATCCCTCTCGAAAAACATCGCCCGCGGCATCGGGGTGGCCCTGGTGGCGGCCCTGCTGTGGTGGCACGTCGGTGTCCTGCTGCCTTTCGCACTCAGCCTGGTGCTGGCTTATGTGCTCAGGCCCGTGGTCGAGCGGCTCGTGGCCGCTCGCGTGCCCCGGGCGCTGGCAGTGGCCCTGTGTCTGCTGATGGTCTTGCTGACCGCTTCGGTGCTGCTGTTCCTGCTCGTGCCGATCGTGTCTGAGCTGGTGCCGATGATTCGGGCCCAACTGCCCGACCTGTTGATGCAGGCCTGGCAGGAGCTGGCGCCAAGGCTGGCCGCCCTGGGCGTGTCCGTGCCCAGCTCCGTCGACCAGATGAAAGCGCAACTTGCGGAGCTGCTGCAGACGCACGGCAGCGAATGGGGCGGGGCCCTGTGGCGCTCCGCTGTGGCTGGCGGCAGCGGCCTGTTCGCGTTGTTGGGTTACGCCTTCCTGGTGCCTGTGCTGGCGTTTTACTGGCTGATGGACTGGGCCCACCTGACGCAAGCCGCGCAGGGGCTCGTGCCCTGCCGCTGGCGACCGGCCCTGTACGACTTGCTCGGCGAGCTCGATTCGCTCATGGGGCAGTACCTCCGGGGGCAGTCCCTGGTCATGCTGATCCTGGCCGTGTTCTACAGCGTGGGCCTGAGCCTGTTCGGTTTCAATCTGGCGCTGCCGATTGGCGTCTTCACCGGTCTGGCGGTGTGCATCCCCTACCTGGGCTTCGGGCTGGGTTTGCTGCTGGCGCTGCTGGCCGGGGTGCTGCAATTTGCTGCAGCGGGCGAGGGCGTGCTGCAACCGCTGGTGGGGGTCGCGGTCGTTTATGGCCTGGGCCAGGTGATCGAAAGCGTCGCGCTGACGCCCCGCCTGGTGGGCGAGCGCATCGGGTTGCACCCGCTGGGGGTCATCCTGTCGCTGATGCTGTTCGGTCAGTGGCTGGGCTTCTGGGGCATCGTCGTGGCCCTGCCTTGCGCGGCCTGCCTGACCGTGATCGGGCGCCGCCTGCTGGCCCGCTGGCGTGCCAGCCCCGGCTTCTTGCGCACCGAGTGACAGGGCGGCCATGAGCGATGTTTCCCGGGGGAGTGCCCCGATGCGCCAGTTGCTGCTCGACCTGGGCTCACCGGCGGTGCCCGGGCTTGAGTCCTTCGTCACCGCAGGGCAGGCCCAGAATGAAGCGTTGCTGGCCTGGTTGAGCGCCTGGCCGGCGGTGGAAGGCACGCTGTCGCCCGCTTACATCTGGGGGGCGCCAGGCTCCGGAAAGACCCACCTGCTGCGTGCCATGGTCGAGCGCGCCCTGGGCCTGGGCCTTGGTGTGATCTGGCTGAATGCCCAGACCTGCCAGATGTGGGACGCCGCCCAGCCTGGTGCGCCCACGCTGGCCCTGCTCGACGATTGCGACCGACTGGACGGCGACAGCCAGCACCTGGCTTTCAAGCTGTTCATCGAGTCGGCGGCCGCGCAGGCGGCGCGCGAAACCGGCGCATCGGCGCACGAGACCGCTGCCGATGACCCTGGCCCTGCAGGCGAGTTGTTCATCCTGGCCGCCGGACGCCTGCCTGCGGTGGACCTGCCTGTTCGCGACGACCTGCGCACGCGGCTGGGCTGGGGGCTGTCTTTTGCGCTTCAGCCCTTGGGCGAGGCCGGCGTGCGCGAGGTCCTGCTGCAGGCCGCCCAGCGGCGAGGCATGTCCCTGAGCGATGATGTGCTGACCTACCTGCTGAGTCGCCACGAGCGCGACCTGGGCTCGCTGATGGGCCTGCTCGACCGGCTGGATGCATACGCCCTGTCCGAGCACCGACTGGTCACCATCCCCTTGCTCAAGCAAATGCTGGCCTCAGAATCTCCCCCACCATGAACCTCTGCCTCTTCGACCTCGATCACACCCTCCTGCCGCTGGATTCCGATCACGAATTCGGCGAATTCATCATCCGCCAGGGCCTGGTCGATGGCGCCGACTACCGCCGCCGCAACGACGCCTTCTACCAGCAGTACCGCGAAGGCACCTTGGTGCTGGACGACTACATCGCCTTCAGCACCAGCGTCTGGCGCCAGATGTCTGCGCCCGAGCAGCAGGCCCTGCAGCAGGCCTACATGGGGGAAGTGATCCTGCCGGCGCTCAAGCCCCAGGCGGTCGAGCTGGTCGAGCGCCACCGCGCCCAGGGCGACCTGCTGGCCATCGTCACCGCCACCAATGAATTCGTCACCCGCCCGATCGCCGACGCTTTCGGCGTCGAGGACCTCATCGCGGTGAAATTGCAGCGCGACGAACAGGGGCGCGTGAACGGCCGGATCGACGGCGTGCCCTCGTTCCGCGAAGGCAAGATCACACGTGTGGAACAATGGCTGTCTGATCAGGGCCGCCACCTCGGCCAGTTTGATCGCGTCAGTTTCTACAGCGACTCCCCCAACGACCTGCCCCTGCTTGAGCGGGCCACCGACCCGGTGGCCACCAATCCCAGCCCCGAGCTGGAAGCGGTGGCGCAGTCTCGAGGCTGGCGCATCCTCCGGTTGTTTGCATGATCAAAAGCCTGATTCACAAGTTCCTCGGCAAGGGCACGCCCCACAAGCGCCCGCACGCCCACGCCGCCAAAGGCGGGGCCAAACCCGCGCGCATCCCCACGGGCAAGCGCGTCGAAGTCCCCGCGTCCGAGCACGGCATCGACCCCAAGCTGGTCGACGAGCGCGCCCGCAAGGTCGTCGAAGCCCTGCAGGACGCCGGCTACGAGGCCTACATCGTGGGTGGCGCCGTGCGCGACCTGCTGCTGGGCCTGCGGCCCAAGGATTTCGACGTGGCCACCAACGCCACGCCCGAGCAGGTCAAGGGCCTGTTCCGCCGCGCCTTCATCATCGGCCGACGCTTTCGCATCGTCCACGTCGTCTACGGCCGTGGCCGCGAGCACGAGGTCATCGAGGTCTCGACCTTCCGCGCTTACCTCGACAACGATGCCGCCGAGCAGGTCTCCGGCAACGAGAAGACCTCCAAGCGCGAGCTGGCCGACAAAACGCATGTGGTGGACGCCAGCGGCCGCGTGCTGCGCGACAACGTCTGGGGCCCCCAGGACCAGGACGCCGCCCGCCGCGACTTCACCATCAACGCCATGTACTACGACCCGCGCACGCAGGTCGTGGTCGACTACCACGGCGGCATCCAGGACGCCAAGAAGCGCGTGCTGCGCATGATCGGCCACCCCGAGACCCGCTACCGCGAAGACCCGGTGCGCATCATCCGCGTGGTGCGCTTTGCCGCCAAGCTGGGCTTCGAGATCGAGCCCAAGACTCGCGAGCCCATCCGCGAGATGTCGGACCTGCTGAGCAACGTGCCGCAGTCGCGCCTGTTCGACGAGATGATCAAGCTGCTGCAGACCGGCCACGCACGCGCTTCCATCGAGCAGTTGCGCAAGCAAGGCCTGGACCGCGGCGTCTTCCCCATCCTGGACGCGGTGTTCGACGAAGCCCGCCGCCACCCCGGGCGCGAGCAGTTCGTGCAGCTGGCGCTGGCCGACACCGATCGGCGCGTGGCCGAAGGCAAGCCGGTGGCGCCCAGCTTCCTGCTGGCCTGCCTGCTCTGGCACGACGTGCTGGACCACTGGCAGCGCAACCAGGCCCAGGGCGAGCCGGTGTTCCCGGCGCTGCAGTCGGCCACCGACGCCGTTTTCGATGCCCGCATCGGCGACATCTCCGGTCGGGGCAAGCTCGCCACCGACATGCGCGAGATCTGGACCATGCAGCCGCGATTCGATCGCCGCACGGGCAACGGCCCGCTCACCCTGGTCGAGCAGCCGCGTTTCCGTGCCGGCTTCGACTTCCTGCGCCTGCGCGGGCAGTGCGGTGAAGTGGCCGCCGACCTGGCGACCTGGTGGGAAGACTTCTCGCTGGCCGACGACGTCGAGCGCCGCCGCTTGATGGATGCCGCGCGCCAGCAAGGCGGACAAGGCGGGCCCAAGCGGGTGCCCCGCAAGGCGCAGGCGGCCCAAGCCACCACCGACGTGGATGACAGCGAAAGCGACGACGAGGCCGATGAGCCATCGAACGTGGCAGGCGAGGGCGGTGCACCGGCCCGCAAGCGCCGCCGCCGCCGCCGCAAACCGGCTGGCGCGGCCCAGGCCAGCGCCGAGTGAGCCTGCGGTGAACCCCGCGAGCGCCACGTTGGACGCTGACGGGCTCTCCCTGGCCCCGCGTTTTCGGGCTTACGTCGCGCTGGGTGGCAACCTCGGTGAGGTGCGCGCCCGCCTGAAGGCGGCTGTGGCCGCCATCGGTCGCTTGCCCGGCACGCGACTGGAAGGCGCATCCTCGCTCTACCGCACCCGCCCGGTGGACGCCAGTGGCCCCGATTTCCTCAATGCCGTCGTGGCGCTGGACACGGCGCTGGGCCCCCAGGAGTTGCTGCGGTCCTTGCTTCGCATCGAACTCGATCACGACCGCGAGCGCCCCCACGTCAACGCCCCCCGCACGCTGGATTTGGACCTGTTGCACCACGGTGGTGCAATCCTGCAGACCCCGACCTTGACCTTGCCGCATCCCCGCCAGCGGGGTCGCGCCTTCGTCATGACCCCGCTGGCCGAACTCGTGGCGCACCTGCCCGCGCGCGCCGACAGCCCGAACCCCGACATCCTCAGCGCCGAAAAAAGGGCGCAACTGGCAGCCGAACAGGGCATCGAAGCCATTTCCGACCCGAATTGGTTGGATTAAAAGAATTTCCGGGCTATAATCGCGGGCTCTATTGGTGGGCTTGGTAGCATGTTTGCAAAGTCAAGTCCTCCTGGTGAGCGCCGAGGGCGTCTGGCAGGTTTGATACTGGCCAGATCAAAATCAGTGAGTCGTGCATCCGGCCGGCTTGTGCTGGTTCACTGACCGAGGCGTGCAGCAGGGGGCCGTGCCGCCAGCCTTTGAATGCATTCAACTGAAAGCGAATCTCTGATGACGACCATCCGTGTCAAGGAAAACGAGCCGTTCGACGTGGCCCTGCGCCGCTTCAAGCGCACCATCGAAAAGCTGGGTCTGCTGACCGAACTGCGCGCCCGCGAGTTCTACGAAAAGCCCACTTCCGAGCGCAAGCGCAAGAAGGCCGCGGCCGTCAAGCGTCACTACAAGCGCGTGCGCAGCATGCAGCTGCCCAAGAAGCTGTACTGATCGTTTTTTGATCGGTTCCTTTGCCCGTGATCGGCCTGTGACCAGGTGGGTCATGCCGGCAAACAAGGCCCGCGCGGGGACGCCCATGCGGGCCTTTGTCTTTTTCAACTGCCTTTTGATGATTCACGACCATGAGCCTCAAGCAACGCATCACCGATGACATGAAAGCCGCCATGCGCGCCAAGGAAGCCGAACGCCTGGGCACCATCCGCATGCTGTTGGCCGCGATGAAGCAAAAGGAAGTCGACGAACGCATCGAACTCGACGACACCCTGATCGTGGGCATCGTCGACAAGCTCATCAAGCAGCGCAAGGATGCCGCCCAGCAATACGAGGCCGGCAACCGCCAGGACCTGGCCGACAAGGAAAAGGCCGAGATCACCGTGCTGGAGGCCTACCTGCCGCAGCGCCTGAGCGCCGAAGAAGTGGCCGCGGCCGTCAAGGCCATCGTGGTCGAGCTGGGCGCTTCGGGCCCGGGCGACATGGGCAAGGTCATGGGCGTGGTCAAGCAGCGACTGGCAGGTCAGGCTGACATGGGTCAGGTGTCGGCAGCGGTGAAGGCCGCGCTGGCGGGTTGAGTTTCGCTCAACCGATCAAGAGGAGAGGGGTCGTCAGGCCTTAACATCTGGCGTCCCGAACACCGAGGTCCACCATGAGCGATTCCGTGTCCCTGCAGCCCATTGCGCAAGACGTTTACGCCGCGCCCCAGCTCACCCCTGAGGCCATGGCCGCGGCGGCAGAGGCTGGTTTCAAGGCAGTGATCAACAACCGCCCCGACATGGAAGGTGGACCCGATCAGCCCACCAGCGCCGCCATCGAGGCGGCAGCCAAGGCGGCGGGCCTCGAATACGCCTACTTGCCGGTCAATGGCGGCTACCAGTCGCCTGAAGAAATCGCGCGTTGCGCCGAGTTGCTCAAGAGCCTGCCGCGTCCGCTGCTGATGTTCTGCCGCAGCGGGGCGCGCTCGACCAAGCTGTACATGCAGGCCCAGGCCCTGGAAGACTGAGTCTTTTCTGATTCGACGCATGCAGACCTACATCCGCTGGATGGACGCCATCTCCCGCCTGGGCGGTTGGCTGGCCGCGGTGGCCTTGTTCGCCGCCTGCCTGACCAGCGCAGGCAACGCCCTCATCCGCTACACCTTCAGCATGGGCTCGAACGCCTGGCTGGAGGCTCAGTGGTACCTCTTCGGCATGGCGGTGTTCCTGGGCGCACCGATGCTGCTCAAGCTCAACGAGCACGTGCGCGTGGACGTGCTCTACGGCGGTCGCTCACCGCGCACCCAGGCCTGGATCGACCTGATCGGTCTGCTGCTGGTGCTGTTGCCGCTGTGCGCCATCGTGGCCTGGCTGTCGTGGCCCTTCGTGGTGCTGTCATGGCAGCAGCAAGAGGTCTCGGCCAGCGCCGGTGGTCTGGTGCGCTGGCCCATCAAGGCGGCCATCCCGCTGGGTTTTGCCTTCCTGGGGCTGCAGGCGGTGGCGGAAGCCTTGCGCCGCATCGCCTTCCTGCGCGGTGACATCCAGCTCGACACCCACTACGAAAGGCCGCTGCAGTGATCGAGATGTCTCACCTCGCGCCGGTCATGTTCGGCTCCCTGGTGGTGGCGATGCTGGCGGGCTTTCCGGTGGCGTTCACGCTCGGGGGGCTGGGCCTGGCGTTCGGCTACTTCGCCATGTCGCAAGGCTTCGTGAACCCCGAGTTCATGGGCAACTTGCCACTGCGGTTGTTCGGCATCGTCTCCAACGAGCTGCTGCTGTCGATCCCCTTCTTCACCTTCATGGGGGCCATCCTGGAGCGCTGCGGCCTGGCCGAAGACCTGCTCGAGGGCACGGGTCAGCTGTTCGGCAGCCGCCCCGGCGGCCTGGGATTCGCCGTCATCATCGTGGGCGCCATCCTGGGCGCCATCACCGGCACGGTGGCCGCCAGCGTGATCGCCATGGGCGTGATCTCGCTGCCCATCATGGTCCGCTATGGCTATGACATGCGCTACGCCACCGGTGTGATCGCGGCCTCGGGCACCATCACGCAGCTGATCCCACCTTCGCTGGTGCTGGTGGTGCTGGCCGATCAGCTCGGCCGTTCGGTGGGCGACATGTACCTGGGCGCCATCGGCCCCTCGCTGCTGCAGACGGCCATCTTCCTGCTCTACACGGCGGCCATCGTGATGTTCAAGCCGCAGTGGGTGCCGCCGCTGCCGCCCGAGGCGCGCACCGAGCGCGGCTCGGCCCTGCTCAAGCGGGTGCTGTGGGGCATGCTGCCGTCCGTCGTGCTGATCTTCCTGGTGCTGGGCACGCTGTTCATGGGCCTGGCCACGCCGACCGAAGCCGGTGCACTGGGCGCCTTCGGCGGCATGGTGCTGGCGGCGCTGCACAAGCGCCTGTCGCTCAGCCTGATCTGGCAGGCCATGGACACGACCATGCGCGTGACCTCCATGGTGATCTTCATCCTGCTGGGCTCGACGGTGTTCTCGCTGGTGTTCCAGGGGGTCGACGGCCACATCTGGATCGAGGAGATGCTCAGCAACCTGCCAGGTGGCCCGGTGGGCTTTCTCATCGCCGTCAACATCTTCATCTTCTTCCTGGCCTTCTTCCTCGATTTCTTCGAGATCGCCTTCATCGTGGTGCCCCTGCTGGCGCCCGTGGCCGAGAAGCTGGGCATCGACCTGATCTGGTTCGGCGTGCTGCTGTGCGTGAACATGCAGACCAGCTTCATGCACCCGCCTTTCGGCTTCGCGCTGTTCTACCTGCGCGGGGTGGCAGACCAGATCCACAAGAGCGGGGCCATCAGCAAGCCCATCCTCTCGCGCGACATCTACCTGGGGGCCATCCCCTGGGTGGTGATGCAGCTGGTGCTGGTGGCCGTGGTGATTTTCTGGCCCGAATCGGTGACGGCCTTCCTGGACAAGGAAGCGGCGGTCAACACCGACGATGTGCACATCGAAATGCAGATCGAGGACCAGGGCAACGACCCGGTGACCCTTTCGGTGCCCGATGGCTCTCAGGCCTCGTCACCCGAGGACGGGGCTGGGGCAGGCGATGTCCCCATGCCGGCGCCCGAGGCCGACCCAGCCCAGGCGCTCAAGGAGGCGCTGGAGCCGCAGGCCCCGAATCAGCCCGCTTCGACGCGTTGAACCCGCCTCGGTGGCCAGGGCGCATCGCTGCGGGTGGCCGGGGTGGCCTTGCACTGGGCCCACCAGCCCAGCAGGCCGAATGCGATGCCGGGCAGCGGGTGCAACCAGGCCAGGATCAGGCCCGTGCTCCAGCACAGGATGCTGAAGGAGCGCCAGGTGCGAGCCAGGGGCACCTGACTCCAGTCGGTGGTCGGGGGCAGCGAGGCGGGCAGGGGTGTGCGCATGGTGTCTGGCGCCCGGAGCCGAATCCCGCTGGCGCCTGAGGTGCTTCGGAAGAAGCCATGCACATCTTGAGCCCGTTGGCCGTTTTTTGCACGCTTGCGGGTTTGGCAAAGGCACATTCCGCGCCGGAATGACGAAAAACGGGACGGACAACGGCACGAGCAACGGGACGAAAAAAAGCGCGACCCGAGGGCCGCGCCTTGTGCCGAACGCGCTGGGGTTCAGAGTTTGACGGATTGCATGTAACGGTCGAACGTCGCTTCGGTGAAGCGGAACCACAGGTTCTGGTCGGCGCGGAACTTGGCGTAGTCGGCGTAGATCTTGCGCCAGGCGGGGTTCTTCTCGTTGAGCTCGCTGTAGATGTCCATGGCGTGCTTGAAGGCCGCGTCCATCACCGGCTTGGGGAACTGCACGAGCTCGGTCTTGGCGGCCACCAGTTGCTTGAGCGCCAGCGGGTTGCGGGCGTCGTAGCGGGCCTGCATCTCGGTGTGGGCGTGCGAGGCAGCGGCTTCGACCATGGCCTTGTACTCGGGGTTCAGCGCGTCCCAGGCCTTCTGGTTGATGAAGAAGTCGAGCTGCGGGCCGCCTTCCCACCAGCCGGGGAAGTGGTAGTAAGGCGCGACCTTGTAGAAGCCCAGCTTCTGGTCGTCGTACGGGCCCACCCACTCGGCGGCATCGAGCACGCCCTTTTCCAGCGCCTGGTAAATCTCGCCGCCGGGCAGGGCCTGGGGCACCACGCCCATGCGTTCCATCACCTTGCCGGCGAAACCCGCGGTGCGCATCTTCAGGCCCTTGAGGTCGGCCAGCGACTTGATGGGCTTGCGGTACCAGCCGCCCATCTGCGCGCCGGTGTTGCCGCCGGGGAAGTTGATGATGTTGTACTTGGCGTAGAACTCGCGCATCAGCTTGAGGCCATTGCCTTCGTACATCCACGCCGACATCTGGCGCGAGTTCAGGCCGAACGGGATGGTGCAGCCCAGCGCGAAGGTCTCGTCCTTGCCGACGAAGTAGTAGGGCGCGGTGTGGGCCATCTCGACCGTGCCGCTCTGCACGCCATCGACCACGCCGAAGGGGGGCATGAGCTCGCCGCCTGCGTGCACCGAGATCTGGAACTTGCCGCCCGACATCTCGTGGATCTTCTTGGTGAAGACGTCGGCGGCGCCGAAGATGGTGTCCAGCGACTTGGGGAAGCTCGAGGCCAGGCGCCAGCGCAGCTGCGTCTGGGCATGAACGATGGCCGGTGCGGCCCCGGCGGCCAGCACGCCAGCCAGGCCTGCTTGGTTGATGAAGGCACGACGCTCCATGGCGGATCTCCTCGGTGTGGGGTGGTGTCAGCCAAATTCTAGGAGCGTGGCTTGAGCGCCCGAGCCGGCTCAGGAGAGGGCTTACCCGTGGTGTCGCGGGCGCGCCTCTGTCCTTCGCTGGCGGGGGTCAGCCGCCGTGGCCGGCGATCTTCATGCGCTCGATCAGCACCGAGCCCACGGTCTTGCTGCCGTAGGTGTAGGCGTCGGCGCCGATGCCCACGATCTGCTGGAACATCTCGCCGAGGTGGCCGGCGATGGTGATCTCGTGCACGGGGTGCTGGATGACGCCTTTTTCGACCCAGTAGCCGGCAGCGCCGCGCGAGTAGTCGCCCGTCACGTAGTTCACGCCCTGGCCCATGAGCTCGGTCACGAACAGGCCGGTGCCCAGCTTCTTGAGCATGGCCTTGAGGTTGTCCTTCGGGTCGGTGAGCTTGCTGCTCATGATCAGGTTCTGCGAGCCGCCAGCGTGACCGGTGGTCTTCATGCCCAGCTTGCGAGCCGAGTAGCTGGACAGGAAGTAGCCCTGCACCACGCCGTTCTTGACGACCTGGCGCTTGCGGGTGAGCACGCCTTCGTCGTCGAAGGGGGCGCTGCCCTTGCCCTTGAGGATGTGCGGGTCTTCGCTGATCTGCACGTGTTTGGGGAAGATGGGCTTGCCCAGGCTGTCGAGCAAGAAGGTGGCGCGGCGGTACAGCGCGCCACCGCTGGTGGCCTGCACGTAGGCGCCCAGCAGGCCTGCCGCCAGCGTGTTCTCGAACAGCACCGGCACTTCGCAGGTGGCGATCTTGCGGGATTTGAGGCGCGAGAGCGCGCGCTCGGCGGCGTAGCGGCCGACGGCTTCGGGCTTGGCCATGTCGTGGGCGTCGCGCTCGGACGTGTACCAGAAGTCGCGCTGCATGTCGTTGCCGCGACCGGCGATGGGCGAGACCGACAGCGAATGGCGCGACGAAGCGTAGCCGCCCCGGAAACCTCGGGTGTTGCCAGCCCAGAAATGCGACTGCTGTGCCGAGACGCCCGCGCCTTCGGAGTTGGTGATGCGCGGGTCGACCACGAGCGCGGCGTCTTCGCAGCGGCGCGCGAGTTCAGCCGCGCCTTCGGCATCGATGGCCCAGGGGTGGAAGAGGTCGAGGTCGCGGCGGGCGGCCTTACCGGTGGCGATGTCGGCGGCATCGGGCAGGCCGGCGGCCGGGTCTTCGGCGGTGTGGCGGGCGATGTCGTAGGCCGCCTGCACGGTGCGCTCGAGCGCCTCGGGCGAGAAGTCGGAGGTGGTGGCGTTGCCGCGGCGCTGGCCCAGGTAGACGGTGATGCCGACGGTCTTGTCGCGGTTGCGCTCGACGTTCTCCAGCTTGCCCTTGCGCACCGACACCGACAGGCCTGCGCCTTCAGAGACTTCGGCTGCGGCGTCGGAGGCGCCTTTCTTGCGCGCCAGGCTCAGGGCGTCTTCGATCAATTGCTGGAATTGCTCGCGGCTGTAGGCAAATCCGGTCGAGGGAGCAACGCTGGCGGCTTTGGTCTGGGGCATTGGAGGGCTTTGGTCTGATGAACGACAGCCCGCAGGAGGCGGGCCACCCGTATCATAGCGAGGACATGAATCCGAACCACTTTGATCAAGACGACGCTGACGACGATGGCTTCTCCGGCCGTCCCAGCAAGAGCGCGCTCAAGCGCGAAAGCCACGAACTTCAGGAGCTGGGCAAGCAATTGCTCGAGATGCCTGACTCGCGCCTGGACGACCTGGGCATCCCCGAGCGCCTGCGTGACGCGCTGGACGCCTACAAGCGCACCCGCTCTTTCGAAGGCAAGCGCCGGCAGATCCAGTTCATCGGCAAGGTGATGCGCGGGGTCGATGCGGCCCCCTTGCGCGAAGCCGTGGCGCAGTTCCAGCTCGGCCACGCCCGCAACGCGCTGGCGCTGCACCAGGCCGAGCGCTGGCGCGCCGAGTTGCTGTCTGACGAGAAGGACGTGCTCACCAGCTGGGCCGAGTCCTTCCCGATGTCCGACCTTCAACAGCTGCGCAACCTCGTGCGCAGCGCCCGCAAGGACGCCGCCGAGGTGCCTGAAAAGCGCAGCGGCCGGGCCTTTCGCGAGCTGTTCCAGTTCATCAAGCACGCCATGGAGGCCCAGGAGCAGGCCGACAAGGACACCCCGGCATGAGCGCGGACGTGGCGCCACCTCCCTTGCGCACCGTGCGCATCGGCGTGGTCTCGGTCAGCGACCGCGCCAGCACCGGCGTCTACGAAGACAAGGGCTTGCCGGGCCTGAAGGACTGGCTGGGCCGCGCGGTGCGCAACCCGATCGAATGGGTGCCCAAACTCATCCCCGATGAGCGCGAGACCATCGCCGCCACGCTGCGCGAGCTGGTCGACGCCGAGGGCTGCGACCTGGTGCTGACCACCGGCGGCACCGGCCCGGCGCCGCGCGACGTGACACCGGAAGCCACGCTGGACGTGGCCGACAAGGAGCTGCCTGGCTTTGGTGAACAAATGCGCCAGATCAGCCTGCGCTTCGTGCCGACGGCCATCCTGTCGCGCCAGACGGCGGTGGTGCGCGGCCAGGCGCTGGTGATGAACCTGCCGGGTCAGCCCAAGTCGATTGCCGAAACCCTGGAGGGCCTGCGCGACGCCGAGGGCAAGTCGGTGGTGCCGGGCATCTTCGCGGCGGTGCCTTATTGCGTTGACCTGATCGGCGGTCCCTGGATCGAGACCGACCCGGCCGTGTGCGCCGCTTTCCGCCCCAAGACGGCACAGCGAGAGCCCGGCCGCTGAACCGAGCCTGTCGCTTCAAGCTCAACCCCGCTTCGTTTCGTCCGATACCGTGTGGCACGTCACGCGGCTGTCGAGTCGGCCGGTGTTCAACCACGTCTCATCGGATGAGCGGATTCAGGGGAAATCATGCATTTTTTGTCGCGAGTGATGCTCTCGGTGGCAGGGCCGACAGCGGCCTTGCTGGTGGTGAGCTCCGGCGTGGTCGTCGGCGCAGGCCTGGTCAAGGGTGGGCTGAACGGCTACTTCGAGCGCGAAGATGCGCTGCACGACGCCGCGACGGAGATGTACGCCCAGGGACTGCAGAAGGGGCAGGCGCTGCGCAACGTCGTCCTGGACCCGAAGAACCGCAAGGCGTACGAGAACCTCGAGGCCGCGACCAAGGCATTCGATGAGGCGTTGGGCAAGGCCCGCGCCGCGACCGTCGACGGCGCGGCACTGCAGGAGATTGCCCGGATGACCCAGGCGCACCAGGCGGTGCAAGCCGAGGTGCTGGCGAGCTCGGCCACCGATCAGTCCGAGGCGATTCGCTTGCTCACGAGCCGGGAAACGCCCAGTTGGCGCGAACTGCGCGGCAAGCTGCTGGAGCTGAAGAAGCAGGCGGCAGACGAGAAGAACGAGGCACGCCTGGACTTGGCCCGATTCCTGGACACCGCTCAGGCGATGGTGTCTGTTTTGGCCCTGCTTTGCCTGGTTGGGTGTTCGTGGGCGGCGTTGTCCTTGCGGCGACGCCTGCGCAGCGAGCTGGGGGGCGACCCGGCCGAGGCCCGAGATGTGCTGGCCCGGGTGGAGTCGGGCGATCTGCTGGTTCAGGTCCCCGTCCAGCCCGGGGACAAGGAAAGCCTGATGGCCTCGATCGACCGCATGCAGAGGGCGCTTCGCGGCCTGGTCGGTGACATCAACCGGGTGGCCAGTTCGATGGGGACCGCCACCGGTGAGATCGCCAGTGGCAACGCCGATTTGTCGGTGCGCACGGAGCGTCAGGCCAGCAGCCTTCAGGAAACGGCGGCGTCGATGGAGCAGCTCACTGGCACGGTGCATAACAACGCCGAGTCGGCCCAACAAGCCAGCAGCCTCTCCGATCAGGCCAACGAGATCGCCCGCCAGGGTGGTCAGGCCGTGCAGGACGTGGTCGCGACCATGTCCATGATCAGCCAGCACAGCCAAAAGATCTCCGAGATCACTTCGGTGATCGACGGCATCGCCTTCCAGACCAACATCCTGGCCCTGAACGCGGCGGTTGAGGCTGCCCGTGCCGGTGAGCAAGGCCGTGGTTTCGCGGTGGTGGCTGCCGAGGTCCGTTCCCTGGCGCACCGCAGCGCTCAGGCGGCCAAGGAAATCAAGGGCCTGATTGGCGAGAACGTGGCGAAGGTCGAGCAGGGGGCTGGCCAGGTTGGCAACGCGGGCGAGACCATGCACGCGGTGGTCTCACAGATCGCGCAGGTGAGCTCCCTGATCCGCGAAATCGCAGCGGCCACATCGGCGCAGGGGCAGGGCTTGCGAGAAATCAGCCAGGCCGTGACGACCCTGGACGACGCAACGCAGCAGAACGCTGCCCTGGTCGAGCAGAGCACCGCGGCGGCCGAAAGCCTGAATCAGCAGGCGCGGATGCTGACCAACCTGGTGTCTCGCTTCAAGGTTTGAGTTGCTGGCGCTCATTCGTGCCGTGAATGTTTGCGGATTCGAATAATTCATTTGATTCATTGGTCGGCGCTTCCTACACTCGGTGAATCCGTGCCGCCTCGCTGAAGGCGGCGTGCGCATCCACAAGAGGAGACCGCCGCCCATGAGCGACGCCAAGAACGAGCAACTGATCGACCAGGCCGGCCAGGTCCGCGCAGGCGAAGAGGTGGACGTGGCCCAGGTCACGGCCTACCTGCAGGCGCAAGGACTGAAGCTGGAAGGCACGCCCGAACTCAAGCAGTTCCCGGGTGGGGCCTCGAACCTGACCTACCAGCTGAGTTACGCCAACGTCGACCTGATCCTGCGCCGCCCGCCCTTCGGCCACATCGCCAAATCGGCCCACGACGTGGTGCGCGAGGCCGAGGTCATGCGCAAGCTCAAGCCGGTCTACCCCAAGGTGCCGGTCATTCACGCCATCTGCGAGGACACCAGCGTCATCGGCGCGCCCTTCTACGTGATGGAGCGCCTGGTCGGCAACATCCCGCGCCAGAACCTCTCGCCCGAGCTGGGCCTGGACGAGGCCAAGACCCGCCAGCTGTGCCTGAACGTGCTCGACACCCTGGTCGATTTGCACAAGCTCGACCCCAAGGCCGCCGGCCTGGACACCCTGGGCAAGGGCGAAGGCTACGTGGCCCGCCAGGTCGAGGGCTGGACCAAGCGCTACCGCGCCGCCCGCACCGATGACGTGGGTGACTTCGAGCAGGTCATGGCCTGGTTGGCCGAAAAAATGCCCAAGCAGGAAGTGGCCATCCGCCTCATCCACAACGACTTCCGCTTCGACAACGTCGTGCTGGACGTGAACGACCCGCTCAAGGTCATCGGCGTGCTCGACTGGGAAATGGCCACGCTGGGCGACCCGCTGATGGACCTGGGCAGCTCGCTGGCCTACTGGGTGCAGGCCGACGACGACATGTTCATGAAGGGCTCGCGCCGTCAGCCGACCAATGCCAAGGGCATGCTCACGCGCGAAGAGGTGATCCGCTACTACGCCGACAAGACCGGCTTCAGCGTGGACAACTTCGATTTCTACACGGTGTATGGCCTGTTCCGCCTGGCCGGCATCGCGCAGCAGATCTACAAGCGCTTCAAGGAAGGCAACGCGCGCAACCCGGCCTTCGCCACCTTCGGGCCTTTCGTGAGCTACCTGGAGCAGCGTTGCCTGGGCATCATCGCCCAGTCGAAGCTGTGAAGCCCGCCCCGTACAACGTTCGACTTTCAGCACCATGAGCAACGCACTGAACCTGAAGAACCCGTTTGACCTGACCGGCAAGGTCGCCCTGGTGACCGGCTCGAGCCGCGGCATCGGCGAGGCCATTGCCCGCCTGCTGGCTGCGCAGGGCGCGCACGTCATCATCTCCAGCCGCAAGGCCGAGCCCTGCGAGGCCGTCGCCGCGTCCATCCGCGAGGCCGGTGGCAAGGCCTCGGTGCTGGCCTGCCACATCGGCGAGATGGGACAGATCGACGCCACGTTTGCGGCCATCGAGAAGGACTTCGGTCGCCTTGACATCCTGGTCAACAACGCGGCCACCAACCCTTACTTCGGCCACATCACCGACACCGACCTCAGCGCCTTTCAGAAGACCGTGGACGTCAACATCCGCGGCTACTTCTTCATGTGTTCGCGCGGTGCCAAGCTGATGGCCAAGCAAGGTGGCGGCTCGATCATCAACATCGCCTCGGTCAACGGCGTGATCCCGGGCATGGCCCAGGGCATCTACTCGATCACCAAGGCGGCCGTGATCTCGATGACGCACGCTTTTGCCAAGGAGTGCGCGACGCAGAAGGTGCGCGTCAACGCCATCCTGCCGGGCGCGACGGACACCAAGTTCGCCTCGGCGCTGACCACCAACGAGATGATCCTCAAGTCGGTGCTGGCCCACGTGCCGATGAACCGCGTGGCCGACCCGTCGGAGATGGCGGGTGCAGCGCTGTACCTGGCGTCGGATGCGGCCAGCTACACCACGGGCACCTGCCTGAACGTGGACGGCGGTTACCTGCTGGCCTGAGGCGCCTCAAGGGGCGTCGGCGCTGCTTCTGCTGCTTTCCACCGCGCCACCACCTCCTGCGCCAGCAAGCCCACGGACAGCGGCGCACAGCCCTCGGCCTTGTTGCTGATGGACACGTGCACCGGCAGGCCGGCGCGGGCCGTGGCCACGATGACCCGTGCCAGCGTCTGACGCGTTTGCGGATCGGCGTCCTGGATGTGGTCGAACGGTGCGTACATGGCGCGGGCGGCTTCGTAGCCGAAGGCCCCGTGCCTGCGGTGCAGGTTCCAGCGGCACACCAGCGGCCCGGGCCACAGGCTGCGCAGCATCGGCAACTGGTCCTCGATGGGTGGCATGCGGGCGTGCAGGCCCAGGCAGTAGCTGTGGCCGGTGCGCTTGAGCACCTGCGCCAGCTCAGGGCTGACCAGGGCGTGGTCACGCACCTCGACGGCGATCACCGCGCCCGGGATGCGGGCCTGCAGGTCGGGCAGCTTGCCCAGCATGTGCTCGAGCTGGTCCATCAGGCGGCGAGGCTGGCGCAGCCAGTCCTGGGGCAGGGGGCTGATCTGGAACACCAGCGCACCGACCTTGTGGCCCAGCCCTTGCGTTGCTGGCTCGATGAACTCCCGCAGCGCCAGTTCGGGGTCCAGGAACAGCGGGTTGTGGGCCTTGCCGCGTCCCGACTCGTCGCGCATCAGCGCATCGCTGACCGACGCCGGCGCCTTGACGATGAAGCGAAAGCCGTCGGGCACCTGCGAGGCGTAGGTGAGGTACTGGCCCACGCTGAGCGGTTGGTAGAACGAGCGGTCGATGCTGACCGTGCGCAGCAGCGGGTGCTGGCCGTAGGCGGTCAGGCCGTCCTTGGCCAGGCGGCGCTCGTTGAGCTCGTCGGCCCACACCAGGCCATGCCAGCCGGGGTAGCTCCATGACGAGGTGCCCAGTCGCACTTGTTCGGGCAGGCGCCGGGCCAGGTCGGTGTGTTCGGGCAGGGTCGGTGCCGGGGTGACCTGGCCAGCCACGCGGGGCGCTCGAGGTGCTTTCGAGGGCTGCCCGGTTGGTGCACCGTGCGGCGATGGCGATGGCGAGGGCTCGCCGCCGAACAGGTCGTCCTGCATGCCCGGCGGCGTCACGGTGGGCTCACTTGACCAGGCGGTTGAGCTCGTCGGCGTCGAAGGCCTCGGTCTTCTGGGCGTCCTCGGGCATGCAATCGCGACCCAGCTGGCTCTGGGCGCAGGCCGCGAGCTTTTCAACCGACTGCCACAGCAGCGCGATCTGGTGCTCATGACCAGAAGCGTGGTCGATCAGGCCGCGCAGCGCCTGCGACAGCGGGTCGTCGCCCTCGGTCACGCCATAGGCCGAGAAACCCATGCGGGCGGCCACGGCTTCGCGTTCGGCCTGTTTCTCGTCGAGCACCTGCTGCTTGGCCACGATGATGCGAGCCGGGTTGCCCACGGCGGTGGCGCCAGGTGGCACAGGCTTGGTGACGACGGCGTTGGAGCCCACGCGGGCGCCATCGCCCACGGTGAAGCCACCCAGCACCTGGGCGTTCGCGCCAACGATGACGCCACGCCCCAGTGTCGGGTGGCGCTTGGCCCCGCGCGACAGCGAGGTGCCGCCCAGCGTCACCCCCTGGTAGATGGTGCACTCGTCGCCGATCTCGGCGGTTTCGCCCACCACCACGCCCATGCCATGGTCGATGAAGACGCGCCGGCCCACGCGGGCGCCAGGGTGGATTTCGATGCCGGTGAAAAAGCGGGACCAGTGCGAAATCCAGCGGCCCAGCCACTTCAGCCCGTGCGTCCAGCACCAGTGCGCGCAGCGGTGCATGGCCAGGGCGTGGAGACCGGGGTAGCAGGTCAGGACCTCCCAGGCCGTGCGGGCGGCGGGGTCACGCTCCAGGATGCAGGCGATGTCTTCGCGCAGGCGGGCAAACAGCATGAAAGGAATGAGCTTGTGCGGTTTTTGTCTGAGGCAGGAAGTGTAGCCGTGGGGTCAAAAACCTGGCCTGGCGTCGGGACAGGGCCGTTGCTCAGGACTTGCTCTGCTCGATGATCGCCTTGGCGATGCCGCGCAGGATGTGGATGTCCTCCTGGCGCAACTCGGCCCGGTTGAAGAGCTGGTTGAGCCGGGGCATGAGTTTCTTGGGCGCGGCCGGATCGAGGAAACCCAGCGCCACCAGCGCCTGCTCCAGGTGGCCGAGCATGCCTTGCACCGCCTCGCCACCGGCCAGGTCGGCGTCCGGTGTGCGGGCCTCGACGGGAAAGCCCCCCAGCGCCATGCGCCATTCGTAGCTCAGCAACTGCACGGCCTGCGACAGGTTGAGCGAGCCGTAGTCGGGGTTGGTGGGGATGCTGACCACGGCGTGGCAGCGGTAGACATCCTCGTTGGCCATGCCGTGGCGCTCGCTGCCGAACACGAAGGCGAGCCGGTGACCCAATGCGGCGTGGGTGCGGGCCAGCTCGGCCAGCCCCTCGCGAGGAGCGAGCGTGGGGGGGCCGAAATCACGTGGCGTCATGGCCGTGCCGATGGCGTAGCTGACCCCGTCGAGCGCCTCGGCCAGGGTGTCCACGATGCGCGCTCGCACCAGGATGTCGGCCGCGCCGCTGGCCATGGCCACGGTTTCCTCCTGGCTGAGCACGTCAGGAAAGCGCGGACGCACCAGCACCAGGTCGGAAAAGCCCATGACCTTCATGGCCCGGGCCGTGGCCCCCACGTTGCCGGGGTGGCTGGTGCCGATCAGGATGAAGCGGGTGGGATCGGGGGGCTGTGACGCAGTGGACATGGGGCGAGGGCAGGGGGTGCAAAAAACGGCGCACTTCGATAGAATCGCCGATTCTCTTCGTTCTTTGATCATCGCTGCGCCTTTTTGCTGACCGGGCCCTCGCCATGTGGTGGGGGGAACGTTGCCGGTCGCCTTCGACTTTTTCAGACGGTCCCAACATGTCTCAAGCCCTGCATCCCATGCTCAACATCGCCATCAAAGCTGCGCGCGCAGCCGGGGCGATCATCAACCGGGCTTCGCTCGACATCGAGAGGCTGCAGGTGACAGCCAAGTCGCACAACGACTTCGTCACCGAAGTCGATCAGGCCGCAGAACAGGCGATCATCGACATCATCCGCGAGGCCTACCCGGGCCACGGCATCCTGGCCGAAGAGTCCGGCCGCACGCAGGGCGCCAAGCACTCCGATTTCGTCTGGATCATCGATCCGCTGGACGGCACCACCAACTTCATCCATGGCTTTCCGGTCTACGCGGTCTCCATCGCGCTGGCCTGGCGCGGCCAGGTGCAGCAGGCCGTGGTCTACGACCCGACCCGCAACGACCTGTTCTACGCATCGCGGGGCAAGGGCGCCTACCTCAATGACCGCCGCATCCGTGTCTCCAAGCGCACCCGCATGCTCGAAGCCCTGATCGGCACGGGCTTTCCCTTCCGCAAGGGCGACAACTTCCAGCGCTACATGAAGATGTTCGAGGACGTCATGGTGCAGTGCGCCGGCCTGCGCCGCCCGGGCGCGGCCTCGCTGGACCTGTGCTACGTGGCCGCCGGCTACTACGACGGTTTCTTTGAAACGGGTCTCAGCCCCTGGGACGTGGCCGCTGGCTCGCTGATGATCACCGAAGCCGGTGGCCTGGTGGGCAACTTCACGGGCGAGCCAGACTTCCTGTACCAGCGCGAGATCGTGGCCGGCACGCCGCGCATCTACGGCCAGTTGGTCAAGACCCTGGCGCCTTACACCCGCGTGATCACCGAGGCCGCTGCCGAAGAGGGCGCCGATGGCACGGATGGCACGGATGGCGGCAAGACCCCGGCCGACGAGGTGCTCGGTGCCCTGCAGGCTGCCGAGGCCGCCCAGGCCGAAGCCCAGCCCGCCGAGGCCCCCAAGCGCCGGCGCATCACCGCCGCGGTCAAGGCCGCCGAAGACAGCGGTGAGCGCCCGGTGGGGCGCGACGACGCGCCTTTCTGATCCCTTGTTCTGAGATCGGGGGCGCAGTGACCAGGCCCCATTGACCGGTGCCCCCGTCATGACCCTTGCACGCACTTGCCTTGCCACCTGCCTTGCCATGATGGGTGGGCTGGTTTCTCCGATTGCCCTGGCCCAATCTCCCGCGCCAGCGGTGGAGCCGGTGGAGAAGCTGCCACGCGTGGTGAGGGAAGCGGCCGCTTGCGCCCGCATCGCGGACGCCACCGAACGGCTGGCCTGCTACGACGATTGGTCTGCATCGCAGCCCGCTGCCAAGGCCGTGGCCACCAAGCCTGAGGACGCGAGCAACGTTCCGGTCGAGCCCGCCACGCCAGCTGAGGGTGCGACGCCTGGACAGGGCCTGAAGGTGGCCAAGGTGGGGGTGGAGGCCGAGTCCGTGGATGGCTGCCACAACCCGGCCCGCACCGAGCTGTCGCGCTTCTGGGAGTTGGAAGATGGCAGCGATTGCGGCACCTTCCGCATGCGCGGCTACCGCCCGCTGACGGCCTCGTTCGCGATGGCCGACTACGTGAACAGGCAGCCCACGTCGAGCGCCGAAGGCCGCTCCGCCACCTCGCCCACGGCCTACCGGCAGGCCGAGAACCGCATCCAGCTGTCGGTGCGAACCAAACTGGCCCAAGGCCTGTTGGTGCCCGGCGAGGGCTCGCGCCGCGACTCCCTGTGGTTCGCCTACTCTCAGCAGTCCTATTGGCAGCTGTTCACCGGGCGCATCTCCCGGCCCTTCCGCACCACCGATCACGAACCTGAGGTCATCTACGTCTACCCGAATGACTGGGGCCTGCCCGGTGGGTGGCGGTGGCGCATGAGCGGCGTCGGGCTGGTTCACCAGTCCAACGGCCAGTCCTTGCCGCTGTCGCGCAGCTGGAACCGCGTTTACGCGCTGGCCGCGGTCGAACTGGGCAACCGCTGGCAACTCCAGGCCAAGGTCTGGCGCCGGGTGCGCGAGTCGCATGAGAGCGACGACAACCCGGGCATCTCCAGCTACATCGGACGGGCCGAGTTCAAGGCCGCCTGGAACGTCGATTCGGATCACACGCTCGCTCTGACGGTTCGCCACAGCCTGACCGAGACCGCGCGGGGCTCCTACCGGTTGGAATGGCTGCGCACGCTGGGCGACTACCGCTTCGGTCTCAAGAGCAACCTGCGCCTGCACACCCAGCTCTTCAGCGGCTATGGCGACAGCCTGATCGACTACAACCGCCGTCGCACGGTGTTCAGCGTGGGCTTTGCGCTGCTGGACTTCTGATGCCCGCCTGGGCGCGGGTCAGCGCACGGTCTTGACCCGCTGCCCGGCGGCAGGGGCGTTGCTCACGCCGCCCGAGCCCTTCTCGCCGTAGGCGCTGTTCATCAGTTTGAGCCGGGCTTCGGCCTGCGGGTCCATGCCATCCAGAGCCGACTGGCGGGCCAGTTCGGCAAAGCCGCCCTTGGGCATGGCCACGGTGCGGATCACCCAGGGTTGCGCGGCCTTGCGGTCGGCGCTGGTCAGCTCGCGAAAGCTGGCCTCGGCTTCCTGCAGGCCGGGCAGGGCGCGTTGCAGGGCCTGGGCGTTCTGGCTGGCGTAGCGCAGCAGGTAGCGCTTGCCGCCCGGGCCATCGGCCACGGTCAACATCACGTTGGCAGACTGTCCTTGGGCATTGCGCAAGGTGCCCGCGAAGTGCGTGGCCGGCAAGCCGTGCAGCTGGCGTTTTTCGGTGCGGCCGTCGACGCGGTTCTGATCGGCCTTGAGCAGCTGGCGGATGAGGGCCTCGTGGCTCATGCCACGGGCCTGCTCAGGCAGCAGCTTGACGACCAGCCCCGCATCGCCTGCCGCGTTGATCACGCTGATGGCGTCCCGGCCGTTGGCGATGCGCCAACCATTGGGTGCACTGAGCGCCAGCCCCAGGGGCTCGTGATAGAACTCGCGCCCTCGCACGACGCCTTGCTCGCGGCTGTCGCCGAAGGTCATGCCATCGATGGCCTGCAGGTAGCGTTCGCGACCATCGTCGACGTAGCGGCCCTGGTAGAGCGTCGCGTTGGCGCGGATTTCGGCCAGGCGTTGCTCGTTGCTGGGGTGCGAGGCCAGCCAGTTGCCGCCGCTGGGCACCGGCCGGCCTGCGGCCTTCGCGGCTTCGGCGGCCAGTTGCTCCTGGTTCTTGAGCAGGGCGATCACGTCGATCATGTTGCGCGGGTCATACTGCGTGCGCGAGAGGTATTCGGCGCCCAGGCGGTCGGCCTGCGACTCCTGCTCGCGGCTGTAGGAGGCCACGTAGCCGGCTGCGGCCGTTTGTGACACCTGGCCTGCGATGTCGGTGGCGCCGCGCATCCCCTGGCTTTCGAGCACCGCGCCCAGGATGGTCGCGGCCAGCACCCCCAACCCGGCGTTTTGCTGGCGGGTGGCGCGCTGGGCGCCGTGGCGGGCCGTCACGTGGCCGATCTCGTGCCCGATGACGCCTGCGAGTTCGGCCTCGCTGTCGAGGTAGGCCATGATGCCGCGCGTGACGTAGACGTAGCCGCCCGGCAGCGCGAAGGCGTTGATCTCGGGGCTGTCGAGCACCGTGAAGGTCCACTGCAGGTGAGCGCGGTGTGACTCGGCCGCGAGCTTTTGCCCCACGCCGTTGACGTAGGCCTGCAGTTTCGGGTTGTCGTAGATGCCCTCGTCCTGGATCACTTGCTTGTGGGCCTTGGCGCCCTCGGCGATCTCGGTGGGCTCATCCATCACCGTGCGCTCGGCTTCGCCGGTGACGGGGTTGACGACGGTGGTGCCGCAGGCACTCAAGGCCAGCAGGGCGGCGGCCGTCAGGCTGGCGAGCAGGGGGCGGTGGAGGGTCATGTCGCGCTCGGGTCTCGGTGAAGTCGGCTGGTGTGCAAAGGCGGGCCTCAACGCGCCGGTTGGGCCTGGGTGGGCGCATCCGCCGGGCAGGCGCGGCTTTGCAGCGGTGCGATGACCTGCCAGGCGAAGAAGGGCGTCGGGATGGCCAGCGCCACCCAGGCGATCATCGCACCAGCGGTCCAGCGCGCCCGGCGGCCCCGCCAGACCCGGGTTCGCTGCCACAGCCACGTGCCGGGCGGCGGCATGCGGTCGTGCCGGAACACCCGCAGGGCGATGGGCACGAACACCACGCCACCCAACAAGGGCAGCAGGGTCATGGCTCCCACCAGCAGGTCGCTCAGCCATGTGGCCTGCTCACAGCCGGGCAGGGTGCGCACCCAGGCCAGGGTGGGCCTGACGGCCATCAGGTGAACGAGCGCCAGCCCGATGGCCAGGGCGGCGGCCGAGCAAGCGATCTTGATCCGGTCGCCGGGTGCTGGTTCGGCGAATTCGGGCGTGGAGGCTGGGGTTGGATCAGGTGAGGGCACGGGGTTCATCTGGGTGGTTCGGATCTGGGGTCGGCGGGCCTGACCGGTACACTCTCGCCCCTGGGCTGCCAAGGCGCCCTCGCAACACCCATGGACACCGCACGCACCCCATCCGCTCCGAGTGACTTCGCCGGCCACACGCCCATGATGCAGCAATACCTGCGCATCAAGGCGGAGCACCCCGACACGCTCGTCTTCTACCGGATGGGCGATTTCTACGAGCTGTTCTTTGACGACGCCCGCAAGGCCAACCGCCTCATCGACATCACGCTGACGGTGCGCGGCCAGTCCAACGGCGAGCCGGTGGTGATGGCCGGGGTGCCGGTGCACGCGGTCGAGACCTACCTGGCCAAGTTGATCCGCCTGGGCGAGTCGGTGGCCATCTGCGAGCAGGTGGGCGAGGTGGGGGCCAGCAAAGGGCCGGTCGAGCGCAAGGTGGTGCGCGTGGTCACGCCGGGCACGCTGATCGACACCGAGCTGCTGTCCGAGCGCGCTGACGCGCTGCTGCTGGCCGTGGTCATGGACAAGCGCGGCCGCCACGCCGAAGACAAGGTGCCCTGCGCCCTGGCCTGGCTGGGCCTGTCCAGCGGCAAGCTCGGCCTGACCGAATGCAGCGCAGCCGAGCTCGCGGGCTGGCTGGCCCGCCTTCAGCCGGCCGAGATCCTCTACGATCGCGAACGCGTGCCGCCGGCCATCGCTGCGATGCTGAGCGCATCGCAGCGCGGCATCGCCCTGACCAGCCGCCCCACCTGGCAGTTCGACCCCGGGCTGGGCCTGCGCAAGCTGTGCGAGCAGCTCAAGGTGCAGCACCTGCAGAGCTGGGACGCGCAGGAGATGTCGCTGGCGCACGCCGCCGGTGCCGCGCTGCTGAGCTACGCCGAGCACACGCAGGGCAGGGCGCTGGCCCACGTGGCCTCGCTGGAGGTGCCGCGCAGCTCCGAGCTGCTCGACCTGCCGCCCGCCACCTTGCGCAACCTGGAGCTGGTGCAGACCCTGCGCGGCGAAGACTCGCCCACGCTGCTCTCGCTCATCGACACCTGCCGCACCGGCATGGGCAGCCGCGGCTTGCGCCAGTGGCTGACCCAGCCCTTGCGCGACCGCTCCGTGGCCCGCGCCCGACAAGACGCCATCGCCACCTTGCTGGCCCCGGCCGAGTCGTCCCAGGGTTTCGACGCCATCAGGGACGCGCTGCGACAGATGAGCGATGTCGAGCGCATCAACGCCCGCATCGCGCTGCGCCAGGTGCGCCCGCGCGAGCTCGCCGGCCTGCGCGACACCCTGCTGGGCCTGCCCGCGCTGCTGGCCAAGGTGCCGGGCGAAGGCGTGCTGCTGCAGCAGGTGCGCTCGGCCCTGTCGCCCGACCCCGCCGTGGCCCAGCGCCTGCAAGCCACGCTGCTGGAAACGCCCGCGGTGCTGCTGCGCGATGGCGGCGTCATCGCCGATGGTTTCGATGCCGACCTGGACGAGCTGCGCGCCATCTCGCTGAACTGCGACGCCTTCCTGCTCGACCTGGAAGCCCGCGAGCGCGCCCGCACCAACATCCCGAACCTGCGCGTGCAGTTCAACAAGGTGCACGGCTTCTACATCGAGGTCACGCAGTCGCATGCCGACAAGGTGCCGCTGGACTACCAGCGCCGCCAGACGCTGAAAAACGCCGAGCGCTACATCACGCCCGAGCTGAAAGCCTTCGAGGACAAGGCTCTTTCCGCGCAAGAACGCGCACTGGCCCGTGAAAAGGCCATCTTCGAAGGCCTGATCGACTTCCTGCAGGACCACATCGCCACGCTGGGCGCCCTGGCCCGCGCCCTGTCCACGCTGGATGCCCTGGCCGCGCTGGCCGAGCGCGCCTTCACCCTGCGCTGGAGCCGGCCCGAGTTCGTGCCCCATCCCTGCATCGAGATCGAGCAGGGCCGCCACCCGGTGGTCGAATCCCGCCTGATGGAAACCAGCGGCGCCGCCTTCATCCCCAACGACTGCCGCCTGGACACCAAGCGCCGCATGATGATCGTCACCGGCCCGAACATGGGCGGCAAATCGACCTTCATGCGCCAGGTGGCGCTGATCGCCCTGCTGGCGGCCATGGGCTCCTACGTGCCGGCTGCCGCCTGCCGCCTGGGGCCCATGGATGCCATCCACACCCGCATCGGCGCGGCCGACGACCTGGCCAACGCCCAGTCCACCTTCATGCTGGAGATGACCGAGGCCGCCGCCATCATCCACGCCGCCACCGAGCACTCGCTGGTGCTGATGGACGAGATCGGGCGCGGCACCTCCACCTTCGACGGCCTGGCCCTGGCCGGTGCCATCGCCGGGCACCTGCACGACCGCAACCAGGCCTTCACGCTGTTCGCCACCCACTATTTCGAGCTCACCCGCCTGCCCGAGCGCCACCCGCGCGCGCTCAACGTGCACGTGGGCGTGGCCGAATCGGGCGACGACATCGTCTTCCTGCACGAGCTGCAGCACGGCCCGGCCAGCCGCAGCTATGGCGTGCAGGTTGCACGGCTTGCGGGCATGCCCCATTCGCTCATCCGCCAGGCCCGTGCCACACTGGAGTCCCTGGAGGCCCAGCAGCGCGATTCCGTGCAGCAAATCGATCTGTTCGCCGACGTGGGCGCGCCCACCGGTGGCGTCGACCTCGATCAGCTCGCAGAAGGCGCCCGCCAGTCCGCCGGGGCTGCCAGCGTCGAGGCCCTGACCCCCACCGAGGCCCAGGCACTGAACCTGCTTGCCGCCATCGACCCCGATGCGCTCACCCCGCGCGAGGCCCTGGACGCCCTGTACAAACTGAAATCGGTGATCTCATCATGACTTACTGCGTCGCCATGCGCCTGGAAGCGGGCCTGGTCTTCCTGTCCGACTCGCGCACCAACGCGGGCATGGACCAGATCAGCACCTTCCGCAAGATGACCGTCTACGAGAAGGAAGGCGAGCGCGTGCTGGTCATGCTCTCGGCGGGCAACCTGGCCATCACGCAGGCCGTCAAGCAACTGGTCGGCAACGAAACCATCGAGGGCTCGGATGGCGAGCCCTGCACCATCTGGACGGCCAAGTGCCTGTTCGACGTCGCCCGCATCGTCGGCAGCTGCGTGCGCAAGGTGCACGCGCGCGACGCCGCCGCCCTCAAGCAGCACGGCATCGACTTCAACTGCAGCCTCATCGTCGGTGGCCAGATCGGCGACGAGACGATGCGGCTGTTCAACGTTTATGCCGCCGGCAATTTCGTCGAGGCGGGCATCGACGGCGTGTGCTACTTCCAGATCGGCGAGTCGAAGTACGGCAAGCCCGTGATCGACCGCGTCATCACGCCCGACACCCCGCTCGAAGAAGCCGCCAAGTGCGCGCTGATCTCGATGGACTCGACGCTCAAATCCAACCTCTCGGTGGGCCTGCCGCTGGACATGCTCGTCTACGAAGCCGGCTCGCTCAAGGTCGAAAAGCTCATCCACATTGACGAGTCCAACCCTTACTTCCGCATGATCCGCTCGACCTGGGGTCAGCGCCTGCGGCAGGTCTTCGACTCCATCCCTGAGCCCAGCTGGAGCGCCGATCAGGCCGAGTTGCACCTGCCGTCCACGGCGAGCCAGGCGCAGGCCATGAACCCGCTGAGCAAGATCACGGCGCCCAACGGCTGAGAGGCGAATTCAGCCCTGCTGGAGCAGCGCCTCGGCCTCGCGGTCGAGCTGCTCGATGCACTCGGCCATCGCGGCGTGGCAGCGCTGCATGAGCTCTGGCACGTCGTCTGCCGTCATCCCGGCGGTCGGGATCGGGGGCAGGGCGCGCATCACCACGGCGCCCCCAACCCATCGGTTGAGGTTCATCGTGCGGGTGTAGTTGTTGGCGCACACCGGCACGATCGGCACCCCGGCGTTGACCGCCATCAGGAAGGCGCCTTTCTTGAAGGGGCCCAGGCCCTTGCCGTGGCCGCGCGTGCCTTCGGCGAACACCCACAGCGACATGTCCTTGTGCTGCAGCGTGTCGGTGGTGGTCTCCATGGCGCGGCGGGCCTGCACGGCGTTGCCGCGGTCGACCAGCACGTTGCCCGCCAGCCAGTACAGCTGGCCGAACAGCGGGATCCACTTCAGGCTGGTCTTGCCCAGGCTCACCGTGCGCACCGGCACCACCTGACCGAAGACGAACAGGTCGTGGTTGGAGATGTGGTTGGCGACGATGATGGCCGGGCGCTGGTGATGGAGCACGCCGTCGGCCTCCAGGCGCTGGCGCATGCCCATGATGCGCAATGCGGGGATGCCGTAGACCCGGGCGCACAGGCGGCTGTTGTCCGGGTTGAAGGGGCGACACAGGCCGATCAGCAGGCCGATCACGCTGGCGATCACGAAGTGCGCGGCCAGCAGGAGAATGCGCAGCAGGGACAGCAAAGGGGCTCCCGGACAGGTCGGGACGCTCGCGCGTCCGTCATCGGTGACAAAGCGCCGGATCATACGCCTGCATGAGGGTCGGGCCGCGCAAAACCGGAGGCGCCCGGGGCCCAGTCCGCCTATAATGCCGCTTTACCACCGCAGCGATCCCATCAGAGGGTCGCACCTGCGCAAATGACCAAGTTTGTCTTCGTCACCGGCGGTGTGGTGTCCTCGCTTGGCAAGGGCATCGCCGCTGCGTCTTTGGCTGCCATCCTCGAATCCCGAGGACTCAAAGTCACCCTCATCAAGCTCGACCCGTACATCAACGTGGACCCGGGCACGATGTCGCCCTTCCAGCATGGCGAGGTCTTCGTGACCGACGACGGTGCCGAGACCGACCTCGATCTGGGTCACTACGAGCGCTTCATCACCACGCGGATGAAGAAGGCCAACAACTTCACCACCGGCCAGATCTACAAGTCGGTGCTGGAGAAGGAGCGCCGTGGCGACTACCTGGGCAAGACCGTCCAGGTGATCCCCCACATCACCAACGAGATCCAGGACTACGTGCGCCGTGGCGCAGGTGTCGGCACGCCCGATGCCGTGGACGTGGCCATCGTCGAGATCGGTGGCACGGTGGGCGACATCGAGTCGCTGCCCTTCATGGAAGCCGCGCGTCAGCTGTGCCTCAAGGCCGGCCCGACCAACGCCGCCTTCGTGCACCTGACCTACGTGCCTTTCATCGCCGCTGCTGGCGAATTGAAGACCAAGCCCACCCAGCACACGGTGCAAAAGCTGCGCGAAATCGGCATCCAGCCCGACGCGCTGCTGTGCCGCGCCGACCGCGCCATCCCGGCCGACGAGCGCGAGAAGATCTCGCTGTTCACCAACGTGCCCGAGTCCGGCGTCATCTCGGTGTGGGACGCCGACACCATCTACAAGGTGCCGCGCATGCTGCATGAGCAGCACCTCGACGACCTGATCTGCAACAAGCTGCAGCTGCAGACCAAGCCCGCCGACCTGTCGCGTTGGGACAACCTGGTCTACGAAGTCGAGAACCCCAAGGGCGCGGTCACCATCGCCATGTGTGGCAAGTACACCGAGCTGTCGGATTCGTACAAGTCGCTCAACGAGGCCCTGCGCCACGCTGGCATCCACAACCACGCCCGCGTCAACATCGAGTACGTCGACTCCGAGTCGCTCACGCCCGAAACGGCCGCGACGCTGTCGAAGTTCGATGCCATCCTGGTGCCCGGCGGCTTCGGCAAGCGCGGCGTGGAAGGCAAGATCATCGCGGCGCAATACGCCCGTGAGCACGGCATCCCCTACCTGGGCATCTGTCTGGGCATGCAGGTGGCCACCATCGAATACGCCCGCCACAAGGCCGGCCTCGAAGGCGCCAACTCGACCGAGTTCGAGCCGCAGGCCCCGCACCCCGTCATCGCCCTGATCGACGAGTGGCTGGACGCCGACGGCACCGTGCAAAAGCGCGATGCCTCGTCTGACCTGGGCGGCACCATGCGCCTGGGCGCGCAGAGCTCCGACGTCAAGCCCGGCACCATCGCCCACGAGATCTACGGCGACGTGGTCACCGAGCGCCACCGCCACCGCTACGAAGCCAACGAGCGCTACCTCGACAAGCTGCAAGCCGCTGGCTTGGTCATCTCGGCCATCACCCAGCGCGAGAAGCTCACCGAGATGGTCGAGCTGCCGACGTCGGTGCACCCCTGGTACGTCGGCGTGCAGTTCCACCCCGAGTTCAAGTCCACCCCCTGGGACGGCCACCCGCTGTTCAAGGCCTACATCAAGGCAGCGCTGGACCACCAGGCCGCGGCCCAGAAGTGACCTGATCGAACAAAGGATTGAAGCCATGAAGCTCTGCGGATTCGACGTCGGCCTTGAGCATCCCTTTTTCCTGATCGCCGGCACCTGCTCCATCGAGAGCCTGGAGCTGTCGCTCGAGGTGGCAGGCCGCCTTCAGGAGGCGTGCGCGCCCCTGGGCATCCCGCTGATTTACAAGGGATCCTTCGACAAAGCCAACCGATCCTCGGGCACCACCGCCCGTGGCTTGGGGCTCGACAAGGGCCTGCAGATCCTCGATGAGGTTCGCCGCCAGACCGGCCTGCCGGTGCTGACCGATGTGCACGACGAATCGCAGGTGGCCGAAGTCGCCAGCGTGGTCGACGTGCTGCAGACCCCGGCCTTCCTGTGCCGCCAGACCGACTTCATCCGTGCGGTGGCCAAGTCAGGCAAGCCAGTCAACATCAAGAAGGGCCAGTTCCTCGCGCCCTGGGACATGAAGAATGTCATCGACAAGGCCCGCGCTGCGGCGCAGGAGGCCGGCTTGTCGACCGATCGCTTTCTGGCCTGCGAGCGCGGTGTGAGCTTTGGCTACAACAACCTCGTGGCCGACATGACGAGCTTGGCCGAGATGCGCAATTCCGGCGCACCGGTGGTCTTTGACGTGACCCACTCGGTGCAAAAGCCTGGCGGCTTGGGCGGCGCCAGCGGCGGTGCCCGCGAGATGGTGCCGGTGCTGGCACGTGCCGGCGTGGCGGCTGGCGTGGCCGGCCTCTTCATGGAGACCCACCCCGATCCGGCCAAGGCCTGGAGCGACGGCCCGAACGCCGTGCCGCTCAAGCACATGAAGGCCCTGCTCGAAACCCTGGTGGAGCTCGACCGCGTCACCAAGAAGAACGGTTTCCTGGAATCGAACTTCAACTGAAGTCCTAAAATCCACGGTTTGCCTGCAGCCCAGGCAGGCCGTTTTTGCTTTCCAACCATCCAATCTTTTGAGGAACCCCTGATGAGCGCCATCGTTGACATCATCGGCCGCGAAGTGATCGACAGCCGAGGCAACCCCACCGTCGAATGCGACGTCCTGCTGGAAAGCGGCGTCATGGGCCGTGCGGCCGTGCCCTCGGGCGCTTCGACCGGTTCGCGCGAAGCCATCGAGCTGCGCGATGGCGACAAGTCGCGTTACCTGGGCAAGGGCGTCCTCAAGGCCGTCGAGCACATCAACACCGAAATCGCCGAAGCCGTGCTGGGCCTGGACGCTTCCGAGCAAGCCTTCCTGGACAAGACCCTGATCGACCTCGACGGCACCGAGAACAAGGGCCGCCTGGGCGCCAACGCCATGCTGGCCGTGTCGATGGCCGTGGCCCGCGCCGCCGCCGAAGAAGCCGGCCTGCCCCTGTACCGCTACTTCGGTGGCATGGGCGCCGTGCAACTGCCCGTGCCGATGATGAACGTCATCAACGGCGGTGCACACGCCAACAACAACCTCGACCTGCAGGAGTTCATGATCCTGCCGGTGGGCGCCCCGACCTTCCGCGAAGCCCTGCGCTATGGCGCCGAGGTCTTCCACGCTCTGAAGAAGATCCTGCACGACAAGCACATCAGCACTGCCGTGGGCGACGAAGGTGGTTTCGCGCCTTCCGTGGCCAGCCACGAAGAAGCCATCCAGCTGATCCTGCAAGCCATCGAAGCCGCCGGCTACACCGCTGGCGAGCAGATCGCCCTGGGCCTGGACTGCGCCGCCTCCGAGTTCTACAAGGACGGCAAGTACCACCTGGAAGGCGAAGGCCTGGTGCTGACCGCCCAGCAGTGGACCGACATGCTGGCCACCTGGTGCGACAAGTACCCGATCATCTCGATCGAAGACGGCATGCACGAAGGTGACTGGGAAGGCTGGAAGATCCTGACCGAGCGCCTGGGCAAGAAGGTGCAGCTGGTGGGCGACGACCTTTACGTCACCAACACCAAGATCCTGAAGGAAGGCATCGAGAAGGGCATCGCCAACTCGATCCTCATCAAGATCAACCAGATCGGCACCCTGACCGAAACGTTTGCCGCCATCGAGATGGCCAAGCGCGCCGGCTACACCGCCGTCATCAGCCACCGCTCGGGTGAAACCGAAGACAACACGATCGCCGACATCGCCGTGGGCCTGAACGCCGGCCAGATCAAGACCGGTTCGATGAGCCGCTCGGACCGCATGAGCAAGTACAACCAGCTGCTGCGCATCGAAGAGGACCTGGGCAACGTGGCCGTCTACCCTGGCCGCAGCGCGTTCTACAACCTGCGCTGAGCGCGGGTGCCCTGACCTGGCAAGGGATGTCGGGTCAGGACGAAACACGACGGGACCTGGTGTTGAACCAGGTCCCGTTTTTTGTGGGCACTCGTGGATAATCCGCGCATGCGTGTGGCTTTTTTCGTCCTCATCGCCCTGCTGGCCGCCATCCATGCCGAACTCTGGTTCGGCAAGGGTGGGGTGCCTCGCGTCATGACCTTGCGCGCCGAGGTCGATGCACAGCAAAAGGCCAATGCGCAGGCCCAGGCCCGCAACGACCAGCTCGCCGCCGAGGTGCGCGACCTTCAGGAAGGCCTGGAGATGGTCGAGGAAAAGGCCCGCACCGAGCTGGGCATGGTCAAGCCCGACGAAATCTACGTGCAGCTCACCACCAAGGCCCCGCCGGTGCTGAGCGCGCCGCCCTCCGCTGCCTCCGCCACGCGCTGATTGCCCATGAGCGTGTCATTGAGTGGCCTGGCCGAACACCTGGCCTGGGTCGATCCCTGGCTCCTGCCGCTGGACGCGACGTGGGCGCTGCCCATCAGCCGACTCGAGGCCGTTGCTTCGCTGATGGCGCTGGCCATGGTGGGCTTCAACCTGCGCGTCAACCCGCTGGGCTGGCCGCTGGCCATCGCCAGCTCTGCCCTGTATGCCTTGCTTTTTGCGCGCAGCCGCCTCTATGGCGAGGCAGCCTTGCAGTTGGTCTTCATCGCCTTGTCGGCCTGGGGCTGGGGCCAATGGCTGCGGGGACAAGACGGCGCCGGCCAGGCTTTGCAGGTGCGGCAGCTGAAGTCGGCCGGGCGCTGGCAACTGCTGGGCGTGACGGCGTTGCTGTGGGTGGCGATCGGCGCCCTGCTGGACGCCTGGACCGACTCGGACGTGCCCTATGGTGACGCCTTGCCCACCGCAGGCAGCCTGGTCGGGCAATGGCTGCTGGCCCGCAAGTGGGTCGACAACTGGCCTTGCTGGCTGGCGGTGAACCTGGTGAGCATGGCACTGTTCGCGCACAAGGGGCTGTGGCTCACGGTGGGGCTGTATGGCGTGTTCGCCGTGCTGTCCTGTGTGGGATGGGTCGCCTGGTCGCGTCGAGTGGGGGTGGAGCGCTGGAGGGGCCTGCCATGAGCGACGTTGCGGGCGACACCGGTCGCGCGTTGGTGATCGGCGTCGTGGGCGCCGAGAGCACAGGCAAGACGCTGCTGGTCAAGGAGTTGGGCCGTACATTGCGCGAGCGTGGTCTGCAGGTGGTCACGGTGCCAGAGGCTTTGCGCCTGTTCTGTGATCGCGAAGGGTGCACCCCCCGTGTCGATGAACAGCGGGCCATTGCCGACGAGCAGACACAGCGCATCGCCGCCGCCGCGGAGCGCGGCAACATCGTGCTGGCTGACACCACCGCGCTCATGACGGCGGTCTACAGCGAGGTCATCTTCGGTGACCGCAGTCTGCACGCGCAGGCCCTGGCCGATCACGCGCGTTGTGACCTCACTCTGCTCACGGCGCTGGACCTGCCATGGGTGCCGGACGGCATCATCCGCGATGGCCCTCAGGTGCGCGAGGCGGTGGACACCTGCCTGCGCCGCTTGCTGCAGGAGGCAGGGGTGCCGCATGCGCTGGTGATGGGCAAGGGCCTGCGTCGCCAGGCCAATGCGCTCAGCAGCATCGAGCACCTGCTCGACGCGCCCGCTCGACGACAGCGGCAGGCCGGGTCTTCGCGCTGGCGCTGGTTCTGCGACAACTGCGATGACGGCGAATGCGAGCAGCACTGGCTGACACGGGCAGCCTCGGCCACCGCGAGCAAGAACGCCGAGGACAGTGAGCAAGGCGAGGGCGGTGATGCCGCCTGATGGGCTGGCCTCGGCGACGCTGCCCGTGCTGTGGCACGAGGGTGAGTGCATCGCCATCCACAAGCCCGCTGGCTGGCTGGTGCACCGCACCGGCCTGGATGCCGGCGAGACCCGGTTCGTCGTGCAGGCGCTGAGGGACCAGATCGGCGTGCCTGTGCACCCGGTTCACCGCCTGGACAAGGGGACGTCGGGCGTGCTGCTGATGGCGCTGTCGCCCGCTGCGGCCAGGCAGCTTTCCGCCCATTTCGAGCGCCGCGAGGTGCACAAGCGCTACGTCGCCATGGTGCGCGGCTGGCCGCCAGACCAAGCCCATGTGGACCATGCGCTGCGCCCGGACGACGCTGCGCCACAAGCCCCGGCGCAGGATGCCGTCACCGACTTTCGTTTGCTGGCCCGCTGCAGCCTTGACGTGCCCGTGGACCGCTACCCGCAGACCCGCGTGGCGCTGGTGGAGGCCTTGCCGATCACCGGCCGCCGGCACCAGATCCGGCGCCACCTCAAGCACCTTGCGCACCCCATCATTGGCGACGCAACACACGGCAAGGGGGCCCACAACCGCTGGTGGGCCGAGCGCCTGGGTGTGCAGCGGCTGTGGCTGCACGCGGCTTCGCTGAGCCTGCCGCACCCGCAGCGCGAAGGCGAGTGGCTGGACATCGCGTCGCCGCTGTCATCGGCGGCGTTGAACGCAGACTGGCAGCGCCTGCTCAGCGAACCTTGGCAATGGGCCCAAGCCGATGCCCGCGAGCGTTTGCTGACCGGCCTCGTGCCTGCCCGCTGAACCGCTGGGGCACTGCCGGCTCACTGCAGGCTGGTCGAGCCCGGCGGTGTGTTGGCATCACCGGTGAACAGGCCGGCCGCGTCGATGGGGTCGAAGTGGTAGTGCTCGCCGCAGAAATCGCAGCCGATCTCCACCTGGCCTTGCTCGGCGATGATGCTGTCGATTTCTTCCTGACCCAGGCTGCGCAGCATGTCGGCCACGCGTTCGCGCGAGCAGGTGCAGGCAAAGCGAGGGCCGGTGGGCCCGGCCTTGGGCTCGAAGTAGCGCAGGTCCTCTTCCCAGAACAGTCGGCGCAGGATGGTTTGCGCATCCAGCGTCAGCAACTCTTCTCGCTTGAGGCTGGCCGCCAGCGTGGCGATGCGGTTGTAGGCCTCGTCGAGCTCTTCTTCCGTCGTGGCCACGCGGTCGGTGCCCGCCAGGTTGGCCTCGCCTTCGATGGGCATGCGCTGGATCAGCAGGCCGGCTGCGATCTCGTCGTTGGCCGCCAGGATCAGCTTGGCATCGAGCTGCTCCGATTTGCGCATGTACTGCTCCAGCACCTCGCCGAGGTCATTGAGCAGGCCGCCGTCCACGTGGTTGAGCGAGACCACGCCCTGGTAGGGTTGCTGCCCGGGCTGGCGGTCCTTCGGGTCGAGCGTGATCGCACAGCGCCCTTTGCCGTGGTTGTTGACCAGCACCTCCAGGGGCAGGCTGCCGCTGTCCGTTGACGGGATCTCGCCGACCACCTTGGCCGTGCTGCGAAAGGACAGGTCGGGCTGCGCCTCGGTGACGGCGAGCTTGACGGGCCCGTCGCCGAAGATCTGCAGCACCACCGCGCCGTTGAACTTGATGTTCGATTGCAGCAGCACGGTGGCTGCGCTCATCTCGCCCAGCAGGCGGCGCACCGGCTCTTCGAAGCCGCCACCGGCCTCGCGCCGGCGCAGCAACTCCTGCCAGGACTCGGTCAGTCGCACCAGGACGCCGCGCACGGGCAGGCCCTCGAACAGGAATGTGTGCAGTTCGCTCATGGAAGCTCGATTCAACTCAGTTGGACGGTGCGTCGATGCGCACCATCGCGGTCTTGTACTCGGCCGATTTGGCCACGTAGAGGCCCGTGCCCAGGTGCATGCGCAACAGGTCGGCCTCGGTCAGCGGGCGCACGGCCTTGGCGGGCGAGCCCATGATCAGCATGCCATCTTCGAACACCTTGCCCTCGGTGACCAGCGCACCCGCGGCCACCAGGCAGTTCTTGCCGATGACGGCGCCATTGAGCACCACGGCCTGGATGCCGATCAGCGAGCCCGCGCCGATGGTGCAGCCATGCAGCATGGCCTGGTGGCCCACGGTCACGTCTTCGGCGATGGTCAAGGCAAAGCCGATGTCCGTGTGCAGCACGGACGATTCCTGCACGTTCGAGCGTGCGCCGATGACGATGGGTTCGTTGTCGCCACGCAGCGTCACGTGCGACCACACGCTGCTGCCCTCTGACAGGGTCACGTCGCCGATGACGTCGGCCGATTCGGCCACGTAGGCGCTCGGGTGGACGGTCGGGGCCTTGTCGTGGATGCGGTAGAGCGCCATGGGGTGACTCGTTTGGGGTGGGATGGTGATTCTAAAAGCCCGAGCGCTGGCGTGCAGGGCCCCGCCTCAGGGCAAAATCAGGGGCATCCGAATCACCGAAACCGTTCACCGCGCCCCTGGGCGCAGGGAGCCCCCATGAAAACCGTTGGCGACAAACTGGCATCGTTCAAAGTTGTGGGCATCAAGCCCGGTTTCAAGCACCCCGAGGAGCACGGCCAGTCCGCCTTCGAGGAGCTGACCGAGCAGAGCTTTCCGGGCAAGTGGAAGGTCATCTACTTCTATCCGAAGGATTTCACCTCGGTGTGCGGCAGCGAGGTCGAGGCCTTCGCCCGCCTGGCCAAGGATTTCGCCGACCGCAATGCCGTGTTGATGGGCGGCTCGACCGACAACGAGCACTCCAAGCTGGGCTGGCGCCGTGAGGCCCCGCAGATCGACCAGCCGGGCCACCACGCCTTTGCCGACGAAGCCGGTCAACTGGTCGACCAACTGGGCGTGCGCGACCGCGCCGCGGGCATCGCCCTGCGCGCCACCTTCATCGTTGATCCGGACAACGTCATCCGCCACGTCTCGGTCAACAGCCTGATGGTGGGGCGCAACCCCGATGAAGTGCTGCGCGTGCTCGATGCCCTGCAGACCGATGCCGCCTGTGCCTGCAACCGCCCGGTGGGGGGCGCCACGCTCTGACGGGCCCCACGAATCGTCAGCGCCCATTGCCACCTCCGCCCGACGTTGCCCACCCCGAAAAGATGCTGATCCTGCTGTCCCCGGCCAAGAGCCTCGATTACGACACCGCCCCCACCACCGACCGCCACACCCTGCCGCAGTTCGCGGCCGAGTCGGCGGCGCTGATCGAGGTGCTGCGCCCCTACACCCCCGCGCAACTGTCGTCCCTCATGGACCTCAGCGACGCGCTGGCCACGCTCAACGTGGCCCGCTACGCTGCCTGGTCGCCGCGCTTTTCCGCGCGCAACAGCAAGCAGGCGGTGCTGGCCTTCAACGGCGACGTCTACGAGGGCCTGGACGCCCCCAGCCTCAAGCAGAAGGACCTGGACTGGGCCCAGGAGCACGTGGCCATCCTCAGCGGCCTGTATGGCATCTTGCGGCCGCTGGACTGGATGCAGCCCTACCGGCTCGAGATGGGCACGAAGCTCGCCAACCCGCGCGGCAAGGACCTTTACGCCTGGTGGGGTGACCAGCTGGCCGAGCACCTCAACCAGCAGCTGGCCGAGCAGGGCAGCGACGTGGTCATCAACCTGGCCTCGCAGGAGTACTTCAAGTCGGTCAAGCGCAAGGCCCTGAAGGCGAGGGTGGTGGAATGCGTCTTCGAGGACTGGAAGGCCGGCCAGTGGAAGGTCATCAGCTTCCATGCCAAGCGCGCACGCGGCCTGATGGCGCGCCACGCCATCCTCAAGCGTGCCAAGGCCCCCAAGGACCTGCTGGGCTTCAACGCCGAGGGCTACGCCCACGATGCCGAGGCGTCCACTGCGCAGCGGCTGGTTTTCCGTCGTCGCGTCGAAGGCTGACCTGGCGGGCCATGGACAGTCGCCAGGCGATCACCCCCGAGTTGCGCGAATGGCTGATCGCGCAAGTGGCGGCAGGGCATCGCGCTGAAAGGGTGCTGGCGTCCATGCAGGCCAGCGGCTGGGACACTGGGGTCGCGCTGGAGGCCATCCGGGAGATCATGCCCGATGCAGCCGACGAATTGGCTCTGGCGGCGCCGGCCATGCCCGATCTGGTCGATGACGCGGCGCACCGCTTGCTGGCGCACGACCGCCAGGTCGATGTGGTGGTGAGCATCCGTCACCCGCGCATCGTCGTGTTTCGTGACCTGCTCAGCGACGCCGAATGCGATGCGCTGATCGAGCTGGCCAGGCCGCGCCTGTCGCGCTCCGAAACGGTGGTCAACCGCACCGGCGAAAGCGAGGTCAACGCCGCGCGAACCAGCCAGGGCATGTTTTTCTCACGCGGCGAGGGCGAGCTGGTCAGCGCCATCGAGGCGCGCATCGCGGCCTTGCTGCAGTGGCCGCTCGAGCGTGGCGAGGGCCTGCAGGTGCTGCGCTATGGCGTGGGCGCCGAGTACCGCCCGCACTTCGATTATTTCGATCCGGCGCAGCCCGGCAGCCAGGCCATCCTCAAGCGGGGAGGGCAACGCGTGGGCACGGTGCTGATGTACCTGAACACGCCCGAATCGGGCGGTGCCACCACCTTCCCCGATGCGGGCATCGAGGTGCAGGCCCTGCGCGGAAGCGCCGTGTTCTTTGCGTACGGTCAGCCCAGCCCGCTCACCCGAACCCTGCATGGCGGAGCGCCGGTGCAGGCGGGTGAAAAGTGGGTGGCGACCAAGTGGCTGCGCGCGGGCCGGTTCGACTGACCCTTCCGTCGGGCGTGGTCGCCCAAGCCTGGCGGGGATCACTCAGGCGCTGCGGCGCCGGCGCACCATCACGGCGGCACCGCCGTCCGAGGCCTCCTGACGGCCGGCGCCCTGACGCGACGGGGTCTGATGGCGGCCACCGCCACCCTGGCCACCGCGCGAACCGGAGCCCGAGCCCGATGCGCCACCGCGGTTGCCACCACCACCGCCACCGCCACCGCCACCGCCACCGCCACCGCCACCGCCGCCCGAGCGCTGGCCACCGCCGTGCAGCACCCGGCGGCCCAACTGGATCGGCTCAGGGCGGGCGTTCGGATCAGGCGCGAAGCCCGAGATCACTTCGCGGGGAATCTGGCGCTTGATGAGCTTCTCGATCGAGGCCAGGAAGCCCTCTTCGTCCACGCACACCAGGGAAACGGCTTCACCTTCGGCACCCGCGCGGCCCGTGCGGCCAATGCGGTGCACGTAGTCTTCCGGCACGTTGGGCAGCTCGTAGTTGACCACGTGCGGCAACTGGTCGATGTCGATGCCGCGCGCGGCGATGTCGGTGGCCACCAGCACCCGCAGGTCGCCAGTCTTGAAGTCGGCCAAGGCCCGGGTCCGGGCGCTCTGGCTCTTGTTGCCATGGATGGCCATGGCCGTGATGCCCTGCTTGTCCAGGTACTCGACCAGGCGGTTGGCGCCGTGCTTCATCCGCGTGAACACCAGCACCTGGTGCCAGTCCTGGCTGAGGATCAGGTGGCTGAGCAGCTCTTTCTTGCGGTCGCGGTCAACCGGGTGCACCTTCTGCGCAACCGTGTCGGCCGTCGCGTTGCGGCGGGCGACTTCGATGACGCGCGGCGCGTTCAGCAGGCGTTCGGCCAGCGCCTTGATTTCGTCCGAAAAAGTGGCCGAAAAAAGCAGGCTCTGTTTTTTCTGGGGCAGGATATTCAGAACACGACGGATATCGTGGATGAAACCCATGTCCAGCATGCGATCTGCTTCGTCGAGGACGAAGATTTCCACCTCGTCGAGTTTCAGCGTGCCCTGCTGATGGTGATCGAGCAAACGGCCCGGGGTGGCCACCAGGATATCGACACCTTGGCGCAAGGCTTCGATCTGGGGATTCATGCCCACGCCGCCAAACATCACCATCGATTTCAATGGCAGGTATTTGCCATAATTTCGGACACTCTCTTCGACCTGTGCGGCCAGCTCACGCGTCGGCGTCAGCACCAAGGCGCGGATCGCGCGCTTGCGCACGCCCTGCTGGGCAGCGGCCGCGGACAGCTTTTGCAGCATGGGCAGCGTAAAACCTGCGGTTTTACCCGTGCCGGTCTGCGCGCCGGCCAGCAAATCCCCACCTGCCAGCACCGCTGGAATGGCTTGGGATTGAATGGGGGTGGGGTGGTCGTAACCCGCTTCTTGGAGCGCACGCAAAAGCGGTGCGGACAAACCCAGATTTTCAAAGGACATACAACGAGCCCGCTTGGTGCGACGCGGCGACTGCACTCACGGCGGCCGGGCTCGGGCGGCGTGAGTCAACCGGCGTCCGCCAGTTAAATGGAATCATTGGAACGGACAAAACCTGTCCGGCCAATGCCTCGTCAAATTGTATGGTTCGCCCCCCTTGCGGGTGGGGATGATTTGACGAAATGAGGGGTGACTTTCTGAGTATCCATGTTACCAGATGTAAACCTTCCAATCGCCGCCACAGGGTCTTTTTTGAGGTGCCCCCGCCGCAGGTGGCGCCGGCCCAGAGCCTAGAATCCGGGCATGACATCGACGGTTCTCGCGCGCAAGCACCGGCCAGGCAGTTTCGAGGCCATGGTCGGCCAAGGGCATGTGGTCCAGGCCCTCTCCAATGCGCTCACCCAGCAGCGCCTGCATCACGCCTACCTGTTCACGGGCACCCGCGGGGTGGGCAAGACAACGGTCTCGCGCATCCTGGCGAAGTCGCTGAACTGCGTCGGCCCCGATGGCCAGGGCGGCATCACGGCCCATCCTTGCGGGCAATGCCAGCCTTGCCGTGACATCGACAGTGGTCGCTTTGTCGACTATGTCGAGCTGGATGCCGCCTCGAATCGGGGGGTCGAGGAAATCTCCCAACTGCTGGAGCAGGCGGTCTACAAGCCGGTGGTGGGGCGCTTCAAGGTCTACATGATCGACGAAGTGCACATGCTGTCCACGCACGCCTTCAACGCCATGCTCAAGACGCTGGAGGAGCCGCCTGACTACCTGAAGTTCGTGCTGGCCACGACCGACCCGCAGAAGGTGCCGGTCACCGTGCTCTCGCGCTGCCTGCAGTTCAACCTGCGCCCCATGGCGGCGCAGACGGTGCAGAGCCACCTCGCCGAGGTGTTGCAGAAAGAAGCGGTGGCCCACGACATGGCCTCGCTGCGGCTGATCGCGCGCGCGGCCCGGGGCTCGATGCGCGACGCCATGTCCCTGACCGATCAGGCCATCGCCTTTGGCGGCGGTGGCTTGCAGGAAGACGTCGTGCGGCAGATGCTCGGCGCGGTCGATCGCAGCCATGTGCAGCGCCTCATCGAGGCTGTGGCCGATGGCGACGGCGCGGCGGTGGTCGCGGCGGTGGATGCCCTGCGCGATCGCGGGTTGTCGGCCACGGGGACGCTGGAGGAGCTCGCGGCGGCCTTGCAACGCATGGCCGTGGTGCAGGCGGTGCCCCACCTGGCGAGCGATGCGGACGACCCGGACGCCGAAACCTGGGCTCGCCTGGCGCCGCGCCTGGCGCCGGACGAGACGCAGTTGTTCTACAGCCTGTGCCTTCAGGGTCGCGCCGAGCTGGCCCTGGCCCCGGACGAGTACAGCGGGCTGCTCATGCTGATGCTGCGGTTGCTGGCCTTCAAGCCAGGCAGCCCCTTGAGCCGGGGGCCGGACGACCCAAAAGCTGACGGCTCGGCTGCCCGCCTGGCTGCCGAGCCGGTTTCTCGCACCCAGGCAGCGACCACGACCAGCCCTCGACCCATGTCACCCCCGGCAGCGCAGGCGGTGCCTCCGGCGATGGTTTCGCCACGCGCAGCCACCGTGGGCCAGGCGCACGCAACGCCTGCATCGGCGGTCGCGTCCCAGCCGGTTTCTCCGGCTCAGCCGCGGCCTGGTGCCCCTGCCCCTGTTGCCCCTGTTACCCCCGTCGCAGCCAGCACCGCAACGGCCAGGGCCACGCCCCAGTCCGCGCCACCGTGGGACGACGAGCCGCCGCTCGCCGAGCCCGATGTCGCCCCGGCGGCTGCCCAGTTCGACGATGGCCCGCCCCCCGATTTGCCGCCCGAGGCCTTGGTGGACGTGGGGGCGCTGCCTGCGACTGGCGATGTCCCGGGGTGGGAGCCTGCGGGCCCGGACGCCGGGTCCACATCGGCGCCGCCTCTGGGTGCGCAGTCCGCCGAACCCGATCCCTTGGCCGACCTCTGGGCCGACGTGGTGGCGCAACTGCAGAGCCGAGGCCTGATCACGGCACTGGTGCGCGAGCTGGCCGTTCAGTCTCAGTGCCTGGCGCACCGGGTCGAGGGGCAGGTCGAGCACTGGCAACTGCGCGTCGAGCGTGTCAGCCTGATGGGTGACATGCACCGCGATCGACTGGTGCAGGCGCTGGCTTCTCTGTCGGGCCGCGAGGTGCAGCTGGATCTGGCGCAAGGCGCCGCCGTCAACACGCCCGCCCAGCGCGACCTGGCGGCCAGGGAGGCCCGCCAGCGCGCGGCCGAGGCCTTGATGGCGGCCGACCCGCTCGTGCGTCGCCTGATGGCCGATCACCCCGGCGCCCGCATCCTGCCCGGCTCCGTGCGGCCACTGTGAGGCGGTGCATCGCGCCGCCCTGAGCGACAATCCCCTCCGTTTTCTCTCACCGATCGAAAGGAAGAGCCATGCTCAAAGGACAACTCGCCGGGCTGATGAAGCAAGCCCAGCAGATGCAGGACAACCTCAAGAAGGCCCAGGACGAGCTGGCGCTGGTCGAGGTCGAAGGGCAGTCTGGCTCCGGCCTGGTCAAGGTCGTCATGACCTGCAAGAACGAAGTCAAGCGCGTCACCATCGACCCCAGCTTGCTGGCCGACGACAAGGACATGCTGGAAGACCTGGTGGCTGCGGCCTTCAACGACGCTGTGCGCCGCGCCGAAGCGACCAGCTCCGAGAAGATGTCGCGCCTGACGGCCGGCATGCCCATGCCGCCTGGCATGAAGTTCCCGTTCTGAGCGCGTTCGCTCACGAGCTCGACCCATGGCCGATTCCGCCCTCGAAGCCCTGATCGAAGGCCTGCGCTGCCTGCCCGGCGTCGGCCAGAAATCGGCTCAGCGCATGGCCTACCACCTGCTGCAGCACGATCGCTCGGGCGCGGTGCGCCTGGCGCGTGCACTCGATGTGGCGGTGTCCGAGATCGGGCATTGCACGCGTTGCCACACCTTCAGCCGCGAACCGGTCTGCGAGGTCTGTCAGGACGAAACACGCGACAAGCACTCGCTGTGTGTGGTCGAGACCCCGGCCGACCAGGCGGCCCTGGAGCGCACGGGCAGCTACAAGGGGCTTTACTTCGTGCTCATGGGCCGGCTCAGTCCGCTCGATGGCCTGGGTGTGCGCGACATCGGGGTGGCCCCTTTGCTCGAGCGCTCGGGAGACGGCGTGGTGCAGGAGGTCATCCTGGCCACCAACTTCACCGCCGAAGGCGAGGCCACGGCCCACATCCTGGCCGAGCAACTGCGCAGCCGAGGCCTGCGGGTGACCCGCCTGGCCCGCGGCGTGCCTGTTGGCAGCGAGCTGGAGTACGTGGACCTGGGCACCATCGCCCACGCCTTCATGGATCGCCGCTGAGCGACGAGGCGGTCAGCGTGCGCTGGCCACGCGCACCCGGCTGTTGCGGGTGTTGGCCTTGCTGCCGGCCTTGACGGAGCCCGTGCGGGCATTGGCCGCCACCTTGACCTTGCTGCGGGTGCTGGCTTGCTTGCTGGCTTGCTTGCCTGTGGCCCTGCTGGCGGATGCGAGCTGGCGCTTGGCCGCCATCGGCACGTAAACCACCACGTTCTGACCGCGGCTGAAGGTGGCGCGAGCGTTGGTGCGGTTCCATTGCGCGACCTGGTTGGCCGAGACCCTGTAGCGGCGCGCGATGCTGGCCACGGTGTCGCGCTTGCCGGCCTTGACGACCGTGCGTTTCATCGGGGGCAGGTCGGGTGCCAGGGCCATCATGGCGTTGTCGGCCAGGCTTTCGGAGACGTCCTGTTCGCGGTGCTCGGAGCGCGGCACCAGCAGGGTCGAGCCGGCCTTGACCAGCATCTTCGGTGGGATGCGGTTGACCTCGCGCAGCGATGCTTCGCTCATGCCGACCGACTTGGCGGCGTCGGCCGGGCGCATGGTGCGCGGCACCTGCCAGGCCGTCCAGGTGGCCAGGGCACCTTTGTGGCGCGACAGGTTGTGCACGAACAGGTTGGCGTTGTCGTAGGGCAGCAGCAGCTGTGGCGTGCCGGCTGCCAGGATGACGGGCTTGTTCTGCGAGGGGTTCAGGGCCTTGAACTCGTCGATGGACAGCCCGGCCAGGCGCGTGGCGAGCGCGACGTCCATGTCACGCTGGATGGGCACGCTCACGAAGTAGGGGTGGTTCTCGATGGGCGGCAGGGCCAGGCCGAAGCGCTCGGGCTGCATCACGATGTTGCGCACGGCGTGCAGCTTGGGCACGTAGTTGCGCGTCTCGGCCGGCATGTTCAGGCTGAGGTAGTCGGTTGGCAGGCCCTGGCGCTGGTTGCGCTGAATGGCCCTTTGCACGTTGCCTTCGCCCCAGTTGTAGGCGGCCAGGGCCAGGTGCCAGTCGCCGAACATGCGGTGCAGTCGCTGCAGGTAGTCGAGGGCGGCGCGGGTGGAGGCCAGCACGTCGCGGCGGTCGTCGCGAAAGAGGTTCTGCTTGAGCTCGAAGTCCTTGCCGGTGGCGGGCATGAACTGCCACATGCCCGAAGCGCGCGCCGACGACATGGCCTGCGGGTTGAAGGCGCTCTCGATGAAGGGCAGCAGGGCCAGCTCGGTGGGCATCTTGCGGCGGTTGATTTCCTCGACCACGTGGTAGAGGTAGCGGCTGCCGCGCGAGGTCATGCGCTGGACGTATTCAGGGCGGCTGGCATACCAGCGCTCGTGGTCGCCCACCAGCTGGGTCTCGAGGGACGGCAGCGCATAGCCCAGGCGGATTCGCCCCCACAGGTCTTGCGAGGCCGTTGCGTCGTCAAGGTTGACGGTGGTTTCTGGCTCCAGCGGGTCGGTGGGCTTGCCGATCGCTTCAAGGCCCTCGGTGCGGGGCTCGATGTGGCTGTCTCGCAGGGCGCCCGGCCCCAGGTCGACGCGCAAGCCCGATGCCGGGTCCTGGCGGGTGCCGGCCGCCACGCGCTGGTCGCCCCAGTTCGACAGGGCAGAGCCCGCCTGGCGCTGACGGCTTTGCTCATCGGCCTGACGCGAGGTGACGTCGGGCTGCAGCGAGCCGCAAGCGGACAGCAGCGAGGTGGCGATGGCGGTGAGGAGGAGCGCGAGGGCTCTGGGGCGTCTCAGGTGGAGTGGCTTGGCAGACATCGTCAGAACTGGTTTTTCCATTGGCGCAGGGCGACGAAGACGGACCGCGGATCGGCATCCTGGGCGCCGTGCGCGAGGGCACTGGCCACCACCTCGGATTGGGTGCAGCGCAGGAACGGGTTGATGAGCCGTTCGGTGCGCAGGGTGCTGGGCAGCGTGGGCAACTGGCGCGCCCTGAGGGCTTCGCAATGTGCCTGGTGCCGACCCATGTCGGGGTTGCGGGGTTCGACCGCCTGCGCAAATCGCAGGTTCGAGAGGGTGTATTCGTGGGTCGCGCAGATGCGCGTGTCGTCCGGCAGCGAGGCCAGGCGCATCAAGCTATCGTACAGCTGATCGGGTGTGCCATCGAAGATGCGACCGCATCCGGCTGAAAAAAGCGTGTCACCGCAAAACAGATGGGGGTGAGGGTCCGACTGCCCCAGGCCTTCGGGCAGCAGGTAGGACAGGTGCACGCGGGTGTGCCCCGGTGTGTCCATCACGGTGAAATCGAGCCCTCGCCAGCTCAGCCGGTCGCCCTCGCCGACAATGTGGGTCAGGCCGCTGATGCGCTCGTCCGCCGGTCCGTGGATGGGAATGCCGCGGCCCTGCCACGTCGGCAAACCGCCAATGTGATCGGGGTGGTGATGGGTCACTAGAATGGCGGTCAGGTCCAGCTCGAGTGCTCGCAGCGCTTCTTGCACGGGCGTGGCATCGCCTGGATCCACCACGAGGGCTTGTTGGCCGTCGTGCAGCATCCAGATGTAGTTGTCGGTGAAGGCGGGCAGGGCGATCAGTTTCATGACCAAAGTCGATCCGATTATAGATTTGCACCCCTGGCTGGCCATGGCGCCGGGCCAGTCGCTGCTCGACTGGGAGCAGCAGCAGATGGATCGCCTCGTGGCCGATGTGTTCGGCTTTCACGCGTTGCAGTTGGGTCTGCCCGAGCTCGATGCCTTGCGAGCAAACCGCATGCCGCACCGCTGGCTGGCGGTGGACACGGCTTACCAGGCGTGGTCGCCGCCTGCCGAACTCGCACCGCTGGTCCACGAGCCGGTGCAGGGCGAGGCGGGTTTGCTCAGCGGTGCGCCGCTGGGGCTGCGCTGTGATTTCGAGGCCTTGCCCTTCCCGTCTTCGAGTTTGGACCTGGTGGTGCTGCCGCACGCGCTCGAGCTGGCGCGGGACCCGCATCACACCCTGCGCGAAGTCGAGCGGGTGCTGGTGCCCGAAGGCCGGGTGGTGATCGCCGGCTTCAACCCGGCCAGCCTGTGGGGGCTGTGGCAGCGCATGGGGCGCTGGGGTGCCTCGTCGGCCCTGGTGCTGCCGCAAGGCGAATTCATTGCGTACTGGCGCCTGCGCGACTGGCTGCGCCTGCTCGATCTGGAGGTCGAGGCGGGCTGTTTCGGCTGCTACCGCCCCATGGTTCGGCAGCAACGCAGCTGGGACCGCCTGGCCTGGATGGAAAACGCGGGCGACCGTTGGTGGCCGGTGTTGGGCGCGGTCTACTTCGTGGTGGCCGTCAAGCGCGTTCGCGGCATGCACCTGGTCGGCAAGGTGCGCCGAACCCGCATGAGCCCGGCCTCGGCACCTGCCGTCGTGGCCCAGCGCCACCAGCGCACGCCATGGGACTCGGTCGGCGACGATCGGCCGCGTTGACGGCTTCGAGCCCTGCGCACGCACCTGTCCACAAAAATTGCAAACAAGCGAGATTCGATGAGCGAGAACAACACGCCCGCGGTGGTTGTCTACACCGACGGTGCCTGCAAGGGCAATCCTGGCCGAGGTGGCTGGGGCGTCTGGATGGTCAGTGGCCAGCACCAAAAAGAGATGTGGGGCGGCGAGCGCCTGACCACCAACAACCGCATGGAGCTGACCGCCGTCATCCAGGCCCTGACGGCGCTCAAGAAGCGCTGCAAGGTGGACGTCTACACGGACAGCGAGTACGTCCGCAAGGGCATCACCGAATGGATCGGTGGCTGGAAGCGTCGCGGCTGGAAGACCGCCGACAACAAGCCGGTGAAAAACGCGGACCTGTGGGTCGAGCTGGAAACGCAGACCCACCGCCACGATGTGGCCTGGCACTGGGTCAAGGGCCACGCGGGCGACCCGGGCAACGAGAAGGCAGATGGCCTGGCCAACCGGGGCGCAGCCGAAGCCTGATCGGGCAGGTGGCCCTCAGAGGATGAGGACCATCGTCAGCTTGTCGTGGTAGCGCACCTGGCCTGGTCCCTCGACCAGTTTGATGGCGTGAGGCAGCACGCCGCAGCCCTTGAAGCCCACTCGCTCATACAGGCGGATGGCAGAGTTGCTGGAGGTGCTCACGCGCAAGGTGATCTGCTCCAGCCCGATGGCCTGGCGGGCCTCGGCGATGGCCGCCTGCACGAGCTGGATGCCCACGCCTCGCCCCGTGTGGCTCGGGTGCACCATCATGCTGTTGAACTCGGCGCTGTGGCGCAGTTTGGCCTGGGTCTGCCTCTCGAGCCCGATCATGCCGATGAGCTCGCGCCCTTCCCAGGCGCCGAGCAGGAAGGTGCCGCCAAGCGTCTCGCTCATGCCAAGGCGCCACAGGTAGCTTTCTGGTGGACGGGATTGCTCGCTTTCGATGTCGGCGTCGAAGGCGTCCGGGTGCAGGCGCAGGGCTTCGTCCCGCAGGCGCTTGTAGGCGCCGAGGTCGGCGGGGGCGATGCGGGCGATGCGCACCTGCGAATCAGTCCCGGCCATGCAAGGTCTCCAGGGTGTTCATGTTCTCGAAGTCCGAAGCTGCCGCGAAGGATACCGCCACCCAGCGCTGAGACCGGATCCATTGACCGACTTTGCGTTCGCCCTTCACGAAAGCGGCGGCCAGCTCAGGGGTGGTCCTCTTGTGGACGAGCGCGCAAGTCCAGTGCGGGCGGGGCTCAACGCGCCCGTCCGGGCCGATGTCTTCGGTGCAAGGCACGGCAATGTCGGCGTCGGATGCGGCGCCGAGCAAGCGCTCGACGAGGTCGCCTGGCAGGCCGGGGGTGTCACATGCCGCCAGTTGCAGCCAGTCGGTGGGACAGCGGCGCAGACCGGTGAGGATGCCTGCGAGGGGGCCGCTGCGCGCGGGCAGGTCGGGGTCGTCGGGGTGGGTGCCCAGGTTGCCCTTGCCAGGCTCGCTGAAGGGCTCGCAGACGTCGCTCAGCAGTTGCCCATAGCTGGGCAGGTTGCGATTGGCACACACGCCCATGCCCCGCACCTGGGGCCGCAGGGCGCCCATCACCCAATGGGCCAGTGGGCGCCCGCGCCAGCTCTGCAGGCCTTTGTCGACCCCGCCCATGCGGCGACCTTCTCCGCCAGCGAGCACCCAGGCGGTCACGTTGGTGCAGGCAGGTGTCGGGGCCACTTCTTTCACACTGTCATCCGCCGATGTAGCTCATCTCGACCCGGCCTTCATCTGGCGGGGTTTCGGTGGCCTGGCGCAGCTCGGAATAGCGGTCGTCGCGGGCCTCCCACAAGGCCGCCAGGCGCAGGCGAAGCTCTTCGTCGCCGATGCGCGGGTCGCGCAGCAGGGCGCGCAGGTCGTGGCCCCGCGTGCCGAACAGGCAGGTGTAGAGGCGCCCATCGGTGGAAAGGCGCAGGCGGGTGCAGTCACCGCAGAAGGCGCGGGTGACGCTCGAGACGAACCCGATGCTGCCCGCGCCATCGGCGTAGAGCCAGCGCTCGGCCGTGTCGGCGGCGCGCGCGGTGGAGGCTGGCAGCAGGGGCCAGTGCGCCGCGATGCGCTGACGGACTTCTTCGGAGGGGACGACCTGGTCGAGCCGCCAGCGGTTGGTCTGGCCGACGTCCATGAACTCGATGAAGCGCAGCTCCACGCCGGAGCCGCGGAAATGGCGCGCCAGGGGCAGGACCTGGTCGTCGTTGACGCCCTTGTGCACGACCATGTTGACCTTGACGGGCGACAGGCCCGCCCGCTGGGCTGCATCGATGCCGGCCAACACGTCTTGCACGTGCAGGCCGCTGTCGCTCATGCGCGCGAAGACGGCCTGGTCCAGTCCGTCGAGGCTGACGGTGACGCGTTGCAATCCTGCGTCCTTGAGGGCCTGGGCCTGGCGGCTCAGCAGCACACCGTTGGTGGTCAAGGCAATTTCCGGGGCGGTGCCATCGAGCGTCTTCAGGGCGGCGAGCTGCCCGACCAGGGTGGGCAGGTCCTTGCGCAGCAGGGGCTCGCCGCCGGTCAGGCGCAGCTTGCGCACGCCCAGCGCCAGGGCCGCACTGGCCGCGCGGGTGATCTCTTCGAAACTCAGCAGGGCTTCGTGTGGCAGGAAGCGGTGGTGTTTGCCGAATGTGGCCCGCGGCATGCAGTAAGGACAGCGGAAGTTGCATCGGTCCGTGACGGAGATGCGCAGGTCCTGCAGGGGGCGTTGGCGGCGGTCATGCAAGGCCGCGGGCAAGCTGGCCAGCGCGGGCGGCATGGCGCGCACGGGCGAAGGCGTGTCGGGTGCGATCGGGATGATGGCTGCCCGCGAGGCGGCATCGGACGTCATGTCGCCATTGTGCCGTCAACGCCGGCACCCCATGTGCCGAGGGGGCTCAGTTGTTCGCGGGGGCGGTGGCCTGAGGCGCCATGTTCGGCGCGCGGCGGGCGCCGTTGTAGCGCTGTTGCCAGTAGGCCTGGCGCATGTCCTCGACGCGAACGCTGCCACCAGCGCGCGGCGAGTGAATGAACTTGTTGTCGCCGATGTAGATGCCGACGTGGGAGAAGGTCTGGCGCAGGGTGTTGAAGAACACCAGGTCGCCGGGCTTGAGCTCGGCCTGCTGCTGGACCGGGACCAGCTGGGGCGAGCGAGCCTGCTCGGAGGCCCGACGCGGCAGGATGAGGCCGACGCTGTTTTCGAACACATGGCGGGTGAAGCCGCTGCAGTCGAAGCCGGTTTCTTCGGAGGTGCCGCCTCGGCGGTAGGGCACGCCCAGGAAGTTCATGGCCGACAGCACGAGGTCGGAGGCCAGGTCGGTGGCGGTGTTGCGCACCTGCTGGGCCAACTCGGACACGGGGCGGCTGGAAGGCAGCAGGCCCTTGTCGGACAGGAACCGAGCCACCGGGTCGTCGCTCGGTGCAGCGGCGGAAGCGCTCGCGGCAGGCGACACGCCGGCCTGCTGGGCCAGCGCGGTGTGTGGCAGGAGATGGCTGCTCAGCAGAAAAACCCAGGCCAGGAGGGCCTTCAAGGGGGGGCTGAGCCGCGATCCGTGCCCGGCAGGGAAGTCGGTGGCCTGGAGCCGCCGGCTGGCGTGTCGGGTCGTGAAAGGCATGGGTCGCAAGGGTAGGCGGCACGTGCCGCCCCGTCAACCTCGGTATCTAATGGATAACGTGAGATTAACACCCTTTCTCCGGGACATTCCGGGGGCGCCCGGGCGCATGCGCCCAGGTTCCCAGCGCAATGGCGTCAGACCAGTTCGAGGTTGACGGTGATGTTGCCGCGGGTGGCGTTGGAGTAGGGGCAGACCTGGTGGGCGGCATCGACCAGGGCCTGGGCGGCGTCGCGGGCCATGCCGGGCAGGGTGATGCGCAGCGTCACGGTGATGCCGAAGCCTTGCGGGATGGGGCCGATGCCGACGTCGCCAGCGATCTGGGTGCCTGCGGGCAGGAACTGCTTGTTCTGGCCCGCCACGAAGCCCATGGCGCCGAGGAAGCAGGCGCTGTAGCCGGCGGCAAAGAGCTGCTCGGGGTTGGTGCCGGCGCCGTTGCCGCCCATTTCCTTGGGACGTGCGAGGGCCACATCGAGCTTGCCGTCGTCGCTGACGGCGCGTCCGTCGCGGCCACCGGTGGCGGTGGCATGGGCGGTGTAGACGATCTGGGTGGGAGAAGCCATGGCGAGGTCCTTTCGGTAAAAGATTGCGTGCAATCGATTTGATGGATTGTGCGCCTCGGAGTTTGAGGGGGAGGCGGCGCCCGGCAAAGACCTCAGTCGGACTGAGGTTGTCCTTGCAGGCGCTGGCGCAGGGCGTGAAGCCGCTCGCGAAGTTCGACCACGGCGTCCAGTTCGCCGCCCACCTGGCACATCACCGAGACGGGGATGCTGCTGGCGGCCTGTTTGAGTTGGCGGCCAGCTTCGGTCAGCAGGATGCGCACCCGGCGTTCGTCGGCCTGGTCACGCTGGCGAGAGACCAGGCCAGAGCCCTCCAGGCGCTTGAGCAGCGGCGTCAGGGTGCCGGAATCGAGCTGCAGCAGCTCGCCCAGTTCATGCACGGCGCGGTCGTCTCGTTCCCAGAGCACGAGCATGACGAGGTACTGGGGGTAGGTCAGGCCCAGCGGCGCGAGCAGCGGTTTGTACAGCTTGGTCATCGCCAGCGAACTGGCGTACAGGGCGAAACACAACTGCTGGTCGAGACGCAGCAGCTGGTCGGGGCCTGATGGCGTGGACGCTCTGGATGGGCTGGGCATGGCGACATGTTAGGCGCATGAGACCAAGCAGGGGACTTGATGCGCAGCAATGCCCTCATTCGAGCGGCCTTCTAAGCTGGGGATGTGAACAAATGCGCGCCCAGCGCGATCAGGAGTGCCGATGTCCGCCACCCTCCACCCCGACCCTGGCCTGCTCGCAACCGGGGTCGTTCATGTTGACGAATTGAAGGCGCGGCTGCTTGCTCGGGCCCGCGAGTTGATGGCGCAGGATGCCGTGTTGCGAGAGCGCCTGGCTTCACAGCAGTCGGTGACCACCAACACCTTCGTGGCGGGCACCGAGGGCGCGTGCGCGACCGAAGCCGATGACGAGGTGATCGCACTGCTGCGCCACGAACAGGACGAGCTCAGGGCGGTTCAGGACGCGCTGACCCGCTTGGCCGAGGGCACCTATGGGGCTTGCCTGGAGTGCGACGAACCCATCGGCGCCATGCGCCTGAGCGTCCTGCCCGAGGCCGCGCTTTGCGTCGGTTGCCAGGGCATGGCCGAGCACAGGGCAGGGCACCAGGCTTCGCGCTAGGCCCCGAGGCGCTCGATTTCGTCGGTGATCTCCAGCCAGCGCGATTCGAGGGCTTCGATCTCGTCACCGAGGGCCTTGAGGCGTTTGCCCTGCTCGGCCCTGTCGGTGCCTGACAAGGTGGCTTGACCGAGCAGTTCCGTGAGTCGCTCCGACTCCGCCTGGGCGGCAGCGAGCCGGGCGTCAACCTGCTTGAGTTCGGCCTTGAGTGGCTTGACCTGTTCAGCGATGCGCTGACGGGCCTGGGCAGCGGTCTTGCGGTCTTCCTTGCGGTTGCCGGCCGAAGCGTCCGTGGCAGATGGCTCGGATGCCGATGCCACTGGTGCCGCCGATGCCGCGGTTGGTGCAAGATCGCGCGGCTCCCGTGCCGCACGGGCCGCAGCGGCCACCTCGCGGGCCTGCTCCTGCAGCCATTTCTGGTAGTCGTCCAGGTCGCCGTCGAAGGTGCTGACGCCCCCGCGGGTGACCAGCCAGAACTCGTCGCAGACCTCGCGCAGCAGGGCCCGGTCGTGGCTGACCAGCATGACGGTGCCCTCGAACTCGTTGAGCGCGATGCTCAGCGCCTCGCGGGTGGTGAGGTCGAGGTGGTTGGTGGGTTCGTCGAGCAGCAGCAGGTTGGGGCGCTGCCACACGACCAGGGCCAGCACCAGGCGGGCCTTTTCGCCGCCGCTGAACTGGCCGACGGGTTGCGAGACCATGTCGCCGGTGAAGCGAAAGCGCCCCAGGAAATCGCGCAGTTCCTGCTCGCGCGCCTGCGGGCCCACCTCCTTGGCCAGGCGGATCATGTGGGCGAGCGGGCCCTCGTCGGTGCGCAGTACATCGAGTTCCTGCTGGGCGAAGTAGCCGATGCTCAGGCCCTTGCCTTCGGTGACGTTGCCAGCGACGGCGGGCAGCATGTGCGCCAGCGTTTTGACCAGGGTGGATTTGCCTTGTCCGTTGGCGCCCAGGATGCCGATGCGCTGACCCGGGAGCACCGAGCGGTTGACGCCCTGCACGATGACGATGGGGGCCGCGCCCTCGTCGACCTGGTAGCCGCATTGCAGGTCTTGCATGACCAGCATGGGGTTGGGCAGGCTGGCGGGCTCGGGAAAGCTGAATTCGAAGTCGCTGGCCGTGAGCACGGGCGCGAGCTTTTCCATGCGCTCGAGGGCCTTGACGCGGCTTTGGGCCTGGCGGGCCTTGCTGGCTTTCGCCTTGAAGCGGTCGATGAACTTCTGCAGGTGAGCGATGCGGTCCTGCTGCTTGCCATAAGCGGCCTGCTGCTGGTTCAGGCGCTCGGCGCGCATGGCCTCGAAGGCCGTGTAGCCGCCGGTGTAGCGGGTCAGCTTGCCTTCGTCGAGGTGCAGGGTCACGCGGGTGATCGCGTCAAGGAACTCGCGGTCGTGGCTGATGATGATCAGCGTGCCGTCGTAGCGTTGCAGCCAGCTCTCCAGCCAGACCAGGGCGTCCAGGTCCAAGTGGTTGGTGGGCTCGTCCAGCAGCAGCAACTGCGCAGGGCACATCAGCGCGCGGGCCAGCTGCAGGCGCATGCGCCAGCCGCCCGAGAAGCTGTTGACGGGGGCCGTGGTCTGCTGCAGCTGGAAGCCCAGGCCCAGCAACAGGGCTTGAGCGCGGGCGGAGGCGTCGAAGTCGCCGGCATCGGCCAGGGCCATGTGGGCTTCGGCCATGGCGTGGCCGTCGTTGTCGGCTTCAGCCTGCGCCAGCGCCTGCCGCGCGGCCATCAGGCGGGTGTCGCCCTGCAGCACGAACTCGGTGGCGGGCTCGTCGGTCTCGGGCATGTTCTGCGCGACCTCGGCCATGCCGCCGGGTTGCAGCCAGCTGGGCGGGATCTCGACGTCGCCAGCGTCGGCGTGCAGGCGGCCTGCCAGCAGCGAGAACAGCGAAGACTTGCCGGCGCCGTTGCGTCCGATCAGGCCGACCTTCTCGCCGGGGTGCAGGGTGGCGCTGGCACCGTCGAGCACGGGCTTGGTGCCCCGCAGCAGGGAAACGTTCTTGAGGTTGATCATGTGGGGCTCAGGCGAGCAGCAAGGCGTCGCGCGTGACGAGCAGCAGCTGGTCGTCGCCCGCGGAAGTGGGCAACCAGGTCACGGCCAGGTCGGGGAAGGCGCGCTCGAAGTTCGCTCGTTCGTTGCCGATCTCCAGCACCAGCACGGCGTCTTCGCTCATGAAGCGGTCGGGTTCGGCCCGCAAAGCGGCGAACAGGGCGCGCGTGAAGTCCATGCCGTCGGTGCCGGAGGCCAGCGCCATTTCAGGCTCGGCGCGGTACTCGGCGGGCAGCTTGGCCATCGAGTCGGCGTTGACGTAGGGCGGGTTGCACAGGATCAGGTCATAGGGGCCTTTGACGCTGCCCAGCCCATCGCTTTGCAGCAAGGTGATGCGCTCTTGCAGGCCGTGCTGGTCGACGTTGATGCGGGCCACGGCCAGCGCGTCGGGGCTGAGGTCGGCGCCATCGACGGTGACGTCGGGATAAGCCATGGCGGCCAGCACGGCCAGGCTGCCATTGCCGGTGCACAGGTCGAGCACGCGCTGGGTGCGCTCGCTCAGCCAGGCATCGATGCTGCCGTCGGCCAGCACCTCGGCGATGAAGGAGCGCGGCACGATGGCGCGCTCGTCCACGTAGAAGGGCACGCCTTGCAGCCAGGCCTGCTTGGTGAGGTAGGCCGCTGGTTTGCGCGTGGCGATGCGCTCTTCGATCAGGGCATCGGCCTGCGTGCGCTCTTCGTCGCTGACGGCGCGTTGCTCGTGCTCGTCGAGCGCATCAATGGGCAAGCCCAGGCGCCACATCACCAGCCAGGCGGCTTCGTCAAAAGCGTTGGTGGTGCCGTGGCCGTAGCCGACCTGTGCGGCGTCCAGGCGCGCGGCGGCGCGCTCGATCAGCTCGATGAGGGTCACGCCAGTAGCCTTTCCAGGGTGCCCAGGTAGATGTCCTTGAGGGGCTCGATGTCGGCCACGCGCACGTGCTCGTCGATCTTGTGGATGCTGGCATTGACCGGGCCGAACTCGACCACTTGCGGGCAGATCTGGGCGATGAATCGCCCGTCCGAGGTGCCGCCGGTGGTCGACAGCTCGGTGGTCACACCGGTGACCTGCTCGATGGCGGCCGAGATGGCGTCGACCAGCGGGCCCTTGCGGGTGAGGAAGGGGCGCCCGCCCAGCGTCCAGTCGATGTGGAAGTCCAGGCCATGCTGGCGCAGCACGTCTTCGAGGCGCAGCTGCAGCGACTCGGGCGTGGACTCGGTCGAGAAGCGGAAGTTGAAATCGACCACCACCTCGCCCGGGATGACGTTGTTGGCGCCGGTGCCTGCGTGCACGTTGGAGCACTGCCAGGTGGTGGGCGGGAAGTGGTCGTTGCCTTGGTCCCAGGTGATGGTGACGAGCTCGGCCAGCGCGGGCGCGAGCAGGTGGATGGGGTTGCTGGCCAGGTGCGGGTAGGCGATGTGGCCCTGCACGCCCTTGACGCGCAGCTTGCCCGAGAGCGAGCCGCGGCGGCCGTTCTTGATCATGTCGCCGACCTGCTTGACCGAAGTCGGCTCGCCGACGATGCAGGCGTCCAGGCGCTGGCCTTGCTGCTGCAGCCACTCGCAGACCTTGACCGTGCCGTCGACCGAGGGGCCTTCTTCGTCGCTGGTGATCAGGAAGGCGAGGCTGCCGGCGTGATCGGGGTGGCGCGCCACGAAGGCCTCGGTGGCCACGACCATGGCGGCCAGCGATGTTTTCATGTCGGCGGCGCCGCGGCCGTAGAGCAGGCCGTCCCGGTGGGTGGGCACGAAAGGCGGCGAGGTCCACTGCTCAAGCGGGCCGGTGGGCACGACGTCGGTGTGGCCTGCGAATGCCAGCACGGGGGCTGCGGCATCACGGCCGCGTTTGATGGCCCAGAGGTTGGTCACCGGGGCACTGGCCGGGCCATGGACCAGGGTGTGGCATTCGAAGCCGAGCGGCTTCAGGCGCTCGGCCATGAGCTGCTGGCAGTCGAGGTCTTCGGGGGTGACGGAAGGGCGGGCGATCAGCGCCTCGGTCAGGCGCAGGGTGTCGGTCATGGTGCGTGCGTGACGCCGAAGCGTTTCAATGTCGGGTGCCGCTGAAGCTGGGGACGGGATCTTCGGCGTGCACGTCCAGGGTGATTTCGGTGAACGAGGGGCCCTGTTCTTCCTCGGCCGGCTTGGCGATCAGCTTGGACTTGGTGGCCGTGCTGTTTTGCAGGCGCCACATCAGGTTGGTTGGCGAGTCGGAGTTGATGAGCCCCTCGTCGCGGCTGACGATGCCTTCGTTGATCAGGCGGGCGATGTCCTGCTCGTAGGTCTGCGAGCCTTCGGCCATGGACTTTTCCATGGCTTCCTTGACGCCGTTGAAGTCGCCTCGGGTGATCATCTCCGACACCAGCGTGGTGTTGAGCAAGACCTCGACCGCGGGCACGCGACCACCGGCGCTCGGGCCGGCTTCGGCCTTGAGCAGCCGCTGCGAAATGATGGCCTTGAGACCCGAGGCCAGGTCGGACAGCAAGGCAGGGCGGGCTTCTGGCGTGTAGAAGGACAGGATCCGGCCCAGTGCGTGGTAGCTGTTGTTGGCGTGCAGGGTGGACAGCACCAAGTGGCCCGACAGGGCGTACGACAGCGCGGCGGTCATGGTCTCGCGGTCGCGGATTTCGCCGATGAGGATGCAGTCCGGCGCCTGACGCAGCGCGTTTTTCAGGCCCACTTGCAGCGAGTGCGTGTCGCGCCCAACTTCGCGCTGGTTGACGATGGACTTCTTGTTGGAGAACAGGAACTCCAGCGGGTCTTCGATGGTGAGGATGTGGCCCGTCATGCGCTGGTTGCGCAGCTCCAGCATCGACGCCAGCGTGGTGCTCTTGCCAGTGCCTGTGGCGCCCGCCAGGATGATGAGGCCGCGTTTTTGCAGCACCAGCTCGCTGAGCACCGGTGGCACGTTGAGCGTCTCCAGCGCCGGGATGTCCGAGGGGATGTAGCGAAACACAGCGGCCACAGAGCCACGTTGCTTGAACGCGCTCAAACGGAAGATGGCCACACCGGGGATGGTGATGCCCATGTTGAGCTCGCCGGTTTCGTCGAGCTCCTCCATTTGCGTGGGCGAGACCATCTCGGCCAGCAGTTGCCGTGGTTGAGAGGGTGTGAGGACCTGGTCGGTCAGCTGCATGATCTGACCGTTGATCTTGATGAGGATCGGCGTCTTGGCCGACAGGAAGACGTCGGACGCCTTCTTCTCGGCCATCAGGCGCAGCACGCGTTCGAGGTTGCCTCCGCTCATCGATCTCTCCTCAGCTGTTTTCGCAAGGGTTCAGACAAGAAGGGCCTGCAAGGAGGGTGTCCTGGCAGGCCCTGATTCAGCGCATCAGGCGCCGCGCAGCAGGTCGTTGATGCTGGTCTTCGAGCGCGTATGCGCGTCGACGCGCTTGACGATCACAGCGCAGTACAGCGAGTACTTGCCGTCGGCCGAGGGCAGGTTGCCCGAGACCACCACCGAGCCTGCAGGGATGCGGCCATAGGTGACTTCGCCGGTGGCGCGGTCGTAGATCTTGGTCGACTGGCCGATGTACACGCCCATCGAGATCACCGAGTTCTCTTCGACGATCACGCCTTCGACCACTTCGGAGCGCGCGCCGATGAAGCAGTTGTCTTCGATGATGGTGGGGTTGGCCTGCAGGGGCTCGAGCACGCCGCCGATGCCCACGCCGCCCGAGAGGTGAACGTTCTTGCCGATCTGGGCGCAAGAGCCGACGGTGGCCCAGGTGTCGACCATCGTGCCTTCGTCGACGTAGGCGCCGATGTTCACGTAGGACGGCATCAGGATCACGTTCTTGGCCTGGAAGGAGCCGCGGCGGGCCACGGCCGGCGGCACCACGCGCACGCCGGTGGCCTTGAGTTGCTCAGCCGACATGCCAGCGTACTTGGTGGGCACCTTGTCGTAGAACTGCAGGGCGCCGTCGCCCATGGGCACGTTGTCGTTGAGGCGGAAGCTCAGCAGCACGGCCTTCTTGATCCACTGGTGGGTTTCCCAGGCACCGTTGACCTTCTCGGCCACGCGCAGCTTGCCGGTGTCCAGCGCGTCGATGATGTGGTTGACGGCGTCACGCACTTCGGCTGGGGCGCTGGCGGCGGACAGCTCGGTGCGCTTTTCCCAGGCCTGGTCGATGGTGTTTTGCAGAGCTTGGCTCATTTTGATGAACTTTCTTTCGGAAGGATTCGGGGGCGCTGGCGGTCAGCGCGGGAAGGTGCGGATGAACGCGCGGATGCGCTCGGCGGCTTCGACGCATTCGTCGACGCCCGCCACCAGCGCCATGCGCACGCGACCGCGGCCGGGGTTGACCCCATTGGCCTCGCGGGCGAGGTAGCTGCCAGGCAGCACCGCGACATTGTATTGAGCCAGCAGTTCGCGCGTGAAAACCTCGTCGCTGCCGCCACAGACGTGGGCGGGCACCTCGGCCCACAGGTAAAAGCCGGCATCGGGCAGCGCCACGTTCATGACCTCGGCCAGCAGGGGCGTGACGCGCTCGAACTTCTGGCGGTAGAGCGCGCGGTTCTCGATCACGTGGGCCTCGTCGTTCCAGGCGGCGATGCTGGCCTTCTGCACGGCGGGGCTCATGGCGCTGCCGTGGTAGGTGCGGTAGAGCAGGAAGGCCTTCATCAAGGCGGCGTCGCCCATGACGAAGCCCGAGCGCAGGCCGGGCACGTTCGAGCGTTTGGACAGGCTGGTCAGCGCGATCAGGTTCTTGAAGTCGGCGCGGCCCAGTTGCGACGCGGCTTCGAGGCCGCCCAGCGGTGCGGCGCCAGCGCCTTCGCGGAAGTAGATCTCGGAGTAGCACTCGTCCGAGGCGATGACGAAGCCGAACCGGTCGCTGAGTTCGAACAGCTTGCGCCATTCATCGAGTGGCATGACGGCGCCCGTGGGGTTGCCCGGTGAGCACACATAAAGCAGTTGCGTGGTGGCCCAGGTTGACTCGGGGATGCTGCCCCAGTCGGCGGCGAAGTTGCGTGCAGGGTCCGAGTTGGCAAAGACCACGCGAGCCCCGGCCAGCAAGGCCGCGCCTTCGTAGATCTGATAGAACGGATTCGGGCACACCACGGCCGGGCCGCCGGCTTCGCGGTGCTGGGTGGGGTCGATCACGGCCTGGGCCAGCGCGAACAGCGCCTCGCGCGAGCCGTTGACCGGCAGGATCTGCGTGGCGGCGTCGAGTTTCAGGCCATAGCGGCGTTGCACCCAGGCGGCGCAGGCCTCGCGCAGGGCGGGCTCTCCCGCCGTGGCGGGGTAGGCGGCCAGGCCATCGAGGGCGTCGACGAGCGCCAGCTTGATGAAGGTGGGCGTGGGGTGCTTGGGCTCGCCGATGCCCAGGCTGATGGCGCGCAGGGCGGGGTTCGGGGTCACGCCGGCGGTCAGGCCGCGCAGGCGCTCGAAGGGGTAGGGCTGAAGACGCTGCAGCAGGGGATTCATGGGCGGCATTATCCCAGGGCCGGCATGGCCCCGGCGCGCGACGGGCACCGGCGGGCTGCGGATGAGCGCGTATCCAGGTTCAGCGGGGGTCGCTGGGTGACACCAGGCTGCGGTTGCGGCCCGCGGTCTTGGCCTGGTAGAGCGCCTGGTCGGCACGCTCGAGCGTGCGGTGCACGGGTGCGGCGAGGTCGTGCTGGGCCACGCCCGCCGAGAATGCCACCCGAAGGCCAGGCACCCGCGACGAGATGCTGCAGTGCTGCAAGGCGGCGCGCAAGCGGTCGAGTGCCACCAGGGCCTTGGTCGGGCTGGTGTTGGGCAGGATGAACAGGAACTCCTCGCCACCCCAGCGCCCCACGGTGTCCGACTCGCGCAGGGCCAGGGTGGCCGCCGAGGCAAACGCCATCAGGGCCTCGTCGCCCACGCGGTGGCCGTGCACGTCGTTGATGCGCTTGAAGTGATCCAGGTCCACCAGCACGACGGTGAATCGCTCGCCATAGCGCTCGTGGCGCTTGGCGCTGTCGACCAGGCGATCCTGCATGTGCCGGCGGTTGTACAGGCCGGTCAGCGCATCGCGGCTGGCCAGGGTCTGGACCTTCTCCAGGGTCTCGCGCAACTCGCGACGTTGCTGGGCCAGGCGGTTGCGCCAGGCCGAGATCTGGTAGGCCGCGAGGATGAGGGGCGGCAGCGTGCCGATCATCAACTCGAAGCGCAGCAACTCCAGGGTGGGCGGGTAATACACGGGGTCGATGTGCGACAGCACGCCCATGCACATGGCCAGCAGCACCATGGCCAGCACACCCGCGAAGGCGGCCTGCCTGGGCTGGTGCGTGTACATGCCGAACACCATCACCAGGGCGATGAGCACCAGCACCAGGCCGCGGTCATGGGGGCCGATGGCGGTGTAGGCGAAAGCGATGGTCAGCAGCGAGAAGCTTTGCTGCGGGATCATCAGGTTGGGGTCCCGCATGGTGCGGGTGCGGCCGCTGCGCACCATCACGTAGAAGGCCGTGTAGCAGGGGATGGTGGTGGCCAGCAGCAGCTTGGGCGCGAAGTCGCGCATCATGCCGACCTCGGCCGCGTAGAAGGCCGCGCTGCAGCAGATGGCGTACATCAGTGCGCAAAGCAGGATGACGCCTGTGCGGGCCCGCGTGGCCCGGTCCGGGCCGAAAATGAGTTTCACCAGTCGCCCCATCGAGTCGATGATGGGGTCGTGTTGCGGCATGTTGCCCAGGGCTTCGCTCATGCGTGCCCCCCTGTCAGCGGCGCCATGCTGGCGGGCTGGTCGGCCACCGCATCGGCTTCGGGAGAGTGTTCGGCCACATGGCTGCGATTGCGCCCGGCATGTTTGGCGTGGTAGAGCGCCTGGTCGGCTCGCTCGATCAGGTGTTCGAGGCTCTCGCCCGGCCGGGCCTGGGCCAGCCCGACCGAGAAGGTCGCGTTCAAGCCCGGGTGCCCCGTGAAGGTCTGGCTGCCCATGGACAGGCGCAGCCGCTCCAGCGCAGTGAAGGCCTCGCTCGCCTTGACTTGCGGCAGCATGATGAGGAATTCTTCGCCGCCCCAGCGGGCCACCTTGTCGACCTGTCGCAATTGGGTCTGGGCCAGGCCGGCGAAGCCGATCAGCACGGCGTCCCCGGCCTGGTGGCCGAAGCGGTCGTTGATCGACTTGAAGTGATCGAGGTCCACCAGGGCCACGGTCATGGGGTGGCCATGCCGCTCGATCAGCTTGAGCTCGGTTTCGACCAGGTCGACCATGATGCGGCGGTTCAGCAGGCCGGTGAGGCTGTCCTGTGTGGCCATGTGCTGCAGCGTGTTCAAGGCTTGCGACAGCTCGCGTGCCTGCAGGCCGATGCGCACGCGGATGTCGGTGACCCATTTGGCGACCAGCGACAGGATCAGCAAGGTCGAGCCCCCGATGACAAAGTGCATCAGCCCCGTGGAGGCAGGGTAGCGAACGGGGTCGGCCCAGGTCAGGCCCAGAACGCACAGCAGCAGCATGCCGACCGAGCTCATGCCCAGCACGACCATCTGCGTGGGCCGCAGCCGGAACATGCACATCACGATGGCCTCTGCCACCAGGATGAGGACGCTGGCGCGATGTTCGCCCACCTGCAGGTAAGCCATGAAGCACAGGGCGATGCTGACCAGGGCATGGGGCAGGGTGACGACCGGGTCGCTCAAGCGCTGGCTCCAGCCGCTGCGCACCAGCACGAACACGGTGAGCAGGGTCAGCAGGCTGCCCCAGGTCAGGTCTCGGGCGATCTGCGGCTGCAGCAGCCCCAACTGGACCGAATGCCAGATGATGCCCAGGTTCACCACGTAAAGCTGGGTGGAAGCCAAGACGAACAGCACATGCCTGGCCCGCTGGGGATCGGGTCCCAGCAGGGGGCGTGCGATGGCGTTCAACCAGGGGGGCAGGTTCATCGGCTCAGGGGAAGTGATGCAACGGTTATCGGCGCGGTAGGTTGCACCTTTAACCACTGAGAACCCGAGCCGGGTGCCGCCGCACAGCACAGGGGCGATCTGCTGCCGCGTGGCGAGGACTCGTCAAGGCTGGTCGCGGGGGGGGCGCCCTGGCAGGTAGCGCGCGTCCGAGTAGGTCAGCACCCATTCGGGCTTGAAGGCCACGAAGATGGCCACCAGCATGCCCGTGCTGAACCCCTCACCCCAGGCCACCAGGGTGTAGCCCAGCATCCACTCCTGGGTGCTCAGGACCTCGGGCTTGCGTCCGGCCAGCCAGGCCAGCGCGCCGGTCAGCACCACGGCGGCGATGGTGGCCATGAAGGCCCGCCCCAGGATGAAGACGAAGATGTGGTGGGGCAGCAGGCGCCGGATGGCCAGGCCGATCAGCAGGCCCAGCGTGCCTGGCAGCAGCCCCAGCCAGGCCAGGTGGGACGCGACCTCGCCCGGCGGCGGGAAGTGGCCGTGACCCAGCCAGCCGGCCACGAAGGCCGCCGGCAGCAAGCTCCACATGCCGAGCGGCCAGCCGAACATCAGCGTCATCAGGCAGGCCGACGACACGTGCATGCTCATGCCGTTGGGCAGCAGCCGGTCGGTGCTCCACAGCAGGGGCAGCAGCACCATCGAGCCCAGCCAGGGGTGAATGAGCGGGCCATGGCGCAGGGGCAGCCAGGGTCGAAAGGGCAGCGCCGCGGCCAGGATCAGGGCGCACAGGGCCCAGTCTGTCCAGGGGGCGTTGCCCAGCTCAGGCACGGCGGCGCAGGCGGGTCAGCCCAGCAGGCCCGTCTCGGCGTTGTGCTGGGGCAGCTCGACCTTCGGGGCCGGTTTCCAGCCCTTCTTGCGGTGCTCGACGACCACGTTGGTGTAGATGCCGCCGCGCACGTACCACTTGGCCGTGATGCGCAAGAAGCGCGGGTTGATGGCCTTGACCATGTCCGAGAGGATGTCGTTGGTGACCTTCTCGTGGAAGGCGCCCTGGTCGCGGTAGCTCCACATGTACATCTTCAGGCTCTTGAGTTCGATGCAGAGCTTGTCGGCGATGCAGTCGATGGTGAAGTGCGCGAAGTCGGGCTGCTTGGTCAGCGGGCAAAAGCAGGTGAACTCAGGCACCTGGAACTGGATGACGTAATCGCGCTCGGGTGCCGGGTTGGGAAAGACGTCAAGGTGGCGGGAGGGGGCCGAAGGCGCGGTGGCTGGCTTGGCGCGGGTGCCGACTTCCAACTGGGCCGCTGCCTTGGCCGAGGCCTTGGTTTTTTTCAGAGGCTGGGGTGCGGTGGCGGTCTTGGGGGAGGCAGCCTTGGGCGCCAGCTTGGGATCGGTCTTTGCCATGGTCTTCACAACGTGGGATGCGCGGAAATTCGTCGAACCCCGGATGGTATCATCCCGAGCTTCGAAAGGCCAAGGTTTGCCTGAAATTCATCAGGAAAATCAACGACTTAGATGCGACTGAATTCGATCAAGCTCTCAGGGTTCAAGTCCTTTGCCGAGCCGACCCATTTCCAGCTGCCTGGCCAGTTGGTCGGCGTGGTGGGGCCCAATGGCTGCGGCAAGTCCAACATCATGGACGCCGTGCGCTGGGTGCTGGGCGAGTCCAAGGCCTCCGAGCTGCGCGGCGAGTCCATGCAGGACGTGATCTTCAACGGCTCGGGCAACCGCAAGCCGGCCAGCCGCGCCAGCGTCGAGCTCGTCTTCAGCAACGAAGACGGCCGCGCGGGCGGGCAGTGGAACCAGTTCTCCGAGATCGCGGTCAAGCGCGTGCTCACGCGCGACGGCACCTCCAGCTACTTCATCAACAACCAGCCGGTGCGCCGCCGCGACGTGCAGGACGTGTTCCTGGGCACCGGCCTGGGGCCGCGGGCCTACGCCATCATCGGCCAGGGCACCATCAGCCGCATCATCGAGTCCAAGCCCGAAGAGCTGCGCCTGTTCCTGGAAGAAGCCGCTGGCGTCTCCAAGTACAAGGAGCGCCGCCGCGAGACCGAGAACCGCCTGAAGGACACGCGAGAGAACCTGACGCGGGTCGAAGACATCCTGCGCGAGCTCAACAGCAACCTCGACAAGCTCGAAAAGCAGGCCGAGGTGGCCTCGCGCTACCACGCGCTGCAAGAGCAGGGCACGACCAAGCTGCACCAGCTGTGGTTCCTCAAGCACCGCGACGCGTCGTCTGAAGAAACCCGCATCCACGCCGCGGTCAGCGAAGCCACCAATGCGCTGGAAGCGCGCATGGCCGAGTTGCGGTCGGTGGAAGCCGAGCTCGAACACGTGCGGCAAGACCACTACGCCGCCAGCGACGCGCTGCACGAAGCGCAAGGCGCGCTGGCCGAGGCCAGCCTCGAGGTCAGCCGGCTGGAGGAGCGCATCCGCTACGTGGTCGAAGGCCGCCAGAAGGTCGAGCAGCGCCTGGCCGAGATCAAGGCCCAGAACGAGCAGTGGTCGATGCGGGCCGAGGCCGCCCAGGTCGAGCTGGAAGAGCTGGCCGAGAAGATGGCCGCCAGCGAAGAGCAGGCCGAGATCCTGGCCGCGCAGGCCGAAGAGCTGGCTGGCAACGTGCCGTCTCTCGAAGACGCCGTGCGAGCCGCCACCCAGCGTGCCAACGACCAGCGCCAGGTGGCCGGCCAGGTGCAGCAGCAGATCCAGCTGCTGGCCGCCGAGTCGCGCAACCTCGACGAGCAGTCGCGCCAGATCCAGCAGCGCCGCGAGCGCCTGCGCGTGGAGGTGCAGGCCCTGGCCGCGCCCGATGAGCTGCGCCTGAGCGACCTGCGTCGCCAGCACGAGGTGGGGCAAGAGGAGCAAGGCGTCATCGAAGCCCGCTTGAGCGAGTTGTCCGAATCGGTGCCCGCACTCGACGAGGCACGCAAGTCCGCACAAGCCGACAGCCAGTCGCAGTCGGCCCGCCTGGCCGAGCTCAGCGCCCGCCTCGAAGCGCTGCGCGCCCTGCAGGACAAGGTGCAGACCGAAGGCAAGCTCAAGCCCTGGCTGGCCAAGCATGGCCTCGACAGCCTGCAAGGCCTGTGGACGCGTGTGCACATCGAGTCAGGCTGGGAGAACGCGCTCGAATCGGCGCTGCGAGAGCGCCTGGCCGCGCTCGAAGTCGGCCGCGTTGAAACCGTGCGTGCCTTCGAGCAGGATGCGCCACCGGCCAAGCTCGCCTTTTACAGCCTGCCGCCCGCCGGCATCCAGAACACGCACCAGACGCTCTCGCGCCTGAGCGACCTGCTGCGCTTGAACGACCAGGGCCTGAAGGCCTTGATGAACGACTGGCTGGAAGGCGTCTACATCGCCGCCCACCTCGAAGAGGCCCTGGCCAACCGCAGCAAGCTCACGTATGGCGAGGTCATCATGACCCCGGCGGGGCACGCGGTCAGCCAGTTCGCCGTCACCTTCTACGCGCCCGACTCCGAGCAGGCCGGCATGCTGGCCCGCGCCCAGGAAATCGAGAACCTGGAAAAGCAGGTGAGGGCGCAGAGCCTGATCTCGGACGACGCCCGCGCCGCGCTGGTGCGCGCCGAAGCCGCCTACACCGATGCCTCGCAGCGCCTGGGCACGGTGCGCCGCGAAGCCAGCGAGGTGCAGCAGCGTGTGCATCAAGTGCAAGTCGAGTTGCTGCGCCTGAGCCAGCAGGCCGAGCAGGCCAACAGCCGCCGCGGCCAGATCGACGAAGAACTCGCCGAGCTCGATGCGCAGCTCGAAGGCCTGCAGGAGCGCCGCGCCGAGGGCGAAGCCCGCTTCGAGGAGCTCGACATCCACCTCGGCGAAACCCAGGAAAAGCACGCCGAACTCGAAGAGCATGTCATCGAGGCCGAGCGCAAGCTGAACCAGGCGCGCGAGCAGGCCCGGGCCCTGGAGCGTCAGGCGCAAGAGGCCACTTTCAGCGTGCGCAGCATGGGCGCGCGTCGCGGCGAGCTGCAGCGCAGCATCGAGACCGCTTCTCAGCAGATTCAGGCCAACGAGTCGTCCGTGGCCCAGTTGCTCGAAGAGCAGGCCCGCCTGAACGACGCCTCCGCACAGACGGGGCTCGACGAAGCGCTGGCCGTGCGCGTGCAACGCGAAGGCGCCCTCAGCCAGGCCCGTCAGCGCTACGACGACCTCTCGGCTCAGTTGCGCCGCTTCGATGAGCAGCGCTTGCAGTTCGAACACAGCCTGCAGCCCCTGCGTGACCAGATCACCAAGCTGCAATTGGAGCAGCAGGCCGCCTCGCTGGGCGGTGCGCAGTACATGGAGCAGCTCACCGCCGCTGGCGTCGACCTGGCCCTGCTGGCCGAAACCATCGAGCGCGATGGTGTCAAGCTCTTTGGCCTGCAGGCCGAGATCGACCGCATCCAGCGCGAGATCAACGCGTTGGGTGCCGTCAACCTGGCCGCGCTCGACGAGCTGACCTCCGCGCGCGAACGCAAGGGCTTCCTCGACTCGCAAATGGCCGACCTGCTCGACGCCATCGGCACCCTGGAAGACGCCATCCACAAGATCGACCTGGAGACCCGCGACCTGCTGGGCGCCACCTTCAACACCGTCAACGAGCACTTCGGGCGCATGTTCCCCAGCCTGTTCGGTGGCGGCAGCGCCAAGCTGGTGATGACGGGCGACGAAATCCTCGACGCGGGCGTGCAGGTCATGGCCCACCCGCCCGGCAAGAAGAACAGCACCATCCACCTGCTCTCGGGCGGCGAGAAGGCGCTCACCGCCATCGCGCTGGTGTTCGCCATCTTCCAGCTCAACCCCGCGCCGTTCTGCCTGCTCGACGAAGTCGACGCCCCGCTGGACGATGCCAACACCGAACGCTATGCCCGCCTGGTCAAGAACATGTCCAGCGGCACCCAGTTCCTCTTCATCTCGCACAACAAGATCGCGATGGAGATGGCCGAACAGCTCGTCGGCGTGACCATGCAGGAGCAAGGCGTCTCCCGCATCGTCGCTGTCGACATGGAAGCCGCGCTGGGCATGGCCCAGGCAGCTTGATCCCGCACATGAACCATTCCCTGACCCTCTACCTCGCCATCCTTGGCGGCATCGTGCTGGCGGCGGTTGTCGCCCATGGCGCCTGGACGGCCCGCCGCGCCGCGGCCAACCAGCCGCGCCGCGCCACGCTCGAGCCCATCGACAGCAGCATGCAGCCAGGCCTGTCGCTCGACAGCGTGCCGACCGAGCCGATGGACGACCCGAGTGACAACAGGGCTGGCGGCGCGGCAGGCGTCCCGCATGCGCCCAGCCTGCCGCCGGTTCGCCGTGGCGGCCCGCGCCTCGATGCCTTGGTCGACGCGATCGCCACGCTGACCATCGAGTCCCCGCTCAGCGGCGACCACATCCTGCTGCACCTGCCGCCCACCCGGCGCGCCGGCAGCAAGCCTGTGCTGGTCGAGGCCCTGCGCGCCGACTGCGGCGAGTGGGAGCCGCCGCAGGCCGGTGTGCTCTACACCGAACTGCAAGGCGGCGTGCTGCTGGCCAATCGCACGGGCAGCCTCAACGAAATCGAATACTCCGAGTTCGTGCAGAAGCTGCAGGCCATGGCCGATGCCCTGGGTGCCGCCATCGAATTCCCCGACATGCTCGACGCGGTGGCCCGTGCGCGCGAACTCGACGCCTTCGCCAGCGCCCATGATGCGCAACTCGCCATGAGCCTGGCCGCCAAAGGCAGCGCCTGGTCGCTGGGCTATGTGCAGCAGCAGGCCGCTCGCCATGGCTTCGTGCCAGGTGTTTTGCCAGGTCGTTTCGTGCTGCCTGGCGCGGAAGAGGGCGCTCCGCCCGTGCTGACCCTGCAGTTCGACGCCCAGGCCGCCTTCGCCGAAGACGCCGACCAGGCCACGCTGCGCGAGTTGCTGCTGTGCTTCGACGTGCCGCAGACTGCGCCCGAGCTCGCGCCTTTCAAGGCCTGGTGCGCCGCGGGTGAGGCCCTGTGCCTGACCATGGATGCCGTCATGCTCGACGACCAGGGGCAACCTTTCTCGCCAGCCGCGTTCGCGATGATCGAAGGCGAGCTGGAAAAGCTGTACGCGGCCCTGGCCGCGCGCGACCTGGCCGCCGGCGCGCCCTCCACCCGACGCCTGTTCAGCTGATGTCACAGAACGACCTGTTTGCCTCCGCCGCGCCGCAAGACCCGGTGGGCTCGGTGGCGTCCACGCAAACGGCGGTCGCTGACGAGGCCGCGCGGCTGCGGGCCCTGCTCAACGAGCACGCCCACCGCTACTACGTGCTCGACGAGCCCGTCATCCCCGACGCCGAGTACGACAGGCTGTTTCAGGCGCTGCAGGCCATCGAGGCCGCGCACCCCGAGTTGCGCACGCCCGATTCACCCACGCAGCGCGTCATCGGACAGGTGCTCGATGGCCTGACGCCGGTGCGGCATGCCGTGCCGATGCTGTCCATCCGCACCGAGACCGACACGCAGGCCTCCGGCGCCGAAGCCTTTGATGCCCGCATCCGCCGCGAACTGGGCCTGGGCCCCGAAGACCCTCCCGTCGAGTACGCTGCCGAGCTCAAGTTCGATGGGCTGGCCATCAACCTGCGCTATGAAAACGGCAAGCTGACCCAGGCCACCACGCGCGGCGACGGCGAAACAGGCGAGGACGTCACCCACAACGTGCACACGATCCGCCAGATCCCCGTGCACCTCAAGGGCATCCAGGCGGCCGTGCTGGAGGTGCGTGGCGAGATCTACATGCGCCGCGATGATTTCGAAAAGCTCAACGAAGCCCAGCGCGAAAAGGGCGAGAAGACGTTCGTGAACCCGCGCAACACGGCGGCTGGCGCGGTCAGGCAACTCGATGCCAACATCACCGCCCAGCGCCCCTTGCGCTTTTTCGCCTATGGCCTGGGGGATGTGCAGGGCTGGGACATCCCGCCCACGCACAGCGCCATGCTCGATGCCTTGGCCGCCATGGGGATGCCGGTCAGCAGCGACCGCACGGTCGCACTGGGCGCATCAGGCGAACAAGGCCTCGTGGCCTTCCACCAACGCATCGGCAAGGCCCGCGACAGTTTGCCTTTCGACATCGACGGCGTTGTCTACAAGGTCAACAGCCGCGCCTTGCAGGAGCGCCTGGGCTTCGTCAGCCGTGAGCCCCGCTGGGCCGTGGCCCACAAATACCCCGCTCAAGAGCAGCTCACGCTGGTCGAGGGCATCGACATCCAGGTCGGGCGCACCGGCAAGCTCACACCCGTGGCCCGCCTCAAGCCTGTGTTCGTGGGCGGCGTCACCGTCACCAACGCCACGCTGCACAACCTGTTCGAGCTGCGCCGCAAGCGCGTGCGCATCGGCGACACCGTCATCGTGCGCCGAGCGGGCGATGTGATCCCCGAGGTCGTCGGTGTGGTGCCGGGCGAGCGCCCGGCCTACGTGCCGAACTTCCGCATGCCGTCGCAATGCCCGGTCTGTGGCAGCACCGTGGTGCGCGAGCCCGGCGAGGTCAACCACCGCTGCTCTGGCGGCCTGTTCTGCGCCGCGCAGCGCAAGCAGGCGCTGCTGCACTTCGCCCAGCGCCGCGCCATGGACATCGAAGGCCTGGGCGAAAAGCTCGTCGATCAACTGGTCGATGGCGGCATCGTGCGCACGCTGCCCGATCTGTACAAGATGGGCTTTGCCAAGCTGGCCGAACTCGACCGCATGGCCGAAAAGAGCGCGCAGAACCTGCTCGACTCGCTGGAGAAGAGCAAGCAAAAGGCCACGCTGCCGCGCTTTCTTTTCGGCCTGGGCATTCGCCACGTTGGCGAGACGACGGCCAAGGACCTGGCTCGCCATTTCGGCAAGATGGGTCACAAGGGCGACGAGAGCAAGGAAGGCATCATGAACGCCAGCTACGAGCAGCTGCTGGCGGTGCGCGATGTCGGCCCGATCGTGGCGCAAAGCATCCGCACCTTCTTCGACCAGGAACACAACTGCGAGGTGGTCGAGCAGCTCAGGGCGGCCGGCGTGAACTGGCCCGAGCACGAGCCTTCGGCCGAGGCCGATGCGGCCACGCTGCCGCTCTTTGGCAAGACCGTCGTGCTGACCGGCACGCTGCCCACGCTGGCGCGCGAGGAGGCCAAGGCCATGCTGGAGGCCGCCGGCGCCAAGGTGGCTGGCTCGGTCTCCAAGAAGACGCACTACGTGGTGGCCGGCGCCGAAGCGGGCAGCAAGCTCGACAAGGCGCAGGAGCTGGGCATCACCATCCTGGACGAACAGGGGTTGCGGGACCTGCTGGCGCCGCCTCCCTCAAGCCTCGCCTGAATCCTCGGTGCGCGTTGGCTGGATGGCGTGCACCTGCAGCAGCGCCAGCGGGATGACCTCCAACGCCGATTCGTGCGTGGCTTCGAGCGACACCGGCGGTGCCACGCCGGCACGGTGGGCTTGCAGCCAGCGTTCGGCGCACACGCACCAGCGGTCACCGGGCTTGAGACCGGGGAATCGCCATTCGGGCCGCGGGGTGATGAGGTCGTTGCCCCGCTCCAGCGAGTCGTTGAGGAAGGCCGCTGTCATGCGCGCACAGACCACGTGCCTGCCGCTGTCGTCTTCGCGCGTGCGGCAGCAGCCATCGCGGAAGTAGCCCGTCACGGGCGCGTACGAGCAGGCCTGCAGTGGCCCGCCCAGCACGTTGCGACCGGGTGTCAGGAGCACGCTCATGGCTTGCCCGCGGGTGGCGATTTCATCAAGGCCATGGCCGTGCCGATGAGCGACGAGACCTCGCTCATGTTGCCGGGCACGATCATGGTGTTGTTCTTCTGCGCCAGTTGCGCGTAGGCCTCGACGGCCTTTTCTGCCACCTTCAGCTGCACGGCCTGCTGTCCGCCAGGCTCGTTGATGGCCGCGGCGATCTTGCGGATGGCGTCGGCGGTGGCATCGGCCACGGAGGCGATCGCGGCAGCCTCGCCTTGGGCCCGGTTGATCTCAGCCTGCTTCTCGCCTTCGGACCTGGCGATGTGCGACTCGCGCTCGCCGGTGGCCAGGTTGATCTGCTCGAGCTTGCGGCCTTCGGATTCGGCGATGCGGGCGCGCTTGTCGCGCTCGGCGGTGATCTGCTGCTGCATCGAGCGCAGGATTTCGCTGGGAGGCGTCAGGTCCTTGATTTCATATCGCAGAACCTTCACGCCCCAGTTGAGCGCGGCCTCGTCGAGCGATGTCACCACCGAGGCGTTGATCGCGTCGCGTTCCTCGAAGGTGCGGTCCAGCTCCATGCGGCCGATGACCGAACGCAGCGTGGTCTGCGCCAGCTGGGTGATGGCGATGATGTAGTTCGACGAGCCGTAGCTGGCGCGCATCGGGTCGGTCACCTGGAAGTACAGGATGCCGTCGACGTGCAGCTGGGTGTTGTCCTTGGTGATGCAGACCTGGCTGGGCACGTCCAGCGGGATTTCTTTGAGCGAGTGCTCGTAGGCGACCTTGTCGATGAAGGGCACCAGCACGTTCAGCCCGGGCTTGAGCGTGCTGTGGAACTTGCCCAGCCGTTCGACCACCCAGGCGCTTTGCTGCGGCACCACCTTGATCGACTTGATGACGAAGATGACCGCGATGACCAGCAGGACGACGGCGAATTCCATGTTGGATCAGACCTTCTCGAGGACGAGGTAGTTGCTTTCGATGGCGCGGATGCGGTGCAGGCCGGCTGCCGGCACGTGGGCGCCGTGGTAGCGGGCCTTCCATTCGCTGCCGCGGTAGTGGACATGGGTGGTGCCGTCCGCACCCCACTGCGAGACAGAAACCTGCTCGCCCACGTCGAGGCTGCCCAGCCCGGTGGAGGTGTAGTCCTCGACACCCAGCATGCCGCGCTGCAGCAAACGCCGGTGCCAGAGGTAGACCGCACCGCCGCCGACCACAGCGGCCAGGATCAACTGGCTGGACTGGCTGGCGCCCACCATCGCGGCCAATGCTGCCGCGCCAGCTCCCAGGGCCAGCATCAACAGGTAAAACGAGCCTGTCAGCAATTCCAGGCTGACAAAAAAACCCGCCACGATCCACCACAGCGTCGATTCACCCATGTGTCCGACATCCTCACGTTTGCCTCAAGGCCGAGGGCAACAGTTTATGACGGCGCCTGCTCTTTTCAGGGTGGCATGGCCGTGTCAGGGGTATTCGAGCCAAAGGGATGAAACGAAGCGACGCAAAAACCGGGCTCCGTCAAACAAATCCGGGGCTTGAGACCCTACACTTCGCCATTTTTCCGACCCGTCACCTTTGATTCAGGAATGGCCATGCTGCGCTTCCGTTTCCCCATCGTCATCATCGACGAAGACTTCCGCTCCGAGAACACCTCGGGCCTGGGCATCCGTGCGCTGGCCGACGCCATCCAGAAGGAAGGCTTCGAGGTCCTGGGCGTGACGAGCTACGGCGACCTGGCGCAGTTCGCGCAGCAGCAAAGCCGCGCCAGCGCCTTCATCCTGTCGATCGACGACGAGGAGTTCACGCCCGGCCCCGAGCTCGACCCGGCCGTGCTGAACCTGCGCAAGTTCATCGAAGAGATCCGCTTCAAGAACGCCGACATCCCCATCTACCTGTACGGTGAAACGCGCACCTCCGAGCACATCCCCAACGACATCCTGCGCGAGCTGCACGGTTTCATCCACATGTTCGAGGACACGCCCGAGTTCGTGGCGCGTCACATCATCCGCGAAGCCAAGGGCTACCTCGACGGCCTGGCGCCGCCGTTCTTCAAGGCGCTGATGGACTACGCCCAGGACGGCTCGTACTCCTGGCACTGCCCGGGTCACTCGGGTGGCGTGGCGTTCCTGAAGAGCCCGGTGGGCCAGATGTTCCACCAGTTCTTTGGCGAGAACATGCTGCGCGCCGACGTGTGCAACGCCGTGGAAGAACTCGGTCAGCTGCTCGACCACACCGGCCCCGTGGCCGAGTCCGAGAAGAACGCCGCGCGCATCTTCAACGCCGACCACTGCTTCTTCGTCACCAACGGCACCTCGACGTCCAACAAGATGGTGTGGCACCACACGGTCGCGCCCGGTGACGTGGTGGTGGTGGACCGCAACTGCCACAAGTCCATCCTGCACAGCATCATCATGACCGGGGCCATTCCCGTGTTCCTGACGCCCACGCGCAACCACTTCGGCATCATCGGCCCGATCCCGCAAAGCGAGTTCGAGCCCGCCAACATCCGCAAGAAGATCGCCAAGCACCCGCTGCTCAAGGGCGTGGACGCCAAGAAGGTCAAGCCGCGCATCCTGACGATCACGCAGAGCACCTACGACGGTGTGCTCTACAACACCGAGACCATCAAGGGCATGCTCGACGGCTGGATCGACAACCTGCACTTCGACGAAGCCTGGCTGCCGCACGCCGCTTTCCACAAGTTCTATGGCATGTATCACGCCATGGGCAAGGGCCGCGCTCGCCCGAAGAAGGCCGTGGTCTACGCCACGCAGTCCACGCACAAGCTGCTGGCCGGCATCTCGCAGGCTTCGCACGTGCTGGTGCAGGACTCGCAAACCGTGCCGCTGGACCGCCACCTCTTCAACGAGGCCTACCTGATGCACACCTCCACCTCGCCGCAGTACGCGATCATCGCGTCGTGTGACGTGGCCGCGGCCATGATGGAGCCGCCGGGTGGCACCGCGCTGGTCGAGGAGTCGATCAAGGAAGCGCTGGACTTCCGCCGCGCCATGCGCAAGGTCTCCAAGGAATACGACAAGGACTGGTGGTTCAAGGTCTGGGGCCCCGAAAAGCTCGTGGCCGACGACATCGGCAAGCCCACGGACTGGGTGCTCAAAGCCAACGAGAAGTGGCACGGCTTCGGCAACCTGGCCGACGGCTTCAACATGCTCGACCCGATCAAGTCGACCATCATCACGCCGGGCATGGACGTCTCGGGCAAGTTCGCCAAGACCGGCATCCCGGCGTCCATCGTCACCAAGTACCTGGCCGAACACGGCGTGGTGGTCGAGAAGACGGGCCTCTACAGCTTCTTCATCATGTTCACCATCGGCATCACCAAGGGCCGCTGGAACACCATGCTGACCGCGCTGCAGCAGTTCAAGGACGACTACGACAAGAACCAGCCGCTGTGGCGCGTGGTGCCCGAGTTCTGCCAGAAGTACCCGATGTACGAGCGCATGGGCCTGCGCGACCTGTGCCAGTCCGTGCACGAGGCCTACGCCAAGGGCGACATCGCTCGCCTGACCACCGAGGTCTACCTGTCGGGCCTGGAGCCGGCCATGAAGCCGTCGGACGCTTACGCGTACATCGCCCGCCGCCAGACCGAGCGCGTCGAGATCGACCAGCTCGAAGGCCGCATCACCACGGCGCTGCTGACGCCTTACCCGCCGGGCATCCCGCTGCTGATCCCGGGTGAGCGCTTCAACAAGAAGATCGTCGACTTCCTGAAGTTCACGCGCGACTTCAACGACGCCTTCCCGGGTTTTGCCACCGACGTGCACGGCCTGGTGGCCGAAGAGCTGCCCAACAAGGCGGGCAAGCGCTACTACGTCGACTGCGTCAAGCCCGACGCACAGGACTGAGTCCTCAGTCGCCGCCCATCGTGTTCGGGCGGCGGCCGAACTTCTCGAGCAGCTCCTGCAGGCGCTTGGCCAGCTCCGGCTGGGCTTGCTCGTTGAGGTAGCGCTGCCAGATCATGTCGGCCAGCTCGATGGTGCGGGTGTTGCCCGTTGCCGCGCCCTGCTTGAGCAGGTTCTCGACGGCCTCGACCGGCGCGCCACCCTTGGCTTTGGCCAATGAGGTTTCGGCCAGGTTGCTCAGCTCCTTGTAGGTCTCGCGCAGCAGCTCTTCATAAGGGGGGTGGCTGGCGACCATCATGCTGAGCATGTTGGTCAAGGGCTTGTTGGTGCAAAAGCGCACGGCCAACTGGCCCAGCCACTTCTCGGCATCGGGCAAATCGAGCCCGCGCTCGCGCACGCGCACCAGCAGGCACATCACGTTGCTGGCTGTTTCGAAGTCGAAGTCCGGCTGGCCGAACTCCCGCGCCAGGGTCTTCATGCGCCGGGAGGCATCGGTGGTGAGCTTTTGCTGCGTCAGTGAAAGCAGGGCGACGACCTCGTGCATGCGGCGCAGGCGGCCGCTGCGGGGGTTTTTCTCGTGGGCGCGCAGCAGCTGGGCTTCGCACTTGCTCAGCGCCTTGCCATCGTCTCGCTCGAAGTGGGAGAAGGACAGCATCACCAGGCTCTGGAAGTCGAAGGAGCGCGAGGTCACGCCCATGCCCACGGCGCGCTCGAGGATGGTGGCGGCTTCGTCGGCGTGCCCGAGGTGAAAGGCCAGCAGCCCCAGCTTCTGCAGCCGCCCCAATGACAACGGGGTCAGCGACACCGCCTTCTTGTAGGTCTCGTAGGCGCGCTCGAACTCACCGGTCTGAAGGTGCGCGCGCCCCATGACGTCGTACGCATCGGCGTAGCCGGGGTTCTCCAGCAGGAGGCTGTCGAGCACGCGCAGCGCGGGCGGGATCTGCCCGGCGTCGACGTGTGCCCGTGCGATGCCGAGCCGTGCCCAGGGCATGGCCTTGGTCTTGTCGATGACCTCGAAGAGCTTGCGCGCTTCATCGTGCCGGTTCAGGCGCAGCAGCAGCTCGCCGCCGATGCGGGCTGCATAGACCCAGTACTCGCTCTTTGCCTCGACACGGGCCAGGCACCGTTCTGTGGCGACTTCGTACTGCTCGGCCTCCAGCGCCTCGAAGATGTCTTCCAGGGCCTGTTTGCGGTGCCTGGCCGTCCTCAGGCGTTCGGCCAGCTCGTTGTGCGTGTGGGGCCGCAGCAGGTAGCTGTCGAGCGCCGCTTCGGCCGCTTCTGCCACCTTGCCGTAGGTGGCCTCCGAGGTGACCATGACCACCACGGTCGAGAACGGCAGGTGATTGCCCGCTCGCACTTCGTCGAGCAGGTCAGCGCCGGTCTGTTGTGTCTCGCTGAAATGGTGCTCGCACAGGATCAGGTCGTAGCGGTGGTACTCGATCTCTCCCCGAGCTTCGTTGTAGCGGCTGACCTGCCTGATGTGGTCCGCCTGCAGGCCCAGGTCGATCAGCATGGAGCGCAGGATGCTGCGCGCCGTCAGGTTGGCATCGATCACCAGGGCGCGGACGCTGCGCATGTCCTGCAGGGCCTTGCCGAGGCCGGCCGTGGCTCGCTTGGATCCGGTCATCAGCAGTTCGTTCATGGTCGTTCGCTCAGGGCAGCGCCATGGTGAATTCGGTGCCCTGGCCCGGGGCGGACTTCAGGCCGATGCGGCCGGTGCGGCCCTGGCTGCGGTGGGCGACGGCGACGGCTTCGCTGAGGGCCGAGCCCAGGCCGGTCGCGCTGTCCTGTGCCGGGTCTTCGCTGCCCAGGCCCTCGCCATCGTCGAGCACGCGCCAGATCAGCCAGCCGTCGTCTTCGTGCACGTCCAGCATCACCTGGCTCCGGGCGAACCGCACGGCATTGTGGATGGCGGCGTCCAGGGCCAGGCGCACCAGCCGGTGGTCGAAGTACCAGAATGCCGGGGCGCGCGATGGCGTGACCAGGCTGATGACCACCGGTTGCTCGTCCACCTTCAGCCTGGCGTCCCACACGCGCTGCAGGGCCTGCAGCAACGCTTGCGGCGACTCGTCCTCGCAGTGGGGCGTGAGGCCTTCGGTGCGGGCGCCATAGAGCGTGAGGAACTGGATGAACTGGCGCCGCAGCTCCGAGCAATGCAGGTGCGCGCGCTGGGCCATCACGGGGCTGGGGTCGTCGATGAGCCTCGAGAGTTCGTCCTCCAGGCCGCCGAGGGCGTTCTTGAGGTCGTGCGCGATGAGGGCCAGGGCATCGCTCATGCGTCGACCTTTCGGTTCGTCGAGGCTTCCAGCATGGACACGGTTTCGCGGAAGTAGCGCCGCATGGTGTAGACGCGGTCGTGTCCTGGCAGCAACTTGTCCAGCCTGTCCAGGTAGTCCTTGATGGTGTCGATGCGCGCGGCGTCCGCCGACTTGTTCAGGCGCAGGGCCATGCATTGGATCTGTGCCGCCTGCAGCAGCACGCCCGAGTTCTCGGGGTACTCGTGCACGGCATTTTGGATCTGGCTGACGGCCTCGTCGATGCGGCTGTCGCGCAGGAGCTTGCGCGCATCGGCCACCATGTTCTGCATGCCTTCCGCAGCGGACTCGATGACGGAGCCGATCTTGTCTTCGTGGCCGGTTTCTTCCAGCGTTTTGGCGATCAGCTGCTTGACCCGCAGGTTCTCGTGGTCGGCGCTGATGGCGCTGTGCAGCAGGGCCAGGCCGACCTCTTCGTTGCCGGCTTTCAACTCTGCCTTGGCCAATGCGATGGTTGCGAGGTCGGCCTTGCCTTTGCTCAGTGCTTCGCGCGCCTTGAGCAGCGTCTTTTCGGCTTGCTCGGCCTGGCCCTGTGCGATCTCGGATTGGGCCTGGATGGCCAGCGACGTCACCCCGAAGACCGGGACGTTGCGGAAGGCGGGGCTGGCGTCCTGGATGACCCGCATGGCTTCGCTGTTCTCGCCCATGTCGACCAGCGTCTGGGCCAGCAGCAGGCTGTCCTGAGGTTGGGCGACGATGGAGCCACGGCTGGCCTTGGTGGCTTTGCTCAGGGCGGCCTTGGCCATGTCCAGGTCGCCATTGCGGTAGGCCGATTCGCCGACCAGCCTTTGCCGGCGGGCGGATGGCACCACCATCGAGGCGTCCCGGAGCACCCAGAGCGCACCCTGGGGGTCGCCCATGGCTTCGAGCGACTCGGCGATCACGTCGTAGGCAGCCACCAGCTTGCCGCCGCCCTTTGAATCGATGATGTCCTGGGCGAGCTTGCGGGCCTCTGCAAATTGCCCGCCGGCCTTGAGTGCCCGTGCCAGGCCCAGCCTCGCCCACATCAGGTCCTGGCGGACCTCCAGGGCCTGGCGGTAGGTGGCCTGTGCCTCCTCGTGCCGCCCGAGCTTGAGCAGGGTCTGGCCCTTGAGCTGCAGGGCTTGCATGAACCAGCGGTTTCGCAGGGCGAGCATGTCCTCGCAAGCCTTGAGCGCGCCGGCCAGGTCGTCCTTGGCCAGTTTGGCGTTGATGGGCAGCAAGGCCTGGCGCTTCTCCAGCATGGCCTTGAGGCGGTCTTCGATGTCGCTGGCCGTGATCGGCTTGAGCAAGTAGGCGTCGGGGTGGTGCTCGGTGGCAGCTGCCACGGAGGCATAGCCGCTTTCGGCGGTGACCATGAAGAACAGGCAATCGGCCGGCAGCAGGTTCTGCTCGCGCAGGAGCTCGAACAGCTGCTGGCCGTCGGTTTTCTGGTTGAGATTGAAGTCACACAGGATCAGGCCGTAGCGGCGCGATTTCACCAGCCGGTAAGCGTCGTCGGCGTTGGAAGCCACGTCGACCTGGGTGATGCCCAGCAGGGTCAGCTGGCCACGCAGGGTGGTTTGCTGCACGGCCATGTCTTCGATGATCAAGGCGTTGATTTGGGACAGGGATCCCTGATGAGACATGGCGAAACGCCCCTTCGATGCAGGTTGGCTGAACCGTCTTTCCTCCTTGTGTTTTTCATGGGGCCGCCAGACGGGAACGTTCCCGCCATGAATTTCGGCATGTGGGGCCAGGACTTGAGTGGCAGCGGGTCAGCCCTGGCGCGAATCGGCAAAAAAAACGCCCCGGGGTGGGGCGCTTCGAGGGGATCAAACCGAGCCAGGCTCGGTTGCTTTACTTGAAAATGTTCTTGACGCGGTCCGTCCAGCTCTTGGAGTTGGGCGAATGCTTTTCGCCACCCTTCTTGAAGGACTCGTCGAGCTCCTTGAGCAGCTTGCGCTGGTGCTCGGTGAGCTTGACGGGCGTCTCCACGTTGATGTGGCAGTACAGGTCACCCGGGTAGCTGGAGCGGATGCCCTTGATGCCCTTGCCGCGCAGGCGGAAGGTCTTGCCGTGCTGGGTGCCTTCGGGGATGTCGATCTCGGCCTTGCCGCCCAGCGTCGGCACTTCGATGCTGCCACCCAGGGCCGCCGTGGTCAGCGGCACGGGCACGGAGCAGTGCAGGTCGTCGCCATCGCGCTCGAAGATGTCGTGCTGCTTGATGCGGATCTCGATGTAGAGGTCGCCAGCGGGGCCCCCATTGGTGCCCGGCTCGCCGTTGCCGGCCGAGCGGATGCGCATGCCTTCGTTGATGCCCGCCGGGATCTTGACCTCCAGCGTCTTGGTCTTCTTGACCTTGCCCTGACCGTGGCAGGTGGTGCAGGGCTCGGGGATGACCTTGCCGGTGCCGTGGCAGTGCGGGCAGCTTTGCTGCACGCTGAAAAAGCCCTGACGCATGTGCACCGTGCCCGAGCCATTGCAGGTCGGGCAGGTCTTGGCGCTGGTGCCGGGCTTGGCGCCGGTGCCGCTGCACACCCCGCATTCGTCCCAGGCGGGGATGCGGATCTGGGTGTCCTTGCCTGTGGCGGCTTCTTCCAGCGTGATCTCCATGGCGTACGACAGGTCGCTGCCGCGGTAGACCTGCGGGCCACCGCCGCGCCGGCCGCCGCCACCGCCTTGGCCAAAGATGTCGCCGAAGATGTCGCCAAAGGCATCGGCGAAGCCGCCAAAGCCCTCGGGGCCACCCCGTCCGCCGCCCATGTTGGGGTCGACACCGGCGTGGCCGAACTGGTCGTAGGCAGCGCGCTTCTTGGCGTCCGAGAGCATCTCGTAGGCCTCTTTGACCTCCTTGAACTGCTCTTCGGCTTCCTTGGCTTTTTCACCCTGGTTGCGGTCAGGGTGGTGCTTCATGGCCAGCTTGCGGTAGGCCTTCTTGATCTCGTCCTCGGAGGCGCCTTTGGAGAGCCCGAGGACTTCGTAGTAGTCACGTTTTGCCATGAGGTGCTTTCTTCAGGGGGCGGCCTTGAACGGCTCGCCCCAGGTCATTTCCTTGTGCACATCCCAGCCGAACCATTCCATGCACTGGCGCTGCTCACAGGCGCGCGCGTGCACGACGTCGAGGGTGCTGGCTTCGATGCTGTCATTCGATCCACTCACGCCCAGGTCGGCGGCCTTCTTGCGGCCGTCGAGTCGGCCCACCACCACGGCGGTGTCGAGCTTGCCAAAGGTGTCGGAGTTGACGCCCTTGAGCAGCATCGGGGCGTAGCGGTAGCCGCTGCGGTCGGCGTCGAACACCCAGGCCACGGTGGGGCTGAGCATGCGGTCGAGCTTGACGGTCATGGCGACGGTCTTGCCCTGCCACTTGAACGGGTCCTTGTCGGCCTGCGATGCGGTCAACCAGACCTGCACCTTGTTTTCAGCGCTGAAGCGGTGGAAGGCCTGGCGGGCCTGGTTGCGCTTGGTGGCGCGTTCGGCTTCGGCCTGCTTCTGGCGGACGGCTTGCGAGGCGTCGTTGCGGTAGGCGCGGACTTCGGCCGGCTTGCCGTTGTCGAGCACCACGGAGCCCTTGGCCAGGGCCAGCGGCTCCTGGCCTTTCTCGTCGGCGATCAAGGGGGCACGCCAGAGCACGACGTCAACGGCCCTGAAGGGCGCGTTGCTCGGGCAGGCCGCGACGACGGCTTCCTGGGCCGAGCGCATGCGCGCCTGCACCAGGCTGTCGTCTTCGAGCTTGAAGCCGTCGGGCACCAGCAGGGCCACGCGTTCGATCTCGCACAGCTTGACCGGCCCTTGCGACGGCGCGGCGTGCACCCACACGGCCCGGGCCTCGCCCACGCTGCCGCGTTCGCTGATCAAGAGGTTGCTGCGCCAGCCGTCGAGCCTGCCTTTGAAGGGCTGATCGCCGATGAAGACGCCCTGGCGGAAGGTGCCTTCCCAGGTGGCGTCGACCTCTTCCTTGCCTTCCTTGAAGCGGTAGGGGTTGAGCCACTGGGCCTTGCCGCGGCCTTCGGCCTTGCCTTTGACGCAGGGGCCCTGGTAGCGCATGGGCTGCTTGTCGTCGCCGAGCGACCACGGGCCCCACACGGCGCAGGCGCTGGCGTCGATGCTGGTGACGAAGTCGGCTGCGCCAGCCGGTGTGTGTGCCAGGGCGGTCACGGCGAGCAGCGGCAGCAGCAGGCGGGGCAGTCGGGTGTTGGGTGACATGGGTTCGTGTCCCGGTCAGGGTCAGGAAACGCATTCGGCACGATGGGCACCCGGGAGCGTCCCGGGCACCGATCGTGCCGATCCGAAGGGCGGGAGGTCAGTCCTTCTTGACTTCCTTGAACTCGGCGTCGACCACGTTGTCGTCGGCCGGCTGGGCGTCGGCACCCGGGGCAGCACCAGCCGCTTCGGCACCTGCGGCGCCTTGTGCGGCCTGCATGTCGGCGTACATCTTCTCGCCCAGTTTCTGCGAGGCGGTCATCAGGGCGTTGGTCTTGGCCTCGATGTCGTCCTTCGATTCACCCTTGAGGGCTTCCTCGACGTCCTTGATCGCGGCTTCGATCTTTTCCTTCTCGCCAGCGTCCAGCTTGTCGCCGTACTCGGTCAGCGACTTGCGCACGCTGTGAACGAGGGCATCACCCTGGTTCTTGGCCTGCACCAGTTCGAGCTTCTTCTTGTCTTCGGCGGCGTTGAGCTCGGCGTCCTTGACCATCTTCTGGATCTCGTCTTCCGACAGACCCGAGTTGGCCTTGATGGTGATCTTGTTTTCCTTGCCGGTGCCCTTGTCCTTGGCCGAGACGTGCAGGATGCCGTTGGCGTCGATGTCGAAGCCCACTTCGATCTGCGGCACGCCACGAGGCGAGGGCGGGATGCCTTCGAGGTTGAACTCACCGAGCATCTTGTTGCCCGATGCCATCTCGCGCTCGCCCTGGAAGACCTTGATGGTCACGGCCGGCTGGTTGTCGTCGGCGGTGGAGAAGGTCTGTGCGAACTTGGTCGGGATGGTCGTGTTCTTGCTGATCATCTTGGTCATGACACCGCCCAGGGTCTCGATGCCCAGGGACAGCGGGGTCACGTCCAGCAGCAGCACGTCGGTGCGGTCACCCGAGAGCACCTGGCCCTGGATGGCGGCGCCCACGGCCACGGCTTCGTCGGGGTTGACGTCCTTGCGCGGCTCCTTGCCGAAGAACTCCTTGACCTTCTCCTGCACCTTGGGCATGCGGGTCATGCCGCCCACCAGGATCACGTCGTCGATGTCACCCACGGCCACGCCAGCGTCCTTGATGGCGGTGCGGCAAGGGGCGATGGTGCGGTCGATCAGCTCTTCGACCAGGCTTTCCAGCTTGGCGCGGGTCAGCTTGATGTTCAGGTGCTTCGGACCGGTGGCGTCAGCGGTGATGTAGGGCAAGTTGACGTCGGTCTGGGCCGAGTTCGACAGCTCGATCTTGGCCTTTTCAGCGGCTTCCTTCAGGCGCTGCAGGGCCAGCACGTCCTTGGTCAGGTCGACCCCGGATTCCTTCTTGAACTCGGCGATGATGAAGTCGATGATGCGCTGGTCGAAGTCTTCGCCGCCCAGGAAGGTGTCGCCGTTGGTCGACAGCACTTCGAACTGCATTTCGCCATCGACGTCGGCGATCTCGATGATCGACACGTCGAAGGTGCCGCCGCCCAAGTCATACACGGCGATCTTGCGGTCGCCCTTGCCACCCTTGTCCAGGCCAAAGGCCAGGGCCGCGGCGGTGGGCTCGTTGATGATGCGCTTGACGTCCAGGCCGGCGATGCGGCCGGCGTCCTTGGTGGCCTGACGCTGGGCGTCGTTGAAGTAGGCGGGCACCGTGATGACGGCCTCGGTGACTTCTTCACCCAGGTAGTCTTCGGCGGTTTTCTTCATCTTGCGCAGCACTTCGGCCGACACCTGGGGCGGCGCGTACTTCTTGCCGCGCACTTCCACCCAAGCGTCGCCGTTGTCGGCGGCGGCGATGGTGAAGGGCATCAGGTCGATGTCCTTTTGCACTTCCTTCTCGGTGAACTTGCGACCGATCAGGCGCTTGACCGCGTACAGGGTGTTCTTGGGGTTGGTGACGGCCTGGCGCTTGGCCGAGGCGCCGACCAGGATCTCGCCGTCTTCCTGGTACGCGATGATCGAAGGGGTCGTGCGAGCGCCTTCGCTGTTTTCGATGACCTTGGTGGCGTTGCCTTCCATGATGGCCACGCACGAGTTGGTGGTGCCCAGGTCGATGCCGATGATCTTGCCCATGTTGGGTGCTCCTGTGAATCTGATCTGAAGTTGCTTGGCGGGTCGAGGTGACCCTGTCTTGATGCTCAATCTGCGTGCACGAGGTCTGTTTTCAAGTCCCTGATGTCAAAAAGGCCGGACAGTCCTTTGACCTGGGGCAGACCAGGGCACGCCGATGTTCATGTGCTCATTTGGGTGCGGCGACGGTCACCAGGGCCGGACGCAGCACGCGCTCGGCGATGGTGTAGCCCTTTTGCAGCACACCCACGACGGTGTTTGCTTCCTGCTCGGCGGGCACCATGCTGATGGCCTGGTGGATGGCCGGGTCGAACTTGGTGCCGGCGGCCGGGTTGACCTCGATGACCTTGTTGCGCTCCAGGGCCGAGGCCAGTTGACGCAAGGTGGCCTGCACGCCTTCGAGCACGGTCTCGACCGGGGTGTCGGGCTTGGCGGCGTGGGTGGCCAGGGCGGCTTCGAGGCTGTCTCGCACCGGCAGCAGGCTGTCGGCGAAGGCTTCGACGGCGAACTTGCGGGCCTTGGAGATTTCGTCTTCGGCGCGGCGGCGGATGTTCTCTGCCTCGGCCTTGGCGCGCAGGTAGGCGTCGGACACCTCGGCGTGCTTGGCCTGCAACTCGGCCAGTTGCTGCTCGACGGGCAGGTCGCTGGCGGCAGCCGGGCTGGCTTGATCGGGCGTCGGGGTGGTCTCGCTCATGGTGTGATCGGTTTGGGATGAGGTCGTCGGGGTCCGTCAGGGATCCGTGATGAAGGGGTGGCCATCGGCGGGAGAGGGCATCACTGCCCCCTCGGCCAGCACCTGTGGCTGCCCGGAACCCGGGCAAATGAGGCCGGCCTGACCCTTTTCAAGCCCCTGATTTCAAAAAAGGACCGGGAAATGTACCCGAGGGACGGCGCCGAGCCCTGAGGATCACTCGTCGGCGCTGGCCGACCAACGTCGCCAGTCGGCCAGTTGACGGCGGTCGCGCTTGGTTGGGCGGCCGTGCTCGATGGCGCTGGCCGGTTCGGCCGCCGTCTTGCGTTGTTCTGCCGCGGCCAGTCTGGCGGCGATGCTTTCGGCGGTTTCTTCGTAGAGCTGCTGAGCCTGCGGCGCGGGGCCCCGCACGGTGCTCAGGGCGCGGACCACCACGGTGCGCTCGACAGGCCCCTGGCGGATGCCGACCACGTCGCCCGCGCGCAACTCCCGCGAGGCCTTGGCGACCTGTCCGTTGACCTGGATGCGGCCCTTGTCGATTTCGTCGGCGGCCAGGCCCCGGGTTTTGAAGAATCGGGCGGCCCAGAGCCACTTGTCCAGGCGCAGGCGCTCGGTCAGCCCGGGCAGGGGGCGGTCGGTGTCAGGCATGGTCATGCGTGCCGGAGCTGGCGGGCCAGGAAGCGGGCAGGGTCGAGCGCATCGCGCAATTCTGCCTCCACGGGACACGGCGTGCCGCACACCCAGTGGGCCAGCAGTTCACCGGCCAGCATGGACCAGGTCAGGCCGCGAGAGCCCAGCCCCCCGATGAGGTAGAGCCCGCCTTGGTCGCTGCGCTCGCGCGGCAGCATGCGCACCTGCTCGGCGCGGGCGGGCGGCTGGGCCGCCAGGCGGTCGGGGTGCCAGGGCAGGGCACCGATCAGGGGCAGGCGGTCGGGCGTGGTGGCCCGCCAGCCGACGCGGCCGCAGAGCCGTTGCGAGCCAGCCATGTCCGCCAGCTGCCGCTCGTCGGTGCCGGCGGGCAGGGCACCCAGGCGCAGGGCCTGGCTCAGGTTGTGGACGTGATCGGCCGAACGTTGACCGGCTTCGTCGTCATGGTGCTGTGTGGTGGCGCCGCACAGCAGGCGGCCATCGCCCAGCGTGAGCACATAGCCCTGGCCGGCCACGGGCGCGAGGGGCCTGGCCCCAATCAGGTCGGCGGGCAGCACGCTGACCTGGCCGCGCACCGCGCTGACGGGCGGGCAGGCAACCGCCTGGTCCGCCGGCAAGGTGTCCAGCAAGGCGTTGGCCTGCCAGGCGCTGGCGATCACCAGTGAGCCGGCTTCGGCCAGAACCTGCCCCTGAGCACCCAGGGCCTGCCAGGTGCCCTCGGTTCGCCGGAGGGCGTGCACGGGCGTGGACCAACGGGTGCTCAGCAAGGGCCTGCCACCGAGGTGGTGCCTGGCCATGGCGGTCTCCAGCAGCAGCCGGCAGGCGTCGGCGGGCGACATCCAGCCTGCCTGTGGGAGCCACCAGCCTCCGCTGGGCACGGGCAGGCCGCTGCGTGCGCTGGCTGCAGCCTGGTCGAGCCAGATCGCTTGCTCGCCAAGCCAGGGCAGGCGCTCGCTCAAGGCCCGCGCGCCATCCGCATCCTGCCTGGGGTCGAGCCGCAGCAGGCCGGCGGCCTGGCCGGGCAGGGCGCCGCTGTCGATCCAGCCCCGCACTCGCCGCCAGGTGGACAGGGCCGCCGCCCGGTGCGCGCGTGCGTGGATGCCGTCGTCGCCGTGCACGATGGTGTGAAAGAGCCCGCCCGGGTTGCCCGAGGCGCCTTGCGCCGCACCGGTGTCGGCATCCAGCAGGGTCACCTGCCAGCCTTCCCGGGTCAGGGCGTCGGCGGCGCTGCAACCGGCGATGCCCGCGCCGATGACGATGGCGTCTCGGCGACTGGACGTGGGCCACAGGCCACCGGGCGTGGGTGGGTGGACGAAACGAGGTTGGTGGTGCGCCACCGTGGTGGTCCATTTGCCGTTTTCACCGGGGCGTTTTTTGACCTCGAACTGAGCCTGGGTCAGGGCGTCACGCACCGCCCGAGCCGAAGACCAGGTGGCCGCCGTCGCATCGCTGGCCGCCAGCCGGTTGATGCGCGCCAGCATGGGCCCGTGCCACATCTGAGGGTTGCGGGCTGGCGTGAAACCGTCGAGGTAGAAGGCGTCGACCGAAGCTTGCAGGCCGGGCAGGAGGTCGGCCACGTCGCCCAGGCCGAGCAGCAGCGTCAGCGACTGTTCACGGCCTTCGGCGTTGACCAGACCGTCAAGGTGCAGCGTGTGCCAGCCCGGCGTCAGCGCAGGCCAGGCGGCATGCAGGCGTGCTGCCAAGGCCTGGCGCCAGAGTTCATCGTGCGCAGCTGCCTCGGGCGCATCAGGGCGGTGAGCGGGCAGGCTGGCCAGGTCGGCTGGCGCCGGCGCGGCGAGCTCGCTGGCGGTGGGCAGACCGTGCACGGCAGCCAGGTCATCGGGCCGCAGCGGGTGCTTTTCGATGGAGATGAAGAACAGCCGGTCGCAGCGTTGCGGGTCCTGGCGCCAGGCGGCCCAGGTGGCCAGGCAGTTGTTGCCCAGGCCGAAACCGGTTTCGAGGATGGTGAAGCGGTCGCGCCCTTGCCACCGGCCCGGCAGGCCATTGCCGCGCAGGAAGACGCCGCGGGCCTGCAGCCAGGCCCCGGCACTCGGGTGGTACACGTCACCGTAGTCGGGTGCATAGGGGGGCTGTCCGGTCTCGCCGGACGGGTGGGCGCTCAGGCGCGCCGGGCTCACCGTCATCGTCTTCGGGTCCTCATGCGCCGGCGTGGCCGCCCACGTCAAGCGCGCGAGCGCGCAGGCGCACCGGCCTCACTGCGCCAACCACCCGCCGTCCACGTTCCAGGCCACGCCGCGCACGTTGTCCGCACCCGGCGAGCACATGAACACGGCCAGGTCGCCCAGCTGCGATGGCGTGACGAACTGCAGCGAGGGCTGCTTCTCGCCCAGCAGGTCCTTCTGGGCCTCGGCCACCGAGATGCCCTCGCGCTCGGAGCGAGCGTCGATCTGCTTTTGCACCAGGGGCGTGAGCACCCAGCCCGGGCAGATGGCGTTGACCGTCACACCCGTCTGCGCGGTCTCCAGCGCAGCGGCCTTGGTCAGGCCGACCAGGCCGTGCTTGGCGGCCACATAGGCCGACTTGCCGGCCGAGGCCACCAGGCCGTGGGCCGACGCGATGTTGATGACGCGGCCCCAGTTCTTCTTGCGCATGCCCGGGATGGCCAGGCGCATGGTGTGGAAGGCCGAGGTCAGGTTGATGGCGAGGATCGCGTCCCACTTCTCGACCGGGAAGTCCTCGACGTTGGCAACGTGCTGGATGCCGGCGTTGTTGACCACGATGTCGATGCCGCCGAACTCTGCCTGCCCGTAGGCGAACAGGGCTTCGATCTCGGCGGGCTTGCTCATGTCGGCGCCGTGGTAGCCGACCTTGACGCCATGCTGTTGCCCAGCCGCCAGCACGGCGGCCCTGGGCGCATCGACGTCGCCGAATCCGTTCAGAATGACGTTGGCGCCCTGGGCGGCCAGTCGTTCGGCGATGCCCAGACCGATCCCGCTGGTCGATCCGGTCACGAGGGCGGTTTTTCCATTCAACATCAGGGGCCTCCGGTGCACGAAGAGAAACACAATGTGGACCAGGCCATTATCTGACGACGCCACAAGATGACAACGCAACACCCCGCTGACCCCTTGGTCGAGACCGCTTCGTTGCAGCCGACGCTGCATCACGTCGTGTGCCCGGGTGCGAGCAAGACCGATGCCCAGACGCACCGCATGGCGCATTGGCGCTGGGGCGACGCGCGCAACCCGCGTGTGTTGTTTTGCGTGCACGGCCTGAGCCGCCAGGGGCGTGACTTCGATGTGCTGGCCCGAGCCTTGTCCACGCACTACCAGGTGATCTGCCCCGATGTGGTGGGCCGTGGCCATTCCGATTGGCTGGCCGATCCGAAGGGGTATCAGGTGTTCTCGTATGTCGCCGACATGGTGGCGTTGCTGCAACAGGTCCGTCAGGAATTGGGCGCTGCCGGGCCGCTGGACCTCGATTGGGTCGGCACCTCGATGGGCGGTTTGATCGGCCTGGGCTTCTCGTCGCTGCCCCCTGAAGTCTCCGGTGCCCGCCTGCGTCGCTTCGTGCTCAACGACGTGGGCCCGCGCCTGCGCTTCGATGCCATCGTTCGCATCGGCGACTACCTGGGCAAGCCCCTGCACTTCGCCTCGCAGCAGGAGGCCGCCGACTACCTCTGGAGCATCTCCACCGGTTTCGGCCCGCACACGCCCGAGCAATGGCTGGCGCTCAGCCTGCCTTTGTTGCGACCAGCCGATGGCGGCGGCTTCGTGCTGCACTACGACCCGGCCATTGCCGAGCCCTTTCGCAGCGTGACAGCAGAGCAGACCGAAGCCGGCGAAAAGGCCTTGTGGCAGGTCTACGATGGCCTGGCCAACATCCCCTGCGAGACCCTGGTGATGCGCGGTGCCGACTCCGACCTGCTTGACCGGGCCACCGCACAGGAGATGACCCAGCGAGGCCCCAAGGCCCGCCTCGTCGAGTTCTTCGGCGTGGGGCACGCGCCCACCTTGATCGCCCCCGACCAGGTTGAAACGATCCGGGAGTTCCTGCTGGCATGAAGACCGGATCCCTCGATGTCGCACGAGACGATGGCCTGCTGAGTGCCGGCAGCCCGCACGCGCCCATCGTCGACCTGGCCGAGGTGGCTGGCACGTCGACACCAGAAGCCCAGGCCGCGGGGGCCTCGGCCAACGAAGGCGGCGTGGAGCTGCTGCGCCGCGCACGCGCCTTCGCCGAGCCCTTGCTGTCGGGCCAGACCTTCGACACGGGAGAAGACGCGCTCGTGCATGCCGACGGCGTGGGCGCCATCCTGCACGGCATCGGGGCTTCTCCTTCGCTGCGCGCGGCGGCCTACCTGGTCTACGCCAGCGACTACCTCGCCAACCCGCAGGACGTGCTGAGCCGCGCTTTTGGCGCCGATGCAGCGGCGCTGGTGGCCCACACCGTCAAGCTGGTTCAGGTGCAGCGCAACGCCCGCGACCTCATGGGCGACGAGACCGACGCCCCTCTGGACGCAGAACAGGTCGAGCGCATCCGCAAGATGCTGCTGGCCTTCTCGCGTGACCTGCGCGTCGTGCTGCTGCGCCTGGCATCGCGCCTGCAGACCCTGCGCCACTACGCCGAACGCAAACTGCCGTGCCCCAAGGCCCTGGCGCGCGAGTCGCTGCAGATCTTCGCGCCACTGGCCAACCGCCTGGGCATCTGGCAGATCAAGTGGGAGCTGGAAGACCTGTCCTTCCGGTTCCTGCAGCCCGACACCTACCGCACCATCGCCAAGGCCCTGCACGAAAAGCGCCTGGAGCGCGAGCGCCACATCGAGCAGGTGCGCCAGCAGCTGCAGGAGGCCTTGGGCGCCGCCGGCATCGAGGCCCAGGTGCAAGGGCGGCCCAAGCACATCTACAGCATCTACAAGAAGATGCAGGGCAAGGCCTTGTCGCTCGACCGCGTCTTCGACCTGCGGGCCCTGCGCGTCATCGTGAGCGATGTGCACGCCTGCTACGCGGCGCTCAGCTGCGTGCATGAACTGTGGCAGCCGCTGCAGGAAGAGTTCTCCGACTACATCGCGCGGCCCAAGTCCAACGGATACCAGTCGCTGCACACCATCGTGCTCGATGACCAGGGCCGCTCGATCGAGGTTCAGATCCGCACCCAGGCCATGCACGAGCACGCCGAAAGTGGCGTGGCCGCACACTGGGCCTACAAGGAAGCCGGCTCGAAAGGTTACGCCGGCGTGCAGGCCGCAGGCGACTTCGAGTCGCGCGTGGCCGAAGCGCGCAAGATGGTGCTGCGCCAGCTGCTGGCCTGGGAGCGCGACGTCGCCGAAGCCGGGCATGGGGGACACGCGGGCTCGCCCAGCGTGCAAGGACTTTTCGAAGACCGCATCTACGTCTTCACCCCGGGCGGCGACATCATCGACCTGCCTGCTGGTGCCACGCCCATCGACCTGGCCTATGTGCTGCACACCAACCTGGGTCACCGCTGCCGGGGCGCGCGCGTCGATGGCGCCATGGTGCCCTTGCAGACGCCCCTGCAGAGCGGCCAAACCGTCGAGATCGTGTCGGCCAAAGAGGGCGGCCCCTCGATGGACTGGCTCAACAGCGAGCTGGGCTACCTGCGCAGTCCGCGCTCGCGGGCCAAGGTCCGCGCCTGGTTCAACGCGCTGGCTCAGCAAGCCACCATCGCGCGAGGCCGGGAAGCGGTTGAAAAGCTGCTGCAGCGCGAAGGCAAGACGGCCGTCAAGCTTGACGACCTGTCCTCGCAACTGGGCTTTCGCAGCGCCGATGCGCTGTTCGACGTGGTGGGCAAGGACGAGTTCTCGCTGCGAAGCATCGAGCAGGTGCTGCGCCCCGCCGAGCCCGCACCGGACCCCGAAGAGGCGTTCCTGCAAAAGCTGGCGCGTGGCGACGCATCAGCGCGCCCCGATGGCGATGGCAAGGGCGTGCTCGTTGTCGGCCTGGACTCGCTGCTCACGCAACTGGCGCGCTGCTGCAAGCCCGCGCCGCCCGATCGGATCGGGGGTTACGTGACGCGGGGCAAGGGGGTGGCCGTGCACCGCGCCGACTGCAGCAACTTCCAGCACATGGCGCGCGAGCACAAGGAACGTGTGATCCCGGTCACCTGGGGGCGCCAGGCCATGACGGACAAAGCCCACTACGCGGTCGACGTCTCCATCGAGGCGCTCGACCGCCCGGGCCTGATGCGCGACGTCTTCGACGTCTTTGCGCAAGGCAAGATCACCGTGCTGTCCATGCACAACCACACCGTGCGCGACCACCTGCAGCTCACGCTCACGCTGCAAACACCCGACAGCAGCCGCTTGAGCGGCTTGCTACACAAGGTGTTGCAAATCCACGGCGTCTTGCGCGTGCGCAGAAAATAGTGCTATTATCTCGGTCTCGACAGGCGCATAGCTCAGTTGGTTAGAGCACCACCTTGACATGGTGGGGGTCGTTGGTTCGAATCCAATTGCGCCTACCAAAATACTGTCGATGAAGCCCCAGGTCACAAGCCTGGGGCTTTTTCTTTTTCTCACGCTTGTTTTCCACTTCTACAATGGCCCGAACACAGAGTCATGCATGAGGAGTCCCGGATGAGCCCAGCCCCCCGAAAAGCCCGCAGCGCAGCGCCCTCAGCCGAAGAGCCCGTGGGCGGCGATGCCGGGCAGCCGACGGCGGCGGGCACCCGGATCATCAAGAAGTACCCGAACCGGCGCCTCTACGACACGCAGACCAGCAGCTACATCACGCTGTCCGAGGTCAAGGACATGGTCATGGCCTGCGAGCAGTTCGTGGTGCGCGATGCCAAGAGTGGTGAAGACCTCACCCGCAGCATCCTGCTGCAGATCATCCTGGAAGAGGAAACGGCCGGCGTGCCGATGTTCTCGACCCAGGCGCTGGCCCAGATCATTCGCTTTTATGGCCACACCATGCAGGGCCTGATGGGCAACTACCTGGAAAACAACATCCAGTCCTTCATCGACCTGCAGTCCCGCCTGACCGAGAACTCGGTCATGAACCTGCAGAACCCGCTGATGCAGAACTTCATGGGTGGCTACATGGAGCAGTCGCGCAACCTGTTCACGCAGATGCAGGAGCAGATGAGCAAGCAGGCTGAAACCCTGATGGGTAACCTGGGCGCGGGCCTCACGCCCAAGAAATGAAACCGCAAAGCCCGCTCACAGCAGTGGCTTGAGCCCGCTCCACACGTTGTCGAGCATCACCGGGTGGGCCTTGGCCAACGGGTGGATGCCGTCACCCTGGAACCACTCGCGCGCATCGGCGCGGTCGGCCACCCCTTTGAGCAGGAACGGCACCAGCGCGACCTTGCGCTCCTGCGCCACGCGTCCGAACGCCGCCGCGAAGTCATCCGCATAGCGCTTGCCGTAATTGGGCGGCACCTGCATGCCCACCAGCAACACCTTGGCGCCCGCGGCCTGGCTGGCTTGCGTCATCGCCTGGAGGTTGTCCTGGGTCGAGCGGATGGGAAAGCCGCGCAGCGCGTCGTTGCCCCCCAGTTCGATCACCACATGGGTGGGCCGATGCTGCTTGAGCAGGGCTGGCAGGCGAGTGCGGCCACCCGAGGTGGTCTCGCCACTGATGCTGGCGTTGACCACCCGGGCCTCGATGCCTTGCTTTGCCAGCCGTGCTTCGAGCAGGGCCACCCAGCCGGCACCCCGCGCCAGGCCATACTCGGCCGAGAGGCTGTCACCGACGATCAACACCGTTCGCGGCGCGGCCGACTGCGCCAGCAGCGGCATTGCCGCCAGGAAAAGGCCCGCGGCCCCCAGGACCATCCGACGTCGCTTAAAGTGTTGGCGTTGCCCTTGCATGCTAGCTTTCATGACTGTCACGGCTCCTTCGCATCCTGCCACATCGCCTGCCGACACGCCCGCCCACGTGGCTGCACCCGCCATCGCTGTCCGCGGGCTGAGCAAAATCGTCGAGGACGTCAGCGGCCCGCTCACCATCCTCGATGGCATTGAACTCAGCGTGCCCCGGGGCGACTCGCTGGCCATTGTTGGCGCATCGGGGTCGGGCAAAAGCACCTTGCTGTCTTTGCTGGCCGGTCTTGACGTGCCCAGCCATGGCGAGGTGTGGCTTGGCGGGCGCAACCTCTTCGACCTCGACGAGGACGCGCGCGCCGCGCACCGCGCCGCCCACGTCGGCTTCGTCTTCCAGAACTTCCAGCTCATCGGGCACCTCACCGCCATCGAGAACGTCATGCTGCCGATGGAGTTGCGTGGCGATCGATTGGCGCGCAGCAAGGCCGAAGCCATGCTCGCCCGAGTCGGGCTGGGGCAGCGCCTGAACCACCGACCGGTGCTGCTGTCCGGCGGCGAGCAGCAGCGGGTGGCCCTGGCGCGCGCCTTCGTCATGCGCCCGGACATCCTCATGGCCGACGAGCCCACCGGCAGCCTCGACCACGCCACGGGCCTGGCGGTCATGGACCTCATGTTCGAGCTCAACCGCGAGATCGGCACCACGCTGGTCTTGGTGACGCACGACGAGCAGATCGCCCAGCGCTGCGCACACCGCATCCGCATCCAGGCAGGGCGGCTGGTCAACTGAGCCGCTCAAGCGCCGCCAAACAGGTGCGGGCACCGGCAGCGGTTACGATGCCGGCATGAGTCAGAAACTGCTGTTCGGCTTTCACGCCGTCACCGTGCGCCTGAAGGTGGCGCCCAAATCCATCCGTGAGCTGCACGTCGACGCCAGTCGGCATGACCAGCGCATGAAGCAATTCCTCGCCAAGGTCGAGGAAGCGGGCCTGCGCGTCATCGAAAGCGACGACGGCCGCCTGCAGCAAATGGCCGGCACGCACCGCCACCAGGGCGTCGTGGCCCGCGTGGATGCCGTGCAGCAGGCCCGCTCGCTCGATGACCTGCTCGACGAACTCACCGAACCGGCCTTGCTGCTGGTGCTCGATGGCGTGACCGATCCGCACAACCTGGGCGCCTGCCTGCGAGTGGCCGATGGCGCGGGTGCTCACGCCGTGATCGCGCCCAAGGACCACGCCGTGGGCGTCAACGCCACGGTGGCCAAGGTGGCCAGCGGTGCCGCCGAGACGGTGCCTTACTTCATGGTGACCAACCTGGCGCGCACCCTGGGTGAGCTCAAGGAGCGCGACATCTGGGTGGTGGGCACGTCGGACGACGCGCCCGGCGACCTCTATCAAGCCGACTTCCGCCGAGGCACCGCCCTGGTGCTGGGCGCCGAAGGCAGCGGCATGCGCCAGCTCACCCGCAAGCATTGCGACGAGCTCGTCAGCATCCCGATGATGGGCGGCGTCGAAAGCCTGAACGTCTCGGTGGCCAGCGGCGTGTGCCTCTACGAGGCCCGCCGTCAGCGAATGGGCTGAGGCGCCTGCAGCACCGCCTCCCGGTGGGCGTTGGCCCGCTGCTGCACGCGCTGGGCCCACAGGCTCAAAGCCAGGGCCACCAGCATCCAGGCCAGGCCCAGCCAGTGCAGTTGCTCGTAGCCGTGGTGCGAGATCACCCATCCGCCTCCGCTGGCGCCCAGCGCGTGGCCCAGGTAGATGGCGGAGGTGTTGAGCGCCATCAGCGCGGGCGCCAGCCGGGGCGACAGGCCGCCCAACCGCGCCTGTTGACCCGAGTTGGTGGCAAAGCCTGAAATGGCCCAGGGCAGCAGCACGGCGGCCAGCACGGGCAGCGAGCCTGCCAAGGGCCAGATCAGCAAGCTCACGGCCATCAGCGCCAGCGTGAGCGTCACGGCGGGTGCCGCGCCGACCCGGTCGATGCTGCGGTTGAGCAGCACATTGCCAACCAGAGCCAACGCGCCGAACCAGCCGAACATGATGCTGATCTCTTCCGGCGAGGCGCCGAACACCTGCTTGTAGTAAGGCGCCGTGTAGCCCAGCACCGTGAACTGCCCGGCGCTCTGGCAGGCCGTGACCGCGACCACCGCCATCAGCAAGGGCGACTTCAGCACCTTGCGCCATGAACGCAGCGACAGGGCAGGGGGGCGGATGCCCGCTGGCAGGTGTCGCCACACCAGCCACGCCGCTGCGAAGGCCCCCATGCCGATCAGCACCATCGCCATGCGCCAGCCCATGCGCTCGCCGATCCAGGCGGTCAATGGCATGCCCGCCACCGAGGCGATGGACCAGCCCATGAAGACGAAGGTGATGGCTTGACCGCGCTTGGCCGGCGTCGACATGAAGCCCGCGGTCGCCGCCGCCTGCGGCGTGAAGACCGCGGCCGACAACACGGTCAATGCTCGTGCGGGCCACAACCAGGGGTAGCTGGGCGCGAGGGCACACAGCAGGTGCCCGACGGCATACCAGACCATGGTCCAGGCCAGCAGGGTGCGCCGGTCGATGTGCCCGATCAACCAGGCCAGCAGCGGGGCCCCGAAGCCCATCATCAGCGCGGCGATGGCCAGCAACTGGCCGCCGGTGGTCACGCTGATGTTCAGGTCGTGGGTGAGGTCGTTGAGCGTGCCGCCGACCACCATCACGCCACAGCCGATGACGAAGTTGCCGAACAGCAGCGACCAGCGGGCCGCCCGGATGCTCTCCCGGGACAGCGCCCGCTCCAGTTCCATGGGTACTGCCTTGTTGTGGAATCAGTGAGGCACGCGCAGCGCTTCGGGGTTGACGATGCCGCTCGGCTCGCCCGCGACGAAGTTCAGCAGGTTCTCGAAGGCCGAGCTGAAAAGCTGTTCGTAGCTGTCCTGCTCGACCAGGCCGATGTGGGGGGTGCAGACGGCGTTCTCCAGCCTCAGCAAGGGGTGGCCTTGCAGGATGGGTTCGCTTTCGAAGACGTCGACGGCGGCCATGCCCGGGCGACCGCGGTTGAGTCCTGCGACCAGCGCGTTGTCCTGGACCAGTTCGGCGCGCGAGGTGTTGACGAACAAGGCCGTTGGTTTCATGCGGCTGAAATCATCGAGGGTGATGATGCCGCGGTTGTCGTCGCTCAGCCGCAGGTGAATGCTCAGCACGTCGGAGGTGGCAAAGAGGTCCTCGCGGCTGGCGGCAGCCCGAAACCCGTCGGCAACGGCTTGCGAGCGGGCGGCCTCGCTGCCCCAGACCTGCACGTCCATGCCAAAGGCGCGGCCGTAGCCAGCCACCATCTGGCCCACCTGACCGTAGCCCCACAGGCCCAGCGTCTTGCCCTGCAGCTTCATGCCCAGACCGAAGTTGACAGGCATCGAGGCCGACTTCAGTCCCGATTGCTGCCAGGCGCCATGCTTGAGGTTGCCGATGTACTGCGGCAGGCGTCTCATGGCAGCCATCACGAGGGCCCAGGTGAGCTCGGCCGCGGCCACGGGCGGGGTGTCGCATTCGGCAACGGCAATGCCCAGCCGCGTGCACGCTTGCAGGTCGATGTGAGAGCCCACCTTGCCGATCTGGCAGATCAGTCGCAGCTTGGGCAGCTTTTCAAGCAGGGCTTTGGGGAAATGCGTGCGTTCGCGGATGACCACCAGGGCCTCGGCGTCGCGCAGGCGCACGGCGAGCTGGCCGGTTCCCTTGACCGTGTTGGTGAAGACCTTGGCTGACAAGCCGTCGAGTCGGGCGGCGCACGGCAGTTTGCGGACGGCGTCCTGATAGTCGTCCAGGATGATGATGTTCATGAGGCTGTCGGGTGTCCAGCCTGACATTGTGCAACGCCTGCGCGCACGCTGGGCGCCACGGGGACATCCTCAGAAATTCGTTACCAGGTTGTCACCTTCGCGCCGCGGATGTCGTCGGCTTTGCGCGAGGCCCGCACCGGGAAGTGGCTGTCCAGCGCGTCGAGGCGCAACTGGGCCTCGATCTGGCCCCGGTGGGTGGAAATCACCTTGAAGACGTCGGCGCGCAGGTGCCAGAGCTCCCGCAGGGATCGGGCGGTTTCGATCTGGTCGCGCACCTGGTTGGCGCGCAGCGACTGCAGGTCCCACAAAGAGGCCACGAACTCTGTCTTGATGGCTCGCAAGCCGTTGGCGCTGGCCAGGGGCCGAGGCGACTCGTCGTTGTCCCACAGCCAGTTCCAGAAGCCTCGGGCCCACAGCTTCCACAAGGGTTGCGGTGGCGCGAACTGGGAGGGGGGGGTGACGCTGGCGCGGCGCGAGGCCGAACCACTCAGGTCGGACAGGTCGACCGGGGCGTCGTGGGGCAGTTGCACCGGGTTGAGCAAGGCGCGCTTGGTCCCCTGGGTGTCAACCTGTGCGGACTCGTCATTGGAGTAGAAAAAGGATGCCATCGTGCCCTCGCTGCGCCTTTGAGCGCGTCTCGTACTGGACATCGACCATCCTAAGGAGCCCTTGAGCAGGGTACACCCGTAAAAAAAGGGCCTCGAGGGCCCGTTTCCGTGGACTGTTCACGGCCTGCGCCGCGCGCCGACCGATCAGACGGCCATGGCGGCCACCCGCGCGATGGGGATCAGGGTGGTGCCGGCCTGGCGAGCTTCGTCAAAGACCTCGCGAGCGCAGGTCTCGCAGCAGCCGCAGCAGGTGGCCACGCGGGTGCGGTCTTGCAGCGCGTCAAAGGAGCCGCAACCCATGTTGGCTTGCTTGACGATTTCCTTGTCGGAGACGGCGTGGCAGACGCAGACGATCATGGCAGGGCGCGCAGGGCTTGTGAATGAGAACGAGTCGCATCATAAATGCGAATGATTCGCAGCACAAGCCTCGAGCCAAGCCCGGACCCTGAATGGGGGGATCCATCCCCCCGGTTTTTCAGCTGTTGACCTCGCCCATGATGGATTGCAGGTAGTTCTGCTCACCCACCTTGCCGATCAGGTCGATCTGGGTTTCCAGGAAATCGATGTGCTCTTCGGTGTCGTCCAGGATGTCCTGGAACAGGTCGCGCGAAACGTAGTCACGCACCGACTCGCAGTAGGCAATGCCTTCCTTGACGGTGGCCTGGGCGGCGGTCTCGAGTTTGAGGTCGCAGGCCAGCAGCTCGGGCACGTCCTCGCCGATGAGCAGCTTGCCCAGGTCCTGCAGGTTGGGCAGGCCGTCGAGCGTGAAGATGCGCTCCATGAGCTTGTCGGCGTGCTTCATCTCGCCGATCGACTCTTCGTATTCCTTCTTGGCCAGCTTGTCAAAACCCCAGTGCTTGAGCATGCGGTAGTGCAGGAAGTACTGGTTGGTGGCCGTCAGCTCGTTCTTGAGCTGCGCATTGAGCAGCTCGATGACCTTGGCATCGCCTTTCATGGTGTCCTCGCTTGGTGGGGGGTCGAATGGCACATTGTGGACCAGGGGCGGGCAGATGCCGCGTGTCGTGCCGACATCCCAACAGGTCGGATCGGGTATACTTCTAAGGTTTACCCGCAACCATCCCCCCGTCTGGCGAAACCACGCCGATCAGGCCTGCACACGTGTACACGAGTGTTCGCAATCGGTCTTGTCTTTGTCGCGCCCGTGTCCCGGCCATGTGCCGTTGCACGCAGGCTGTGAACAAGGCGCAAAGGTGAGCCAGGCGCGCACAACAAACGGAGAACGAACCCGTGCTGCCCGTCCTGCCCCAAGCTCTTCTGGCCCTCGCAGACGGCACGGTCTTTCTTGGCACTTCGATCGGCGCCGCCGGTCACACGGTCGGCGAGGTGGTGTTCAACACCTCCATCACCGGCTATCAGGAAATCCTCACCGACCCCAGCTACTGCCGTCAGATCGTGACCCTCACGTATCCGCACATCGGCAACTACGGCGTCAACGGTGAAGACGTCGAAGCCTCGAAAGTCCATGCCGCTGGTCTGATCATCAAGGATCTGCCCATCCGCACTTCCAACTTCCGTCAGACCCGCACCCTCTCTCAATACCTGCAGGACGAAGGCACGGTCGGCATCGCCAACATCGACACCCGCAAGCTGACCCGCATCCTGCGCTCCAAGGGCGCCCAGAACGGCTGCATCGTCGCCCTGGCCGCTGGTCAGGACGTGACCGAGGCCGTCATCGCCGATGCCGTGGCGAAGGCGAAGGCCGCGCCGAACATGGCCGGCCAGGACCTGGCCCAGGTGGTCTCGCGCAGCGATGTCGCCGTGTGGGACGAAACCGAATGGAAGCTGGCCAACCCCGAGCTGGGCGGCAAGCCCGGCTTTGGCAAGCAGACCGCTCCGAAGTTCCACGTTGTGGCCTACGACTTCGGCGTCAAGCGCAACATCCTGCGCATGCTGGCCGAGCGTGGCTGCAAGGTCACCGTGGTGCCCGCCAAGACGCCGGCCGCCGAGGTGCTCAAGCACAAGCCCGATGGCATCTTCCTGTCCAACGGCCCCGGGGACCCGGAGCCTTGCGACTACGCGATCGCCGCGGCCAAGGAGCTGATCGAAACCGGCATCCCGACCTTCGGCATCTGCCTGGGTCACCAGATCATGGCCCTGGCCTCCGGTGCCAAGACCTACAAGATGCCCTTCGGTCACCACGGCGGCAACCACCCCGTCAAGGACCTGGACAACGGCCGCGTCAGCATCACCAGCCAGAACCACGGTTTTGCCGTGGACGCCAAGACGCTGCCCGCCAACCTGCGCGCCACGCACATCTCGCTGTTCGACGGCACGCTGCAAGGCCTGGCCCGCACGGACAAGCCCGCTTTCTGCTTCCAGGGTCACCCGGAAGCTTCGCCCGGACCGCATGACATCAGCTACCTGTTCGATCGTTTCACTGCGCTGATGGAGAAGAACAATGCCTAAGCGCACAGACATCAAGAGCATCCTCATCATCGGCGCCGGCCCGATCATCATCGGCCAGGCCTGCGAATTCGACTACTCCGGCGCCCAGGCCTGCAAGGCCCTGCGCGAAGAGGGCTACAAGGTCATCCTGGTCAACAGCAACCCGGCGACCATCATGACGGACCCGAACACGGCGGACGTCACCTACATCGAGCCCATCACCTGGCAGGTCGTCGAGCGCATCATCGCCAAGGAGCGCCCGGACGCGATCCTGCCGACCATGGGTGGCCAGACCGCGCTGAACTGCGCGCTCGACCTGCACAAGCACGGCGTGCTCGACAAGTACAAGGTCGAGATGATCGGTGCCAACGAGCACGCGATCGAAAAAGCAGAAGACCGCCTGAAGTTCAAGGACGCGATGACCTCCATCGGCCTGGGTTCGGCCAAGTCGGGCATCGCCCACTCGCTGGAGGAGGCCTGGGCGGTGCAAAAGAGCATCCAGGCCGAGATCGGTGGCTCGGGTTTCCCGATGGTGATCCGCCCCAGCTTCACGCTGGGTGGCACGGGTGGTGGCATCGCCTACAACCCCGAAGAGTTCGAAGAGATCTGCAAGCGCGGCATTGACCTGTCCCCGACCAACGAGCTGCTCATCGAAGAGTCGCTGATCGGCTGGAAGGAATACGAGATGGAAGTGGTCCGCGACAAGGCGGACAACTGCATCATCGTGTGCTCGATCGAGAACCTGGACCCGATGGGCATCCACACCGGTGACTCGATCACCGTGGCCCCGGCTCAGACCCTGACCGACCGCGAATACCAGCTGCTGCGCAATGCCTCCATCGCCATCCTGCGCGAGATCGGCGTCGAGACCGGTGGCTCCAACGTGCAGTTCTCCATCAACCCCGTTGACGGCCGCATGGTCGTCATCGAGATGAACCCGCGCGTGTCGCGTTCGTCGGCGCTGGCCTCCAAGGCCACGGGTTTCCCGATCGCCAAGATCGCGGCCAAGCTGTCGGTCGGCTACACGCTCGACGAGCTCAAGAACGACATCACCGGCGGTGCCACGCCCGCATCGTTCGAGCCCTCGATCGACTACGTGGTCACCAAGATCCCGCGCTTCGCCTTCGAGAAGTTCCCCGCCGCCGACAGCCGACTGACCACGCAGATGAAGTCCGTGGGCGAGGTGATGGCCATGGGTCGCACCTTCCAGGAGTCCTTCCAGAAGGCCCTGCGTGGCCTGGAAACCGGCATCGACGGCCTGACCGAGATCAGCAACGACCGCGAAGAAATCATCCAGGAAATCGGCGAGCCTGGCCCTGAGCGCATCCGCTTCCTGGGCGACGCCTTCCGCATCGGCCTGAGCCTGGACGAGATCTTTGAAGAAACCAAGGTCGACCCCTGGTTCCTGGCCCAGATCGAAGACATCGTCAAGACGGAAGCCGATGTCAAGGCACGCAAGCTGGAGTCCTTGAGCGCGCAAGAGCTGCGCTACCTCAAGAAGAAGGGCTTCTCCGACCGTCGCCTGGCCAAGCTGATGGGCACCGATCAGCACGCCGTGCGCAAGGCTCGCCATGCCATGGGCGTGCGCCCGGTCTACAAGCGCGTCGACACCTGCGCGGCCGAGTTCGCCACGCAGACCGCCTACATGTACTCGTGCTACGAGAACGAAGGCGGCGAGTGCGAGGCCGAACCCACCGACAAGAAGAAGATCATGGTGCTGGGCGGTGGCCCGAACCGCATCGGCCAGGGCATCGAGTTCGACTACTGCTGCGTCCACGCCGCCCTCGCCATGCGCGAAGACGGCTACGAGACCATCATGGTCAACTGCAACCCCGAGACCGTCTCGACCGACTACGACACGTCCGATCGCCTGTACTTCGAGCCCGTGACGCTGGAAGACGTGCTGGAAATCGTGGCCAAGGAAAAGCCGGTCGGCGTGATCGTGCAGTACGGCGGTCAAACTCCGCTGAAGCTCGCGCTGGACCTCGAAGCCAACGGCGTGCCCATCATCGGCACCACGCCCGACAGCATCGACATCGCGGAAGACCGCGAGCGCTTCCAGGCCCTGCTGCACAAGCTGGGTCTGAAGCAGCCGCCCAACCGCACCGCGCGCAACGAAGACGACGCCATCAAGCTGGCCAACGAGATCGGCTACCCGCTGGTGGTGCGCCCCTCGTACGTGCTGGGCGGGCGCGCCATGGAAATCGTCCACGGCGACAAGGACCTCGAGCGCTACATGCGCGAAGCCGTGCGCGTGTCTGAAAAGTCGCCCGTGCTGCTGGACCGATTCCTCAACGATGCCGTTGAAGTGGACGTGGACTGCATCAGCGATGGCGTCGACACGATGATCGGCGGCATCATGGAGCACATCGAACAAGCCGGCGTGCACTCCGGTGACTCGGCCTGTTCGCTGCCTCCGTACACCCTGAGTGCCGAGCTGCAGGACGAGCTGCGCCGCCAGACCGCGCTGATGGCCAAGGCCCTGAACGTGGTCGGCCTGATGAACGTGCAGTTCGCCATCCAGGGCGATGTGACCAAGGGTCTGAGCGACGCCACGGTCTATGTGCTGGAAGTGAACCCGCGTGCGTCGCGCACCGTGCCCTACGTGTCGAAGGCGACCGGCCAGCCCCTGGCCAAGATCGCCGCGCGCTGCATGGCCGGCCAGAAGCTGGCCACGCAGAAGTCGCCCGACGGCAAGGCCCCGCGCGAAGTCGTGCCGCCTTACTTCACCGTCAAGGAAGCCGTCTTCCCGTTCAACAAGTTCCCGGGTGTGGACCCCGTCCTCGGCCCTGAAATGCGTTCGACTGGTGAAGTCATGGGCGTGGGCGAAACCTTCGGCGAAGCCATGCTGAAGTCGCAGCTGGGCGCCGGTTCGCGCCTGCCCACCAAGGGCACCGTCTGCATCTCCGTCAAGGACGGCGACAAGCAGCGTGCGGTGGCCGTGGCCCGCGACCTCGTGGCCCTGGGCTTCAGCGTCGTGGCCACGAAGGGCACGGCAGCGGCCATCTCCGCCTCAGGCGTGCCGGTCAAGCCGGTGAACAAGGTCAAGGACGGTCGCCCGCACATCGCGGACGCCATCAAGGCAGGCGACATCCAGCTGGTGTTCACCACGGTGGACGAAACCCGCACGGCGATTGCCGACTCGCGCAGCATCCGCCAGGCCGCCTTGGCCAACCGCGTCACCTACTACACCACCATGGCAGGCTGCGAAGCCGCCGTGGAAGCCCTCAAGCACCAGGACGACCTGGTGGTGTACTCGGTGCAGGAACTGCACGCCAAACTGCACTAAACTGACAGCCTGCCGCGACGGGTTCTTGCCCGCTCGCGGCATCGCATTCATCCGGGCCGCTCCCGGCCACTCCTGCACGGAGATGGCACCTGGGACGCGGCTCCTTCATTTTGGAAGACACATCAGCCATGTCCACCATCCCCCTGACCAAGCGCGGTGCCGAAATGCTCAAGGAAGAGCTGCACCGCCTCAAGCACGTCGAGCGTCCCGCCGTGGTCCAGGCCATCGCCGAGGCACGTGCTCAAGGTGACCTGTCTGAAAACGCCGAGTACGACGCAGCCAAGGACAGGCAAGGCTTCATCGAGGGCCGCATCAACGAAATCGAAGGCAAGCTCTCGGCCGCCAAGATCATCGACCCGGCCGACCTGGACGCGGGCGGTCGCGTGGTGTTTGGTGCCACCGTTGAGATGGAAATCGAAGCCACCGGCGATGTCGTGACCTACCAGATCGTCGGCGACGACGAGGCCGATCTCAAGGAAGGCAAGATCTCCATTGGCTCGCCGATTGCCCGCGCCCTGATCGGCAAGGAAGCCGGTGACGTGGCCGTGGTGCAGGCGCCGGGCGGCGAGCGCGCCTACGAAATCATCGATGTTCGCTACATTTGATGACTTTTAGAAGAGCATGAGCAAGATTTCGCGCATTCAATCGCTGCTGGCGGGTCTGTGGGCCGGCGCCCTGTTGGCCATCGGTGGCGTCGCTGCGCTGGCCTTGTTCAGCGTGCTGGAGCGCCAGCAGGCCGGCACCGGTGCCGGCCAGATCTTCCACATCGAGTCCCGGCTCAGCCTGGCGTTTGCGATCCTGCTCTTCGTGCTGGAGCGTCGCCGAGTGCGCGACGAGGTGGAGCAGGGCGCGTCACAGAGCGCAATGAGTGCCAACCTCCTGTTGGTGCTGGGCGCGCTGTTCCTCACCGTGCTGGGCGGGTTTGCGTTGCAGCCCATGATCCAGGCCGCCAAGGCGGGCGAGCCCACGGCCCTGTCGTTCGCTGCCTTGCATGGCATCTCGGCGGCGCTTTACTGGCTCAAGGCCTTGCTGGTGCTGACCCTGGCCTGGCGCACGACGGCTCGCTGAGCTGCGTTTGCCATGAAAAGCGGCACCCAAAGGTGCCGCTTTGCTGTCAGAAGCCAGAAGATGCGAGCCAATCAGCCCGATTTCTTGCTGGTCATGCGTTTCTTGGCGCGCTTGATGAGGCCGCCGGGCGTCACGCGCTGGTTGCCCAGCACGGTCACCTTCTTGACCTCGGGGCGGCGCGTGCCGCTCTTGGAGAACTTCAGGATCTTGACTTCGCGAGGCGCGGCGCCTCCTCGCTTGCTGTCGGCGTCTTGCCCGGCGTCCTTTTCGGGCACCGGGCGCCAGATCACCAGCAGCTTGCCGATGTGCTGAATCGGTGCCGCGTTGAGCTGGTCGCACAGCTGAGCGAAGATCTCCTCTCGGACGGCGCGGTCGTCGCCGAGCACGCGCACCTTGATCAGGCCGTGGGCCTTGAGCGCGGAATCGGTCTCCTTGACGACGGCGGGTGTCAGGCCGTCTCCGCCGATCATGACGACGGGATCAAGGTGGTGGGCGTCGGCGCGCAGGGCGCGGCGCTCGGAAGTGGTCAGTTCAATTGCAGGCATCCCTCTATTATCGAGCCATGAAAGTCCAAACCAAAAGCAAAAAGGTCAACAAGGCCTGGCTGAACGATCACATCCACGATCCTTACGTGCGTCAGGCGCAAAAGGATGGCTACCGATCGCGGGCGGCTTACAAGATCAAGGAGATCGACGAAGCCCTCGGTCTGATCAAGCCAGGACAGCTGGTGGTGGACCTCGGGGCGGCCCCTGGCGCCTGGAGCCAGTACGTGCGCCGCAAGTTCGCGCCCAAGGACGTGGGAGCAGGCGGCGCGGCCGTGGGAGAGCTCAACGGCACGATCATCGCGCTGGACCTGCTGGAGTTCGACCCCATCGAGGGCGTGACGTTCATCCTGGGCGACTTTCGCGAAGAGGCCGTGCTCAAGCAGCTTCAGGACGAGGTGGCCGGCCGTCCGGTGGATGTGGTCATTTCCGACATGGCGCCCAACCTCAGTGGCATCGACGTGACGGACAGCGCCCGCATCGCCCACCTGATCGAGCTGGCCATCGACTTCGCGCAGCAACACCTGAAAAAGGATGGGGCGCTGGTTTGCAAAGTTTTTCACGGCGCGGGCTACAGCCAGCTCGTCGAGGCCTTCAAGGCCAATTTCCGGGTCTGCAAGCCCATCAAGCCCAAGGCTTCACGCGACAAATCGTCCGAAACCTTCCTCGTGGGCATCGGTCTGAAGACACGTTGAGTCACTTTGTCTCGCCAAGGCATCGTCAGCGCCCCAATTCCAGCGTTTCATGTGGGATTGGGCGCCCCTCGTCAAGCCTTGACTGCACTAGAATGGTCCCCACATGCCGCGAAGGACGGCGCTGTTTTGCATCATGATGACGCGAGCAGTGCAGTTTTTTGGATCCGGTTTCGGTGTGGGGATGCATCCAGCATCAGCCGAGCCGGTGTGAATGTGGGTTGAAGGAGCCGCGGTGAACAATCAATGGTTCTCTAAAGTTGCTGTCTGGCTGGTGGTGGCACTCGTGCTGTTCACCGTGTTCAAGCAGTTCGATCGCGCAGGCGCGGTCGGCGGTCAGATGGCGTATTCGGAGTTCCTCGAGGAAGTCCGCGCCAAGCGCATCAAGAATGTCACCCTCCAGGAGGGCGGCGGCGGCACCGAGATCATCGCGACCACCACCGATGACAAGAAGATCCGCTCCACGGCGACCTACCTCGACCGCGGCCTCGTTGGTGACCTGATCAACAACGGCGTCAAGTTCGACGTCAAGCCCCGCGAGGAGCCCTCGCTCATCATGAGCCTGCTCGTGTCCTGGGGGCCGATGCTGCTGCTGATCGGCGTGTGGATCTACTTCATGCGCCAGATGCAAGGCGGTGGCAAGGGCGGTGCGTTCAGCTTTGGCAAGAGCAAGGCCCGCATGCTCGACGAGAACAACAACAACGTCACCTTCGCCGACGTCGCTGGTTGCGACGAGGCCAAGGAAGAGGTCAAGGAGCTCGTCGATTTCCTGCGTGACCCGCAGAAGTTCCAGAAGCTCGGTGGCCGCATCCCCCGTGGCGTGCTGATGGTCGGCCCCCCGGGCACCGGCAAGACGCTGCTGGCCAAGTCCATCGCGGGCGAAGCCAAGGTGCCGTTCTTCACCATCTCCGGCTCCGACTTCGTTGAGATGTTCGTCGGCGTGGGCGCTGCCCGCGTGCGCGACATGTTCGAGCAAGCCAAGAAGAACGCGCCCTGCATCATCTTCATCGACGAAATCGACGCGGTCGGCCGTCACCGTGGCGCTGGCCTGGGCGGTGGCAACGACGAACGCGAGCAGACCCTCAACCAGATGCTGGTCGAGATGGACGGCTTCGAGACCAACCTGGGTGTGATCGTGATCGCCGCGACCAACCGCCCGGACATCCTCGACCCGGCCCTGCTGCGCCCTGGCCGCTTCGACCGTCAGGTCTACGTGACGCTGCCCGACGTGCGTGGCCGCGAGCAGATCCTGAACGTGCACATCCGCAAGGTGCCGGTCAGCCAGGACATCCGCGCCGACATCCTGGCGCGTGGCACCCCGGGTTTCTCGGGCGCTGATCTGGCCAACCTGGTCAACGAGGCAGCCTTGTTTGCTGCCCGTCGCAATGGCCGCGTCGTCGAGATGCAGGACTTCGAGAAGGCCAAGGACAAGATCATGATGGGCCCCGAGCGCAAGTCCATGGTCATGCCCGAGGAAGAGCGCAAGAACACCGCCTACCACGAGGCTGGCCATGCCCTGGTCGCTCGCCTGCTGCCCAAGACCGACCCGGTGCACAAGGTCACCATCATCCCGCGCGGCCGTGCGCTGGGCGTGACCATGCAGTTGCCGGAAGGCGATCGCTACAGCATGGACAAGACCCGCATGCTCGACACCATCTCGGTGTTGTTCGGTGGTCGCATCGCCGAAGAGGTCTTCATGAACCAGATGACCACCGGTGCCTCGAACGACTTCGAGCGCGCCACGGCCATCGCCCGCGACATGGTCACCCGCTATGGCATGACCGACGAGTTGGGCCCCGTGGTCTATGCCGACAACGAAGGCGAGGTCTTCCTGGGTCGCTCGATCACCAAGACCACCAACATGTCTGAAGAGACCATGCAGAAGGTGGACAAGCAGATCCGCAAGATCATCGACGAGCAGTACGCCATCGCGCGCAAGCTCATCGAAGACAACCAGGACAAGATGCACATGATGGCCAAGGCCCTGCTGGAGTGGGAAACAATCGATGCCGAGCAGATCGAAGACATCATGCAAGGGCGCGAACCCCGTCCTCCCAAGGACTGGACGCCGCCGTCGAACAAGCCCAGCGGCGGTCCCAAGCCGCCGATGAGCACCGACGGTGCACCGGCTGCGGTCTGATCGCGTCTCGCTGATCTCGGCGCCTCGCGCATCCTTCGACAACGGGGCTTCGGCCCCGTTTCTCATTTCATGCTTGAAGCCATGCACACCTGGCAGACCACCCGTTTCGCCATTGACCTGAGTCGCCCACGCGTCATGGGCATCGTCAACGTCACCCCCGACTCCTTCTCCGACGGCGGCAGGCATGCCGACACCACCGCAGCGCTGCAACACGCGCAGCGCCTGGTGGACGAGGGCGCTGACATCCTGGACATCGGTGGCGAATCGACACGGCCAGGCGCGCCCACGGTGCCTGCCGACGAAGAGTGGGCTCGCATCGAAGGCGTGCTGCGCGGGGCGATGGGCTGGGGCGTGCCGCTGTCGGTGGACACCTGCAAGCCCGAGGTCATGCAGCGCGCGCTCGACCTGGGTGCTGACATCATCAATGACGTTCAGGCCTTGGGCGCGCCGGGTGCGCTCGATGTGGTCGCGCGGCATCCGTCCTGCGGGGTTTGCGTGATGCACATGAAGGGCTCGCCGGCCACCATGCAGGACGCACCCGTTTACGACGATGTGCTCGACGAGGTCGGCCACTTCCTGCAGGCGCGCTTGCAGGCGTTGACGGCAGCGGGCATCGAGCCCGAACGCATCACCCTGGACCCGGGCATCGGCTTTGGCAAGACCCCGGCGCACAACCTGGCGCTGCTGCGTCGTCAGAAGGAATTGCTGAGGCTGGGGCGGCCGCTGTTGCTGGGGTGGTCCCGAAAATCCACCCTGGGCGAGGTGACGGGGCGCCCGGTCGAGCAGCGCCTGGCCGCCAGCCTGGCGGCCGCGCTCGCGGCGGTGAAACAGGGGGCGGGCGTCGTGCGGGTGCATGACGTGGCTCAAACGGTCGATGCCCTGCGTGTCTGGGAGGCTGCAGGGCTGCTGGATTGAGTCAAAAGTGCCGAAAATACGTGGACAATCCGGACACCCCGGCATCCTCATCCAGCACATGTCCAGAAAATACTTCGGCACCGACGGCATCCGTGGCACCGTGGGCCAGGCGCCCATCACCCCTGACTTCGTTCTCCAACTGGGTCACGCGGTGGGCCAGGTGGTGCGGCGTCACACTTCAGGGCGTCGACCGAAGGTGCTGATCGGCAAGGACACGCGCATCTCGGGCTACATGCTGGAGTCGGCCCTGGAGGCCGGCTTCGCTTCGGCGGGGGTGGACGTGCTGCTCACGGGGCCGCTGCCCACGCCTGGCGTGGCCTACCTGACCCGCGCCCTGCGCCTGAACCTGGGTGTGGTCATCAGTGCTTCGCACAACCCCTTTGGTGACAACGGGATCAAGTTTTTCTCGTCGCGCGGCGAGAAGCTGCCTGACGAGTGGGAACTGGCGGTCGAGGCCGCCCTGCGCGAGCCGCCGCAATGGGTCGCTTCGGACAGCCTGGGCAAGGCAAGGCGCCTGGAAGACGCCCGCGGTCGCTACATCGAGTTCTGCAAGGGCACTTTCTCGCACAACCTGTCGCTCAAGGGCCTGAAAATCGTGGTGGACGCAGCCCATGGCGCGGCCTACCAGGTGGCGCCGGAGGTGTTCCATGAGCTGGGTGCCGAGGTCATCGCCATCGGCTGCGCGCCTGATGGTCTGAACATCAACAAGGGCGTGGGCGCCACCCACCCCGAGGCACTGGTGGAAGCGGTCAAGCAGCACGGTGCAGACTATGGCATCGCGCTGGACGGCGACGCAGACCGCCTGCAGATCGTTGGCGCCGATGGCCGACTCTTCAATGGCGACGAGCTGCTGTATGTGATGGTGGCCGACCGCATCGACCAGGGCGAGTCGGTGCGTGGTGCCGTGGGCACGCTGATGACCAACATGGCCGTCGAGGTGGCGCTCAAGCAGCGTGGCGTCGATTTCGTGCGCGCCAAGGTGGGCGACCGCTACGTGCTCGAAGAGCTCAGCGCCAAGGGCTGGCAGCTCGGCGGCGAAGGCTCGGGCCACCTGATTGCGCTCGACCGCCACACCACGGGTGACGGCATCGTCAGCGCGCTGGCGGTGCTGCAGGCGGTGGTGCGCAGCGCGCGCAGCGTGGCGTCCTGGCTGGAGGGTGTGACGCTGTACCCGCAGCGCCTGATCAACGTGCGCCTGCAACCTGGCATGGACTGGCAGAACCACGCACCTTTGCTGCAGGCCCGCAGCGAAGTGGAGGCCCGCCTGGCCGACAAGGGGCGGGTGCTCATCCGCGCATCGGGCACGGAGCCACTGGTGCGCGTGATGGTCGAAGCCAGCGACAAGGCCCTGGCAGACGCCTGCGCAGAGCAACTGGCGGCCACCCTGGCCTGACGCTTTTCGCACCATGCACATGAAAAAAGGCGCCCATGGCGCCTTTTCCTTTTGCTGTCCAGGTGCAGCGGGCGGGTGCCCGGCGCATCCTGGTCTGGCTTCACTTCTTGGGCGGGGTCAGCACGCGGTCGATCACGTGCAGCACGCCGTTGCTGGCGGTGCCGTCAGGCTGGGTCACCAGGGCGTCTTCCACGGTGATGAACTCGCCGGCTTTCGACAGCACGAGCTTGGTGCCCGCCAGCGTGGTGACGGTGATGGTGTCGGCGGTCAAGGAGGCGCGGGTGGTCACGCCTGCGACGGCGTGGTGCTTCAACAAGGCCTTGAGTGCCTCAGGGTCCTTGGCGAGCTTGTCCAGGGTGGCGGCGGGCACGGCGCGGAAGGCTTCGTCGCTCGGAGCGAACACGGTCACCGGGGTGGCACCGGTGAGCAGGTCACCCAGGCCGGCTTGCTGGGTCAGTTTCACGAAGGTGCTCAGTTGCGCATCGCGGGAAGCGAGGGCCTGCAGGTTGGCGGGCGCGCTGTCGGTGGTGGCGCAACCGGCAAATTGGGCCATGGCGCCGCAGGCGAGGGCGCTCAGCACCAGGCGGCGGGACAGGCGGATGTTTTGTTGAAAGGTCATGTGGGACTCCGTTTGGGGTGGACGAGGCCGGGTGGGATGGCCCTTGCGATCGATTTGCGGCCGTCTGGGCGGCTGACCGGCAAGATAGAAGCCCCACGTGACAGATCCGTGAACATGACATGACAATGACTGTCACATGACATGATTCGGCTGGTCTGTGACGATCGTGACAACACCCAGGTGATGTGTCACGTGAGCGTCACAAAGCGCCGATAAAGTCCGCCGCGTCAACTTCCTTTTGTCTGACGTTTCCTGAAAGGCGACTCATGAGCTTCAAGATGATCCGCACCGCTGCCGCCGCCATGGCCCTCTCCCTGGTCGCCGGCGTTGCCCTGGCCAACGACGTGACCGGTGCCGGCGCGACCTTCCCCGCACCGCTGTACGCCAAGTGGGCATCCGATTACAGCAACGCCACCAAGGTCAAGGTCAACTACCAGTCCGTGGGCTCGGGCGCCGGGATCAAGCAGATCAAGGCCAAGACCGTCGACTTCGGTGCATCCGACATGCCCCTGGTGGACGCCGAGCTGGCCAAGGATGGCCTGGTCCAGTTCCCGACCGTGATCGGCGGTGTGGTGCCTGTGGTCAACATCAAGGGCATCACGCCTGGCCAGATCAAGCTGACGGGTGAGTTGCTGGGCAACATCTACCTGGGCAAGATCACCCGCTGGAACGACGCCGCCATCGTGGCGCTGAACCCTGGCGTGCCGCTGCCCGATGCCCCCATCGCCCCGGTGCGTCGCGCCGACGGTTCGGGCACCACCTTCATCTTCACCAACTACCTCTCGAAGGTGAACGCCGAGTGGAAGTCCAAGGTGGGTGAGGGCACCGCTGTCAACTGGCCCACGGGTGCAGGTGGCAAGGGCAACGAGGGCGTGTCGGCCTTCGTGCAGCGCCTGCCCAACTCGATTGGCTACGTGGAATACGCCTACGCCAAGCAGAACCGCATGTCGCACGTGCAGCTCAAGAACGCCGCCGGCAACTTCGTGGCCCCGGACGACGCGACCTTCAAGGCCGCCGCTGCAGCCGCCGACTGGAACAAGTCGTTCTACCAGATCCTGACCGAGCAGCCCGGCAAGGACGCCTGGCCCCTGACCGGCGCCACCTTCATCCTGATGCACAAGGCACAGGACAAGCCGGCGCAGGCCGCTGCCGCCCTGAAGTTCTTCGACTGGGCCTACACGAGCGGCGATGCCTCGGCCGCCAACCTCGAGTACGTGCCGCTGCCCGCCAACGTGAAGGACCTGGTCCGCAAGCAATGGGCGTCGGTGGTGGACACCGCTGGCAAGCCGGTCGCCTGGAAGTGATCGCCTGAGCCTTTCGAGACCTTGACCGGGCGGCCGAGCCATCGGGCGCCCGGTCCCGCAGATCCGATGTTCCCTGCAAACCGCACCCGCACCGTCATGGAGTGAGCGATGGCCGCCATACTACCGACTGACCTGGGCGACGCACCCGCGCCCCCCGACCGGAAAAACCAACGTCAGCCCATGACCAACCCGCCTTCCCGCCGTGTCCAGGCCCCCTGGGCCGATGCGGCTTTCGCCTTGGCCGCACGCGCGGCCGCCGTCCTCACGCTTTGCCTGTTGCTGGGCATCATCGGCTCGCTGGTGGTGGGCGCCTGGCCCGCCATCCATGAGTACGGCCTGGGCTTTTTCACCAGCACCGCCTGGGACCCCGTCCAGAACCAGTACGGTGGCCTGGTGATGATCTACGGCACGCTGATGACCTCGTTCATCGCGCTGCTGATCGCCGTGCCCGTGAGCTTCGGCATCGCCGTCTTCCTGACCGAGCTGTCGCCGGCCTGGCTCAAGCGCCCGCTGGGCATCGCCATCGAGTTGCTGGCGGCCGTGCCGTCCATCGTCTATGGCATGTGGGGCCTGCTGGTGTTCGGCCCGATCCTGTCTGAATACGTGCAGCAGCCGCTGCAGGCCTGGACGGAGGGCGTGCCCTACCTGGGCGCCTTCTTCTCTGGCCCGCCTGTGGGCATCGGCATCCTGTCGGCCGGCATCATCCTGGCCATCATGGTGATCCCGTTCATCGCTTCGGTGATGCGCGACGTGTTCGAAGTCACGCCGCCGCTGCTCAAGGAATCGGCCTACGGCCTGGGCTCGACCACCTGGGAAGTCGTCTACAAGGTGGTGCTGCCCTACACCAAGACCGGTGTGGTCGGCGGCATCATGCTGGGCCTGGGGCGTGCGCTGGGCGAGACCATGGCCGTGACATTCGTCATCGGCAACATGAACCAGCTGAACTCGCTGTCCGTCTTCGAGGCGGCCAACAGCATCACCTCGGCCCTGGCCAACGAATTCGCCGAAGCGGGCGAGGGCCTGCACCAGGCCTCGCTGATCTACCTCGGCCTGATCCTTTTCTTCATCACCTTCGTTGTGCTGGCCTTCTCCAAGGTGTTGCTGGCCCGCCTGAAGAAGTCCGAAGGAGCCCGTTCGTGAGCACCGCCGCCCTGCAAGCCTCCCGTGCCCGCAAGCACGCTGGACGCAAACGCATCAACTTCATCGCCCTGACGCTGTCGCTGGGCGCCATGGCCTTCGGCCTGGTCTGGCTGGTCTGGATCCTGGTCGAAACCGTGCGACTGGGCATCGATGGCCTGGCCCTGGCCACCTTCACCGAAATGACCCCGCCGCCCATGGAAGCAGGTGGCCTGGCCAATGCGCTGATGGGTTCGCTCCTGATGGTGGGCCTGGCGACCTTGATCGGGACACCGATTGGCATCCTGGCTGGCGTCTACCTGGCCGAGTATGGACAGAAGGGTTGGCTGGGCAGCGCCACGCGCTTCATCAACGACATCCTGCTGTCGGCGCCCTCCATCGTCATCGGCCTGTTCATCTACTCGGTGGTGGTCTCGCGCTTCAAGTCCTTCTCGGGCTGGGCCGGCGTGCTGGCCCTGGCGCTGATCGTCATCCCGGTGGTCATCCGCACCACCGAGAACATGCTGGCGCTGATCCCCAATGCGCTGCGTGAAGCCGCCTATGCCCTGGGCACGCCCAAGTGGAAGGTGATCCTGAGCATCACGCTGAAGTCGGCCCGCGCCGGCGTCATCACCGGCATCCTGCTGGCCGTGGCGCGCATCGCTGGCGAGACCGCGCCGCTGCTGTTCACCGCGCTGTCGAACCAGTTCTGGTCGACCGACATGGGCGGCCCGATGGCCAGCCTGCCGGTCACCATCTTCAAGTTCGCGATGAGCCCCTACGAGAACTGGCAGAAGCTGGCCTGGGCAGGCGTGTTCATCATCACCATCGGCGTGCTGGCACTCAACGTGATTGCCCGCAGCATGTTCCGCCAGCGCTGATCGGCGCGGCATCGAGACCCGACACCCAAAGAGACGCATCATGGACGCCAAAGTGCAAACCACCGAGCCCGTCAAGGCCAAGCTGGCCGTCAAGAACCTGAACTTCTACTACGGCAAGTTCCACGCGCTCAAGAACGTGAACATGGACCTGCCCGAGAAGAAGGTCACCGCCTTCATCGGCCCCTCGGGCTGCGGCAAGTCGACGCTGCTGCGCACCTTCAACCGCATGTTCGAGCTCTACCCCGAGCAGCGCGCCGAAGGCCAGATCCTGCTGGACGGCCAGGACATCCTGACCAGCAAGGAAGACGTCTCGCTGATCCGCGCACGCGTCGGCATGGTGTTCCAGAAGCCCACGCCGTTCCCGATGTCGATCTACGAGAACATCTCGTTTGGCGTGAAGCTGTTCGAAAACCTCTCTCGCTCCGAGATGGACGAGCGCGTGGAGTGGGCACTGAAGAAGGCCGCGCTGTGGAACGAGGTCAAGGACAAGCTCAACCAGAGCGGCTCGGGCCTCTCGGGTGGCCAGCAGCAACGTTTGTGCATCGCCCGTGGCATCGCCATCAAGCCCGAGGTGCTGCTGCTCGACGAGCCCTGCTCGGCCCTGGACCCGATCTCGACCGGCAAGATCGAAGAGCTCATTCATGAGCTCAAGGACGACTACACCGTCCTGATCGTGACCCACAACATGCAGCAGGCCGCGCGCTGCTCGGACTACACCGCCTACATGTACCTGGGCGAGCTCATCGAATTCGGAGCGACCACGGACATCTTCATGAAGCCCAAGCGCACCGAAACGGAAGACTACATCACCGGTCGCTTCGGTTGATCGGCAACAAAAACAAGGAGAACACCATGAGTGACAAACACCTCTCCAGCCAGTTCGACGCCGAGCTCAGCGGCATTTCCACGCGCGTGCTGGAAATGGGCGGTCTGGTCGAATCGCAGGTGGCCCTGGCCATCGAAGCGCTGACCCATTTCAATGGCGAAGTCGCCAGCCAGGTGCTGATCGCCGAAGAGAAGGTGAACCTGATGGAGATGCAGATCGATGCCGACCTGTCGACCATCATCGCCCGCCGCCAGCCCACGGCCCGCGACCTGCGCCTGCTGATCGCCATCTCCAAGACCATCGGCAACCTCGAGCGCGTGGGCGACGAGGCGGCGCGCATCGCGCGCACCGTTCAGCGCCTGATCAACACGGGTGTGTCGTCGCGCCTGCGCCTGCCGGTCGGTGACGTGTCCTTCGAAGCCGGCCTGGCCACCGCCTCGCTGCGCAAGTCGCTTGACGCTTTCGCCCGCCTGGACACCCAGACGGCGCTGGAAGTCATCAAGAGCGACAACGAGATCGACGCCGAGTTCGACGGCCTGATGCGCAAGCTCATCACCTACATGATGGAAGACCCGCGCACCATCTCCGCCTCGATCGACCTGGTGTTCGTGGCCAAGGCCATCGAGCGCGTGGGCGATCACGCCAAGAACCTGGCCGAGCAGGTGATCTACATCGTCAAGGGGGCCGACGTGCGTCACAACACGCCAGAGGCCGTCGAGAACATCATCAAGTGATGACGGGAGCCAAGCCATGAGCCGAGTGTTGGTGGTGGAAGACGAACCGGCGATCGCCGAGCTGATCGCGCTGAACCTGCGTCACTCCGGTTTCGAGGTGACGTTGGCGGGCGATGCCGAGCAGGCCCAGCTCGAGATCGACAAGGTGCTGCCCGACCTGGTGCTGCTGGATTGGATGTTGCCCGGCCAGTCGGGCCTGGCGCTGGCCAAGCGCTGGCGTGGTGTCACGCGCACGCGCGACCTGCCGATCATCATGCTGACGGCGCGTGCCGAAGAGGTCGACAAAGTGGCTGGCCTGGACGCCGGCGCCGACGACTACCTGACCAAGCCCTTCTCAACGCACGAGCTGATGGCCCGTGTGCGCGCCGTGCTGCGTCGCAAGGCCCCGCAGGCGCTGGACTCGGCCGTCGAGGTCGCTGGTTTGCGCCTGGACCCGGCCACGCGCCGCGTCTGCCGTGGTGATCAGGAGGTCAAGATCGGCCCGACCGAGTTCAAGCTGCTGCACTTTTTCATGACGCACCCCGAGCGCGTGCACAGCCGTGCGCAGTTGCTCGACCGCGTCTGGGGCGACCACGTCTTCATCGAAGAGCGCACGGTGGACGTGCATGTCAAGCGCCTGCGCGAGGCCCTGGCGCCGGTGCAGCGCTCGTCCCTGATCGAAACCGTGCGGGGTGCGGGCTACCGCCTGACCCAGCAAGTGGTGGACGTCGCCGCCTGACCCAGCCCGGACAAGATCACCGTGGATTCGAGCAATTCGTGGCTCATCTCGCGGGTCGCGGTGCGACTCGCCGTGGGCATGGTCGGCGGCCTGGCGGGCTACTGGATCGGGCAACGCGTCGGCTACCCCGTGGCAGCGGGGGCTGCTGCCGCATCTTCCGCCGTGTTGCTGCTGTCGGTGTCCGACACCTTGCATGGGCACGCGCTGCTGGACTGGCTGCGCAACCCCGAATCGTCAGGCCCCAGCCTGCCGGGCATCTGGGGCGAGCTCTCTCATCGCGTGGAGCGCCTGCTGCGCGCTCGCGACGCCGAGATCGCCCATGAACGCGGGCAGTTGCAGCAGTTCCTGTCGGCCATCGAGGCCTCGCCGAATGGCGTGATGCTGCTTGACGAAAGCGATCACCTGACGTGGATCAGCCCGGCCGCGGCCGACCACTTCGGGCTCAACCGCCACCGCGACCTGCAGCAGCGCGTCACCAACCTGATCCGTCAGCCGGCTTTCGTGCAGTACCTGCAGGCAGGAGACTTCAGCGATTCGGTCAAGTGCCCCATGTCTCGTGGTGGCCTGAGCTGGCTGCTGATCCAGGTCCGAGAGTTCGGAGAGGGGCGCAAGCTCATCCTCTCGCAGGACATCACCGAGCGCGAACGCGCCGACACGATGCGCCGCGACTTCGTGGCCAACGTCTCGCACGAAATCCGCACGCCACTGACGGTGCTGATGGGCTTCATCGAAACCTTGGGCGCCTTGCCACTGACCGAAGTCGAGCGCAAGCGGGTCATCTCGCTCATGTCCGAGCAGGCCGACCGCATGCAGAGCCTGGTGGCCGACCTGCTGACGCTGGCCCAGATCGAAGGCAGCCCACGGCCAGCCTCGGACCGCTGGCTGCCCGTGCAGCAGCTCATGCAACGCGTGACCAACGACGCGCGGGGCTTGTCGAAGGACAGGCATCCCATCCAGGTTCAACCTGACCTGTCGGACATCGAAGCCGAGGTGTCGGGCGTGGAGAGCGAGTGGCTCAGCGCCATGGGCAACCTGGTGTCCAACGCCATCCGCTACACCCCGGCAGGCCAGTCCATCGACATCACCTGGCGCATGCTGCCCGACGGCAGCGCCGAGTTCAGCGTGCAGGACCATGGCATCGGCATCTCTCCGGAGCACCTGCCACGCCTGACGGAGCGCTTCTACCGGGTCGATGGCAGCCGCTCGCGCGACACCGGTGGCACGGGCCTGGGCCTGTCGATCGTCAAGCACGTGATCCAGCGCCACGGCGGCGAGCTCAAGATCAGCAGCGAGCAGGGCAAGGGCTCGAACTTCACGCTGCACATCCCGGCCATGCGGGTGCGTCATGCCATGGCTGATGCCGCCCTGGGCTGAGCCTCAGTTGAGATCCTGCAAAGCGACTTCTTCGATCTCATCGAAGGACTCGCGCTGAGCCTTGCCGGTGTCCGCGCGGCTGTGGCGTCGGTAGACCACCACCAGTTCGGAGTTTCGCGTGCGCTGGTTGTACTGCGCGACCTTGCGCCAGCCCGGCAGCACCGGAGGCTGCGCCCTGGGGTGGATGCGAACCACCACGCTGCCGCATCCCTTCTGACGCATCGACTGCGGGTCGTGCGCGAGGCCGTCGACGCGGTAGCCGCCGAAGTACTCCATCGCCGTCAGCAGCCCGACGGAGGCATCGGGGGCGCACACGAGTTCCGAGCGAGGCATGTAAGGCGAGATGCGCGACATCAGCAAGCGGTAGCTGCGGGCCTGATCGAGCAGGGGCAGCAGCAGCGTCATCGTCAGCAGCCAGCACAGGGCCACGCCACCAGCCGGCAGCACCAGGCTCTTCCAGAGCGCGTGGGTGCGCCTGGCCGTTCGCCATCGCACCAGCCACAGCCACATCAACGTGCCGAGCAACGCAAAAAACAATGCGATGGGGCTGAACGCGACGATGGCACCTGGCACCAGTTTCAGCACGTTGACCGCGGTGCGCTCGGGTTGCCCCGTTTGGATGGCCACGTATGCCAGCCAGATGAGCCCCGCGCACACGGTGAAGAAGCACACCGAGAACCAGTCCAGCGCCGCGCCCAGGCTGCGTTGCAGAGAGGGCAGGGCGAAGGCCGCCAGCGCCGCCAGGGCGGGCAGGGTGATGAGCAGCGCGCGATCGTTGCCGCCCATGAACACGCACGAAGCCGTGCCCACCAGCGCGATCAGCAGCGGCATGGCGATGTGGCGGCGCCCGATCTGGCGGCGCCAGTGCCACAAGGTGAGGGCGGCCAGCGGCAGCACCGGCCAGGTGAACCACGTCAGCAATTGCAGGATGGCGGCGGGGCGCCATTCGCGGCCGCCGCGCACGCTCCAGCCTGGCAGCCCCAGGGCAATCAGCCCGATGACCAGGGCGGTGGCCAGCGCCATGCCCAGGAGCACCCACTTGATGTGGCCTCGCACCTCGGCGTGGCTCGAGCGAAGGCATACGATGGAGGCTGCGCAGCCCAGCAGCAGGGCCACGGTTGGGCTGCCGCTGCCGGCGAGCACCGGCAAGGCCAGCGTGGTCGCGGCGATGGTCGTCGGGCTGCGCTGCTGGGCGGCGGCCATGCCGAACAACAGCAAGGCTGCGCCCGTGAGCTGCACCAGCTCGGGCGTGGTCTCGTGGCCCAGTTGCAGCAGGCCCAGGCTGGCGATCAAGGCCAGCAGGGCGCCGTCGGCCACCGCGCGGGCATAGTCCTGTGGCCGGGCTTCTCCGCCGAACGCCAGGGGAACAGGCTGCGCGGCTTCGGTGCGGGCCAAGTGGTAGGTGGCGTACCAGGTCAGGGCGAAGACCGCGGCCAGCAGCAGGGCAAAGGGCAGCCGCGCCGCCAGCGCGGGATCGACCCAGGGCGACAGCGCGGAGATGGCGGCCCCGCCGATCCAGTAGGGAAGGATGCCGCCCTGCGTCGGGTGCACGCCGCCGACGTGCGGGTCGAACCAGGAGGCCTGCCCCAAAGCCAGGCTCCACATCTGCCCAAAGGCCGCGATGTCTTCGTTTTTCCAGGGGTCACGCCCCAGCAGCCCGGGCAGCAGGTAAGCCGCGCAGAACAGCAGCAAGGCCAGGCGCGGCAGGCGCTGCGCCGCCTTCTGGGTCACCAGAGCGGGAGAGGCGTGGGGCAGGTGCGAAGGGCGCATGGTTGGCGAAACGCTTCAGGGTGTGCGTGGGCCGACGAGGCTGCACGCGGTCACGCAGGGCGTGAGAACGAAAAAGGGCAGCCTGAGCTGCCCTGACGTTGCGCAACGGCGGGCGTTGCGACGGTGTTCTGCGACATCCGAAGCCGGACGTCCCGCGATCACTTGCGGAATTGAGCGAACTTGTTGCGGAACTTCTCGACGCGACCGCCCAGGTTGTCCACCGACTTTTGGGTGCCGGTGTAGAAGGCGTGCGATTCGGAAGAGGTTTCCAGCTTGAACAGGGGCAGCTCGCGACCGTCGTCCAGCTTGATGGTGTCCTTGGTGGGAGCGCAGGAGCGGGTGACGAACTGGAAGCCGTTGGACTGGTCCACGAAGACGACTTCGCGGTAGTTGGGATGGATACCTTGCTTGGGCATGGAAAACCTCGTGCTGTTTGCAAATTGCATGTCCGGGAGCCACCCGGCACCATGCCAGGCACTTTCCGTGCAGCGGAAAACCCCGGATTATAGCACCGAAAATGACAACGGCCCCGAGCCGCAAGGGCGCCGGGGCCGTGAAGTCCGTCTCGGGTGACGGCTGCGGGGCTCAGCCGCCGCGGCGCATCATGTCGAAGAAATCGTGGTTGTTCTTCGTGGACTTCATCTTGTCGAGCACGAACTCCATCGCCTCGATCTCGTCCATCGGGTAGAGCAGCTTGCGCAGGATCCAGCTCTTTTGCAGGATTTCCGGCTTGAGCAGGATCTCTTCGCGGCGGGTGCCCGACTTGTTGATCAGGATGGACGGGTACACGCGCTTTTCGGCCATGCGACGGTCCAGGTGGATTTCGCAGTTGCCAGTGCCCTTGAACTCTTCGTAGATGACTTCGTCCATGCGGCTGCCCGTGTCGATCAGGGCGGTGCCGATGATGGTCAGCGAGCCGCCTTCTTCGATGTTGCGGGCCGCGCCGAAGAAGCGCTTGGGGCGCTGCAGGGCATTCGAGTCAACGCCGCCGGACAGCACCTTGCCGGAGCTGGGCAGCACGTTGTTGTAGGCGCGGGCCAGGCGGGTGATCGAGTCCAGCAGGATCACCACGTCCTTCTTGAGTTCGACCAGGCGCTTGGCGCGCTCGATCACCATCTCGGCGACCTGCACGTGGCGCTGGGCGGGCTCGTCGAACGTCGAGCTGATGACCTCGCCGCGCACGGTGCGCTGCATTTCGGTCACTTCTTCGGGGCGTTCGTCGACCAGCAGAACGATCAGGTGCACGTCCGGGTGGTTGGCCGTGAGTGCGTGCGCCAGGTTCTTCATCATCACGGTCTTGCCGCTCTTGGGCGGGGCGACCAGCAGCGCGCGCTGACCTTTGCCGATGGGGGCGATCAGGTCGATGATGCGGCTGGTGATGTTGTCGTCGTTGCCCTTGGCCAGGTCGCGTTCGAGCTTGAATTGCTCGTCCGGGAACAGCGGCGTGAGGTTCTCGAACATGATCTTGTTCTTGGAAACCTCAGGGGGCAGGCCGTTGACGCGGTCGACCTTGACCAGGGCAAAGTAGCGCTCGCCATCCTTGGGCACGCGCACTTCGCCTTCGATCATGTCGCCGGTGTGCAGGTTGAAGCGGCGCACCTGGCTGGGCGACAGGTAGATGTCGTCCGTGCTGGCCAGGAAGCTCATGTCCAGGGCGCGCAGGAAGCCGAAGCCGTCAGGCAGCACTTCGAGGACGCCGTCGCCGAAGACCTGTTCGCCGGCCTTGGCGCGCTTTTTCATGATCGCGAACATCAACTCCTGCTTGCGCATGCGAGAGACGTTTTCAATCTCCAGGGCTTCGGCCATTTCCACGAGTTTGGAAATGTGCAGGGCCTTCAGTTCGGAAAGGTGCATGGATGGGTACCCTGAATGTGAAACCCGGATCGAGGCAAAGCCGTCGGGTCGAGGGAATTCGTGGGCTGGGGGGAAAGGCGGAAGGTCCGGAGCCTGGGGCGCGAGGCGGCGTTGGCCGCTGGCCCTGGCGGGTCACCGGGTGGCCGGTGAGCCTTCAGGCATTGCCCTCATCGAAGGCAATGTGGGCATTATAGGGCTGGTCTGGCAAAAGAAAACCGCCGACCTGTTCGGTGCGGCGGTTTGTTTTGTCACAGCTGGCCGTCGATGAAGGCGGTCAGCTGGGCCTTGGAGAGGGCGCCGACCTTGGTGGCGGCCAGTTGGCCATCCTTGAAGATCATCAGGGTGGGGATGCCGCGGATGCCGAACTTGGCGGGCACTTCGCGGTTCTGGTCGACGTTCATCTTGGCGATGGCGAGGCGGCCGCTGTAGTCCTTGGCCACTTCGTCCAGGATGGGGGCGATCATTTTGCAAGGGCCGCACCATTCGGCCCAGTAGTCCACCAGCACAGGCTGGGCGGCTTGCAGAACGTCGGCATCGAAGGATGCGTCGGTGATGTGTTTGATCAGGTCGCTGCTCATGAAACTGTCCTCAAGGTGGTCGGGCGGAGGAGGGTGGGAAAACCCGCCAGACCGGGGGTGTCGTGATTCTGACACAGATGGTGAAGGCTGCCGCCCCAGGTCTCAAGCGGCCAAAATCAATCACCCCGATAGATTCCGCCCGCCTTGACTTTCGCCGAAACGCCCCCACCGATCACGCCCCAGACCTGGCCCTGGCACCCGGGCTGCGACGCCGCGGCCGCCTGGCAGGGTTGGGCCCGGGAGGCTTCGGCCTGGCTGCGTTCCCAGGGCGCAGAGCCCCGAAGCGCCCTGGTGACCGTGCCCGTTGGGGCGGTGCTGGCGTCGGCCCGGCAGGCCTGGGCGCAGGCGGTGGGGGGGTGGGTGCCTCGCATCGAAACCATCGCTTCGTTGGCGGAAACACACAGTTGGGCGCGTGCCACACCTGTGCTCGACCCGGCGGAGCAAGAGGTTTTTGGCGCGGTCGTGTCGCTGGACGCCATCGAGGACCGCATGCAGGCGGCTCGCAGCCTGGGCCGCCAGGCCTGGGCCCGGCAGTGGGCCGGCCGAGATCGCCGGGGCTACGAATTCGCGCTGGACCAGGTCGTGGACGCCGCCCACGCGTGGCTCAGGGCCTTGCAGGCGACCCCGCCAGCACACAGGCCTTTGCTGATCGAAGCCTGGCGTCACACCTTGCAGGAACAAATGGGGCAGGGCCCCGGCGGGCGCGAGCGGCTGCTGCTGGCCTGGGCACTGGAGTGGTCGGCGGTGAGCGCTGAGGGCGGGTTGACCATGGACGCGGTGTATGCCGAGCGCCCGTCGGCCTGGTTGGCCGTCACGGTGGGTGCCACGGTGCTGCCGGGCAGCGAGGGTGCGCTGATGCTGGCGGCCCAGCGCGTGGCGAGGGACGCCGGTGTGCCGGTGAACTGGTGGGCGGCTGAAGTGGCGAGCGCGCCTTCGGCGCAAGCCGCTGGAGCCGGAGCGGCGCCGGCCCGCATGACGGTCAGCGCAGGCAGCGACCTGTTGGACGAGGCGAGGCAGGCGGCGGCCCAGGTGCTGGTCAGCGCCGCCGAGCGGCAAGAGGGCGCGCCCCCGGTCGGCGTGCTGGCGCTGGACCGGGGCGTGGTTCGCCACGTGCGGGCACTGCTGGAGGGCTCGGGCCTCAGCGTGGCGGATGAGACGGGCTGGTTGCTGTCGACGACCCGCGCTGCAGCGGCCTGCACGCGCCTGCTCGCGGCTTCCAGTCCTCGGGCCTCCACCGATGAGCTGTTGGACTGGCTGAAGTCCGGCTGGGTGCAAACCGCCGATCCGGCTGACCTGTTCGCGCGGGACGACCGCCATGCGACGGGGTTGCTGGAGCGCTGGTGCCGCCGCCAGGGGTTGATCTCGGCATGGTCGATGCTGACGGAGCGGGATGCGGCCGAGCCGGGTGAGGACGACGCAAGCCACCTGTCTCACCAGCGCATGCCCGACGAGGCCCAGGTGCTGTGGGCCTGGGCCAGGCAGGTTGTGCGGCCCTTGCAGGCCTTGTGGACGGCTCCCAGGCCCACGCTGCAGCAGTGGCTGCAGGCCTTGCGGCAATCGATCATGCAAAGCGGGGTGCAGGAGGCGCTGCTGGCGGATCCGGCAGGCGCCCTGCTGTGGGAGACCTTGCGCCTGGATGCGCTGGCCGAGGATGCGACCGACCGCGCTCGCGCGACGGGCGCCACGGGCTTGCCCGAGTCGCACCGGGTCACTCGGATGGATGGCGCGGGCTTTCAACGCTGGCTTGGCGAGGTGCTCGAAGCGGTTACCTTCCGCCCGCAGGCCGAGCCCGGACGGCCCGATGTGCTGATCACCACGCTGGCGCGTGCCGCCTTGCGTCCCTTTCATGCCGTGGTGATGCCTGGCGCCGATGAAAAACAACTGGGCGCCCTGGCTTCGCCGCAAGGCTGGCTGGGTGTTCGCTTGCGCGAGGCGATGGGCCTGGTCACGCCCGTCCAGGCCCGGCAGGCGCAATGGGAGGCCTTTCGCCTGGTGGCCACGCGACCGACGCTGCATGCGTTGCACCGCGTCGCAGAAGGCAGCGAACCGCTGGAGGCCAGCGCCTGGCTGGCACGCTGGGCCGCCACCGATGGCGGCGAGTTGCAGTCCGGCGAAGACCCTCGCCCGTGGCAGAGCTGTCAGGCCCGCCCCATGGCGCCGCCCCGTCCTGTGCTGGGTGCCCACGACATCGGCCTGCCGGCACAGCTGTCCGCCACGCACTACGAGGTGCTCAGGCAATGCCCTTACCGCTTCTTCGCACAGGTGATCCTGCGCCTGCAGACGCAGGATGAGCTGGAGGAAGGGCTGGCCAGGTCCGATCAAGGATCGTGGCTGCACGAGACCTTGCGGCGCTTTCATGCGTTGCGCGATCAGCGGTTGGCACTGGCCAACGAGCAGGACGACATCGACCTGTGGCTGGCTGCGGCGCAAGCGGCCGCTCGCGACATGGGCCTGCTGTCGGACGGGATGCGCCCGCATTTCCGCCCCCACGAGGTGGCGCTGCCCGACCTCGCCAGGGCCTACGTGGGCTGGCTGGGGCAGCACGAGCAGGATGGCTGGCGGGTGCGTGCATGCGAGGTGGAGCGCGAACGGGTCATCGACCTGGGTGATGCCTGCGCCGACTTGCGTTTGCGCATGGTGGGTCAACTCGATCGGGTGGACGTGCGCCATGGCGGACGCGAATCCATGGTGATCGACTACAAGACGGGCAGCGCCATCCCGCTCAAGCAGAAGGTCAAGGCCGGCGCCGAAGACACCCAGCTGGCTTTCTACGCCGCGCTCAGCGAAGGCGAAGTGCCCGGCGAGTTGCAGGCGGCTTACGTGCACATCGATGCCCGCAAGGTCGAGACGCTTCGCCATGCGGACATCCAGGACAGCGCGGTGCAGTTGATCGGGCAGCTCTCGCGCGACTGGGTGCGGATGCACCAGGGGGCGCCGCTGCGGGCCCTGGGCGACGGCGCAGCATGCGAGCATTGCGCCATGCGTGGCCTGTGCCGCCGAGATCACTGGTCAGCGCAGCCCACACCACAGGAGGCCCGGCCATGACCGCATCGGCCTACGAAATCAACGGCCGACCCGTCGATCCGGCGCGGTTCTACGAAGTCGCTTGCGACCCCGAACGCAGCGTCGTGGTCGAGGCATGCGCGGGCGCGGGCAAGACCTGGATGCTCGTGTCGCGCATCGTCCGCGCCTGGCTGGAAGGCACCCCGCCTCAACAGATCCTGGCCATCACGTTCACGCGCAAGGCAGCCGGCGAGATGCGCGAGCGCCTGCACGAATGGCTGACCGCCTTCGCCGGGATGGACGAGGCAGGGCGCATGCAGGAGTTGCGCATCCGCGGCGTGCCAGAGCCCTTGCTGGCGGCGCGGGCGCCTCGGCTGGCGCAACTGCACCACGAGTGGATGGAGGAGGGGCGCGGTGTCGAGGTCCACACCATCCATGGCTGGTTCTCGCGCCTGGTCAAGGCGGCCCCGCTGGACGTGCTGGCCGAGCTGTCGCTGCCTCCCGAGCTGCAGCTGATCGAAGACATCGACGAAACCTGGGCGCCGCTGTGGGGGCGCTTCCTGAGGTCGATCGATGCCCGCATGGGCGAGCCCGGCGATGAGGTCGTGCAGGCCTTTTCGGCTGTGTTGCGCGAGACGGGACGCTTCAACACCGAGGCGTGGCTGCGCGAGGCCTTGCACAACAGGCTGGAGCTGGCGCTGGCCGATGAGGCCGGCGTGCTGGCGCAGGGCGTGCCCAGCGCGGCGGCCTGGCAAGAGCGCTGGGCCCCTTGGGCTTCGCCCGTCGATGCACTGATGGCCGACTCGGTCACCCAGGCCTTCGCGGCCTTGGCCCGTCAGCTGGGTCAAGCTTCCGGCAGCCTGGCCCAGGCAGCGGGCGCGGCCATTGCCGATGCACTGATGAAGGGTGAGGCGCCGGTGCGCTTCGAGGCCTTGCACAAGGCCCTGCTGACGGACAAGGGCGAGCCACGCAAGAAGCTGGGCAGCAGTGACGAGCTGGCCTGGGCGCAGGCCTGGTTGCAGGACCTGGTGCTGGCTGTCCGGCAGGAGCAGGCCCATCGGCTGCACCACCACATGGTGCTGCTGTCGCGGGCCTTCTTCGCCGTTTATGCCGATTTCAAGCGTGAACGCGGCCTGGCGGACATGGCCGACCTGGAACTGGCCGCGGCCCGCCTGCTGTGCGATGAGTCCCTGTCGGACTGGGTCCTGCGGCGCCTGGACAGCCAGGTTCGTCAACTGCTGATGGACGAGTTCCAGGACACCAGCCCCTTGCAATGGAAGGCCTTGGGCACTTGGCTGTCGGCCTACGCGGGCGCGGGCGGCTCGTCATCGGTGCGCGTCTTCCTCGTGGGCGACCCCAAGCAGAGCATCTACCGCTTCCGCCGAGCCGACCCGCGCGTCTTCCAGGCTGCCAAGCGCTTCGTCATCGAAGGCCTGGGCGGGCAACTGCTGGCTTGCGACCACACCCGCCGCAACGCCCCGGGCGTCATCGAGTTGCTCAACGAGGTGATGGGCGAGGCCTCGCGGGAAGGCACCTTCCCGGGGTTTCGGCCTCACACCACCGCCTCGCAGGCGCCGTCCAGCGTGCGTCGGCTGCCCCGCGTCCCCCGTGACGATGAGACAGGTGACAGCGCCACCACCACCGATCTGCCTGAGCAGGCGCACGCCGATGTGCGTGACACCCTGAGCCAGCCCCGCGAGGTGGTCGGCGTCACCGCCAGGGGCAGGGAGGCGGCCCAAGTCGCTGCGGCCGTGGCCGAGCTGGTTCACCGTGGCGAGCGCCTGCCGCAGGACATCTTCGTGCTGGCTCGCACCCGGGCCATGCTGAACCTGGTCGCGCAGGCCCTCGATGATGTCGGCGTGCCGCACATCGCCCCCGACAGCACCCCGCTGATCGACACCCCCGAGGTGCAGGACCTGCTGGCCACGGTCGAGGTGCTGGTCTCGCCCCAGCACGATCTGGCGCTGGCCCATGCGCTGCGATCGCCGCTGTTTGGCGCCTCGGATGACGGGCTGATGCACCTGGCTTCGCTGGCGCGCCAGAGCAGGGGCAACTGGTGGGACGCCCTCATGCAACTGGGCGCAGGCGCACCGGAGGGCGGCGAGCCGGCACTGCAGCGCGCGTCGCGGCTGCTCGCTGCTTGGCAACTGGCCGCGCAGACCTTGCCACCGCACGACCTGCTGACGCGCATCCTGCAGGAAGGCGAAGCCCGGGAGCGCGTGGTCGCCACGGTCCCGCCGGGTTACCGAGAGCAGGCGCTGTTTCACATCGATGCCCTGCTGCGCCACAGCCTCGACATGGACGCGGGCCGCGACGCCACGCCGTACCGCTGGGTGCGGGCGCTGCGCCAGTCGGTCCAGTCCCTGCCTGCTCGCACGCAGGCGGGGGCGGTGCAACTGTTGACCATCCACGGTGCGAAGGGCCTGGAGGCCGAGGTGGTCTTCCTGGTCGACACGGACCCGGCTGCCTCGCGAAGCATGAGCCATGGCCTGCTGGTGGACTGGCCCGAGGGGGCCGCTCACCCGCAACGCGTGGCCTTCGTGCGTTCGGAAGCAAAGCCTCCGCCGGCACTGGCCGATGCCCTCGAGGCCGAACGCCAAGCCGATCAGCGCGAGGAGCTCAACGCCTTGTACGTAGCGCTGACCCGGGCTCGCAGCAGCCTGGTCGTCAGTGCCCATGAGCCCTTCCGGGGCGATCGCAACGCCAGTTGGTGGAGCCGGTTGACGCAGGCGCCCGCGCTTGAGCAGGCTCAGCCCTGGTGCCCCCAGCCCGCCACCGATGCCCAGGCGAGCCCGCCAGGCGATGTGCCGGCTGCCCGCCTGCGGACCTTGCCCCGTCTGCCAGTGCGCCCCGAAACGGCGATGGCCGCGCGAGATGCCTCTGCCGCCAGCGGGGGCGAAGACACCGAGGGCGCGCTGCTGCGCGTGCTGGGCCAGGTCGTGCACCGTGGGCTCGAGCTGCTGACCGCCTTGCCCACCGCGCAGCGCGAACCGGCCCGGGTGATCAAGGCCGTGCACACCGCCGCCGAGGCCCTGCAACTGCCAGCCAGCCATTGGCGGGACGCCGTCGATCGGGTCAGGACCATCCTGGCGCAACCCGATTTGCAGCGCTGGCTGGACCCGCACGCCCTGCGCTGGGCGGGCAACGAGGTGACCCTGAGCGATGCCGGCGACATCCTGCGCATCGACCGGCTGGTGGCCGTGGACACGCCAACGGGACCGGCCTGGTGGGTGATCGACTACAAACTGGGTGAACAACCGCTTTCCTTGGCGGCGTACCATGCCCAGATGGCGCGCTATGTCGAGGTGGTTCGCCGCCTGCAGCCGGGGGAAGCCGTGCATGGCGCTTTCGTGACCGGTTCAGGACAATGGGTGCCCTGGCGTGAACCGTGAAATCTGAACCCGTATTTCCGGCTTTCTGAAGGTTTCCTTGTGCTCGATTGTTTGATGCAATCACATCATGTAACAAAGGGGCAAAGCGCATGGCGTTCTGCCTCCTTCGTCACCCCACGCGTCCAGCATCATCGAGGACCCAGCCTTGCCCGCCGCCATGGCCATCGCCCAGCCCCCTCAAACCTCCGCGCCGCGGCTGTTCGGGCGCTTTGAACTGCGCCAGATGCTCGGGCGCAGCCTGGCGTCCAGCACCTGGCTGGCCTGGGATCCGCGCCTGCAGCAGGAGGTTTCGCTGTGCGTGCCCCGCGCTCAGCCCATCCATGACCGGGAGCGCGAGGAGTGGACCCAGGACGTGCTGGCCTGCTCGCGCCTGAAGCACCCGCGCCTGTGCGAGACCATGGAGGTTGGCAGCCACGATGGCTGGCCTTTCGTGACCTGCGCCCGCGACGGTGGTCAGACCCTGGTGGAGCGCCTGCAGGCGAGCCCGCCTCCCAGCCCCCAGGAGGTCGCCGGCTGGGTGACCGAGGTGCTGGAGGGCCTGGCTTATGCCCACGACGGTGGCGCAGCCCACCTTGACCTCGGCCTGCACACGGTGCTCATCGACAAGACCGGCCACGCGCAGCTTTTCGGTCTGGCGGTGGGCCTGGAGGCTCAGCAGCCGGGGCAGGCTCCGCGCGCCGTGCGCGGTCGCCAGGCCGTCAGGCAACAGGCCGAACGCGACGTGCTCATGGCCGGCTTGCTGCTGCATCGCCTGCTGGCCAACCACCCGGCGCTGGACGACCCCGATTTGTGCAGCGCGGCCGCCCGCGTGGGCCGCGAAATCGTGCGCTTGCCCTGGACCACCCCGCACCCGGTGCCCGAAACCCTGCGGGCCATCGTCAACCGCGCCACCGACCGCCAGCAACGCCAGCGTTACCTCAACGCCCGCACGCTGCTCAGCGCCTTGCAAGGCTGGATCACGACCCAGTCGGAGGAGTCTGGCGGGCCGCTGTCCTTGCTGCTCGATCGACTCAGCAGCGTGGGCACCTTGCCGGGCCGGCCTGGCACCGAGCGCGCCTTGCTCGCCAGCCTGTCGGCCGAAAGCCTGCGGGTCGATGATTTCGTCGACGTGGTGGTGAAGAACCCCGCCCTGGTGTGGGAGATGCTGCGCACCGTCAACACCGCCAGCTACCGCAGCCCAGGCAGCGACGACGGGGTCACGACCTTGTCGCGCGCCGTGTTGCTGCTGGGACAGGCAGGCATCCGCAAAGTGGCTGCGTCGGTGCGCCCGTGGCCTGGTGTGCTGGGAGCGCAGTCCTCGCTTTCCCCGGAGGTGGGGGAGGCTTCGGTGCAGGCCCTGGAAGAAGAGCTGCGCAGGGCATGCCTGGCCGGGGCCATCGCCCGGTTGATGGCGCCGTTCTCGATCAGCGACGAAGAGGCCAGCCTGGCCGCCATGTCGCAGCGCCTGGGCTGGCTGCTGATGCGCTACCACTTCCCCGAAGAGGCTGCGCAGATGCATCGCCTGATGCAGCCTTCGCCGCCAACCGAGTCGGGCGAAGCGTCCACGCCTGGCATGGCGGCGGAAGCCGCGGCCAGCGCGGTGCTCGGGGTGGAATTGGGCACGCTGGCCGTGGCCGTGCTGCGCCACTGGGGCTTGCACGACCGCATCGTGCAAGCCTCGCAGCCCTGCGCCCTCACAAAGCCTGTTCGCACACCGGTTGGCCCCGAGGCCACCTTGCGCACGGTGGCCAGCCTGGCCAACGAGATTGTCGAGGCCCAGGCACTGGAGCCACAGAAAGCGCATGTCGCCATGCACCAGGCTTACGTTCGCTACGCCCGCGCCCTGGCCCTGGTGCCCAAGGAGTGCGAGCAAACCTGGGAGCAGGCGCTGCGCCTGATCGACCGAGGCGATCGCCCTGCGGACACGGCCAAGGCCAAGGGCGCACCGCAGGCGCCCGGTTCAGCCGGCGCCTGAACCCAGCCCGTCAGGCGATTGGGGAGCGATCAACCGCGCTTGAGCGCTTCGGCGCAGTCCCGCACCAGTTGCGGGCCTTCGTAGATCAAGCCGGTGTAGATCTGGACGAGGTCGGCGCCGGCGTCGCGCTTGGCGCGCGCATCGGCCGCGCTCATCACCCCACCGACACCGATGATCGGGTAGCGAGGGCCCAGCGCGGCACGCAGCTGGCGGATGACCTGGTTGCTCGCTTCCAGCACCGGCGCGCCGCTCAGGCCTCCGGTTTCTTCGGCGTGCTGCAGGCCCTTGACCGCCTCGCGCGAGATGGTGGTGTTGGTGGCGATCACGCCGTCGATGCCGTTCTTCTGAAGCGTGGCGGCGATGACGCCCACCTGGGTCTCGTCCAGGTCCGGGGCGATCTTCACGAACATGGGCACGGTGCGGCCATGCTGCTGGATCAGTTGCTGACGGCGCTCCTGCAGGCGGCCGAGCAGGTCGTCGAGTGCTTCGTCGCTTTGCAGCGCGCGCAGGTTCTTGGTGTTGGGGCTGGAGATGTTGACGGTGATGTAGTCGGCGTGCGGGTAGACGCCGGCCAGGCCGATCAGGTAGTCGTCGACCGCGTTCTCGATGGGCGTGGCGGCGTTCTTGCCGATGTTCAGGCCCAGGATGCCGCCGTTGGTGCGAAAGCGCGCCTGCTTGACGTTGGCCAGGAAGCTGTCGAGGCCTTCGTTGTTGAAGCCCAGGCGGTTGATGAGGGCGCGCGCCTGCGGCAGGCGGAACATGCGCGGCTTGGGGTTGCCCGGCTGCGCCTTGGGCGTGACAGTGCCCACCTCGACGAAGCCAAAACCCATGGCGCCCAGGCCGTCGATGACGCGGCCGTTCTTGTCCAGGCCCGCGGCCATGCCCACCCGGTTGGGGAAGGTGACGCCCGCCAGCGTCACCGGGTCCTGCACGCGGTTTTCGGCCCACAGGCAGGCCAGCGGCGTGTTCTGCAACCGGGCCAGCGCGCCGATGGTCAGGTCGTGCGCGGTTTCCGGGTCCAGGTTGAAAAGGACCGACTTGGGGACGAAGTAAGGGATCAGGGCCATGGCGGCGAAGGGTTCAGCACAAACCTCGATTGTCGCCGATCCAGCTTGCCTGGACGCGCCAGGCCCCTGTGGCAAACTGCGCGCCTCTTCGACCTCCCAGACTCCCTGGTACCCGAGCGTGGACAAGATCCTGATGCAACTGGCGGCCGAACTGAGCGTTCGCCCTGCCCAAGTCAAAGCGGCCGTCGACCTCCTGGACGGCGGCGCCACCGTGCCCTTCATCGCCCGCTACCGCAAGGAAGCCACCGACGGGCTGGACGACACCCAGCTGCGCGACCTTGAAGCCCGCCTGGGCTACCTGCGCGAGCTGGAAGACCGCCGCGTGGCGGTGCTCAAGAGCATCGACGAGCAGGGCAAACTCACGCCCGAGTTGCGCGCCGCCATCGAGGCCGCGCCCACGAAGCAGGAACTCGAAGACCTCTACCTGCCCTACAAGCAAAAGCGCCGCACCAAGGGCATGATCGCCCGCGAAGCGGGCATCGAGCCGCTGGCCGACAAGCTCTTTGCCGACCCGGCGCTCGACCCTCAGGCCGAAGCGGCTGCTTTCGTCAACGCCGAAGCCGGCTTTGCCGACGCCCTGGCCGTGCTCGACGGCGTGCGCGACATCCTGTCCGAGCGTTGGGCCGAAGACGCCGACCTGATCCGCAAATTGCGCGACTGGCTGTGGGACGAAGGCCTGTTCCAGTCCAAGCTGATGGCCGGCAAGGACGAGAACAACCCGGACGTTGCCAAGTTCCGCGATTACTTCGACTACGACGAGCCGATCCGCACCGTGCCTTCGCACCGCGCGCTGGCTGTCTTTCGAGGTCGCACGCAGGAAATCCTCGACGCCAAGCTGGTGCTCGACGAGGAGGTGGTGCCGGGCAAGCCAACGATGGCCGAAGCCCGCATCGCCATCCACCTGGGCTGGTCGCACAAGAAGCGCCCGGCGGACGAGCTCATCCGCAAGTCGATTGCCTGGACGTGGAAGGTCAAGCTCAGCCTGAGCCTGGAGCGCGACCTCTTCACCCGCCTGCGCGAAGCCGCCGAAGCCACCGCCATCAAGGTCTTCGCAGAGAACCTGCGCGACCTGCTGCTGGCCGCACCCGCCGGCAAGCGCGTGGTCATGGGCCTGGACCCGGGCATCCGCACCGGCGTGAAGGTGGCCGTGGTCAGCGACACCGGCAAGGTGCTGGACACCTCCACGGTCTACCCGCACGAGCCCCGCAAGGACTGGGAAGGCTCGATCCACACGCTGGCCAAGCTGTGCGCCGCGCATGGCGTGAACCTGATCGCCATCGGCAACGGCACGGCCAGCCGCGAGACGGACAAGCTCGCCGGCGACCTCATCAAGCGCCTGGAGCAGCTCGCGCCTGGCGCCGTGATCGACAAGGTCGTGGTCAGCGAAGCGGGGGCCTCGGTGTACTCGGCTTCGGAGTTCGCCAGCAAGGAGCTGCCCGAGCTGGACGTGAGCCTGCGCGGTGCGGTGTCCATCGCCCGCCGTTTGCAGGACCCGCTGGCCGAGCTGGTCAAGATCGACCCCAAGAGCATCGGCGTGGGTCAGTACCAGCACGACGTCAACCAGAGCGAGCTGGCGCGCACCTTGAACGCCGTGGTCGAAGACTGCGTCAATGGCGTGGGCGTGGACCTCAACACCGCCTCGGCGCCGCTGCTGTCGCGCGTGTCGGGCCTGAGCTCGGCGGTGGCCAACAGCATCGTGCGTTGGCGCGATGCCAACGGGGCCTTCCGCAACCGCAAGCAGCTGATGGAGGTGGCCGGCCTGGGCGCCAAGACCTTCGAGCAGGCAGCTGGATTTTTGCGCATCCGCGATGGCGACAACCCGCTGGACTTTTCGGGCGTGCACCCCGAGACCTACCCGGTGGTTCAGAAGATGCTGTCGCACACCGGCAAGACCGCGCAGGAGCTCATCGGCAAGTCGGATGTGCTGCGCACGCTCAAGCCGGAGCTGTTCGCCGACGAGAAGTTCGGCGTCATCACGGTCAAGGACATCCTGCTCGAGCTGGAAAAGCCCGGTCGCGACCCGCGCCCCGACTTCAAGGTGGCGCGCTTCAACGATGGCGTCGAGGACATCAAGGACCTCAAGGAGGGCATGGTGCTGGAAGGCACGGTGTCCAACGTGGCGCAGTTCGGCGCCTTCGTCGACTTGGGCGTGCACCAGGACGGCCTGGTGCACGTGAGCCAGTTGTCGAACAAGTTCGTCAACGACGCCCGCGAGGTGGTCAAGACGGGCGACATCGTCAAGGTGCGGGTGCTGGAGGTCGATCTTTCGCGCCAGCGCATCTCGCTGACGATGAAGCTGGACGCCGCTGTGCCGAAGCAGGGGGCCCCAGGTGGCTCGCGCGACAACAGCTTCCGGCCGGCTGCGCGCAATGAGCGCCAGGGCGGGGGCGGGCGAGGGCAGGCGCCGCAGCCTGCTTCGGCCATGGCTGCGGCGTTTGCCAAGCTGAAGAAGTGAGTTTTTGTGGGCGTGCGGTGGCTGGTGCGTGATTCGGTGGGTGGGATGGGTGTGAGCCGGCCCTGCGCGGGGCGCCACCGAGCGATGTCTGCATCACCCCTTGAACACCGACCAAGCTGTGGTCGAGCCATGACACCGCACATGTCGGGCCGGCTCACACCCACCCCACCCACCGAACCCGAACCACCGGCGCACGGCGTGGGGGTGGCGTAAGAAGGGCGACGCTTTGCGTCGCCCTTCTTACTTCTCCGCATGCCACGTTGCGTCGCGAATTGGGGGCGAGGGGTGCCTGCGCCGGCCCGACATGTGCGGTGTCCTGACTGGTGAACCACTTGGCCCGTGTTCAAGAGGTGACAGCGGCTACGCTCGGTGGTGCCCCGCGCAAGGCCGGCGCAGGCGCCCCTCGCCCCCAATTCGTCACTCCAACGGGACAAAACCCATCCCCACCCCGCTGATGAGCGAAGAGGCCGGCCCTCACGCCTTCCAGCGCAGCAGTCGCATCCCGTTAAACACCACCAGCAGGCTAGCCCCCATGTCGGCGAACACCGCCATCCACAGCGTGGCCTGGCCGGTGAAGGCCAGCACGAAGAACACCGCCTTGATGCTCAGCGCCAGCACGATGTTCTGCCACAGCACGTTGGCGGTCTCTCGGCTCAGGCGGATGTAGGCCGGCAGCTTGCGCAGGTCGTCGTCCATGATGGCGACATCGGCGGTCTCCAGCGCCGTGGCCGTGCCCGCCGCACCCATGGCCAAGCCCACGTCGGAGCGGGCCATCGCAGGTGCGTCGTTGACGCCGTCGCCCACCATGGCCACGCTGCCATGGCTGGACTTCAACGCAGCGATGGCATCCAGCTTGTCCTGCGGCAGCAGGCCACCGCGTGCATCGGCCAGGCCGAGCTGGCGCCCCACGTGCCCGACGCTGACGGGGTTGTCGCCGCTGAGCATCACGGTGTGCACGCCCAGGGAGCGCAAGGCCACCAACGCCTCGCGGGCATGCTCACGCACGGTGTCGGCCACGCCCAGCACGGCCACCACGTCGGCTTCGTTGAAGAGCACGAAGGCCGTCTTGCCTTGTTGCTCCAGCGCCTGCAGGTGAGCCATCGCATCGTCGTGCTGCATGCCCTGCTCGGCCATCAGGCGCGGGTTGCCCAGCCACCAGGTCCGCCCATCGATCTGCCCGCTCACGCCGCGGCCGCTGAGCAGCTGAAAGCCACTGACGGGCAGCAGGTGCGCATCCGGCTCAGCGCCGAAGCGCCAGCCTTGCACGACGGCTTGCGCAACCGGGTGGGTGCTGTGTTCATCGAGGCTCGCCGCCAGCAACAGGGCTTCGGCAGCACTCCAGCGCCCCAGCGGTTCGCAATCGGTGAGGGCGGGGCGGCCTTCGGTGAGCGTGCCGGTCTTGTCCAGCGCCATCGCACGCAGCTTCTGTCCGGCTTCCAGGTGCGCGCCCCCTTTGATCAGGATGCCTTGCCTGGCCCCGGCAGCCAGGCCACTGACCACCGTCACCGGCGTCGACACCACCAGCGCGCAAGGGCAGGCGATCACCAGCAGCACCAGGGCCTCGTACAGCCATTCATGCCAGTCGCTGCCACTGAGCCACGGTCCCAGCACCGCGATGCACACGGCGATCAGCACGACCACCGGCGTGTAGTAGCGCGCGAACTCGTCGACGAAGCGTTGCATCGGGGCTCGCTGCGCTTGCGCGGCCTGGATGGCTTGTGCCATGCGCGCGAGCGTGCTGCGGCCGGCTGCTTCGGTGCTGCGCGCTTGCAGGCTGCCATCTTCCAGCACGCTGCCGGCCAGCAGGCGGTCGCCGGTGGACTTGTCCACGGGCAGGCCCTCGCCGGTCAGCGCGCTTTCATTGACCGCTCCCTGGCCCGAGGTGACCACCGCGTCCAGGGGAATGCGCTCGCCCGGCCGCACCCGGATCAAGGTCCCGACGGGCACCTCGCCAACGGCCTGGCTGATCCAACCCTCGCCTTGTTTCACCCAGGCGACGTCGGGGGCCAGCGCGGACAGGGCTTGCACCGCCTTGCGGGCGCGCTCCAGCGACAGGGCCTCGATGGCCTCGGCCACCGCGAACAGGAACAGCACCATGGCCGCTTCTGCCCACTGACCGATGAGCAGCGCACCGCCCACGGCCAGCGTCATCAGGAAGTGGATGTTGAGCGTGAGGTGCCGCAGAGCGATCCAGCCCTTCTTCAAGGTGGGACCGCCCGCTAGCGCGATGGACAAAGCCGCCAGGGACATCACCGGCCAGCTGACTTCGTCCTGCGTGACCCAGGCCACCGCTTCGGCGGCCACGGCAGCCGCGCCCGATGCCGCCAGCAGCCAGCGCGTGCGCACGGGCACGGCCACAGGTGGCGGGAGCACTGGCTCATCGGCCTGCAAGCGGCGCGGCGCCATGCCGATCTGCTGCAGGGCGGTTTCCAGCCCACTGACGTCGTCCAGGCGGTGGTGGGCCGTCAGCTCGCGCTGGAGCAGGTTGAAGTCCAGGCGTTCAACGCCGCTCATGCCGCTCAGCTTTTGCCGGATCAGCCGCTCCTCGGTCGGGCAGTCCATTTGCTCGATGCGCCAGCGAACGGCCGCCGTGCCGGGTGGTGCGGCGGCAGGGCGCGGCGCAGGGGCGCCGAGGTCTGGAGCACAACAATCGGCACCTGCGTGATCGTGCGCATGGGCAGGCCCGTGGTCATGCGCATGTTCTTCACCATGTTCGTGATCGTGACCGCATGCGGCCGCGCTTTCAGCCGCAGGTGCTGACACGGGCTTGATCGGGATGACGATGGGGCGGCGGGTGGGCGTGGACATGGGCGATGGGGGCTGCCTGCCCATTGTGACAGGCCTGTCTCGTCGCACCGGGGCTGGGGCCATCGCATCTCGGCTATGCTCGCTCGCGTATGAAGGCCTTGCACATCCACGTGGGCGAGCGCGCCCGCCTGCACATCCAGCGAAATGGTTTGTCACCCGCTGACATCCGCCTGGTTCCGGCTGCGGCCGGCGGCCCCAAGGGCCTGATGCTCACGCACCTCGACCAGCACCTGTTTGGCGACTGGCTGCCGCAAGGCGGGCACAGCGTCCACCTCGTGGGCGCGTCCATCGGTGCCTGGCGCATGGCCACCGCCGCCATGCCCGACCCGAAGCGCGCGTTCGAGGCGCTGGCCCATGGCTACATCCACCAGCACATCGAGCCCGAGGCAGGGCGCCGCATGCCATCGGCGGCTCGCATCACGGCCGGCTTCATCGACACGCTGACCGACTTTTTCGGGCAGGACATCGACGCGCTGATCGCCCACCCGCGCTGGCGCGTGCACGTGCTGACCTCGCGCGGCAGGCAGATCCTGCGGCGCAACAGCCCGGCTCGCACGGCGGCGGGTCTGGCCGGACTGGCCTTGAGCAACGCGCTGTCGCGCAAGGCCGTGGGCCTGTTCCTCGAGCGCCACGTGTTCTCGTCGCCAGGGGAGGCCTTGCCGGTGCCATTGCGCGACCTGCCCACGCAGCAGCTCGCGCTCAGCCGCGACAACTTCATCCCCGCCATGCTGGCCTCGTGCAGCATCCCCTTCATGCTCGAAGGCGTGCCGAGCATCCCCGGGGCCACGCGGCCGGGTGCCCACTGGGACGGCGGCCTGGTCGACTACCACGTGCACTGGCCCTACGCCAGCATGGACGAAGGCCTGGTGCTTTACCCGCACTTCCAGCAGCAGGTGGTGCCCGGCTGGCTCGACAAGTCCCTGCGCTGGCGCCACCGCGCCACGCCCTGGCTGGACAACGTCGTGCTGCTTTGCCCCAACCCCGATTGGGTGCGCACCCTGCCGCGTGGCAAGCTGCCCGACCGCACCGACTTCACCGCGCTGGCGCCCACCCAGCGCATGAAGGTGTGGGTGGAGGCGGTGGAGCGCTCCAGGCAACTGGCCCACGAGTGGCAGGACTGGCTGAGCCGAGGCTGCCCGGCCGACGCGCTCAAGCCCCTGTGACTACACTGACGACATGACCGCCGACCCGATCGTCGCCCTGTTGCTGATCGCGGCCCTGATCGCCGCGAGCGCCTTCTTCTCTCTGTCTGAACTGGCCGTGGCCGCTTCGCGCCGCGTGCGCCTGCGCCAGCTTGCCGATGCCGGTGACCTTCGCGCAAGGCGCGTGCTGGCCGTGCAGGACGAGCCCGGCGACTTCTTCACCGCCATCCAGATCGGCATGAACGCCGTGGCGATCCTCGGTGGGGTGGTGGGCGAGGGCGCTTTCTCGCCGTACTTCACTCGCCTGCTTCAAGCGGTGCAGCTCGACGCGGCCTACGTCGACACCGCCGCCACGCTGCTGTCCTTCGCCCTGGTCACCAGCCTGTTCATCCTGATCGCCGACCTCGTCCCCAAGCGCCTGGGCATGATCGCGCCCGAGCAGGTGGCCCTGCGCGTGGTGGGCCCCATGCAGACCTTCCTGCGCGTGGTGCGGCCGCTGGTGTGGTTCTTCAAGCGCCTGACCGACGCGCTGTTCCAGCTATTGGGCCTGCCCGAGCGCCGCGACGAAGCCGTCACGTCCGACGACATCCTGGCCATGGCCCAGGCCGGCACCGAAGCCGGCGTGCTGGCCGCCACCGGTCAGCAGGTGATCGAGAACGTCTTCGAGCTCGACACCCGACTGGTCACCAGCGCCATGACCCCGCGCGACCGCATCGTGCACCTGCTGCTGGGCGACAGCGAGGCCGTCATCCGCGCTCGCATCGAGCAGCAGCCGCACTCGACCTACCTGGTTTGCGATGGCGACATCGACCACGTGGTCGGCTACGTCGATTCGAAAGACCTGCTCAGCCGCGTCTTCAACGGCCAGCCCATCGTGCTGCAGGGCTCGGGGCTGATCAAGAAGGTGCTGATGGTGCCCGACCGCCTGAGCCTGACCGAGGTGCTCAACCAGTTCAGGCAGGCCTACGACGACTTCGCCGTCATCGTCAACGAGTACAGCCTGGTGGTGGGCATCATCACCATCAACGACGTGATGAACACGGTGATGGGCAGCCTGGTGACGCCGCTGGACGACGAGCAGATCGTGCAGCGCGACGCCAACTCCTGGCTGATGGATGGCGTCACGCCCATCCCGGACGTGCTGCGCGCGCTGGACCTCGAAGACCTGCCACGCCAGGACGACTACGAGACCCTGGCCGGCTTCATGATGGTGACGCTGCGCCGCGTGCCGCGCAAGACAGACCACCTGAGCTTTGGCGGTTTCCGATTCGAGGTGATGGACGTCGACAGCCACCGCATCGACCAGGTCATGGTCACGCGGGAGCAGCCCCGCGTCACGGCAAGCGATGAAGGGCAGGGCGGGGGCTGACCCCCGGCCTGCCCGTCGGCCAAGTCACATCGAGGCTTCCAGCAAAGCGCGGTATTCCTCCGCCGTGGCCACACGCGGGTTGGTCTTGTGGCAGTGGTCGGCCTGCGCGCCGGTGATCACCTTGTCGAACCACTCGCGCTGCACGCCGAGCTCGGCCAGGCCCTTTGGCAGGCCCAGGCGCGCGTTCATGTCGCGGATGGCCTCGGGCACGTCACCCGCCGAGCCCAGGCCCATCGCGTGCGCCATGCGGGCCAGGCGGCGGTCCTTCTTCATGGACTCGGCCTCGGCGTTGAAGCGGATCACGGCCGGCAGGAACATGGCGTTCAAGGTGCCGTGGTGCAGCTTCGGGTTCACGCCGCCCAGGCTGTGGCTGAGGCTGTGCACCGCGCCCAGCCCTTTTTGAAAGGCCATGGCGCCCTGCATGGAGGCGCTCATCATGTTCAGGCGGGCTTCGCGGTCGGCACCGTCCTTCGTGGCGCGCTCGATGTGCGCCCAGGCCCGCTCCAGGCCATCGAGCGCGATGCCGTCGGCCGGCGGGTTGAAGGCCGCCGACATGAAGGTTTCCATGCAGTGGGCGATGGCGTCCATGCCGGTGGCGGCGGTGAGCAAGGGCGGCAGCCCCAGGGTCAGCTCCGGATCAAGGATGGCGGCCTTGGGCATCAGGTTCCAGGAGTGAAAGCCCAGCTTGCGGCCGTCGTCGACGATGACGATGGCGCCACGCGCCACCTCAGAGCCGGTGCCCGCGGTGGTGGGCACGGCGATCAACGGGGCGGCCTGCGGCGTGATCTTGGGCGAGCCGCCTTCGATGGTGGCGTAGGTGGTCAGCGGACCCGGGTGGGTGGCCATGATCGCCAGGCCCTTGGCCAGGTCGATGCTGGAGCCACCGCCCACGGCGATCAGGCCGTCGCAGCCCGATGCCCGCCAGACCTCGTGCGCGGCGCGCACGGAGGCCTCGGTCGGGTTGGGCGGGGTCTGGTCAAAGACGGTGACGGGCAGGTCGCCCAGCGCATCCAGGGCTTTTTGCAGCACCCCGGCGGCCTTCACCCCCGCATCGGTCACGACCAGCGGGCGACGGATGCCGATGCGCTCGCACTCGCTGGCGAGCAGGCGCACCGCGCCGAAGTCGAACTGGATCTGGGTGAGGTAGAGGATGGTCGACATGGCGGGCCTTCTTAGCTTGTCTGCATGCGGGGTCGTCGGGATCATAACGAGCCACCCCGAGGGCCGTGTCCTCGCCGCCCGACACCTCGCTCAGGGATGTCCCGAAATCGCCTGTTGATGTCCCGTGCTTACACCGATCGGCCTGCGTGTCCGAATTTCCACGAAATCCCCTGGGTCGGGGGAGTCCCCACATTTCGTGCGTCAAAGCCGTGTCAAGGCGCTTGCGCTGACATACCATACGCGCCTGTAACTAAAACGGACGTTTGAAACGTTCGTCCTGTTCCCGCTGAGCAGGACCCAGGAGACACCACCGCATGGCAACGGCCCGCCTGTCACCCGCCGACACCAAGACCCGCATCCTCGATGCGGCCGAGTCGCTGTTCGTGAGTGGCGGATTCGACTCGATGTCGATGCGCCAGATCACCAGCGCCGCAGGCGTCAACCTGGCCGCCGTGAACTACCACTTCGGCACCAAGGACGCGCTGATCCACGCGGTGCTGTCGCGCCGGCTCGACCCACTGGATGCCCAGCGCCGCGCCATGCTGGGTGCCTTCGAGTCCAATTACGGAGCCCAACTGAACTGCGAGCACGTGCTGGTGGCGCTGTTCCTGCCGGCGGTGCGCATCTTCCGCAGCGACGCCCCAGGGGCCGACCGTTTCCTGCACTTCATCGGCCGGGCCTACACCGACCCGTCGCCCGTGGTGCGCGACTTCATCCAGACCCACTACATCGAGACGCTGGGGCGCTTTTTCTTCGCCTTCCAGCGCACGCTGCCCGAACTCAGCCGCGAGGACTTGGGCTTTCGCCTGAACTTCGCCATGGGCGCGCTGTCGGGCATCCTGGCCGGTGGCAACACCCAGCGCCTGATCCGCGAGTTCACCCAGCAGCAGGGCGATCACGAAGCCGTGATCCTCTCGCGCCTGTCTTCCCTGATGGTGGCGGCCCTGAAGGCGCCATTGCCCGGTCCGCAGCAGGCCTCGGAGTTCGGTGCCATGGCCAACCTGCCGGGCGTGGCCCAGATCGGGCAGGCCCAAGCCGAAGCCCCCGAATCCCTGGCCCCGTCGTCAACCGTGAGCGCCACCACCTGATTGTGTTTCCCCCGTGATCTGGCGATCTGACAGATCGTTGTTGCAACCTGGCCCCATTGGACTGTGCACGTCCGCCGGCCCTTTCTCCGAGAGTCCCCCATGAAAGACGGTTACCTTGACTTTGCCAACTCGAACGTTGGTGCCAAGCTGGTCAACGCACTGGGCCTGCCCAAGCCGATGCCGCTGGAACGCCATCAACCGGGTCTGCCGGTGATCAAGGGCTCCGTGCTGGTGGGCGGGGGCGGCGAGCCGCAACTGCTGTCCACCCTGGCCGGCATCTTCAAGCGCATCGGCGCGCAGACCCTGGCCCACGAGCGCCTGCCCCAGTGGGTGTCGGTGGCCAACCAGTCCGGTCTGACCACCGGTCGCTGGGGCGGCAACGGCCAGCCAGGCGAGAAGGTCAAGGCCCTGGTGTTCGACGCCACCGGCCTGACCGATTCCACCCAGTCCGACGCGCTGTACTGGTTCTTCCACGACGCCGCCCGCTCGCTGCTGCCCTGCGGTCGCGTCATCGTCATCGGTCGCCCGCCCGAAGGCTGCACCTCGCACCGCCAGGCCACCATCCAGCGCGGCCTCGAAGGCCTGACCCGCTCGCTGGGCAAGGAACTCAAGAAGGGCAGCAACGCCCAGCTCGTCTACGTGGCAGAAGGCGCCGAAGGCCAGCTTGAATCGACGCTGCGCTTCCTGTTGTCGCCGCGTTCGGCCTACGTGTCGGCTCAGGTCATCCGCATCGGCGCGCCCGTGGGTGAAACCGTGGTGCCGGCCGACTGGGACAAGCCCCTGGCCGGCAAGAAGGTGCTGGTCACCGGTGCCTCGCGCGGCATCGGTGCGGCCATCGCCGAATGCATGGCCCGCGACGGCGCCGAAGTCATCGCCCTGGACGTGCCCCAGGCCCAGGAAGGCCTGACCGAAGTCGCCAAGAAGATCGGCGGCAAGGCCCTGGCTTTGGACATCGGCTCGAACGAAGCGCCGCAGAAGCTGATCGAGGCCGCCAAGGCCGACGGTGGCTGGGACGTCATCGTGCACAACGCCGGCATCACCCGCGACAAGACCATCGCCAACATGAAGGAGCACCTCTGGCAGCTCGTCATGAACGTGAACCTGTCGACTCAGGAGCGCATCAACGAAGCCATGGTCGAAGCCGGCGCCATCAAGACCGGCGGCCGCATCGTCTGCGTGTCGTCCATCTCGGGCCTGGCTGGCAACATGGGCCAGACCAACTACGCCGTCTCCAAGGCGGGCGTGGTCGGCATGGTGCAGTCCACCGCCCCGATCTTCGCCAAGAAGGGCATCACCATCAACGCCGTGGCCCCCGGCTTCATCGAGACCGCCATGACGGCTGCCATCCCCTTCGCCATCCGCGAAGCCGGCCGCCGCATGAACTCCATGAGCCAGGGTGGCCAGCCGGTCGACGTGGCCGAGGCCATCGGCTGGTTTGCCAGCCCCGCCTCCGCCGGCATCACGGGCAACGTGATCCGCGTGTGCGGCCAGAGCCTGATCGGCTGACCCAAAGCGCCTTCGCCATGAAGATCATCGAAGTCAAGAAGCTGCCCAGCGCCATCGCCCTGAACCTCGGTGCGTTGCGCTCGAGCAGCAAGCGCAGCGTGGCGGTCGATGCGCTGCCTGAGGTCACCTACGTGCGCCCCAGCGTCACCATCGACGCCAAGCGCGTGAAGGCCTACGCCAAGGTCTGCGGTTTCACCGAGGCCCACGGCGTGCCCATGCTGGTGCCGCACATGGACGCCTTCCCGCTGGCCATGATGCTGTTCGGCTCCAAGGCCTTCCCGTGGCCCGCCATGGGCCTGGTGCACCTGGCCAACAGCGCCAAGCTGATCAAGCGCATCAACGTGGGCGACACCCTGCGCATCGAGGTGCGCACGGGCGAGCTCTACAAGCACGACAAGGGCCAGGTCTTCACGCTGCACGCCCGCGCCCTGCGCGCTGGCGACGTGGTGTGGGAGAGCACCTGGACCTTGCTGCGCATGGGCGTCAAGCAGCCGCGTGGCGAGCCTTACGTCAGCCAGATCAACGACGAGCGCCCACTGGCCCACCAGGCCGACTTCTTCGCGGGGGCCGGCATCGGCCGCAGCTATGGCCGGGTCTCGGGTGACGTCAACCCGATCCACCTGTCCGCGCTGACCGCCAAGTTCCTCGGTTTCAAGAAGGCCATCGCTCACGGCATGTGGACCAAGGCCCGCGCCCTGGCCATCCTGATGCCGCGCGAAGCCGTCGACCAGGCCGAGGTCATCGTCGAGTTCAAGACCCCCTTGTTCTTGCCTGCCCGCGCCTCCTTGTGGGCCAACCGCGGCGAGGGCGAGGCGATCTTCGAAGTCCGCAACGCCAAAGGCGACAAGCCCCACCTCCGCGGTCACGTTCGGTACTGAGCCACCGCTTCGCCGAATCACCGCATCGAACACCTTCCACCCCAAGGACCTTTCATGAGCACCATCCGTCGCGTCGCCATCATCGGTGGCAACCGCATCCCCTTCGCCCGCTCCAACACCGTCTACTCGCACGTCTCCAACCAGGACATGCTGACCGCCACCTTCCAGGGCCTGGTCGACCGCTTCAACCTGCACGGCGAACGCCTGGGTGACGTGGCAGCCGGCGCCGTCATGAAGCACAGCCGTGACTTCAACCTGGTGCGCGAGACCGTGCTGTCGACCACCCTGTCGCCCGAGACCCCGGCCTACGACCTGCAGCAAGCTTGCGGCACCGGCCTCGAGGCCATCATGCTGGTGGCCAACAAGATCGCCCTGGGCCACATCGAGTGCGGCATCGGTGGCGGCGTGGACACCACCTCCGACGCCCCCATCGGCGTCAACGAGAAGATGCGCAAGATCCTGCTCGAAGCCAACCGCGGCAAGAGCACCGGCGAGCAGCTCAAGGCGCTGGCCAAGATCCGTCCGTCGATGCTGCTCAAGCCGAACATCCCGAAGAACGGCGAGCCCCGCACTGGCTTCTCGATGGGCGAGCACGCCGAACTGATGGCCCGCGAATGGGGCATCCCCCGCGAGGAGCAGGACCAGCTGGCCGCAGCCAGCCACGCCAACCTGGCGCGCGCCTACAAGGAAGGCTTCTTTGCCGACCTGATGACCCCGTTCAAGGGCGTGAGCAAGGACAACAACCTTCGCGAAGGCCTGAGCATCGAGAAGCTGCGCTCGCTCAAGCCCTGCTTCGACAAGAAGATCGCCCCCGGCCAGGGCACGCTGACGCCGGGCAACTCGACCCCGCTGACCGATGGCGCCTCCGCCGTGCTGCTGGCCAGCGAAGAGTGGGCCAAGGCCCGCAACCTGCCCGTGCTGGCCTACATCACCTTCTCCGAAGTGGCCGCTGTGGACTTCTTCAACAAGAAGGAAGGCCTGCTGATGGCGCCGGCCTACGCCGTGCCCCGCATGCTCAACCGCGCTGGCATCTCGCTGCAGGACTTCGATTTCTATGAAATCCACGAAGCCTTCGCCGCCCAGGTCCTGTGCACCCTCAAGGCCTGGGAAGATCCGAAGTACTGCAAGGAGCGCCTGGGCCTGGACAAGCCGCTGGGCTCGATCGACCGCAGCAAGCTCAACATCAACGGCTCGTCGCTGGCCGCGGGGCACCCCTTCGCCGCCACCGGTGGTCGCATCGTGGCCTCGCTGGCCAAGATGCTGGCGCAAAAGGGTTCGGGCCGTGGCCTGATCTCCATCTGCGCAGCAGGTGGTCAGGGCGTGGTCGCGATCCTGGAGCGCTGAGGCGCGAATGGAGGGTCTGACGACCCTGATGTGTCAGATCGTCGATCGATCGGCCTTCAGGGTTGCTAAACTCGAAAGCTGAGACAAAAAGCAACATGGCGGCCCCGGCATCACACCGGGGCTGTCGTCATGAAACGGGCCGCAAGTCGCCCCCGCGCCAAGTCCCGCAGCGGTCTTGGCGCCGGTACACGAGGAGATCCAGATGAGCCAATCCGCCGCCGCCGCCCTGCAGCCGGGCATGTCCATCGTCAACCCCGATGGGTCCACCAACCGCATCTGGTTGTCGTCCTACGTGAAGGGCGTGGCCCACGAAATCGACGTCAACAAGTACCAGTCGCTGGGCCAGTACTTCGACGAGTGCATCAACAAGTTCCGCCAACGGCCGGGCTTCGTGAGCATCGGCACGGAAATGACGAACGATCGGCTCGATCGACTCGTGAGCTCGTTTGCTGGCTGGCTGCAGAGCCAGGGTGTCAAGAAGGGCGACCGCGTCGCCATCATGCTGCCCAACACCTTCCAGTACCCGGTGTGCCTGTTCGCGGTGCTCAAGCTCGGCGCGGTGGTGGTCAACATCAACCCGCTCTACACCTCGCGTGAACTGGCCCACGCCCTGAAAGACAGCGGAGCCGAAACCATCATCGTGATGGAGACCTTCGCCAAGACGCTGCAGGACGCCATGCCCGGCACGGGTGTCAAGCGCGTGGTGCTGACCCAGATCGGCGACCTGCTCTCCGACGGATTCATCAACGCCAAGGGCCGCCTGCTGAACTTCGTGCTGCGCAAGGTCCAGAAGATGGTGCCGGACTACAGCCTGCCTGGCTCGAAGTGGATGCGCGACATCCTCAAGGAAGGCGCCAAGGCCAAGTTCAAGCCGGCCGACGTCAAGCCTGACGACCTGGCCTTCCTGCAGTACACCGGCGGCACCACCGGCGTGTCCAAGGGCGCGATGCTCACGCACCGCAACGTGCTGGCCAACTGCCAGCAGGCCCTGGCCTTTGCCGAAGGCCAACTGACGGACGACGTCGAGACCGTGGTCACGCTCATCCCTATGTACCACATCTTCTCGCTGACCGTGAATGGCCTGATCTTCATGGCCCTGGGCGGTCGCAACATCCTGGTGGCCAACCCGCGCGACACCAAGCGCGTGATGATGATCCTCAAGAACGAGCGCTTCTCGGGCATCTCGGGCGTGAACACGCTGTTCGCGTCCTTCCTCGAAGACCCGGCGTTTGCCAAGCTCGACTTCTCCAAGCTGAAGCTGCCCATCGCCGGCGGCATGGCCCTGATGCGCAGCACCGCCGAGCGCTGGAACCAGGTCACCGGTTGCCCCATCGTCGAAGGCTACGGCCTGACCGAGTGCTCGCCCATCGTGACGCAAGCCCCGGTCGACCTGAGCAAGCCGCGCCCCGTGTTCACCGGCTCCATCGGCGTGCCCGTGCCTTCCACCGAGGTGCGCTGCCGCCGTGACGACGGCTCCTGGGCCAACATCGGCGAGCCGGGCGAGCTGTGCGTGCGCGGCCCGCAGGTCATGAAGGGTTACTGGAACCGCCCCGAAGAAACCGCCAAGGTCATCGACAGCGAAGGCTGGCTGGCCACTGGTGACGTCGCCGTGATGGACGAGAACGGCTTCCTCAAGATCGTGGACCGCAAGAAGGACATGATCCTGGTCTCGGGCTTCAACGTGTACCCCAACGAGATCGAAGACGTCGTCGCCATGCACCCCGACGTCAAGGAAGTCGCCGCCGTGGGCGTGCCCGACGAGGCCGCCGGTGAGCGCGTCAAGGTCATCATCGTGCCGCGCAACCCCGGCCTGACCAAGGAAGCGATCATCGAGCACTGCCGCAAGAACCTGACCGGCTACAAGATCCCCCGCATCGTCGAGTTCCGCAACGAAGAGCTGCCCAAGACCCCGGTGGGCAAGATCCTGCGCCGCGAGCTGCGCTGACCACGGCTTGATGCCATGAGCCTGCCGGGCGACTTCCGCTTCCACCACCGCCTGCGGGTTCGGTGGGCGGAGGTCGATGCCCAGCAGGTGGTCTTCAATGGCCACTACCTGACCTACCTCGATGTCGCCTCCAGCGACTACTGGCGAGCCGTCGGGCTGCCGTACCCGGATGCGTTCAAGCACGCGGGCGGCGACATCTTCGTTCGCCGCAACACGCTCGAGTACCACGCGCCGGCTCGGCTCGATGACTGGCTGGACATCGGCATCCGCTGCGAGCGCATCGGCAATTCTTCGCTGACCTTGCAATGGGCGGCGTGGTGCCAGGGCCGACTCATCGTCACCGGCGAGGTGGTTTACGTGCACACCAGCCTGGCCACAGGCCGCTCCAGCCCCGTTCCCGACAGCTTGCGTGCCCAGCTGGACGCCTGGGAGCAGGGCAGGGCGGTGCACGATGTGCAACTCGGTGACTGGAACAGCCAGCAGGTGGCCGCCCGGGCCGTGCGCACGGCGGTGTTCGTCGAAGAACAGGGCATCCCTGCATCGCAAGAATGGGACGCAGACGACGCCAGCGCGGTGCACGCGGTGGTCACCAACCTGAGCGGTTTGCCTCTGGGCACCGGGCGGCTGATCCTCAGCGGCGAAGCCCCTGACGATGGCCACGAGCATGCTCGAATTGGCCGCATGGCCGTGCTGCGCAGCAGCCGGGGCGTGGGCCTGGCCCGCTTGATCCTGTCGGCGCTGATCGCAGAGGCCCGCCTGCTGGGCAAGACGCAGCTCTCGCTGCACGCCCAGGTTTCCGCCATGCCGCTTTACGCGGACGCCGGGTTCGAACCGCAGGGCGCCGTCTTCGACGAGGTGGGCATCCCCCACCAACGCATGACGCTCAGGCTTTGATGCCCAGGCCCGAGGCGGGCTTGATCAGGCTGCGGGCCCTGTGCCGCCGGGTCTCCGCCATCTCCTTGACTTGCGTTTCGTCGTGCTCGGTGATGGCGCTGCTCTCGAACACCTCGTCGTGCCGCAGCGAAGGCGGGGGCAAGGTGGCCTCGAGCTTGGCCACATCGACCGACGACATCGTGTGGCGCGGGGGCCAGTTGCGCAGGCTCACGCGGCGCATGAGCGCCAGGTTCGACTGCGGCGAAAAGGTGCGCTCCATCACGTGGGTCACCAGGCGCTTGTTGTGGCGCTCGGTCACGATCACGGTCGAGCAGCGGGTGCCGTACAGGCCCTGTCCGTCTCGAATGAAGGCCGAAGACAGCAGTTGCTCCCATTCCTTCGACACGCCGGTGTGCGGCAGCTGCGCATCGGCTGCGCGGGTGTCGTCGGCCAGCGCCTCGAACAGCACCGAGGCCATCTCTTCTGCGTCCTTGGCCTGGCCCACGGCGCTGCGCAAGGTGGCTTTGAGGTTCTGCACCTTGGGCCAGGGCGTGTTGAGCTGCGCGTTCGACAGGCCGAAGACGCCCTTGGTCAGCCGTTCGGGGTAGAGCTTGCGGTTGTTGACCCAGAAGCACTCGCCCTGCGCAAAATCGAGCGCGATCAGGTTGAAACCGTTGTAGCCCGACATGGCCAGGCGGGGCCACAGCATGGGCATGCCCAGCTCGCCCTTGAGCCACTGCGGCACGATCGAGCCCCGCGACGGCGCCTGCGGATCCATGTTTTCCGGGTTGCGGATGTTGGTCACCATGCCGAGGCGGCCTGAAGCCGTCAGGCCCAGCCAGGTGCCGCCTGCATGCAGGTCACGACCGCCCAGGATGGCAGGGCCACCCCCATCGGGCTCCCACCAGCCCAGGCGCGCGGCGGGCCGGTCGAAGAACTCATCGCGGTTGGCCGCCATCACGAAGGGAAAGCGGCTGGACTGGTCCAGGGCGAAAGCAACGAGACACATGACAGCAGTCTCCTTCAGGTCGCGTGCCCGGTGGGCAGGCGGAACTCGGCGAACGATTCGGTGTGACGGGGGCCGATCAGGCCCGCGGGCAGCGCTTGCACCGCGGCGCGCAGGTCGGCCAGGAACGCTTCGCTCAGGCCATGGGCATGTTCATAAACCTCCATCCAGGTGGGCTCGGTGCTGTCCTGGCTGTCGGTGCGCGCCAGCAGGCGTGCCGTCAGACCAGGGTGGCGGGCACGCAGGTCGGCCTGCATGGCGCCAAGCCGCTGCAGTGCCTCGGTGGCACGCGAGCCTGTCAGCCTGAAGTAGATGAACAACGATGCGGGTGTGTCAGCTTGTGGCCTCATCTCGACCCATGCCCAGTGAGAAAGCGACTTGAGCGTACCCGATGAGAGGCGCACATTCGCCCCACATGGTGCATGCTGCGCCGCAGCGAGGCCGATTGCCGTTAAGAAATTGACGCACTGCCGCATTCATGCATCGCTGTCGGGCGATGGCATGTCGTAGGGCAGGGGCAGGAAGCGCAAAACCGGGCCATCGGGGGCACCCAGCGTGACCTGTTCGGTGGCCGCGGCGAGCTTGAGCTCCAGCAGCACGACATGTTGAGCCCCCGCTGCGCCCGCGTCAGGGGCAGGCGCTGCCAGGATGACCATCCCGGCAGGCTGCCCCGGGTCGCCAGCGGCAAACACCTCCTGGGCGGCCCGCGCAGGGCCATCGACCTGCGCCAGGAAGGCGCGGCGCTTGACCGTGCCGCGATACTGGCTGCGGGCCACGATTTCCTGGCCTGGGTAGCAACCTTTCTGGAAGTTCACGCCACCGACCAGCTCGAAATTCACCATCTGGGGCACGAACTGGTCGAAAGTGGCCTGCGTGATGCGCGCGATGCCCGAGAGCACCTCCAGGCAGGACCAGGCGGTCGCCGGCAGCGAGGGCAGGGCGCCCAGCCAGGCGGCGGCTTCGGGCGCGCCGATCCACAGCCAGCGGGGCACGTGCTGCACGTCCGGCAGGCGCACCAGCTGACCCGATGCGTGCGGCTGGCTGGACCACACCGCGCCCTGGCCGGCATCGCCCAGCGCCTGCAAGGCGGCTTGCCCAGCCAGGCCCCACAGCTGTGTCGTCTCATCGCCGCCGCTCAACTGCACCTTCGAGCGCAGCACGAACATCTTGAGTCGCTTGAGCCAGCCCGGCTGGATGCTGGCGTCTGTCACCAGCCACACCTGTTCGTCCGTGGGGCGCAGCATCAAGGCGGAGGCCTGCATGCGCCCCTTGGCCGAACAGTAAGCCGCCAGGCGTGCCTCGCCCGGACCCAGGTGGGTGACATCCTGGCTCAGCTGGCCATGCAGGAAGGCGGCTGCATCCGGGCCTTCGGCGCGGATCAGGGCCAGATCGGACAGAGGCAAGGCGCCTTGCCACGAAGAATCGATGTGAAGGGGTGTCAGGGGGGCGGTCGCGTTCATGGGGTGATTATGATCATGCCCTCCATGCACATGCACGCCACTCGGGTACACACCCCTTCACGTCAACGCCCTTCTGCCCGCCAGGCCGGTGGGGTGATCCGCACCCTGCTGCTGGCGCTCGTGCTGCTGGCCGCAGCCATGCTCGCCGCTGGCGCCTGGTGGCTGCAGCGCCCCTTGCCCCTGCGCGGCGAAACCGCTGAGCTGGCCATCGAGCCCGGCCAGACGCCCCGCGAGATCGCCCGCAATTGGGTCGCCGCCGGCATCGACACGTCGGACTGGCTGCTCTACCAGTGGTTCAGGTTCTCGGGTGACGCCAGGCTGATCCGCGCCGGCAACTACGAAGCCGGTGCCGGCACCACCCCGCGCGACCTGCTGCGCATGATGGTCCGGGGTGACGTGCGCCTGTCCGTCGTGCGCCTGATCGAAGGCTGGACGTTCCGACAGTTCCTGGCGGAGCTGGCACGGGCCGAGGGCCTCAAACCCGCCACACAGGGCATGAGCGAGCAGGCCATCATGGCCGCCATTGGCTCGCCCGGCCTGCCGGCCGAAGGCCAGTTCTTCCCGGACACCTATGCCTACGCCAAGGGCTCCACCGACCTGGCGGTGCTCAAGCGGGCCCACCACGCCATGCAGCGCCAGCTCGAAGCCGCCTGGCAGCAGCGCCAGCCGGGCTCGAACCTGACCACGCCCCTGCAGGCATTGATCCTGGCCTCCATCGTCGAAAAAGAAACCGGCCGCCCCGCCGACCGAACGATGATCGCCTCCGTGTTCCACAACCGCCTGCGCATCGGCATGCCCCTGCAGACCGACCCGACGGTGATCTATGGCTTGGGCGATGCCTTCGACGGCAACCTGCGGCGCAGCCACCTGCAGGACGACACGCCCTTCAACACCTACACCCGTCGCGGCCTGCCGCCCACGCCCATTGCCATGCCGGGCAAGGCATCGCTGATGGCCGCCGTCCAGCCCGCTTCGTCCAAGGCCTTGTATTTCGTGGCCCGTGGCGACGGCACCAGCGCCTTCAGCGAGAACCTGAACGATCACAATCGGGCCGTTGACCAATACCAACGCAGACCCAGGAAAAGCCCATGAGCCTGCCAGGCCGCTTCATCACCTTCGAGGGCATCGACGGTGCCGGCAAGACCACCCACATCGACGCGCTCGAGCAGGCCTGGCGCCAGCAGGGCAGGGACGTGGTGCGCACCCGCGAGCCCGGCGGCACACCCCTGGCCGAGAAGCTGCGCGAACTCGTGCTGCACGACAGCATGGACCCGTTGACCGAGGCGCTTTTGGTGTTCTCGGCCCGCCGCGACCACCTCCAGCAGGTGATCCGCCCGGCGCTGGCCCGCGGCGCCTGGGTGCTGTGCGACCGTTTCACCGACGCCACCTTCGCCTACCAGGGCGCGGGGCGCGGATTCGAGTTGGGCGTGCTGCGTCAACTCGAAACGTGGGTGCAGGAAGGCCTGCAGCCCGACCTGACGCTGCTGTTCGACCTGCCGCCTGCGGTGGCGGCCGGCCGCCTGCAGGCCGCCCGCCAACCCGACCGGTTCGAAGCGCTGGACGCGGCGTTCTTCGAGCGGGTCCGCTCGGGCTACCTGGCCCGTCAGGCAGCCCAACCCGATCGCTTCGCCATCATCCAGGCCGATGCCCGTCCTGAAGAAGTGGCCGAGCAGGTGCGCGAAACCATCGCCGCCAAAGGCTGGGCATGAGCGAAGGTCGTTCGTCCACGCCGCTGTGGCCCTGGCTGCAAGCACCGTTGCAAACGGCGCTGGGCCAGTTGCACCACCACGCGGTGCTGCTGCATGGCCTGCCGGGCACGGGCCAGTTCGAGTTCGCCATGGCCCTGACCCGCGCCTGGCTGTGCGAACAGTCGCCCGTGGGCAGCCCATTCGCGCCCGCTTGCGGGCATTGCACGGCGTGTCGGCTGCTCGATGCGGGCTCGCACCCCGACGTCATGCTCGTGCTGCCCGAAGCCCTCCAGGCCACGCTGGGCTGGGACACTGGCGACGCCGGCGGCGATGCCGGCGATGACAAGTCCGACCGCAAGTCCCGAAAACCCAGCCAGGACATCAAGGTCGATGCCATCCGGGCCGTGGTGCAGTTCTCGCAGAACACGGCCTCGCGCGGGCGGGCCAAGGTCGTGCTCATCCACCCCGTTGAGCGAATGAACGCCATCGCGGCCAACACCCTGCTCAAGACGCTGGAAGAGCCGCCTGGCCAGGTCCGTTTCGTGCTCAGCGGCTCGGCCCTCGACCAGCTTTTGCCCACGGTGCGCAGCCGCTGTCAGGCTTGGGCCCTGCCCAGCCCCGAGCCCGAGTTGGCCAGCCAATGGCTGTCGGCCGAAACGGGCCTCGATGCCGCCGCAGCCCGCCTGTTGCTTGACGCCTCGGGCGGCCAGCCCCTGACAGCCCGAGACCGGCAGGCAGTGGGACTGGACGCCCGCGCCTGGCCCCTGATCCCCCAGGGCGTGGCCCGGGGAGAGGCCGGTCCGATGGCCGCCTGGCCCCTGGCGCTGGTGGTCGAGACCTTGCAGAAACTTTGCCACGACCTCGCCCGTGTGGCCGTTGGCACCGCCCCCCGCTACTTCCCGGCTGAAAGCCTGCCTCCGCCCCCTGAACTCGCTCGCCTGAACCAGTGGGCGCAAGAGCTGGGCAAGGTCCGCCGCCATGCCGATCACCCCTGGAACCTGTCGCTCAAGCTGGAAACGCTGCTGCTGCAGGCCCGCGCCATCTTGCGGGTCCGCCCGACTCGGACGAACCCGCGAGGCTGAGGCTTGGCCCCCGAATGAGCTGTGACGGAAGGTAAAGCAGGGCGCTGCAGGGGCTAATTTCACAGCTTGGTGTGGTCGCCCGACGTTACACTGATGCCCAACATGAGCGAGTTTCAGACAACCGCCATGCCTTCGGCTTTCGCTGCCGTGGGCGGCAAAGGCGCGAACAGCAACGGATCCCTCCTGACCGGTTCAGGCGGTTCTGCCGCGCCTTCTTCTGGCTCCGCGGGCGCTCAGCGCCCCAGCGTCATCCAACTGGTGTTCCGCGAAAAGGGCGCGCTCTACGCCGCCTACATTCCTGCGTTCACCGACGGCGGCCTGTTCGTGCCCACCACCCGCGAGTACAGCCTGGGCGACGACATCTACCTGCTGCTGTCCTTGCCCGAAGACCCCCAGCGCTACCCCGTGGCCGGCAGGATTGCCTGGATCACGCCGGCCAATGCCTCGGGTGGCCGCACCCAAGGCGTGGGCGTTCGCTTCCCGGCGGACGACAAAACCCGCCTTCTGCGCGTCAAGATCGAGCAGATCCTGGGCACCAACCTCTCGTCGAGCAAGCCCACGCAAACGCTCTGATCCTCTGATCGGGCGCAGGGCAATGGCTTTCAGGCATCATCGCGGGTTGCCCCGCCTGACTTCTGCCTGAGCCATGTTCGTCGATTCCCACTGCCACCTCAATTTCCCCGACTACCAGGGCAAGCTTGACCACGTCCTGGCCGACATGGCCGCCAACCAGGTCGACAGGGCCCTGTGCATCAGCACCACGCTGGAAGAATTCCCCCAGGTGCACTCGGTGGCGCTGCAGTGCCCGAACATCTGGGCCACGGTGGGCGTGCACCCCGACAACGAAGGCGTGCAGGAGCCCACGGTCGAAGACCTTGTCGGCCGCAGCCAATTGCCCCGCGTGGTCGGCATCGGCGAAACCGGTCTGGACTACTACCGCCTGGGCGAGCGCAGCGTCGAAGACATGGCCTGGCAGCGCGAGCGCTTTCGCGTGCACCTGCGCGCCGCACGCCAGACCTCGCTGCCGCTGGTGATCCACACCCGCGAGGCCAGCGCCGACACCATCGCCATCCTCAAGGAAGAGGGCCAAGGCCAGGTCACCGGCGTCTTCCATTGCTTCACCGAGACGCAGGAAGTCGCTCGCGCGGCGCTCGACCTGGGCTTCATGATTTCCTTCTCGGGCATCCTCACCTTCAAGAACGCGGCGGACCTGCGCGAGGTCGCGCGCTTCGTGCCTTTGGACCGCTGCCTGATCGAGACCGACAGCCCGTACCTGGCTCCGGTGCCTTATCGCGGCAAGACCAACTCGCCAGCCTACGTGCCTTACGTCGCCAAGCAGCTCGCGGAGCTCAAGGGCTGCGAGGTCGAAGAGATCGGTCGCATCACATCAGAGAATTTCGCGCAATTGTTCTCGCGCACGCTGGCCTGACCGAGGGTTTGGCCAGGGGTGCCTGTGAGGGGCGTGTCAGAGAATTTCTGACAAGAGGTTTGGTTCTGCGGTGACTACCGGTGAACGGCCTCGATGCCTACAGTGAGTCCATCGCAACGGACTTTTTCCACAGAGGCCCCCCATGCAGAAGCAAAGCTTGTACGCCAACCCCTTCGCCCTGATGATGGACCCGCAAGCCGTCCTCGAAGCCATGGAGCGTTCGGAGCGCCTCAACCGCCTTCAAAGCCGCGTGTGCCGTCCGCTGGACAAGCCGCTGATCCCCGTCGTGCAGGGCAACGATCGCCAGGCGTTCGATCAGGAAATCGATTCGCAGGAAATCGAGTTGCCCGAAGAAATCGAAGTCGCCGAAGTCAGCTTCGAGCAGTGATTTCGCGCGGCGATGGCCGGGGCGATCAGCCCTGCGCCCGTTGCCAGCGTTGCTCCAGGTGCAAGCCCAGTCGGGACAGCACCAGACAGAGCAGGGCGTACACCGCGCCCACGAACAGGTAGGCCTCGAAGTAGAAGGGCCGCCAATGCGGGTCGCCTCCCAGGCTGAGTGACAGCCCGCCGGTCAGCTCGTGCAGGCCGATGACCATCACCAGCGAGGTGTCCTTGAGCAGGCCGATGGCGTGGCCCGTCAGCGCCGGCAGCACCGTGCGCAAGGCTTGCGGCAGCACGATGCGTTGCTGCGTGCCCCACCAGCCAAGGCCCAACGTGGCAGCGGCTTCCGTCTGCTCCTGCGGCACGGCTTGCAATCCCCCGCGAACGATCTCCGCCAGGTAGGCCGACGAGAACAGCGTCAGCGCCAGCCCGGCTCGCCAGCCCAGGCCGGGGGCTTCGCCGCTGGGCCACCACAGCGGCAACAGGAAGGCCGCGGCGAACAGCAGGCCCACCAGCGGCACCCCGCGCACGGTTTCGATGAGGGCGATGGCAGGCCAACTCAGCCAGCGGCGACGGGATTGCCGCGCCAGCGCCAGGCCCACACCCAATGGCCAGGACAAGCCCCAACTCGAAACGAACAGCAGCAAGGTGAGCGGCAGCCCTCCCCATTGCCCTGGCGTGCCCAGCAACAACCACCGCGCCTTTTCGGCGACCACACCCCAGCAGGCGGCTTCGCGCGCCAGGGCCTGGCACGCCTGCGGATCGGGCTTGAACACGGCATCGAGCACGCCCCATTGGAACAAGCGCCACAACAGGCAGGCCAGCAACAGCAGGCTCAGGCCTTGTGCCAACTTCTTCAGCCAGATTGCGGGGCGCGTCATGCCACGCCCTTGAGCGCATGGCGCCGGTTGAAGGCGTTCATCGCCAGCGCCGTGAGCAGCGACAGCGTCAGGTACACCGCCATCATCACCCCGATGCACTCGAGCACCCGCCCGCTCTGGTTCAGCGCGGTGGTGCTGACCGACACCAGGTCGGGGTAGCCCACGGCCACGGCCAGCGACGAGTTCTTGATGAGGTTGAGGTACTGGTTGGTTGTGGGCGGCACGACGGTGCGCAGGGCTTGGGGGATGAGCACCAGCCTGATCTGCTGCCAGCGCGTGGCCCCCAGGGTGTCGGCCGCTTCCAGGAGCGCGCGGGGCACGGCCTCGATGCCGCTGCGAAAGACCTCGGCCAGGAAGGCCGCCGTGTAGGTGCTCAGCGCCAGCGCCACGGCCAGGTATTCGGGGGTGACCGAGGCGCCTCCGCCGACGTTGAAGGTTTCCTGCACGGGCCAGGACATCCGCCACGCGTTGTCCACGGTTTCAGGCCAGGGAAAGGCCAGCCCGCCCTTGCTCAACCAGAGCCCGCCCCAAAGCGGCAGCGCCTGGGTCGAGTCCGGCAACCACTCGATGAGCAGGAAGTACCAGACCAGCAACTGCAGCAACAGGGGCACGTGGCGGATCAGGCCGATCACGCCTTGCGCCGCCTGGCGCCAGCCCGGCAGGCCCGATGTGCGCAGCAGGGCCAGCAGCAGCCCCAGCAGGGTGGCCACGAGCAGCGAGGGCAGGGCCACGCGCAAGGTGTTGCCCAGGCCCACCGCGAAGGCCCACCACATGGGCTGCATGGCGTCGAAGGCCATCACCCCGGTCTCGCCGATGTCGAAGCCGGCGGGCTGGTGCAGGAATCCCCAATCGAACAAGGGCAGTGGCTCCGCTGGTCAGCGCAGGGGCGGGGCGTACATCAGGCCGCCCTGGCTCCAGGGGCGGTTGGGGCCGCGCGGCAGGCTCAAAGGCGAGTTCTTGCCCACGTTGCGCTCGAAGAGCTCGCCGTAGTTGCCCACGGCCTGGATCGCGCGCAAGGCCCAGGTCTTGTCCAGGCCAAGCAGCTTGCCCATGTCTTCGCCACCACCGAGCAGGCGCTGGATGGCCGGGTCGGTGCTCGATGCCAGCGTGGCGGCCTTGGCCTGCGTCACGCCGAGCTCTTCGGCTTCCTGCAGCGCGTAGATCGTCCACTTGACGATGGCAAACCACTCGTCGTCGCCGCGTTTGACGGCCGGGCCCAGGGGCTCTTTTGAGATCAGGTCGGGCAGCAGCGTGTAGTCAGAGGGCTTGGGCGCTTCTTTGTTGCGGATGCTGGACAAAGCCGATGCGTCCGCCGTGTAGGCCTGGCAGCGGCCCGAAAACAGGGCCTTGAATCCGGCCTCGTAGGTGTCGAACACCACGGGCTTGATGCCCAGTCCATGAGCGCGGGAGAAGTCGGCCAGGTTTTTTTCGGTGGTGGTGCCGGCCTGCACGCAGACCTGCGCGCCCTTGAGCTGCCTGGCGCTGGTGAGCTTGAGCTTGGCTGGCACCAGGAAACCCTGGCCATCGAAAAAGGTGATGGCCGTGAAGTGCAGGCCCAGAGAGGCGTCGCGCGTGAGCGTCCACGAGGTGTTGCGCGAGAGGATGTCGACCTGGCCCGATTGCAGCGAGGCAAAACGCTGGGTGGCATTCAGTGGCGTGAAGCGGACCTTGTCGCCACTGCCCAGCACGGCCGCGGCCACCGCCCGACAGACGTCCACATCGAGTCCTTGCCAGCGCCCCTGGGCGTCAGGTGCAGAAAAACCAGCCACGCCGTTGCTGACGCCGCAGACGAGCTGGCCGCGCTGACGGACGCCATCGAGCACCTTGCCGGCCTGGGCGGGCTGCCAAGCGAGGGCGCTCAGGAGCGCCAGGACGCATGGCAGGCTGGCCAGCCAGAAGGTGTTCAGGCGCTTGGTGATCGTGGTCATGCTGAAGTGGCGAGTGCGGGCCGGCAAACTTTAGCTTGAAAGCGGCAGGTGGTCGCCAGGATGGGCGCACATGACGCGCTGCAGCCGCACAACATAGTTGCTACGATGTATATTATGTCAACCAATGAATGGAGAGGCGAACGGCCCACAACACAGCCCTTCGGCATGGCAATTGCCGCTCCTGGGTTGTAACACCAACCTGGAGACCCTGTGAACGGCCCTACCTCTTTCCCGACGGGCCATTTGCGCCCCGACAGCCCACCGACCGACGCCTTCGACTACATGATTGTCGGCGCCGGTTTTGCCGGGGCCGTGCTGGCCGAACGGCTTGCCACCCAGCTCAACCAGCGGGTGCTCATGGTCGAGCGCCGCCATCACATTGGAGGCAACGCCTTTGACAGGCACGATGAACACGGCATCCTGGTGCACCCCTATGGGCCGCACATCTTTCACACCAACTCGGTTGACGTGTTCAAGTACCTGTCGCAGTTCACGAACTGGCGCCCCTACGAGCACAGGGTCAAGGCCAGTGTCGAGGGGCAGTTGCTGCCCATCCCGATCAACCTGGACACCATCAACAGGCTGTATGGGCTGCACCTGAGCAGCCTGGAGATGGACTCGTTCCTGGCGCACAAGGCCGAGCCCAGGCCAGACGTCCTCACGGCAGAGGACGCGGTGGTCAGCAAGGTCGGTCGCGACCTCTACGACAAGTTTTTCCGCGGGTACACGCGCAAGCAATGGGGCCGAGACCCTTCCCAACTCGACGCCAGCGTCACGGCGCGTGTTCCGTCCCGCACCAATCGGGACGATCGCTACTTCACCGACGTCCACCAGGCCATGCCTCAGCATGGTTACACCCGGATGTTCGAGCGCATGCTCGACAGCCCCAACATCAAGGTCATGCTCAACACCGACTACCGGGAGGTTCAGCACCTGATCCCCTGGCGGCACATGATCTACACCGGACCGATCGATGAGTTCTTCGAACACCGGTTCGGCGCGCTGCCCTACCGCAGCATCCGATTCGAGCACGTGACGCACCACGAGGAGAGGTTCCAGGAGGTGGGGACGATCAACTACCCCAACGAGCATGCCTACACGCGGGTCACCGAATTCAAGCACCTCACCGGTCAGCGGCACCCGTGGACATCGCTGGTGTACGAGCACCCCAGCGCAGAAGGCGACCCCTACTACCCGATCCCGTGCCCTGACAACGCGGCGCTGTATCGGCAGTACCGCGACCAGGCGGAGAAGTTGCGGGACGTGACCTTCGTCGGGCGCCTGGCGTGCTATCAGTACTACAACATGGATCAAGTGGTGGCCCAGGCACTCAAGGTTTTCAAGACCTTGTCTCAGCAGCTGCTGTTGACGCCTCCTGACCGCGTGCCATCGTGAGGTGAGGCCGGGGCCATGAAAAAGGGCGCTCCCTGAGCGCCCTCCTCTGCTGAACAACTCGCTGACGGCCTGTCAGGCGCCGCCAGCAGTGTGCTCATCAGCGGGTCATTGCTGACCCTTGGCGTCGTCTTCGCCACCGATCTGCTGCTGAGGCTGGCGCCGCTCGCTGCCGCCTTGTTGGCCAGACTGTTGACCAGACTGCTTGGAGCCCTGCTGCCCCGACGACTTGCCCATGTCCTGCTGCTGCTGGCCGGTTTGCTGGCCCTTCTGGCCTGGCTGGCTGGAAGGCTTGTTGCCGCCCGACTGGCCGGTGGAGATGTTGTTCTGGTTTTGATCGGTTTCGTTCTGCTGCTTCATGATGGCTCCTGTTTCAGTGAGGTCTTGCGCGGATGCGCCTGATTGAGGGGGCAACGGGCGTGCCTGCTGCCCCCGATGGCTCAGTCATTCGCCTTGTTGCTCGAGCTGCGAAGGTCCTGAGCGGTGCTGAGGTGGTGCTTCAAGGTTGGAAGGGTGTTCTGCACGAAGAGCTTCAGCTCTGCATCCTTGGCGTTCTTTTGCATGGACTCGAACAGCTGAATGTCCTTCTGGTGATCGCGGATGCCGACCATCTCCACGAACTGCTTGTCGAAGGAAGTGCCCTTAGCCTGACTCAGCTTGTCGATGCTGGCCTGCTTGTCGGCAGGGATGTCAGTGGGAACCTCCATGCGACCATTGGCGATTTGTCGCAGCTTGTCGTTGGCCGCCCCATGGTCATTGAGCAGTTGCTCGGCCATTCGCTTCGTCGCGTCGCTCTGGGCACGATCGGCTGCCAGGGCGGCCACCGCCACCTCGTACAAGCCGGACTCAAGGGCCTGGCGCACGAAACGCTGCTCTGCTTCGCTCAACGGCTTGAGGGAGTTGGTGCCCGCCGCCGGACTGGCGAGCGTTTCATCGAGCCGACCGTTGGGCAAGGTGGTGTTGGACGTGGCACCCGGGGCGCTGGCCCCGCCCTCCAATCCGGCGGTGTGCTCCGTGCCCATGACCAGACCGCTTCCGCCTGCTTCCGAGCTGGACATCGCAACGGGAGGGGTGACGGTCTCCCGTCTGTCGCAGGCGGTCAGCAGCGGGACGCCAACTGCCATGGCCCATGTCAGGGCACGAACTGTGTGTGATGCTGTCATGTTGATCTTCCTTGTTGGCTGAAAGCGGGCGAACCACAATCAGTGCGCCGCTTCGCTGGAGGAGGACGAAGAGGACGTGGCTTGCGCCCCATCGGCATCGCCCAGGCCTTGTTCGGCCATGCGTTGCTGACGCAATTGCTGCATGTCGTCGCGCAAGTTGCGCCAGTTCATGCGGGCCCTGCTCAGTCCGGCAAAGATCTCGCCCTCCTCTTCCTTGACGTGGTGCTTGATGTATTCCCCCAGCACGGTGAAGGTGGCGCAGTAGCGCTCGTCCGAGCAGTCCATGGTCTTGAGCTGATCGATCAGCACATGGAAGGTCATGTGCTCGACTTCGGCCTCGTCGATCAGACCGTCTTCTGCCAGCACGGTGCGGATGGCGGGATAGAACAGGTTCTCCTCGAGCTCGGCGTGGATCTCCAGCTCCGCGATGGTCGTGCGGACCAGTGCCTCGCACGAGGCCTCATCCTGCTTGTCCAGCTTTTCGAAGTCACGGAAGGCTTTTTTCACGCGCCGGTGATCCTCCTTGAGCTGATCGATGATTTCGTTGCGCGCGGCGGTGTCGGCTCGCGAGGCAGTTCGATGGGCGGAACCGGTGCTCGGTTCGGTGCGGGTGGTGGGCATGCGTTTCTCCTTCTTCAAAGGTGGGGAACGCATCCATTCGGCAAACGCCATGCCGCCTCAGTCCACGCTGTGGCGATGGAGCAAGCCAGCCCCGCCCTGCCCTGTTGATCAGGGCGGGCTGACCGATGGGTTCAACAGGCCGCGCCTGCGATGCCGCCGGCAAGGAGGGGCAAACTTTGCAGCAAAGTTGCACCGTCCATGGCGCGAGCCTGATGGGGGGCGATGTTCAGACCAGCGATGACTCGCTGTTGTCGGTTGAACTCAGGTCGCCGGAGTAATCCTTGAGCCTGTTGTAAAGGGTCTTGAGGCTGATGCCCAAGGTGGCCGCTGTGCGCTCTTTGTGGTTGTCAAAGTGCCGCAAGGTGGCCAGGATGAGGAAGCGCTCGGCTTCCGCCATCGACTGTCCGATGCGCAACGTCACGGATGGGCCGTCGTCAGGCCTGTCCACCGCGGCCGCCGGGCGGATCGAAGGTGCAAGGAGCGCCGCATCGATCTCAGGTCCGTTGGCCATCACATAACTTCTTTGCACCACATTGCGCAGCTCGCGCACGTTGCCTGGCCAACGGTGGCAAGCCATGGACTGCAAGGCCTGTGGGGTGAACAAGGCTGCACGCCCTTCTTTCCTGGCGATCTCTTCGAGGAAATGGGCCGCCAGCAAGGGGATGTCATCGATGCGATCCCTCAGCGGCGGCACCTCGACCGGGAAAACGTTCAAGCGATAGAGCAGGTCTTCGCGCAGCTTGCCTTGTGCCACGGCCTGAATGGGGTCGCGGTTCGTGGCGGCGATGATGCGCACGTCTGTCTCGCGGTCCTGCGTCGACCCAACCCGCATGAACATGCCCGTCTCGAGCACCCGCAGCAGCTTGACCTGCAGCTCCAGCGGCATCTCGGTGACCTCATCGAGGAAAAGGGTGCCGCCGTGCGCACGCTCGAAGAACCCCTGGTGCATGCGCTCGGCACCCGTGAAGCTGCCCTTCTCGTGGCCGAAGATTTCGCTTTCGATGAGGTTGGGCGATATCGCTCCGCAGTTCACCGCCAGGAATGGCTGCTTGCGTCGTCGGCTGAGGTCGTGAACGGTTTGTGCAACGACTTCCTTGCCGCTGCCGCTTTCACCCGTCACGAAAACCGTGACCGAGGTGACCGCGACCTTGGCGAGCTGTTCGTAGACCCGTTGCATCGCGGCTGACCGCCCCCACAGCAAACCAAAGTTGCCGCGCTCGAGCACTCTCTCTCGCATCGAACTCAGCTCGGCCTGGAGTTCCGCAGGCCTCATCAAACGAGACAGGATGCCCTGCAGCTGCTTGATGTTGACGGGTTTGATGAGGTAGTCCGTTGCGCCATGGCGCAACGCCTGGATGGAGGTCTCGAGGCTGGCGTGACCGGTGATGAACACCACTTCCGAGTTGCTCAGCTCGGACGAGTCATGGATCAATTCCATGCCGCTGCCATCGGGCAGCATGAGGTCCAGCAGCACCAGATCAGGCTGATTCATCGCCAGCTGGGCGCGCGCTTCACGCAGGCTGTGAGCGGTGGCAACAGTGAAGCCTTCGGTGGCAATCAGCGCCGCCATGACTTCTGCAGATTCGCGGTCATCTTCCACGATCAAGGCATGGCTCATGAATTTCTCCTGTGGGAGTCGAACCGTCACGCTAGCTCAATTGATGAGCGCATTCGTAACGAATCGCTAGATCGTTGAGAAGGCCACTGAAGCGAATGGCCATTATGGGGTGCATCGCCATGATTCCCAAGATGTGAAAGGGCGCGGCGAAACTTCGGAGGGCCAGGCACGCTGTTTGCCCCAGGGCACCCTCACCCAACAACGTGGATCGCCATGAGGACATCAAGCAGCATTGCGTCACGCACTGCCCTGGCTGCAGGCAGGGTGATTCACCCTTCATCGCAGCGTTGACATGCTGATGCAGGCCCTTTTCGGCGTGACGACGTCACCCATCGAGATCGTCATCCGGGGAACGGCCGTCTACTGGTTCCTGTTCCTGATCTTTCGCTTCGTGCTGCGGCGCGACATCGGGTCGGTGACCATTGCCGACGTGCTGGTGCTCATCCTCATTGCGGACGCCTCGCAGAATGCGATGGCGGGCGAATACCGCACGCTCAGCGAAGGGGCCTTGCTCATCTCCACCATCGTCGCGTGGAATTACGCACTGGATTGGGCGAGTTTCCGATGGCCCTGGCTCAGCCGCCTGATCAGCCCTCCTCCACTGTTGCTGGTGCGGCATGGCAGGGTGCTGCAGCGCAACCTCCAGCAGGAACTCATCACCACCGACGAACTGCTGTCCAAGCTTCGATCACAAGGCGTGGAAGACGTGAGCAAGGTCCGCAAGGCTTACATGGAGCCAGATGGCTCCATCAGCGTGCTCAAGTGATGTGTGAGCCCGGATCCGGGCATGTGGCTTGCCCATTCCCGGATCCCGAGCTCAACGACCGAAGGACTCGCATGCCCTGCCTGCCGAACCGAATGCTGCCCGCCCTGATCCAACATCCCTGTCTTGCGAGGGGTGTTTGATGGGCACACGGCGATTGAACATCCTCACCTGGCCTGTGCATGGCAGCTACATGCAGTACCTCTCGCAGGTGCCGCACGATTTCTACCTCGTGCGCGATGCCTCCGGCAGCGTTGATCACACAGGCCGCAGCGGCAAATTGCCTTGGGGCAGCAATGTGCATGAGGCACCGGTCGAGCTGCTTGAATCGATGCCCTTCGATGTGGTGCTGTTTCAGTCACCGTCGGCCTACCTGCAGGACCAACACTGCCTGCTGAGCCAGGCGCAGCGCAACTTGCCGAAGATCTACCTGGAACTCGACCCTCCCGAGGGCCACCCGACAGACACCCGCCACGTGGTGGACGACCCCGACGTCTTGCTGGTGCATGTCAGCGCCTTCAACGAATTGATGTGGGACAGTGGTCGCACGCCCACGCGGGTCATCGAGCACGGTGTTCGACTGATCCAGCCTGCGAGCTACCAGGGCGGCCGCGATGCGGGCATCGTGGTCGTCGATCACCTGGGCACACGGGGGCGCCAGTCAGGCCTTGATGTCTACCATCGCGTGCGCCAGGAGGTGCCACTCGACCTCTTCGGGATGGCCTCGGAGGAGCTGCCCGGAGGGCGAGGTGAAGTGGCGCACCAGGTGCTGCCATCCCTGATGAGTTCCTTTCGCTTTTTCTTTCACCCGGTGCGCTACACCGGCATGAGCCTGTCCTTGATCGAAGCGATGATGGTGGGCTTGCCCGTTGTCGGTCTGGCGACCACCGAACTGGCCACGGTCATACGGCCCGGACACGAGGGATACATCGACACCAGCATCGATCGCCTGGTTGACGCCATGCGGTGGCTGATCGGCCACCCGCAGGACGCCGAGATCATGGGAGAGGCCGCCCGGGCCACCGCCTGCGAGCGCTTTCACATCGATCGTTTCGTGAACGACTGGCAACGCGCGCTGAGCGAGGTCACGGGCGGTTGAGATCAGTCTTGCGCGCGCAGCCGGTCTCGCATCAGGCGAATCTGATCGTGGTTGCGCAAGGCGCCCTCTTGCTGACGGATGACCACCATCCGGATGTTGGCGGGCAGGTCCTGCTCGATGGCCTTCTTGTATCGGGCCTTGGCCACGTCTTCACCTCGCTCGCATTCCTCGAGCATCGCCAGGTCGGAGTAGCCGCTGAGGGTGCCCTTCAGCGCCACCCAGCCACGATGGACTGCACCACTGGCGCTGCCACTGCTCTCCGGTGTGCCGCCCAGTTGGGTCACCAGTGACTGCAACTCCATCGCGGCCCCGTTGCACTCGCGGGAACGCGACTGGAAAAGCTCCCTCAACTCGGTGGAATGCGTGTGTTCGGCACATGCCTTGAAGCCGTGTTCACCATCCCGGCAGTTTTCGATGAGGTCGTTGAGTACATCGATGACATCTTCATTCGTCATGTTTCGCTCCTGTCTGGGTGGATGGCCCACCAGGATGGTGGGCACTGAAGCAGCTCAGCACATGGCGTTCCCGCCACCTGCCTCACCTGCCTTTGCAAGCGATTGCATCCGCGGCCACCCGCAGGAAGGCATGGCGATTGCCACACAGGCTTGCGATCCCCATTGCCAAAGCGTGACTGTCCCCCATGACAGCACGGGCTTCACACCCCTTCAGAAAAGGAAAACGCCATGCGTCATGCCAACCACCCCTTTGTGTTGACCCTCATCACCTTCGCCGCGTTGACGACTGCGGCGGCGGCGCAAGCGCAGTCATCCACGTCTGCAGACAGGCCCGTCGAGGTGGCCCCGACCGAGCCTTCAGGCATCGGTAGCACCCCTTCTGCAAATCCGGCCGCCACGTCGGGCGATGCAGTTGCGCCCGCCAGCGCACCGATGGCCTTTGACCCACCCGCGGCAGGCAGTCGATATGGTGGGGACGGCTACTCCTGGCTGCCTTACACGACCAGGGGATACGTTGGCATCAGTGGCGGCCAGGTCGAGATTGGCGACATGGCGTGTTCGCCGCTTTACAGCTGCGATGACAGCAGTGACCGCGTCATCAAGGCCTACACCGGCGGGATGTTCAACGAATACTTCGGCATCGAGCTGGCTTACTTCAACACCGGCAACATTGACCGATCGGGTGGTCGCGTGCGAGCCCATGGCGGCAACGTCAGCCTCATCGCCCAAGCACCCCTGGGCACGATGGCCGCGGTCTATGCCAAGGTCGGCGGCACCTACGCCTGGACCAAGACCTCGGTGGGCCCGCTGGCCATCGGCATCCCGAGCGGCAATGAAAGTGACGCGGGGGCGTCGTATGGTGCGGGCCTGCGCGTGAACGCCTCGCAAAACTGGGCGTTCGTCCTCGAATGGGAGCGCCACTCTCTGAAGTTCGCGGGCGACGACAAGAACGGCACCAAGTTGACCACCTTGGGCGTGCAGTACCGCTTCTGATGGCTGCCTGGGGGACGCCAACGCCCAAGTCGACCTGACGTTGGCGTCCCACAGCGTTCATGCGGATCGGGCATGCAACGCAAGCTTCAGGAGCGGGGCTTGAGTTGACCGGCTTCGTCAGAGAAAAGCACCTCGACGCGGCGGTTCTGCTGCCTGCCCGCCTCCGTTCGGTTTGACGCAACGGGGTGCGCCTCGCCCAGGCCCTCTGCGTCGATTCGGTCCGGCGCCACGCCCAGAGACACCAAGGCGCTCTTCAATGCCTGTGCGCGTCGCATCGACAGCCTCAAGTTGTGGGCTTCGCTGCCCCGTGCATCCGTGAATCCTTCGATGCGAACGCGGTGCTTGGGATGCTTCTCAAGCACGTTTGCCAGCTCCTGCGCGGTGCGCAACGCGCCTGGTTGCAGGCGAGACTCGTCGGTGGCAAACAGCACGTCACCCAGCGTCACGACAAGCCCCCGATCGGTCTGCTGTGCCTTGAGCCGCTCCAGTGCCAGGGCCAGCGAGTCGGCACGCTGGTCCGCCAGTGCGGCTTGCTGACGGGCAGAGGCCGCCTCCAGCTGGCTCATGTTCGCGCGCAGGCGCTCCCGGTCAGCGCCCGCAGACTGCAGCCTTTCCTCTTGAACGGATTGTTCTGCCAGCAGTTGAGCGGCCTGTGCTCGCCGATATGCCAGGTAGGCCAGGTGGCGGGTCTCGTCCTCGTTGCCGCGCTCCCGCCAGGCCTGTTCGGCCCGATCCAGGGCCTGTTTTGCCTTGGACATTTCGTTGGCCGCGGCCAGCTCCGCACGGGGATGCAGGCTGGCTGTCGCGTAGGCCTGTCGCGCTTCTTTCAGTGATGCGTTGGGCCGCGGCGTCGTCTGGCATGCGGCCAGCAGCACGATCACGCCAGCCGTTGTGTATCGGAACAAGGTCATGATGACTCCTGAAGTTGAGCGGGTTTCGCCAGGCGATCAGGGTTTGATGCCCTGTTCCTGCAGCGCTTTGAGGCCTTGCTGCACCTCGGCGTTGGCGCGCCGGGACCGCTCCGCACCGGCCTTGTTGCGGGCCAGCAGCGCATCGACCTCGGCTTCTTCTGCCAGGGCCCGTGCGCGATCGTTGTCTCCCTTTGCGGCAGCCACTTTGGCTGATTCGAATTTGTTGCGGGCCAGCAGCAGCTCGGCCGGTGCCATTTCGGCAGCCCCGGCCGACACGGCGCCATCCAGCGCTGCCCCAGCCAGGAGCAGCTCCTGTTGGGGGGGCGCGCTGGCACAGCCAGCGAGGGCCGATGCCATGCACACAGCGGACCACAAAAGTTGTCTGCCCAGTGGGCGAGCGATTTGTTCTGCCATGGTGTCCTCTGACTGGAGTTGGGGGGGCTCGTGCTGGGCATCTTTTGTGCCTCCCCCGATTGCGCCTGCGTTGTCAAGCAAGGCTGGATGTGTCCCTGGCCAACATGCCGTCAACCCAGCTTGATGCCTCGCGACAGCATCTGGACCTCGGGCGCCACCCCACCCGCAGGCAACTCGCTCAGGGACCACACTTCTTCGAAGTCCTGCTGATGAGGGTTGAGCGTGGCCAGCTTCTTCCGCATGGCATGGTGAATCAGGCTCAACATGGCCTGAGCTGTGGCGCGCCACGAGAAATGCGACAAGCCGTGCCTGGCATCGCCGCTGCCCAGCAAATTTGCCCGATGAGAGGATGCCAGCACAGCCTCGCACAGCTCGATGAAATCAGCCTCGTTGCTGGCGATGTGCACCACCTCGCCGTACAGCGCAATGACATCCCGAACCGCCGTGCTGACAACGGGCTTTTCTGCTGCGAGGTACTCGAGGGTCTTGGTGGGACTGATGTATTGCGTGGCGTCGTTGAGTGCGAACGGCATCAGGCAGACATCCCAGTCCCGCACCAGGTATGGCAGACGCGCGTAAGGCTGCGGCCCCAGCCAATGGATGTTCTCGCGCCTGGGCAATGCGGCGGGATCCACCTTCGCGACAGGTCCGACCATGACGATGCTCCATTGCGGATGCGCGTCCGCCAACGACGCCACCAGCTTGAGGTCCATCCGCTCGTCGATGACCCCGAAATAGCCCAGGCGCGGTCGTCCCAGGTGGCCCTGCAGGGTCAACGCTTGCCCCGCGTGCGGTGAGAACCCGTCGAGCTTGGAAGGCGCGAAATGGTCCACGTCGACCGCACTGGGTTGGCAATGGACATTGGGATGCAGCGTTCGCTTGGCCTCATAAAGGCCGATCCCGCCTGTGAAGACGACATCGGCGCGTTTCATCAGCGCGAGCTCTTGCTGCCGCATGCCTTGCGGCGCGCCCTTGAAAGATGCCAGCTCGTCCATGCAGTCATAGACCACGACGACGGGATCGATCGCGCGCAGCAACGGCAGGGCCATGGGCGTGTAGAACCAGGCCAACGTCTCCTCGATGCCATGGGCCCGCAGGTATTCGACCAGCAGCGGCTCGATCACACGGATCTGGTCAGGGTGATGGCCGGCCTCTCGCACAGGTGTGTGCGGCCGAAGCACCACCACTCCCGGTGCCGGGCTCGATTCTTCGAAGTGGGCGAGCTCCTCGCTGTGAACGGGCTCCTCGATGTAGACCACCGGGTGGGTGGCCGCCATGCGGCTGAGCAGGTGCTGCGGCCGCTGATGAACGAAATCCCAGCGCAGATGGGAAAAGACGATGAGGTGCGGCATGCCGACTCCTTGTTGCAAGACTGGTGTGCCCTTGAGCAATCGGCATACCCGTGGCCATGCGGCGTGCGCTCTTCAATCGGCAAAGGCATGCGCGGCCGGTAATTTCTACAAACCCGATGCCAGGTTCGACACGCATTCAAGAGGTGCCTTCGAAGCTGGACACAGGATGAACAACCCATCGAAGGCTCGGGCACAGGTGTTGCAACGATCCACCGTCGGCGACCCTCCGGGTCGAATCCGAACGCACAAAGAGCATGGAGAAAAGAGAATGGGAACCCTGTCCATCAAGACAGCTCACAAGCAACATCAGACCCTGACTCCCCGCCTGCAGCACGCGGTGCGCCTGCTGCAACTGTCGTCGCTTGATTTCGCTCAAGAGGTGCAGGCGGTCCTGGACAAGAACCCTTTCTTGGACGTGGCGGAAGACGACGAAGCAGGCCTGGCCTCCACGGGGCCGGCGCAGACCATGCCCGATCCAGCGGCCAACATGGAAGGGTTCGAGTCTCCCCCCAGCCTGGCCAGCGAGGATCAGGCCATGTCGTCATCGACCGGCGATTCGGACGCACCCCCGGAGATGGGCGATGAGCAAGCCGGCCCTGCCGATGACCTAGACCGCGACTCCTGGCAGCTGACGGGCTCCTCATCGAAGGTGTCGGGCGATGGCGAGACCAGCATCATCGACCTGATGGCGGATCACGCCTCCTTGCGGCAGCACCTGCACACGCAGCTCAACGTCATGCACCTGTCCGAACGGGAGCTCCTGATCGCAGGGGTGATCGTTGAATCCATTGACGACGATGGGTACCTGCGTGACAACCTCGATGACTTGAGGGCCATCTGCGACATCGATCCTCCGCCGGACATGTCAGAGATGCTTCAGGCATTGCAGCATGTGCAGACGCTGGAGCCCGCCGGGATAGGCGCACGCAACGTCGCTGAAACCTTGCTCATCCAACTCAACCAGCAACCCTCTCACCCCGGCCATGGTCTGGCCCGACAGATCGTTGAACACCACATGGAACGTCTGGTTCGCCACGATGTCTGTGGTCTGGCGCGCGAGATGGGGTGCACGGTCCATGAAATCGAGTCAGCATGCAACTGCATCCGCCGCCTCGACCCGCGTCCCGGCTGGCGCCTGGGCTCGACCGTCGTTCAGTACATCACCCCTGACGTGATCGTGCGCAAGTTCCGCGGGGAGTGGACCGTTTCTTTGAGCTCATCGATCGTGCCGCGGGTCAGGCTCAACCAGATGTACGCGGACCTTTTTCAGCGCCACCGCAACGGCAAACACACCGAACTGGCGGCACACCTGCAGGAAGCCCGCTGGACGATCCGCAATGTGGAGCAACGCTTCGCCACCATCTTGCAAGTCAGCGAAGCCATCGTGCGCCGTCAGAAGAATTTTCTCGAGTACGGAGCGCTGGCCATGCGGCCGATGGCATTGAAGGAAATCGCGGAAGAAATCGGCCTGCATGAGTCCACCGTCTCGCGGGTCACCAACAACAAGTACATGTCGACGCCGGTCGGGGTGTTCGAGCTGAAGTATTTCTTTTCACGCGCCATGGTCACCGCCACGGGAGGCACCTGTTCGGCGACGGCCATCCGAGGCGTCATCCAGACCATGATCGACGAAGAAGCGCCCTGCTCACCCTTGTCCGACGCCGAGATCGCCCGCAGGCTCGCTCGCCAGGGATTGAACGTGGCACGCCGCACGGTCACGAAGTACCGACAGGCCATGCGCATCGCCCCGGTCGAGCACCGCAGAAGGGTGGCCTGACATCAGGCACCCGAGGGAGGGGAAGACGCCGGGATGTGGCCCTGGCCTGCCTGAGTGAGTCGGGCGTGTTCGCGCAGGACGAGGCCTCGCAACATCGCCGCCAGGCTCAGGGCCAAGGCTTCGTCGTACCAAGGGTGTGCGCCGCTGACGCCGACCACCAGGCCTTCGAGGTTCACGCCGCCCCCCACCAAGGTGTCGCCCGACCTGAGCAAGTGAGGGCGTGCCTGAGCCGCCCTGCTGTCACCGCCTGACTCCCAGGACAGGCGTGCCTTGGCCCGAGCCAGTTCCATGTGATCGGCGTCCCAGTCCCCTCGATCCCCCAAGCCATGCTCCAGCAGGAGCGCATCGTCAAAGCCGTGTTCATGGTGCGAGCGCGCGGGATCGAGCATCACCACCGCCAACGCCCCTGTTTCACACACCTCAGGGTCTTCGATCGCCGCCTGAAGCACGGGCAGGAGCCGATCCATTGCCTCCTGCGCCAGGGCCTTCGTGAGCAAGCCGCAGCGCTCTTGCGCAACGATGGGTGGGGGCTGATGCCCGCCCGGCTTCAACGCCCAGTCCACCGCGTCGCGGGCGCTCTCCACCCGGTGAAGGGCATGCATCGCGGCCGTCGGAGAAATGGGGTCGCTGGCCGGAAAGGTTTCGTCCAGCGCCTCGTCAAGCAGCTCCTGGTAGGTGGGCACTTTCTCTCCCTGGCTCGGGCAATCACCCGAGTTCCGCTTGCTTTCCCGTTTGCGGGCGTGTGCGTCTTTCATGCGCGCGCCCCTTCGTCATCGTCCTGTGCTGGCATGTCCGGCTCCTCGTGCAAACCGATGCCGGGCCTGAGTCCGTCGGCCGAGGGATCGAGGTGGGTGGTCGGCACGCCACCTTCCTTGCCACGATCGCGGACGCGGATGTGCTGGGTGCGCTGGAGCGCTTCGGGCTTGGGCACGCGCACGGTCAGGATGCCGTTGCTGAAGTCGGCGCAAACCTGCTCCACATCTGCTGGAAATGGCAGCATGACACTGCGACTGAAGCGCCCGAAGCTGCGCTCCTTGAGGTGAAACCGATCGGACTGGTGCTGTGATTCGCCATTCTTCTGGGCGCTGATGCGAAGCTCCTGGCCCTCCAGCTCCACATCGATGTCCTGGGCCTGGACACCCGGCATCTCGGCGACGAGTTCAAACGCCGACTCGTCCTCGAGCACATCAATGCGAACGGGCGACAGCAGGCCCATGGGTGAACCAAAAGGCGTCAGGCTTCCTGCGCCCGATATGAAGGCCTCCATCATGCGACCCCATTCGAGTGGCAGGGAGAACAGGTTGTAAGGCTGAGGGCCTTGGCTTGTTTGAGGGGAGGAACGGGTGGGCTGCATGGTGAACTCCGGTCTGAAGAAATGGCTTGGGCGGTGTCAGCAGGCGGGCTCGGAGGGGTCGGAGATGCCTTTGAGTGCTTCACCTGTGTCCTCGCCTGTGGCTTTGACAGCGATGTCGCCCAAGGAGAGCATGCCGACCAGGCGCTTGTGGCGATCGACCACGGGCAGGCGCCGAATCTGCAGGGCCCGCATCCTGTCCAACACCTCCTCGACCTTGTCGTCGTCGTAGCACCACGCGGCTTCTTCGGTCATCACCTCGGCAACGTGCATCCGGTCATTGGCTTGGCCCTGGGCCACTCCTCGGATCACGATGTCGCGGTCGGTGATCATGCCCACCAGGCGGTCGCCGTCACAGACTGGCAGCGCACCAATGTCCAGCTCGGTCATGGCCTGCGCGGCTTGCACGAGGTTGTCGCTTGGGCAGACGGTTCGCACGCCCCGTGTCATGGCGTCGGCAACTTGGTTCATGGTGGTTCCTTTCGTTTCGGTGGACCGGATGGCCTGGGATCCAGGACCGGCAAGGGACATGCCGGTCGCCACGGTGTGTGCTTGGGGCCCGTGTTGCGGGCATGGCGCTTGCCGTGAATGCTGGTCAACAGCGGGCAATTGCTGTTCCCGTTTCAACTTCAGGAGCCACCGATGTCGAGTCCCCTTCAACCTCTCCCGCCTACCCGCTTGGTCTGCATGGAAGGACGCGCTTCGCAGGGCATTGGTCCTTCTGGCGATCCGACGGGCTCCTCCGATGACCGTGGCACCGCCACCCCCGACGGCAACCTGACCGGCCATGAGCCCGGCAGCCAGGACAAGCCGACGTCCGAAGAGCCCGGCGTCATCGCGCCTGACAGCCGTCCGGTGCGCGACCACGGGATGGTCGACGGCACCCGCCAAGGCCCTGTCCAGGCTCAATGAGCCCCCGGAACCCCATCGGCTCCAGGCCCCTGATCCGACTGAGCCCCCTCCGCGGCACCCTCCTCGACCCAGGAGACACGCAGCCTGGGCAATCCTTGCGGGTGAGCGGTCTGCACAACATGTATCAGGTGCTCGCGCACCGCGCAGCGCAGCTTCCAGCTCTGTGAGGAATCCCTGCTGCTGACCAGGCAGCGCACCTGCATGGCCTTCTCTGAAACATCCGTGACTTCCAGTTCGCAAACCCGACCGTCCCACAGCGCGTGCGCGCCAACGAAACGCTCCAACTCTTGCCGAAGGGCCGGTACCGATTGCCGGTGGTCGAGCCACAGCAAAACGCTGCCAAGGATCTGTGCGTTGTTGCGCGTCCAGTTCTGAAAGGGATGCTGGGTCCACCATTCGAGTGGAACGATGAGTCGGCGTTCATCCCAGATCGCCACGACCACATAGGTTCCTGTGATTTCTTCGATGCGCCCCCACTCCCCTTCGACGATCACAACGTCATCCAGGCGGATGGGTTGGGTCAGGCCGATCTGAATGCCCGCGATGAAGTTCGCAAGCAGAGGACGGGCCGCCAAACCAGCGACGATGCCTGCCAGACCGGCCGAGGCCAGCAAGCTGGCCCCGACATGCCTGACCTGGGGAAAGGTCATGAGGGCCAGGGCGATGCCCAACATCCCGATGATCGAGGCCAGGGTGCGGCTGATGATGCGGGTCTGGGTGTGCAGGCGCCGAGCGGACAGGTTGTCCGACTGCGAGGACGGGCGCAGCAGCGCCACCATCTCCGCCATCGCCTGCACGGCCCGGATGAGCAGCCACGTCATCGAGAAGATGATCGACACGGTCATCAGTCGGCGCACGCCGATCACGCCTGGCAGCTCGTCGGGCACAGAAGACAGCACCAGGGACCACGCCAGCAAGGGCGCCAGGAGAAAAGCCGGTTTGCGGGTGACCCGACGAAGGACACCCAGGATGGGCGATTCCGCCGAGACCCGGCGCCCCACTGCGTCCAGCACTCGCATGCCTGCCCAGGTGCAAACGCCCACGCCGAACATGACGGCCAGCACCCACCACCACCCCGGGTCCACTTCCCCCTCCCAAGCGCTTGGCCAAGCCCGCTGCCACCCATTCATGCGATGAACCGTTCATGAGGCGAAGGCCTCTTCGTGGGTGGTCAAGGGGCAAGCCGCGTGCCTGCTGCCATGGCATCGGGCACGAGAGATGCCCACGGCACTCATGCCATCCGAAACACCCACCAGGCAGGTCGTGCGCAACGCCCAGCCGCCCCAACCCAGTGACCTGCCGATCGCCCGGCGTTTCCGGGGGAAATGGATCGTGCATGCCGCGCTTCGGTGGGTGGACGCAGGCGGAGCTTCGCTTGGCGCATCGATTGCCTTCTACGCGATGTTCGCGCTGGCCCCGATGCTGATGCTTGCCATCGCGGTCGCCGGTTTGCTGCTCGAGGCAGAGGCGGTGCGAGGCGAGGTTTTCGCTCAGATCAGGGGCCTCATTGGTGACGATGCGGCCCTGACCGTGGAGGCCATGATCCGATCCGCCGCACTGCAACGCGGTGGTGTGGTGGCCAGCCTGTTCGGCGGGGCGACCGTCGTCATCGGAGCCACAGGCGTTTTCGCCGAACTCAGGCGCGCCCTCAACGCGATGGGCGCGATCGCCCCTCGGGCCTCCTTGATCAGCACCATGTTGCGCGTGAGGCTGGCTGGGTTGGCGCTGGTGCTGGGCATGGGCTTTCTCTCCATCGCCTCCCTCGTCCTGAGCGCCGCACTCAGTGCCGCGCGGGACCTGCTCGGCCCTCACATGGGCCTGATGATGCATGTGATGACGGCCCTTGACGTGGGCGTGTCCACCGCGGTGCTGACCCTGGCCTTCGCGGCTTTGCTGCGCTGGCTCCCCGACCGGCCCGCATCCGCTGCAGGCACCTGGCTGGGGGCGCTGATCAGCGCAGTCCTGTTCACAGCGGGCAAGCATTTGCTCGGGCTGTACCTGGGCACAGCCGGCATTGCCTCGAGCTATGGGGCTGCCGGCTCTTTCGTGTTGATCATGCTGTGGGTCTATTACACAGCCCAGATCGTGCTCTTTGGCGGGGCTGTGGCCTATGCGGTGACAAGGGGTGCGCGGGCGCCCGGAACCTCGCTACCGTCAAAGGCCACATGAAACGATCGCCGATTGACCTTGGTCAGGCGCCTCGTCACCCGGCATTCGATGTGGGGTCGGCTTCGCTGATCAGGGGCCCTTCTTCGTCACGTGGCGCCGTTGCCAGAGCAGGCTTGGAAAGGGGCGCCGAAGCTCCTGCTGCGGTTTGCGGGCTGCTCTCGGCGGCGGCGGCGCCCGCGATCACGAGGGCGCCATCGAGGTACTCATTTTTCGACGCGCCGTCCTTCGCTGGTGTGGCCTGCGATCCGCCTCCTGGAGCGGTGGGCGAGGCAGTCTGCTCGGCTGCCTCCTTGTGCATGGTCAAGATGTGGGGGCACATGGAAGTCCTTTGCGTCAATGGGCTGTGGGTGTGGGTGCTTCGGTTGGGCCGGACCCGTCGTCGGCACCTTCCGGCTCGCCGTCACCGAAAACGGCATGGATGTCCCGCGCCACGGGTGGGGGCATCACGGGCGGCTCCTGCATCGGAGGCGGCACTTCAACAGGCGGCGGGTCGTTGATGCCGGGAGGGATGGGGTCGGGTCCTGGATGCGGGGTGATCGGGTGTTCCGGGTCGGGAACAAGGGGAGGCGTCGCCGGGCTGGCAGGCACGTTCGAAGCCCCGGCCAGCAACCATGGGAGCGAGAAACCAACGGAAATGGCCGCCCGTCCCAGCCGGTCAACGCAGGTGCTGGCCACCTTGTGCGCCACCCAGAAGGTCTGCACGGCCTGGGAAGCCGCCCCCCACCACCACAAAGCAAACTGAAATGGGTGGCCGGGCGGCAAGACAGAGGAAGGCTCGAAAGGGTTCATGATGGGTCCTCGTGGTGATGGAACCGATGCATGGCAAATTGCGGTCCCATCCATCGACGGCCCCCGCCCTTTGCACCATGGCCTCCGCCGCATGGGCCTCGCCACACCAGACAAGGCATGGCGATTGCCCTGCTTGGACTCCTCTACATCCAGGATCAGGCACCAACCATGACCGCAGACACCTCCGACCCCACCGATGGCTTCATTGAACGCTCCGCTCAGGCAGCGCACAAGACCATCGACGAAGTGGCCGAAAAGACCACCAAGACGATCGACCGCCTGCAGGCCTCCGCCAGCGGCCTGGGCGAACAGATCACGGACAAGGCCCGAGCTTTCAACAACCTGGAACACCAGGTGGTCGAGAAGGTGCGTGGTCAGGTGCGCGAACACCCCCTCACCTGCCTGCTGGTGGCGGTCACGGCGGGCCTGCTCATTGCGCGGCTGACCCGTCCTTCGGCCTCGCCGCGCTGACCGCGTTCAGCCCAGCTCGGTGGCCAAGGCAGCGGGGCACCCGCCACCTGCCTCAAGTCGAGCTCCGGCTCCCTTCCATCCGACGCGCGGCGGACTTGAACCGCCGATGCCGGTGCCTTTGCTCTGGCGTGGTTTCCATGGGAGGCTCGTCCAGCGCTGGGCGAACGCGGTTCGCGCTGGGCCCCCGATCCGACAGGCTCAGCTCGAACACAACGCTCATCTGAGGTTTCAGGCTTTTGTAGCCTTGCATGTCGATCGCGGAGAAATGGACAAACACGTCGGCCTCACAAGCCGGGGTCTGGATGAAGCCATAGCCCTTTTCATCGCTGAACCATTTGACCTGCCCTGTCTGCATGGGGTCTCCTCGTGAAGTCTGAGATGGTGTCCGGGTGATCCGGCCTGGCCTCTTGGCAAACGACGGGCCCGGACGATCAGCTTCCCGAGGGCTGCGCTGTCGCCAGGTCGTGTCCGGATGAAAGCAAGTGCGTGGGTTTGTTCCCGAAGGAGGCATCGCCCGCATCCGATGGCACGGCTTGTGCGTGCCGAGCCTCACGGAAGCGCCAGATGACCCGTCCCGCCCTGCAGACCGCCAATCTCCCTCATCCCGGCATGCCCAGGTCGGTAGTTTTTTCTGCAATGTCATTGCTTGCGTGCACAGTCGGACACGTTTGAACCACGGACAGGCGGGTCATGTCGGCACCTGTTCAGGCAATGTCTGGCAGTCGGATGACATTCACGGAACAGGCCCTGTTCCCCAACCGGCGCAATACACAGGCATGTCCTCTCCTCGCACCCCATCCTTTCCGCGCTTGTGGCGAACCCGATGGCCGCTGGCATCTGTGCGCAGCTACCTCCATGTCATCACCCTGGTTGCTGTGTTGCCCCTCGCCCTGCTGACCAGCTGGCTGATCGGCAGGCAGGTATCGGTGGCACGCGAGCAGCTGTCGATGGGGCTGCAGCAGGGGGCCAGCTCCATGGCCTTGATGATCGACCGGGAACTGAGCGCATCGGTCGAGGCGCTGCAAGCCCTGGCCGAGTCCTCGCAGTTGCAAAAGGGGGACATCCGGGGTTTCGAGCGGCGGCTGCGGGCCTTCGTCAGCATTCGGCCCGCCTGGAGCCAGGTCAGCCTCGTCGAGGCTCAGCACGGGGAGGTCCTCAGCAGCGTGCCGGGCAACAGGGACACCGCCAATGAACCCTTGCCGCCGGATTTCCCCATCCCTCGCTCGGCCGCCGAGGTCGAGCCCTATTTCTCCGGCCTGGTCCGGGGCCCGCGGCCAGGGCAATGGCACACACGCATCACCATGCCGGTGTGGCGCGCGAACCAGTTGCGTTATTACCTTCACGTCGACATTGACGAGAAATACTGGCAGAACCTGATCGTCGGGGCTTCCCCGCAACGCCAGGGGTTCGTCACGCTCTATGACCGCTCGAAGACCGTCATCGCCCGCACGATCAAGCCGAACGTTCACATCGGGCAACCCCTGCCATCGCACCCCGCGCGCGACAGCAAGCCCAGTGGCTTTCACAAGATCGAGGTGGAAGGCGAAGACGACTCCTATGTGGCTTGGCAGGAAATCGCGCATTCCGGGTGGGGGGTGCGGATGGGCGTCAGCGCGGCTGCCCTGGATCACAACAAGCTGATCGCTTTTGTCTCGATTGCCGGCACCGGCATCGTGTCCCTTTTCGCGGGGCTCCTGCTGTCACGGATGGTGGCGACGCGCATCATCAAACCCTTGAGCATCCTCTCGCAGGGCAAGGCGGCAAGTTTGCGCGACGAAGACACCACGGTCTTCGAGATCTCCATGCTCAGGAACGCCATGCTCGCCGCCGAGCAGCAGCGCGACCTGGCCACGCAGCGGCTGCAGGCCAAGGCGGCCGAGTTCGAAACGCTCTTTCTCATGAGCCCGATCGGCCTGTCGATCACGCTCGATCCCCAGGCCAACGAAGTGCTGCGCAACCCCGCCAAGATGGCGCTGTTCAACTCGCCCACGCAAGGCCCTCAGAGGTACGAGATCGTTGTCAATGGCCGGGTGTTGCCTCCCTCGGAGCACCCACTCAAACGGGCAGCACGAGGCGAACGCATCCACAACCTCGACCTGGAGGTTCGTCACCACGATGGCCGCGTGCTCAAGCTCATCGCCTATGCCCTTCCCCTGCTGGACCTGCGTGGCAAGCCCCGCGGGGCGATCGCCATTTTCGTCGACGTCACCGAGCGGGTCCAGTCTCAGAACAAGCTCCTGCTGGCTCAGGCCCGGCTGGAGGACAACCAGCACTTCATCACACTCGCCCAGAAAGCTGGCGACGTGGGCTTCTGGGATCACCGCATCGAAGAGAACCGGCTGACACTGACCTCGGGGCTGTCGCTGCTTTTCGGCATGGGGCAGGCAGAAAAGGAGATCACGTGGGAAGAATGGCTGGCGAAGATCAAGCACCCCGACGAAGCCACCCTGACGTCCCTGCTGCGGGAGGCCTGGCAAGACCACCAGGAGCAAGTCAACTTCCAGCTGCAGGTTCAGCAAGGCGACATGCCTGAGCGCTGGCTGGCGTGCCGTGGCGTGTGTGTCTACAACGCCCAAGGCGCGCCCATCCGGATGATCGGTGCGGTGGTCGATGTGACCGCGCAGCACCAGATCGAGCACGAGCGCAGCAGGCTGATCGAGCAGGAGCAGATTGCGCGGCTGGAAGCCGAACAGGCCAACAGGGCCAAGGACGAGTTCCTCGCCATCCTCGGGCACGAGTTGCGCAACCCCCTTGGTGCCATCTCCGCGGGCATCGAGGTGCTCAACCGCATCAGCCCGGAAGGAGACCAGCCCGCACGGATGCGCCAGATCATTTCCCGGCAGACGCGGCACCTCGCCCGCCTCATGGATGACCTGCTGGATGTCGCGCGCGTCATCGCCGGCAAGATCCAGCTGTCTGTGCACCCGGTCAGTGTGCGAGCCACGGTGCAACGCGTGGTCAACACATTCAAGATCACGGGCCTGACGCAGGCCGTGGAGATCGATGTCGATGACGTCTGGGTGCAGGCGGATTCGGTGCGTCTGGAGCAGATCATCAACAACCTGATCACCAACGCTGGCAAATACAGCCCACCCGACCTGGTCATCCAGGTCATCGCCAAGGCGCATGGGCCGGTGGTCAGGCTCCAGGTGATCAACCACGGGCCATTGATACCGCCCACCTTGCTGCCTCACATCTTCGACCTGTTCGTCCAGGGAGAGCGCACGATCGAGCGTCGGCAAGGGGGGCTCGGCATCGGCCTGACGCTGGTCAAGAGCCTGGTGGACCTGCACCATGGCAAGGTGGAAGTGAGCACATCCGATGACCGCAACATCTTCACCGTCGAGTTGCCCGCGGCCCAGCCCGATGAGCGGGCAGCTTCCGAAGCGCCGGGCCTGGCCACCCATCGGCGCCGCGTGGTGATCGTCGAGGACAACGACGATGCCCGAGAGGCCGTGCAGCTCATGCTCGAGGTCGGGGGGCACGAGGTGATCGCGCACACGGATGGCGACATGGGACTGCATGCCATCCTCGAGAAGCAGCCCGATCTGGCCCTCGTCGACATCGGTCTGCCCGGCCGCTCGGGCTACGAGGTGGCCCGGGCCGCGCGCGAAGCAGGCTTTGTCGGCTGGCTCATTGCCCTTTCCGGCTACGGTCAGCAGCAGGATGTGCAAAGGGCGCTGGACAACGGGTTCGATTTCCACATGGTCAAGCCATTGGACCAGCAGTTGCTGGATGACTACCTTGCGCGGCCAGCTCGTGAATTGCGACTGTCTCTGAACGAGTTACCTGCGGGCTGAACGTGCCAAGCCTGAAACGATGCCCAGGCACACCGATTGCTGACCGATCGGCAAATCGTGGTGAAAGCCATGATCCCTGTTCCATCACCTCGCAGCGGAGGAGCTGCCCTGCTCTCCGAGCTCTCGACGGACCACCATGCAAACGCATCATCGGCCGCCACCTCTGCGTTTTTCCGAACGCGCCTCCACCGCCGCATCCAGCCGCGCGGCCCCTCGGGTGACGGTGATCGTGATGACCCGCGAGCAGCCCCAAGGGCTGGCGGGGGTGCTCCAGCAACTGCGCCAGCTGCCCGATCAACCGCGCCTGATCGTGCTCGACAACGCGTCATGTCATGCCGCGGCCGTGGCGCAGGTCGCCAGGCTTCACGGCGCTGACCTCGTGCGCTGCGAACACCATCTCGGGACATCCGCCTTCAACCAGGTCGTTGCCCGTGTGACAACGCCCCATGTGGCCTTCTGTGATGCCAGCACCTGGTGGTCGGATGGCGCGCTCAAGCGCGCTTGCGACATCCTGGATGAGTTCCCCCACATCGGCGCCATCAACGGCCGGGTGCTGGTGGGCAGCAACGAAGACGAGCACGATTGCTGCACGCGCATGCAGCACAGCACGCTGGACAATGCGGGGCTGCCTGGTCCGGCCTTGCTGTCATTCATGTCGAACGCGGTGGTCATTCGCACCCGCGCCTTCCGTCACGCCGGGGGATACGAGCCGCAGGCGTTCTGTGGCGCCGAGGACGCCCTGATCGGGCTCAGTCTGGCCGCGCTCGGCTGGCGCATGGTCTACGTGCAAGACGTGACCCTGCACCAGCTCTCTTGCACGCGAGCGAAGGCGCCCCCCTCCCCGATCTTCATCTTGCGCAACCGACTGTGGGTGGCCTGGCTGCGCCTGCCCTGGCGCGACGCATGGCGAGAAACGCGCGCTGTGCTCTCGGATGCCTGGCAGGCAGGCCAGCTCTGGCCGGTGCTGTGGCGCAGCCTTCAGCCGTTTTCCTGGCTGCTGCTGAACCGGCGTGCCGTGCCGGACCTGGTTGCGGAGATGCATCGCACGGCGAGCTCATCGGCAGCCACATCGGACCCGGCACGCGCTCCATCCAGGCCCCTGCCGAAACAGTCCCCGGGCCGCCCGACCAACAACATGCCGTCATGCTGAGACTGGCTTTTCATGAGCGAGCCTCGGGCAGCCGCTGCATCCAGCTGTTGACGGCACGGGCGTAAGCCAGGCTCAACCGGCGCTGACCCTCACCGCACACGGCCTCACCGGGGATGCAGTCCCACAAGCCGCTGTGGTGCCAATGCCCGAAGTCGTTCCAGTCGGGTCGATCGACGATGGGGTAGAGGCACACGCCCTCCACCGGGATGCCACAGGTCCGGGCCTGACGCACCTGGCTGGCCACCTCATCCAGCCAGGCCGCGCGGCCCTCTCCGACATGGCTGGTCTCGGCAATGGCCATCGGGCGCCCGTAGCGCTGCCACACCCATCGCAGCATCTCCAGCAAGGGACGTCGACGAGGATCGTTGAGGTGCCAGTCAAGGCGCCTTTCGGTGATGACCTCCCATTGCCCGCTGTGATAGTGGTTGACACCGATGAGATCCAGCGCATGCGGTCGCCCGCCCAACTCAGGCAGCAAGGCACCGCTCAGCAGGTCCCACACCTGCCACTGGTACGAGGCGACCTCGTCTGCCAGGGCCTGCAGATCCGGCTGCTCGGGTGGCGCCACCACGTGGACGATCGGCTCGACGTGCATGAACCTGGCACGAGGCTCGACTTCGCGAATCGCCTGCATGCCCGCCAGCGCGGCCTTGACCAGCCGGCACTTGATGTCAAATCCATCGCTCGGTGTGGCGCCAGGCGAGGCTTCATCGTCCTGGCCATACGGGTGAAACAGGCGCGTTTGTGCCGCCCCCCACGCCAGGAAACCCATCTCGTTGATGGGCGTGTACACCGGCACTTCACATGAGCATTCGGCAATCGCTTGTGCCGCTGCACGGGCAAAGGCAGCGAAGCGCTCGCACAGCTTGTCGTCGAGCAAGCTGACATCGGCCGGGGTGCCATAGTGCATGAGCGTCCACTGGATCTGCAGCCCATGTCGGTTGGCAGCCCGCGCGAACCGACGCACGCGATCGAAGTCGAAGCGCCCTTGCCGTTCACAGAGTCGCCAGCCCATGCTTTCACGCACCGTGTGCAGGCCCCAGGCGCGCAACAAGCCGTAGTCGTCATCGACGTGCTCGTGGTGGTGGCTCAAGGCCACCATGTCAAGGGGGGTGCCGTGGCTGTTGATGTGGTCAGCGCCTTCGAATCCCCCCATCCAGAAACTGTTCAAAGGCCAGTCGGCACGCATCTCGTCTCCGCTTTGCTGGCGTCATCTGCACACCGCGAGCACCACTGCGGCCGAGCGGCATGCCGTTTGCTGCGATGGCTTATCCAACCAGGAGCCCAACATGGAACATGACAAGCCCACCCCTGGCGAGCAGCCGAACGCCGAGACCAAACCCAGCGTTCACAACCGCCCCGTGCCACGCCTGCCCCACGAGCGAGACGAATCAGCCTCGAGTCAGCGTGGCCCGGATCAGGAGGTTGTCCGTCAGGCTGCCCGCGACATCGAGAACGGGCTGGAAGACACCGGGACAGGGCCCGTTCTCGACGCCACGCATCGGCGACTCTTCCCCGAAGACGAAGACCGCACCGAAGACTGATCATCGGCTGCCGGGGAGGCGGTCCGATCCAGTGGTCTTTCGCTTCACTCGGGGGCCTTGCCGGCGATGTCGGTGCCGCCCGGGTTCTGCTGCCTGGCCTGGTCGTCTTGTTCTAGCGACGATGCTGAGCCCGAACGGCTGCCTGGGCCCGCCACCAGCACCGCCGATCGGTTTTCGCCCGCGCCTGCGACTTGTTCGCTGCGGGCCTTGCGCCAGTTCGTGAAGTCGTCCGAGAAGCGGCGGAACCGCTCCTGCCGCCAGTTGCGATAGTCCTCGTCGAACGCTCGCATCTGTTCGTTGCGCCACTGCTGGTAGTCGGGATCGAGCAAGTCCTGGTGGCTCGCCGCCTCGCTGTCACCGCGAACCCCCCGCCCCAGTCCACCTTGCTGATCGTGGTCTGAGCCGGTGTTCAGGCCTTCGTTGGAATGACGTTGGTTCATGTCGTGATCCTTTCCATGATCGCCGCTGAAAACAATGGGATGCCCGGTTCTGCCGAGCCGGGTGGACAGTTTTCAGCAAGCCGCGTTCCCAGCCCCAGCGCCAGGCAAGGGAAAACCAGCGTTCGAGGCCTTCCGGCCACCAACACCTTTCCGATACGATGGCTTCTGCCCCCACGGGGCATTGAATCAACCGCGTCATGCCCCCCAGGCCGTGACGCCCCACGTCCGCAGCAGGAATTTCGACGACGTGTCGTCCGCGACCTCCTTCATGCCTGAGCCTTTGCCGGAAGCCGATGCGCGGCCGGGGCTGACTGCGGCCGATGCACGGGCCATCGATGCCCTGCTGCACGGTGGCATGCGGATGCTGCGTTTTCCACTGGCCCTGGAAACCCGGTTTCAGACCGACACCTCGCGCGAGCGCCTGCAGACGCTGCTGGCCGCTGGCGCCCTGGTCAGCGTGCTGTTCAACTGGCTGCTGCTGTCGGACTGGATGATGATCCCCGACCGCTTCGACGATGCCTTGCGGCTGCGGTTGATGTGGTTCACACCCTGCATCCTGTTGGGCCTTGTCGTGCTCACGAAGCTCCAATCCCCGGCTTTGCGGGAAGGCTTCCTGGTGCTGGCCGGGATGGCCTCGGCGGTCATCAATGTCCACCTCTGCATCCACAGCACCGACCCCATGGCGGGGCCCTACCTGATCAGCGTGAGTGTGGTGCTGGTGTACTGCAACACCGTTGCACGCATGCGCCTGCGGCCCGCGCTGTGCCTGGACTTCTTTGTCATGGCGCTGTTCCTGTATGGCTGGTCGCGCCTGCCCGCTGCCCCCTTCGCCATCATGGCTCCTGCCGGGTTGACGGTGTTGTCGCTGGCGGTTTTCACGCTCTACGGCGCCTACATGCAAGAGCGCGACGTGCGTCAGAACTGGCTGCTTCTGATGCGCGAGCGGTTGCTGCAACACGAACTCCTGCAGGCCAATGCCAGCCTCGAAGAGGCCTCCCGCAACGACCAGTTGACCGAACTGGCAAGCAGGCGGCATTTCGATGCCCAGCTGGAACACCTGTGGCGCAAGGCCAGCCAGGCAGGGCAGGAGGTCTCGCTGATCCTGCTGGCGGTGGACCATTTCAAGGCCTGTCAGGCCAGCCGCGGACAGGGTGCCGCAGATGACTGTTTGCGCGCCATCGCTGAAGTCGTCAGAGCAGATTTCCAGCGCCCCGAGGACTTGCTGGCACGTTTTGCCGGTGAAGAGTTCGCCGTGCTGATGGTGGGCACGCAACTGCAGACCGCCGTGGGCGCGGCCGAGCGCATCCGCAAAGCGGTGGAAAACCTGCGTCAGCTGCATGGCCCCGACGAGCGCGACCTGGTCACCGTCAGCCTCGGGGTTTCCTGCATGCGCCCTGACTCTCCGCATGCCAGCCCGACACAGCTGATCGCCGTTGCCGATGAGGCCCTGCACCTGGCGCGCCAGCGCGGGCGCAACCGCGTCATCGCGTTCGGCACGCAGGACTGACCGACATGAGCGCGATCATCCCGCCCCGCCCGGTCACGCCACCCATCGACTTCGATCGACCGGTCCAGGAGTCGCACCAGACCACCATGGCGCGCATCCAGGATCTGCTGGAAAACGGCTTTCCGCTGATGTCGTTTCCGACCGACCTGGAGGAGGCCTTTCAGCGCGACGCCCTGCCCGCCCGAGAACGCCACTTCCTCATCAGCGGGCTCATCTCCCTGTTGATCTACAACGGTTACCTGCTGGCCGATTACCTCATGACCCCGGACGTGATCTGGCTGGCCGCGCAATTGCGGCTGCTGGTTTTCACGCCCATCGCCCTGCTCTCGCTGTTCCTGTTCTGGCGGGGCATTCACCCGTTCCGGCGCCAGCTTCCCCTGTCCCTGGTGGATGTGCTGTCGCTGCTCGGTGGTGTGGGTGCTGCGGTCAGCCTGGCCATCGTCATGCCCCTTTCCGAGAGCCGCATGGCCCACTTCTATCCGGTGGGCTACATGGTGGTCATCACCTACGGCAACGTCGTGCAGCGGTTGCGCTTCTGGTTTGCGCTGACCTTCACCTTCATCATGCTGGGCATCTTCGTGGGCGGGGTGATGTCTCTGGAGTCCTTTCCACCACGGCTGCTGTGGCCCATCTCGTCCATGGTGATTTCGGTGGCGCTCTTTACGCTGTGCGCCAACTACTTCATGGAGCGCGACGAGCGGCGGCGCTTCCTGCGCACCTTGCGCGAGCGCAGCCTGGTGCGCGACCTGACGCAGGCACATGCGCGGCTCAAGGACATCTCCCGCATCGACACCCTCACGGGTCTGCACAATCAGAAGCACATCCAGCAGCACCTCAGCCTGGTCTGGGAACGCGCCTGGCGCGATCGCAGCGCCTTGAGCCTGCTGCTCATCGACATCGATCATTTCAAGAAGTTCAACGACCGCTACGGGCACACGGCCGGCGACGAATGCCTGCAGAAAGTGGCCCGCGTGCTGCAGGACGGCCTGCGAAGGCCCGGCGACGTGGTGGCCCGGCTGGGTGGTGAGGAGTTCCTGGTGGTGCTGCCGAACACCGATGCTTCTTTTGCCAACGGCGTGGCCGAGCGCCTGCGCCAGGCGGTGGAGTCGCTGCAGATCCGCCACGAGAGCTCGACCACGGCACGGCACATGACGGTCAGCGTGGGCCTGGTGACGTGTCAGGCCCACCCGGACCTGCTGGTCGACACCCTGATGCAAAGGGTCGAACAGGCGCTTGCGCAGGCCAAGTCCGAAGGTCGCAACCGGGTCTGTGGCCGCGACGCCTGAGCGCCCGATCAGGCCAGGGTCAGACGGGGTCCAGGTGCGTCTGCACGTTGAGAACGGGCAGGCTGGCCATCACGCGCTGGCGCGCCTGCAAGGCGATCTCGTGGCCCTCGCGCACGCTGAGTTGCCCATCGACCTCGAGGTGGGCATCGACCAGGATCATGTCGCCCATCTTGCGGGTGCGCAACTCGTGCACGCCCTGCACCCCCGGCGTCTGCAGCAGGGTCTCGCGGATGCGGTCGATCTGGTCCTGCGAAGCGGCGCGGTCCATCAGGTCGTTCAAGGCGTCCCAGGCGAAGCTCAGGCCCATGCGCAGCACCATCAACCCGACGATGAGCGCGGCCACCGGGTCGAGCAAGGGATAGCCCAGCAAGTTGCCCAGGATGCCCAGCGCCACCACCAGCGATGAAGCTGCGTCGGAGCGGGCGTGCCAGGCGTTGGCCACCAGCATGCTCGAGCGCACCTTTTCGGCCGCCGCGAGCATGTAGCGAAACAGCAGCTCCTTGGCCAGCAGGGTGCCGATGGCCACGTACAGCGCCAGCGCCTGCACCTTCGGGATGTCTTCGACGTGGGTCAGGCGGTCGATGGCGCCCCAGAGCATGCCCACCGCCACCACCGACAGCAACAAGCCCAGCGCGAGCGAGGCCGCGGTTTCGTAGCGTTGGTGGCCATAGTGGTGGTCGTCATCGGCCGCCTTGTGGCTGTGGCGGTTGACCAGCAACACCAGGAAGTCGGACAACAGGTCGGACAGGGAATGGATGGCATCGGCCACCAGGGCCTGCGAATGCGCCCAGATGCCGGCGGCGAGCTGCATCACCGTCAGCACGATGTTGACCACGACGCTGACCAGGGTGCTGCGCCGAGCCACGCTCTGGCGCAGCTCGGGATCGACCGATTCCGAGTCGTCGAGGGGCGGCAGGTCGGCGGCCATCTCGGGGCTCAGCCCAGCCAGTCGATGTGGTGGCCGAGCTTGCGGGCCTTGGTGCCCAGGTAGCGCTCGTTTTCAGGCTGGACGTCGCTGCGCACGGGCACGCGTTCTTCAACCTGCACGCCCTGCTCTTTGAGGGTCTGCACCTTGCGAGGGTTGTTGGTCATGAGCTTGACCGACTTCACACCCAGCGTGGCGAGGATCTCGGCGGCGGCGTCGAACTTGCGCAGGTCGGCGGCAAAACCCAGGTGCTGGTTGGCCTCGACGGTGTCCAGGCCCTGGTCCTGCAACTGGTAGGCGCGCAGCTTGTTGGCCAGGCCGATGCCGCGGCCTTCCTGGCGCAGGTAGACGACCACGCCGCTGCCGCGCTTGCCGATCTCGCTGAGGGCGAACTGCAGCTGGGGCCCGCAGTCACAGCGCAGCGAGCCGAAGACGTCGCCGGTCATGCACTCGGAGTGCACCCGGACCAGGGCACTGCCCTGGACCTCGCCCATGACCATGGCCACGTGTTCCAGACCGGTGGCCTTTTCGCGGAAGAGCTTCATGGTGAAGCTGCCGTGTTCGGTCGGAACGCGTGCTTCTGCGAGGAACTCCACCAAGGCGGCGGTGACCGGGGTCAGGTTCTCTTGGGGCCCCGGCTGGGTGGTGGCACCCGAGCTGGTTTGAGCAGGATCTGGGCTGGACATTCATTTTCCTCAGGGGGTGTCATTGTGCCAAAAGCCATGGGGATCCCCCGCGGGTGGGCGCAAAGTCCGTTCAGGACTGCCTGGAAAACAGCGTCACAGGCGTTTTGCCGGGTTGCCTGGAGGTTTTTTTACCCCACCGAACACTGTATGCATGTACAGTATTGGCATGCCCCCAAGCCCTGTGTCCGTTTGTCCGCCACCGCGCCCATCCGCACAGGATGCGGCCGATCGCCTGCCGCCGCACCTGGCCCAGGCCGTCTGGCCAGGACACCTGCTGGGCGCTGGGACACAACGGGTGTGGCCCAGCGGTCACCCCCTGCTGGATGCCGAACTGCCGGGCGCCGGCTGGCCTGCCCAGGCCCTCAGCGAAGTCCTGCAAGCCCAACCCGGCCTGGCCGAATGGCGACTGCTGCTGCCAGCGCTGCGTCAGGTGGTCGCGGCCGGGGGACACGTGTTGCTGATCGGCCCGCCCCACGTCCCTCACCTGCCCGGGCTGGCGCAGCAAGGCCTGCCTGCCGAACGCGTGATCCGCATCGAGGCATCCACCTCGGCCGAACGCCTGTGGGCCACCGAGCAGGCCTTGCTGGCCGATGGGCTGTGGGCGGTGCTGAGCTGGCTGCCACAGGCCCGAGCTGCGCAGGTGCGGCGGCTGCAGGTTTGCGCGGGCCGTCAGGCCGGGCCGGTCTTCCTGTTCCGTCCGGAGCGCGTCCTGACCGAGGCTTCGGCCGCCCCCTTGCGCCTGCACCTGGCGCTGGGGCCATGCCCGCACCCGCTGGTCGTGCGAATCGTCAAGCGGCGCGGCCCCCTGCATGAGACGCCCCTGCAACTGGCGAGCTGGCCGCCCGGACTGATGGCGCTGCTGCCACCTGACCAGCAAGGTCCTCTGTCGCCCCCTTCTTCGCCCCTTTCATCGCCCTCACCCACCGTCCCGGCCAGCCGCCCTCCCTTGGCGCCTGCCGTGTTCACGACCGTGGGCCTGCCTGCGCCCCACCATGCCGAGCTGGATCGCCCTGCTGCCCGCAGCCTCCCCTGAGCACGGCGGGCTGGATGCCCTGCACCTGGGCTGGTGGGCCCTGCAGTTCACGCCTCGGGTTGCCTTGCTCGAAGAAGCCGTGGTGCTGGAGGTTCAGGCCAGCGAGCGCCTGTTCGGTGGGGCGGCACAGCTTTGGCAACGGGTGTGCCGCCAAGCGCACGGCCTGGGAGCCCGGTCGGCGGCCCAGGCAGGCACGGCGCATGCCGCCCTCGCCCTGGTCCGGGACCGCCAGGGCCTTGGCCCAGACATGCTTCTGAACGTGCCGATGAGCACACAACTGTGCACACAACTCGCCCCCCTGCCCCTGCACTGCCTGAGCGCGGTCGGCCAGCACGCCGAGACCCTGCATCGCCTGGGCTGCCGCACCCTCGGACAGGTCCGGGCGCTGCCCCGTGGCGGCCTCAGCCGGCGCTTCGGGGCCGGCGTGCTGCACGCCCTCGATGCCGCCCACGGCTTGCGCCCCGAGGCTTTCGACTGGCTGCTGCTGCCCCCCGTGTTCGAGCAGCGGCAGGAGTTGGCCTGGCGGGTCGACGACGCCGAGGCCCTTCATCGGGCTTTCGAGCGACTCCTGCGCGAGTTGGGCGCCTGGCTCGCGGGTCACCAGGCCGGCACCCAGGTGCTGCGGCTGGGCTGGTGCCACGACTGGGCGCGCCACGGCACCTCGCGCTGGCGCGAACACCGCGTGCCGCTGGCCGAACCCACGTCCGATGTGGCACGGCTTTCGCGCATGGTGGGCGAGCACCTGCGCCGCATCGAGCTGGGCTCGCCCGTCACCGACATCAGCCTGAGCGTGGACACCATCGTGACACGCGAGACAGAGAACCCCTCCCTGTTCGCGGAGCTGGCCGCCAGCGGTGAAGGGGCCCTGCCGCAGGCCTGGACAGCCTCGGAGCACCGCGCACAACGCAGCGCCTTGCTGAACCTGCTGGACCGCCTGAGCATCCGGCTGGGGCCTGAGCGCGTGCTGGCCGGCCAGCTCCAGGCCGATCACCGGCTGGCGCACAGCCAGCGCTGGCATGCGGCGATCCCGGCGCTCGCACAGGCTGGCGCCGCGGTCAGCCCCTTCGCTCGCCCCCTTGCACCCGCGCTTTCCGATGGCCTGCTCGCCACCGATGTCCCGCAACCCACGTGGGTGCTGCCCACGCCCTTGCCCCTGGTCTTGCGTGGCACCGGCAGCGCATCCAGCCTGCGAGAAACACCCGTGCACCAGGGCCTGCTGCGACTGCTGGCCGGCCCGCACCGCATCGAAGCAGGCTGGTGGGACGACGCACCTGGTGCTGGCCAGGCGCGCGACCACCACCTGGCCAGCAGCCCGCAAGCCGGCCTGCTGTGGGTTTTCCGCGAGCGGCATGTGCCACAGGACGGCAGCAGCCCCTGGCGCCTGCACGGCTTCTTTGCCTGAGCGGAGGCGGTCATGCACACAGGCCTGCCGGATTACGCCGAGCTCCACACCACCACCAACTTCAGCTTCCTGTGCGGGGCCTCGCACCCCGAGGAGCTGGTGGAGCGCGCGCTGGCGCTGGGTTACCGAGGTCTGGCCATCACCGACGACTGCAGCCTGGCCGGCGTGGTGCGCGCGCACCAGGGCTGGCAGGACGCCATCCGCGCAGGCGTGCCGGGTGCCGAGGCGTTCCGCCTGATGATCGGCAGCACATTCAAAGTGCACGAAGAAGCGCTGGGCGAACAGGTGCCGGCCTTCACCCTGATCGTGCTGGCCCGTCGCCGCCTCGGCTACGGCCTGTTGTGCGAGTTCATCACCCGACTGCGACGCAGCGCCCAGGGCAAGGGCCACGCCACGCTGTGGAGGAACGACATCCGCGCGGCCGAACTGGACGACTGCGTCGTACTGCTGTGCCCCCGCCGCGGTGCCAGCCCTGACGAGCTGCTTGACCAGGCCACCTGGCTGCGGCGCCTGTTCCAGGGGCGCTGCTGGCTGGCGGCCGAGTTGCACCACGCGCTGGACGACGGCGCCTGGCTGCGCACCCTGCGCTCGGTGGCTCAGGCGGCGCGCCTGCCGCTCGTGGCGACGGGAGACGTTCACATGCACGTGCGATCGCGCCAGCCTCTGCAGGATGTGCTCACGGCCATTCGCCTGGGCAAGCCCTTGCAGGACTGCGGCCTGGCCTTGGCACGCCACGCCGAGCGCCACCTGCGCAGTCGCCTGCGCCTGGCCCGCCGCTACCCGCCCGAGCTGTTGGCCCAAACGCTGCAGGTCATGGCCTGCTGCGAATTCAAGCTGTCCGAACTGCGCTACGAGTACCCCGAAGAGGTCGTGCCGGCCGGCGAGACACCCGCCTCGCACCTGCGCCGCCTCAGCCTCGATGGCATGGCCTGGCGCTACCCGCAGGGCGCGCCCCTCGCGGTGCAGCAGCAGGTCGAAAAGGAACTCGACCTCATCACCGACCTGCGATACGAGAAGTACTTCCTGACCGTGCACGACATCGTGCGCTTCGCTCGCTCGCAGGACATCCTCTGCCAGGGGCGAGGCAGCGCGGCCAATTCGGCCGTGTGCTACTGCCTGGGCGTCACCGAGGTCAACCCGGCGCAAAGCACGGTGCTGTTCGAGCGCTTCATCTCGCGAGAGCGCAACGAGCCGCCCGACATCGACGTCGACTTCGAGCACGAGCGCCGCGAAGAGGTCATCCAGTACCTCTATGACAAATACGGGCGCGACCGCGCCGCGTTGACCGCCACCGTCATCCGCTATCGCACCCGCAGCGCGCTGCGCGACGTGGGCAAGGCCCTGGGCTTCGCGCCAGCGTTGATCGAGCAGGTCGCGGCCAACCACCAGTGGTGGGACGGCAAAGGGTTGCAGCATGAGCGGATGCAGGAGCTCGGCCTCGACCCCGGCGAGCGCCGCATGCGGCTGTGGCAGGAGCTCAGCGGCGTGCTGATGGGCTTTCCGAGGCACCTGAGCCAGCACACCGGTGGCTTCGTCATCGCCAAGGGCGCGCTGTGCAACATGGTGCCGATCGAGAACGCCGCGATGCCCGATCGCAGCATCATCCAGTGGGACAAGGACGACCTCGACGCCCTGGGCCTGCTCAAGGTCGACGTGCTGGCGCTGGGCATGCTCACCGCCTTGCGCAAGACCTTCGACTTCGTCTCGCAACGCCGGGGCGTGCCGTTCGGCATGCAGAACATCCCGGACGACGATGGTCCGACCTACGACATGATCTGCCGCGCCGACACCATCGGCGTCTTCCAGATCGAGAGCCGCGCGCAGATGAGCATGTTGCCGCGGCTGCGACCCCGCGTTTTCTACGACCTGGTGGTCGAGGTGGCGCTGGTGCGGCCCGGGCCCATCCAGGGCGGCATGGTGCACCCTTACCTGAAGGCGCGCGAATGCTTTCGGCAAGACCCGTCATCGGTCACTTACCCGCATGGGCTGGAAGCGGCGCTGCAGCGCACCCTGGGCGTGCCCATCTTCCAGGAGCAGGTGATGCAGATCGTCGTGATGGCGGCGGACTTCACGCCTGGCGAGGCCGATGAGCTGCGCCGCTCGATGGCGGCCTGGCGCCGCAAAGGCGGCGTGCATCGCTTTCGCGACAAGGTCATCACCGGCCTGATGCGCAACGGGCATTCGCAGGCCTTTGCCGAACAGATCTTCAGCCAGATCGAAGGCTTCGGCGAATACGGCTTCCCGGAGTCGCACGCCGCCAGCTTCGCCAAGCTGGTCTACATCAGCGCCTGGCTCAAATGCCACGAACCGGCGGCCTTCCTGGTCGGCCTGCTCAATGCGCAGCCGCTGGGCTTTTACTCCCCCAGCCAGCTGGTGCAGGACGCGCGCCGCCACGGCGTGGTGGTGCTGCCGCCCGACGTGATGCACAGCGACTGGGACTGCACGCTGGTCGAAGTGCCTGATGGCTTCGATGCGACCGACCCTTCGGCCTGGCCTCAGGCACACGCCGCTGTCGAGCACCGCGCAGACCAGCCCGCCGTGCGCCTGGGCTTGCGCTTGCTCAACGGGCTGGGGCGTGAGGCGGCGCTGCGCATCGAGCAGGCGCGCCGCTGCGGGCCCTTCCATGACGTGGACGACCTGGCCCGCCGCGCGGCCCTGGAACAGGCCGAGGTGCGAGCCCTGGCCTCGGGCGACGCACTGCGCAGCCTGGCCGGGCACCGACGCCAGCAGGTGTGGGAAGCCGCGGCCCTGCACCGTGCCCCGGCACTGCTGCGCGAAGCGCCCGTGGCCGAAGGCTTCCTGGCGCTGCCGGCCCCGCCCGAGTCGGAAGACATCGTCTTCGACCACGCTTCGCTGGGGCTCTCGCTGCGGCGCCACCCCCTGGCCTTGCTGAGGCCGCGCCTGCGGTCGCAACGCCTGCAGACATCGGCCGAGTTGCACGCCTTGCCCAAGGGCCGGCTGGCCCGCGCCTGCGGCATCGTCGTCGGGCGCCAGCAGCCGGGCACGGCCTCCGGCGTGGTCTTCGTGACGCTGGAAGACGAAATGGGTTCGGTCAACGTCGTCGTGCGGCCCGAGCTGAAAGAGCGCCAGCGCACCGAGCTGGTCCACGCCAGGCTGCTGGCCGTCTACGGCGTGTGGCAGCGCGAGGGCGATGTCTGCCACCTGGTGGCGCAATTCCTCAAGGACCTCACGCCGCTGCTGGGGCGGCTGAGCCCGCGGAGTCGGGATTTCCACTGAGGCGCCCTTGGCGTTGGCGCAACGCAAACCGGCGTCCAGCGATGAAATTCAATTCGACAATGCCTCTTGTCACAACCTAGAATGCCCTGGCTCCGTGCGCATTCAGCACCAACCACAACCTAGGAGACACGCATGAGCATCGCCAACACCTGCGTCCTGATCGCCGCCGTCCTGCCCGTGATCACCATGGGCGCCGCCAAGGCCGCCACCGCCGGCAAGCGCCGCAGCGAAGGGGGCTACGACAACAACAACCCGCGTGAATGGGCGGCCAAGCAATCGGGCTGGAAGGGCCGCGCTGCCGCCGCGCAGAACAACGGCTTCGAGGCCCTGCCGCTGTTCGTCTTCGCCGTGCTGGCCGCGCAGTTCGCCGGCCTCGACCAGGTCCGCACCGACCAGCTGGCCATGGCCTTCATCGGCATCCGCCTGGTCTACACCGCCCTGTACTTCGCCAACGTCGCCGCGCTGCGCAGCGTCGTGTGGGTGGCTGGCGTGGGTGTCACCATCGCCATCTTCGCCCCCACGCTGACGCTGCCGTTCTGATCGACTGATCAGCGTTTGCGCACCGGCATCAGGTCGGTGCAGGTGCCATGGGCGGCTTCGGCCGCCAGGCCCACGCTTTCACCCAGGGTCGGGTGCGGGTGGATGGTCTTGCCGATGTCGACCTCGTCGGCACCCATCTCGATGGCCAGCGCGATCTCGCTGATGAGGTCGCCCGCGTGCGTGCCCACGATGCCGCCACCGACGATGCGGTGGGTTTCGGCGTCGAACAGCAGCTTGGTGAAACCTTCCGAGCGGCCATTGGCCAGCGCGCGGCCCGAAGCCGCCCATGGGAACAGCCCCTTCTTGACCGCCCTGCCCTGCGCCTTGGCCTGGTCTTCTGTGAGGCCGACCCAGGCGATTTCAGGGTCGGTGTAGGCCACGCTGGGGATCACGCTGGCGTCGAACGCCGCGCGGGCCAGTTTCTCGTCGCCCAGCAGCTCGCCGGCGATCACCTCGGCCGCCACGTGGCCCTCGTGCACGGCCTTGTGCGCCAGCATGGGCTGGCCCACCAGGTCGCCGATGGCAAACAGGCTGGGCACGTTGCTGCGCATCTGCTGGTCCACGGGCACGAAGCCGCGTTCGTTGACCGTCAGGCCCGCCTTGTCGGCGCCGATCTTGCGGCCATTGGGCGAGCGGCCCACGGCCTGCAGCACCAGGTCGTAAACGCCAGGCTCGGGCGCCGGTGCGCCTTCCTTGGCCGATGCGAAGCTGACCTTGATGCCTTTTGGCGTGGCTTCGGCCGCCACCGTCTTCGTGCCCAGCATGACGCGGTCGAAGCGGTGCTCGTTGTGCTTGTCCCAAACCTTCACCAGGTCGCGGTCGGCGCCGGGCATCAGGCCATCGCCCATCTCGACGACGTCGATGCGCGCACCCAGCGTGGAGTACACCGTGCCCATCTCCAGGCCGATGATGCCGCCGCCGATGACCAGCATCTTCTTGGGCACCGCCGCCAGCTCCAGCGCGCCGGTGGAGTCGACCACGCGCGGGTCTTCAGGCAGGAAAGGCAGCCGCACGGCCTGCGAGCCTGCAGCCAGGATGGCGCGCTTGAAGCGCAGCTGGCGCGTCTCGCCCGTCTTGTCCTGCCCGCTGCCGGTGGTCAGCTCGACGTTCAGCGTGTGGGCATCGACCAGGCTGCCATAACCACGCACCACCTCGACCTTGCGGGCCTTGGCCATGGCGGTCAGGCCCTGGGTGAACTTGCCCGTCACGCCCGACTTGTGGGCGCGCAGCTTGGCCAGGTCCAGCGTGGGCTCGCCAAAGCTCACGCCCAGGGCCCCGAAGTGCTTGACCTCGTCCATCACGGCGGCCACGTGCAACAAGGCCTTGGAGGGAATGCAGCCGACGTTCAGGCAGACGCCACCCAGTTCGGCGTAGCGCTCGACCAGGATGACCTTCAGGCCCAGGTCGGCGGCGCGGAAGGCGGCGCTGTAGCCACCCGGGCCGCCCCCCAGCACGAGCACGTCGCAGTCGGGGTCGGCTGGCGTGGCCACCGGCGCGCGAGCCGGGCTCGAGCTGGCTGCGACAGCGGGTGCTGCGCTGGCAGATGCCGAAGCAGGTGGAGGGGAGGAAGGCGCCGAAGGTGCGGAAGGTGTTGTGGCAGCAGAAGCCGCCACGTCCAGCGTCAGGATGACGTGGCCCTGCCCCACCCGGTCGCCCAGCTTGACCTTGATCTCGCCCACCACCCCGGCCTGGGGCGAAGGCACCTCCATGGAGGCCTTGTCGGACTCCAGGGTGATCAGGCTTTGCTCGGCGGCCACGGTCTGGCCAGACTTGACGAGGATCTCGATGATCGCCGCGTCGGCGATGTCGCCCAGGTCGGGCACGGGGATGTCGATGAATGCCATGTCGATGACCCCTTACACCAGTGCGCGGCGGAAGTCCGCCAGCAGCGCCGCCAGGTGGGCGTTGAACTTGGCCGCCGACGCCCCGTCGATGACGCGGTGGTCGTAGCTCAGGCTCAGCGGCAACATCAGGCGCGGCACGAACTCGCTGCCGTTCCACACCGGCTTCATGGCCGAGCGGCACACGCCCAGGATGGCCACCTCGGGCGCGTTGATGATGGGCGTGAACGTCGTGCCACCGAAGCCGCCCAGCGACGAGATCGAGAAGCAACCGCCGCTCATGTCGGCCGGCGTCAACTTGCCTTCGCGGGCCTTGGCTGCCAGCGCGGCGGTCTCCAGCGCCAGCTGGCTCAGCGACTTCTGGTCCACGTCGCGGATCACGGGCACCACCAGGCCATTGGGCGTGTCGGCCGCAAAGCCAATGTGCACGTAGTTCTTGAGCACCAGGTCGTCGCCATCGAGCGAGGCGTTGAACTGCGGGAACTTGCGCAGCGACACCGCGCAGGCCTTGAGCAGGAAGGCCAGCAGCGTGAACTTGGTGCCCGCCTTGGCGTGCTCCTCGTTGAGCTTGACCCGCAAGGCCTCCAGCTCGGTGATGTCGGCCTCTTCGTTGTTGGTGACGTGCGGGATGCGCACCCAGTTGCGGTGCAGGTTCGCGCCCGAGATCTTCTTGATGCGCGACAGCGGCTGGCGCTCGACGGGGCCGAACTTGGTGAAGTCGATCGAGGGCCATGGCAGCAGGGTCATGCCGCCCAGGTCGGCGCTGCCGGCACCGGCAGACGCAGCGGGCGATGCCCCCGAAGCCACCTGAGCGATCACACCCTTGACGAAGTTCTGCACATCGACGTGGGTGATGCGGCCCTTGGGGCCGGTGCCAGGCACCTTGGAGATGTCCACACCGAGCTCTCGCGCAAAGCGCCGCACCGAGGGCGAGGCGTGGGAGACCTGACCCGCTGCAGGCGCTTCGGCCGGCGGCAGGGAGGCGGTCGGGCTGATGCGGGGGGCGGGCTCAACCGCTGGTGCGGATGCAGGTGAAGCAGCCGGCACTGGGGCGACCGGGGGCGCTGCGGCGGTTGTGGGCGCAGGCGCGGGTGCTTGCGCAGGCGAAGCAGCGGCCGGCGCGGCAGCCGTGCCATCACCCACCTCCAGCAAGCCGATGACCGAACCCTGGCTGACCTTGTCACCCAGCTTCAGCCGCAGCTCCTTGATCACCCCACCTTGCGAGGAAGGCACCTCCATCGATGCCTTGTCCGACTCGATGGTGATGAGGCTTTGTTCAGGGCGAACGGTGTCGCCCGGTTTGACGAGCAGCTCGATGACGGCTGCATCGCTCACGTCCCCGATGTCCGGGACGGTCAGTTCAATCGTGGCCATGTCGTGGTCCTCGGGTCGTCAGGCGTACAGCGGGTTGAGCTTCTCGGTGTCGATGCCGTATTTGGCGATCGCCTCGGCGACCTTCGAGACCGGCACCTTGCCTTCATCGGCCAGCGACTTCAGCGCTGCCACGACGATGTAGTGGCGGTTGATCTCGAAGTGCTCGCGCAGGCGATACCGGAAGTCGCTGCGACCGAAGCCGTCGGTGCCCAGCACCTTGAACGAACGGCCCTGCGGGATGTGGGCCCGGATCTGCTCGGGCAGTGCCTTGACGTAGTCGGTCGAGGCCACGACCGGGCCTTGCGTGCGGCTCAACTGTTTCGTCACGAAGGGCACGCGCGGCGCATCGGTCGGGTGCAGCAGGTTCCAGCGCTCGACGTCCTGGCCTTCGCGGGCCAGCAGGTTGAAGCTCGGGCAGCTCCAGACGTTGGCGCCCACGCCCCAGTCGGCTTCCAGCAGCTCCTTGGCCGCCACCGACTCGCGCAGGATCGAGCCCGAACCCAGCAGGTTGACTTGGCAAGCGTGCTTGGCGTCGGCGTCCTGCAGCAGGTACATGCCGGCAATGATCTCGGCCTCTGTGCCTTGCTTCAAGCCGGGTTGCGCGTAGTTCTCGTTGAGCAGGGTCAGGTAGTAGAAGACGTTTTCCTGCTTCTCGACCATGCGCTTGAGGCCATCCTGGATGATGACGGCGACCTCGTGCGCGAAGCTCGGGTCGTAGCTCAGGCAGTTGGGGATGGTGCCCGCCACCAGCTGGCTGTGGCCGTCTTCGTGCTGCAGGCCCTCGCCATTCAAGGTCGTGCGACCAGAGGTGCCACCCAGCAGGAAGCCGCGCGCCTGCATGTCGCCCGCGGCCCAGGCCAGGTCACCGATGCGCTGCAGCCCGAACATCGAGTAGTAGATGTAGAACGGGATCATCACGCGGTTGTTCGTCGAGTACGACGTGGCCGCCGCGACCCACGAGCTCATGCCGCCCGCTTCGTTGATGCCTTCTTGCAGGATCTGCCCGGCCTTGTCCTCGCGGTAGTACATGACCTGGTCCTTGTCGACCGGGGTGTATTTCTGGCCTTCCGGCGCGTAGATGCCGATCTGGCGGAACAGGCCTTCCATGCCGAAGGTGCGGGCCTCGTCGACCAGGATGGGCACCACGCGCGGGCCCAGGTTGGCGTCGCGCAGCAGTGGGGTCAGGCAACGCACGAAGGCTTGCGTGGTCGAGATTTCGCGGCCTTCCTGCGTGGGCTCCAGCACGCTCTGGAAGGCGTCCAGGCCAGGCACGACCAAGGTTTCGTCTGCCTTGGGGCGACGCTTGGGCAGCGCACCACCCAGGGCGGCGCGGCGCTCGAGCAGGTACTTCATCTCGGGCGTGTTGTCGGCCGGCTTGATGAAGGGCAGCTTTTCGATGTCCTCGTCGGCCACCGGGATGTTGAAGCGATCGCGGAAGGCCTTGATGTCCTCGTCGGTCAGCTTCTTGGTCTGGTGGGCGGTGTTCTTGCCTTCGCCGCTCTTGCCCATGCCGAAGCCCTTGACGGTCTTGATCAGCAGCACGGTGGGCTGGCCGGTGTGGTTCACGGCCGCGTTGTAGGCCGCGTAGACCTTTTGCGGGTCGTGGCCGCCGCGTTGCAGGCGCCAGATGTCGTCGTCGGACAGGCGGGCGACCATCTCCAGCGTGCGCGGGTCGCGCCCGAAGAAATGCTGGCGCACGAAAGCGCCGTCGTTGGCCTTGCAGGCCTGGTAGTCGCCGTCGACCATCTCCATCATGATCTTGCGCAGGACGCCGTCCTTGTCACGAGCCAGCAGCGGGTCCCAGTAAGAGCCCCACAGCAGCTTGATCACGTTCCAGCCAGCACCGCGGAACTCGCCTTCGAGTTCCTGCACGATCTTGCCGTTGCCGCGCACCGGGCCGTCCAGGCGCTGCAGGTTGCAGTTGATGACGAAGATCAGGTTGTCGAGCTTTTCGCGCGCGGCCAGGCCGATGGCGCCCAGCGATTCGGGCTCGTCCATCTCACCGTCGCCGCAGAACACCCAGACCTTGCGCTTGCTGGTGTCGGCCAGGCCCCGGGCGTGCAGGTACTTCAGGAAGCGCGCCTGGTAGATCGCCATGATCGGGCCCAGGCCCATCGACACGGTGGGGAACTGCCAGAACTCCGGCATCAGCTTGGGGTGCGGGTAGCTGGAGAGGCCCTTGCCGCCGACTTCCTGGCGGAAATTGGCCAGTTGCTCTTCGGTGATGCGGCCTTCCATGAACGCGCGGGCGTAGATGCCGGGGGCCGAGTGGCCCTGGATGTAGAGCAGGTCGCCGCCATGATCGGGCGTGTCGCCATGCCAGAAATGGTTGAAGCCAACGCCCAGCATGGTCGCCAGCGAGGCAAACGACGAGATGTGGCCGCCCAGGTCACCGCCGTCGGGCGGGTTGTGGCGGTTGGCGCGCACGACCATGGCCATGGCGTTCCAGCGCATGTAACTGCGCAGGCGCTCCTCGATCTCGAGGTTGCCGGGGTGGTGGGCCTCGTCTTCCACCGCGATGGTGTTGACGTAGGCCGTCGTGGCCGAGAACGGCATGTCGATGCCGGCCTGGCGGGCATGGTCAAGCAGGTTCTCGAGCAGGTCGTGGGCGCGCGCACGGCCTTCGGTTTCGATGACGCCCGACAGGGCATCGAGCCACTCGCGGGTTTCCTGAGGATCCTGGTCCAGGTTGGGGGACAGCAGCGGATCGTTGGCTGACATGGTTTCAGTCTCCGGTGAAGGTGGCGTGCAACCGAGTATGGCGGCACGCCTGGATGGCAGAAAACGTGGATAAACGCTGCCATTCCGGTTTCGACGAGGTGCGCACGCAACACGGTGGTGTCGGAGCGCTCGGAAAATATACCCGCCAGGGCGCTCCCCTCCAGTTGCGGTTTCCCGCACCGATAATCCCGAGATGGCTTTTCCCGCTTCCCCGCAAGAGACCGGGCCCACCCCGCCGCAAGCCCCCGGACAGACCAGTCGCCTTTTCTGGCGCTGGTGGCGCAAGCAAAGCCCCAGTCAGCAAGACCGCTACGCCACGCTGGGCCCCCTGGTGTCCGTTCTGCTGTTCCTGGCGGCCATCATCGCGGCCTTCTGGTACCTGCGCAACGAAGAGCTCGAGCGCGAGCAGGAAGCCGTCAAGCGCGACACCGAGGTCGTTCAGCAGCAGATCCGCATGCGCCTGGTCGAGAACCAGGAACAGTTGCTGCGCCTGGCACGCGACGTCAGCCTCAAACCCGGCGACCCGGAGGTGTTCACCAAGCAGGCCGACGACTTCATCCGAGCCCGCCCCGAGATCCTCAGCGTCAGCTGGGTGCAGCGCGACGGCCGCATGAAGGCCACCCGCAATGCCTTCAGCCTGCCCATCGCGCCAGAGCAGGTGCCCGAAATGCCCATCGAGGAAACCGACTGGCGCGAGCACTTTCCCGGCGCCGAGCCCCGGCAGGCCTTCAAGACCGCGCGTGACAACAACATGCCGGTCTACTCGCGCCCCTACCTGAACCCGCAAGGGGTGCGCGTGCTGCAGCTGCAGATGCCCATGGTGGAGCGCGGCCAGTTCTCCGGCACCCTGGTCACCGAGTACGCCCTCGACCCGCTGATGCGCTACCTGGTGCCCCGCGAGATCGCCGCGCGCCACGCCATGAGCCTCATCGAGGTCAGCGGCATCGTGCTGAGCAGCACCTCCGGCGCCCGCAACGAAGACTCCGCCCGCCCCATCTTCGCGCACGACGTGGTCGTCACCCCCGTGGGCAATGGCCTGATCCTGCGCGGCTCGGGCTACCGCACCTCGTCGGGCCTGATCGGCAACACCCTGTTCTGGATGGTGGTGGCGCTGTCCGTGCTCACCGTCTGGACGCTGATGGGCACCCTGCGCCACATGCGCCGCCGCTCGCAGATCCAGAAGGCACTGGTGCAGGAAACCAACTTCCGCCGGGCCATGGAGAACTCCATGCTCACCGGCATGCGCACCATCGACCTCGAAGGCCGCATCACCTACGTGAACCCGGCCTTCTGCGCCATGACCGGCTTTTCCGAAGAAGAGCTGATCGGCTGCGTGCCGCCCTACCCCTACTGGCCGAAAGACCGACTCGACGAGTTCAACCGCATGTTCCAGCAGGAGCTGCTGGGCCGCAGCCCCATGGGCGGCATCGAGGTCGTCATGCAGCGCCGCGACGGCAGCCAGTTCGACGCCCGCATGTACGTCTCGCCCCTGATCGACGCCCAGGGCGACCAGTCCGGCTGGATGACGTCCGTCACCAACATCACCGAAGCCAAACGCGTGCGCGACCAGCTCACCGCCGCCCACGAGCGCTTCACCACCGTGCTGGAAGGCCTGGACGCCGCCGTGTCCGTGGTCTCCGTGCAACGCGGCGAGCTGCTGTTCGCCAACCGCTCCTACCGCCTGTGGTTCGGCGCCAACCCCGACGCCCACGCCCAGCTCACCGGCGGCCAGGTCATGCCCGATGAGGTCATCGATGGCGACGAGGCCGTGGACGACTTCGGCGGCCTGCCCACGCACTCGCTCACCAACGCTGGCAGCGACACCCGCGAGGTGTTCATGGACACGGTGCAAAAGTGGTTCGACGTGCGGGCCCGCTACGTGCAGTGGACCGACGGCAACCTGGCCCAGATGCTGATTGCCACCGACATCACCGCCCGCCGCCAGGCCGAAGAGGCCGCGGCGCGCCAGGCCGAGAAGTCGCAGTTCACGAGCCGGCTCATCACCATGGGCGAAATGGCTTCGACCGTCGCCCACGAGCTCAACCAGCCGCTGGCGGCCATCTCCAACTACTGCAGCGGCATGATCAGCCGGGTGCAAAACGGAAACATCGACAGCGAGCAATTGGTGGGGGCGCTGGAGAAAACGTCCCGCCAGGCCCAGCGCGCCGGCCAGATCATCCACCGCATCCGCCAGTTCGTGAAACGCTCGGAGCCCCAGCGCCAGCCCGCCCGGGTGCGCGACATCACCGACGCCGTGCTCGAGCTCGCCGTCTTCGAGATGAAGCGCCGCCGCGTCACCCTCAACACCATGGTGGCCAACCGCCTGCCCCAGATCATGGCGGACCCGATCCTGATCGAGCAGGTGCTGCTGAACCTGCTGAAAAACGCCGCCGAGGCCATCGACTCGGCCCAGATGCCCATGTCGCGTCGCCTGATCGACCTCAAGGTGCAACAGCGCGTGACAGAAGACCAGGGACCGGTGGTCGAATTCACCGTCAGCGATGGCGGCCCCGGCATGAAGGAAGAAATGCTGGCGCGGCTTTTCGAGGCCTTCCACTCGACCAAGGCCGAGGGATTAGGGATAGGCCTGAGTCTTTGTCGCTCCATCATTGAGTCCCATCATGGCCGGATCAAGGCCGAGAACATCTACAATGGTTCGAACGTCGTGGGGTGCCGGTTCACCTTCACCCTCCCGATCGAGGCCGACGCAGGTAGCCAGCCGGACCCGTCCGACTCGGCCATCCCTCCCTCCAACGATTTGCTTGCCGACAACCCATGAGCTTGATCCCCAAAAAAGGCACTGTGTATGTGGTGGATGACGACGAGGCCGTTCGCGACTCGTTGCAGTGGCTGCTGGAGGGCAAGGACTACCGGGTTCGCTGCTTCGACTCGGCCGAGTCCTTCCTCGCCCGCTTCGACCCCCGTGAAGTCGCCTGCCTGATCGCCGACATCCGCATGGACGGCATGAGCGGCCTGGAGTTGCAAGACAAGCTGCTCGAGCGCAAATCGCCCCTGCCCATCGTCTTCATCACCGGCCACGGCGACGTGCCCATGGCCGTGAACACCATGAAAAAGGGCGCGATGGACTTCATCGAAAAGCCCTTCAAGGAGGACGCCCTGGTCGCCCTGGTCGAGCGCATGCTGGACCAGGCCCGCTCGGCCTTCTCGCAGTCCCAGGAAGCCGCCAGCCGCGAGGCCCTGCTCTCGCGCCTGACCACCCGCGAAGCCCAGGTGCTCGAGCGCATCGTCGCCGGCCGCCTGAACAAGCAGATCGCCGACGACCTGGGCATCTCCATCAAGACGGTGGAAGCCCACCGCGCCAACGTGATGGAAAAGCTCAACGCCAACACCGTGGCCGACCTGCTCAAGATCGCCCTGGGCGCCAGCGGCCAGGCGCCCGCAGCCGGCACCAAGTAAGGCCGCCCGGCCGTCCCCTCGAAGGCCGCCTGCAAGCGGCCTTTTTCCATTGCTGCGAACCCGTTTCGGCTTGCCCTCGTTTTTTCTGATCCCGACCTCCGGAGCCACACCATGACCGCCCAACTCATCGACGGCAACGCCCTGTCCAAGCAACTGCGCGGCGAAGTCGCCCAGCGCGCCGCCGCCCTGACCGCCAAAGGCCTCAAGCCCGGCCTGGCCGTCGTCCTGGTGGGCGACAACCCCGCCAGCCAGGTCTACGTGCGCAACAAGGTCAAGGCCTGCGAAGACGCCGGCTTTCACTCCGTGCTCGAAAAGTACGACGCCACGCTGAGCGAGGCCGACCTGCTGGCGCGCGTCGAGGCCCTCAACAACGACCCCTCGATCCACGGCATCCTGGTGCAACTGCCCCTGCCCAAGCACATCGACGACCACAAGGTCATCGAGGCCATCTCGCCGCTCAAAGACGTCGATGGCTTTCACGTTGCCAGCGCTGGCGCCCTGATGGTCGGCGAAGTCGGCTTCAAGGCCTGCACGCCCTACGGCTGCATGAAGATGCTCGAATCCATCGGCATGAAGGACCTGCGCGGCAAGCACGCCGTGGTCATCGGGCGCTCCAACATCGTCGGCAAGCCGATGGCGATGATGCTGCTGGCGGCCAACGCCACCGTCACCATCACCCACAGCGGCACCGCCGACCTGGGCGCCATGACCCGCCAGGCCGACATCGTCGTGGCCGCCGTGGGCAAGCGCAACGTGCTGACCGCCGACATGGTCAAGCCCGGCGCCGTGGTCATCGACGTGGGCATGAACCGCGACGACGAAGGCAAGCTCTGTGGTGACGTGGACTTCAACGGCGTGAAGGAAGTGGCAAGCCACATCACCCCCGTGCCCGGCGGGGTCGGTCCCATGACGATTACCATGTTGCTGGTCAACACCATGGAAGCCGCTGAACGCGCCGCTGCCCAAGCATGAGCAACAACCCCCTTCTGGACACCTCCGGCCTGCCCCTGTTCGACCAGATCAAGCCCGAGCAGGTCAGCCCTGCGATGGACGCGCTGCTGGCCGAATCCGAAGCCGCGCTGGAAAAGGTCACCGGCCCCGACGTGCCGGCCGACTACGACGCCCTGTCGCTGCTGCTGGACGTGCCGACCGAGCGCATGGGCCGCGCCTGGGGCGCCGTGGGCCACCTCAACAGCGTGGCCGACACGCCCGAGCTGCGCGCGGCCTTCAACGAGAACCTGCCGCGCCTGACCGAGTTCTACACGCGGCTGGGTTCGGACGAGCGCCTTTACGCCAAGTACAAGGCGGTCAACCTGGCCGACCAGGCAGCGGGTGCCGAGCACAAGCTGCCCCCCGCTCGCCGCCGCGCCCTGGACAACGCCCTGCGCGGCTTCGTCCTCGGTGGCGCCGAACTGCAAGGCGCCGCCAAGCAGCGTTTTGCCGAGATCCAGGAGCTGCAGGCCGCCAAGTCGCAGGCTTTTTCCGAGCACTTGATGGACAGCACCGACGCCTTCTCGCACTTCGCCAGCACCGATGAGCTGGCCGGCGTGCCGGACGACGTGCAGGCCGCCACCCGCGCGGCCGCAGAAGCCGAAGGCAAGCCCGGTCACAAGCTCACCCTGCACATGCCCTGCTACCTGCCGGTCATGCAGTACGCCACGAACCGCGCGCTGCGCGAGACGATGTACCGCGCCTACGCCACCCGCGCCAGCGAGTTCGGCCCGGCTGAGCGCGACAACTCCACGCTGATGCAGGAGATCGTCGCCCTGCGCCAGGAAGAGGCCCAACTGCTGGGCTACGCCAACTTCGCCGAGGTGTCGCTGGTGCCCAAGATGGCCCAGAGCCCCCAGCAGGTCATGGACTTCCTTCGTGACCTGGCCAAGCGCGCCCGCCCCTACGCCGAGAAGGACATGGCCGAGCTGCGCGAGTTCGCCCGCACCGAGTGCGGCCTGAGCGACCTGCAGGCCTGGGACATCGCCTTCGTCAGCGAGAAGCTCAAGGAGGCCCGCTATGCCTTCAGCGACCAGGAGGTCAAGCAGTACTTCACCGAGCCGACCGTGCTCAAGGGCCTGTTCGGTCTGATCGAGAAGCTCTTCGACGTCCGCATCACGCCCGACACGGCACCTGTGTGGCATGAAACGGTGCGCTTTTTCCGCATCGAGCGCGCCGGCCAGCTTGTCGGCCAGTTCTACCTCGACCCCTACGCCCGCCCCGGCAAGCGCCCCGGCGCCTGGATGGACGACGTGCGCGGCCGCTGGACGCGCCCCGACAACCACGCGACCCAGACCCCGGTCGCCCACCTAGTTTGCAACTATGCCCGCGGCGTCGGCGACAAACCCGCGCTGCTGACCCATGACGACGTGACCACGCTCTTTCACGAGTTCGGCCACGGCCTGCACCACATGCTGACCCAGGTCGACGACATCGGCGTGGCCGGCATCAGCGGCGTCGAGTGGGACGCGGTCGAGCTGCCCAGCCAGTTCATGGAGAACTTCTGCTGGGAGTGGGATGTGGTGCAGCAGCTCACCTCGCATGTCGACACCGGCGCGCACCTGCCGCGCGAGCTGTTCGACAAGATGGTGGCGGCCAAGAACTTCCAGAGCGGCATGCAGACCGCGCGCCAGATCGAGTTCTCGCTGTTCGACATGCGCCTGCACGCCGAGCCGGGCGCGCAGGCCGATGTGCAGAAGGTGATCGACGAGGTGCGCCAGGAAGTCGCCGTCAACATCCCGCCAGCCTTCAACCGCTTCCAGCACAGCTTCTCGCACATCTTTGCAGGTGGTTACGCGGCGGGCTATTACAGCTACAAGTGGGCCGAGGTGCTGTCCGCCGACGCCTACGCCGCCTTCGAAGAAGCCGCCACGCCCCAGACCGGCGTGCTCAACCCCGAGGTCGGTCGCCGCTACCGCGAGGCCATCCTCGAAGCGGGGGGCAGCCGCTCGGCCATGGACAATTTCAAGGCATTCCGGGGGCGCGAGCCTCAGATCGACGCCCTGCTGCGCCACCAGGGCATGGCCTGATGAAGTCAAAGAAGGAGCAAGCCGTGTCAGCGATGAAACCCCGTGCTTTCTGGCGGGCCTGCCTGCCCGTGCTGCTCAGCGGCCTGCTGGCGCCCGCCGCCTGGGGGGCCTACAAGATCGTCGGCCCCGATGGGCGCATCACCTACACCGACCGCCCCCCGGTCGGTCAGGCCGCGCAGGCCCTGAGCAAGCCCAAGGCGGGTGTCAGCGCCGTGGCCCTGCCCTACGAGTTGCAACAGATCGTCAACCGCCACCCGGTCACCCTGTACACCACACGCGAGTGTTCCGCCTGTGAAACCGGCCGCCAGTTGCTGCAGTCCCGTGGCGTGCCCTACACCGAGAAGACGGTCGACACCCCCGACGACATCCGCGCCTTCAACGCCCAGGAAAACAGCACGCAGTTGCCGACGCTGAAGGTCGGCGGCAAGCAGATCATCGGCTTGCAGCAGTCGGAGTGGAACGCCTACCTCGACGCGGCCGGCTACCCTCAGCAATCGAAGCTGCCGCCGGGCTATGCCCAACCCGAAGCCAGCCCGCTGGTCCCACCCAAGCCCCCCGCTGACAGCAAAGGCGATCGCCGCAACGATGACGACCGCCCCTTCGCCCCCACCATCGGCAACCCGCCCGAAGGTTTCCGTTTCTGACCCGGCCTTGTCCTCTGTGATCCAAACCGACGTGGCCATCATCGGCGGTGGCCCGGCGGGGCTCATGGCTGCCGAAAAGCTCTCCACCAAAGGCTGGCGGGTCGACCTGTTCGACGCCATGCCGTCCGTCGGCCGCAAGTTCCTGCTGGCCGGCCGCGGCGGCCTGAACATCACGCACTCCGAGCCTTTCGAGCGCTTCGCCCAGCGTTTCGAGGAGCGCTCGAGCGCCCTCGCGCCCATGCTCGCGGCCTTCACCCCCGACGACCTTCGCCAGTGGTGCCTGGGCCTGGGCATCGAGACCTTCGTGGGCAGCTCCGGACGCGTCTTTCCGCAGGAAATGAAGGCCGCCCCCTTGCTGCGCGCCTGGCTCAGCCGGCTGCGCCAGCAAGGCGTGCGCGTGCACACCCGCCACAGCTGGCAGGGCTGGACAGAGGCAGGCGAGCTGACCTTCACCGCCCCGGTTGGCTCCGTCATCGCCCAGCCGCGAGCCACCCTGCTGGCCCTGGGTGGCGGCAGCTGGTCGCGCCTGGGCTCCGATGGCCGCTGGGCGCCCTGGCTGCAGGAGCGCGGGGTGGACATCGCGCCTTTGCGGGCGGCCAACTGCGGCTTCGATGTCGCCCCCACGGGCGAGGGCCGCGATGGCTGGTCCGAACACCTGACGAGCCGCCACGCAGGCCAGCCGATCAAGCCTGTCACGCTCACCTTCACCGATCGCCACGGCCAGACCGAGACCCGCCAGGGCGAGTTCGTGCTCACCGAAGCCGGCATCGAGGGCAGCCTGGTCTACGCGTACGCCAGCCGCATCCGCGACGTCATCGAACGCGACGCTCAGGCCACGGTCTGGCTCAACCTGCTGCCGGCGCACACGGCCGAGCAAGTTCTCGCCGAACTCAAGCGCCCTCGTGGCCCGCGCAGCCTGGCCACTCACCTCAAGAGCCGACTGGGGCTGCATGGCCTGAAAACCGCGCTGCTGCACGAGTTGCTCAGCAAGGAAGCCATGCAGGACCCGGCCGCGCTGGCCAAGGCCATCCAGCACCTGCCCATCACGCTGCTGCGCCCCCGCCCGATGGACGAAGCCATCAGCACGGCGGGTGGCGTGCGTTTCGAGGCCCTTGACGATGGCCTCATGCTGCGCGCGATGCCCGGCGTGTTCTGCGCGGGCGAGATGCTCGACTGGGAGGCGCCAACAGGTGGTTACCTGCTGACGGCATCGCTGGCGACGGCCGTGGTGGCTGCGCAGGGCGTCACCCGCCACCTGAATGCGGGGACCTAACCCGATCTGAGGATTCCCTGCCGGTGCGTCGAGTCATATCGTGAAACGACCATCATCAACAACGGGGAATCACCATGTCAAACACCACTCCTGCGACCGGACGTTCGAGTCACGGTGCGTTGGGCAGCCGCCTGCGGCGCTTCGCCCGCCAAGCCCTGACGTCCGCCCTGCTGCCCTCCCTGGCCTTGCTTTCCAGCACCGCACAGGCGCAATACAGCAAGATGGTCGTGCTCAGCGACAGCATGTCGGACACGCACCGCTACTTTGATTTCACTCGCGCCACGCTGGGCAGAGGCTTTCCGGCGCCCCCCGCCTACGAAGGCCGCTTTTGCAACGGCCCCGTCGCCGTCGAGGTGCTGGCCGACAAGCTGGGCGTGCAGATCGAGAATTACTCGTTCTCCGGCGCATTGAGCGGCTACCTGACGCTGCTGGGCATCCCCCTGGGCGTGCTCAGCCAGGTCACGGAGCACCTCAACCGCCGCTCGCTCGTGCCTTCACTGCCGACCGTGCCCTTCGTTGGCGAGGTCTTCAGCCTCATCCCGGGTACCGGCAAGGCAGACCCCAAGGCCCTCTACGTGATCTGGACCGGGCCCGACGACTATTACTTCCCGGGCGGCATGAACAGCCTGACCGCTTACAAGGCCGCGGCCAACATCCAGCAGGCCATCACCTCGCTGTACAACGCGGGGGCGCGCTATTTCTTCGTGCCGAGCATGCCGGACCTGGGCATCACCCCGCGGGCCCGGCAACTCGAGGCGCGCAACGCTGGCTACATTGCCCGCGCCTCGAGGTACAGCCAGCAGTTCGCCGACGTGCTGGGCAAGGCGCTTGACAGCTCCCGCACACGTTACCCGCAGGCGCGCATCATGGGCTTCGACACCCTGCCCTTCCTGAAGGCCGAGATGGACAAAGCACGGGCCCAGGGCAAGAACGTGACCGAGGCTTGCCACCCAGGGGGGCTGAACCTGACGCAGTTCGAAGAACGCCCGGTCTGCCCCAACCCGGACGACTACCTCTTCTGGGACGACAACCACCCCACGGCGGAGGCCAACCGCATCCTGGGCCAGGCCTGGGCAGGCGCCATCACGGCACGGCCCTGAGCACAGGCCAGGGGTCAGAAGGACAGCGTCTTGACCCCTGCCGTGGTGCCCAGCAGGCAGACATCGGCCTTGTTGCGGGCGAACACGCCCACCGTGACCACCCCGGGCCACTGGTTGACGTCGGACTCGAAGCGGGCCGGATCGCTGATCTGCAGGCCGCGCACGTCGACGATGATGTTGCCGTTGTCGGTGGTCACGCCCTCGCGCACCTGGCCCTGGCCACCGATGGCAGCGAAGGCGCGGATGACCTGGGCGGCCGCCATCGGGATGACTTCGACGGGCAGCGGGAACTTGCCCAGCGCCTGCACCAGCTTGCTTTCGTCGGCGATGCAGACGAAACGCTCGGCCAGCTCGGCCACGATCTTCTCGCGGGTCAGCGCGGCGCCACCGCCTTTGATCATGTTGCCGGCGTGGTCGATCTCGTCGGCGCCGTCGATGTAGACGCCCAGCCCTGTCACGGCCTCGGCGGCCAGCACGGGCACGCCCAGCGCTTCCAGCCGCTGGGTGCTGCGCACGGAGCTCGACACCGCACCGCTCACTCGTTTGGGATCGGCTTTGAGGGCCTCGCCCAGGGCGTCGATGAACTTGTCCACGGTCGAGCCCGTGCCCACGCCCACGATGCAGCCCGAAGGCACGTATTCGAGGGCGGCGCGCCCCACCAGGGTCTTGAGTTCGTCTTGGGTCAGGGCTTGGGACATGGCAGCAGGCTCAGCAGAGCAATCAGAGGGAAGCAACAGGCGCTGTGCGGTTCGGTGCGGCGATCAGTGCGGGGCATGCGGGACGCGAAGCTGCTGCCAGGCCATCAAGGCGCCGATGAACACCGGCTGATGCACCATGTAGAAGCTCAGGCTCCACTGCCCCAGCAAGACCAGGGCCCGCCAAAATGCGGGCTCGCGCCGAGCGAGGCCGAGATTGTCGCCGGAGTTCGCCACCGAAACACCACCCAGCCAGTGCGGACGGTGTCGCAACAGCCACTGTGTCACGGCCAGCCCCCACCACATCACCCCCAACCAGGGCAACACGGGCACGAAATCCTCGGTGATGGGCTTGTGGGTGACCAGGCCCACCCAGTTCGTCCACCGCGCATCAAAGAAGGGGTGCTGGAAGGCATGCGGCAGCAGCACCGCCACCAAACCCAGTGGCAGCAGCCAGTTCCCCAGCGGCGCGCTCAGGCGGGCGACGATCAGCATCACCGCCATGCCGTGCAACACCCCGAACGAGATGTAGCTGCGCGGGAACATCCACCAGCTGCCCAGGCTCACCAGCAGTGCGCAGCCAACGATTTGCGCCCACCGGCGCCAGAAACGCGCCCAGCTCTGCCCCCGGTGCGTGGCGATGGCCTGCCCCGCGCCAGCGCACAGCAGGAAGGTCGACAGGATGAAGGTGCGCTGCCATGTCCAGAAAGGGTCGCGGTAGAAATCCGATTCCGTCAGGCGAAAGTTCGCCAGGTCAAAGCAGAAGTGGAAGGCGGCCATCCAGAGCAGCGCCAGCCCGCGCAGGGCGTCGACGCGGTCGAAGCGCTGCGCGATCGCAGGGGCTTGTGTCCCCAACTTGCCTTTTTTCGGTGCCATCGCGATAGTATCGGCCCTCCCCGCGCTCTTGCCCCCAGCACCCCACCCGCCATGTCCCTGCCCGCCCACCAGATCGAACTGCTTTCGCCCGCGCGCACGGCCGACATCGGGATCGAAGCCGTCAACCACGGCGCCGACGCCATCTACATTGGCGGGCCCTCTTTCGGCGCGCGCAGCAACGCCAGCAACGAGGTCAGCGACATCGCCCGGCTGGTCCAGCACGCCCACCGCTACCACGCCAAGGTCTTCACCACGCTCAACACCATCTTGCGCGACGACGAGCTCGAGCCCGCACGCAAGATGATCTGGGAGCTGCACGACGCCGGCGTGGACGCCCTGATCGTGCAGGACATGGGCCTGCTTGAGCTCGACTTGCCGCCCATTCAGCTGCACGCCAGCACGCAGACCGACATCCGCACCGTCGAGAAGGCGAAGTTCCTGCAGGACGCCGGCTTCAGCCAGATCGTGCTGGCGCGCGAGCTGACGCTGCAGCAGATCAAAGCCATTGCGGACGCCACGCACGCCAGCATCGAGTTCTTCATCCATGGCGCCTTGTGCGTGGCCTACAGTGGCCAGTGCTTCATCAGCCATGCGCACACGGGGCGCAGCGCCAACCGCGGCGACTGCTCACAAGCCTGCCGCCTGCCCTACAACGTGCTCGACGGCAGCGGCCAGGTCGTGGCCTTCGAGCAGCACGTGCTGTCCATGAAGGACAACGACCAGAGTGCCAACCTCAACGCCCTGATCGACGCGGGCGTGCGCTCCTTCAAGATCGAAGGCCGCTACAAGGACATGGGCTACGTGAAAAACATCACCGCCCATTACCGCCTGCTGCTTGACGAGATCCTGGAGCAACGGCCTGAGCTGGCCCGCTCGTCATCGGGCGAATGCACCTTCTACTTCCAGCCCGAGCCCGAGCGCAACTTCAACCGCGGCAGCACCGACTACTTCGTCAACGGCCGCAAGGAAGACATCGGCGCCTTCGAGTCACCCAAGCACCTGGGCCTGCCCGTGGGCGAAGTCGCCAAGGTGGGAGACAAGTGGTTCGACGTGGCCATCGACGACGAAGCGGTCAAAGAAGCTGGCGGCATCCACAACGGCGACGGCCTGAACTACCTGACCCTGACCAAGGACATCGTCGGCGTGCAGGTCAACACCGCTGAGCCGGTGGGCAAGTCGGGTCGCCTGTGGCGCGTGTTCCCCAACGAAGCGATCGAAACGCTCAAGGACCTGCAGTCCGGCGTGGCCATCAACCGCAACCGCGACCGCAGCTGGGAGCACCTGCTGAGCAAGAAGTCGTCCGACCGCCGCATCGGGCTGTGGGCCGAGCTGAGCGAAACCGCCGACGGCCTGGCGCTGCAGTTGAGCGACGAGGATGGTTGCGTCGGCACCGCCCAGGTGGTTTGCGACAAGCAAGCCCCGCAGGACGCCGCACGTGGCGAGGCCATGCTGCGCGAGCACATCGGCAAGTTCGGCAACACCCTCTTTCATGCACACGACATTGGCCTCAAGCTGAGCCAGCCCTGGTTCGTGCCGGCCTCGGCGCTCAACACGCTCAGGCGCGACGCTGTGGCCGCGCTGGAAGCCGCCCGCGAATCGGCGCGCCCGCGCCTCGAACGCGCTGCGGCCGTGGAGCCGCCTGCGCCCTACCCCGAGGACACGCTGAGCTACCTGGCCAACGTCTACAACCACAAGGCGCGCGACTTCTACGCCAAGCACGGCGTCAAGGTCATCGAGCCCGCCTACGAAAGCCACGAGGAGCTCGGCGAGGTCAGCCTGATGATCACCAAGCACTGCGTGCGCTTTTCGCTGAGCCTGTGCCCCAAGCAGGCCAAGGGCGTGCAAGGCGTGCAGGGCCAGGTGCGCGCCGAGCCGCTGCAGCTCATCAATGGCAAGGAAAAGCTCACGCTGCGCTTTGACTGCAAGCCCTGCGAGATGCACGTGGTCGGCAAGATGAAAAAGTCGGTGCTCAACCAGATCCCGCCGGCGCCGGTGCAGTTCTACCGCACGCGGCCGCAAGCCTGATCCCCTCGGTTTCGGCGCTCCCGTGAACCAGCGGGAGCCGTCATCCCGCTGTCACCCTGGCATCGCGGTGCTGTCACATGCGCCGCAGACCATGGGTGCATGCGGAACTGGATCAACGCCCCTCTCCTGAGAGCCTTGACCTCGCCCGCCAGTTTTGCGGCTGGCAACGGGAGCCTCGCTCCATCCCTTGGCGAAAAGCCAGAAGGACAGGAAGGCACGCACCGCGTTCGCACCGTGTGGATCTCCGATGTGCACCTGGGCACGCCAGGCTGCCAGGCCCACGCCCTGCTCGACTTCCTCAAGCGCGTGGAATGCGACACCCTCTACCTGGTTGGCGACATCATCGACGGCTGGCAGCTGCGTCGCAGCTGGTACTGGCCGCAGGCTCACAACGTCGTGGTGCAAAAGCTGCTGCGCAAGGCCCGCAAGGGCACGCGCGTGATCTACGTGCCGGGCAACCACGACGAGTTCGCGCGCAAGTTCCTGGAGCACTCGTTCGGCGGCATCGAGGTGGCCGAAGAATGGATCCACACCACCGCCGACGGTCGCCAGCTCTGGGTCACGCATGGCGACCTGTACGACGGCGTGATCCAGGTGGCCCGCTGGCTGGCGCTGCTGGGTGATTCGCTCTATGAGTTCACGCTCAAGCTCAACCGGCACCTGAACTCCTGGCGCGCCCGGGCCGGCCTGCCTTACTGGTCGCTGTCCAAGTACCTCAAGCTCAAGGTCAAGCGCGCCGTCAGCTACGTGGGCGACTTCGAAGCCGCGCTGGCGCGCGAGGCCCGCAAGCGCGGCGTCGATGGCCTGGTGTGCGGCCACATCCACCACGCCGAGATGCGAGATGTCGAAGGCATCCTGTACTGCAACGATGGGGATTGGGTCGAGAGCCTGACGGCACTGGTCGAGCACGCGGACGGCAGCCTGGCCATCGTCGAGTGGGGCGAGGTCATGGCGGGGCGGGCCACGCTGTCTGCTGCGCCGGCTGCGGCACAATGCGGGCCCTGATCTGAAGGAGCCCGCACATGGCATTCGCCGACAACCTCAAAGCCCTCCCCCCTGTGGCCCACCTGGCCGCACTGGAACTGCTCGATGCCGCAGGCACCGTGGTCGCCCGCATCGAGAACAAGCCGGGCCAGGCCGGCTCGCTGGCCGTCTACGCAGCCCTGGCGGCCAAGCATGGCGCCCTCAACGCGGCCGCCGCCCAGGAAGGCCTGCAGCTCTACGCCGAACACACCGCCGACGCCGAAGCCAACCCGGGCAAGCACCCCAACATCGACCGGCTCATCGACCTGGTGCGCAACAACCAGTCCCTGGCGGCGCGCACCATCGCCGCCTGATGCCGAACGGCCGCTGACACGACGTGGCCGGTTCTTGATCTGGACCAGTTCTGCGAAATGCCTCGGGCGTAAGATGCCAAGCACGTCTTTCGGCGTGCCCTTTGCCCGCCCCAACGCATGACCACCCCAGCCGACGTCACCGCCACGCTGCGCCTCAAGCGGGTGGCCATCGACACGTACCGCGAAAACGTCGCCTACCTGCACCGCGACTGCGCGATCTACCGCGCAGAAGGGTTCCAGGCTCTGTCCAAGGTGGAGGTCCGAGCCAACGGGCAACGCATCCTCGCGACGCTCAATGTGGTCGATGACGCCTGCATCGTCGGCCCGGATCAACTGGGGTTGTCGGAAGACGCCTTCGGTCAGATGGGGGTGAGCGAAGGCCACGAAGTTCGCATCGGTCAGGCCGCGCCACCTTGCTCCATCCCGGCCTTGCACCGCAAGATCGCAGGCGAGCGGCTCGCGCACGAAGACTACCGCGCCATCGTGCGCGACATCGCCGAGCACCGCTACTCCAAGATCGAACTCACGGCCTTCGTGGTCGCCTGCCACCAGGGAGAGCTCGATCGCGAGGAGGTCTACTACCTGAGCGAGGCCATGTCCGCCGTGGGCCGCCGGCTCGACTGGCACGACCACCCCGTGGTGGACAAGCACTGCATCGGAGGCATCCCGGGCAATCGCACGTCCATGCTGGTGGTGCCCATCGTGGCCGCGCACGGCATGCTGTGCCCGAAAACCTCGTCGCGCGCCATCACCTCGCCTGCCGGCACCGCCGACACCATGGAGGTGCTGTCCAACGTCGAGCCCCCCTTTGGGCGCCTGATGGAGATCGTGCGTGAACACCACGCCTGCCTGGCGTGGGGTGGCACCAGCGACCTGTCCCCCGCGGACGATGTGCTGATTTCGGTCGAACGCCCCCTGTCGATCGATTCGCACGGCCAGATGGTGGCCTCCATCCTCTCCAAGAAGGTAGCCGCCGGCTCCACCCACCTGCTGCTGGACATCCCCATCGGACCGACCGCCAAGGTCCGCTCGATGCCCGAGGCCCAACGCCTGCGACGGCTCTTCGAATTCGTGGCACAGCGGCTGGGCCTGGCCATCGACGTCGTCATCACGGATGGCCGCCAGCCCATCGGACGCGGCATCGGCCCGGTGCTGGAAGCGCGCGACGTGATGTGGGTGCTGCAAAACGACCCACGGGGCCCCGACGACCTGCGGCTCAAGGCGTTGCGCCTTGCCGGCCGCATGCTCGAATTCGACCCCGATGTCCGTGGCGGCGACGGTTTCGCCATCGCCCGGGACATCCTGGAATCGGGCCGTGCGCTGGAGAAGATGCAAGCCATCATCACCGCGCAGGGCTCTCGATCGTTCGACCCCGAGCAGCCCGCGCTTGCGCCTTTGACGTTCGAGGTCACCGCCACGGCCAGTGGTGTGGTCTGCGAGCTCGACAACCTGCAGCTCGCGCGCATCGCCCGCGTGGCGGGGGCACCGAAGGTCGCCGGTGCGGGCGTGGACCTGCTTAGAAAGCTCGGCGATCAGGTCGAGGCCGGCGAGGCGCTCTACCGCGTTCACGCGGCCTACCCTGCGGACCTGGGCTTCGCTCGCCAGGAGGCCAGGGAGCACGACGGCGTGCGCCTGGGATCACCGGCAGATGTGCCCCCGCTCTACCTGGAGATCTGATGTCGTCGACGCTGCTGTTGCACTTCAAGGACCAGGCCCAGGCGGCCCTGAACCTGGCGCGGGCTTCGGGCCTGGGCGCTGCCGAAGTGGCTTGCCACCGCTTCCCGGACGGGGAGCTTCGCCTGACCCTGCCTTTTGCGGAGCCTGGCACGCCGGGTGCTGCGCCGACCCCGGACACGGTCGTGCTCTACCGCAGCCTGCACGACCCCAACGAGAAGCTGCTCGAGGTGCTGCTGCTGGCAAGCCAGGCCCGGGCGTGGGGCGTTCGCCGGTTGGTGCTGGTGGCCCCCTACCTGGCCTACATGCGCCAGGACACCTCGTTCCATGCGGGCGAAGTGATCAGCCAGCGGCAGGTGGGGCGCCTGCTGGCACTCGATTTCGACACCCTCATCACGGTCGACCCCCACTTGCACCGCATCGAACGACTGGACCAGGCCGTGAACGTTCGGCAGGCCCTGGCGCTGTCCGCCGCGCCTGTGCTGGCTCGCCATGTGGCCGACGCCTTGCGAAGCGAGTGCCCGGCGGGCGAGTTGGTGCTGATGGGTCCTGACAGCGAGTCGGCCCCCTGGACAGCAGCTGCCGCGGCCGAGCTCGGCTGTGCCCATGGTGTGTGCAGCAAGGCCCGCCACGGTGACCGCGATGTGCAGATCGAGCTTCCCGACGTCAGCGTCAAGGACCGCCGCGTCGTGCTGCTCGACGACATCGCGAGTTCAGGCCGCACTCTGGCGGCAGCTGCACAGGGCCTGTTGCGATGCGGGGCTGCATCGGTCGATGTCGCCGTGACCCACGCCCTGCTGGCGCACGATGCGATGGACGTGATCCGCGGCGCCGGCATCAGGCATTTCTGGAGCAGCGACAGCGTCGGTCACGCCAGCAACGTGGTGCGGCTTGCCCCGCTGATCGCGCCGGCCCTGCTGTCCGCCCTGCAAACCTGAGGGCGCCACAGCCGGCAGGAAACAAGGGGCGCCTCAGCGCCCCTTGACCTCATCCCACCCACTTGCGCGCGTTGCGGAACATGCGCAGCCAAGGACTCGGGGCGCTCTTGTCGCCACTGGTCCAGCTCATCTGGATGTTGCGGAACACACGCTCCGGGTGCGGCATCATGGCCGTGAAGCGCCCGTCGGGCGTGGTCACGCCGGTCAGGCCATCGGGCGAGCCGTTCGGGTTGAACGGGTAGACCTCGGTGGGCGCGCCGGTGTGGTCCACGAAGCGCACCGCGCGGTGCACCTTGGCGGCATCACCACGCTGCGAGAAGTTCGCAAAGCCCTCACCGTGCGAGACGGCGATGGGCATGCGGCTGCCGGCCATGCCCGCAAAGAAGATGGACGGGCTCTCCAGCACCTCGACCTGGCTCAGGCGGGCCTCGAAACGCGTGCTCTGGTTGGTCGTGAACTTCGGCCAGTGCTCGGCGCCCGGGATGATGGGGCTGAGCGCCGCCAGCATCTGGCAGCCATTGCACACACCCAGGCCGAAGGTCTCCTGCCGAGCCATGAAGGCAGCGAACTGCTCGGCCAGTTGCGGGTTGAACAGCACCGAGCGGGCCCAGCCTTCGCCAGCGCCCAGGGTGTCGCCATAGCTGAAGCCGCCGCAGGCCACGAAGCCCTGGAACTGGTCCAGGCGTGCGCGGCCGGCGATCAGGTCGCTCATGTGCACGTCGAAGGTGTCGAAGCCGCCCAGGTGCATGGCGTAGGCCATCTCCACGTGCGAGTTCACGCCCTGCTCGCGCAGGATGGCCACCTTGGGGCGCGCCTTGTGGATGAAGGGCGCGGACACGTCCTCCAGCGGGTCGAAGCTCAGGGACACGTGCAGGCCGGTGTTGGCCGCATCGCCGATGGTGGCGTGCTCGCTGTCCGCGCAGGCCGGGTTGTCGCGCAGCTGGGCGATGCGCCAGCTCACCTCGTCCCAGGCCTGGTGCAACTGCTGCAGCGGGGCCTTGAAGATGTCCTTGGCGTCGCGCCAGACCTGCACCTGGCCCTTGCCCGCACCCGTCAGGATCGGCTTGCCGATGACGTGGCTGTGCTTGCTCAGGCCGTGCTCGCGCAGCACCTGCATGACGGCATCGCGCTCGGCGGTGCGCACCTGCAGCACCACGCCCAGCTCTTCGTTGAACAGGGCCTTGAGCGTCAGCTCGTTGCGGCGCTCGCTGACCTGGCCGGCCCAGTTCTTGGAGTCACCGGTTTCAGCGCGGCTGTCGCTGATGCCATCGCCTTCGGTCACCAGCATGTCCACGTTGATCGACACGCCCGTGTGGCCGGCAAAGGCCATCTCGGCCACCGTGGCCCACAAGCCGCCGTCACCGCGGTCGTGGTAGGCCAGCAGCTTGCCTTGGGCGCGCAGCGCATTGACGGCTTCCACCGTGGCCTTGAGCAGGGCCGGCGAGTCGAGGTCGGGCACCTCGTTGCCGAACTGGTTCAGCACCTGGGCCAGCATGGAGCCGCCCATGCGCTTCTTGCCTTGGCCCAGGTCGACGAGGATCAGGCTGGTGTCCAGGGCCTGGCCGTTTTCCGACGTGACCAGCTGCGGGGTCAGCGTGCCGCGGGTGTCTGCGATGGAGGCAAACGCCGTGACGATCAGCGACACGGGCGCGGTCACCTGCCTGGTGGCGCCGTTGTCGGACCACTTGGTGCGCATCGACAGCGAATCCTTGCCCACCGGGATGGAGATGCCCAGTGCCGGGCACAGCTCCATGCCCACGGCCTTGACCGTGTCGTACAGCGCAGCGTCTTCGCCCTGTTCGCCGCAGGCGGCCATCCAGTTGGCCGACAGCTTCACGCGCGGCAGCTCGATGGGGGCGGCCAGCAGGTTGGTGATGGCTTCGCCCACCGCCATGCGGCCCGACGCAGGCGCGTTGACCGAGGCCAGCGGCGTGCGCTCGCCCATGGCCATGGCTTCGCCAGCAAAGCCTTGGTAGTCGGCCAGGGTGACGGCCACGTCGGCCACCGGCACCTGCCAGGGACCGACCATCTGGTCGCGGCTGTTGAGGCCCCCCACCGTGCGGTCGCCGATGGTGATCAGGAAGCGCTTGCTGGCCACCGTGGGGTGACGCAGCACATCCAAGGCCACCTTCTCGAGCGACACGCCGGTCAGGTCGAGCTTGCCGCCATCCCACCGCACACGCTTGACGTCACGGTGCACCTTGGGCGGCTTGCCCAGCAGCACGTCCATGGGCATGTCCACGGGCTTGTCGGCATCGGGCTTGGTGGTGTCTTCCAGCACCAGCTCCAGCGCCTCGGTGGCGGTGCCGATCACGCCGAACGGGCAGCGCTCGCGCTCGCACATGGCGGTGAAGATGGGCAGGCTCTCGGGTGCGATGGCCAGCACGTAGCGCTCCTGGCTCTCGTTGCACCAGATCTCTTTCGGGGCCATGCCGGACTCTTCCAGCGGCACCTTGCTCAGGTCAAAGCGAGCGCCCTTGCCTGCGCCGTCCACCAGCTCGGGGAAGGCGTTGGAGATGCCGCCCGCGCCCACGTCGTGGATCGCCAGGATGGGGTTCTGAGCGCCCAGGCCCCAGCAGTGGTTGATGACCTCTTGCGCGCGGCGCTCGATCTCCGGGTTACCACGTTGCACCGAGTCGAAGTCCAGCGCGGCGGAATTGGTGCCCGCCGCCATCGACGACGCCGCCGCGCCGGCCATGCCGATGCGCATGCCCGGGCCGCCCAACTGGATCAGCAGCGTGCCCGCGCCAAAGACGATCTTCTTGGTCTGCTCGGCGCTGATCGTGCCGATGCCGCCAGCGATCATGATGGGCTTGTGGTAGCCGCGGCGGATGGCGCCAGCGCCCTCGCCCACGGTCTGCTCGAACACGCGGAAGTAACCACCCAGGTTCGCGCGGCCGAACTCGTTGTTGAAGGCCGCGCCACCCAGCGGGCCTTCGATCATGATCTGCAGCGGGCTGGCGATGTGCTCGGGCTTGCCGACAGGGTTTTGCTCCCAAGGCTCGCTCGTGCCAGGCAGGTGCAGGTTCGACACCGAAAAGCCCGTCAGACCCGACTTCGGGCGCGAGCCACGGCCCGTGGCGCCTTCGTCGCGGATCTCGCCGCCCGCGCCGGTCGAGGCACCCGGGAAGGGCGAAATCGCCGTCGGGTGGTTGTGGGTCTCGACCTTCATCAGCACGTGTGCCAGTTCCTCGCGGGCCTGGTACTGGGGCGCGTTGGTGAAGCCATTGGGCATCCAGCGCTCGATCTGGTGGCCTTCCATCACGGACGCGTTGTCCGAGTAGGCCACCACCGTGTGCTGCGGGCTGAGCTTCTCGGTGTTGCGGATCATGCCGAACATCGACAGGTCCTGCTCCTGGCCATCGATGGTGAACTTCGCGTTGAAGATCTTGTGGCGACAGTGCTCGGAATTGGCCTGCGCGAACATCGTCAGCTCGACGTCGGTCGGGTTGCGTTTCAAGCCTGTGAAAGCATTGACCAGGTAGTCGATTTCATCGTCCGACAGGGCCAGGCCGAATTCGACGTTGGCCGCCTCAAGCGCCTGGCGGCCACGGCCCAGCACATCGACGTGGGCCATGGGCGTGCCCTGCTTTTCGTCGAACAGGTGGCGGGCTTCGTCGCGGCTGGCCAGCACGCTTTCGGTCATGCGGTCGTGCAGCAAGGCCGCGATGGCCTGAAGGTCTTGCGGAGCCAGGGACTTGCTGCTGCCCAGCAAGGCGCCGATGACGCCCGCCTTGACGGTGATTCGGTACTCGACCACGCGCTCGACGCGGCGGATGCCCAGGCCGCAGTTGTGCGCGATGTCGGTGGCCTTGGACGCCCAGGGCGACACGGTGCCCAGGCGCGGCGCCACCACGATCAGGTCACCATCGGTCGGGCCCGTGTAGGCTTCGCCATAGGTCAGCAAGGCCTTGAGCCTGTCGGCATCGCCCCCGGTCAGCGGCTGGTCCGTCAGCACCCAGTGCACATGGCGTGCGTGCAGTCCTGCGATGCGGCTGTTGATCGCCTGCAAGCGGGGCAGCAAAGCCTGGACTTGGTGAGGGGCCAGGGCGTTGCCGCCCTCGTGGTGCATCAAGTGGGACATGAAGAAGGCCAGCGGCGGTGGGAGAACCCGGCATTTTAGCCGCCCCTGGCGCCTCAGGGCACCAACGGTGTCGCCGGAGACAGGACCACGAAGGCGCTTGCGCCCTGCCCGGACAGGCTCACCTGAGCCAGCACCTCGCCCTTGCGGTTCATGTCGAACACCGCATGCAGGGCCACGCCCTGAGGCAGCAGGCTGGCCAGGTCCACCAGGCTCACGCCGTTCCACAGCCAGAACCGGTCGGCACCCCCGTTCAGGCCGGACTGCGAAAACAGCAGCCAGCCGGCGTCGTTCACCGTCACGCTGCGATCCGCGAAGCCCGTGGGCAGCAAGCGCGCGTCCAGGCTGGACAGCACATGGGTCACCCCCTGGCGGACCATGAAGAACTCCGAGCGGGTGGACTCCGCCGTGACCTGAGCCAGTTCACCGAACACCACGCCGTTGCGCGCCTGCTTGACCGCCGACACCCGGGTTGCGGACGGCAGGTTCAAGGGCGTGAAGGCGCCTTGCCTGTAAATGAAGTAGCGCCCACCGCTGAAGCGCTCGGCCACCAGCACCGCCCCCGCATCGTCGATGCTCAGGGCGTTGATGACCTCTCCGCCTGTGCGGGCGGTGCGCGGCAGGTTCTCCCGCACGCCATCTCGCCAGATGAAATGCTGATCGGCCGACTCGGCCTTGGACAGCACCCACCCCTGGTTGTTCACGCTGGGGCGCGCCTGCGAACGGGTCGAGCCCACCTTCAGGTCCACCAGCGTGCCGTTGCGCCACAGGCAGGCCTGGTAAAGCTTGTTGCTGGACTGCGCCGAAGTCGTGGCCATGCCGCCGACCACGATGCCGTTCGACGACAGATCGTGCGCCACCGCGTCGTACCCGCCGCTGTAGCGCGGCAGGGGCACCGGCTGACCTTGGGCCGTCCACCTGGCCGGCAGGAAGCGATCCACCTTCGTGAACGTGAGCCACGGCAGCGGGATGCTGACGCCAAACCAGATGTCGGCGCTGCCAACACCCAACTTGGTCCCGCTGCGTGCCACCACCACGCCAGCGACTTCACCGGACTCGCTGAGCCCGGACACCAGGTGGTAGCGGCTGTTGGCCACCGACTGCAGCACCGTGCGCACGGCATAAGGAGGCAAAGGCTGCAACTGGGCTTGTGCGGCGCTGGCTGAGGCCAGGCCAAGCGTCCCCAGCAGCGAGGCCCTGGAGAGCCCGGATCCGGTGGCGGCGCCAGCCAGCAGGCGAGCCAAAGCGTCTCGTCTGGCAAGGCCCTTGTGGTCTGGATGGTTGATGGGCATGGGGCCTCCTGAGGTGGTGGTGCAAGCGCAAAATGAACAAATCGCGTTGCACGATACCCATTCATGCTCGACTCACCATTCGGGCAAGCGTGAATGCACACCTCGAATGGCAGGGTCTGCCCCCTGGTCAGACGAAAGCCCGATAATTGCCGCCATGAGCATCACGATCAAATCCGGCGCCGAGATCGACGCCATGCGCGTGGCCTGCCGACTCGCCTCGGAGGTCCTGGACTACCTGACGCCCCACATCCAGCCCGGCATCACCACCAAGGAGATCGACCGCCTGGCCCACGACTACATGGTCAACGTCCAGGGCACGACGTCCGCCACGCTGAACTACCAGCCGCCTGGCCACGTCCCCTACCCTGCCTCGCTGTGCACCTCCGTCAACGACGTGGTCTGCCACGGCATCCCCAACGACACGCCGCTGAAATCGGGCGACATCGTCAACATCGACGTCACCGTCATCAAGGATGGCTGGTATGGCGACAACAGCCGCATGTTCCTGATCGGCAAACCGGCGATCGCCGCCGACCGCCTGTGCCGCATCACCTTCGAAGCCATGTGGAAGGGCATCCTCAAGGTCAAGCCGGGCGCGCGCCTGGGCGACATCGGCCACGCCATCCAGACCTTCGCCGAAAACGCCGGCTACTCGGTGGTTCGTGAGTACTGCGGCCACGGCATCGGCCAGCGCTTCCACGAAGACCCGCAGGTGCTGCACTACGGCCGCCCTGGCACCGGCATCGAGCTGCAGCCCGGCCTGATCTTCACCATCGAGCCCATGATCAACCTGGGCAAGCGCGAGATCAAGGAAGGCCGCAAGGGCGGGCAGCCCTACGACGGCTGGACCATCGTCACCAAGGACCGTTCGCTGTCGGCGCAGTGGGAGCACACCGTGCTCGTCACCGAAACCGGCTACGAAGTCCTGACCCTGTCGGCCGGCAGCCCCCAAGCCCCGTCCTTCGTCCAGCAGGTCACCCAGCCCGCCTGAACCCAAGCCTTCTGCCCATGACCGTTGACGTCCCCGCCCTGCGCACGCAGTTTCGCGCAGACAAGGCCGCGCTGTTGCAGCGGTTCCAGGACAGCAGGCCGACCACCTCGTCGGCCACGCGCCTGCTCACCCAGCTCGCCCGCCTGGTCGACCGCGTGCTGCAAACGCTCTGGGAGGCCCACGCCATGCCCAAGGGCGCGGCGCTGGTCGCGGTGGGCGGCTATGGCCGCGGCGAGCTCTTTCCGCATTCCGACATCGACGTCCTGCTGTTGATGCCGCTGTCGCCCTCGGTCGCCGGCGACGAAAGCCTGGCGCCCAGCGTCGAAGGCTTCATCAGCGCCTGCTGGGACATCGGGCTGGAGATCGGCTCGAGCGTGCGCACCGTTGAAGAATGCGCCGAAGAGGCCCAGCGCGACGTCACCGTCCAGACGTCGCTGCTTGAAGCCCGCTTTCTGTGCGGCTCCAAAGCGCGCTACGAAGCCCTCGAGCAGGCCACTTACGAGCACCTCGACGTGCACGCCTTCGTCACGGCCAAGATGCTGGAGATGCGCCAGCGGCACACCAAACACGAAGACACGCCCTACGCCCTCGAGCCCAACTGCAAGGAAAGCCCTGGCGGCCTGCGCGACCTGCAGGTGGTGCTCTGGCTGGCCCTGGCCGCGCGCCTGGGCCGCAACTGGCATGACCTTGCCCGAAACGGCCTGCTGACGGCCTTCGAAGCCCGCCAGCTGCAGCGCAACGAAGGCCTGCTCAAACTCATCCGCTGTCGCTTGCACCAGGTGGCCGGGCGCCGCGAGGACCGCCTGGTCTTCGACCTGCAGACCACCATCGCCGAGAGCTTCGGCTACGTCAACACGCCCGCGCTGCGCGCCTCCGAGGCGCTGATGCGGCGCTACTACTGGGCGGCCAAGGCCGTCACCCAGCTCAACCAGATCCTGATCCTCAACATCGAGGAACGCGTGCAGGGCTCGACCGATGCGCCCATGCGCGTCATCAACGAGCGCTTCCTCGACCGCGGCGGCTACCTCGAGGTCGCCAGCGACGACCTCTACCAGCGCGACCGCCACGCCATCCTCACCACCTTCCTGACCCTGCAGCAGGAAAGCACCCTCAAGGGCCTGTCGGCCCGAACCCTGCGTGCGCTGTACAACGCCCGCGGCGTGATGGACGCGTCCTTCCGGCGCGACCCGGTGAACCACGCCACCTTCATGGCGATCCTGCAGGAGCAACAAGGCCAGACGCGCGTCATGCGCCTGCTCAACCAGACCTCGGTGCTGGGCCGCTACCTCTGGGTGTTCCGCCGCATCGTCGGGCAGATGCAGCACGACCTCTTCCACGTCTACACCGTGGACCAGCACATCCTCATGGTCGTGCGCAACGTGCGCCGCTTCTTCATCCCCGAGCACGCCCACGAGTACCCTTTCTGCACGCAACTGGCCTCGCAGTTCGACAAGCCCTGGCTGCTCTACATCGCCGCGCTCTTCCACGACGTGGCCAAGGGCCGTGGTGGCGACCACTCCGAGCTCGGTGCCGTCGAGGTGCGCCGTTTCTGCAAGGACCACGGCATCGCCGGTGAAGACGCCAAGCTCATCGAATTCCTGGTGGGCGAACACCTGACCATGTCGCGCGTGGCCCAGAAGGAAGACCTGTCCGACCCGGACGTCATCCAGGCCTTTGCGCGCCGCGTGGGCAATGAGCGCACCCTCACCGCCTTGTACCTGCTGACCGTGGCCGACATCCGTGGCACCAGCCCCAAGGTCTGGAACGCCTGGAAGGGCAAGCTGCTCGAAGACCTCTTCAAGCTGACGCTGCGCGCGCTCGGTGGCTCGCGCCCGCACATGGACGCCGAGATCGAATCACGCAAGCAGCAGGCCCGCCAGACGCTGCAGCTGTACTACCTGCCGCCCGGCATCGAAGACAAGCTCTGGCAGACGCTGGACATCAGCTACTTCGCTCGCCACGACGCCGCCGACATCGCCTGGCACACGCGCATGCTCTGGCGCCATGTCGACACACCCAAGCCCATCGTGGCTGCCCGCCTGTCGTCCATTGGCGAAGGCCTGCAGGTGCTGGTCTACGCCCCGGATCGGCCCGACCTGTTCGCGCGCATCTGCGGCTACTTCGACCGCGCCGCCTTCAGCATCCAGGACGCGCGCATCCACACCTCGGGCACGGGCTACGCGCTGGACACCTTCCAGATCCTGGCTTCCGACCCGCTGCGCTTCGAAGGCGTTCACTACCGCGACATGATCGCGCTGGTCGAGACACAGCTGACCGAAGCCGTCGCCTCCGACAAGCCCTTGCACGAGCCCACGCGCGGCCGCCAGTCGCGCCGTGTTCGCTCCTTCCCGATCCCGCCACGCGTCAGCCTGCGGCCGGACGAGCGCGCCCAGCGCTGGCTGCTCACGGTCTCGGCATCCGACCGCTCCGGCCTGCTTTACGTGATCGCGCGCACGCTGGCGCGCCACCGAGTGAACGTGCAACTGGCCAAGGTCAGCACCCTGGGTGAGCGCGTGGAAGACACCTTCCTCGTCACTGGTGACGCCTTGCGTCAAGACAAGCAGCAACTCGCCATCGAGACCGAGCTGCTGGAAGCCCTGGCCTGAACGGTTCTCTGCATCGCCCCCCGGTTGTCGCCTGCTTGGCTCAGGCCGGCTCTTTGGGGTCGAGCATGAGCTCCAGGCGCGCGATCAGGTCGCGCAGCAGCAGGCGGCGTTTCTTGAGGCGCCTCAAGGAGAGCTCGTCAACGGGGCTCTGCTCGGCGGCGCGGTCGATCAGGTTGTCCAGGTCGGCGTGCTCCATCCGCAGTTCGATCAACTGTCGATGGGGGGAATGGAGGTTCTCGGTCATCTTCGGCGCCAGGGGGTCGTCATGCTGCAACCCGTCATCGGTTGAATCCCCTGTGATCGGGGAACAGGGTCTCCCCGTTTCCCGATTATAGTTTTCCCATGATCACTGCGCCTTCGAGTTTTCGCCTTGTGGCCGCCACCGGCCTGCACCGCGGAGACCGCCCGTATCAGCAAGACCAGGTGGAGGTCATCCCCCACCCCCGCGCGCCCGGCTGCCTGATGGCCGTGGTGGCCGATGGCATGGGAGGCAAGAGCGGTGGTCGCAAAGCCGCCGACCAGGTGATCCTCACCGCGCGGCAGGTGTTCGAGCGCTACGAGCCCGGCCTGGAGTCCAGCGAGTCGCTGATGACGCAGCTGGTGCAGGAAGCCCACCTGATGATCAAGCTCACCGCGCTGGCCTTCGAGGAAGAGCCCCACAGCACGGTCGGCGCCTTCCTGATCAACCCGGACATGAGCGCCTGCGTGGGCCACGCCGGCGACACCCGCATCTACCATTTCCATGGCCCCGAGATGATCACCCGCACGGAGGACCACTCCTACGTGCAGCGCCTGGTCAACGAAGGCCACCTGAGCGAAGACGAAGCCAATGTGCACCCGCAGGCCAACCTGCTGACGGGTTGCCTGGGCAGCCAGGCCGATCCGCCGCTGGCCATCCGCACCGTCACCCGGCTTGAAATCGGCGACACCCTGCTGGCCTGCTCCGATGGCCTGTGGCACTACTTCACGCCCAAGGAACTGGGCGCCATCGTGCACACCCTGCCCCCGCGTGAAGCCGCCGAGATGCTCGTGGGCAAGGCCCGCTACCGCGCCCGCGCCGGTGGCGACAACCTGTCGCTGGCGCTGGTTCGGGTCGAAGCGCTGGCTTGATCGATCACGTCAGCGAGGTGTCGACGATGCGGCGCTCTTCGCTGAGGTATTCCTTGGACTGCATCTCGTTGAGGCGAGAGACCGTTCGCGGAAACTCGTGCGCCAAAGGCCCCTCGGTGTAGAGCGCTTCGGGCGGGACATCGGCCGAGATCACCAGCTTGCACTTGCGGTCGTAGAGCACGTCCACCAGCCACGTGAAACGGCGCGCTTCCGAGGCCATCTTCACCGGCATGTGCGGCACGTTGCTGAGCATCACCGTGTGAAAACGCGAGGCCAGCTCCAGGTAGTCATTCTGCGAGCGTGGGCCGCCGCACAAGGTGTTGAAATCGAACCAGACCACCCCACCGGCCTTTCGGCGAGCCTTGAGCACGCGGTGCTCGATGTTCAGCTCCGGGTCTTCGTCAGCGGTTTCGGCCAACTGCCCGAACATGCGATGCATCTCGGCTTCGTTCGCCTCGTTGAGCGGCTGCAGGTAAAGGTTGGCGTTTTCCAGCGCGCGACGACGGTAGTCGTTGCCGGCGTCCACGTTCACCACCTGCAACTGCTGCTTGAGCAGCTCGATGGCCGGCAGGATGCGGTCGCGGTGCAGGCCATTGGGGTACAGCCCATCCGGATGGAAGTTCGACGTGGTGACGATGCTCATGCGGTTGCGGAACATCGCGTCCAGCAACTTGTACAGGATCATGGCATCGGTCACGTCGGCCACGTGGAACTCGTCAAAGCAGATCAGGCGGTGCTTGCGCGACATGCGCTTGGCCAGCACCTCCAGCGGGTCCTGCACACCCTTGAGCTCGTGAAGCTGGCGGTGCACCTCTCGCATGAACTCGTGGAAGTGCAGGCGGGTCTTGCGCTCGAGCGGCACGGCATGGAAGAAGCAATCCATGATGAAGCTCTTGCCGCGCCCCACCCCGCCGTACATGTAGACGCCCTTGGGCAGATCGGGGTAGCGCAGCATCTTGGTCAGCGCGTTGCCCCGCTTGGCCTTGTAGTTGGCCCACTCGTCCTGGCAACGCTGCAGCGCGGCAATGCCTTGAAGCTGGGCCTCGTCGGCCTTGTAGCCCCGCTCGGCCAGGCTCTGTTCGTAGAGTTGGGTGACGGATTGCTTGTACGCAGGCATGGTGAAGCGACTTTGACCAGGGTGACGAAGGGCAAAACAAAAGGGGCAGCCAGGCCGCCCCTTCGTGTTCTGACAGGAACAAGGTCAGAAGTTTAAGGTGCGCTTGTCCACGGCCAGCGCGGCTTCCTTGGTGGCCTCGCTCAAGCTGGGGTGGGCGTGGCAGATGCGGGCGATGTCTTCGGCGCTGGCCTTGAAGGCCATGGCCACCACGGCTTCGGAGATCAGCTCGCTGGCGTACGGGCCAATGATGTGCACGCCGAGGATCTCGTCGGTCTGGGCATCGGCCAGGAACTTTACGAAGCCATTGGTGTCACCCAAGGCGCGAGCGCGGCCGTTCGCGATGAAGGGGAAGGAGCCGGCCTTGTAGGGCCGGCCCTCCGCTTTCAGAGCCTGTTCGGTTTTGCCGACCCAGGCAATCTCCGGGCTGGTGTAGATCACCCAGGGAATGATGTTGAAGTCCACATGACCGTGCTGACCCGCGATTCGCTCGGCCACGGCCACGCCCTCTTCTTCTGCCTTGTGCGCCAGCATCGGGCCACGCACCACGTCGCCCACCGCCCACACATTGGGCAGGTTGGTCTGGCAGTCGTCGTTGACCACGATGGCACCGCGCTCATCGAGTTGCAGGCCCACGCCCTCGGCGTTCAGGCCGTTGGTGTTGGGCACGCGGCCGATCGAGACGATCAGCTTGTCGCATTCCAGCTTCTGTTCGGCACCAGCGGCGTCGGTGTAGGCCACCGTCACGCCCTTCTTGCCGGTCTTGATCTCGCCGATCTTGACGCCCAATTGCAGCTTCAGGCCCTGCTTGGTGAAGAGCTTGTGGGCCTCCTTGGCCACCTGCTCGTCCACCGCGGCCAGGAAGGTCGGCAGCGCTTCGAGCACGGTGACTTCCGCGCCCAGGCGGCGCCACACCGAGCCCATCTCCAGGCCGATCACGCCCGAGCCGATCACGCCCAGCTTCTTGGGCGCCTCGCCGATGGCCAGCGCGCCGTCGTTGGAGAGGATGAGCTTTTCATCGAAGGCCGCACCCGGCAACTGGCGGGCGTTCGAGCCCGTGGCGATGACCACGTGCTTGGCCACCAGGCTCTCGGGCTTGTCGCCCGTCACCGCCACTTCGTACAGGCCATCGGCGGCCTTCACGAAGGAGCCACGACCATGGAAGAAGCTGACCTTGTTCTTCTTGAACAGGTAGAGGATGCCGTCGTTGTTCTGCTTCACGACGGTGTCCTTGCGGCCGATCATCTTGGCCACATCGATGGACAGCCCATCCACGGTGATGCCGTGGTCGGCGAAGTGATGCGCGGCGTGCTCGTAGTGCTCCGACGATTGCAGCAGGGCCTTGGAAGGGATGCAGCCGACGTTGGTGCAGGTGCCGCCGGGAGCGGGGCCACCCTTGGCATTCTTCCATTCGTCGATGCAGGCGACCTTGAAGCCGAGCTGCGCCGCGCGGATGGCGGCGATGTAGCCACCAGGGCCAGCGCCGATGACGATGACATCGAATTGTTGTTGGGACATGTTTGGGTCTTTCCGTGCGGCAAGGGACTGCGTGGGGCGCTAAGGCGATCGATTCATCAGGCGGGGTCGGCGCCCTCGAGGGGAACAAACACCCACAGCAGGATGTAGATGACGAGCCCCGTGCCCCAGAAGAAGGTCAGGAGGGTGACGGCGAGTCGAATGATCCAGGTCTCCACACCCATCATGCGGGCCAGCCCTGCGCAGACGCCGCCGATCCAGCGGTCGTCCAGCGAACGCCTCATGGCTGAATCGCTGGGCTTGGACGCGTCCTCAGCCGACGTGCCATCCATCAAACGAGACTTCAGCCGCTGAAACTCTTCAGCGGTGATCACGCCCCGCTCATGCAGCGAGGCGAGCTTGTCGAGTTCGTCGGCCATGGACATGGTGTGGACTCCTGTGATGGGATGCAGATCCGAGCGACCCCTCGTGAGGGTCGCCCGGTCGCAAAACTCGTCAGATGTCGAACAGCAGGCGCGCCGGGTCTTCCAGCGCTTCCTTCATGGCGACCAAGCCCAGCACGGCTTCGCGGCCGTCGATGATGCGGTGGTCGTAGGACATCGCCAGGTAGTTGATCGGGCGGATCACGATCTGGCCGTTTTCCACCACGGCGCGGTCCTTGGTGGCGTGCACGCCCAGGATGGCCGACTGAGGCGGGTTGATGATCGGGGTCGAAAGCATCGAGCCGAACACGCCACCGTTGGAGATGGAGAAGGTGCCACCGGTCATCTCTTCGATGCCCAGCTTGCCGTCACGGGCCTTCACGCCGAACTCGGCGATCTTCTTCTCGATCTCGGCGAAGGTCATCTGGTCGACGTTGCGCAGCACCGGCACCACCAGGCCACGCGGCGAGCCCACGGCCACGCCGATGTCGAAGTAGCCGTGGTAGACGATGTCGTTGCCGTCCACCGAAGCGTTGAGCACCGGGTACTTCTTGAGGGCGTGCACCGCGGCCTTGACGAAGAAGCTCATGAAGCCCAGCTTGACGCCGTGTTCCTTCTCGAACTTCTCCTGGAACTTCTTTCGCATCTCCATGACCGGGGCCATGTTGACTTCGTTGAAGGTCGTCAGGATGGCGTTGGTGGCCTGCGATTGCAGCAGGCGCTCTGCCACGCGGGCACGCAGGCGGCTCATCGGCACGCGCTGCTCCGGGCGATCGCCCAGGCTGTTCGGGCCGGTGGGCGCCTGGACAGCCGGCAGCGCGCTGGTGGGCACACCCGTCGGGATGGCGGGGGCGGCAGGTGCAGCAGATGCGGAAGCGGCGGCAGGCTTGGCGCCACCGGCCACGGCGGACAGGACATCGCCCTTGGTGACGCGGCCATCCTTGCCCGAGCCTGCCACCTGCGAGGTGCTCAGGCCGTTGTCGGCCAGCAGCTTGGCCGCGGCCGGCATGGCCACATCGGCCTTGCTGCCACCTGCGGCAGCGGCAGCAGGCGCCGAGGCCGGGGCTGCCGACGGAGCCGGGATCTCCTTGACCTCCAGCGGGCTCACAGCGGCCGAGCCTTCGGTGTCGATGCGGGCGATGACTTCGTCGCTCACCACGGTGTCACCGTCGTTGCGCACGAGCTGGGCCAGCACACCGGCGGCCGGTGCCGGCACTTCCAGCACGACCTTGTCGGTCTCGATCTCGATGAGGATTTCGTCCGCGGCCACGGCTTCGCCGGGGCGCTTCTTCCATTGAAGCAGCGTGGCCTCGGCCACGGATTCGGACAGTTGGGGAACCTTGACGTCGATGATTGCCATTTTGAGTATCTCCAGCAGCGGCTGCTTGGCGCGTCGCCTCTTCAGGGGGCCTGTTCAGGGGCCCGGCCTGACAAGGTCATGCAGAACGCGCCGCGTCCGCATGAACCTTATTTGGTGAGAACGAAGCCCTTGAGCTTGGCGAAAGCCTGATCCAGCAGCGCTTTCTGCTGCTCCATGTGCAGGTGGGCGTAACCCACGGCCGGCGAGGCCGAGGCCGGACGGCCGGCGTAACCCAGCTTCTGGCCTTCCACCATGTTTTCATGGATGTAGTGCTGCACGAAGAACCAGGCACCCTGGTTCTGCGGCTCGTCCTGGCACCACACCAGATCGGTCAAGTTGGGATACTTCTTCAGCTCGGCCGCGAAGGCCTTGTGCGGGAAGGGATAGAGCTGCTCGACGCGCAGGATCGCCACGTCGGTGGACTTCTTCTCTGCGCGCTTCTTGACCAGGTCGTAGTAGACCTTGCCCGAGCAGCAGATCACGCGCTTGACCTTCGAGGCATCGATGGTGTCATCGACCTCGCCGATCACCGTGCGAAACTCACCGCGGGTGAACTCGCTCAGCGGCGACGTGGCGTCCTTGTTACGCAGCAGCGACTTCGGGGTCATGATGACCAGCGGCTTGCGGAACATGCGCACCATCTGGCGCCGCAGCACATGGAAGATCTGCGAAGCCGAGGTCGGCTGCACGATCTGCATGTTGTTGTCGGCGGCCAGCTGCATGAAGCGCTCCAGGCGGGCCGAGCTGTGCTCGGGGCCCTGGCCTTCGTAGCCGTGCGGCAGCATCAAGGTCAGGCCGTTGGCGCGGCCCCACTTCACCTCGCCAGAGGCGATGAACTGGTCGATCACGACCTGGGCGCCGTTGGCGAAGTCGCCGAACTGGGCTTCCCAGATCACCAGGCTGTTGGGGTCGGAGCCGGCGTAGCCGTACTCGAAGCCCAGCACCGCCTCTTCCGACAGGATCGAGTCGATGACGACAAACGGTGCCTGGTTGTCAGCGATGTGCTGCAGCGGCACGTAGGTGCCTTCGTCGAACTTCTCGCGGTTCTGGTCGTGCAGCACCGAGTGACGGTGGGTGAAGGTGCCACGACCGCAGTCTTCGCCGGAGAGGCGCACCGGATAGCCCGATGCCACCAGCGAGGCGAACGCCATGTGCTCGCCCATGCCCCAGTCGACATTGACCTCGCCACGGCCCATGGCCGCGCGGTCATCGACCACCTTCTGCACCAGCGGGTGCAGTTTGAAGTTGGCGGGGATGGTGGTGATGCGTTCGGCCAGGCGACGGAACTCGGCCAGCGGCAGAGCCGTGTCGGCGGAGTCGGTCCACTTCTTGTTGAGGAAGGGGGTCCAGTCGACGGCGTACTTGCTCTTGAAGTTGGTCAGCACCGGGTCGACCGTGTGCTTGCCGGCTTCCATGGCGGCGCGGTAGGCCTTGACCATGTCGTCCGGGCCGGACTCAGGCAGCGTGCCGCCACCCACCAGCTTGTCGCCGTACACCTTGCGGGTGCCGGGGTGCTGACCGATCTTCTTGTACATCAGCGGCTGCGTCATCGAAGGCGTGTCCTGCTCGTTGTGGCCGAGCTTGCGGAAACACACGATGTCGACCACCACGTCCTTGTTGAACTCCTGACGGTAGTCCAGCGCCAGCTGAGTGGCCAGCACCACGGCTTCCGGGTCATCGCCGTTGACGTGCAGCACCGGGGCTTCGATCATTTTGACGACGTCCGAGCAGTACAGCGTCGAACGGGTGTCGCGCGGGTCGGAGGTGGTGAAGCCGATCTGGTTGTTGATGACGATGTGGACCGTGCCGCCGGTGTAGTAACCGCGGGTCTGGGCCAGCGCCAGCGTTTCCATGACGACGCCCTGGCCGGCGAAGGCTGCGTCACCGTGCACCTGCACGGGCAGCACTTGCACGCCCTTTGTGTCGCCACGGCGGTCCATGCGGGCCTTGACCGAGCCTTCGATCACCGGGTTGACGATTTCCAGGTGCGAGGGGTTGAACGACAGCGAAAGGTGGACGGGACCGCCAGCGGTGGTCACGTCGCTGGAGAAGCCCTGGTGGTACTTCACGTCGCCAGCGGTCAGGTTCTCGGGAGCGGTGTGCTCGAACTCGGAGAACAGGTCCTTAGGCTGCTTGCCCAGGGTGTTGACCAGCACGTTCAGGCGGCCGCGGTGGGCCATGCCGATGACGATTTCCTGCACGCCCTTTTCGCCGGCGCGCTGGATGAGTTCGTCCATCGAGGCGATGAAGGATTCACCGCCCTCCAGCGAAAAACGCTTCTGGCCGACGTATTTGGTGTGGAGGAATCGCTCCAGACCTTCTGCGGCTGTCAGGCGCTCGAGAATGTGCTTCTTCTTCTCGGCACTGAAGGTCGGCTTGGAGCGGATGGACTCCAGGCGTTCCTGCCACCAGCGTTTTTCGGTGGGGTCGGTGATGTGCATGTACTCGGCGCCGATGCTGCCGCAGTACGTCTCACGCAAGGCCTGCACGATTTCGCGCAGGGTCATGTGCTCGGCCTTGGTGAAATAGGTGTTGGTCGCCGAGAACGTGATGTCCATGTCCGACTCGGTGAAGTCGTAGAAGGACGGATCGAGCTCTGGGATGCGGGTGCGTTCCTGGCGCTTGAGGGGATCGAGGTCTGCCCAGCGGGAGCCCAGGAAGCGGTATGCGGCGATCAGCGACTGGACGTGGACCTGCTTGCGGGCGACAGCGAGGTCGGCCGAGCTGGTCTTGACCATGAAGGCGTTGGCCTTGGCACGTTGAGCGAACGACTCGACCACCGGGGCATGTGCCACATCGCGGTGATCTGTGCCGTCTGATGCAGGTACGTTCTGGAGTGCGTCGAAGTAGGCGCGCCAGTTGTCGGGGACGGAACCGGGGTTGTCGAGGTAGGCCTCGTACAACTCTTCCACATACGGGGCGTTGCCCCCGAACAGGTACGAGTTCGACCTGAACTGCTGCATCATTTTTCGCTCACCTTGCTCCCAGGTATCCTGGGACGTTGGCTGGTTGGAGAACCTTCCGCGACACGGCTTGACCGGTTGGCGGATTGCGACCCGCCTTGCTGTGATTGCCGAAGCACACACCAACAAGGGCGACGGGAAGGGCTTAATTCATAAACCGACGGTCAATGTAGCACCGTTGGTTCCGTTTGATGCGCCCTCCGACCAAAAAAACTCGGCGGGGCGCTTGGGCATTGGATGCGATGCGCCGCCCGCTGATCGAGAGAAGAAGGCGAAAAAAAGCCGGGACATGCCCGGCTTCGTTTTCTCTCGTCCGCTTTCGCGGCGATCGGATGGTGATCAGCCGAAGTTCTTCTCGGCGAAGTCCCAGTTCACCAGGCTGGTCAGGAAGACCTCGACGAACTTGGGACGGGCGTTGCGGTAGTCGATGTAGTAGGCGTGTTCCCACACGTCGACGGTCAGCAGCGCGGTGTCACCGGTGGTCAGCGGGGTGCCGGCCGGGCCCATGTTGACGATGTCGACCGAGCCGTCGGCCTTCTTGACCAGGAAGGTCCAGCCCGAACCGAAGTTGCCCACGGCGGACTTGGTGAAGGCTTCCTTGAAGGCGTCGTAGCTGCCGAACTTGGCGTTGATGGCCTCAAGCAGCTTGCCCTTCGGGGCACCGCCGCCTTGCGGCTTCATGCAGTTCCAGAAGAAGGTGTGGTTCCAGATCTGGGCGGCGTTGTTGTAGATGCCACCGCTGGACTTCTTGACGATGTCTTCCAGCGACAGGGCCTCGAACTCGGTGCCGGGGATCAGGTTGTTCAGGTTGGTGACGTAAGCCTGGTGGTGCTTGCCGTAGTGGTACTCGAAGGTTTCCTTCGACAGGTGCGGGGCCAGGGCGTCCTGGGCGTAAGGCAGAGGAGGAAGGGTGTGTGCCATGGTGCTGTTCCTGCTTGGTTGGTGGGTGTGCTGCGGCATTGTAGGCAAGCCCACCCTGGCCGCCACGGTTCGCGCCGGTAAGGCAGACGAAGACTCAGGGTTTAGGTGTCCCGCGGCGCTTTCGGCCAGTCGTGGTCGGGACTTGCGTGACGCGCATCTGCAACACCCCGTCGGCCAGCACGCCTTGCACCAGGTCGTCCGGGTGCACCTGCGTCACCGACGTCAGGGGCTGACCCAGCGGGTCGCTCAGCCAGGCGTAGCCGCGCTCGAGCACGCGCTTGGGGTCGAGCGCATGCAGCCGCCCAGCCAGCCCGTCGATGCGTTGGCGTTGCGCGGGCCACTGTCCCTTCGTGGCCGCCTGAAGTCGTGCCTGCAGCACCCCCGCGTCCACCCTGGCCTCTCGCAGTCGCTGGTCGCGGGCCTGGGTCAGGCGCTGGGCCATGAGGGCTTGACGGCGCTCCAGACCCGACAGCACCTGGGCTGGGCGAGCCAGCCGCATGGCGACCTGGTCCAGGCCTTGGTTGAGGCCGTCCAGGCGCTGCCTCACGCGGTGCTCCAGGCGCTGAAACAGCCGGTCCTGGGCTTGCAGCGCCGTGTCGCGGTCCATGGCGACCAGCTCGGCCGCGGCCGTGGGTGTTGGGGCGCGCAGGTCGGCGGCCAGATCGGCGAGGCTGACGTCCGTCTCGTGCCCCACGCCGCACACCAGTGGCACGGGACAGCCCACCACGGCGCGCACCACGCGCTCGTCATTGAAAGCCCAGAGGTCTTCTAGCGAGCCGCCTCCCCGGCACAGGATGGCCGCATCGAAAGCCAGCCCGGTGCGGTGAGCCAATGCCAACTCGGCCAAGGCCTGCACGATCTGGGCGGGGGCCTCGGCCCCTTGCACTGGCGTCGGGATCAGCACGACTTCCACGTGCGGCGCCCGGCGCGCCAGCGCGGTCATGACGTCTCGCCAGGCCGCAGCGGCGGGCGATGTGACCACCGCCACCCGACGGGGAAACCTCGGCAAACCGCGCTTGCGGCCGGCATCGAACAGGCCCTGGGCTTCCAGGCGGGCTTTCAGGCGCAGGAACTGCTCGTACAGCGCGCCCGCCCCCGCCTGACGCATGCCTTCGACGACCACCTGCAGTTCGCCGCGGGCCTCGTAGACAGCCAGCTGGCCGCGTATTTCCACCAGCATCCCGTCGCCGGGCTGAAAGCCGACCGAAGCGAAGGCCCGCCGGAACATCGCGCAGCGCAAGGTCGCCTGCCCGTGCTCGTCCTTGAGCGTGAAATAGGCGTGACCGGAAGCGGCTCGCGTGAAGCCACTGAGCTCGCCCCGGACGACGAAGGTGGCAAAGCGCGCCGACAGGGTGTCGCCCACCGCCTGAACAAGCGCCGAGACGGACCAGATGCGCGCGCGATCGGCGCCAGCCAGACCTTGCGTCATCCTTGAGCGCCCCCCACAAGTCCACATGGGTAACCCAGCCCCGCCGGGAGGCCCTCGCAGCCGTCACGAGCCTTTAACAATGATGCAAGCTGTTGATTCATATGATTTTTTTGCTGCCCATTTTTTAAGCAATCTGATCCAAACCCCGTGCTGATGCGGGTTGGCGAGCTTCCCGCAGCCCTTACCCACAAAGTTATCCACAGGATCGGTGGACGACTTTCGCACGGTCGTGCATCACGCTTGCCAGGCCCGGGCAAGCCCGGTGTCCAGTCGCGGCCACAGCCCCCTGAAGCGCCGCCAAAGGGCCCCATAATCGGGCCGCAGTGCGCCGCGGTCGGGAGCTTTTCCGGCCGCATTCCTGTCGACCCGAGAGGGAGTTTCGAGTTGCTGTCCATCTTAATCGCCGCAGGCTGGCCGGTCGTGCCGCTGCTGCTGTGCTCCGTCATCGCCCTGGCCCTGATCATCGAGCGCCACCTGAGCCTGAGAGAGAGCCGGGTGGCTCCACCCAAGCTCCTGGAAGAGGTCATGTCGGTGACGCGCTCGTCCCTGCCCAATGCCGACACCGTCAACAAACTCGCCGAGAACTCCGTCCTGGGGCAGTTGCTGGCACAGGGCATCCGCGCCGCGCAGGCAGAACCTCGCATCCAGGAAGTGGCCCTGCGCAACGCCTTCGAGGGCGCCGGTCGCGAGGCCATCCACCGACTTGAGCGCAACCTCAGTGCCCTGGGCACCATCGCCAGCGCGGCGCCGCTGCTGGGCCTGCTGGGCACGGTCATCGGCATGATCGAAATTTTTGCTGCCACGGGCGGCGCCAGCAGCGCGGGCGGCAACCCGGCCGAGCTGGCCCACGGCATCTCGGTGGCTCTCTACAACACGGCTTTTGGCCTGATCGTGGCCATCCCGTCGCTGATCGCCTACCGCCACTTCCGCACCCGCATCGAGGAACACATCCTCACGCTGGAGCAGGCGGCTGACCGCATGGTGCCGCACATCCTGCGACTGGGCCACGGCCGCCGCGGCTGATCGCTCACCGGAAGCACGCCATGCCCATGCACTTTCGCAAGCGCCACGCGCCCGAAGAGCCCGAGATCAACCTGATCCCGTTCATCGACGTGCTGCTGGTGGTGCTGATCTTCCTGATGCTGACGACCACCTATTCGCGGCTGACGGAGCTCAAGATCAACCTGCCCACGGCCAGTGCCAAGGCAGCCGACTCGCGGCCGAAGGAGCTGACCGTGATGGTCACGGCCGATGGCCGCTACATGGTCAACCAACGCCTGATCGAAGGCCGCAGTGTCGAGCTGCTTGCAGCGGGCCTGACCGCCCAGGTGGGCAGCGATCGGGACGTGGTGGTGGTGGTCAACGCCGACGCGTCGGCCAGCCACCAGAGCGTCATCAACGTGATGGACGCCGCCCGGCGCGTGGGCCTGACCCAGCTGACCTTTGCCACACAGGGCCAGTCCGACACATCGGCCGCCGCCCATGGCGATCGCTGACAGGCTGGTCGCACACCTGCAGAATGCCTGGCTCCGGCGCGGCATCACCGCCTGGCTGCTGGTGCCTGTGTCGCTGCTGTACGGTTCGCTTGTGGCCATGCGGCGACTGGCTTTCAGGCTGGGCCTGATCCGCATCGAGCGCCTGCCCAGGCCCGTTCTGGTGGTGGGCAACCGCATCGCAGGCGGTGCCGGCAAAACCCCCACCACCCTGGCCCTTTTGCAGCACCTGCGGGCAGCAGGCTGGCACCCCGGGGTGCTCACCCGCGGGCATGGTGCGCGCCCCACGCCCGAGTCCCCGCTGCTGCTTGACGCCAGCACCGAGGCCCAGCTGGATGCCGTGCGCACCGGCGACGAGCCCTGGCTGATCTGGCGTCGCGCGCAGGTGCCCCTCATGATCGGGCGCGATCGCGCCGCCAGCGGCCGCGCCTTGCTGGCCCGGCACCCCGAGATCGACGTCCTGGTGTGTGACGACGGCCTGCAGCACCTGAAGCTGCACCGCGACATCGAGGTGATCGTGTTCGACGAACGGGGCGTCGGCAACGGCTGGCTGTTGCCCGCCGGCCCCTTGCGAGAGCCTGCCACCACGCAACCGGTCTCGACGCTCGTGGCCCCCGCCATCGTGCTGCACAACGCCGATCGCCCCGGCACGGGCCACGCCGGCCACCTGGCTCGGCGTGCACTGGGGGCGATCGTGCCGCTGGGCGACTGGTGGGCGGGGCGCCCTTCTGGCGCAGCCGCGCCACGCCAGGCCCACGCCTTGGCTGGCATCGCCCACCCCGAGCGCTTCTTTCAGTCCCTGCGAGCGCTCGGCATCCAGGTCACGCCCTGCCCCTTGCGCGATCACGCCGACTTTGACACCCTGCCATGGGGCAATGAGGTGCGCGATCTGCTGGTGACCGAAAAGGACGCCGTCAAGCTCGAGCCGCAACGCATCGCCCGCGAGCGACCAGGCACCCATGTCTGGGTCGCCGCCTTAGACTTCAGCCCTGAACCCTCCTTCTGGAACGAACTCGACGCAGCACTGGCGCGGTTGCCGCAACCGCCCCACCCCGCCCGAGACGTGATCTGAGACGCCATGGACACCCGACTCATTGAACTCCTGGTCTGCCCGGTCTGCAAAGGCCCCCTGCAGCGCCCCGCCCAAAGCCAGTTGCTGACCTGCTCAGCCGATCGGCTGGGCTTTCCCATCCGCGATGGCATCCCCGTGATGCTGGAAAACGAAGCCGTGGCCCTCGACGAAAACGGCAGCCCCTTGCCCAGCGCGCCGGCCCCGGAGGCCGGATGAGCTACACCGTCCTGATCCCGGCGAGGCTGGCCTCGACGCGCCTGCCCGACAAGCCCCTGGCCGACATCGGCGGGCTGCCCATGGTGGTGCGCGTGGCGCAACGTGCGGCGCTCAGCGGTGCGCAGCAGGTGGTCGTGGCCACCGACAGCGAGCGAATCCTGGCCGCTTGCGAACAACATGGCACACGCGCCGTGCTGACCCGCGCCGACCACCCGACGGGCAGCGACCGCCTGGCCGAGGCCTGCCAGATCCTCGGCCTCGACGGCGATGACCGCATCGTCAACGTTCAGGGCGACGAACCCCTGATCGATCCGGCCCTGATCGACGCCTGTGCACAGTTGCTGGCGCAACGCACCGATTGCGTGATGAGCACGGCCGCCCACGGCCTCGACGACCCCAGCCACTTCGGCAACCCGAACGTGGTCAAGGTCGTCACCGACGTGCTGGGGCGGGCGCTGTACTTCTCGCGCGCGCCCATCCCCTGGTGGCGCGACGCTCCCCAGGCTGCGCAGCCCGCGACCGGTGCCGGGGCCCCCATGCGCCACATCGGCATCTACGGTTACCGGGCAGGCTTTTTGCGTCGGTTCCCGCAGCTGTCGCTCAGCCCGCTGGAAACCGTGGAGTCGCTCGAGCAGTTGCGCGTGCTCTGGCATGGCGAGCGCATCGCCGTGCACGTGGCCGATCGGGCACCCGGCGCAGGCGTGGACACCCCGGAAGACCTGGCCCGCGTGCGCGCCCTGCTTTCGAACTGAGAACCCCGCCACCCATCCTCGCTGGGGCTAACCCATCCCCTTTCGGAGGGGATGCCCATGCTATCCTCGAGGGCTTGCGAGGCTTGCGACAGGCCTCCCACCATCCGGACACCAAGGACAAACATGAGACTCATCCTGTTGGGCGCTCCCGGCGCCGGCAAGGGCACGCAGGCCGCCTTCCTGTGCCAGAAATTCGGCATCCCCCAGATCTCGACCGGCGACATGCTGCGCGCCGCCGTCAAGGCTGGCACCGAGCTGGGTCTGGCGGCCAAGAAGGTCATGGATGCAGGCGGCCTGGTGAGCGACGACATCATCATCGGCCTGGTCAAGGAACGCATCACGCAGCCGGACTGCGCCAAGGGCTTCCTGTTCGACGGCTTCCCCCGCACCATTCCCCAGGCCGAAGCCATGAAGGCCGCCGGCGTCAAGATCGACTACGTGCTCGAGATCGACGTGCCAGACAGCGCCATCATCGAGCGCATGAGCGGCCGCCGCGTTCACGTGGCCTCGGGCCGCACCTACCACGTCACGTTCAACCCGCCCAAGGTGGCCGGCAAGGACGACGTCACCGGTGAAGAGCTGATCCAGCGCGAAGACGACGCCGAAGCCACCGTGCGCAAGCGCCTGGACGTCTACCACCAGCAGACCCGTCCGCTGGTCGATTACTACGGCCAATGGGCCGCCACCGGCGACGCCTCCGCCCCCCAGTACCGCAAGATCAGCGGCGTGGGCTCGGTCGACCAGATCACCTCTGCCGCCGTCGCCGCCCTGGCCTGATCCGCCTCACCCTGGTCGATGCCTCATCGACCACTCAACAGCCCCGCCGCCGCCAAGCGCCGGGGCTGTTTTATTCTTGAGCCCCGGCTGACTGCAGCCGCAGCACACCGCCATCCACCGTGATCCCGCCGTCATTCATCCAGGACCTGCTGGCCCGCACCGACATCGCCGATGTCGTGGGCCGCTACGTCACGTTGAAGAAGGCCGGCATCAACTTCAAGGGCCTGTGCCCTTTCCACGGCGAGAAATCACCCTCGTTCATCGTCAGCCCTTCGCGCCAGACTTACCACTGCTTCGGCTGCGGGGTGCATGGCAACGCGGTGGGCTTCCTGATGGAGTACGGTGGCCTGGGCTTCGTCGATGCGGTCAAGGACCTGGCGCAGATGCAGGGCATGCCCGTGCCCGACGACAACCTGCGCCCCGAGGAGCGAGAGCGACAAAAGCAGGTCAAGGCCAAGCAGGTGGTGCTGACCGACGTGCTGGCCCAGGCCGGCAAGCACTGGAAGCAACAGCTGAAAAAGTCGCCCCGCGCGGTGGCCTACCTCAAGGGCCGAGGCCTCACGGGTGAGGTCGCCGCACGCTTCGGCCTGGGTTATGCGGCCGACAGCTGGCGCGGCCTGGCCAGCGCCTTCCCCAGCTACGACGACCCGCTGCTGACCGAGTCGGGCCTGGTCATCGCGCACGACGCGAACGAGGGCGAAAGCGAAGGCAAACGCTACGACCGCTTCCGTGACCGCATCATGTTCCCGATCCGCAACCCGCAAGGCGAGGTCATCGGCTTCGGGGGGCGGGTGCTGGACAAGGGTGAGCCGAAGTACCTCAACTCGCCCGAGACCCCGGTCTTCAGCAAGGGGCGCGAGCTTTACGGCCTGTTCGAAGGTCGCGCCGCCCTGCGCAACAAGGGCTATGCCCTGGTCACCGAGGGCTACATGGACGTGGTCGCCCTGGCCCAATGGGGTTTCGGCAACGCCGTGGCCACGCTGGGCACCGCCTGCACGCACGAGCACGTGCAAAAGCTGTTTCGCTTCACGGAACAGATCGTCTTCAGCTTCGACGGCGATGCCGCCGGACGCCGGGCAGCCGGCCGGGCCCTCGAAGCCGCCCTGCCCTTTGCCACCGACACGCGCCGAATCAGCTTCCTCTTCCTGCCCGAGGAGCACGACCCGGACAGCTACATCCGCGAATTCGGGCCGGAGGCTTTCGAGGCCTGCGTCAAGAAGGCCGTGCCCCTGTCGCGCCAGTTGCTGGAACACGCTGGCGCAGAGTGCGACCTGGACAGCGCAGAGGGCCGCGCCCGACTGATGACACAGGCCATCCCGCTGATCGCCTTGCTGCCCGAGGGCGCCTTGCGAGGCCTGATCGCCGACGAGCTGGCGCAGGTCGCCAAGGCATCGAGCGACGACGTGCGCCGCAGGCTGGATGCACACCTTGCGAAGGCCGCAAGCGGCGCTCAGGGCGAGCGCGGCCAGGACCGACACGGCGAGCGCGTGGCACCACGTGCCAGCGGCGCGCCTTCCGGCTTCGACGACGCCCCGTTCTTCGGCAACGAGCCGCCCGCCTTCGAGCCCGACTTCGGCGGGAACGAGCCATTCTGGGATGGTGCAGGTCAGGGCGACGGCGGACACGGCTCGCGCGGTTTCCAGGCAGAACGCGGACGCGGCGACTGGAAAGGCCGGGGCGGCCGCGGCAACTGGCGCAACGATGGCAGCCGCTGGCAAAGCCGTGGCCGCCCGACACCGCAACGCCCCCTGCCCCGTGCCGCCACCTCGCTCGACCGCATCGCCTGGGTGCTGGTGTGCAGCAGCGGCACCTGGGAGCAACTGCCCGCCACCGCCCACGACATCCTTTGCGATCAGCCCAGCCCCTACGGCCCCTTTTTCCGCTGGCTGGACCGCCTGCTGCTCGATCAGGGCGCCCTGGCCGGGCCTGATTTGCTGCAGGGCATGCGCGAGGCCGACGACGGGCCGGAGGGCGCCGGGTCAGACCGCCCGCTGGCCACCCTGGCCGAGCGCATCACCCGCCTGCACGATTTCGGCGCCAGTGCAGAGCACAGCCTGGCCGACCTCCTGTCGCTCATCCGCCCCCTGGAGCTCGAAGCCCTGCGCGAAGAGCTCGACATGCTGCTTCAGGCCGGCGAACTGTCCGAGGCCGCCGAAGCCAGAAAACTGGAACTCGTGCGCCTGACGCGGGATCTCAAGCTTGAAATCAGCCAGCAAAGGCCCATTTCTGCTTGAAGAAGCCCTCACCCCGCGAAATTTGACAAGCAGCGTCGCTTGCAGGCCCATACTCTTGCGCGATAATGGAGGGTTCGACGAGGACCGTCCCGCGCACCAGTGCAGGATGCTTGCCATCCGACTTGCGACACGGCCCCACACGGCCCATCACGTTCACGGGGCGCACCCCTGAGGTGCCCTCCAGTGCCTGAGCGAATCTCCCGTGTGGCCCTGTGGCAGGATGGGGCCCTTGTCCGCCTCTCATTCAGAGCATCTCTTTCGAGGAAGCGCATGACCGCGAAAAAAGCCGCCAAGACCGGTGTGAAGACTGCCGAAGCAGACGTCAACGAGAAGAAAGCCACCAAGGCACGCGCCTCCTCCAAGGCCAAGGACGCCGAAACCGCAGTCGAAGCCGTGGCAGCCGAGCCCAAGAAGCGCGGCCGCAAGCCCAAAGCTGCCGCCGAAACCGCGAAGGCCGAACCCGCGCGCAAGGCCTCTTTTGACGAAGACGACGTCGGCGACATCGAAGCCGACATCGAGGCCGACCTCGACCAGACCGAAGCCGAAGCCACCGAAGACGTCGGCGCCAGCGAAGGCAAGGCCAAGGCCAAGCCCCTGCGCATGAAGGTCTCGCGCGCCAAGGAGCGCGCCCTGATGCGCGAATTCGGCATCGACGAGACCGCCCTGTCCGAAGAGGAAGTCGCCAAGCGCCGCCAGGAGCTCAAGACCCTCATCAAGATGGGCAAGACGCGCGGCTTCCTGACCCACCAGGAAATCAACGACCACTTGCCCGAAAAGCTGGTCGAAGCCGAAATCCTCGAGGCCATCATCTCCATGTTGAACGACATGGGCGTGGCCGTGTACGAGCAGGCACCTGACGCCGCCACGCTGCTGATCTCCGGCTCGGCCCAGTCGACGGCCACCGAAGAAGAGGCCGAAGAAGCCGCCGAAGCCGCGCTGTCCACCGTGGACTCCGAATTCGGCCGCACGACCGACCCGGTGCGCATGTACATGCGCGAAATGGGCACCGTCGAGCTGCTGACCCGCGAAGGCGAAATCGAAATCGCCAAGCGCATCGAAGGTGGCCTGCAGGCCATGATGCTGGCCATCTCGGCCTCGCCCACGACCATCGCCGAAATCCTTGGCCTGGCCGACAAGATCCGCGCCGCCGAGATGACCATCTCCGAAGTCGTGGACGGTTTCGTTGCCGCTGACGAGGCCGACGACTACGTGGCCGAAGAAGACTTCGACGAGTTCGACGAAGAGGACGACGACGACGGCAACGGTGGCTCCAAGGCCCTGAGCAAGAAGCTCGAGGAGATGAAGAACCAGGCCCTGGCCAAGTTCGACTCCCTGCGCGCCAACTTCGACAAGATGGCCAAGGCCTTCGAGAAGGACGGCTACAAGTCCGCGCCCTACAACAAGGCCCAGGAAGCCATCAGCCAGGAGCTGATGACCATCCGCTTCACCGTCAAGATCATCGAGCGCCTGTGCGACGTGCTGCGCTCGCAGGTCGACGACGTCCGCCGCTACGAGCGCGAGCTGCGCAAGATCGTGGTCGACCGCTGCGGCATGCCGCAAGACCACTTCATCAAGGTCTTCCCGCCCAACATCCTGAACCTGGAATGGGCCGTCAAGGAAGCACAGTCCGGCAAGAGCTACTCGGCCGTGATGACCCGCAGCCTGCCCGCCATCCAGGAGCTGCAGCAAAAGCTGATCGACCTGCAGGCCAAGGCCGTCGTGCCCATCGATGATCTCAAAGAGATCAACAAGCGCATGAACAACGGCGAGAAGGCCAGCCGCGACGCCAAGAAGGAAATGATCGAGGCCAACCTGCGCCTGGTCATCTCGATTGCCAAGAAGTACACCAACCGCGGCCTGCAGTTCCTCGACCTGATCCAGGAAGGCAACATCGGCCTGATGAAGGCGGTGGACAAGTTCGAATACCGTCGCGGCTACAAGTTCTCGACCTACGCCACGTGGTGGATCCGTCAGGCCATCACGCGCTCGATCGCCGACCAGGCCCGCACCATCCGCATCCCGGTTCACATGATCGAGACGATCAACAAGATGAACCGCATCTCGCGCCAGCACTTGCAGGAATTCGGCTTCGAGCCGGACGCCCCCACACTGGCCGAGAAGATGGAAATGCCCGAGGACAAGATCCGCAAGATCATGAAGATCGCCAAGGAGCCGATCTCCATGGAAACGCCGATCGGGGACGACGACGACAGCCACCTGGGCGACTTCATCGAGGACACCAACAACACCGCGCCGATCGAAGCGGCCATGCAGGCCGGCCTGCGCGACGTGGTCAAGGACATCCTCGACAGCCTCACCCCGAGGGAAGCCAAGGTGCTGCGCATGCGTTTCGGCATCGAGATGTCCACCGACCACACGCTGGAAGAAGTCGGCAAGCAGTTCGACGTCACCCGCGAGCGCATCCGCCAGATCGAGGCCAAGGCCATCCGCAAGCTCAAGCACCCATCTCGCTCGGACAAGCTCAGGACCTACCTGGACAACCTCTGATCCCTTTGCGGATTTCAGACACCGAACCCGGCCTCGTGCCGGGTTTTTTCATGCAGCCGCGGCAATTTGCCGCCAAACTGCGTGCAATTCATCACGCTGCGTTCGCCTGAATCCGCCAAGATACAAACATGGGCACGACCAAGGAACGCGCCATCCTGTTTGCCGACCTGCGCGGCAGCACATCGCTCTACCTCAAGCTGGGCAACGCACAAGCGGCCCAGCTCGTCACGCAGAGCCTGTCGCTGCTGGGCGATCGCATCGCGCGTCAGGGTGGCCGCGTCGTCAAGACACTGGGCGACGGGCTGATGGCGGTCTTCGAGCAGGCGGAACCTGCCGTCGAAGCCTCCGTCAACCTGCACGAAGCGCTGGAGCAATTGCGCCCGGCCGGCGAGGGCGCGCCCTTGCGCAGCGGGGCCATCAAGTTGAAGGTGGCCATCGCCTGGGGCGAGATGGTCGAAGTCGATGGCGACTGCTTCGGCGACGCCGTCAACGTCGCGGCCAGGCTGCTGGACCTGGCGGGCGACAACGAAACCTTGACCACGGGGCCGCTGCTGCGCGAGCTGCCCTCGGACCAGCAGGAGCGCTTTCGCAGCATCGACAAGCTGCACCTGCGCGGTCGCAAGGAGCCGGTGTCGGTGTTGCGCATGGACAACCGGCGCTTCGGCGACTCGGACGCCCTGTCCACCGCCATCATGGACGCACAGGAAACCGATGTGCCCGACGGCATCCGCCTGAGCTGGCTGAGCACCGAGCGCGTGTTCTCGACCGCCCAGATGCCGGTCATCCTGGGCCGCAGCCCGCAGGCTTCGTTCTGCGTGAGCGACTCCCGGGTGTCGCGCTCGCACGCCCGCATCGAGTCGCACAGCGGCCACCTCTACCTCAGCGACCTGAGCCACAACGGCACCCACATCCGCTTTGATCGGGAAGACCAGGTCCTCACCCTGCGCCGGGGCACCTGCACCCTGCATGGCAGCGGTGTGATCAGCCTGGGGGCCCCTCCCAACGACCCGACCAGCACCCAGATCCGCTTCGACATCCTGAGTTTCTCGGACACGATGCCTCAGTGATGCCCGCAAGGGGCAACGAGGCCGGTCTGGGCTAGAGTCAGGGATAGAAATCGCGACAACGCCATCCTGCCTTTTTGCATGACCATGCCGCCCCCCTCTCTGGACGACGCTGAACGTTCGGCCCTGATGCAGGCGGTGCGTGATGCGATCCAGGCCAACCAGGCTGCCTTCGCGGCCTTGGCCCGTTTGCTGGCCAGCGGCTCGGACAGCCATGGCAGCGGCCTCTTCCTGGTCGATGGCCACAATGCCTGGCCGGTCACACCCGTTTCTGGTCGCTCCGGCCCTGTGCCTTGTTCGCGCATGGTCCTGCCCGACCTCAAACAGCCTGCCGCCCCGCTCGTGATCACGGACATCGACCAGGATGCCGCGTGCGCCAGGCACCGCGCCAGCGGCGAGCTGCCGCCTGACCTGAAGGCCCTTGCGAGTGCCCAGTGGCGGGCCGACGGCCACGTCATCGGCTGCGTGTCGCTCTGGTCGGAGAGCCCGCGAGCCTGGTCTTCGATGGCGCTGAGCGCGCTGCAGGACGTCGCCGAGGCCGCATCGCAGCTGTTGCACCGCCACCTCGAAGCCGAGCGCGCCCGGCGCAACGAAGAACGCGTGCGCACCGCTTCGATGGCCGGCAGCGACTGGCTCTGGGAAACCAATGCCGACGGGCTGCTGCAATGGGTGTCGGCCGGGCTGCTTCACCACACGGGCATCGACCCGGCCTCCCAGATCGGCACGTCGGCGCGTGGCGTGCTCATCCCGCGCAACGACGAAACCCGTGACAACTGGCAACGCTACCTGAAGGCCCGCGAGCGCCACGAACCGTTCCAGGACCTGATCGGCGACCGGGAGACCCCGCGCGGCCGCATCGTTGTGAGCGTCAGCGGCCACCCTGTCTTCGACGCGCTGGGGCGCTTTCAGGGCTACCGAGGGGCCAGCCGCAACATCACCCGGCAACTCGAAGCCGAACAGGCCGCACGGCGCGCGGACAGGCTGCTGCGCCAGGCCATCGAGTCCTTCTCGACCAGCGTCATGATCACCGACCCGCAAGGCCATGTCGTGCTCGGCAACCGCCTGTGGCGCGAGCTGATCGCCGACGCGCAATCCGGCGAGGGCGACCGATGGCCGGACATCGTCGCGCGCATGGTCAAGGCCGGTCACTACCCGGACTGCCAACCTGGGCAGGAAGCCGCCTTCATCGCGTGGCGACTGGGCCTGCGCGGCACAGGGCAGCAAGCCGAGATGCGCTTCAAGGACCGCTGGCTGCTCATCCGCGACGACGCCCTCGAAGATGGCAGCACCGTGCATTTCGCGATGGACATCACCCGCTCGCACCGCGACGCGGAGTTGCTCAAGCAACAGCAGCGGGCGCTCGAAGCCACGCAGGAGCGCCTGACCGCGGTGCTGCGCGCCCTGCCCGACCTGTGGTTCGTCATCGACGCCGACAACCGCTACATCGATGGCCACCTCGACCACCCGCAGCTGATCGGCCAGGCCGGCCAGTTGATCGGCCAGGAGGTCGGGGCCATGCTGCCCGACGGTGTGGCCAGGCTGCAGCGCGCGGCCGTCGATCGCGCGCGCCAGACCGGCCTGCCCCAGACCGTTCAGTACGACCTGGAGGTCACGCCCGGTGCCACGCACCACTTCGAGGCCCGCGCCACGCCCATGACCGATGGCCAGGTGCTGTACCTGACCAGCGACATCACCGACCGCAAGGTGGCCGACGACAAGCTGCGCGTCAGCGAAGAGCTCTACCGCTCGGTGGCCGCCACCATCCGGGACGGCCTGCTCATCGTCGACCTGCAAGGCGCGGTCATGGCCATGAACCCCGCGGCGCGGCGCATCCTGGGCTTGCCCGCCTCGCAGGCCGCCAACGAGTCCCTGCGCAGTGATGCGGTTCTGCTGCTGGAGGACGACCTGTGCACCCCCCTGCCCCGCGAACGCTGGCCCTTGCAGGAGACCATCGGCACCGGCCAGCGCATCGTCGACCGGGTCGTGCCCGCGCGCCGGGCCGACCGCGAGATCGTCTGGCTGCAGATGTCGAGCCACCTGCTGCGCCTGGACCCGCAGCAAGAGCCTTTCGCGGCCATGGTCACCTTCCGGGACATCACCCAGGAGCGCCTGGCCGTGCACGAACTCGCCTCCAGCGAGGAGCGCTGGAAGTTCGCCCTCGAGGGCGCCGGCGATGGCGTCTGGGACTGGGACATGGTCTCCGGCGTCGTCTACTACTCCAGCCGCTGGAAGCAGATGCTGGGCTTTCAGGACGGCGACATCGGCGACACCATCGAGGAGATCTTCTCGCGCATCCACCCCGAGGACCGCGACAAGGTGGCGCACAGCACCATGCAGTACATGACCGAGACGCGTTCGGTGCAGGAGGTCGAGTTCCGCCTGCGCCACCGCGACGGCCGCTTCCTGCACATCCTCTCGCGCGGCAAGGTGGTGGCACGCTCGCACGACGGCATGCCTTCGCGCGTGGTCGGCACGCACTCGGACATCACCCGGCTGAAGGAGGCCGAGGATGCCCAACGTGCGCAGCAACTCGCCGAGGCAGCCAGCGCATCCAAGAGCGAGTTCCTGTCGCGCATGAGCCACGAGATCCGCACCCCGCTCAATGCCATCACCGGGTTCGCCCAGTTGCTGCGCCTGCAGATGCAGACCGGTCCGGCCGACAGCGCGCAGCGCAACTACGTCGACCAGATCCTGCACGCGGGCCGGCACCTCTCGGGGCTGGTCAACGACGTGCTCGACCTTCAGCAGGTCGAAGCCGGCGTGATGTCGCTGCACCCGGAGGCCCTGCAGCTCGATGAAGAAGTCGTGCAGTGCCTGTCGATGCTGCTGCCCATGGCTGAACAACGAGAAATCGCCATGAGCAGCCACATCCCGGACGGGCTCAACGTGGTGGCGGACCGGCAGCGCCTGCGTCAGGTGCTGGTCAACATCGGCTCCAACGCCATCAAGTACAACCACCATGGCGGCTTCGTGCGCGTCGAAGCTCGCGCACTGCCCAACGGCGCGGTCGAGCTGGCGATCTCCGACACCGGAGCGGGCATGACCCCGGACCAGCTCAACCGCCTCTTCCAGCCCTTCGAGCGCCTTGGACGTGAGACATCTCATGTCGAAGGCACCGGTCTCGGGCTTATCATCACCCGCTCGCTGATTGAATCCATGGGAGGTCGCATGGACATCGACAGTCGCCCCGGCAGTGGAACCCGGGTCAGCATCACCCTGCCACAGGCCCCCTCGGCCTTGGCCGCGACCGAAGGTGCGCACGCAGACGATGGCGTCCCCCATGGGGGAACCATCCCGATCGAATTGACCGTTTCTACGCCTTCGCCCTCCGCCGAGACCCAGCGCCCCCTGCGCGTGCTGTACGTCGAGGACAACCGCATCAACGCCTTGCTCTTCGCCGAGGCCCTGCGCCCTCACGCGCAACTGGAACTCGACATCGCCGAAGACGGCGACGTCGCCGTGAGCCTGTGCCAAGAGCGGTTGCCCGACGTTCTGGTGCTCGATGCGCACCTTCCCGGCATGTCGGGTTTCGAGGTGCTCGAAGCACTGCGTCGCATCCCGGGGCTTGAGCAGGCCCCCGCCTACATGTGCTCGGCCGACGCCATGCCCGACGACATCGAGCGCGCCCGCATGGCCGGCTTCACCGGCTACTGGACAAAACCCATCGACATCGTGGCCGTGACCACCGAGCTCTGCAACCTGGCTGAACGGGCCCACAATCCGGGGCCATGAGCTTCGCCAAAGAACCCGACTTCCAGCACGGCCAGACACCACGCACCGGCGTGCTGCTGGTGAACCTGGGCACCCCCGATGAGCCCACCCCCAAGGCACTGCGCCGCTACCTCGGGCAGTTCCTGTGGGACCCGCGTGTGGTCGAGATCCCGCGCGCAGTGTGGTGGCTCATCCTGCACGGCATCGTGCTGCGCGTGCGCCCGAAAAAGTCAGCCGAGAAGTACGCCAGCATCTGGACGCCACAAGGCTCGCCGCTGCGCGTGTGGACCGAGAAACAAACCACCCTGCTCACCGGGTTCCTGGGCCAGCATGGTCACCAGCTGCGCGTGCGCCACGCCATGCGCTATGGCCAGCCCAGCGTGGCCAGCCAGCTCGACGCGCTCAAGGCCGAGGGCGTCGATCGCGTGCTCGTCGTGCCGCTTTACCCACAGTACTCGGGCGCGACCACCGCCAGCGTCATGGACGAGGTCTTCCGTTGGGGACAGCAAACGCGCCGCCTGCCCGAGCTGCGCCACGTCAACCACTTCCACGACGACGCCGACTACATCGCCAGCCTGGCCGAGTCCGTGCGTGAGCACTGGGCCCGTGAAGGCCGCCCCGACAAACTCGTCATGAGCTTTCATGGCATGCCTCACCGCACCCTGTTGCTGGGGGACCCTTACCACTGCGAGTGCATGGCCACCGGCCACCTGCTGGCACAGGCGCTGGGCCTGAGCAAGGACCAGTACATCGTCACCTTCCAGAGCCGCTTCGGCAAGGCCAAGTGGCTGCAGCCCTACACCGAACCCACCCTGCGCGCATTGGCCAAGGCCGGCACGAAGCGGGTCGATGTCATCTGTCCGGCGTTTGTCTCCGATTGCATCGAAACGCTGGAAGAAATCGACATGGAGGCCCGCGAGGCCTTCCTCTCCAGCGGTGGGCAGGCCTTTCACTACATCCCCTGCCTGAACGACCGGCTGGACTGGATCCGTGCGCTCAGCCGCATCGTCGAGCAGCACCTGCGCGGCTGGCCGACGCAACTCGAGCAGCAACCCTCGGCGCAAGCCCTGCGCGAGCGACAAGAGAGGGCCAAGGCGCTGGGCGCCAAGGCCTGATCGACGAAGGGGCCGTCCCGAGGGATCAGGCCTCTTCTTCGCTGTCGCCGCGCTCGCTGATCGGGCCGCCGACGTCGGCCAGGTCGGCACCGGGCAGCAGCGCCTGGGCCTGGCTCTCGGGCAAAGCCTCGACGTGCTTGAGCGCCTTGCCCATGACCCGTGTGCGGGTCTCGATCGACGAGATCGTGTTGCCGGCCTCTTCGAGCTTCTTCTTGGTCCTGGCCAGCACATCGCCGAACTTGGCGAACTCGGTCTTGACCGCACCCAGCACCTGCCAGACCTCGGTCGAGCGCTTCTCCAGCGCCAGCGTGCGAAAGCCCATCTGCAGGCTGTTGAGCGTGGCCAGCAACGTGGTGGGGCCAGCCAGCATCACGCGGTGCTCGCGCTGCAGGGCCTCGACCAAGCCCGGCCTGCGCAAGGCCTCGGCATACAAGCCCTCGGTGGGCACGAAGAGGATGGCGAAGTCCGCCGTGTGAGGTGGCGCCACGTACTTCTCGTGGATGCTCCGAGCCTCCAGGCGCAGCCGCTGCTCGATGGCCTTGGCCGCGACTTCAACGGCCGGGGCGTCGGCCCGCTCCTGGGCATCAAGCAGGCGCTCGTAGTCTTCGCGCGGGAACTTGGCATCGATGGGCAGCCACAAGGGGTGGTCGGCATCACCTCGCCCCGGCAGGCGGATGGCGAACTCGACGCGCGCGCCCGAGCCCGGCACCGTCTCGACGTTGACACCGTACTGCTCGGGCGTGAAGACCTGGTCAAGCAACCCGGCCAGTTGCACCTCGCCGAAGATGCCGCGCGTCTTGACGTTGCTGAGCACGCGGTTGAGAGAGCCCACGTCGCTGGCCAGGCGCTGCATCTCGCCCAGGCCCTTGTGCACCTGCTCCAGTCGATCGGCCACCTGCTTGAAGCTCTCGCCCAGGCGCTGCTCCAGCGTGGCGTGCAGCTTCTCGTCCACCGTCTGGCGCATCTGCTCGAGCTTTTTCTCGTTGTCGGCCTGCAGGGACTGCAGGCGCTGCTCCACGGTCAGCCGCACTTCGGTCAGGCGCCGGTCGTTGGCTTCAGACAAAGTGCGCAGTTGCTCGGCCATGCCGTCGCTCAGGCGCTTGAGGGCCGACTCCTGCGCTTCGTTGAAACGCGCCAGCGCCTGAGACTGTGCCTCGCGCAGGCTGGACGACTGCAGGCCCGCCTGGTGCGAGCTGTCGCGCAGCGCATCGACCAGGCCTTGCTGCATGGCGGCCAGCTGCACACGGAAGCTGTCGAGCTGTTCGTTTTGCGTTCGGGTGGCGTCGCCTTGCTGGGTCAACAGCGTCTGCTGGAACAAACCGATGGCCTGCCCCAGGCCTTGGGACAGCTCTTGACGCGTGCCGCTGGCGCTGCGCTGGAGTTCGTCGCGCAACTCGCGTTCAAGCTGGGCCTGACGACCATCGCCGTGGGACTTGAGGTCTTGCGCCCACTGCGCGAGGGCCGCATCGGGCGAAGGAGCCGGACGCAGCAGCAGCCACACCAGCAGCAAAAGGTTGATGGCCAGCAGGCCCAGCAGGATCCAGTTCATCGGGCGATTCTCTCAGACCGCCGGCCCCCTTAGACTGGCGCCATGCCCGCCCTGACCTTCCTGCTCGAGCGCGTGCCCACCCCACTGGGCGAGATGCTGGTCGTGACCGACGAGCAGGGCCTGCTGCGCGCGCTGGACTGGCACGACCACGAGGCGCGCATGCAAGAGCTGATGAGACGACAGTACCCTGGCGAGCGGCCGCAGTTGCGAGCCACCTCGCAGGCATCCAGCGCCACGCAGGCCATGCGCGCCTACTTCGAGGGCGACATCGGCGTCATCCATGCGCTTGCGGTGGCGACGGGCGGCACACCCTTTCAGCGCCAGGTCTGGGCCGCCCTGCGCGCCATCCCGGACGGGCAAACCATCAGCTATGGCGAGCTGGCCCAGCGCATCGGCAACCCCACCGCCGTGCGCGCCGTGGGGCTCGCCAATGGCGCCAATCCGATCAGCATCGTGCTGCCCTGCCATCGCGTCATCGGCAGCAACCGATCGCTGACAGGTTACGGCGGTGGGCTCGAGCGCAAGCGCTGGCTGCTGCAGCACGAACAAGCGCTGCCGGCCGACGCGTCGCCTCCGACGTCAAGCGCGGCACAAACCGGGCGGCTGCCCGGGTTCTGATCTGGCGGTCAGGCGAACTCGACGTGCGCGCCCGTCTTGGTGCGCACCTCTTCCTGCGTCACGCCGGGCGCCAGCTCGAGGCACTTGAAGCCTTGGGGCGTCACGTCGAGCACGCACAGCTCGGTGATGATGCGGTCGACCACACCCACGCCCGTCAGCGGCAGCGAGCACTTCTGCAGCAGCTTGTGCTCGCCGTTCTTGGCCGCGTGCTCCATGAGCACCACGACGCGCTTGACGCCGGCCACCAGGTCCATGGCGCCACCCATGCCCTTGACCATCTTGCCCGGGATCATCCAGTTGGCCAGGTCCCCCTGCTCGGACACCTGCATGGCGCCCAGGATGGACAGGTTGATCTTGCCGCCTCGGATCATCGCGAAGCTCTCGTGGCTGCCGAAGATCGAGCTGCCCGGCAGCGTGGTCACGGTCTGCTTGCCGGCGTTGATCAGGTCGGGGTCGACGGCGCTTTCATCGGGAAAGGGGCCGATGCCCAGCATGCCGTTCTCGGACTGCAGCCACACGTCGATGCCCGGTGCCACGTGGTTGGCCACCAGGGTGGGCAAGCCGATGCCCAGGTTCACGTAGAAGCCGTCTTCCAGTTCCTTGGCCGCGCGGGCCGCCATTTCGTCATGGGTCCAGGGCATGGCTCAGGCTCCCTTCGGGTTCTGTTGGGTGGTGCGCTTTTCGATGCGCTTTTCGGGCTTGGCGTTCAGCACGATGCGGTGCACATAGATGCCGGGCAGGTGCACGGAGTCCGGATCGAGCGAGCCCGTCTCGACGATCTCCTCGACCTCCACCACCGTGGTCTTGCCCGCCATGGCAGCGGCCGGGTTGAAGTTGCGCGCCGTGCGCCGGAAGACCAGGTTGCCTGACTTGTCGGCCTTCCAGGCCTTGACCAGCGCCACCTCGGGCAGCAGGGCCCGCTCCATCACGTAGACCTCGCCGTCGAACTCGCGCGTTTCCTTGCCCTCGGCGACGATGGTGCCCACACCGGTCTTGGTGAAGAAGGCCGGGATGCCCGCACCACCGGCACGCAGCTTCTCGGCCAGCGTGCCCTGGGGTGTGAACTCCAGCTCCAGCTCGCCCGCCAGGTACTGACGCTCGAACTCCTTGTTCTCGCCCACATAGCTGGAGATCATCTTCTTGATCTGGCGCGTGTTGAGCAGCTTGCCCAGCCCGAAGCCATCGACCCCCGCGTTGTTGGAGATCACCGTCAGGCCCTTGACCCCGCTGGCCTGCAGCGCATCGATCAGCGCCTCGGGGATGCCGCACAGGCCGAAGCCCCCCACCGCGAGCAACTGCCCGTCTTTGACGATCCCAGCCAGCGCGCTGGCGGCGTCGGGATAGACCTTGTTCATCCAATCACTCCTTGGCTGAAAGGGCCGCAGTCGGCCACATTGCTGCGGTGCAGCGTGACCAAAGCGTACACCGGTCGCCCGCCAAAAAGCCAGCCGTGAAAACGAAAAAAAGCGCGGTTGTTGCAGCAACCGCGCAAGCTGTGACGGGTGGATGCGGGATGGATGTGGCGCAGGGCCTGCCGTCCAGACCGACCCACGTCAGCCAGGCGACCTCACTTGCCAGGCAAGGCAGGTGGGGTGTCGGCGCCCGGCAAGGCCGGCGTGGGGGCTTTCAGCGCGCGGAAGGCCTCAGGCAAGGCCGTCGGGCGGCCCGTGGTCTGGTTGATCCAGACCAGCGTGGCTCCGCCAGCGGCGTACAGCACGCCAGGCTCGTCGGTGCGCTCGACCGTCACGAAGGTGTCCAGGCTGGTGCGGCCTGGGTCGGCCACGTGCAGCTTGATGGTCACCGTGCCCGGGAACACCAGGGGCCGGTAGAAGTTGAAGAAGGCGTTGGCGATGACCGGGCCTTCGCCATCGGCGCCCACCGAGCCGCTGATGTCCTGGATCCACGACACCCGAGCCTGCTCCATGTAGCGAAAGTACACGGTGTTGTTGATGTGGCCGAGCGCGTCCATGTCGCCCCAGAGGATGGGCAACTCCAGCTGGTGGACGAGGATCTTGTGTTCGGGGATGTCGAGGCGCATGGCGGCAGGCGGTCAGCGAAAAACAACGAAGAAAGACGAAAGACGGCGAACAGGCGGCATCGCCCGAGCGCCCCAAAACACAAGGGCGCGATGCCGCTCAATTGCGGTCGCGCCCCGGGCTTTTCAAGGGGGGGGGAAGGCGCCGGCCTTGACGCCAGCCGGGCTGTTGGCGTCAGCGAGCGGCCTCAGGCCGCCGCGATGCCATCGTCCGCCGAGATCACCGAGCCGTTGATGAAATCGCTCTCGGCCGAGCACAGCATCACCAGCAGCGCGTCCAGGTCCTTGGGCTGCCCCACGCGCTTGCGCGGCAGGATGCTCACCAGCTTCTTGCCAGCATCGGTTTCCCAGTGGTGCTGGTTGATCTCGGTGTTGATGTAGCCCGGGCAGATCGCGTTGGTCGTGATGCCGAAGCGGCCCCACTCCGCAGCCATCACCTTGGTCATGTGGATGACGGCGGCCTTGCTCATGCAATAGACACCGATCTGAGGCAGCGTGCGCAGGCCCGCGGCCGACGCGATGTTGACGATGCGCCCGCCCGTGTAGGTGCCGGGTGCCGCGCCCTTGGCGCGCGCCAGCATGCGCTTGGCCACTTCCTGGGCCACGAAGAAGGCGCCGCGCGTGTTGGTGTCGAAGACGTAGTCGTAGCTCTCTTCGGTCACGTCCACCAGGCGCTCGGTCGTGCTCACACCGGAGTTGTTGATCAGGATGTCGATGGGGCCGACCTCGGTCTCGGCGTGGGCCACGGCCGAGCGGATGCTGTTGACATCGGTCACGTCCAGGCCGACCACGTGGGCGTCGCCACCCGAGGCCTCGATTTCGGAGCGCAGGTCCTTGAGCAACTCGACGCGGCGACCCGCCAGCACGACGGCGGCACCGGCCCGGGCCAGGGTCAGGGCGAACTGCTTGCCCAGGCCGCTCGATGCGCCGGTGATCAGGGCCACGCGGCCGGAAAGGTCCAGGGTGTAACTCATTTGCTGGTGCTCCTCAAACAGGCCTCAAACCTTAGCACGAGCCCTCCCCACTCTCATCTGATGAAGTGAGCCGGCAAGGCGGTTCAGCTTGCCCCCACCCATGCGCGGGGCATTTTTCGAACGGTCGTGCTTTTTTGTGAGAATCAAGCGCCGACTGCACGTAGAATCGCGCCCGTACGAAAAACACCCACCACACCCTGTTGCCCGAACAGAAGGAAACACGATGACGCCCCAGGAAATCCTTGAGCAGTTTGGCCCCCGCGAGTCGATGGAGTATGACGTCGTCATCGTGGGCGCTGGCCCTGCTGGTCTGTCCACCGCCATCAAGCTCAAGCAACTGGCCGAGAAAGCCGGCAAGGAAATCAACGTCGTCGTGCTCGAAAAGGGCTCCGAGCCTGGCGCCCACATCCTGTCGGGCGCCGTCATGGACCCCATCTCCATGAACGAGCTGTTCCCCAACTGGAAGGAGCTTGGCGCCCCGCTGAACCAGCCCGTCACCGCTGACGAAGTGCTGGTGCTGACCGAAGGCGGCGCCATCGCCACGCCGCAGGCCCTGATCCCCGACAACTTCCACAACCACGGCAACTACGTCATCAGCCTGGGCAACGTCACCCGCTGGCTGGGCCAGCAGGCCGAAGCCCTGGGCGTGGAAATCTTCCCCGGCTTCGCCGCCGCCGAAGTGCTCTACAACGACGATGGCTCGGTCAAGGGCGTGGCCACCGGCAACCTGGGCATCGACAAGTCCGGCGAGCCCACCGGTGACTTCCAGCTGGGCATGGAGTTGCTGGGCAAGTACACCATCTTCGCCGAAGGCGCTCGCGGCCACCTGGGCAAGCAGCTGATCGCCAAGTTCAAGCTCGACGAAGGCAAGGACCCGCAAAGCTACGCCATCGGCATCAAGGAACTGTGGGAAATCGATCCGGCCAAGGCCAAGCCTGGCCTGGTGGTGCACACCGCCGGCTGGCCCATGGACACGCAAACCTACGGTGGCGGCTTCCTGTACCACCTGGAAGACAACAAGGTCACCCTGGGCTTCGTGACCGGCCTGGACTACCAGAACCCCTGGCTGTCGCCGTTCGAAGAAATGCAGCGCTGGAAGACCCACCCCAGCATCAAGCCGCTGCTCGAAGGTGCCAAGCGCCTGTCGTACGGCGCGCGCGCCATCACGGCTGGCGGCATCCTGTCGCTGCCCAAGTTCGTGTTCCCCGGTGGTGCGCTGGTCGGCTGCGATGCCGGCTTCCTGAACGCCGCACGCATCAAGGGCTCGCACGCCGCCATGAAGACCGGCATGCTGTGCGCCGAAGCCATCTTCGAGGCCCTCAACGCCGGCCGCCAGAGCGACGAGCTGACCGCCTACGCCCAGTCCTTCGACAAGAGCTGGCTCAAGGAAGAGCTCAACACCTCCAAGAACTTCAAGCAGTGGTTCAAGAAGGGCATGTACGTCGGCATGCTGATGACCGGCATCGAGCATTGGCTGCTGCCCAAGCTGGGCATCAAGGAAGCGCCGTGGACCATCCACCGCACCGAGGCCGATCACACCCGCCTGCTGCCCGCAGCCCAGTGCAAGAAGATCGAGTACCCGAAGCCGGACGGCAAGATCACCTTTGACCGCCTGAGCTCGGTGTTCGTCTCCAACACCAACCACAACGAGCACCAGCCGGCTCACCTGACGCTGAAGAACGCTTCGGTGCCCGTGCAGACCAACCTGGCCAAGTACGCCGGCCCCGAGTCGCGCTACTGCCCTGCTGGCGTGTACGAGTTCGTCAAGACCGACGACAACCAGGACAAGCTGGTCATCAACGCCCAGAACTGCGTGCACTGCAAGACCTGCGACATCAAGGACCCGACCCAGAACATCGTCTGGATCACGCCCGAAGGTGGCGGCGGCCCGAACTACGCCGGCATGTGATGCCTGCGCGTCAAGAGGAGCCTTCGGGCTCCTTTTTTGTTGCGACGGTTGATCGCCTCGAGCACGGTGCGCACGGTGACGAACCCACCTGGGTGGCGCATTGCGACGGAGGCGCCTGGCCCAATCCGGGCACCATGGCCGTGGGCGCCGTGCTCACCTCGCCCCACGGTGAAGTCCATCACCTGTCGCAGCGACTCAGCGGCAGTGGCTGCAACAACGAAGCCGAATGGCGCGCCACGGTGGCCGTGCTCGGCTTCGCATTGGGGCACGGCGCGCAAAGGCTTCGCCTGCACACCGACAGCACCCAGGTGCGCGACCAACTGAGCCAGCCCCACGCCCCCAACCTGCCCCCTTCCCTGCAGACCTGGGTGGACGAAGCCCGAGCGCTCGCCGCCGGCCTGACCCGCTTGACCGTGCTGTGGGTGCCCCGCCACCGCAACGCACAGGCCGACGCCCTGGCTCGCCAAGCCCTGGGGCTGCCACCCAAGGCCGTGCAGACGCCGCACCCCAAAACACGTCGACGCGGCTGAGCAGGCAACGCCCCGCTGACCTATGCTTGGTGCCATGCACGCCGACCGCCTACCCAGCCACTTCACCATCGGGCAGGCCTCGCGCCACAGCGGCGTGAGCGCCAAGGCCATCCGCCACTACGAGTCGCTCGGGCTCATCCCCTCGGTGCCGCGCCGTGGCAGCTACCGGCTCTACCAGGCCGAGCACATCGACGCCATCCGCCTGATCCGCAAGGCCCAGTCGCTCGGTTTCACCCTGGCCGAGTTGCGCCAGCTCTGCACCGACGACTGCGCCCCGGACTGGCCCCGCTTCGTGCTGGCCCTGAGCCACAAGCGCGAAGCCCTGGCCGCCGAAATCGCCCGACTGCAGGCGCTCGACGCCGAGTTGGCCGAGTTGCAAACCACCCTGCCCGGCCTGATTGCCACCGAGCCCGACTGTGTCACGCTGACGACGGAACTGGCCAGGGCTTGACCTTGCCCCCGGGGGCAAGGTTCAGCATGCGGCCATCTTGTTCACGCACCAGATGGAGGCCCCGTGACCACCCGCACCCTGCTCATCCTCGGGCACCCCAGCCCCGACAGCTTCAACGCCGCCCTGGCCGATGCCTACGCCGACGCTGCCCATCAGGCCGGCCGAGAGCTGCGCCGCATCAACCTGCACTCGTTGAGCTTCGACCCCATCCTGCACGGTGCCTACCGAGGCGAACAGCCCCTGGAGCCCGACCTGCAGGCCGCGCAGGCCGACATCCTCTGGGCCGAAGAAATCGTCTGGGTCTACCCCGTGTGGTGGGGCGGTCTGCCGGCTTTGCTCAAGGGCTTCCTCGACCGCACCCTGCTGCCGGGTTTCGCCTACAAGTTCCGCAAGGGCCACCGCAGCTGGGACAAGCTGCTCAAGGGCCGCACGGCGCGCATCGTCGTCACGCTGGACACGCCCGGCTGGTACGACCGGCTTGTCTACGGGCGCCCCGCCTGGCGGCAGATGAAGCACACCATCTTGCAGTTCTGCGGGATGAAGCTGCTGAGCACCACCACGTTCGCGCCGATCGCCACCTCGAAGCCGGAGCAGCGTGAACGCTGGCTGGCCGAGGTGCGGCGGCTGGCGGCGATGTGATCAGCCCCGCGGCAGGCCGTCCGGCTCGCCGTCGATGACCTGGGGCAGCGGCAGCGGCTCGTGCTGCAGATCGGGTTCGATGACCTCGAGCCCGTTGAGGGCCTGGCGTGAGGACGCGGCCTGACGGGCATCGCGCTCGGCCTTGATCTGCGCGCGGCGCTCGGCGAAGAACTGCTTGAGCAACTGGCTGGCGGGCTCGGCCAGCACACCACCCACGATTTGCGTGTGGTGGTTCAGCTGCGGCAAGGCAAACAAGTCGGTCACCGAGCCGGCCACGCCCGTCTTGGGATCGGGCGCGGCGAACACCACCCGCTTGAAGCGCGCGTGCATCAGCGCCATCGCGCACATGGCGCAAGGCTCAAGCGTCACGTAGAGCTCGCACTCGGGCAGGCGGTAGTTCTCCAGCAGTTGCGCGGCGTGGCGCAAGGCCACGATCTCGGCGTGCGCGGTCGGGTCGTGCGTGGTGATCGGCCGGTTGTATCCCGTGGCGATGACCTGCCCTGCCCGCATGATGACCGCCCCAACCGGCACCTCGCCGGCCAGCCAGGCGTTGTGCGCCTGGTCCAGGGCCAGGCGCATGGCGAACTCGTCCTGGGACGAGGAAAAAGTGGTGCTCATGGCAGGGGCGTCAGGGAGGGCATGAAAGTTTAACTGGGTACCGCCTGATCACGCGCCGGAGACCGGCGCCTGATTTCCGTCCGGCCAGCGAGAACGAGCGGCCCTGCGCTGATGGTAAGGTGAGGGACACCAACCGGAAACCAAGCCCATGGCCAAACCCAATTACCAGTTCGAGAAGCGCCAGCGGGAGCAGCAAAAGAAGCAGAAAAAGGTTGAGAAGGCTCAGCGCAAGTCCCTGCCGCCGCAGGCCGAGCCATCGACGACCACCGCCCCTGCTCAGGAACCTGCTGCCGACTGAAGCACGCCACCAAGGCTGTGTTTCACAAGCCCTTTCTTTGCCATGCACCGATCGGCGCATGCCAGGAAAGCGAACGCCATTCAAATACCTAAAAGGAGCCATTCATGCCAAAAGGTGAACAACGAAGCAACAAGATGACGAAGAAGCCGAAAAAGGACACCAGTGCGCCCAAGGATGCGGCCTCGGGCTCGACCCGCCCCACGCCCCCGACGACGTCGGTCCTGCCCAAAGGCAAGCTGAAAAACAAATAGCCCTTGACGATGCCGCCATGCGCTGCGCCGACACACGGTGAGCCGCGCGGCGTCCCGGCCCAGCAGCAAACCGGGTCCTGAGCCCTTGCAAAAACAACTGTATGGACACACAGTTGTGCGCAGCACCACAAACCTCAGGAGCCCCCATGCTTGACCACATGACCTTCCGCGTGACCGACATGGCTCGCGCCAAGGCGTTCTACAGCGCAGCCCTCGCCCCCCTGGGCTACAGCCTGGCCTACGAAGGCAACCACGGCATGAACATCCTGGGGTTCGCATACCCCGACGCCTCCGAGCCAGATGGCAAGAAGGCCGATGTCTGGTTCATCGATGGCGAGTCTCCTTACGGGGGCCCACCCGCCACCACGGGTTGCCACCTGGCCTGGAAGGCCACGAGCCGTGCGCAGGTGGACGCGTTCTACCTGGCTGCGATCAAGGCAGGCGGCCGAGACAACGGCGCCCCGGGACTGCGCCCGGACTATCACCCGAACTACTACGGCGCCTTCGTCATCGACCCGGAAGGCAACAACATCGAAGCGGTGTGCCACCGGCCTGAATGAACGCACAACGCTCCAGCATGAAACACCACACCGGCAGTTGCCTTTGCGGAGGGGTCCGCTTCACGCTCACCGGCCCGATCGCACCGATCCAGGTCTGTCACTGCATGCAGTGCCGCAAGGCCCAAGGCACGGCCATCGCCACGAACGTGCCGGTCGAAGCCTCGCACTTCCGGCTTGAGCAGGGCGACGGCTTGCTGTCGTCCTACGAGTCCTCGCCAGGCAAGCAGCGCGTCTTTTGCAGGGTGTGCGGCTCGCCCATCTACAGCCAGCGAGACACCATGCCCGGTGTGTTGCGCGTCCGGCTGGGCTTGATCAACGAGCCGGTTGACGCCCCGCTGCGGGCGCATTTCTTCACCGGTTCAAAAGCCAACTGGTGGCCCATCTGCGATGAGCTGCCGCAGTTCGTGGCGGGCCTGGAGCCACCCAAGGTGCCGTGAAGCCATGCAAGGCAAAGTGCGCGGTTGCACGCCCACAGCCCCCGTGAACAGGTGTTGGCATGCAGTGGTTTCGTTCGCCGCGGATGCGCATCGGTTTGAATCAGGGTGAATGCGGGGCTCAGCCCCTGAAAACGCTCTGATACGATGTAACAACAACACAAGGGAGGGGTGCTTGCAAGCGCATCGCGCGCTGCCTGATGCCCCAAGCAGAAGGCAAATGAAGAAGCAAGACATCCGCGCGGACATCGAGCGCCGCATCGCCATGGGCGAAGGCAAATCCAGCATCTTCCAGGCCCTGAAGGGCCAGGGCGTGAGCGACGGCACGCTGGCCCATCTCCTCGCGTCCCACGCCGACCCGAAGCTCGCCTTGCAACATGCTCGGCTCATCAAGGGCATGGTGGTCATCGCCTGGGTGCAGCTGGTGTTGGGTGTGCTCATCGGCCTGAGCCTCGCGCTGAAGATGGGCTCGTTGGCAGGCCTGCTGATCGCTGCATTCATTGGCGGCTTCGCCTACCTTTTCGTCTGGGGCTTTCAGCACAGCCGGGCTTGGGCCTACAACGCATCGATCGTGCTGTCGATCATCAACTTGCCCAAGGCGCTGAGCGACGTGTCCACAGAGCCCGCCAGCAGCGTGTTCGCGCTGACACTGGGCGTGGCCTGGATTGCCTACACCTGGTTCGTGCGCAGCAAGCTGTTTCCAGACTTCGCTGTCCTGGGGCCACGCAAGGTGAGCGGCACCTACCGGTTCTCCAGTTGAGCTTCCCCCGGTCGGCATGGTGCGCCGAGGTCATGTGCCGGCCTTTTCACTCCACCTCGTTTGTCCCACAGGGAGCCTTTGAATGAAGAAGTTGTTCGTTGCAGCCGCCATCGCTGTCAACCTGGTTGGTTGCGCCTCCGTCAACATGGGCACGCCCCAGGCCGATGCAGCGGCCAAGCAGTTCGTGGCCCCCGCCGACAAGGCTGGCGTCTACATCTACCGCAACGAGTCGATGGGCTCGGCCGTGAAGATGGACGTCGACCTGGACGGCAAGCCGATCGGCCAGACCGTCGCGAAGACCTACCTCTACAAGGAAGTGCCCGCTGGCAAGCACACCATCACCTCCAAGGCAGAAAACGACTCCACCGTGGAAGTGGACGCCAAGCCTGGCATGCTGTACTACGTCTGGCAGGAAGTGAAGATGGGCGTGCTGTCGGCTCGCTCCAAGCTGCAGCTGGTGGATGCTGCCACCGGCAAAGCCGGCGTGAGCGAAAGCAAGCTGGCCGAAACCAAGTGATGGCGCACGCCTGAAGTGCACACGAGGTGCGCGGCGGCCGTTCACCGTCCGCGCACCTCTCGCACGCACCAACCGAGGTCGAGGCCTTTGGCACACCTGTTGCACGCCAAGCTTGCCAGTCCTCATCGCCGACGCGGCACCCTGCCCGACCGGTTGATGGCGACACCTGCAACAAAATCGCTTCTGCGAGGTGCCTCATGCCCATCGATCTGAAGGTCTACACGTTGGTTCACGTTGTGCTGAGCCTGTTTGGCATTTTTTCAGGCCTGGTGGTGGCTGGCGGCTTCGTCTCAGGCACGAAGTTGCCTCGCTGGATCGATTTCTTCCTGGTGACCACCCTGCTCACCAACCTCACCGGGTTCGGTTTTCCATTTGTCACCATCTTGCCGTCCCACATCGTCGGCGGGCTGTCCCTGATCGTCCTTGCAGGGGCGATTGCCGCGGCATACTGGAAACGGCTCGAATCCCGGTGGTTGCCGGCCTTCGTGGTTCTGAGCATCGTTGCGCTGTACCTCAATGTCTTCGTGCTCCTGGCTCAATTGCTCCAGAAGATCCCGGCCTTGGCGATCCTGGCTCCTGATCCAGCAGCGCCCGCCTTCGGAGCGACCCAAGGCGTGGTTCTCCTGCTCTTCGTCCTGCTGGGGTGGGGGGCAGTCAAGGGATCTGCCCATGGAACAAGCCAACGCCCGCGATGACCACACCGCTTCAACACTGATCGACCAGAAGATCGCTGACCTGGGCGACTGGCGAGGCGACGTGCTGCGTCGCGTCCGCGCCCTCGTCCGCGATGCCGCGCCAGGTGTCATCGAAGAAGAGGCGTTCAAGTCCTGGATCGGTGCAGCCGTGGCATTGAACGCAGCAGGCATCAGGAAGAAGGGCAAGCAGGCGCCATGAGCCCCCCGAAGCCAACCCTGCTCACCGGGCGACACCTTGTCGCCGCCCTGTTGCTGTGGTTCCTGGTCGGCGGCTTGCTCCTGCTTCAGTTCTGGCCCAGCTTGCCCCGCAACGGGCATGAAGTCGCGCTGGTGCTGGTCATCGGGCCGCCTGCGTACGGGTTGCTCGAGTGGACAGGCAGCTGGCTGCTGTCCAAGCGACACGGCAAAGCGCTCTCAACACGGAGCCTATCGCCGCTGCGCGTGCTGGTGGCGTTGTTGGTGGCCGCAACATGGCTGGCCGCCGCGTGGTGGTTCTCCGCTCATGTGCTCGATGTGCGCGTGACGGCACTCGAGGCCGGTGAGCACGTGTTCCTGCCCGCCCGAACACCTCACGCGGTGACCGACGTTTCACAAGGGCCCCTCTGGCTCGCCATCCACCTCCAACCATGACGGTCTTCCACCCCACCTCCGATGCCGAGCTGGCGTCATGCTTTCCGGCGTTCCTGGCGCTGCGCCCTCACCTGGACCTTGAAGGCTTCCTCCAACAGGTGCGTCGGCAACAGGCGCAGGGCTACCGCATCGTTGCCAAGCAGGTCGACGGGCTGGTGCCCAGCGCGGCCGGCTACCGCTTCGCCGAGTTCCTGGCCTGGGGCAAGGTGCTCTACATCGACGACCTGACCACGCTTGAACCTGCTCGCGGGCAAGGGCATGGCGGCGCCTTGCTGGACTGGTTGATCGCCCATGCCCGCGAGCAAGGCTGCAATGCCGTTCACCTCGACTCCGGCTACCAGCGCCACGCTGCGCACCGGCTCTACCTTCACAAGGGCTTTGTGCTGAGCAGCCATCACCTCGCCCTGCCTCTTTGACAACCAAGCCATGTACTGCCCTGCCCAGTTCGAAGAACAGCGCCCCGAGGTCCTGCAACAGCTCATCGCCGAGCACCCCCTTGCCACCATCGTTCGCATGGGCGCTGATGGCCTCGTGGCAGACCACGTCCCCATGCTGCATGTGCCCTCATCCGACGATGGCCATGGGCACCTCATCGGCCACGTCGCGCGGGCCAACCCGTTGTGGCAAACCGAACCCAATGAAGAACTGCTCCTGGTGTTCCAGGGCCCCCAGACCTACATCTCACCCAACTGGTACGCCACCAAGGCCGATGGCGGCAAGGTCGTTCCCACCTGGAATTACGCGGTGGTGCATGTGCACGCCACGCTCTCGCCCGTGCACGAACCAGCCGAGGTCCTGGACATCCTGACGCGGCTGACGACGCAGCACGAGGCCAAGCAACCTCATCCATGGCAGGTCGCCGATGCCCCCGTCGACTTCACGCGCAAGCTGCTGGACAACATCGTGGGCGTGAGCCTGCAGATCCGGCGCATGCAGGGCAAGTGGAAGGTCAGCCAGAACCAACCCTCAGCCAACCGGGCCGGCGTCGTTTCAGCTCTGATCGGGCAAGGCGGGGACGCCGCTGTGGCGATGGCTGGACTGGTGGGGCCAGGGCTGCGATGACGGTGATTGGCTTGCCGCTCCTGCAATCCGTTGTGCTGGTGCCTGCCTGCGTTTTTTGGCGGAGGCATCAGGGAATCAACGGAACAATTAAATGTACGAAAGAGTACAAAATATCCTGAATTCCATCTCATCCGGGAGCAGCGACCTTGAAAGCCACCGCCATTTTCCTGCCCGCCCTGCTGCTGATGTTCTGGACGCTGACGGTGCTGCTGCTGGTGCCCATCCGCCGCGTCAGAGCGGTCATGCACAAGCGCCTGACCCCGAAGGACTTCAGCCACGGCGAGTCGCCAAGGGTGCCGCCCGATGTGGCCCTGCCCAACCGCATCTTCATGAACCTCCTGGAGGTTCCGGTGCTGTTCTACGTGGTCGCGTTCATGGCCTACCTGACCAGCCTGGTCAACGAGGTCACCGTGGGTCTGGCGTGGGCCTACGTGGCGCTTCGCTTCGTGCACAGTGGCATCTACTTCACCTACAACCACGTTGGGCACCGCGCACTGGTGTTCGGCACCAGCAACGTGCTGGTCAGCGTGATGATCTGCTATGTGGCGTATCACCTGATCTGATGATGGCACTCGCGCTTGCTGCCGCGCTGTCCGCCGGGCATGCCAGCGCCCAGCCGGGAAAGGAACCGCCATGCCACGGAGGGATCCGTGCGCAGGCTTGCGCAGTGAGAAGGAACCGGACCACCCAGGGGCTTGGGAGGTCCGGCTCGCTTCATGGCAAGGGCAGTTGTCCCAGGGCCGGGTACTCGATGCTGCCAAAGTAAAGCGACGTCCCCCGCTCCCGCACGCTGGTGATCGGGGCGTAGGCACCGTCTGTCGCGTCTTGCAAATCGGCCACCACCTTGCCGGAGAGATCCAGCTTCAGCACCCGAGCATGTTTGGCGGCCTTCGGTCGCACCGACTCAGGGATGCGATACACCGCGCTCAAAAGCGCCGGGTAAGGCAGCATGCCATCGAGCATCGCATCGCGAGGGGCGAAAAGCGCCAGCCAGAAGCCATCCTTGCCGTTGTAGCTGATGTTGTCCGGGAAGCCCGGCAGGTTCTCGATGAAGGGCTCGAACTGCCCCGCCTTCGGGCCCTTGAGCCAGTAGCGCATGACGCGATACTGCAGCGTCTCCGACACCAGGACATAAGCCTCGTCAGGCCCCAGGGTCACGCCATTGGCCACGTGCAGGCCGGAAGCCAGGGTGGTGGTCTCTCCGGTTCGCGGGTCGTGGCTGAGCAGGCGGCCATGGTTTCCATGCTCGAAGACGTCAGCCATCATCTTGTCCAAGCCGTGTTTGGACGAGGCGTCGGAGAAGTAGATGATGCCGGACCTGGCTTGCACCACGTCGTCGGTCAACTTGAACGGCACCCCATTGGACTCGGTGGACAGCACCTCGACCTTGCCCTGCGTGACACGCAGCAGGCCCTTGAGCGCATCGGCCACCAGCACGGCGCTGCCGTCGGCGCAGGCAAACGTGCCCCAAGGGCGGCCGCCCGTGTTGGCGAGCACTTCATGCGTCTGCCCATCGGCGGAAAAGCGCACGACACGGCCATCCGCGTAGCCGGCGTAGATGCGCCCCGCATCGTCGAATGAAATGCCCTCGGGCCCGACACCCACATTCAGCCCGATGCGCTGGATGCCTTTGAGTGCCTGGTTCGTCGGCCCCTGCTGAGCCAGAGGGGGTGGTGTCCAGCCGCTGGGCGTGATGTCCACGGGCCAAAGCGACAGGTAGGCGATGGCGGCGACCGCGATCGCGCCCATGATGGTTGATGCTCTCATGCTCGGAAGTGCGTGCGCTGGTGCGCCCATGTCACTTGGGCTGGTTCTCGGAGGGCTTGACTTCGGCTGGGTTGTTCCACGTCTGACGGGGAATGGCCGAGCTGGCGCCACTGAGCTGCAACTTGGCGGCGGACACCACGTTTTGCACGGCAGATGTCAGCAGCTTGTGGGTGGTGGGGCTTTCGGGCTGCAGGCGGGCGCTGCGCTCGGCCGGATCATGCTGCGGCAAGATGATGGGGAAAGCCGCTCCACGCAGCGGGCCACCTTCTTTCGAGTCATGGCGGTAGTGAATCGGCATGCGCTTGGCCGAGGGCTGGTAGGTGACATCGTCCCCCGTCCAGCGCAGCGCCAGGGCACGGCGACGGCGCGTGCGCGAGGTGTTGCCGTAGGAGCCATGCAAGGTCAGCGGGTGGAACATCAGGATGTCGCCCGGCTCCATGTCCCAGTGCAGCAACTCGTACTTGTCCAGGTTGGCGTTGATGTCCGGGATGTCGTCCATCTTTTCGTCGATGATCGCCGCGACATAGTCCGGCGACAGCGCCTTGAAGCGCTGCGGCCACTTGTGCGAGCCCTTGACGTAGAGCAGGCCGCTGTTGTCCTTGTTGACCTTGTCCAGCGGGATCCAGAAGGACGTGATCTGCTCGCCCCGGATGGGCCAGAAGCTCAGGTCCTGGTGCCAGGGCGTCGGGGCATCCGTGCCGGGTTCCTTGACGAACATCTGGTCGTAGAAAAAGCGAACCTCTTTCGACTGCATCAGGTCCTGGGCCCAGCGTGCGAACGGGCCGTAGTAGATCAGGTCACGCAGGACATCGATGCGCTTCCAAAGGAAGATGTCCATCTTGTAGCCCTCGACCTTCCTCGACATGAACTTGCCGAGGAGCGACTGCTCACGGATCGCGGTCTCCAGGCCCTCCTCCACCATCGCGACCCAGTTGGGGTCCAGGGCCTGGCGCAGCATGATCACGCCGTCTTCGTCATAGCGCTGGATTTCCTCGGCGGTCAGCTTGCGCACGGGATGGGCAGGAAAGCTCATGGGCACCTCATTGATAACTGATGATTTCATCAATTATGATTTTTGCATCAATGAAGTGCGTTGGTGCTTACCCTGGTCTGGAGCAAAAACGCGGCCCCTCTGTCATCGGTGCTAGGCTCAGCGGTGTGATTGCCTGCCGAAGTTCCCATGTCGCCCATTGAAAAAACCCCGGCTGCCCAGCTCGCCCTTGCTCAGGAAAGTACGGCTGCCGAGTCATCGCCCGAAGTCAAGGCACCCCGTGGGGCCAGACGCAAACGCGACACCCGCGTCCGCCTGTTGGGCGCGGCGCTGCATCTGATGGCGCATCGCGGCGTGGGCGGGGTCACGATCAACGAGATCACCGAGCAGGCGGACGTGGGGTTCGGTTCGTTCTACAACCACTTCGAATCGAAGGACGCCATCCATGCGACCCTGATCGAAGAGGTGATCGGCCACTACGCCGTGGCGCTGGACAAGCTGGGCGACCAGTTGTCAGACCCTGCCGAGAAGATCTCGGCATCGGCGCGCTACACGATGCTGCGCGGGCACGATGACCCCACCTGGGGCCGGTTTGTCTTTCAAACCAGCTTCAGCCGTGACAGCATGAGCGATGGGCTGGGCAGGTACTTGCTGCAGGACATCGGCCATGGCGTGTCCGCCGGGCGGTTCGCCGTGGATGACTTGCCGTCGGTGTACATCGCGGTCGGCAGCACGATCCTGGGTGGCTTGGCGGCCATGTCGGACCAGGCCGAGCTCAACCATGAGCCCGACTTCTTTGGCGATGCCCAGACCTTGTCGAAGCGCATCGCCGCCATCTTGCTGACCATCCTCGGTTTGCCCAAGGATGAAGCGCAAGAACTGGCCAACCGCCCGCTTCCTCAGATCGAGCTGCCAGCCAACCCCTTCGCCCAACCCAGTTGACTGCGGCTTCTTGCGCTGGCGGTCCGGGTGCGCCAGCATCGCGTTGAACACGAACTGGTGCACGCCTGGAATCTCAAAAGCACGCGCGATGACGCGTGCAGCGATGGCCGAGGCCCTGTCCAACGGAAATCGTTCGGGCGGCCCCGGTTTGGCGCCGAAGGGGCCTCCAAAGCCGATCTGGTCGACCCACCCATTGATGTGGAGCCAAGCCACGCCCATGCCATCGAGCGACCCAGCTGCACCATGTCATGAAGCCTCATGAGACGTCATGGCTAGGCACGAACCGCCTTCGAATCACTCCCACTCGATCGTGGCAGGCGGCTTCGAGCTCACGTCATACGTCACGCGGTTGATGCCACGGACTTCGTTGATGATCCGCCCCGACGTGCGCTTGAGCATGCTGTAAGGCAGCTCGGCCCAGTCGGCCGTCATGAAGTCGGACGTCTGCACGGCGCGCAGGGCCACGACGTAGTCATAGGTGCGGCCGTCGCCCATCACGCCCACGCTCTTGACCGGCAGGAACACGGTGAAGGCTTGCGACGTCAGGTCGTACCAGCTCTTGCCCGTGGCCGGGTCGATGGTGTTGCGCAGCTCTTCGATGAAGATGGCGTCGGCACGGCGCAGCAGGTCGGCGTATTCCTTCTTGACCTCGCCCAGGATGCGCACGCCCAGGCCCGGACCCGGGAAGGGGTGGCGGTAGACCATCTCGGGCGGCAGGCCCAGGGCCACGCCCAGCTCGCGCACCTCGTCCTTGAACAGCTCGCGCAGGGGCTCGAGCAGCTTCAGGCCGAGCTGCTCGGGCAGGCCGCCCACGTTGTGGTGGCTCTTGATGGTCGTGGCCTTCTTGGTCTTGGTGCCACCGCTTTCCACCACGTCGGGGTAGATGGTGCCCTGAGCCAGGAAGGTCGCGCCCTTGACGCCATTGCCGGCGGCCTTGAGCTTGCCTGCCTCGGCCTTGAACACATCGACGAACAGGCCCCCGATGATCTTGCGCTTCTTCTCGGGGTCGGTCACACCGGCCAGCTGGCCCAGGAACAGGTCCGCGGCGTCCACGCGGATCACCTTGGCGTGCAGCTTGCCCGCAAACATGTCCATGACCATGTCGCCTTCGTTCAGGCGCAGCAGGCCGTGGTCGACGAACACGCAGGTCAGCTGGTCGCCAATGGCACGGTGGATCAGGGCCGCGGCCACCGACGAATCCACGCCACCCGACAGGCCCAGGATGACCTCTTCGTCGCCCACCTGCTCGCGGATCTTGGCGACGGCTTCTTCGATGTAGTTGCCCATGATCCAGTCGCCCTGGCAGCCTGCGATCTCGCGCACGAAGCGGTTGAGCATGGCCTGGCCTTGCACGGTGTGCGTGACCTCGGGGTGGAACTGGACGGCGTAGTAGCCTTTGTCCTCGTTGGCCATGCCGGCGATGGGGCAGCTGGGCGTCGAGGCCAGCAGCTTGAAGCCTTCGGGCAGCTTCGTGACCTTGTCGCCGTGGCTCATCCACACCTTGAGCATGCCGTGGCCTTCGGGCGTGGTGAAGTCGGCGATGCCATCGAGCAGCTTGGTGTGACCATGCGCGCGCACCTCGGCGTAGCCGAACTCGCGGGTGTCGCTCCAGCTCACTTCGCCGCCCAGTTGCACCGCCATGGTCTGCATGCCGTAGCAGATGCCCAGCACGGGCACGCCCAGGTCCCACACGGCTTGCGGGGCACGCAGCTCGTGGTCTTCGTAGGTGGAGGCATGGCTGCCCGACAGGATGATGCCCTTCGGTGCGAACGACTTGATGAAGTCATCCGACACGTCGTTGGGGTGGATCTCGCAGTAGACGTGGGCCTCGCGCACGCGGCGGGCGATCAGCTGGGTGACCTGGGAGCCGAAGTCGAGGATGAGGATCTTGTCATGCATGGTGAGGACTCTCGCGAAAATCAGATCGGGAGCGGATCAGGAAGGCAAAGGCTCAAACCGCCGCAGCAGCCTGGCGTGACGCGTGGCGGCCAAGGTATCGCAACCCCAGCCAGGCGGCCACGGCCTGGATGGCGGCGCACAGGTAGAACGGCGCGCCGATGCGCCAGTCGCCCTGCGGGTGATGGCTGAAGGCGGCCAGCAGGGGTGAGCCCATGAGGGGGCCCAGCACGGCGGCCACGCTGTTGATGGACGACACCGCGCCCATGCTCTCGCCTTGGCGGGTGGGGTCGACCGAATTGGAGATCAGGCTCTGCAGGCCAGGCTGCACCATGAAGCCGAACAGGTTCAGCGCGATGACGACGTACATCATCCACCCCTCGGGCACGACACCCCAGGCGAAGAACGCCAGGGTGGACGACACCAGGCCGATGCGGACCAGCTTGTCGGTGGGCATGAACTTCTGGAACTGCCTCAACAAGCCGCCTTGCACCAGCACCGCCATCATGCCGACGGCGAACAGCGACAAGCCGTTGTCCTTCGGGGTCCAGCCGAACTTGAACTCGGTGTAGAGGAACCAGCTGGTGTGCAGGCAGAACTGCGCCAGGATGGACAGGCCCATCACCCAAAGCAGGATCTCGACGCCCTTGAGCTCGCGCAGGCGAGCCAGCGCGGTGAAGGGGTTGGCACGTGACAGCACGAACTCGCGGCGCTTTTCCACCGGCAGCGACTCGGGCAGCACGAAGTAGCCGTAGACGCAATTGAGCAGCGTCAGACCGCCCGCCAGCAGGAAAGGCCAATGCACGTTGTGGTCGCCCAGCAGCCCGCCCAGGACCGGCCCCAGGATGAAGCCCACGCCGAACATCGCGCCCAGCAGGCCGTAGTTCTTGGCGCGGTCCTCGGGCTCGGTGATGTCGGCCACGTAGGCGTTGGCCACGGCGATGTTGGCGCACACCGCACCACCCATGATGCGCACGGCCAGCAGCATCCAGAACTCGGTGGCCAGGGCCGTGACAAAGAAGTTGATGGCCATGCCGAACAGGCCCAGCAACAGCACGGGACGACGGCCGTAACGGTCGGACAGCGCCCCCAGCACCGGCGCACTGAAGAACTGCGCCACAGCGAACGCGGCCTGGGCCAGGCCGTACGCCACCGAGGTGCTGGCCCCCGACGCCATGAACGTGCCGATCAGCTTGGGCAGCACAGGCGCGATGATGCCGATCGACATCATGTCGAGCAGCACCGTGATCATGATGAAGGGCATGGCCGCCTGGCGGCTGCGGTTGGATGCCATCGGTGGTGGTGTGTTCGGTGGTCTGAAAAAACGGCACCGGCCGAAGCCGGTGTCGCAGGATGTTCAGGGAATCAGGCGGGGCGGACCACCCAAGATGTCGCCCCGGCCTGCAGCGCGTCACTCCATGCGGTAGTTCGGCGCTTCCTTGGTGATCTGCACATCGTGCACATGGCTCTCGCGGATGCCCGCGGCCGTGATCTCGACGAACTCGGCCTTGTTGTGCATCTCGGTGATGGTGCCGCAACCGCAGTAGCCCATCGAGGCGCGCAGGCCACCGGCCATCTGGTAAAGGATCGTGATGACCGAGCCCTTGTAGGGCACGCGACCCTCGATGCCTTCGGGCACCAGCTTGTCGGCGTTGGGGTTGGTGGTCTCGTCGTTTTCCTGGAAGTAGCGGTCGGCCGAGCCGTCCTTCATGGCGCCGATCGAGCCCATGCCGCGGTAGCTCTTGTAGCTGCGGCCCTGGAACAGGATGACTTCGCCAGGCGCTTCCTCGGTGCCGGCGAACATGCCGCCCATCATCACGGTGCTGGCGCCCGCGGCGATCGCCTTGGCGATGTCACCGGAGTAGCGGATGCCGCCGTCGGCGATCAGGGGCACATCGGTGTCCCGCAAGGCCGTGGCCACGTTGTCGATGGCCATGATCTGGGGCACGCCCACGCCGGCGACGATGCGCGTGGTGCAGATGGAGCCAGGGCCGATGCCGACCTTGACGCCATCGGCGCCAGCTTCGACCAGGGCCAGGGCGGCCGCGCCAGTGGCGATGTTGCCGCCGATGACGTCGACCTGCGGGAAGTTCTTCTTGACCCAGCGCACGCGCTCGATCACGCCGTGGCTGTGGCCGTGGGCGGTGTCCACCACCAGGGCGTCAACGCCGGCCTTGACCAGCAACTCGACGCGCTCTTCGGTGCCGTCACCCACGCCCACCGCTGCACCCACGCGCAGCTTGCCATGGGCGTCGCGGGCGGCGTTGGGGAAGGTGTTCTGCTTGGTGATGTCCTTGACGGTGAACACGCCGCGCAACTCGTTGGCGTCGTTGATCATCAGGACGCGCTCGAGCTTGTGCTGGTGCATCAAGGCCTTGGCTTCGGCCTGGGTGGCGCCGTCCTTGACGGTGATCAGGCGTTCGCGCGGGGTCATGATCTCGCGCACCGGGGCATCGAGGCGGGTCTCGAAACGCAGGTCACGGCCGGTGACGATGCCCACGACCTTGCCGTTGTCCACGACCGGGAAGCCGGAGATGCCGTGCTGAGTGGACAGCTCGATCACGTCGCGGACCTTGACGCCCGACGAGATGGTGATCGGGTCGCGCAGCACGCCGGACTCGTAGCGCTTGACGCGCGCCACTTCAGCGGCCTGCTGCTTGGGCGACAGGTTTTTGTGGATGATGCCGATGCCACCTTCCTGGGCGATCGCGATCGCCAGTCGGGCTTCCGTGACGGTGTCCATGGCGGCGGACACCAGCGGCAGATTCAATTGGATGTTGCGGGACAGGCGGGTGGCCAGCGAGGTGTCGCGGGGCAACACCTGGGAATAAGCGGGCACCAGCAGCACGTCGTCGAACGTGAGGGCTTTACCGAGCAGGCGCATGAACAAGGCTCCAGACGCAAAAGCGGATTATACGCGGAGCCGCGAAGCCCTTTCTGGGGGGCATGGCGTGAGCGAATCCGCGAAAACCACAGGGTGACCGAGCGCGCGGCGCCTGCATCGGGCACTAAACTGCACGGCATGAAAAACACGCGCGCAACGTCGATGTGGGGTGCCCTCCTTGGCACCGCAGCCGCCATGCTGCTGGGTCTGCTGCCGGATGTGGCAATGGCCCAGTGGAAATGGCGCGACGCCAATGGCGTCACGCAATACACCGATCGCCCGCCGCCGCCAGGCACACCGGACAGCCACATCCTGACGCGGCCGGCCGCCGCTCGCGCGCCGAAGGTCTTCAGCGCATCGGCGCCAACTCCGGCATCCGCGCCCGACGCCGCCAAGGTCAGCCCTCCAGCCAAGGCGGGCGACCCCGAGCTGGAAGCCAGACGAAAGAGGGCCGAGGAGCAGAAGGCAGCCGAGCGCAAGGCCGAAGAGGACAAGCAGGCCAAGGTGCGCAGCGAGAACTGCGACCGAGCCCGCAGTTACGAACGCTCGCTGCAAAGCGGCCAGCGCATCGTGCGGACCAACGAGAAGGGCGAGCGCGAGGTCCTCGACGACAACGGTCGCTCCGAAGAGATGCAGCGCACCCGAGAGTCGATCGACAGCAACTGCCGTTGAGAAGGCGCTCGCCCGGGCAGGCGCCGCCGCCCTGCCCGCTTCAGTCTTCCAGCTCCGCCCCAGGCGACCTGGCCTTTGGCGAGCGGTGGATGCCCTTGGGCAGTTTCTCGCCCTGCGCCCGATAGCGCATGCGCCGGGCCTCTTTCGGGTCGACATTGAGCCCCCGCACGACCTCGATGCGATCGCGCTCGCGCAGCACGTGCCCTGGTCGCTCCTTGCGCCCCCAGACACCCACCGACCACTGGCCCGCAGCCAGCGCATCTTCGCTGAAGCCAGCCACCTGATCGAACAAGCCGCTCGCACGCAGGGCATCGCGCACGGTGCTGCCGGCGGGCAAACTCAGGCGCACCAGGCGCACCTCGCGCGCAGCCAGCCCAAGGGCCACCTCGACGTGGATGTCAGCGGGGGCCATGCACCTGCTCGGCCCGTTTGACGAAGGCCTCGATGAAGGTGTTGGCGATCCGGTCGAACACCGGACTGACCACCAATGACAGCGCCCGGCTCGCGAAAGCGTAATTCAGCGAGAATTCGACCTTGCAGGCAGGCGAATCGATCGGATCCTGCCCTTCCGGCACCACTTGCCCCGGCTTTTGCAGGGGGGTGAACAGCCAGGTGCCCTCCAGGTGCGAGAACGGGCCATCCACCAGGTTCATGATGACGCTGCGGCCTGGCACCTGCACGTTGCGCGTCGTGAAGGCTTGGTGCACCCCCGCAAAGGCAATGTGCACGCGGGCCGTGACGCCATCGTCGTGGGTTTGCAAGACCTCGGCGCGGTCGCACCAGGGCAGGAACTGGGGGTAGTCTTGCACTCCGGTCACCAGCCCATACATTTCTCGGGGCGTGTACCAAAGCAGGACGGACTTGTGCACGTGCTTCATAGAATGTCGACATTTTAAGGACCCTTCGGTCAAACCCATGTCCATCGCAGAAAACAGAAAAGCCCACTTCAACTACCACATCGAGGAACGCTTCGAGGCGGGCGTCGTGCTGGAAGGCTGGGAAGTCAAGGCCATCCGCGACGGACAGGTCCAGATGACCGACGGCTACGTGGTGGTCAAGGACGGCGAGCTCTTTTTGATCGGGCTGCGCATCAACGCGCTGCGCTCGGCGTCCACCCACGTCAAACCCGACGCCGATCGCACCAAGAAACTGCTGATGCACCGCAGCGAGATCCAGCGCCTGATCGGCAAGACAGAGCAGAAGGGTTACACCATGGTGCCCTTGAACCTGCACTGGAAGGGTGGCAGAGTCAAAGCGGAGATCGCGCTGGCCAAGGGCAAGGCCGAGCACGACAAGCGCAACACCATCAAGGACCGCGACTGGGAGAGAGAAAAGGGCCGCCTCATGCGGCACAAGGTCTCGTCACCCGGCAAGGAGTGAGCCATGAATGCTGATCACAGCCACGTGCCCATCGTCCCGCGCGAGCGGCTCGACTTCGGACTCGATGGCGACATCCCCCGCTTCTGGATGGACAACGACCCGTTCAAGACGCGCTTTTTCGATGCGATGTCGACGCTGTTCCCTCAAGGCGAGAAGTTCTTCATCACCAGCGTTCGCGAGTTCAAGGACGAGGTCACCGACCCCAAGCTGGAGGCCGAGGTGCGCGACTTCACGCGCCAGGAAGCCCAGCACAGCCTCATCCACCGTCAGTTCAACGACCGGCTGGCGGCCCAGGGCGTGGACATCGCGTCCATCGACCGACAACTCGCCGAGCACTTCTTCGAGCGCCTGCCCAAGTTCACCTCGCGTTTTCAGCGCCTGTCGGCCACCGCCGCCTTCGAGCACCTGACGGCGATGATGTGCACCTGCTTCTTCGAGCGCCGCGAGTTGCTGGAGACGAGCGACCCGCGTGTGCGCGCCATGTACGCCTGGCACGCTGTCGAAGAGGTCGAGCACAAGGCCGTGGCCTTCGACGTGCTCACGCAGGTGGCGAAGGTGTCCTACTTCAGACGCGTCTTCTCGATGCTGCTGGTGAGCATCGGCTTTCCGATCACGGTGATGCTGATCATGAACCACATGCTGCAGGTCGACGGCTTTGGCCGCTGGCAGCGCACGAAGATGTGGCTCAAGGGCTTGTGGTGGTTCCACAAGCCGGGCGGCTTGTTCTCCAACACCTGGGGCTACTACTTCGCGTACTTCAAGCCCGGGTTCCATCCCTGGAAGGTCAAGGAGATGCCCAGCTACGGCACCTGGCTGCGCACCTTCGAGGCCACGGGTGACGCGGTGGCCGCGGGCAACGCGCTGCACGCCGCCGCCGGGCGCTGATCAGGGCGCCGGCTGCGACGTGGTCGGGGCCGTGTTGAGCACGGCAAAGGCCTGATCCAGGTCGGCGATCAGGTCGCCCACGTCTTCCAGGCCGATGGCCAGCCGCACGAGCGAGCCGCTTTTGCCCGCCAACAGGCCAAAACGCCGCATGCCCTGCACCTTGTAGGGCACGGCCAGGCTCATCGGCCCGCCCCATGAATAACCGATGCGGAACAGGCGCATGGCCTCGACGAAGGCGTCCACCTGCCCGGCGCTGAACCGGTCGGCGTCGAACACCATGGACACCAGGCCCGCGGCACCACGGCAAGTCTGCGACCAATGCGCGTGGCCGGGTGAGCCTGGCAGGGCCGGGTGCAACACCTGAGCCACCTCGGGCCGCTGGGCCAGCCACTGCGCCACCTGGCGGGCCGCCGCGTCGTGCGCCGCATAGCGAAGCGCCACGCTGGGCAGGCCGCGCAGCACCATCTCGACATCGTTGAGCCCCACGCCGATGCCCAGCCGCATGTGCGTGAGCTTCAGACGCAGGTGCAGGGGCTCGTCGCGCGTGATGACAGCACCCATGAGCACGTCGCCACCACCCGAGGGGTACTTGGTGAGCGCGTGGATGGTGAGGTCCACACCGCGGGTGTCTGCACCAGCCTGTGGGTGCGGCACGCCAAGCTCGAAGGGGTTGAAGGCCAGGCCGGCGCCCCAGGTGTTGTCCAGCGCCGCGACGATGTCGGCGTGCTGGCGGATCACGCGCAGCAGGCCTGGCAAGTCGGGGAATTCGAGCGTGACCGAGCCAGCCGCTTCCAGCCAGACGAGCCGGGTGCACGGCGTGATGGCCGCGGCCAGCGAGGCCGCATCCATGGGGTCGTAAAAGGCCGTGGCAATGCCCCACTGCGCCAGCTCGTTGCGAGCGAACTCTCGGCTGGGGCCGTAGACGTTGTCGGGCAGCAGCAGCTCGTCGCCGGTCTTGAGCAGCGACTGGCCCACCAGCGCGATGGCGGCCAGGCCCGAGGGCGCGAGGATGGCCTGCCTGCCACCTTCCAGCGTGGCCAGGCGCTCTTCGAGCACGAAGGTGGTGGGCGTGCCATGCAGGCCGTAGGTGTAGCCGCTCTTGTCCTTCCACTCCCGGGTGCGCAGCGCGGCGGTGTCCTCGAAGATCACCGTCGAGGCCTTGAACACCCCAGGAGGCACCGAGGCGAAGCCCGCAGGCGCCTCGTAAGGGTGATGGATCAAGTCGGTGGCGATCTGCGAGAAGCGGCGCGGCTGGTCGGACATGGCGTTGGCGGCGGCGCCCGGTGTCAGATCGGCATGCCGATCAGGTCATGGCCCTCGACGGCGACGATGCGGGCGCGCGTGAACTCGCCGACCTTGAGCGTCTTGCTGGCCTTCTCGGGGGGCAGCAGGCGAACGGTGCCGTCGATCTCGGGCGCATCCGCATACGTGCGCCCCACCCCGCCCTTGCGGCCCAGGGCCGGTGCGCTGTCGACCAGCACCTGCATGGTCGCGCCCACTCGGCGCTGCAGCTTGGCAATCGACACGGCCTCGGTGACCTGCATGAAGCGGGCGCGGCGCTCTTCGCGGACCTCATCAGGCAAGGCGCCTTCGAGCGCGTTGGCCGGTGCGCCTTCGATCGGCGAGTAAGCGAAGCAACCGGCGCGGTCGATCTCGGCCTCCTGCATGAAGTCGAGCAGGTGCTGGAACTCTTCTTCGGTTTCACCGGGGAAGCCGGCGATGAAGGTCGAGCGCACCACGATTTCCGGGCAGATCTCGCGCCAGCGGCGCAGGCGGTCGAGGTTCTTCTCGCCGTTGGCCGGGCGCTTCATGCGCTTGAGCACGTCGGGGTGCGAGTGCTGGAAAGGCACATCCAGGTACGGCAGCACCAGGCCTTCGGCCATCAGCGGGATGACCTCGTCGACATGCGGGTAGGGGTAGACGTAGTGCAGGCGCACCCAGGCGCCGTGGGCCTTGGCCATCTCGCCGATCTGGGCGACCAGGTCGAGCATGCGGGTCTTGACGGGCTTGCCGTCCCAGAAGCCGGTGCGGTACTTGACATCCACGCCGTAGGCGCTGGTGTCCTGGCTGATGACGAGCAGCTCTTTGACGCCGGATTCGAACAGGGCCTTGGCCTCGCTCAGCACCTCGCCGATGGGGCGCGAAACCAGGTCGCCACGCATGCTGGGGATGATGCAGAAGCTGCAGCGGTGGTTGCAGCCTTCGGAGATCTTCAAGTAGGCGTAGTGCTTGGGCGTGAGCTTGATGCCGGCCACGCCCCGCGCCTCGGGAACGAGGTCGAGGAAAGGATCGTGGGGCTTGGGCACGTGCAGGTGCACGGCGTCCATCACCTCTTGCGTGGCGTGGGGGCCGGTGACGGCGAGCACGCTGGGGTGCACGTCCTTGACCAGGTTGCTGCCCGCGTCGGCGCCCGCCTTGGCGCCCAGGCACCCGGTGACGATGACCTTGCCGTTTTCGGCCAGGGCCTCGCCGATGGTGTCGAGGCTTTCCTTGACCGCGTCGTCGATGAAGCCGCAGGTGTTGACGATCACCAGGTCGGCGCCGGCGAAGGTCTTGCTGGTTTCATAGCCTTCGGCGCGCAACTGGGTGAGGATCAGCTCGGAGTCGGTCAGGGCCTTGGGGCAGCCCAGGGAGACGAAGCCGATTTTGGGGGCGCTGGCAGGGGAAGCGGTGGGGGACAGTTCGGAACTCATGGGGCGAGATTGTCCGGCAAATCGGCCCCGTCCGCTGAGGGTTCCCCGCCCAGATCGGCGGCCTTTTGCCGCAGCAAGGCCTGCTCTCGCGCGTTGCTGGCCAGGTTGGCGGCCCGCAGCAGGGCTTCTTGCGCGGCCTTTTTCTGTCCCAGGCGGCGCAGGAAATCGCCTTCGACCGCCGGCAGCCAGTGGTAGCGCTTGAGCGCCGGGTTGGCCAGCAGCGGCGCCAGCACCTCCAGGCCCGCCTGCGGGCCCTCTGCCATGCACACGGCCACGGCGCGGTTGAGCTCCACCACGGGCGACGGCGCCACCCGCATCAGCTCGGCGTAGAGCGCGGCCATGTGCGGCCAGTCGGTGTCCTCGGCCCGGGCGGCGCGAGCGTGGCAGGCGGCGATCTCGCCCTGGAGCTGGTAGCTGCCCCGTGCCAGGCCATGGGCCCGGCAGGCCCGTTGGGCGCGCTCCAGGGCCGCCAGACCACGGCGGATGAGCAGGTGGTCCCAGCGGGCGCGGTTTTGCTCGGTCAGCAGCACCGGGTTGCCTTCGGCGTCGGTGCGCGCCGCCGTGCGCGAGGCCTGGATCTCCATCAATGCCACCAGGCCGTGCACCTCCGGCAGCTCGGGCGCCAGTTCGGCCAGCATGCGCCCCAGGCGCAGGGCCTCGTCGCACAGCGCCGGGCGCATCCAGTCCTCTCCGCGGGTGGCGGTGTAGCCCTCGTTGAAGATCAGGTAGACGACCTCCAGCACCGAGGCCAGCCGCTCGCCCAGCACGGCGCCGCGCGGCAGCTCGAAAGGCACGCGGGCTTCGGCCAGTTGGCGCTTGGCCCGCACGATGCGCTGCGCGATGGTCGGCTCGGGCGCGAGGCAGGCGCGGGCGATCTCGTCCGTGCTCAGGCCGCCCAAAAGCTTGAGGGTCAGGGCCACGCGCGCGTCGGGCGATAGCACCGGGTGACAGGCCGTGAAGACGAGCCGCAGCAGGTCGTCGCCGATCTCGTCCTGCCGGGCGGCGTCCAGGGCATCGACGAAATCGGGCACGAACAGGGCCTCCTGCGCGTCGAGGTCGTGCGCGAGCTCTTCGTGGCGGGCTTGCGCCATCTGGCGGTGCCGCAGGTGGTCCAGGGCGCGGTTGCAGGCGGTGGTCATCAGCCAGGCGGCGGGGTTGTCTGGCACGCCCTCGCCCGGCCAGCGCTCCAGGGCCGCCACCAGCGCGTCCTGGGCCAGCTCTTCGGCCACGCCCAGGTCCTGCACGCGCCGGGCCACAGCGGCCACGATGCGGGCCGACTCCAGGCGCCAGACGGCGGAGATGCGCTCGTGCACGGCCCCCGTCATGCTGCTCACATCTGCGGTGGCACGGCGCTCATGTCCATGTGGAAGACCTCCCACTGGTGCCCGTCGAGGTCGGCAAAACCATGCTGGAACATGAAGCCCATGTCCTTGGGTTCGTTGGGCGTGGTGCCGCCGGCCGCCACCGCCCGGCTGACGAGGTCGTTGACCTCGGCCCGGCTGTCGCACGACAGCGCGATGAGCACCTCGGTGGCCTGCCTGGCGTCGCTGATCGGCAGCTTGGTGAAGCCCTTGAAGAAGGGCTCGACCAGCAGCATGGCGTAGATGTTGTCGGCGATCTGCAGGCAGGCCGCGTCGTCGTTGGTGAACTGCGGGTTGAAGCTCAGGCCCAGGGCCTCGAAGAAGGCCTTCGATCGGGGCAGGTCCTTGACGGGCAGGTTGACGAAGATCTGGCGAATCATGGTGTGCTCCTCCTCAAGGCTTGTTCATGGCGTCGATGGCCTTGAACTTCTCCAGCGACTCGCTGGGCGTGAAGTCCTCCATCTCGTAGAGCTCTCGCACCTCGACGATGGCCTCGGCGCCTTCGCGCACGGGGTTGGGAAAGCGCCGACTCCACTCCAGCGCCTCCTCGCGCGAGCGCACCTCGATCATGGTGTAGCCGGCGATCAACTCCTTGGCTTCTGCAAAAGGGCCATCGACCACGCAGCGGCTGGACGTGCCTTCGGCGCCGCCCGGGCCGTAGTGAATGCGCCAGCCGGTGCGGCTGGGCTTGAGGCCGCTGCCGTCGAGCAACACGCCTGCCTGGGCCAGCTCCTCATGGTAGGCCGCCATGGCCGCCATCACGGCCGGATCCGGATCGGGTTGCACCTCGGCCTCGAACTCGGGGCAGGACTTCACGATGATCATGAAACGCATGGTTTTCTCCTGGGTGGTTGGGCGCACGCAGCTGGGCGGGATGCCCGGCAGTTTCATCCGCCGTCATGAGGACGACGAAGCAAGCCAGCCGAAATCGACACGAAAAACCAGGGACAAACCCTGACCCGTCAGGTTGCCTGGCTGTCGTCGAAACAAGGCGCCAGGGCCCGCGCCCCGACCGCCTTGAGCTTGCCCTGTGCCGCCAGCGACTCGGCAAAGCGCTGCATGCTGGCATGGGCCTCGGTGGGCGTTGCGTTCTGCAGGCGCGACAATGCCGTCGGCATCCTACGCCGCCTCACCATGCCCCTCATCCAGGAAGACGAAGTCGAGATCACCGCCGTGCGGGCCCAGGGGGCCGGCGGGCAGAACGTCAACAAGGTGTCGACCGCCATCCACCTGCGCTTTGACATCCGGGCCTCCTCGCTGCCCGAGGACATCCAGGCCAGGCTGCTGTGCCTGAACGACCGGCGCATCACCGCCAACGGCGTCATCGTGCTCAAGGCGCAGACCCACCGCAGCCAGGACATGAACCGCAGCGAGGCCTTGCAACGCCTGCAGGAGATGGTCGACAGCGTGGCCACGGTGCCGCCCGCGCGCAAGCCCACGAAACCCACTCGCGCATCGCAGCGGCGGCGCGTGGAAGGCAAGCGTCAGCGCAGCGAGGTCAAGGCGCTGCGCGGCTCGGTTCGCGACTGATCAGGCCAGGTCAACCGGCCGCCAGCCAGCCCGCGAGCTCTGCAGCCGACTTCACACCCAGCTTGGAAAACACGCGCGCCCGGTGCACCTCCACCGTGCGCACAGCGATGTGCAACTCGTCGGCGATGACCTTGTTGAGCTTGCCCACGGCCACGCGCTGCATGACCTCGCGTTCGCGCTCGCTGAGGCTGGCCAGGCGGGCCTGACGCTCCAGGGCCGCGGCGTTGTCGGCCACCGAAGCCGCTTCCACCGCCATGGCCTGCTCCAGCCGGTCGACCAGGGTGTTGTCGCTGTAGGGCTTTTCCAGGAAGTCGAAGGCGCCCTTCTTGAGCGCCTCGACCACCATGGGGATGTCGCCATGGCCGCTCAGAAAAAGCACCGGGTTGGGCAACCCCAGGCCGATCAGCGACTCGTGCAATTGCAGGCCCGAGACAGGCTCCATGCGCACGTCGAGCAGGAACACCCCACGGATCGGCCGTGGAGCCTGCTGCAGGTGGGCCAGCAGCGAGGCCGCGCCGTCGAAGGCCAGCACCGGCAGCCCCCGCGAGCCCAGCAGGAAGCTCAGCGCGTCGCGCACCACGGCATCGTCATCGACCAGGTAGACCCAGGCCGGGCCATTGGCAACACCGAAAGCAGCAGAAGGGGAAGCGCCGGGTGCGTTCATGCATCGATCTCCTGTGGGGTGGGGTCACCGACGTGGTCCTCGTCATCGGACGCAGGCGGCACCAAGGGCAGGCTGAAAGAAAACGCCGCGCCACCGCCTGGCACATCGACGCAATCGAGGGCCCCGTAGTGCAACTCGACGATGGAGCGGCAAATCGCCAGCCCCATGCCCATGCCATCGGACTTGGTGGTGAAGAACGGGGCGCACAACGTGGTCACGGTCTGCCCGTGCAGGCCCGGGCCGCTGTCGGTCACCGTCACGCGCACGAAAGACGACGCAGGCGCCCCCTCTCCCGCCGTCGCGGCATGCACGGCCTCGGCCTGGATGCGGATGCGGCGGGGCGCGTCCTGGTGCGCCATCGCGTCACAGGCGTTGCGCACGAGGTTGGCCACGACCTGCTCGATGAGCACCGGATCGGCCACGACCTGTGGCAAGCCGGAAGGCACGTCGTTGTGCACCTCCACGCCCAGTCGAGAGATCTCGCGGCGCAGCAGGCTCAGGCCCGAAGCCACCACCTCGTCGATGGCGCAGGGCTCGCGCTGGGGCTCGCGTCGCGTGAGGAACTCGCGGATGCGCTTGACGATGCGCGCGGCCTGCCCTGCCTGCTCGCCCTGGCGCTGCAGGGCCTTGAGCACGGGCTCGGGCACCTCCGGCCGGCCCGACAGCGCGTTCAGCAGGCCCGTGTTGTAGCTGGTGATGGCCGACAGCGGTTGGTTGAGCTCGTGCGCCAGCGTGGAGGCCACTTCGCCCAGCATCGTCAAGCGGGCTTGGTGGGCCACCGCCTCCATCTGGCGACGTTCGCGCTCTTCAAGGTGCTTGCGCTCGGTGATGTCCACGATGGAGGCCATCCAGCCGATCTGCACACCCTGCGCGTCCACCAGCGGGGCCTCGTAGACCATGACCTCGACGATGCGGCCATCTCGGTGCTGCCAGCGCGACTCATAACCCCCGCGCGGCGCCTGACCGGCCATGTTGCGCAGGTGGCGGCGCATGCTCTGATCGAGCTCGTCGGGCACCCAGTAGGGCATGGGCGGCAACAGGCCCACCAGATCTTCAGGCTGGTAGCCCACCATGTCGGCCATGGTCTTGTTGACGTAGACCAGGCGGCCATCGAGGTCGCGGGCGCGGATGCCCACGGCCAGCGAGTCTTCCATCGCGGTTCGCCACGCGGCCTCGGTGCGCCACGCCTCTTCGGCGCGAGAGACGCTGCGCATCTGTTTGCGCAGCATGAAAGAAGCCCCGGCGATCAGCCCCAGGAAACCCAGCATCAGCGCCACCGGCAGCGTGCGCCACCAGGGCGCCACGCGTTCGTGAGAGGTCAGCTCCAGCCACACACCCGGCAAGGACGAGCCCAGCGACACGCGGTACCAGGCCAGGGTTTCATCTCGGGGGCTTTCCACGGTCGCGGCAATCACGTCGTCGCTCTGGTCCACCAGGCGGATGTCGTACTTGCTGGCCAGCCACCAGGGCACCTTCTGCCTGAGCAACGCCGCGGCGGAGAACCTCGCGACCAGCAATCCGCCAGGGTGGTCGCTCGCGCTGTGCAAGGTCACCGACAGGTGGCCCGTCAGCCCACCGTCGTCGCTCAACTGGCGCCGCGTGTCGCCCACGGCGGCGACGTCCTCGGGCTGGTGTGCCTGGATGCGGCCGTCGGGGCCCAACCATGTCACGCTGACCCAGAAGCGCCGCAGGCCATCGAGCACCACCGGGTGGCTGGCGAACACCTCTGGCCTGAGCCGACCGGCATCGATGATGTCGCCCAGCATGCGCAACTGGGCGAGCTCGCCATCGAGCCGACCGTTGATCTGCGCTTCCAGTGACAGGGCGTCCGAGATCATTTCCTCGCGCTGGGAGGTCAGGCTGGCCTGCTCCTGGCTGCGCAGCCAGAACATCACGCCCACCACCACCAGCAGCGACAGCACCAAGGGCCAGGCCCACAGCGTCTTGAGCGAGCGCACAGGCGAGCCGAACAGCCTCAGCCGCGGCTGAGGGGGCACAGACAAGGCAGGACGCGGCGGGACGCTGACGGGTGGACTCACGGCACCTGGGGTAAACGAGTGCATGGATGGCACCCAGTCTAGGCCTTCGCGGCCCTCAAACCCCTCCGCAAGGCTGTGAATGTGGATCTCCACAATCCCCCCCACAGACGGGGGTGGAGAACAATTTATCCATCACACAACGGAGACCCCTCATGCGCTCTCGTCCCACCACCCAATCCCTGCGCCGCGGCCTGCTGGCGCTCGCCGCCACCGCAGCCCTGCTGCCCACCGCTTTCGCACAAAGCCCCATCGTCATCAAGTTCAGCCACGTGGTGGCCACCGACACCCCCAAGGGCAAGGCCGCCGAGTTCTTCGCCAAGCGCGCGGCCGAGCTCACCAAGGGCAAGGTCAAGGTCGAGGTCTACCCCAACAGCCAGCTCTACAAGGACAAGGAAGAGATGGAAGCGCTGCAGCTGGGCTCCGTCCAGATGCTGGCGCCTTCGCTGTCGAAGTTCGCCCCCCTGGGCGTCAAGGAGTTCGAGGCGTTCGACCTGCCCTTCATCTTCGACGACTACAACGACCTGCACGCCGTCACGCAAGGCCCGGTGGGCGCCAAGCTGCTCAAGAAGCTCGAATCGCGCGGCATCACCGGCCTGGCCTACTGGGACAACGGCTTCAAGGTGATGTCGGCCAACAAGCCGCTCAAGGCCGTTGAAGACTACAAGGGCGTGAAGATGCGCATCCAGTCCTCCAAGGTGCTGGACGCCCAGATGCGCTCTGTGGGCGCCCTGCCCCAGGTGCTGGCCTTCTCTGAAACCTACCAGGCGCTGCAGACCGGCGTGGTCGATGGCACCGAGAACCCGCCCTCCAACCTCTACACGCAAAAGATGCATGAGGTGCAGAAGCACCTGAGCGTCACCAACCACGGCTACCTGGGCTATGCCGTCGTCGTGAACAAGAAGTTCTGGGACGGTCTGCCCGCCGACATCCGCGCCGCGCTGACCAAGGCCATGGCCGAATCCACCAAGGTGGCCAACGACACTGCCTTCGCCGACAACCAGGACGCCCTGGCCAAGGTCAAGGCTGCCGGCAAGACCACCATCTACCAGCCCACCCTGGGCGAGCGCTTCCTGCTCAAGAAGGCCATGTTCCCGGTGCACAAGCAGATGTCCTCGCGCATCGGCGAAGAAACGATCAACGAGATCTACAAGGTCACCAACTTCGATCCCACCAAGATGTGATCGACGTGGGCTGACCGCGCTGCAGGCCCACGCGTGACGTGGGCCTTTTTTTCGACACCTGTTGACCTCACCCAAGGAGAGCCCACCATGAAATGGCTCGATCACCTGGAGGAGTGGCTGATCGCGACCCTGATGGGCGCCGCCACACTCATCATCTTCGTTTCCGTCGTGCACCGGTATGCATCGGGCTTGAACACCCCGCTGCAGGATTGGTTGCTGGGTCTGAACCTGGCCTGGGCCCAGGAGGCCACCATCTACCTGTTCGTCTGGATGGCCAAGTTCGGTGCAGCCTATGGCGTGCGCACGGGCATCCACGTTGGCGTGGACGTGCTGATCAACCAGCTCAAGCCCGACAACCGCAAGAAATTCGTGCTCTTCGGCTTGCTGGCAGGCGCCTTGTTCACGGGGGCCGTGGCCACCATGGGTGCAGGCTTCGTCTGGCACAACGGCGCGAACTTCGCCTTCCACAGCTTCCTGGGCATGGACGTCTCCGAGATGATCGAAGGCCCCACCACACCAGACCTGGAGTGGCCGACCTGGATCATCTACAGCGCCATCCCCCTGGGCTCTTCGCTGATGTGCTTCCGATTCCTGCAGGTGGCCTGGAACTTCGCCAGGACCGGTGAGCTGCCTCACCACGACCACGGACATGTGGACGGTCTGGACGAAGAAACCGAGCCCGCCAAGGCCTGAAGGAGACATCCATGAGTGGCATCATCATTTTCACCCTGCTGCTGGTCCTCATGCTGACCGGCATGCCGATCTCCATATCGCTGGGCCTGACCGTCCTGACCTTCATCTTCGGGTTCACGGACGTGCCCATCGAGTCGGTCGCGCTCAAACTGTTCACCGGCATCGAGAAGTTCGAGATCATGGCGATCCCGTTCTTCATCCTGGCGGGCAACTTCCTCACCCACGGTGGGGTGGCCAAGCGCATGATCAACTTCGCCACCAGCATGGTCGGCCACTGGCACGGTGGCCTGGGCCTGGCCGGCGTGGTGGCCTGCGCGCTCTTCGCCGCTGTGTCGGGCTCCTCGCCTGCGACGGTGGTGGCCATCGGCTCCATCTTGCTGCCTGCAATGGTCAAGGCGGGCTTTCCGAACAAGTTCGGCGCCGGCGTGATCACCACCTCGGGCGCACTGGGCATCCTCATCCCGCCGTCCATCGTGATGGTGATGTACTCGGTGTCGACCAACACCTCGGTGGGCGCCCTGTTCATGGCCGGTGTGATCCCGGGCCTGATGCTGGCCAGCCTTCTGGGCCTGACCACCTGGTGGCGCGCCCGCAAGTTCGGCTACCCGCGCATGCCCAAAGCGACGTTCGCCCAACGCATCAAGGCGCTGCGCGAGTCGATGTGGGGCCTGCTGCTGATCGTCGTCGTCATGGGCGGCATTTACACCGGCCTGTTCACGCCCACCGAAGCCGCAGCCATGAGCGCCGTCTACGCCTTCATCGTGGCCGTCTTCGTGTACAAGGACATGGGCCTCAAGGACGTGCCTCGCGTGCTGCTGGCCTCGGCCAACATGAGCGCGATGCTGCTCTACATCATCACCAACGCGGTGCTGTTCAGCTTCGTGCTGGCCAACGAGAACATCCCGCAGCAATTGGCCGACTGGCTGGTGAACATGGGCCTGGGCCCGATCGCCTTCCTGCTGGTGGTCAACATCCTGCTGCTGGTGGCCGGTAACTTCATGGAGCCGTCTTCCATCGTGCTGATCATGGCGCCCATCCTGTTCCCGGTGGCCGTCAAGCTGGGGATCGATCCGGTGCACTTCGGCATCTTGATCGTGGTGAACATGGAGGTCGGCATGTGCCACCCACCGGTGGGGCTGAACCTGTACGTGGCCTCGGGCATCACCAAGATGGGCATCACCGAGCTGACGGTCGCCGTGTGGCCGTGGCTGCTGACGATGCTGGGCTTCCTGGTGCTGGTGACGTATTACCCGCCCCTGTCGCTGTGGCTGCCCAACCTGTTGATGAAATGAGTCACTGAAGCCTTGCTTTGACCCAGTTGCCGCCTCGGTCTTCCCCGCGGCGGCATGAGGGCTGGCACGATGTTTGATGCGCTCCAGCATCCATCGGCCAGCCTTCTTTTTTGCCCATGCCCCAACGCACACCCGCTCAACCTCGCGCCAGCAAGTCGCCCAAATCGAGCAAATCGAGCAAAGCGACCAAGGCCGTTGCCAGCTCCAGCGCTGTCACCGCGCCCTTGCTCAGGGACGTCCGCCTGCTGGGCAAGCTGCTGGGCGACGTCATCCGCGAACAGGAAGGCCAGGCCACCTTCGATCTCATCGAGAAGATCCGCCAACTGGCCGTGGCCTACCGCGGCCGCCAGGACGCCAAGGCCGGCAAGGCGCTCGATCGCCTGCTCAACAACCTGTCGGCCGACCAGAGCGTGTCCGTCATCCGGGCGTTCAGCTACTTTTCCCACCTGGCCAACCTGGCGGAAGACCGGCACCAGGTCCGCCAGGCCAACCAGGCCGGCACGCGCCCCGCGACGGGCTCGATCCCTGCCGCGCTGGAGCGGCTGGACGCGGCGGGCGTGCGCTCGGACGACATCGCCAGGCTGCTGCAAGGCGCCTACCTGTCGCCAGTGCTGACCGCGCACCCGACGGAGGTGCAGCGCAAATCGATCCTCGACGCCGAACGGGCGGTGGCGGAGTTGCTCACGCGACTGGATCAGGCCTCGGCTGGCGGCGCCCGCGAGGTCGAGCAAGCCTTGCGCGCCCGCGTCACCCAGCTCTGGCAGACGCGCATGCTGCGCTACACCAAGCTCACCGTGGCCGACGAGATTGAAAACGCGCTGAGCTACTACCCGCTGACCTTCCTGCGCGAGATCCCGCGCCTGTATGAACAGATCGAAGCCGCCTTGCCCGGGAGGGACATCGCGCCCTTCCTGCGCATGGGCCACTGGATCGGCGGCGACCGGGACGGCAACCCCAACGTCACCGCCGAGACCCTGCGGCTGGCCCTGTCGCGCCAGAGCGAGGTGGCCCTGCGCCACCACCTGCGCGAGATCCATGAACTGGGCGCCGAGCTCTCGATGTCGGGCCACCTGATCGAGGTCTCGCCCGAGATGCGCGCCCTGGCCGACCGATCACCCGACCACAACCCCCACCGCAGCGACGAGCCCTACCGCCGCGCGCTCACGGGTGTCTACGCCAGGCTGGCAGCCACGCTGCAGGAGCTGACCGGCACCGAGGCCTTGCGCCACGCTGTCGCACCCGAAGCCCCCTACCTGCGCGCCGAAGACTTCCTGAGCGACCTGCAGACCGTGGACGCCTCGCTGCGCGCCCACCACGCGTCGGCCATCGCCGACCTGCGCGTTCGTCCCCTGATCCGGGCCGTGCAGGTCTTCGGCTTTCACCTCGCCACGCTGGACCTGCGCCAAAGCTCGGACCAGCATGAACTCGTGATCGGTGAACTGCTGGCCCGGGCCGAAGTCGAGCCCGACTACGCTTCGCTGGACGAAGAAGCCAAGCAGGCCCTGTTGTGTCGGCTGCTCAACGAGGCCCGCCCACTTCGGGTTCACCAGGCGGCCTACTCCGACCTCGCCCAGAGCGAGCTGGCCATCTTCGAGACCGCAGCCCAGGCCCGCCGCCGCTACGGCACGCAGGCGCTGAGGCACTGCATCATTTCGCACACCGAAACCGTCAGCGACCTGCTGGAGGTGCTGTTGCTGCAGAAAGAGTGCGGCCTGATGCATGGCACGCTGCACGGCCACGACGCCAGGGTCGAGCTCATCGTGGTGCCCCTGTTCGAGACCATCGCCGACCTGCGCCACGCCGAAGGCATCATGCGAGGCTTCTACGCGGTGCCGGGCATCGCGGAGCTGATCCAGCGCTCCGGGGCCGAGCAAGACATCATGCTCGGCTACAGCGACAGCAACAAGGATGGCGGTTACTTCACCAGCAACTGGGAGCTGTACCAAGCCGAGATCCGGCTGGTTGCGCTCTTTGACAAGCTGCAGAGCCACCATGGCATCCGCCTGCGCCTGTTCCACGGACGGGGCGGCACCGTGGGGCGTGGCGGTGGCCCATCGCACCAGGCCATCCTGGCCCAGCCCCCCGGCACGGTGAACGGGCAGATCCGCCTGACCGAACAAGGCGAGGTCATCGCCTCCAAGTACGCCAACCCCGACATCGGCCGCCGCAACCTCGAGACCCTGGTCTCGGCCATGCTGGAAGCCAGCCTGCTCAAGCCCCCTCGCCCCGTGCCGGGCACCTTCCTGCAAGCCGCGCAATCCCTGTCAGAAGCCAGCATGGCGGCCTATCGCAAGCTGGTCTACGAAACCGACGGCTTCACCGATTACTTCTTCTCGGCCACCCCCATCCGCGAGATCGCCGAGCTCAACATCGGCTCGCGCCCCGCTTCGCGCAAGGCCAGCCGGCGCATCGAAGACCTGCGCGCCATTCCCTGGGGCTTTTCGTGGGGGCAATGCCGCGTGGCCCTGCCCGGCTGGTTCGGCATGGGCAGCGCCTTCGAAGCCTTCCTGAGCGCAGCGGGCACCGAGCGCAAGGCGCAACTCGCCTTGCTGCAACGCATGCACAAGCAATGGCCGTTCTTTCGCACCTTGCTGTCCAACCTGGAGATGGTGCTGGCCAAGAGCGACCTCGCCATCGCCGAGCGCTACGTCAGCCTGGTCGAGGACAAAAAGCTGGGCAAACGCATCATGGCGACCATCCGCGCCGAGTGGGAGCGCACCTCCACGCATTTGCGCCTGATCACCGAGTCGCGCGAGCGCCTGTCCAGCCAACCTGAGCTCGCCAGCTTCCTGGCTTACCGGCTGCCTTATGTCGACCCACTCAACCACCTTCAGGTGGAGCTCATGCGGCGCTACCGCCAGCATGGCGCGGACAACAAGGCTGGCCTGGATGCGTCCGAGCGGGTTCAGCGAGGCATCCACCTGTCCATCAACGGGGTGGCTGCCGGATTGCGCAACACGGGCTGAAAGATCGCCCTTACAATGCGCGACTGCCAGGAGAGAACCCCCGCGCCATGAAAGTGGCACGCAGGGGGTCGCCGAAGGCGCAGGGCCCCACCGGCAACGGTGTGCTGGCCCGAACGCTCAGGCAAAAGGACTGGCAGACACGACCTCGGTCGTGATCCTCACTGGAGAGAGCCCGGTAGCAGCTGCAAAGCCATGCAAGCCGGGCCACCGAAGGGGCAAGCCTTAACCGCGGTCGCATCGGCTGCGAGGGGTCAATCTCTCAGGTAAAGCGGACAGCGAGGGCAAGCGGAAGTTCGTCGTTTCAGGCACCCCGTGGCTGAAGCGGCAGGACACATCAACACCCTGCCCTCCCGGCCACACCAGCCGGCATTCGCCATGTCCGACGTTTCCACCGCGCCCCTGCTGACCACCCCGCTGCACGCCCTGCACATCGAGCTCGGCGCCAAGATGGTGCCCTTTGGCGGCTACGACATGCCCGTGCAGTACGCCAGCGGCATCCTGGCCGAGCACAAGCACACGCGCGCCGCAGCCGGCCTGTTCGACGTCTCGCACATGGGCCAGGTGCTGCTCAGCGGCCCCGGCGCCGACGCCGCCCTCGAAACCCTGGTGCCCGTCGACATCGTTGACCTGGCGGTGTTCAAGCAGCGCTACGCCTTGTTCACCAACGACCAGGGCGGCATCCTCGACGACCTGATGGTCACCCGCCGCGAAAACGACCTGTTCGTGGTCGTCAACGCCGCCTGCAAGGCACAGGACATCGCCCACCTGCAGGCCCGAATCGGCCACCTCTGCACCGTCACGCCGCTGCCAGAACAGGCCCTGCTGGCCCTGCAAGGACCTGAGGCCGTGGCTGCGCTGGCGCGACTCAACGCCGATGTGCAAAAGCTCGTGTTCATGACCGGCGGTCACTTCGCGCTCGACGGCATCGACTGCTTCGTCACGCGCTCGGGCTACACCGGTGAAGACGGCTTCGAGATTTCCGTCCCAGCAGACAAGGCGGAGCAGCTCGCCCGCGCCCTGCTGGCCCAACCCGAAGTCAAACCCATCGGCCTGGGCGCGCGCGACACGCTGCGCCTGGAAGCGGGCCTGTGCCTCTACGGCCACGACATCGACACCACCACCACCCCGGTGGAAGGCAGCCTGACCTGGGCCATCCAGAAGGTGCGCCGCGCCGGCGGGGCCCGCGCTGGTGGCTACCCGGGCGCCGCTGTCATCGACACCCAACTGGCTCAGGGCGCGGCCCGCAAGCGCGTGGGCCTGATCAGCACGGAGCGCATGCCCGTGCGCGAAGGTGCCAAGGTCGTTGACACCAACGGCACCGAGATCGGCGTCGTCACCAGCGGCTCGCTCGGCCCCAGCCTGAACCAGCCCGTGGCCCTGGCCTACGTCAGCACCGCCAACGCCGCCGTCGGCACCCCCGTCTTCGCCCTGGTGCGAGACAAGAAGGTGCCAATGACCGTGGCCAGCACGCCCTTCGTGCCGAACCGCTACCACCGCGGCTGAGTGATCAACGGCTGAGCGACAATCCCGCCCGTTCGGCTCCCACCCATTTTTTGTATCCCAAGGACGTCCACCATGACCATCAAGTACACGCCCGACCACGAATGGCTGCAGATCGAAGCCGATGGCACCGCCATCGTCGGCATCACCCACCACGCTCAGGACGCCCTGGGTGACGTGGTCTTCGTCGACCTGCCCGCCGTGGGCACCACCTTCAAGGCCAAGGACGTGGCCGGCGTCGTTGAGTCCGTCAAGGCCGCCGCCGACGTCTACATGCCCATCGACGGCGAGATCACCGAGGTCAACGAAGCCCTGCGCGACGACCCGGCCCTGGCCAACACCGACCCGACCGGCGCCGGCTGGTTCTTCAAGGTCAAGTTCGCCAACGCGGCCCAGCTCGACGCCCTGCTGGACAAGACCGGCTACGACGAGCTGCTGAAGAACGCCTGACGCGAGCCGCCTTGCGCGACCTGGGGAGCGGCCCTGAGCCCGCCGCGCCCTCGTGAACCCCACCCGATGCCGAACACCATGAGCCACGCTGCCCTGTCCTCTTTGCCATCCCTGTCGCAACTCGAGAACGCGACCGAATTCCAGGCCCGCCACCTCGGCCCCTGGGACGCCGAACAGGCGCAGATGCTCAATGTCATCGGTGTGGCCTCGCGCCAGTCCCTGGTCGAGGCCATCGTGCCCGCCTCCATCCGCCGCTCGGCGCCGATGGACCTGCCCGCCGCGCTGAGCGAGGCGCAGGCATTGGCCGAACTCAAGGCCATCGCCCAACAGAACCAGGTGCTGCGCAGCTTCATCGGCCAAGGCTACTTCAACACGCTCACCCCCGGCGTCATCCTGCGCAACATCCTCGAGAACCCCGCCTGGTACACCGCCTACACGCCCTACCAGGCCGAGATCTCGCAAGGCCGCATGGAGGCCCTGGTCAACTTCCAGACCATGGTCACCGACCTGACGGGCATGGTGATCGCCAACGCCTCGATGCTCGATGAGGCCACCGCTGCCGCCGAAGCCATGACCCTGGCTGCGCGCGTGGGCAAGAGCCAGTCCCAGCGTTTCGTGGTCGCCCACGACGTGCTGCCGCAGAACCTCGAGGTGATCCAGACCCGCGCCAAGCCCCTGGACATCACCATCGACGTGGTCCATGCCACCGATCTGGTCCGTCACCTCGAAACCAACGATTGCTTCGGCGCGCTGCTGCAGTACCCCGGCGTCAACGGCCAGGTCCGCGACCTCAAGCCCCTGATCGATGCGCTGCACGCCAAGGGCGCCATGGCCATCGTCGCCGCCGACCTGCTGGCCCTGACCCTGCTGACCTCGCCCGGCGAGCTCGGTGCCGACATCGCCTGCGGCACCACCCAGCGCTTCGGCATGCCCATGGGCAACGGCGGCCCGCACGCCGGCTACCTGGCCACGCAGGACGCCTTCAAGCGCTCGCTGCCCGGCCGCCTGGTGGGCGTCAGCGTCGACGTCCATGGCAACCCCGCCTACCGCCTGGCCTTGCAGACCCGCGAGCAGCACATCCGCCGCGAAAAGGCCACCTCCAACATCTGCACGGCCCAGGTGCTGCCGGCCGTCGTGGCCAGCATGTACGCCGTCTACCACGGCCCTGAAGGCCTCAAGCGCATCGCCCAGCGCGTGACCGCCTACGCCTCGATCCTGGCTGCGGGCCTGAAGCAACTCGGCCGCGAACTGCTGCACGACACCTGGTTCGACACCCTGCATGTGCGCTGCGCCAGCCCGGCCGAGCGCGACCAACTGCTTGCCGCAGCAGTGGCCAAGGGCATGAACCTGCGCGCCGCCAGCGCCGACACCCTGGGTATCTCGCTGGACGAGACCACCACCCGCGCCGACCTGGCCGACCTGCTGACCGTGTTCGCTGCTGGCAAGGCAGTGCCCAGCGTCGACGAGCTGGCCGCCACCGCCACCATCGGCCTGCCCGAAGGCCTGCGCCGCACCAGCGCCTACCTGACTCACCCGGTGTTCAACACCCACCACTCCGAAACGGAGATGCTGCGCTACATCCGCGCCCTGTCCGACAAGGACCTGGCCCTGGACCGCACCATGATCCCGCTGGGCTCGTGCACCATGAAGCTCAACGCCACCAGCGAGATGATCCCCATCACCTGGCCGGAGTTCGCCAACATCCACCCGTTCGCGCCACGTGATCAGCTCAAGGGCTACGAGTTGCTCGACCAGCAGCTGTGCGCCTGGCTGTCGCAGGCCACGGGCTACGCCGGCATCAGCCTGCAGCCCAACGCCGGCTCGCAAGGCGAGTACGCCGGCCTGCTGGTCATCAAGGCTTGGCATGAGTCCCGTGGCGAAGGCCACCGCGACATCTGCCTGATCCCTGAAAGCGCCCACGGCACCAACCCCGCCAGCGCCCAGATGGTCGGCATGAAGGTGGTCGTCACCAAGTGCGATGCCAACGGCAACGTCGACCTCGACGACCTGCGCGCCAAGTGCGAGGCGCACAGCGCCAACCTGGCCGCCGTGATGATCACCTACCCCTCCACCTATGGCGTGTACGAAACGCGCGTGACCGAGCTGTGCAAGCTGGTGCACGAGCACGGCGGCCGCGTCTACGTCGACGGCGCCAACATGAACGCGCTGGTCGGCCTGGCCGCGCCGGGCCAGTTCGGCGGCGACGTCAGCCACCTCAACCTGCACAAGACCTTCTGCATCCCCCATGGCGGTGGCGGCCCCGGCGTCGGCCCCGTCTGCGTGGTCGATGACCTCGTGCCCTTCCTGCCCGCCCACCGCTCGGCTGGCCTGGGCACCGAACAACAGGTGGGCGCCGTCTCGGCCGCCCCGCTGGGCAACGCCGCCGTGCTGCCCATCAGCTGGATGTACATCCGCATGATGGGCCCCGACGGCCTGACGGCGGCCACCGAAGTCGCCATCCTCAACGCCAACTACGTGGCCGCCCGACTGGCCGACCACTACGACATCCACTTCAGCGGCGGCAGCAGCGTCGTCAAGGGTGGCGGTGTGGCGCACGAGTGCATCCTCGACCTGCGCCCCCTGAAAGACAGCAGCGGCGTCTCCGCCGAGGACGTGGCCAAGCGCCTGATCGACTACGGCTTCCACGCCCCCACGCTGAGCTTCCCCGTGGCCGGCACCCTGATGGTCGAGCCCACCGAAAGCGAATCGCAGGCCGAGCTCGACCGCTTCTGTGACGCCATGATCGCCATCCGCGAAGAAATTCGCGCGGTGGAAGACGGCCGACTGCACCGCGAAGACAACCCGCTCAAGCACGCCCCCCACACCGCGGCGACGCTGTTGAGCGGTGAGTGGACACACGGCTACAGCCGCGAGCAGGCCGCCTACCCCGTGGCCAGCCTGCGCCAGCAGAAGTACTGGTCGCCGGTGGGCCGCGTGGACAACGTCTACGGCGACCGCAACCTGTTCTGCAGCTGCCTGCCCATCTCGGCAGACGCCTGACACCACACATGCCCAGGTGAACAACGTGGTCTTTGCCCGGCAGCCCAAGCCGCACCAAGACAATGCATGTTCGTCCGCCGGGCTCGGTGTGCGGTAGTCGTTTCACGACGGGCCCCTTCACGCTTGGCACCGGATCGCCTCCGGTGCACCCATGCAGGAGGCCTGATGGCTGCCGCGATCACGCAAGGGCCCCAGACCGGGTTCCCTTCCCCCACGGGCGCCAGCCTGGAGCTCGCCCTGCACGCCGCGCATGCCGGCGTCTGGGAGTGGAACCTGCGAACCGATGAGAACCGCTGGACCGAGGAGGTCTGGCGCCTCTACGGCCTCAGCCCGGGCTCGCAACCGCCCACCTTCAACACCTGGCTGTCCAGCGTTCACCCCGATGACCGGGACCACGCCGTGCGCACCGTCAGCGAGGCCCGACGTGCGGGCGCCCCGTTCGAAACCACCTGGCGCACCCACCCCGATCGTGGGCCCATTCGCTGGATCCTCAGCCGGGGCCAGCCCGGCCTGCTCACCCGCGACGGCCCGACGCACTACGTCGGCATCGTCATGGACATCACCTCGCAGAAGCAGGCCGAGGACAGGATCCAGCGGCTCAACACCCAACTGGCCGAACGCGTGGCCGACCGCACGGCGGCCCTGACCGAACACCAGCGCCTGCTTCAGACCATCCTGGATGGCGTGCCCGGCCTGATCGCCTACTGGGACGCCAGCCTGCACAACCGCTTCGCCAACCACGCCTACGGAGAATGGTTCGGCATGCCCCCGCAGGACATCCACGGGCTGCACATCAGCGAAGTCCTGGGCGCCGACCTTTACGAACTCAATCGGCCCAACATCGAAGCGGCCCTGCGCGGCGAGCGCCAGTGCTTCCTGCGCGACCTGCCCGTGCCGGGGCACCCCGGCTTGTCCCGCGTCAGCGAAGCCCACTACCTGCCCGACTTCGACGGCGACGAGGTCAAAGGCTTCCTCGTCCTCGTGCTCGACGTCACCGATGCCAAACGCGCTGAACAGACTGCCAAAGCAGCCAGCCAGGCCAAATCAGATTTCCTATCCAATGTCAGCCACGAGTTGCGCACCCCGCTGAACACCATGTTCGGCCTGGCCCAGATCGGCTTGAAGGAAGGCGCCAACTCGGCTTGCGCGGGCACCTTCCGCCAGATCCTCGAATCCGGCCAGCACCTGTTGTCGCTCATCGACGAGGTGCTCGACTTCTCCAAGATCGAGGCCGGCAAGATGCACCTGTACCTGGGCGTGGTCGACATCGGCCGGCTGATCGAGCAGGTGCTGGGCGTGACCGCCTTGCGGGCATGCAGCAAGGGCATCCGGTTGGTGATCGACGAATCCGTCGACGTGCCGGCTCAAACGCTGGGCGACGCCAAGCGCCTGACCCAGATCCTCGTCAACCTGCTCGCCAACGCGATCAAATTCACCGACCAAGGTGAAGTGCGGCTGGGCCTGAGCCGCCGCGGCGGCGTTCTCCATCTCTCGGTCTGCGACACGGGCATGGGCATCCCATCGGAGCGACTGGCCGATCTGTTCCAGCCCTTCGTGCAGGTGCACGACACCCAGGGGGGGCAGGCGGGCAGCGGCCTGGGCCTGGCCATCTGCAAGCGCCTGGTCGAACTCATGGGCGGCGACATCGATGTCCAGAGCGAACGCGGCCGGGGCACGTGCTTTCATGTGACGCTGCCGTTGAAGGAGGCAGCCCCCGCGCAGTGGGCGCCGCTGTCCGACCTCATTCTGATCGGGTTCCCGGCAGACGAGCGCGAGGCCCTACTCGATCAACTGCGGCAACGGGGCTGCCCGGCCTGCTGGAACGACACCTTGCCCGAAGCCCTGCCCGTGCGCGCCACGCTGCTGCTGCACCAGCGCGCCTTGAGCAGCCACCCCACGGCCCTGCTCAACGAGCGGCTCGCCTCGGGGCAAACCGTGATCGTGCACCTGCCCGAAGTTGGCAGCCGGCCTGTCGGCCAGGACGGCTCGCCCTTGTCCATGGACGCCACCTTGCTGAGCGGCCCGCTCTCGCCCTTGAGGCTGCTGCATGTGCTCACCCACCACCCGCGACAGCATGCTCGAGCCGGTCTGCGCCGACTGGCCGGCCTGCGCCTGCTGGCCGCCGAAGACAACCCGGTGAACCGGTTGATCCTCGGGCAGATGCTGGAGGCAGAAGGCGCAGCCATCGAGTTCGCCTTCGATGGCGCCCAGGCAGTCGAGCGCATCGAGCAGGGGCCGGCCAACATCGACCTCATCCTGTGCGACATCCAGATGCCGGTCATGGACGGCAACGAGGCCACGCGCCGCATCCGAAAACTGCCCGCGCACCCGCCCATCATCGGGTTGACCGCGCACGCCTTCAGCCAGGCCAGGGAAGAAGCGCTGCGCTCGGGCATGGTCGACTACATCACCAAACCCTATATGCTGGATACTTTGGTGCAGGCGGTGCTCAAGCACGTGTCGCGCCCGCCGGAGAGCCCCATGAACGTTGTCCCCCCCTCCAGCTCGGCCAGCCCTTCAGGTCCCTCCGAACGGCCTGCGCCCGAAGCCGACTGGGCGAGCATGCAGCAGCACTTCGCTCCGCAGCCAGGCGTGCTGGCCGCGCTCATCAGCGTGGCGCGCCAGACCCTGCCCGGCGTGGCCGAACAACTCGACCTGGCGCTGCAGGCCGGCGACCTCGCGCGGCTGGCCAAGGTCGCCCACGAGATCAAGGGCATCGCCCTGAACCTGCGCACCCCGGGCCTCACCGACCTGGCCACGCGCACCCAGGACCAGTCGCGGCAAGCCGAACCGCTGGCAGCCGAGTGGGGGCACCAGCTGTCCGGTCACCTTCGCGGCTTCCTGGCGCAGCTGTCCTCGCCTTCCGGCGAGCCCACCTCCGCGACCGGTCAGTAGATCAACCGATCAGGTCGGATGTCGCGCAGGATGGTCGTGGCGATCTCTTCGATCGACTTGTGCGTTGACGACAACCACGCGATGCCTTCGCGGCGCATCATCGCCTCGGCCTGCTGCACCTCGAAGCGGCAGTTCTCGAGGTTGGCGTAACGGCTGTTGGGCCGCCTCTCGTTGCGGATCTGGCTCAGGCGCTGCGGGTCAATCGTCAGCCCGAAGCACTTCTTCTTGTAGGGCTTGAGCATGGTCGGCAGAAAGCCCCGGTCGAAGTCCTCGGGGATCAGCGGCACGTTGGCCGCCTTGACGCCATGCTGCATCGCCAGGTACAGCGAGGTCGGGGTCTTGCCGCAGCGGCTCACGCCCACCAGCACCACATCGGCTTCTTCCAGGTTGCGGGAAGACTGGCCATCGTCGTGTTCCAGGGCGTAGTTGATCGCGTCGATGCGGTTGTTGTACTCGCCGTCCACGCTGGCGTCGCTGAAGCGCCCGACCCGGTGGTTGGACTTCATGTCGAGCTCTTCCTCGAGCGGCTCGACGAAGGTCTTGATGACGTCGAAGACCTTGCCCTGGCAGGTCTTGAGGATGGCCAGCACGTCGTCGTTGGCCAGCGTCGTGAACACGATGGGGCGCTGGCCCTCGCGCTCGGCCGCGGCGTTGATCTCGCGCACGACATGGAAGGCCTTGTCTTCCGTGTCGATGAAGGGCCGGCGCACGTGGCGCATCTTGATGGCGAACTGCGCCAGGATGGAATTGCCCATGGTCTCGGCGGTGATGCCGGTGCCATCGGACACGAAGAAAACGCTGCGATCGGGCATGGGAAGCGGGGGACCGCGAACGAGGGGGTGCGGTGTTCACAACACAGGCCCCTGGCGCGATCCGGATTCATTGGAAAGACCCCCCGGATCATAGGCGGGACCCTACAATCGGTCCAACCGTTTCCGGCCCGCCCGCTGACGCCCGCCAGGTCACACCATCAAAACAACAGACCGGCCGCCCCAGCTCCGCCCCGGAGGCAAAGAGATTTTTTCACCATCCTGGAGCTTTTCAATGACCGACCGCTTTGAGCCGACCGCCCTGGTCGTGCCCTTCGAGCAATTGCGCATGTCCGACGTCGAAGTCGTCGGCGGCAAGAATGCCTCGCTGGGCGAGATGATCTCTCAGCTGCCCGACGGTGTGCGCGTGCCCACCGGCTTCGCCACCACCGCCCACGCTTTCCGCGAGTTCCTCAAGCACGACGGCCTGAGCCTGCGCATCAGCCAGCGCCTGGCCACCCTCGACACCGAGGACGTCAAGGCCCTGGCCCAGGCCGGCGCCGAAATCCGCGGCTGGGTCGAAGCCCAGCCCTTCCCCGCCGACCTGGAAAAAGCCATCCGCGATGCGTTCGTGACGCTGGCTGGCGACAACCCCCAGGCCTCGTTTGCCGTGCGTTCCTCGGCCACCGCCGAAGACCTGCCCGACGCCTCCTTCGCTGGCCAGCAAGAGACCTTCCTGAACGTCGTGGGCATCGAAGACATCCTGCACAAGATGAAGGAAGTCTTCGCCTCGCTGTACAACGACCGCGCCATCTCCTACCGCGTGCACAAGGGCTTCGCCCACGACGTGGTGGCGCTGTCGGCAGGCGTGCAGCGCATGGTCCGCTCCGACATCGGCGCCGCCGGCGTGATGTTCACCATCGACACCGAGTCCGGTTTTTCGGACGTGGTTTTCATCACCTCCAGCTACGGCCTGGGTGAAACCGTGGTGCAAGGCGCCGTCAACCCCGACGAGTTCTACGTGCACAAGCCGGCGCTCAAGTCGGGCAAGCAGGCCGTCATCCGCCGCAACCTGGGCTCCAAGCTGATCAAGATGGAGTTCTCGACACCCGAGGAAAAGGCCGCCACCGGCAAGCTGGTCAAGACCGTGGACACCACCGTCGAGGCCCGCAACCGCTACAGCCTGACCAACGACGACGTCATGGAGCTGGGCCGCTACGCCCTCGTCATCGAGCAGCACTACGGCCGCCCGATGGACATCGAATGGGGCAAGGACGGAGGCGACGGCAAGATCTACATCCTGCAGGCCCGCCCCGAGACGGTGAAGAGCCAGCAGCACGGCAAGGTCGAGCAGCGCTACAAGCTCAAGAGCACCGGCACCGTCCTGGCCGAGGGCCGCGCCATCGGCCAGAAGATCGGCACCGGCCCGGTCCGCATCGTCCACAACATCTCCGAGATGGACAAGGTCCAGCCCGGTGACGTGCTGGTCACCGACATGACCGACCCCAACTGGGAGCCGGTGATGAAGCGCGCCAGCGCCATCGTCACCAACCGCGGCGGACGCACCTGCCACGCCGCCATCATCGCGCGTGAACTGGGCATCCCCGCCGTGGTCGGCTGCGGCAATGCCACCGAGCGCCTGACCGACGGCACCCTGGTGACCGTCGCCTGCTCCGAAGGCGACACCGGTCACATCTACGAAGGCCTGCTGGAGACCGAGGTCACCGAGGTGACCCGCGGCGAGATGCCGCACATCGGCCTGAAGATCATGATGAACGTCGGCAACCCGCAGCTGGCCTTCGACTTCGCGCAGATGCCGAACGCCGGCGTGGGCCTGGCCCGCCTGGAGTTCATCATCAACAACAACATCGGCGTGCACCCCAAGGCCATCCTCGACTACCCGAACGTCGACAACGACCTGAAGAAAGCCGTCGAGTCCGTGGCCCGTGGTCACGCCTCGCCACGCGCCTTCTACGTCGACAAGCTGGCCGAAGGGATCGCCACCATCGCCGCCTCCTTCTGGCCCAAGCCCGTCATCGTTCGCCTGTCTGACTTCAAGTCCAACGAGTACAAGAAGCTGATCGGCGGCTCGCGCTACGAGCCGGAAGAAGAAAACCCGATGCTGGGCTTTCGCGGCGCCTCGCGCTACATCAGCGCCGAGTTCGGCGAGGCCTTCGCGATGGAATGCGAAGCCCTCAAGCGCGTGCGCAACGACATGGGCCTGACCAACGTCGAGATCATGGTGCCCTTCGTGCGCACCTTGAAGCAGGCCGAGCGCGTCACCAAGATGCTGGCCGACCACGGCCTGGTGCGCGAGTCCAAGGGCGGCAAGGACGGCCTGCGCATCATCATGATGTGCGAAGTGCCCTCCAACGCCATCCTGGCCGAGCAGTTCCTGGAGTTCTTCGACGGCATGTCCATCGGCTCGAACGACCTGACCCAGCTCACCCTGGGCCTGGACCGCGACTCCGGCCTGGAGCTGCTGGCCCACGACTTCGACGAGCGCGACCCGGCCGTCAAGGCCTTGATCTCGCGCGCCATCGCCGCCTGCCGCGCCACCGGCAAGTACATCGGCATCTGCGGTCAGGGCCCCTCCGACCACCCGGATTTCGCCGAATGGCTGGCGGACGAAGGCATCGTGTCCATCTCCCTGAACCCGGACACGGTGGTCGACACCTGGCAGCGCCTGGCCGCCAAGTGAGGCCCTGAGCGGCCCGGCACCCAACGCCACCCTCGGGTGGCGTTTTTGCTGCTATACTCGCGGGTTTTCCGAATGTTGAAGCCCTTTTTCAGGGGTAACAACCCTTGCCGTCAGCGGGTTTGACGCTTCGCGACGGCTTCCCTCCCACCTTTTCAGCCATGAAACGGTGGGGAATCCACAAGGAGTCACCATGCGTCACTATGAAATCATCGTGCTGATCCACCCGGATCAAAGCGAACAGGTTCCGGCCATGCTGGAGCGTTACAAGACCCTGATCACCACCACCGGTGGCCAGGTGCACCGCGTTGAAGACTGGGGCCGCCGTCAGCTGGCTTACCAGATCAACAAGCTGGCCAAGGCTCACTACCTGTGCCTGAACGTCGAAATCAGCAAGGAAACCCTGGCTGAAATCGAAACCGGCTTCAAGTTCAACGACGCCGTGCTGCGTCACCTGACCGTGCTGAAGGACAAGGCCGAGACCGCTCCTTCCGTGATGATGAAGCAAGTCGAGCGCGAAGAGGCCCGCAAGGCCCAGCAGGAGCAAACCGCCGCCTGATCCATGCCGCAAGGCGTGAATCAGCAACCGTCCTGCCCTGACGTGACGACCCTTCCAGGCAAGCGCAAGACATGAATCAGGTCCTGCTGTCTGCCCGGATCATCGAACGCAAGGCACTGCGATACACCCCCGCCGGACTCCCTGCCCTCGACCTCGTGCTTGAACACGAGTCAGAACTGCAGGAAAACCAGCGAAGCCGCAAGGTTCAGCTGGAGATGAAGGCAGTGGCCGTTGGCGACATCGCGCAAGCGCTGAACCGACTGCCCATCGGCGAAGCCCATGGCTTCACCGGTTTCCTGGGGTCACCGCGCAACGGACGAGGCGTGCTGCTGCACATCACCGCTCTACAAGACATCGTTTAAACCATCCACCGGATATTGAGAGGTCATCATGGCTGCTCCCCGCTCCAAGAACGGCAAGTTCTCCAAAGACCGCAAGGGCAAGCGCAACACGCAATCCCTGCTGTTCCGTCGCAAGCGCTTCTGCCGCTTCACCGTCGCTGGCGTCGAACAGATCGACTACAAGGACGTCGACACCCTGCGCGATTTCATCGCTGAAAACGGCAAGATCATCCCCGCTCGCCTGACCGGCACCCGCGCGATCTACCAACGTCAGCTGACCACCGCCATCAAGCGCGCCCGCTTCCTGGCCCTGCTGCCTTACAGCGACCAACATCGCGTCTAAGGAGTCCCTGTCATGCAAATCATCCTCCTCGAAAAAGTCGCCAACCTGGGCAGCCTGGGTGACGTGGTCAAGGTCAAGGACGGCTACGCCCGCAACTTCCTGATCCCCACCGGCCAAGCCCGTCGCGCCACCACCAAGGCCGTCGCCGAGTTCGAAGCCCGTCGCGCCGAACTGGAAAAGGCCTCTGCTGAAAAGCTGGCCGCTGCACAGGCCGTGGGCGAAAAGCTGGGCGGCAAGACCGTGTCCGTCAGCCAGAAGGCTGGCGTGGACGGCCGCCTGTTCGGCTCGGTCACCAACTTCGACATCGCCGAAGGCCTCAAGGCCGCCGGCTTCGAAGTGACCAAGCAGCAGGTTCGCCTGCCGAACGGCCCGCTCAAGACCACCGGCGAACACGCCGTGTCCGTGGCCCTGCACACCGATGTGGTGGTGGACGTCACCGTCGCCGTGGTCGGCGAAACCGTCTGATCTGTTGACAGGTCACGGGCCGCTTCGGCTGGCCCGCCCATGCAAAGCCGGCGCAAGCCGGCTTTGTCGTTTCTGGCCTCGCCCTGACCAGGCGAGGCACCGCGGCGAGTTGTCCACGCGTTTCCCCAGGAAGCCCCCAGGATCCCCCCCGCTTGCCCACAGATTTATCCACAGCCGTGGCACTTCGCCGGCCGTATGATTGAAAGCATGGCTGCAGTCTTTCCCAACGCATCGTCTTCCACGCCACAAGGCCTGTCCATGGGCTCTTCCGGGGGCAGCGACGAGATCGCTCGCCTGCGCGTGCCGCCCCACTCCATCGAAGCCGAACAGAGCGTGCTGGGCGGCCTGCTGCTGGACAACAGCGCCTGGGACCGCGCGGCCGACCTGCTGCACGAAGGCGACTTCTATCGCCACGAACACCAGCTCATCTTCGTGGCCATCCAGCAGCTGGTTTCCGCCTCCAAGCCGGCCGATGTCATCACCGTTTTCGAGCAGCTGCAGATGCAGGGCAAGGCGGCGGACGTGGGCGGGCTGGGCTACCTCAACAACCTCGCGCAATCGGTGCCGAGCGCAGCCAACATGCGCCGCTACGCCGAGATCGTGCGCGAGCGCGCCGTGCTGCGCAAACTGGTGAGCGCCTCCGACGAGATCGCCACCAACGCCTTCAACCCGCAGGGCAAATCGGTTTCCGACATCCTCGATGAAGCCGAAGCCCGCATCATGAAGATCGGCGAGGAAGGCAGCCGCAACAAGCAGGGCTTCTTCGCCATGGATGGCCTGGTTGTCGACCTGCTGGACCGCGTTCAGGAGCTCGCCGACAACGGCGCCGAAGACGTCACCGGCGTGCGCACCGGCTTCGTCGAGATGGACAAGATGACGGCCGGCCTGCAAAAGGGCGACCTCATCATCCTGGCCGCACGCCCCTCGATGGGCAAGACGGCGTTCGCGCTCAACATCGGCGAGAACGTGGCCGTCAACGAGGGCCTGCCGGTGGCGGTGTTCTCGATGGAAATGGGCGCCTCGCAGCTGGCGCTGCGGATGGTCGGCTCCATCGGTCGCATCAACCAGCAGAACCTGCGCACCGGCCGCCTCTCCGACGACGAATGGAGCCGCCTGAGCGAGACGGTCGAAAAGCTGCGCCATGCGCATGTCTTCATCGACGAGACGCCCGGCCTGTCGCCCAACGAACTGCGTGCCCGCGCGCGCCGCCTGGCCCGCCAGTTTGGCGGCACGCTGGGACTGATCATCATCGACTACCTGCAGCTGATGAGCGGCTCGGGCGGCAACGAGGAAAACCGCGCCACCGTGATCGGCGAGATCTCGCGGGGCCTCAAGGCCCTGGCCAAGGAGCTGCAGTGCCCGGTGATCGCGCTGTCGCAGCTGAACCGCTCGGTTGAAACACGGCCGGACAAGCGCCCCATGATGTCCGACCTGCGCGAATCCGGCGCCATCGAGCAGGACGCCGACGTGATCATGTTCATCTACCGCGACGAGTACTACAACAAGGAATCGAAGATCCCCGGCACGGCCGAGATCATCATCGGCAAGCAGCGTAACGGCCCGGTGGGCAGCCTGCACCTGGCCTTCCTGAAGTCGAACACGCGCTTCGAGAACCTGGCCCCCGGCACCTACGTCGGCGGCGACGAGTACTGAGCGCCAGCCCAAAAGCCGACGGCCCCGGAGCTTGCGCTCGCGGGGCCGTTTTCATTCGAAGGGCTGTCTGCGATCAGTCGTCGCTGCCACCCAGCGCCATCAACAGCTGCAGCAGCGACGAGAACACGTTGTAGACGTCCAGGTACAGCGACAGCGTCGCCAGGACGTAGTTGGTCTCTCCGCCATCGATGATGCGCTTGAGGTCATACAGGATGAAGGCCGAGAAGATCAGCACGGCCATGGCCGAGACGGCAAGCATCAGGGCGGGCATCTGCAGCCAGATGTTGGCCACCGCCGCCACGATCAGCACCAGGGCACCCACGAAGAGCCACTTGCCCATGTTCGACAGGTCGCGCTTGATCACGCTCGACAGGGTGGCCATGGCCGCAAAGATGGCCGCTGTGCCACCGAAGGCGACGCCGATGAGCTGGGCGCCATTGCCCATGCCCAACGCGAAGCTCAACAAGCGCGAGAGCATCAGCCCCATGAAGAAGGTGAAACCCAGCAGGAGCAGCACGCCCACGCCGGAGTCCTTGAACTTCTGGATGCCAAAGAAGAAGCCGAAAGAAATCGCCATGAAGGCGACAAAGGTCATGAGGGGGCCGCCCAGGCTGAAGCCGCCCATGGCCACGCCCAGCCAGGCACCCAGCACCGTGGGCACCATGGACAGGGCCAGCAAGGCGTAGGTGTTGCGCAGCACGCGCTGACGCTGAGCCACGCCCACGGCACCACCGTAGACGATGTCCAAAGGTTTGATTGAACGATCCATCGAAACTCTCCAAAGGGATGACAGGTGCGGGCTGCGTCCCGCAGATGCCGCCATGTTAGGCCATCTGCGACTCGACGCCACCTCAAGCGAGGCCGCACCACCCTCATCGCAGGGTGGTCAAGGCAAGGTGAATCAAGTCATGCGCCGGCGCAGCGACTCGTACAGGCAGATGGCGGTGGCGGCCGCCACATTCAAGGACTCCTCGCCGCCTGGCTGAGGAATGCGCACGGACAAGTTGCAGCGCGCCATCAGCTCATCGCTGACGCCCTGCCCCTCGTGCCCCATCACCCAGGCGCAGGGCTCGGGCAGCTTCACACTGTGCAATTCGTTGTCGGTGTGCGAACTGGTGGCGACCAGGGGCACGCCCAGGCCCGCCAGGTCGCCTGCCGTCAACTGCTCGACCAGGTTCAGCCCGAAATGCGCACCCATGCCGGCGCGCAGCACCTTGGGCGACCACAGCCCCGCCGTGCCCTTCAGAGCCAGCACCTGTTTGACACCCAGGGCCGCCGCGCTGCGCAGGATGCTGCCGACGTTGCCCGCGTCCTGGAGGCGGTCGAGCACCACCGTGGGCACGCCGACGAGCACCTCACCGGTGAGTGCATGCTCACCCGACAGCGGCATCAAAAAACCGATGCGCGCGGGTGACTCCAGGCCGGTGAACACCTTCCACAGGGCCTCCGGAACGACCACCACGCGCTCGGCCTGTCGGGCCAGTCGGGTGGCCAGGTCGGCGCGCTCGTCGCTGCCCTGCCCTTGCCCATGTTCGCCAACCCAGGCGGTGTCGGCCACCACGGCCAAGGGCGCCCGCAGGCCACGGGCCAACGCCGCGCGGCAGAGGTGATCGCCTTCCAGCCAGATTTCGGCCTGCTTGCGGTAAGCAAGCGGCTCTTGAGCCAGCCGACGCAGGCGCAACACGAGTGCGTTCTCGCGTGAGGTGATGAGTTGAACGGAGGAGTCGGCCATGTGTTGTCAGCGGCGCAGTGGGCTGCCCACCACCAGGGTCGGATCAGGCGCCAGCCCCAACACCACCTTCACGGGCCCGAAGCTGCGCCGATGGTGCGGCGTGGCCCCGTGCGCGCGCAAGGCCGCCAGGTGATCGGCCGTGGGGTAGCCCTTGTGGCCGTCGAAGCCGTATTGCGGGTGGGCCAGGTGCAACTCGTCGCACAGGCGGTCGCGGTGCACCTTGGCCAGGATGGAAGCCGCCGAAATGGCCTTGACCTTGGCATCGCCCTTGACGATGGCCTGGGCCGGCACCTGCAGCGGTGGCACGCGGTTGCCATCGACCTGCACCAGCGAGGGCTTCAGGCGCAGGCCCTCGACCGCGCGGCGCATGGCCAGCATGGTGGCGTGCAGGATGTTGAGCTCGTCGATTTCTTCGACCGAGGCCAGCGCGATGCTGCAGCACAGCGCTTTGGCGCGGATCTCGTCGAACAGCGCTTCGCGCTGGCGTGCACTGAGCTTCTTGGAGTCGGCCAGGCCAGCGATCGGGTTGAGTTCATCGAGGATGACGGCGGCGGCCACAACGGGCCCGGCCAGGGGGCCGCGACCGGCCTCGTCGACGCCCGCCAGCAGCCCGACGGGCTCGACCGGGCACAGCAGGTCCAGCTGCTGATCGGCGTGCAGGGGCGCGGCGGCTTCAGCGCGCTTGGAGGACTTGCGCGATGGCATCGGTGGCGGCCTGGCCGGTGTTGCGGCGCAGGGTGTGGTGAAGTTCAAGGAAGCGCTGCTGCACCGAGGCGCTGCGAGCCGGGTCATCGAACCAGGCCAGGACGTCCTTGGCGAGCTGCGCCGGGTTGGCATCGTCCTGCAAGCGCTCGGGCACGACGAAATCGCGCTCGAGGATGTTGGGCAGGCCCACCCAGGGCAGGTAGCCCATGCGCTTCATGATCTGCCAGCTCATGGGACTGAGCTGGTAGGCAATGACCATGGGGCGCTTGAACAGCGCTGCTTCCAAGGTGGCGGTGCCGCTGGCGATCAGGGTGACGTCGCAGGCGGCCAGGGCTTCGTGCGAGCGCCCATCGAGCAGGGTCAGCGGCGCGTCGGGTGCGTGCTCGCGCACCATGGGCTCGACCATCTCGCGCAGGCCAGGCACAACAGGCAGAACGAAACGCAGATCGGGACGCTGCTTGGCCAGCAGGGCCACCGTCTGCAGGAAGCACGGCGCGATGTGCTGGATCTCGCCACGGCGGCTGCCCGGCAGCACCGCCACCAGCGGCGTCGACTCAGCGATGCCCAGTGACGCCCTCGCCGCTGCACGCGGCACCTCCAGCGGGATGGTGTCGGCCAGCGGGTGCCCCACGAAGCTCGCGTTGATGCCTGCGTCCTGGTAGATCTTCGGCTCGAAGGGGAACAGGCAGAGCATGTGGTCCACCGAGCGGTGGATCTTCTTGATGCGCCCGCCGCGCCAGGCCCAGATCGAGGGGCTGACGAAGTGCACGGTCTTGACGCCCTGCTCTTTCAGGCGGGCTTCCAGGCCGAGGTTGAAGTCGGGCGCATCGACCCCGATGAACACGTCGGGCCGGTCGGCCAGCAGGCGGTCGCCCAGGCGGCGGCGGATGGTCCAGATCTCGCGGAAGCGCCGCAGCACCTCCATGTTGAAACCATGCACCGCGAGCTTCTCGTGCGGCCACCAGGCCTCGAAACCTTGGGCGGCCATCTTCGGCCCGCCAATGCCTTGCGAGCTCAGGTCCGGCCAGCGAGCCTTCATGCCACCCAGCAGCAAACCGGCCAGCAGGTCACCGGAGGTTTCACCGGCGACCATGCCGATGCGGGGATCGGACCGACTCACCTGTCAGCCCCTTCAGCGCACGATGCCGCGCTTGGCGTCGGCCAGGAAGGCCAGCATCTTGTCGATGTCGGCCTGCACCCCTTCGGCTGCGGCGTCGGGGCTGGTCTTGAGCGCGGCGATCTCGTCCACCGAGGCGGCGAGCGTCAGGCCCTTGCGGTAGAGCAGCTTGTACATGGCCTTGAGGTTGGCCAGGCGCTCTGGCGAGTAGCCACGGCGACGGGGGCCTTCCTGGTGCACGTTCTGCGCTTCGGCCGGGTTGCCTGCGGCCACCACGAACGGCGGCAGGTCCTGGGACAGGCGCGTCTGAAAGCCCAGCATGGCGAAGTCGCCGATGCGCACGAACTGGTGGATGCCGCTGATGCCGCCGATCAAGGTGAAGCTGCCCACCGTCACGTGACCCGCGAACTGCACCGAGTTGGCGATCACGTTGTGGTCGCCGATGACGCAGTCGTGCGCAACGTGCACGTAAGCCATGATCCAGTTGTCGTGACCGATCTGCGTCACGCCCTTGTCCTGCACCGTGCCGGTGTTGAAGGTCGTGAACTCGCGGATGGTGTTGCGGTCACCGATGATCAGCTGCGTGGGCTCGCCCTTGTACTTCTTGTCCTGCGGGTCGGCACCCAGGGAAGCGAACTGGTAGATCGTGTTGTCGCGGCCGATGGTGGTCACGCCTTCGATCACGCAATGCGCGCCAACAGTCGTACCCTCGCCGATGCGAACGTTCGGCCCGATGGTCGTGAAGGCGCCCACGCTGACCGAGTCGGCCAACTCGGCCTTCGGGTCGACGATGGCGGTGGGGTGGATGCTGGCCATGGGCTCAGGCCACCTTGCGCACGGTGCACATCAGTTCGGCCTCGACAGCGAGCTCTTCGCCGACCATGGCGCGGGCCTTGAACTTGTAGATGCCACCCTTGTTGCGGTCCATGAAGACATCGAGGAAGAGCTGGTCGCCCGGCTCGACCGGGCGCTTGAAGCGTGCACCGTCGATGCCCACGAAGTAATACACCGAGTTCTCGTCGGCGGCGTTGCCCATGGTCTCGAAGGCCAGCAACGCTGCGGCCTGGGCCAGGGCTTCGAGCATCATCACGCCGGGCATGACGGGGCGGCCCGGGAAGTGCCCCTGGAAGAACGGCTCGTTGATGGTGACGTTCTTGAGCGCACGGATGCGCACGTTCTTTTCAACCTCCAGCACCCTGTCCACCATGAGGAAGGGGTAACGGTGGGGGAGCTTGTCGAGGATCTTGTGGATGTCCATCAGCTTTTCACTTCTTTTTCAAGGGCGCGGATGCGGTCACGCAGGGCGTGCAGCTGTCGCAGGGTCGCGGCGTTCTTTTCCCAGGATGCGTTGTCATCGAACGGGAAGACGCCGCTGTACTGCCCGGGCTTGAGGATGGAACGCGAGATCAGGGTGCCCGACGAGACGTGCACGTGATCCGCCAGCGTCAGGTGGCCCAGGATCATGCCTGCGCCCCCGACGGTGCAATGTTTGCCGATGCGCGCGCTGCCGGCCACGCCGACGCAGCCGGCCATGGCCGAGTGCTCGCCGATGTGCACGTTGTGCGCGATCTGCACCAGGTTGTCGAGCTTGACGCCATCTTCGATGACGGTGTCGTCCAGCGCACCGCGGTCGACACAGGTGTTGGCGCCGAGCTCGACGTCGTTGCCGATGCGCACGGCACCGAGCTGCTCGATCTTTTCCCAGCGGCCCTGGTGCGGCGCAAAACCGAAGCCGTCGGCACCGATGACCACGCCGCTGTGAACGATGCAGCGTTCACCGATCACACAGTCGAAGCCGACGGTCACGTGTGGGGCCAGGCGGGTGCCAGCGCCGATGCGGGCGCGTTCGCCCACCGTGGTGTGCGAGCCGATGACCACGCCATCGCCGATCACGGCGCCCGCCTCGACCACCACCAGGGGACCGATGTGCACGCCCTGGCCGATCAGGGCTTCGGGCGAGACCACCGCGCTGGGGTGGATGCCTGCTGCCGGACGAGGCCGCACGCGCGCTGCCCACCAGCGGGTGACGGCGGCGAAGAAACGATAGGGGTCGGGCGTGACGATGGCCGAGCGCAGCTGGGCGGCATCGGCCTGAACGGCCGGGCTGATGATCACGCAGACGGCCTGCGTGTCGGCCAGCTGGCTGCGGTACTTCGGGTTGGACAGGAAGGACAGCGTGTCAGGTTCTTGCGTGTCCAGCGGCCCGATGCGGCGAATGACGGTTTCAGCGTCACCCTGTATTTCGGCTGCGAAGCCACCGGCGGACTCGCCTGCCAGCGCTTCGACCAGTTCACCGAGCGTGGTGCTCAGCGTCGTGGTGGTGGCGGCATCGGGGTTCGCATGCGAGGCGTTCACTTGCCCGACCCGGCGTTCATCGCCTTGATGACCTTGTCGGTGATGTCGACCCGAGAGCTGGCGAACACCGATTCCTGCACGATCAGGTCGTACTTGTCTTGTTCGAAGATCTGCTTGACCACGCGGTTGGCCGTTTCCAGCACCTTGGCGAGCTCTTCGTTCTTGCGCTGATTGAGGTCTTCCTGGAACTCGCGGCGCTTGCGCTGCAACTCACGGTCCTGCTCCATCAGGTCTCGCTGGCGACGCCCGCGCTCGGACTCACCCAGCGTCGCGGAGTCTCTCTCCAAACGCTCGGATGAGTTTTTCAAGCGACTGTCGCCGTCGAGCAGTTCCTTTTCGCGCTTGGTGAACTCGCTTTCCAGCTTGGCCTGAGCGGCCTTGGCCATGGCCGCGTCACGCAGGACGCGGTCGAGGTTCACGAAGCCGATCTTGAGCTCCTGAGCCGAGACCGCTGCCGCACAGGTCAGCGCAGCGATGGCCACCAGGGTCTTGAGGGTCGAAGTCATGGTCAGAAAGCCGTGCCGATCTGGAACTGGAGTTGCTGGATTTTATCTTGGCTGAAGGACTTGATGGGCTTGCCATAGCTCAGCTTGAGCGGCCCCACAGGCGAGATCCAGCTGATGCCCACGCCAGCGGAAGCGCGCAGATCACCGAACTTGACCTTGTCGTCTTCGCCCCAGACGTTGCCGGCGTCCACGAAGCCGAACATGCGCAGGGTGCGGTCGTTGCCGGCGCCAGGGAACGGCACGTAGAGTTCGGCGTTCAGGTTCACGCGCTTGTTGCCGCCGATGTAGGCGCCTTCGATGTCGATGGGGCCGAGCGAGCTTTGCTCGAAGCCGCGCACCGATCCCAGGCCGCCGCCAAAGAAGTTCTTGAACACCGGGTAAGGCTTGCCCTGCAAACCAACGCCATAGCCGATCTCGGCGCGCAGGCCCAGGGTGAAGCGATTGCTCAAGGGGATGTACTGCTGGCCTTCGAGGTCGGTGCGCAGGTAGCGGGTGTCGCCCAGCAGGCCGCTTTCGAAGTTGACGCGCTGATAGCGGCCGGTGGTCGGCACGATGACGCTGTCGCGGGCATCGCGGGCCCAGCCCACGGTCAGGGGCACGGAGGTCACGCGGTCACCGAAGGTGTCGCGGAAAAGGCGGTAGCTCACCGGCAGACCGAGGTCTCCCTTGATGGCCGTTTGCTCGACGCCCAGGCCGAAGAAGACCGTGTCGAACTCGGTGAACGGCACGCCGAAGCGCACGGCACCACCGATGGTTTCGATCTTGTAGTCGCCACCCTGGCTGTTGAGGGGGCGCGAGTTGCGCAGGAAGACGTCGTAGGAGCGCGAGATGCCATCGTCCGTGAAGTACGGATCGACCGTGCTCAGCACGATGGCGCGGTTGTACTTGCTGGTGTTGAGCTCGATGCCCAGGTAGTTGCCCGAGCCGAAGACGTTGTCCTGCTTGATCGAGGCCGACAGCGTGAGCTTCTCGGCCGTCGAGAAGCCCGCGCCGACCATCAGGTTGCCCGTCGGCTTTTCCTCGACCTGAACCGTCAGGTCCACCTGGTCGACCGTGCCGGGCACTTCGACGGTTTCGACGTTGACGTTCTTGAAGTAGCCCAGGCGGTCGACGCGGTCGCGCGAGAGCTTGATCTTCTGGCCGTCGTACCAGGCCGATTCGAACTGGCGGAACTCGCGTCGCACCACTTCGTCGCGGGTGCGGGAGTTGCCAGCCACGTTGACCCGGCGCACGTAGATGCGTCGCTGCGGCTGGGCCACGAGGTTGATGACCGCCTGGCCCTTCTCGCGGTTGAGTTCGGGGCGCACATCGACGCGCGCGAAGGCGTAGCCGTACTGCGCGAAGCGGTCCGTGAAGGCCTTGACCGTGGAGGCCACCTGGTCGGCCTGATAGGCCTCGCCAGCTTCGATGGTCACCAACTTGCGGAAGGTTGCGTCCTTGCCAAGGTAGTCGCCATCGAGCTTGACGGCCGTGACGGTGTACTTCGGGCCTTCGTTGACGTTGATGACCAGCTCGATGTCCTGCTTGTCCGGAGAGATGGCCACCTGGGCCGACTCGATGCGGAATTCGAGGTAGCCGCGGTTGAGGTAGTAGGACTTCAGCGTCTCGAGGTCGGCATTGAACTTGGCGCGGGAGTACTGGTCGGACTTGGTGTACCAGGTCAGCCAGCCTCCGGTGGTCAGGTCCATCTGCGACAGCAGCGTGCTCTCGGAAAAGGCCTGGTTGCCCGTGACGCGGATGGCCTTGATCTTGGTGATCTCGCCTTCGGTCACGGTGAAGGTGACGTTGACGCGGTTGCGTTCGGTCGGCGTGATGGTGGTGACCACCTCGGCAGCGTAGAGGCTGCGGGTCAGGTACTGGCGCTTGAGCTCTTGCTCGGCGCGATCGGCCAGTGCGCGGTCGAAGGGTTGGCCTTCGGAGATGCCCACATCCTTGAGCGCCTTGAGCAGCGCATCCTTGTCGAACTCCTTGGTGCCGACAAATTCGACGCGGGCAATCGCCGGACGTTCTTCGACGATCACCACGACGACCTTGCCGTCGATCTCGATGCGCACGTCCTTGAACAGGCCCGTGGCGAAGAGGGAGCGCAGGCCGGCGGCGCCTTTGTCGTCGGTGTAGGTGTCACCCACGCGAAACGGCAGCGAGGCGAACACCGTGCCGGCGTCGGCGCGCTGCAGGCCTTCCACGCGGATGTCCTTGAGGACGAAGGGCTCGACGGCCCAGGCCGACTGGAACAGGGAGGTCGCCAGCAAGGCGGCGAGCAGGGTCGGCTTCAGGCGGACAGCGTTCATGGAAGGGGTAGGCATTCGTAAAGATCAGTGCGCGCCCAGCAGTCGCGCGAAGTCGTTGTACAGGGCCAGGGACATCATCAGGAGCATGACGGCAACGCCACCTCGCTGGAGCCGCTCGAGCCACCGCTCGGAAACCGGTCGGCCCGTGACGCCTTCGAAAAGATAATACATGAGGTGCCCCCCATCGAGGACGGGCAGCGGCAGCAGGTTCAGCACCCCCAGGCTCACACTGACCATGGCCAGGAAGCCCACGTAATAGACCCAGCCCAGCTCGGCCGAACGCCCCGCGTAGTCGGCGATGGTGATGGGGCCGCTGAGGTTCTTGATCGAGGCCTCGCCGATCAGCATCTTGCCCAGCATTTCGAGGCTGAGGGTCGCCACATCCCAGGTCTTGGTCAGCGCCCGAGTGAAACCATCGACCAGGCCGTGCTGGACCGTCACGGTGGCGGCAGGCGAGCCGAGCGCCGCCTCGATGCGCGGCAGGCGCTGGCCCTGCACGTCCTTCATCACGGGCTGCACGACGACATCGAGGCTGCGCCCTGCGCGCTCGACATGGAACGTCAAGGCCTGGGGCTGACCTTCGATGGCGCTCTGGCGGATCGCCTGGCGCAGCTGGCCGGCGTCCAGCACCGGCTGGCCGTTGAGGCTGAGCACGCGATCGCCCTCCTTGAGGCCACCCTGCTCCGCCGGGCCTTGGGGCACCAGCTGGGCCACCAGGGGCTCGGCATAGGGCCCGCTGAAGCCCAGCTTCTCAAGCAAGCCACCATCGACATCGGCCGCGGGGATGCGGCTCACGGGCAGGATCAGCTCGCGTTCACCGGAAGGAGATGCCTGCTGTGAGGTGCGCGAGACCACGCGCAGGCGCACGTCGCTGCCCTGCACCGCAGCGCGGGTGAACCACCATTGCAGGTCGGTCATCGAGCGCACGGCCACCCAGTCGTCAGGGGCCGCGGCATCGTCGCCCTTGGCGCCCTTGAGCTGCACCGCGACCACCTCGTCGCGAGAGCGCAAGCCCGCTTCGGCAGCCAGGCTGGCGGGGCGCGGCTCGGCCATCCAGGGACGGATTTCCTCGACACCTGCCCAATTGACGCAGGCGTACAGCAGCACGGCCAGGACCAGGTTGGCCAGGGGCCCGGCCGCGACAACGAACGCGCGCTGAGGCAGCGGCTTCTGGTTGAACGCGCGGTGGCGCTCGGCCGGATCGACCCGCCCTTCCCGCTCGTCGAGCATCTTCACGTAACCGCCCAAAGGCAGCGCAGAGACCACGAACTCGGTCTCGCCCCGGGTGCGCGACCACAGCACGCGCCCGAAACCCACGGAAAACCGCAGCACCTTGACGTCACACGCCACCGCCGCGCGGTAGTGCCCCCACTCGTGGATGACGACGAGCACCCCGATGGTGACCAGGAAAGCCAGGACGGTCATGAGCATGATGCTTCTCCGGGGCGCACCAACTTCGGCACGCCGTGTACTCAGTCAGGCTGGCAACCGGCAACGACGCCGGCGGCCACACGTCGGGCCTCGGCGTCCAGCGCCAGCAGCCCAGCCACCGATTCTGCCGCGCCGGCTGGCACCTTGCACTGTGCCAGCGTCTCTTCGTTGACCCGATGGATCTGGTCGAAGCGGACCCGGCGCTGCAGGAAAGCCTCCACCGCCACCTCGTTGGCCGCGTTGAGCACACAGGTGTGACCTGGCGCAGACCGCAAGGTGTGCCAGGCCAGTTGCAGGCCGGGGTACCGCGCAACATCGGGGGCTTCGAACGTCAACGCCCCGAGCTTCATGAAGTCCAGCATCTCGGCGCCGGACTCGATGCGCTCCGGCCACGACAGCCCGTAAGCGATGGGCACGCGCATGTCGGGCGTGCCCAGTTGCGCCAGCACCGAGCGGTCGCGGCACACCACCATCGAGTGCACGATGCTCTGCGGGTGGATGACCACGCGAACCTGATCCGGCGTGAGGTCGAACAGCCAGCGGGCCTCGATCACCTCCAGCGCCTTGTTCATCATCGTGGCCGAGTCGACCGAGATCTTGCGGCCCATGACCCAGTTCGGGTGGGCACAGGCCTGCTCGGGCGTGATGTCGGCGAAGGTGGACGGGTCTCTCTGTCGGAACGGGCCGCCCGAGGCCGTCAGCACGATGTGGTCGATGCGGCCGGGCCAGGTGGACGGGTCTTGAGGCAGGCACTGGAAGATGGCCGAGTGCTCGCTGTCGATGGGCACCAGGGTTGCCCCGCCATCGCGCACCGCCTGCATGAACAACTCGCCCCCGACGACCAGCGCCTCCTTGTTGGCCAGCAGCAGGCGCTTGCCGGCACGGGCAGCGGCCAGGCAAGGCGGAAGGCCGGCTGCGCCGACGATGGCCCCCATGACGATGTCGACGTCCGGGTGCGCGGCCACGTCGACCAGGGCAGCTTCACCATCGAGCACCTCGGTCGGCAGGCCGCATTCGCGCACGGCCTCGCGCAGGCGGGCCGCGGCCTGCACATCGGGCATCACGGCGTAACGCGGGCGCCATCGCTGGCACTGCGCCAGCAGCTCGGGCACGCGGCTCGCGCCGGTCAGCGCGAAGACCTCGAAACGTTCAGGATGCCGGGAGATGACATCCAGCGTGTTGGTGCCGATCGAGCCCGTCGCGCCCAGGACGCTGACGCGCAAGCGGCGAGGCGCGTGCATCTCAACCATGGCAGAGGCTCAGCAAGGCGATGGACACCGGCAGCACCGGCAGCAAGGCATCGACGCGGTCCAGCACGCCACCGTGACCTGGCAGCAACTGGCTGCTGTCCTTGGCGCCGGCCTGGCGCTTGACCAGCGACTCGAACAAGTCACCCACCACGCTCAGTCCCGTCAGGGCCAGCAGCGCAGCGACCATGCCGGGCCAGCCCAGGCCCCACAGCAGCCGGCTGTAAAGGCTGGGGGAATCGACCCCGAGGTGCTGATCGGCCCAAAGCCAGACCGAGGCCAGCAGCAGCACGGCCAGTGCACCGGCCACCACGCCCTCCCAGCTCTTGCCGGGGCTGATGGCAGGCGCCAGCTTGCGCCGACCGAACGCACGACCGCCAAAGTAGGCGCCGATGTCGGCAGCCCACACCAGGCAGAACACCGACAAGATGTGGTTGAGCCCCTGGGCCTTGCTCTCGACCAGGGCCATCCAGGCCACCACCAGCAGCACCAGCCCGAGCAGCCGACGCAGCCACTCAGGGATGGCACGCCAGTGGGTCGGGCCAAAGCGCAGCGCCAGGGCCCCACCCAGCACCCAGGTCAGGGCCGCGCCCCACCAGATGACGGCGGGGGTGAAAAAGCCCATCAGCGGGTGCCCTGCCTCGTGGACATGCGGCTCGAGCGGCGCGGCCACGTCCGCCCACAACGGCAGGTGAAAGCGCTGCGCCATGTAGACGCAGGCGCCTGCCACGGCCGCTCCCAGCAGGACCGCGCGCAGCCCGGGCGCCTCGTTCAGGCGCGACCACTCCCAGCCAGCGGCCGAAATGAACACCAGGGTGAGCAGCGCGAAGGGCCAGGCGGCATCGGCCACCAGCGTGGGCAGCAGGATCGCCACCAGGATCAGCGCGGTGATGACACGTTGCTTGAGCATTCAGTGCCCCCCCTCGCTGCCGATCGCACCTTCGCCCAGCCCCGACTCGCCGACGTCACCGAAGCGCCGCTCTCGGCGGGCGTAGGCGGCCAGCGCGCGGTCGAGTTCCTCCGCGTCGAAATCGGGCCAGAGGCAATCGGTGAAGTGCAACTCCGCGTAGGCGCTTTGCCAGAGCAGGAAGTTCGACAGGCGGACCTCTCCGCCGGTGCGGATGAACAGGTCGGGGTCGGGCGCATAAGCCATCGCCATGTGGCGCGACAGCACCTCTTCGGTCAGCTCCGACGCGCTCACCCCCTCGGCCAGGGCTTGCTTGCAGGCCTGCACGATGTCCCAGCGTCCGCCGTAATTGAAGGCCACGGTGAGCACCAGGCGGCTGTTGCCGATGGTGTTGGCCTCGGCATCCCGCAAGGCATTGCGCACCTTCTCGGACACGTTGTCTAGGTCGCCCGCGATGCGGATGCGCACGCCATCGGCCTTGAGCTTGGTCAGGTGCTTGGACAGCGCCACCAGCAACAGGCTCATCAGGCCCGAAACCTCTTCTTCGGGGCGCTTCCAGTTTTCCGAAGAAAACGCGAACACCGTCAGGTGGCCGATGCCACGGTCGGCCGTGGCCTGCACCACCTTCACCAAGGCATCCACCCCCGCCTTGTGGCCCACACCGCGTGGCATCAGGCGTTTGCGGGCCCAACGACCATTGCCATCCATGACGATGGCAACGTGACGGGGCAGCGACTGGGGAGGTTGGGATGAAGCCATGTCGATGGGCGGTAGGGGGGCGGAGCAGGACGGCGGTCAGGACGCCAGACCGCGCGAGCAACGCGCTCTGCAAAAAGAGCGAGGCGGACCTGCCGCCTCGTCGTGGTGGGTGCCGGAAGTCGGACCGCAGCCGTCAGACGGCCATGATCTCTGCTTCCTTGCCCTGCACCAGCTTGTCGATCTCGGCGATGTGCTTGTCGGTGAGCTTTTGCACATCGTCCTGCGAGCGGCGGTCTTCGTCTTCGGTGATTTCCTTGTCCTTGAGCAGGCGCTTGGCGTGTTCGTTGGCGTCACGGCGAAGGTTGCGCACGGCCACCTTGGCGTCTTCGGCAGCGCCCTTGACGACCTTGGTCAGCTCGCGACGACGCTCTTCGGTCAGCGCGGGCATTGGCACGCGGATCAGGTCACCCTGGGTCGACGGGTTCAGACCCAGGTCGGACTCGCGGATGGCCTTCTCGATCTTGGCGCCCATGCCCTTTTCCCAGGGCTGGACAGAGATGGTGCGGGCGTCGAGCAGGGCCACGTTGGCAACCTGGCTGATGGGCACCATCGAGCCGTAGTAATCGATCTGCACCTGGTCCAGGATGCCCGGGTGGGCACGACCCGTGCGGATCTTGGTCAGCTCGGTCTTGAAGGCTTCGATGGACTTGAGCATTTTCTGCTCGGCGTTTTTCTTGATGTCAGCGATGCTCATGGACAACTCCGTGCGGGTGATCGGAACTCGGGATCAGGCCACCAACGCGTCAGGAAGGAAACAGGAGGACAGCTCAGACGTGGACCAGCGTGCCTTCGTCTTCGCCTTGCACCACGCGCTTGAGCGCGCCGGGCTTGAAGATGGAGAACACCTTCAGGGGCAGGTTCTGGTCGCGGCACAGGGCGAAGGCCGTGGCGTCGAGCACCTGCAGGTTCTTGATCAGGGCCTCGTCGAAGGTGATGCTGGTGTAGCGGGTGGCCGACGGGTCCTTCTTCGGGTCGGCGGAATAGACGCCATCGACCTTGGTGGCCTTGAGCATCACCTCGGCGCCGATTTCGGCACCACGCAGCGCGGCGGCCGTGTCGGTCGTGAAGAAGGGGTTGCCGGTGCCGGCCGCGAAAACCACGACCTTGCCCTCTTCGAGGTACTGCAGGGCCTTGGGGCGCACATAGGGCTCGACGACCTGGTCGATGCTGATGGCCGACATGACGCGGGCGGTCATGCCTTCCTGGCGCATGGTGTCGGCCAGGGCCAGGGAGTTCATCACCGTGGCCAGCATGCCCATGTAGTCGGCCGTGGCGCGGTCCATGCCGACAGAGCCGCCAGCCACACCACGGAAGATGTTGCCACCACCGATGACCACGGCCACCTGGGTGCCCAGCGCGGTGACTTCCTGGATCTCCTTGACCATGCGCACGATGGTGGCGCGGTTGATGCCGTAGGCATCGTCGCCCATCAGGGCCTCGCCGGAGAGTTTCAGGAGGATGCGCTTGTAAGCGGGCATGAGACAGGGTCCTTGGCTTGGTACTTGGCCGGTGCGAGGAGAACTTTAACGCAAACCCCTGACGTCACCGGCTCCATTCAGAAGGGGGCCGAAGCCCCCTTGATTGCAGTCAGGTCACTGACCCTTGGCGGCTGCCACGGTGGCAGCCACTTCGGCAGCGAAGTCGTCCTGCTTCTTCTCGATGCCTTCGCCCACGACGAACATGGTGAAGGACTTGGCGGTCGTGCCGGTCGACTTCAGGTACGCCTCGACGGTCTGCTTGCCGTCAGCGGCCTTCACGAAGACCTGGTTCAGCAGCGAGACTTCCTTGAGGTACTTCTGGACGGCGCCTTCGATCATCTTGGTGGCGATGTCGGCAGGCTTGCCGGACTCGGCAGCCTTGGCCGTGGCAACGCTGCGCTCGACCTCGATCAGGGCGGCGGGCACGTCGTCCGAAGACAGCGACACGGGCTTCATGGCGGCGATGTGCATGGCCACGTCCTTGGCGGCGGTGGCGTCACCGTCGAATTCGACGACCACACCGATGCGGGCACCGTGCAGGTAGGCGGCCAGCTTGCCACCACCAGCGTAGCGCTTGAAGCGGCGGATGGACATGTTCTCGCCGATCTTGCCGATCAGGCCCTTGCGCACTTCTTCGACCGTGGGGCCGAAGCCGTCTTGCGACAGCGGCAGCTCGCCAATGGCGGCAACGTCAGCAGGGTTGTGCTTGGCGATCAGCTCGGCCACCGACTTGGCGAAAGCCAGGAACGATTCGTTCTTGGAGACGAAGTCGGTTTCGCAGTTGATCTCGACCAGGGCACCGGTGTCGCCGTCGACGGCGGCGGAAACCACGCCTTCGGCGGTCACGCGGGTGGCGGCCTTGGAAGCCTTGCTGCCCAGCTTGACGCGCAGGATTTCTTCAGCCTTGGCGAAGTCGCCATCGGCCTCGGTCAGGGCCTTCTTGCACTCCATCATCGGGGCGTCGGTCTTGGCACGCAGGTCGGCAACCATGCTGGCGGTGATAGCAGCCATTTGAATTCTCCGTTTGATTCAGGGGCGGTGTCATCACCGCCGCACATTCGATCTTGCTGAAAAAAAGGGGCTGATCTTCAGCCCCTTTGGTCTGGGTGAGGTCGCGTCAGGCAGCGTCTTCGCTGACTTCCACGAACTCGTCGCCTTCGGCGGCAGCGGCGACGACGTCGTTGACGGCGTTGGCCTTGCCTTCCAGGATGGCGTCAGCGACGGCCTTGGCGTACAGGGCAACAGCCTTGGAGGAGTCGTCGTTGCCAGGGATCACGTAGTCGATGCCTTCGGGCGAGTGGTTGGTGTCAACCACGCCGATCACGGGGATGCCCAGCTTCTTGGCTTCGGCGATGGCGATCTTGTGGTAGCCGACGTCGATCACGAACAGGGCGTCCGGCAGGGCAGCCATGTCCTGAATGCCGCCGATGTCCTTTTCCAGCTTGGCCAGTTCACGTTGGAACAGCAGGCCTTCCTTCTTCTTCAGGCCGTCCAGACCGGCTTCGACCTGAACTTGCATGTCCTTGAGCTTCTTCAGGGAACCCTTGACGGTCTTGAAGTTGGTCAGCATGCCGCCCAGCCAACGCTGGTTCACGAAGGGCACGCCAGCACGGCCGGCTTCTTCAGCGATGGTGTCGCGAGCCTGGCGCTTGGTGCCGATCATCATCACGGTGCCGCGGCGAGCCGACAGCTGCTTGATGAACTTCAGGGCCTCTTCGAAGGCGGGCTGCGTCTTCTCGAGGTTGATGATGTGGATTTTGTTGCGGTGACCGAAGATGAACGGGGCCATCTTGGGGTTCCAGAAGCGGGTTTGGTGACCAAAGTGGACACCAGCTTCCAGCATTTCGCGCATGGACACAGGCATTGTGTAGCTCCAGAGGTTGAGTCTTGAATCCGGCTGAAACCTCCGGTGGCGCTCAGGCCAGCGGGGGCACCTTGGAATGCCGGGATTCGCGTTTCACTCGTTGATTCGATTCGGCTGGCGAACCAGCCGTGCAATGGCGCCCTCGCCACGCGGCCCCTTTTGCAAGGCCTTGTGTCTCAGGCGGATCCCCCGCCACCAACCGGCGCCGCAAGCCGCGCCACAAGGCGCAGCCCCTTCAGCACAGGGCGTTTTCGGGAAAACTCTGGGATTCTAGCATGAAATTACCAGCCACCGAAAGCTGGCACGCCCATCAGCGCTTGCCGCCGCCTTTGGCCCGGGCCGCTTTCTTGCCTGCGGCCTTGCCTCGGCCAGCGGCCGCTCCCGCCGCCCCGGCACTCGAGCGCGCCGCGCCCTTGCCAGACGCAGGCGCCGCAGCGGCGTCGGCAGAACGAGAGCTGCCCTTGCCTGCCCCCTTGGTCGCCACCCGCGTCGCCCGGCGGGCATCGCGATCGCGATCGCGCACCAGGGCCAGCTCGTCCTGGGCCGAGGCATCGCCCTCCCAGTCCACGGCCGCGGGCCTGGCGCTGGAGCGCTCCTCGCCACGACCGCGCCGGCGGTTGCCGGAGCCCGAGCGAGGCTGCTCGCCGCCCTCTTTCACCATCCGGAAATCGATCTTGCGGCTGTCCAGGTCGACCCGGCTGACCTGCACACGCACCCGCGTGCCGACGCCATATCGCACACCGCTGCGCTCACCGCGCAACTCCTGGCGCGCCTCGTCAAAACGGAAGTACTCACCGCCCAGTTCGGTGATGTGGATGAGGCCTTCCACATACAGGCCGTCGAGTTGCACGAACAACCCGAACGAGGTCGCCGCGCTGACGGTGCCACCGTACTCCTCGCCCAGGCGCTCGCGCATGAACATGCACTTGAGCCAGGCTTCGACGTCGCGCGAGGCCTCGTCGGCCCGTCGCTCGTTGGCGCTGCAATGGATGCCGGCGGTCTCCCAGGCCGCGGCCTCGGCGGGCGGCAGCTTGATGCGAGCCGCCACCTTGGTCGGCGCCTTGGGCAAGCCCTTCTGAGGCTCACCCTTGCCACCCGGCTTGCGCTTGAAATTGCCCGTCGAGGACACCACGGGCGGCAGGATCAACTTGTAGCGAGCACTGCCGAGCAAGGCCTTGATGACGCGGTGCACCAGCAGGTCGGGGTAGCGGCGAATGGGGCTGGTGAAGTGGGTGTAAGCCTCGTATGCGAGGCCAAAGTGCCCGCTGTTCATCGGCGTGTAGATGGCCTGCTGCATCGAGCGCAACAGCATCGTGTGGATCTGCATCGCGTCGGGCCGCTCCTTCGTGGCCTGCGCGATGGCCTGGAACTCGCCCGGCGTGGGCTCTTCGCCGATGCCCAACCCCAGGCCCAGGGCCTTGAGGTAGTTGCGCAGGGTGCTGCGCTTTTCCGGCGTGGGGCCTTCGTGAACGCGGTACAGAGAGGGGTGCTTGCCGCGCATGATGAAGTCGGCCGAGCAGACGTTGGCCGCCAGCATGCACTCCTCGATGAGGCGGTGAGCGTCGGTGCGCACGCGCGGCACGATGCGCGCGATGCGCCCGTTCTCGTCGCAGACAATCTGGGTCTCGGTGGTCTCGAAGTCCACCGCACCGCGGCTCGATCGGGACTTGAGCAATGCGCGGTACACCTCGTGCAGGTGCAGCAGGTGCGGCACGAGCGCGGAACGGCGCTGGGCCTCCGGGCCGCGCGTGTTGCCCAGGATGGTCGCCACCTCGGTGTAGGTCAGGCGCGCATGCGAGTTGATGACCGCAGGGAAGAACTGGTAGGCGTGCAGCTCGCCATCGGCCGTGACCAGCATGTCGCACACCATCGACAGCCGCTCGACCTCCGGGTTGAGCGAGCACAGGCCGTTGGAGAGCTTCTCCGGCAGCATCGGGATGACGCGGCGCGGGAAGTAGACCGAGGTGGCGCGCTCGTAGGCATCGCGATCCAGGGGCTCGTCGGGCTTGACGTAGTGGCTCACGTCGGCGATGGCCACGATCAGGCGCCAGCCATTCGGGGTCTTGCCACGCCCGATCACGGCCGGCTCGCAATAGACGGCATCGTCGAAGTCGCGCGCGTCTTCGCCGTCAATGGTCACCAATGGAACGTCGGTCAGGTCGATGCGGCCCTTCTTGTCGACCGCCCTCACCTTCTCCGGCAGCTTGGCCGCCTGAGCCAGCACATCGTCGCGGAAGCGGTGCGGCACCTCGTACTTGCGCACCGCGATCTCGATTTCCATGCCGGGGTCGTCGATGCCACCCAGCACCTCGACGACCCGCCCGACAGGCTGGGCCGTGAGCGAAGGCGCTTCGGTCAACTCCACCGACACCACCTGACCGGCCTCCGCGCCAGCCGTGGCCTTGGCCGGGATGAGGATGTCCTGACCGAAGCGGCGGTCCTCCGGCGCGACCAACCAGGCGCCACCCTCGTTCAGCAAGCGCCCGATGATCGGGGTCTTGCGACGCTCGACGATCTCGAGCACCAGGCCTTCAGGGCGACCCTTCCGATCGAAACGGACCACCCGCACTTTCACGCGATCGCGGTGCAGCACCGAACGCATCTCCTGCGATGGAAGGTAGATGCTCGATTCGCCGTCGTCGCTGACGACGAAGCCGTGACCATCGCGATGTCCCTGGACGGTCCCGATGATTTCACTCATCAGGCTCACAAATTGGGCGGGGGGTGTTGTCATGCTTGAGATTTTGATGCTAGAATCGAATTCTTCGCTGATTTGCAAAACAAATTTCTTCGAAGCGCTGCGAACCCGCCAAAGGCAAGCAGACGCGCTTAGAAGTCTTTGCAGGCAGCAAACAAGTACCTGCCCAGGTGGCGGAATTGGTAGACGCACTAGTTTCAGGTACTAGCGGGTAACTCCGTGGAGGTTCGAGTCCTCTCCTGGGCACCAAATGAAAAGCCGCTTGGTCGATGATCAAGCGGCTTTTTTCTTGCCCGGAACAGCCAAGGCACAGCGGGCGGCGCTGCATTGGGCTCGAGTCGATCCGTGCCGCAGCACGCCACACGCCTGATGGCGATGTCGCAAAGTCAGAACGCACCGCGCGGCGAACGCCACAACGACAGGCTCCACAACAGGTTCCGGGCATGCCCACACGTTACACCATCGGACACCTGTCCAACGCTGTCGCGGACAGGCGACAACAAAGCACTGCACCGAACGCTTGTGCACGAAACGACACAGCATTGGACCCAGCAGCTCAATCCATGCTAGACTATCGGTCTTGATTCGTTGAAGACGCCTTAGCGGGCCAGCGCAACAAATCACAAAGTACCTGCCCAGGTGGCGGAATTGGTAGACGCACTAGTTTCAGGTACTAGCGGGTAACTCCGTGGAGGTTCGAGTCCTCTCCTGGGCACCAAACGAAAAGCCGCTTGATCTTCGATCAAGCGGCTTTTTCATTTGCCGCGCGCGCCCTGCTTTGCCGTCGCGACGCACTGCGAGCGAGTGCGATGCAACGTGCCTCAGCAGGTTCGCCAGGAGCCGCTAGCCGGTGCCGAGCCATGAAAAAAGGCGCCTGAGCGCCTTTTCGTCGATGCATCCAGCGCGTGCGCCAGATCCCGCTCAGCCGGCCATCAGCCTTGATGGCGCTTGCGGATGGCGTCCGGCCGCATCGTGTCATAGGCCTCGAAAGGCTGATGGATCCAGGGACTGGTGGGCAAGGTTTCGACGTGGTACTCAGGCGTGTACGAAGACACACCCTTGACCCAGATGACCGCGCTGCGCAGCTCTTCGATGGCAGGCATGGCGCGAAGGCGATCCACCACGGCACGCAAGGTCACGCCCGAGTCGGCCAGATCATCGACCAGCAGCACGCGACCAGCCAATTGCCCCTTGGGCATGGTGATGTACTGGGCCATGTCCAGGCGGCCCTGCAGCGTGCCACCCTCGGCGCGATACGAGCTCGTCGACATGATGCCCAGGGGCTTGTCGAAGACGCGCGACAGCACATCGCCAGGGCGCAGCCCGCCGCGAGCCAGACACAGGATCTGATCGAACTCCCATCCCGAGTCGTGGACTTGCAAGGCGAGCTTTTCGATCAGGTGATGGTATTCATCCCAGGACACGTACAGGTGCTTGCCATCGTCGGTGAGCATGTGATTCCTCTGCTTCAGAACTGCTGGTGATGCAAATGGGAACGGGGCAACGGTCGCTGCATCAACCCTTGTAGGGGTGGCGCAGCAAGATGGTGTGGTCGCGGTCCGGACCGGTGGAGACCATGTCGATGGGCGCACCGATGAGCCTCTGCACGCACTCCAGGTAGGCACGCGCGTTGGCAGGCAACTGGTCCCAGGTGGTCAGGCCGAAGGTCGTGCCTTCCCAGCCGGGGAAGGTTTCGTAGATCGGTTCGCAGGCAACGATTTCGTCGGCGTCCAGAGGCAGGATGTCGATGGTTTCGCCACGCAGCTTGTAGCCGGTGCAGACCTTGATTTCCGACAGACCGTCGAGCACGTCGAGCTTGGTCAGGCAGATGCCCGAGATGCCATTGATCAGCACCGAGCGCTTGAGTGCGGCGGCGTCCAGCCAGCCGCAACGGCGGGCACGGCCGGTGACGGTGCCCCGCTCCTGGCCGACGGTGGACAGGTGGTGACCCACGGTGCCAGGGGTGTCCCAGTCGAGCTCGGTGGGAAACGGGCCGCTGCCGACGCGGGTGGTGTAGGCCTTGGTGATGCCCAGGATGTAATGCAGCTTGTCGGGGCCGACGCCCGAACCCGCGGCGGCGTTGCCGGCCACGCAGTTCGAGGAGGTCACGTACGGGTAGGTGCCGTGATCGATGTCCAGCAGCGTGCCTTGTGCCCCCTCGAACAGGACCGATCCGCCTGAGACGGTGTGTTCGTGGATTTTCACGCCGACGTCGGCCAGCATGGGCAGGATCTGCTCGGCAGCCTTCATGGCCTGGTCGAAGATGGGCTGGAACTCCAGCGCACTGCCCTTGAGGTAGCCGGTCAGTGCGAAGTTGTGCAGCTCCAGCAGTTCCTTGAGCTTCTTGGCGAAGCGATCGGGGTGCTTGAGGTCCTGCACGCGCAGGGCGCGGCGCGCCACCTTGTCTTCATAGGCGGGGCCGATGCCCTTGCCGGTGGTGCCGATCTTGCCGGAGCCGCTGGTTTCGCGCAGGGCCTCGCGGGCCTTGTCGACCTCGACGTGGAACGGCAGGATCAGCGGGCAGGACTCGCTGATGAACAGGCGCGAACGCACGTTCAGGCCAGCGGCCTCCAGGCGCTCGATTTCGGACAGCAGGTGGGTCGGGTCGACCACCACGCCGTTGCCGATGTAGCAGACCACGCCCTCGCGCATGATGCCCGAGGGGATCAGTTGCAGCGCGGTCTTCTTGCCGTTGATGACCAGGGTGTGGCCGGCGTTGTGGCCACCCTGAAAGCGCACGACGGCGGCGGCGTGGTCGGTCAGCCAGTCGACGACCTTGCCCTTGCCTTCGTCACCCCACTGGGTGCCGACGACAACGACGTTGCGAGCGGGAGCGGATTCGGCGCGTGCCGACGCGGTGGGGCTTTGCATGGCGGATTCCTGTATCGGGGAGAGTTGGGCGCCTCAGAGAGGGCGCACCAGCCAACGTCCATCGACGAGCGCCAGTTCACGGTCGCACTCGAATTCCTGGACATCGTGTTCGTGTCCGGGCAGCACGCACACCACGGTGTGCCCCTGCCCGCGCAGGTCGCGAACGGCCTGGCGCAGCGCCGGGGCTTCACCCCAGGGCGCGCGGATGGCCATGCGCGTGGTGGCGGTCTGGCGACCGGCCAGGACATCGCCCAGGACCTTGAGGTCCAGGCTGAAGCCAACGGCGGGACGGCGGCGTCCGAAGACGGCGCCCACCTCGTCGTAGCGGCCGCCACGGACCAGGGCATCGGGGTGACCCATGCCATAGACCGCGAAGCGGGTACCGCTGTAGTAGGAGTAGCCACTGAGGTCCGACAAGTCGAAGCCGACCTGTACCTCGGGGCGCACGGCCCGCAGGTGCCCCGCCAGCCACGCCAAGTCGTCCAGGGCCGACGTGACCAGCTCGTGCGCAGGCAGCACCTCTCGGGCGCGCGACAGCACGGATTCGTCGCCATAAAGGCGCGTGAGGGCCACCAGCACGGCCCCGGCCTGGCTTGAAGAGGCCAGGCGCCCCTGCTGAGCCAGCTGGCGCAGGGTGCCGACGTCCTTGCTGGACAAGGCGGCGATCAGGGCGTCGCGCTCCGCGGCAGGCAGGTCGGCCACACCCAGGCCCGCGAGGACGCCATCGACGAGGCGCACATCGGCCAGGTCCATCACGAGGTCCGTCAAGCCAGCGGCCTGGAGGCCATCGAGCGCCAACTCGGCCGCTTCGAGGTCCGCCTCGAGGCCGGCGTGTCCGTAGATTTCAGCGCCAAGCTGCAGCGGCTCACGGCTGGCGTGCGGGCTGGCAGGACGCGCGTGCAGCACCGGGCCGCAGTAGCACAGGCGGGTCACGCCCTGGCGGTTGAGCAGGTGAGCGTCGATGCGGGCGACCTGTGGCGTGGCGTCCGCGCGCACACCCAGCGAGCGACCGGAGAGTTGATCAACCAGCTTGAAGGTGCGCAGGTCCAACGCGTGGCCGGTGCCGGACAACAGCGAATCGAGGTGCTCCAGCAACGGCGGCATGACCAGCTCGAAGCCGTAGCCGCGCGCCACGTCGAGCCAGACGCGGCGCAGCTCTTCCAGACGTCGGGCCTGAGCAGGCAAGACGTCAGCAATGTGCTCTGGCAACAGCCAAGCAGACGACATAGGGAAATGGGCGGGGGGTTAAAACAGAGATTCTACCGGGTGATCACGGCAGATTCGAGAATTCAGGGCTCAGAGCACCCACAAGATCACGAGTCCGAGCACCATGCTGCACAGCCCGAAGACCCGGATCTGGTGATCCGGCAGCTGCAGCATCTGCTCGAACAGGCGCCGCCAGGCGGCCGGGTTCAGGGCCGGCAGCAGGCCCTCGAACACCAGCACGAGGGCCATCGCCATCCAGATGGCGTCAGACGCTGGCATCCAGCATCAAGGCCGAGGCCCGAGTCGCAACGCTCACTTGCGCGCGGGCGCCGCAGCCCCCGCACCGGCCCCCCGCATGGCGCGGAAGAAGTCGCTGCTGGGGTCGACCACCATCACGTCCGACTTGCTGCGGAAGGTGGCGCGGTAAGCCTCCAGGCTGCGGTAGAACTGGGCGAACTGCGGGTCGCGGCCAAAAGACTCGGCGTACAGGGCCGAAGCCTTGGCATCGCCCTCACCCTTGATCTTCTGGGCGTCGCGGTAGGCCTCGGCGACGATGATTTCGCGCTGGCGGTCGGCGTCGGCGCGGATCTTTTCGCCCTCGGCGCCACCGGTCGAACGCAGCTCGTTGGCCACGCGCTTGCGCTCCGATTCCATGCGGCGGTAGACCGAGTCGGTGATCTGGGCCGAGAAGTCGACGCGCTTGATGCGCACGTCCACCACCTCGATGCCGAAGCTGCGGGCCTCATCGGCCAGGCGCTTGACCACGCCTTGCATGACCTTCTCGCGCTCGGCCGACAGCACGGCGCCCACGGTGCGCTTGGTGACCTCTTCGTTCAGGGCAGCTTGAACCACCGGAGCGAGCTTGTTCTCGAGGTTACGAATGTCGACGCCGTTGTTGCGGATGAACTGCTTGGGGTCGGTGATGCGCCACTTCACCAGCCAGTCGATGACCAGGCTTTTCTTTTCAGCGGTGAAGATGGGACGCGACTCGGGGCTGTCCAGGGTCTGGACGCGGCGGTCGAGGAAGACGACGTTCTGCAGAGGCGCCGGCAGCTTGGCCTTGAGGCCAGGCTCGCTGACGACTTCCTTGATTTCACCCAGGGCGTAGACGACGGCGAACTGGCGCTGGTCGACCACGAACAGCGTGGACGCGGCCAGGATGATGACGAGCAGGACGCCGATGAGGATGGAGCCGATGCGATTCATGTCTGGTTCCTGATGAAGGGCGTGTGCGGGTCAGCGGCCGTCGCGGTCGCGGCTGCGGCCGCCGTCGCGGGAGCGCGGGTCCAGGGTGGCGTTGCCACTGGCCAGGGGCGCGGGCACATCGGTGGGCTGGCTCGCGGACGCGGCTGGCGCGGGGACGCCTGTGGGCGCGGCCCCTGGCGCGGTCGACTGGATCAGCTTGTCCAGCGGCAGGTACAGCAGGTTGGAGCCCTGGCGCGAGTCGACCATGACCTTGGTCACGTTGCTGTAGACCTGCTGCATGGTGTCGATGTAGAGCCGGTCACGCGTGACCGCCGGGGCCTTCTGGTATTCCGTCAGCACGGCCTTGAAACGTTGCGCGTCACCCTCGGCCTGAGCCACCACGCGGGCGGAGTAACCGGCGGCTTCCTCGCGCAGGCGCGCAGCCGTGCCCTGTGCCTTGGGGATCACGTCGTTGGCGTAGGCCTGGCCTTCGTTCTTGAGGCGCTCGCGGTCGGCACCGGCCTTGAAGGCATCGTCGAAGGCCGCTTGCACCTGCTCGGGAGCCTGCACGCTCTGCACGTTGACGTTGGCGACCACGACGCCAGCCTTGAGCTTGTTGAGCTGGGCCTGGATGGACTTGACCAGGTCCGTGGCGATGGCATCACGCTGCTCGTAGAGCACCGAGTCCATGGTGCTGTTGCCGACGATTTCGCGCACGGCGGATTCGGAAGCCTGCTGCACGGCCTCGTCGGGGCTGCGGTTCTCGAACAGGTACTGGCGAGCGTCGGACAGGCGGTACTGCACCGTGAAACGGATGTCGACGATGTTCTCGTCCCGCGTGAGCATGGACGAGTCGCGCAGACCGGTGGCCTGCATGACGGAGTTGCTGCCGACGTCGATCGAGCGCAGCTGCGTCAGGTTGACGATTTCGTGGCTCTGGAAGGGGTAAGGCGCGCGCCACTGGAAGCCGGCGTCCACCGTGTGGCTGAAGCGCCCGAACGACATGACGACGGCCTGCTGGCCTTCCTGGACAATGAAAAAGCCGCTGCCCAGCCAGACCAGGGCCACCAGGCCGATGATCAGGCCCGCGCCGATGCCCGCGCCGGTCGGGTCGGGCGTGAAACCACCGCCGGAGCCACTGCTGTTGTTGTCACCGCCGCCACCTTGGCCCGAGAACAGCCCGCTGAGCTTGCGGTTGAAGTCGCGCCAGAGTTCGTCGAGGTCAGGCGGGCCATCGTTGCGGTTGTTGTACATGACGGACGGCGCCGGCCGGCCGCGCAGGATCCAGGCCGCGCGGCGCCCTGCCCCGCCCATGAATTCGAACACCGCGCCAGCGGCCACCGTCAGGCGGGCCGAAGCGGGAGAACCGGAGCGACTGGCGGGCGTTTGGCCCTCATCGATGGCATGCATGTTCATGTTCGGACTGATTGAAATGAAGGAGGTTCGTCGCCAGATGGCGGCACCTCGTCGAGCGCATTGTGCATGTCGAATCGGGGATCGGACACCCGATGCCCGCCTGAATCGGCACTGAATTGACCGGTGGCGGCCTCGGCGAGCACCTCGCGCAACACGTCCAGGCCCTGCCCCTTGAGCGCGCTGACGAAAACCCGCACGCAACGGCGGCCGTCGGGCAGCTCGTAGAGGTCGCGCGCATGGCGCGGCTGCTGGTGCTCGGGCAAGGCGTCGCACTTGTTGAACACCAGCACCTGCGGCAGCTGACCTGCCCCGATGCTGTCCAGCACGCGCAACACCTCGTCGATCTGCTCGTGCAGCACGGGGCTGGCGGCGTCCACCACGTGCAGCAGCACGTCCGCTTCGGCGGCTTCCTGCAGCGTGGCCTCGAAGGATTCGACCAGGCTGTGCGGCAGGTCGCGGATGAAGCCGACGGTGTCGGACAGCGTGACGCTGCGCTGCGCCTGCGCCAGGAACATCTGGCGGGTGGTGGTGTCAAGCGTGGCGAAGAGCTGGTCGGCCGCGTAGGTGCCGGCCTTGGTCAGCGCATTGAACAGCGTGGACTTGCCTGCGTTGGTGTAGCCCACGAGCGAGACGCGGAAGGTCTCGGTGCGCTCGCGCGAGCGGCGCTGGGTGTTGCGCTGGCGCTTGACCTTGGTCAGCCGCTCCTTGAGCGACTTGATCTTCTGGTCGATCATGCGGCGGTCCAGCTCGATCTGGGTTTCGCCGGGGCCACCACGATGGCCCACGCCGCCACGCTGGCGCTCCAGGTGGCTCCAGCGGCGAACCAGGCGCGTCGAGAGGTATTGCAGCCGGGCGAGCTCGACCTGCAACTTGCCTTCGTGGCTGCGGGCGCGAGCGCCGAAAATCTCGAGGATGAGGCCCGTGCGGTCGAGCACCTCCACGCCCAGGTGGCGCTCAAGGTTGCGCTGCTGGGCTGGCGACAGGGCCTGATCGAAGATCACGCCGTGGGCCTGGTAGAGGGTGACGATGGATTTGATTTCGTCTGCCTTGCCCGAGCCGACAAAGAAGGCGGCATCGGGTGCACGGCGCTTGGCCGTGACTTTGGCGACAGGGACGTCCCCAGCCGACTCGGCCAGCAAGGCCAACTCATCGAGCGTGGGGTCGAAGGCGTGTCCGGGACCGAAGTCCACCCCGACCAGGACGACACGGGGGTCGCCTGAGACGGGGATTTCAGGGGAAGGGGCTGGCAAGTTCGGCGCTGGGAGGACCAGGACTCAGGCGGATGCGGCGAAAGCCGATCAGCCTTCGTCGCCTTCGTTGGCGTGGAAGTTCACCGCACGGCCCGGCACGACGGTGGAAATCGCGTGCTTGTAGACCATCTGGGTGACGGTGTTGCGCAGCAGGACCACGTACTGGTCAAAAGATTCAATGTGACCCTGCAGCTTGATGCCGTTCACCAGGTAGATGGAGACCGGCACGTGCTCGCGGCGCAGCAGGTTCAGGAACGGGTCTTGTAGGAGTTGCCCTTTGTTGCTCACGATATGCTCCGTGTTGGAAAAAAAACGAATCGGGGCTTACCTTAACACAGTCCGTGCCAGGCGCGCGCCCGCACGCCATCACTCCTTCTCATTGAAGGGGTTCTGGGAGGATTTCATTTCGATGCGCAACGGCGTGCCGCTGAGCTTGAAGTGCTCGCGGAAGCGGCTCTCCAGGAAGCGCTTGTAGGCGTCGGAGACGTGCTCAAGCGAATTGCCGTGGATGACGATGACCGGCGGGTTCTGCCCGCCCTGGTGGGCGTAACGCAACTTGGGCCTGAAGCTGCCGGCACGCTTGGGCTGCTGGAACTGCACGGCCTCGGCCAGCAGGCGCGTGAGCACCGGCGTGGGCATCTTGCGGGTGGCCGAAGCATAGGCATCGGCGATGGCCTTCCACAGCGGGCCCAGGCCTTGGCGCTTGATGGCCGAGATGTGGTAGACCGGTGCGAACTTGAGGAACGACAGGCGGTGCTCGATGGAGCGCTGCAGCATCTCGCGCTGGTAGCTGTCGATCGCGTCCCATTTGTTGACGGCGATGACCACGGCCCGCCCCGATTCCAGGATGAAGCCGGCGATGTGGGCATCCTGTTCGGTCACGCCCTGGGTGGCGTCGACCAGCAGTAGCACGACGTTGGCGTCCGAGATGGCCTGCAGGGTCTTGACCACCGAGAACTTCTCGATGGCCTCGAAGACCTTGCCCTTGCGGCGCAGACCGGCCGTGTCGATGAGCTCGAAGCGGCGGCCGTCGCGCTCGAAAGGCACGGTGATGGCGTCGCGGGTGGTGCCCGGCATGTCAAAAGCCACCAGACGCTCTTCGCCCAGCCAGGTGTTGATCAGGGTCGACTTGCCCACGTTGGGGCGGCCTGCCACCGCCAGGCGGATGGGGCGGTCTTCTTCCGGCGTGTCGTCTCCGTCTTCATCCGGGTCGACGAAGTCTTCCAGCGCCAGCTCGACCAGGCTGCGAATGCCCTGGCCATGCGCCGCAGACACGGCCATCGGCTCGCCCAGGCCCAGTTCGTAGAACTCGGCCAGGAGGGGTGACTCGCTCATGCCTTCGGCCTTGTTGGCCACCAGCAGCACCTTCTTGTTGGTGGTGCGCAGGTAGTTGGCGATGTCGTGGTCCTGGGCGGACAGGCCGTTGCGCAGGTCGACGACGAAGATCACGGCGTCGGCTTCGGCAACAGCCTGGCGCGTCTGCTTGGCCATCTCCTTGAAGATGCCTTCCTTGCATTCGGGCTCGAAACCGCCGGTGTCGATGGCGATGAAGGCGTGGCTGCCCAGGCGCCCTTCGCCGTAGTGGCGGTCGCGGGTGAGGCCGGCGAAGTCGGCGACGATGGCGTCGCGGCTCTTGGTCAGTCGATTGAACAGGGTCGACTTGCCGACATTGGGACGACCGACCAGTGCAATGACAGGTTTCATGAACGTCAGACGCCGGCGGTCAGCCGGCGTTCCTTGAGCGGGCGCCAGATACCGGGCGCCCGGGCGGTGCCGATCGGTGTCGGCGTCAGTTGATGCGCAGGGCCGAGACCGTGCCTTTGCGGGTGAGCACCAGCAGCAGGTCGCCGGAGACCACGGGGGGGGCCACCAGGGGGCTGTCGAGCTCGATGCGCCCCAGGGTGCGGCCATCGGCCTTGGCCAGGATGTGCACGTAGTCCTTGGCATCGCCAACGACGATGCGCTCGCCCCAGATGACCGGGGTGCCCAGGCCGCGGTGGGTGAAACGATCCACGCGCCAGAGGAAGTCGCCATTTTCAGCCTTCCAGGCGGTCAGGCGGTCAGAGCCATCGGCCCCGACGACGGTGCGGAGATCGGCCGCAACGCCTTGTGTGCCAGCTTGGGGGCGGCTCCAGCGCACGCTGCCACGGTTGAGCTCCAGGCAGGCGACGGAGAACTGGAAGACGCGCACGCAGGCTTCGTCATCGACACGCGCCATCGGCCCCACCAGGTCGGCCAGGCGCTCGACCTCGTTGCTGCCGCGCGGCGTGCCGACGTTGACGTCGAAACGAGGCGTGCCCTTGAGCGGATCGAGGCCCACCAGTCGGTTGCCCTGCCCCACCAGCAAGGTGTCGCGGAAGGGCTGGATCACCAGGCGAGAGCCCAGGGCCAGGGGCTCGGCACCGGGACGCTGGTAGGACCACAGCCAGCGACCATCCAGCACGTCGTAGGCGCGCACGCTGCGATCGACCGCTTGCAGGAAGACGCGCTCGCCCGCGATCACGGGGGCGGTCATCACGCGGCCGGGCTGGCGCTCCTGCCAGAGCAGCTTGCCCTGGTCAAAGACCTGCAGCTCGTTGGCGTCGGTGACGACAGCTGCGTAGCGTCCGTCAAAACCCGTCGCGGCGGAGACCTTGCCTTTGACCTGGGCGCGCCAGGCTTCGCGACCACTGGCGACGTCCAGCACGACGAGGTCGCCATCGGCGCTGGCAACCGCCAAGCGGCCACCCGCGAGCGCCAACGTGGCCGTGGACGACACCTCACCGACGCGAGTGGACCAGGCGATCGTGGCGCGGGCCGAGGCGGACTTCGCGTCGAGGGACTCCAGCGGAGCGGGTTCGGGCTTGCTGGAGCCGCAAGCCGTCAGCGCGCCCAGGAGGGCCAGCGAGGCGATTTGGCTGATGAGGCGGATGGAGAGGGTCACGTTGCGGCGATCCATGGATTGAGGCTTCGCGGGACGCGCTGGGGCGCGATCAGCGCGCAGCGGGGGCAGTGGGCAAGGCGGGAGCGGTCGGCGCCTTCAGGGGCTCGGGCGGGGCGCCCAGCACGGTCAGCTTGCCTTCGACGAAGCGACGGTACTCCACCGTCGGCTCCAGGCCCTTCCAGGCAGCCTGGAAGGCTTCGATGGCTTCCTTGTGCTTGCCTTGCGCCAGGAACACGTCGCCACGGCGATCGGCCACCAGGGGCGCGTACTCCTCGGGCACCTTGGCATCCAGGGTTTTCAGGGCGTCGTCGAACTGCTTGGCATCGAGTTGCATGCCGGCCAGGCGCAGGCGGGCCACGGCAACCAAGCCTTCGTTCTTGCCTGCTTCGACCAGCCATTGCAGGGTGGCGCGGGCTTCCTCGGCCTTGCCGGCGTCGGCCTCGACCTTGGCGGCCAGCAGAGCGCCTTGTTCGGCCGCGGTGGTGCCGGCGTACTGCGCTTTCAGGTCACCAAAGGCCTGACGCACGCGGTCGGCATTGCGCTCGGAGGCGGCCTTGTCGAGCTCGTCGTAGAGGCCGGTGGCGCCCTGGGCGCGCTTTTGCTGCCAGTACAGGTAGCCGGTCCAGGCGGCGTAGGCGCCCAGCACCAGCACCAGGGTCCAGGTGATCAGGTTGCCGTACTGCTTCCAGAAGTGCTTGACCTGGTCAAGTTGTTCCTGTTGCTCAAGGTCGAAGGTGGCCATGTTGTGTCGTCGGGTGGAATCTCGGGATTATGACCGGGTCAGCGGGCCTGCAAGGTGCCTGCCCAGTCGGCCACGTTGGCCAGGGGGCGCAGCACCTGTTCGCCGCCTTCTCGCAGGGGCTTGACGGCCACTTCGCCGCGGGCGACTTCGTCCGAGCCGAAGACCAGGGCGAAGCGGGCGCCGCTGGCGTCGGCTTTCTTGAATTGGGATTTCGGGCTGGCCGGGCCGTCCTTGCCAGCCGGGTTGAGCACGACGCTGACACCGGCGGCACGCAGGCCTTCGAGCGCCACCATGACAGGCGGCAGGGACACGCCGGGGAAGACGACCGCGAACGCATCGGGTGTGGCCGGAGCTGGCAGCGTGCCGACTTCCTCGAGCAGCAGCAGCAGGCGCTCCATGCCCAGGCCCCAGCCCACGGCCGGGTTGGGCTTGCCGCCGAGCTGCTCGATCAGGCCGTCGTAGCGGCCGCCGCCACAGACGGTGCCTTGCGAGCCCAGGCGGGTCGTGACCCACTCGAAGACCGTGAGGTTGTAGTAGTCCATGCCGCGCACCAGGCGCGTGTTGACCTCGTAGGGCACCCCTGCAGCATCCAGCACGGCCTTGACCGCGTTGAAGTGCGCCAGCGAAGCCTCGCCCAGGAAGTCGATCAGCTTCGGTGCCGCCTCGACCACGGGCTGCATGGCCGGGTTCTTGGTGTCGAGGATGCGCAGCGGGTTGGTGTGCAGGCGTCGCTTGCCGTCTTCGTCGAGCAGCTCGGCGTGGGCCTCGAGGTGCGCGATCAGGGCCTGGCGATGGGCATGGCGCTCTTCGGGCTGGCCCAGGCTGTTGAGCTGCAGGGTGACGTCTTCGCCCACCTTCAGGCCGAGGTCGCGCCAAAGGGCCGCCGTCATCAGGATGAGTTCGGCGTCGACATCGGGGCCGGCAAAACCCAGCACCTCGGCGCCGACCTGGTGGAACTGTCGGTAGCGGCCTTTTTGCGGGCGCTCGTGGCGGAACATCGGGCCGATGTAGTACAGGCGCTTGCCGCCCTCGTAGAGGAAGCTGTGCTCGTTGATGGCGCGCACCGCGCCGGCCGTGCCTTCGGGGCGCAGCGTGAGCTTGTCGCCGTTGAGGCTGTCTTCGAAGGAGTACATCTCCTTTTCGACGATGTCGGTGACCTCGCCCAGGCCGCGCACGAACAGTGCCGTGGGCTCGACGATGGGCGTGCGCATGTTCTGGAAGCCGTAGCGGCGCATCAGCTGACGCACCTTGTCTTCCAGCCACTCCCAGCGCGCCGATTCCGGCGGCAGGATGTCGTTCATGCCTTTGATGGCTTTGAGCTGTTCGGCCATGTCTGGGAAATGCTTCTTGTCGTTGTTCTTGTGGGACGCGCCGATGTCAGGCCGACGGGGCCTGGCCAAAGCGGCGTTCGATGTAGCTCTGCACGATCTCGTGGAACTCTTGCGCGATGCGGTCACCGCGCAGGGTCAAGGCCTTTTCGCCGTCGATGAAGACCGGGGCGGCAGGCGCCTCGCCATTGCCCGGCAGGCTGATGCCGATGTCGGCGTGCTTGCTTTCACCCGGGCCGTTGACGATGCAGCCCATGACGGCCACCTTGAGGTTCTCGACGCCGGGGTACTGCTTGCGCCAGACGGGCATCTGCGCACGCAGGTGATCGTCGATCTGCTTGGCCAGCTCCTGGAAGGTGGTGCTGGTGGTGCGACCGCAGCCCGGGCAGGCGGTGACGCTGGGCACGAAGGCGCGCAGTCCCATGGCCTGCAGGATCTCCAGCGCCACAACCACTTCCTGCGTGCGGGCCTCGCCTGGCTGCGGCGTGAGCGAGACGCGGATGGTGTCGCCGATGCCTTCCTGCAACAGGATGGACAAGGCCGCGGCCGAAGCCACCGTGCCCTTGGCGCCCATGCCCGCTTCGGTCAAGCCCAGGTGCAGCGGGAAGTCGCAGCGCGCGGCCAAGCCACGGTAAACGCTGATGAGGTCTTGCACACCGCTGACCTTGCACGAGAGGATGACTTGCTCTGGCCTCATGCCCAACTCGACGGCCAGGCTGGCCGACTGAAGCGCCGAGCTGATGAGCGCCTGGTACATCACCTGCTTGGCATCCCACGGGTCGGCGCTGCGGGCGTTCTCGTCCATCAGCGCGGCCAGCAGCTCCTGATCGAGGCTGCCCCAGTTCACGCCGATGCGCACGGGCTTGTCGAAGCGCATGGCGGCTTCGATCATCTGTGCGAACTGGCGGTCTTTCTTGTCGCCCTTGCCGACGTTGCCGGGGTTGATGCGGTACTTGGACAGCGCTTCGGCGCAGGCCGGGTGGTCGGTCAGCAGGCGGTGACCGTTGTAGTGGAAGTCACCGACCAGGGGCACGTCGATGCCCATGCGGTCGAGCTGCTCGCGGATGTGCGGGACGGCCTTGGCGGCTTCTTCGTTGTTGACGGTGATGCGCACCAGCTCGGAGCCGGCCAGGGCCAGCTCCTTGACCTGGATGGCCGTGCCGATGACATCGACCGTGTCGGTGTTGGTCATCGATTGCACGCGCACGGGCGCATCCCCGCCAATGGTGACCACGCGGGAGCCCCAGACCACGCGGGCCTGGCGGGAGCGACGCGCGGCCGGGCGGGCCACGTCGATCAGGGTGCAGTTCGCCAGCGTCATTTCAGTTCAAAGCGGGCCACGTTGTTGCGGGTGAAGGGTGTCAGGTCAACCGGCTGGCCGCGCAAGGTGACCTTCACGCCACCGACGTGGCCGATCCGCAGGCGCCAGGGTGCCACGCCCCCCATCGCCATTGATTCGCCGGCGCGCACGATGCGCGACAGGCGCGTGGTGCCACCGCCGTCGATGACCTCGATCCAGGAGTCCTCGGTCACCGTCAGGAACACGGGGCCCTCGCCCACGGCGCCCTGCGGCTGACCGACCTGGGTCGGAGCCTGCGAGGCCAAAGGCACGGAAGCCGCGGGCACCACCGCTTGGGTTGGCTGCTGAACCAGAGGGGCCGCCAAGGCAGGCGCCGACAGGCCAACATCGGATGCCGCATTCGAGGGCACAACGGCCGAAGCTTCCAAGGCCCCAGACGGGACGGACGCAACGGGGTCCAGCACCAGGACATCGGATGCCGCCGGCACGGGCAGGCTGCCATCGGCCGTCTGCTCGGGAGCGGATGCCTGCGAGGCAGCGCCCACGGGCAAGTCCGCGGCCTGCCAGCGAGGCCACTCGAGTGACTCGGGCAGCAGGTAAATGACCGCCGCCGCCAGCAGCAGCGCGATGGGCGCCAACCATTGGGGGCGCAGCAGGCGCGACCAACCGCTTTCGCCGCCACCTTCGAACATCTTGGGCGCCAGGCGCGTTTCCTTGAAGGGCTGGTTCAGCGCGGGCTTGTCGCTGGCCAGGGGCGCGACGCGCGCGGCCGGCAGCCCGGCCAGCACAGGGGCCGGATCGATCTTGAGCACGCGGCACATGGTCTGGGCCAGGGCGCGCGCAAAGCTGGCATCGGGCAGCTGGTCCAGCCGACCTTCTTCCAGGGCCGCCAGCTTGGCCGGGGTGACCTTGAGGGTTGCCGCCAAGTGATCCAGGCTCAGGCCCTGGGCCTCGCGCGCGGAGCGCAGGATGTCGCCCGGAGCGCGGCCGCTGGCGTCAGGGTTGTTCAGGCCGATCGGCGAAGCGTTGTCACTCATCGAAACGCCCCAGTTCCAGGGCCGTGGCTTCGCGGGAGCCCGTGAAGCGACGACGCAGTTGTTCGGCGAGTTCGTCGCGCCCATTGAAGTTGCCCAGGCGGTGCTCCACGCGCGCGGCCAGCCACAGTGACTCGGCCGTCACCTGTGCAGGCACGTTGTTGACCCGCCGGATGTAGAAACGCGCGCGTTCGAGCTCGCCTTCCTTGAGCAGCACGGCCGCGAGGTTGAACGCCGTGGCCGGGCTGCTGGGGTCGAACTCGTAGGCCTGCAGCAAGGTTTTCTCGGCGGCCTTGAGGTCGCCGGCGCGCTGCTGGCAAACGCCACGGGCCAGCAGCGTCTTGGAGCCCAGACCCGGTTGCGGCAAGGCCGCGGCACGTGCGAACAGGGCATCTGCTGCGTCGTACTGACCACGGCGGCACAGCGACCAGGCGTTGTTGTGCAGCACGCTGCCGTTGTTCGGATCGACCGCCAGGGCCTGGCGGAAGCTCTCGTCGGCACGGGTCGTGTCACCCATGGCGTCGTAGATGAGCGCGCGCATCTCGTGGGCAGCGGGCAGCCTCGGGTCGATGGCGATGGCCTGCTTGAGCTCGTCCAGGGCGGTCGTGAACTGGCCCTGGCTGTAATAGGTCGTTGCCAACTCCAGGCGGATCCGCGCGCGGCGACGCAGGTCCCCCTCGTCGGACGCGGTGACGATGTCCTGGCCATCACGGGGGGCAGCGGGCATCTGCCCGGCGCAGCCATGCAGGCCCAAGATCAGCAGCAGGCAGGCGGGCAGGCTGTTGGCCCTCCACCCGGAACTCGACTTCCTCATGCAGCGGTCTCCTTCAGGACGCACAGTTTAGGCGCGAGCGAGGCTGGCGGCTGCTCATCGTCCCTGGGGTTTGTTGGGGGACGAAGACACGGCGACCGGATGAATCACGACGGGCTGGCGCAACATGCGCTGCTCGGCCCGGGTGCGATCCTGCACCTCGCCTGCCAGTTGCCCGCAGGCCGCATCGATGTCGTCCCCACGGGTCTTGCGCACGGTGGTCACGATGCCGGCATCGGCCAGGATGCGCGCGAAGGCCTGCACACGCTCGTTCTTCGAGCGATGCAGCCCGGACGCCGGGAACGGATTGAACGGGATCAGGTTGAACTTGCAGTGCAGGCGGTCCTTGACCAGGGCGATCAGTTCACGGGCGTGCTCGTCGCTGTCGTTGACCCCGTCGAGCATGCAGTACTCGAAGGTGATGAAATCGCGCGGGGCATCGGCCAGGTAGCCCTTGCAGGCTGCCAGCAGCTCATCGATCGGGTACTTGCGGTTCAGCGGCACGAGCTGATCGCGCAGGGCGTCGTTCGATGCGTGCAGGGACACGGCCAGCGCCACAGGGCAATCGCGCTGCAGGCGCTCGATCATCGGCACAACGCCGGAGGTCGACACCGTCACCCGTCGGCGGGACAGGCCATAACCATGGTCGTCCAGCATCGTCTTGAGGGCGGGAACCAGCGCAGAGTAGTTCTGCAGCGGCTCGCCCATGCCCATCATCACAACGTTGCTGATGACGCGATCGGAGGTGTTGAAACGCTTGCGCAGCGAGTGCTCGGCGAACCACAGCTGGGCGATGATTTCGCCGGTGCTCAGGTTGCGGCTGAAGCCCTGGTGCCCGGTCGAGCAGAAACGGCAACCCACGGCGCAACCGGCCTGGGAAGACACGCACAAGGTGCCACGGTCGTCTTCGGGGATGAAGACGCTTTCGACCGCGTTGCCCTGCCCGACATCGAAGAGCCACTTGACGGTGCCGTCGGACGACACGTGCTCGCTGATGACGCTCAGGCCGCGGATCTCGGCCTTGCCCTGCAGCTTGCCGCGCAAGGACTTGGCCAGGTCGGACATCTGCTCGAAGTCAGATGCGCCCTTTTGGTGAATCCAGCGGAACAACTGGGTGGCGCGAAAGCGCTTTTCACCCAGCTGCTCGCAGAACGCCGCCAGGCCGTCCAGGTCGAAATCAAGCAGGTTGACCCGATCGTTCATGGGGACCACTCGATGACAGGACGGCGGCGGGCGTTGCAACCGCTCAGCGGCTGTAGACGTTCAGGCCGGGGAAGAAGAAGGCGACTTCGACGGCGGCGGTTTCGGCAGCGTCGGAGCCGTGCACGGCGTTGGCGTCGATCGACTCGGCGAAGTCAGCGCGGATGGTGCCAGGAGCGGCCTTCTTGGGATCGGTGGCGCCCATCAGGTCGCGGTTCTTCAGGATGGCGCCTTCGCCTTCGAGCACTTGCACGAACACGGGGCCCGAGATCATGAAGTCGACCAGGTCCTTGAAGAAAGGACGCTCCTTGTGGACGGCGTAGAACTGTTCGGCTTCGGCGCGCGACAGTTGCACCAGCTTGGCAGCGGCGACCTTCAGGCCGGCGCCTTCGAAGCGGGCGATGATTTGGCCGATGACATTCTTGGCAACGGCGTCGGGCTTGATGATCGAGAGGGTGCGTTCGATGGCCATGGTTTCTCCAGGTTCAACTGATAAGGGCAAAACCCTAGATTGTACCGCCCGAATGCGTCAATCACAGGCACACAGCCCGTGACCCACGCACCCGGTGCGAGGGAAGGTGATCAACGGCGACCGCGGCGGCCGCCACCACCACCGCCACCCCGGTTGGAGCGACCGCCACCGAAGTAGGCATCGGCACCGATGTAGCCCACGGAGGTCTGCATGGGGTCGGGCTGACGGGGGCCGCCCTTTTGCTGCTTGCCGCCACCTTGGGGGCCGCCTTGGTCCTGATCGGGGCGACCAAAACCGGAGGTGATGCGCTTGGAGCCGCTCTTGACGAAGCGGCGATCGAACGTCTGCTCCAGCGGATTGGGGATCGGACCGAAGTGATCGTCTTCGTCATGGTCGTGCGGCCCCTGCGGCGCGCGGTCTGCCCCATGGCTGCGCGGCGGACGTTGGCCTTGCTGGCCACCCTGCCCGCCCTGACCTTGTTGAGGACGGCCACCCTGGTTCGGGCCGCCATGGGGGCCGTTCGGGCCATTCTGACCGTTGCCACGCCCCTGCTTGCCACCGCGCTGGCCTTGCTGCCCCTGCGGGTGCTGACCGCCTTGCTGGCCGCCACGCTGACCTTGCTGGGCCTTGTGCTGCCCCTGACCCTGACCTTGCGGCCCCTGGCCCTTGTTCTTGCCATGGCCTTGCGGACCCCGGTCCTGCTCCTGGCGGTCCATGCCGGCCAGCGACTTCACGGCGCGGACATCGGACTCACCCAGCTCGACCCAGACCCCGCGACGCAGGCCGCGCGGCAGCACGATGGCGCCGTAGCGCACCCGGATCAGGCGGTTGACCGTCAGGCCGACCGCGTCGAACAGCTTGCGCACCTCGCGATTGCGCCCTTCGGTGATCACGACGCGATACCACTGGTTCACGCCCTCACCCAGGCCCTTGCTGACAGACAGGAAGGATGCCGCCTGGCCTTCGATTTCGACGCCGGTGAGCAGGCGCTCGCGCGAGGCCTCGTCCAGCGTACCCAGCACGCGGACCGCGTACTCGCGCTCCACGCCAAAGCGAGGGTGCATGAGCTGGTTGGCCAGTTCACCCGAGTTCGTGAACAGCAGCAGGCCTTCGGTGTTGAGGTCCAGGCGACCCACCGACATCCACTTGCCGTTCTGCAGGCGCGGCAGGCGACGGAACACCGTCGGGCGGCCTTGCGGGTCGTCGTGGGTGACGACCTCACCCACGGGCTTGTGATAAGCCAGGATGCGGGCCGCTGGCGGTGCGATGCGAACCTTGATGGGCTTGCCCGCCACCTTGACGCGGTCGCCATGCGAAATGCGCTGGCCGATGTGGGCGACCTGGTCATTGACCTCGATGCGCCCCTCTTCGATCATTTTCTCGATGTCGCGACGCGAACCCACACCCGACTGGGCCAACACCTTCTGCAGCTTGGGCGCATCGGGCTCGGGGCGCAGCACGCGCTTGTAAGGACCGGAAGCCTCGGCATCTTCGCCTTCGGATTCTTCTTCATGCGCCTTGTCGAACTCACCCGACAGCAGCTCGGCGAACACCTCGCTGGCCTGTTGCTCGGCCATGGCCGAACGGCGATTGAGGCGCAACTCAGTGCCGTCGTCTTCGCCTTCGGCGAAGGCTGCCGACTCATCGGCCGACTCGCTCGCCCCATCAACCGACAGTTGGGCCTCGCCCTCGGGGCGCGGGCCGCGATTGCGACGGCGCTCGCGGCGATCGCCACGACCACCTCGGCTCTCGCGGTCTTCACGCCCGCCGGAGCCACCTTCGCCGGCGCTTTGGGCTTCGCCCGACGCATCACCGGTCGCTTCGGCTTCGAAAGCAACGGTCGGCGCAACAGCGGGCGCGGCCACCGACTCGGCCGGCAAGGCCGAGACACCCTGCTCATCAGACGATGCAACCGCTTGCGCTGCCACATCCTCGACCGCCTTGCGACGAGGTGCGCGTTTGCGCGCCGGCGCAGCGCCATCGGCCTGCACGTCAGCCACCGGCTGGGCAACCGGGGCTTCAACGGCGGCCACGGCCTCGGCCGCGTCCACGTCCACCTTGCGGCGCCGCGGGGCACGCTTGGGCGCATCGGCTTCGGCTGCCGGCGCAGTGCCGGCGGTTTCGACCGAGGCCGCCTCGGCAGCTTCCGCGGCCTTGGTGCGACGGGCGCGCTTGGGTTTGACCGCCTCTTCGGAGGCAGGTGCGCTGTCTTGATCGTCAGGCATGGGCAGGGAATCGGTGGTCATGGAGAGGGGGAATCGGGTTCGGGTTCGTCGGGCGGCGCCGACACGGGCTCACCCGGGGCATCCGGGGCGGTGGAGATGTCGCTCGCCTCTGGAGCTTGCGGAGCTTCCAGGGCTTCCAGGGCTTCTGGGGCGGCGTCGGCCTGGGCAAAAGGTTCGGAAACGGGCTCGGCCACGGACTCGCCGGCGGCCTCAGCCACTGGCTCTTGCGCGTCAAGCCCAGGCAGCAGCGCCTGGCCGACCGGCAGCCCATCGAGGGTGGGCAACTGCGACAGGGAGGACAGGCCCATGTCATCGAGGAACTGGCGGGTGGTCGCGAACAAAGCGGGCCGGCCGGGGGCGTCGCGGTGACCGATGACCTCGACCCAGCCACGGTCCTCGAGCTGCTTGACGATGTGCGAGCTCACCGTCACGCCGCGGATGTCCTCGATGTCACCCCGGGTCACGGGTTGCTTGTAGGCGACGATCGCCAGGGTTTCGAGCGTGGCCCGCGAGTACTTTGGAGGTTTTTCGGGGTGCAGGCGATCCAGGTGAGCCTGAACGTCAGGACGAGTCTGGAAACGCCAACCCGAGCCCACTTCGACCAGCTCCACGCCGCGGCCTGCCCACTGCTCGCGGATGCCGCCCAGCATGGCCAGGACGCCATCGGCCGAAACCGTGTCGTCGAAAAGCTGGCGCATCTCGCGCAGCGACATGGGCTGGTGCGAGCACAGGAGCGCGGCTTCTAGGATGCGGGTTGCATCCGGCGTTTCAAGGATGTCCATCTCGGCGATGTGAGCTGCCCGCTCGCATGGCGGCGATTTCGGGCGGGGCGACGGCACTCGACCGTGGCGGCTCGGCTCATTTCCATGCGAAAAGCATGAAACGCACAGCCAGCGACGGGGCGCCGTTCGTGTTCGGCCGCCTGGCGGCCTTCGGTCCATTCAACAATCAGGGGGTGCCTGGGAGGCGATGGCGGGCGACCCACGCTGACGCAACCTGCGCCCACCGGGTTGGCCCGTCCGACACGCCTGGGAAGCAGGCGCGCCATGACAGAAACCTGTCTTTGTTCGAACCACTATACACCAGTTTCCACTCAAACGCCCGAACCGACTTTTGCGGCCTCGCCCTCAAGCGCCGACCAGGCAGCGGCCATGTCGGCAGGCAAAGGCGCCTCAAAGCGCATGGCCTCGCCGGTGATGGGGTGCACAAAACCCAGCCGCGCGGCGTGAAGGGCCTGCCGAGTCATCCCCAGGAGGGGCGCGCCCCCATACAACGCATCCGCGACCAGCGGATGCCGACGGCTGCTCAGGTGAACGCGAATCTGGTGGGTGCGGCCCGTGTGCAAGGTGCACAACACCCCGCTGACCCAGCGCGCGGGCCGCGCGTCTTCGCTTCGGCCGGACGGCGGCGCTTCCTGCACCTGGGCGCACAGCAAGCGCTGCACATCCGTGCGCGCCGGCTTGCCGGATGGCACCACCGCCATGCGCACGCGGGTGACCGGGTCGCGCCCGATCGACGACGACACGCTCTCCGATTCGGGGGCCTGGCCATGCACGAGCGCCAGGTACTGTCGCTTGACCTCTCGGGCCGCGATGGCACGGCTGAGCGCGGTCACGGCCTCCAGGGTCTTGCCCACGACCATGAGCCCGCTGGTGTCCTTGTCGAGGCGATGCACGATGCCCGCCCGCGGCAGGCTGGCCGCGCCGACGTGGTGCGCCAGCAAACCGTTCATGAGGGTGCCGGACCAGTTGCCGGCGGCCGGATGGACCACCAGGCCCGCCGGCTTGTCGACCACCAGCAGGTGCTCGTCCTCGAAGACGATGGGCAGCGCCATCGGTTCAGGCACGAAGGCCTGGCTCTGCGCGGTGGCCTGCAGGACGATGTCGACCACCTGCCCTTGCGCCACCTTGCGCGAGGCCGAGGTGACGACCTGCCCCGAAACCTGGACCGCACCCGCTTCGATCAGGCCTTTGAGGTGGCTGCGAGAGTAGGCCGGGATGCGCGCACTGAGCCAGGCATCCAGGCGCTGACCATGCCCCCCGGGCTCCACCTCCAGTTGCCGCGCGCCCGTGGGGGAAGCCTCTTCGGCACGCAAAGGCGCCGCCAGCCCTTCCAGGCCCTCGTCGTCTTCGGCGACGTCATCGAGGAGCCCGGCCTCAACGGAGCTTGAAAGAGGGGGCGAAGGCACCAGGGAAGGATCGGAACGGCGTCGAGACATGGAGTGCGTGAGCGACTAGCTTCTATACTGCGCACTCTGGCGCTGCAAGGCGGGATTGAAGGCGGCACAAACCGCCCCTGACACAACGTGAAACTGCTGAAGACCACCCCGAAGACCCCGATGACCGAATCCTCGCGTGGCTTGCTGGCCGCCTTCCTGGCGATGTGCATGAGCGTGATGTTGGTGGCCTGCGGCTCAACGCCCCAGGATGAATTCGCCAACATCGCATCGGACAAATTGTACGCAGACGCCAAGGACGATGCCGCCGAAGGCAACTACGAACTGGCGATCAAGAAGCTCGAGAAGGTCGAAGCCCGCGCTTCGGGCACCCTTTTGTCGCAGCAGGCTCAGATCGACCTGGCCTACGCTTACTTCCGCACCGGCGAAAAGGCCCAGGCCCTGGCCAAGCTTGACCGCTTCATCCGCCTGCACCCCACCAGCCCCGCGCTGGACTACGCCTTCTACCTGCAAGGCCTGGTGAACTTCAACGAAAACCTCGGCCTGTTCGGCAAGCTCTCGCGCCAGGACCTGGCCGAGCGGGACCAGCAGGCCTCGCGCGATGCCTACGAGTCGTTCAAGCAGGTGGTCGAGCGCTTCCCCCAGTCGCGCTACGCCGAAGACGCACGCCTGCGCATGAACCACATCGTGAACTCGCTGGCCGCTGGCGAAGTGCACGTGGCCCGCTACTACCTGCGCCGCGGCGCCTACCTGGCTGCAGCCAACCGGGCCCAGCAGGCCGTCAAGGAATACAACCAGTCGCCCGCGACGGAAGAAGGCCTGTTCATCATGGCCCAGGCCTATGACAAGCTGGGCCTGATCCAGCTTCGGGATGACTCGTTGCGCGTGCTGCGCCAGAGCTTCCCGAACAGCGAGTTCCTGTCTGCCGACGTGGCCAGCAACGCAGGCGTGGCCCCAGCGGCCAGCAAGGCCAAGAAGCCCTGGTGGCAGCTCTGGTGATCAGTCGCCGGCGCCAGCGTCACCGCTGGTGAAACCGGTGAGCCGCCCCTGGTCGTGCACCTTCGCGCCAAGGGGTTGCACGTCCACCGGCTCTTCGACGGGCGCGACCTCGGCAGAGGCCGACGAGACCGGTGTCGTCTGGATCTGGTGAATGAAGCGGCGCGAGCGGTCGTACGGGAAAACGTCGTGCACGTAACCGGCCTGGATGCGCTCCTTGCGCTCCTGCCAGAAGGCGGGATCGAGCAGGTCGGCGTGGTGCTGCATGAAGATCTGCCTGACCCGCGGATCGCCCAGCAGGAAGGGCCCGAAGGTCTCGGGGAAGACGTCGTGCGGGCCGACCGAGTACCAGATCTCGCCTGACATCTCCTCTTCTTCGTTGCGCGGCTCGGGCACCTTGCGGAAGTTGCAGTCGGTGACGTATTCGATCTCGTCGTAGTCGTAGAACACGACCTTGCCGTTGCGCGTGACGCCGAAGTTCTTCCAGAGCATGTCGCCGGGGAAGATGTTGGCCGCCACCAGGTCCTTCAGGGCGTTGCCGTACTCGATGACGGCGTGCTCCAGCGACTCGCCTTCGGCTTCCTGGATGTAGATGTTGAGCGGCACCATGCGGCGCTCGATGTAGAGGTGCTTGAGGATCAGCACCTGGCCGTCTTCGTCTTCCTCCATCACGCTGGGCGCGAACTTCTTGAGCTCTTCGATCAGCTCGTCGTCGAAGCGGTTGCGCGGGAAAGCCACGTTGGTGAACTCCAGCGAGTCGGCCATGCGCCCGACGCGGTCGTGGTGCTTCACGAGCAGGTACTTGCTCATGATGCCTTCGCGCGTGGTTTCCTTTTGAGGTGGGAAGTAGTCCTTGATGACCTTGAAGACGAACGGGTAGGACGGCAGGTCGAACACCAGCATCACCATGCCCTTGATGCCGGGCGCGATGCGGAACTTGTCGCTGGAGTGGCGCAGGTGAAAAAGGAAGTCGCGGTAGAACAGGTTCTTGCCGTGCTTTTGCAGGCCGATGGCGCTGTAGAGCTCGCCGCGGGGCTTGCGCGGCATCAGCGTGCGCAGGAACTGCACGTAGGCCGATGGCACCGGCATGTAGACCATGAAGTAGGCCCGCGCGAAGCTGAACAGCGCCAGCAGGTCGTCTTCGCCGAAGAGCGCGGCGTCGATGTAGAGCCGGCTCTTGGAGTTGTGCAGGATGGGGATGGCGAAAGGCAGGCTGCGAAAGCCATTGACCACCTTGCCGACGATGTAGGCGCCCTTGTTGCGGAAGAACAGGGAGTTCAGGACCTGGATCTGGAAGTTGGTGCGCAGGCGAACGCTGCCGACCTGCTCGAGCAAGGCCTCGTAGACGAAGCCGATGTCTCGGTCAAGGTCGTCGAATGCCAGGTTCAGCTCGTAGCTCTCGACGATGGTCTTGAGCATCTGACGCAGGTTCTCGCGCGTGGGGTAGTAGGCGCGGAAGGTGCCGCCCGTGCCCTCGTCCTCGTCGTCGATGTACTCGGTGGACACCGCTGGCCGCACGAAGATGAAATCGTTGCGGTAGTACTTGCGGTGCAGGATCTTGATGGTGACCGAGTTGAAGAAGGTCTCGGCCAACTCGGGCTGTTTGTGCCCGGTCAGCAGGCCGATGTAGAACAGCTTGATCTGGTGCCAGACCTCCATGGGCAGCGTGCTGGCGCCATAGTCCTGCTCCAGTCGCTCGACCGACTCGTCCACACGCAGGTCGTAGAACTCGATGCGGGCACGCTGCGCCGTCTGCTGGCCGTGCCAGTCGGCCTGCTCGAAGCGCTTTTTTGCCTGGGCCGTGGTCTCCGAGAAGATCTTGTAGTGGCGGTCGAAGCCGTCCAGCAAGGCGCGGGCGATCTCGAAGACCCGTGGGTCGGTGAGCTGTTGCGGGAACATCGTCATCAGCGTGACTCGGTGGGGGTGGCGGATCCGGGCTGCGTGTAGCGCTGCTGCAATCGGGCCAGGGCCTCGTCGAACACGGTTTGCACCTGATCGGACGAGGCGACGGTCATGCGCAGGTCGTTGATCAGGCCATTATGCAAGCCGTATACCCAGCCATGGATGACCACCTCCTGCCCCCGCTGCCAGGCGTCGTGCACCACCGTGGTCTCGCAGACGTTGCGGCACTGCGCCAGCACGTTGAGCTCGCACAGGGCATTGAGGCGCGCCGGGCCGTCCGGCACGGTGTTCAGCCAGTCCTGATGGGTGTTGCGCACGTCCTTGACGTGGCGAAGCCAGTTGTCGGCCAGGCCGATGCGGATGTCGTTCATGGCCGCGTTGACGCCGCTGCAGCCGTAGTGCCCCACCACCATGATGTGCTTGACCTTGAGCGAGTCGATGGCGAACTCCATCACCGACAGGCAGTTGAGGTCGGTGTGCACGACCACGTTCGCCACATTGCGGTGCACGAAGAGCTCGCCCGGCAGCAGGCCGCAGATTTCATTGGCCGGCACGCGGCTGTCGCTGCAGCCGATCCAGAGGTACTCCGGGGACTGCTGCTTTTGCAGTCTGCTGAAAAAACCGGGCGTGCGCTGCTCGATGTCTCGGGCCCAGGCACGGTTGCTGTCGAAGAGGTGGGTAAGGGAATGCTGGTCGCTCATGCCCTGGAGTGTAGACAAGCCCGCCGGGGTGGCAAGCGCCGAACGCGTCACGCGGGCACAATCGACCGCATGAGCAGCACCGCCCCACCCGCTTTCACCCCAGTTGCCGACGTCCCAGTTGCCGACACCCCGATCGCCTACCCCTGGGGCGACCACCTGCCCGCCACCGGCGAGCTCACGGCACTGCGCCCGGGCCTGCAATGGCTGCGCATGCCCTTGCCCTTCGCGCTCAACCACATCAACCTGTGGGTGCTGGACGACCCGATGGCCGGTCAGCCGGGCTGGATGGTGGTGGACGCGGGCATCGCCTCCGAGCCCATCCGGCAGGCATGGCAGGCACTGTGGCAGGGCCCGCTGTCGGGTGCACCCTTGCGCCGCGTGCTGGTGACCCACATGCACCCGGACCACGTCGGCAACGCGGACTGGCTGATCGAGCACTTCAGCACACCCGACCACCCAGCGCGCTTGTGGATGAGCGCCACCGACCACCTCGCGGCCTTGCAGGCGTGTGAGGCGACGTCATCGCAGGGTGGAGAGCGCGCAGCCGCGTTCTTTGCCAGCCATGGCCTGAGCCGCGCAGAGGACCTGGCCAAGATCCGCGAGCGCAGTGGCTACTACCGCGCCCTGGTGCCGAGCGTGCCGCGCGTGCACCACCGGCTGATCGACGGGCTGCAACTCGACATCGGCGACAGGCGCTGGCGCTGCATCGCCGGGTACGGGCACAGCCCCGAGCACATCGCCCTGCACAACGAGCGCGACGGCCTGCTGATCTCGGGCGACATGCTGCTGCCATCGATCTCGACCAACGTCAGCGTCTACGAGATGGAGCCCGAGGGTGACCCGCTGGGTCTGTTCCTGGCCTCGATCGCCCGCATGCTGGACCTGCCGGCGGACACGCTCGCCCTGCCCTCGCACGGGCGCCCGTTCACAGGCATCCATGCGCGCATCCGCCAGCTGCAGCAGCACCACGACGAGCGCCTGGGCGAGGTCATCCAGGCTTGTCGCCAGGCGCCCTCGTCGGCGGCAGACATGCTGCCGGTGCTGTTCAAGCGCCCCCTGGACCTGCACCAGACCACCTTCGCCATGGGCGAGGCAATCGCGCACCTGAACCACCTGTGGCAGCGGGGCGAACTCACGCGAGAACGGGATCAGGCAGGCGTCTGGCGCTTCACTCGGGGATGACCACCCGGCGCAGGTGATCGCGCGCGGGCTCGTACTCCGGCAGGATCGAGCGCACCACGTCCCAGAAGGCCGGGCTGTGGTTCATCTCGCGCAGGTGGGCCAACTCGTGCGCCACCACATAGTCCACGATGTCCAGGCTGAAGTGCATGAGCCGCCAGTGCAGGCGAATGGAGCCATCGGCGCTGGCGCTGCCCCAGCGCGTGCGGGCCGACGACAGGCTCACGCGCTTGACCGTCACGCCCAGCTTGCGCGCGTAGTGCTCGGCTCGCTCGGCAAACAGGATGCGAGCCTCGCGCTGCAACCAGGCCTCTGCCGCGTCGCGGATCTGCGTGGCAGCTGCGTCGTGGGGCAAGCCCAGCCGCAGCGTGTGGCGGCAGGGCGCCGCGTCCAGCGAAGCGGGCTGGAAACGCGCACCGGTCTGCGTCGGGTCGAGGATGACGGTGACGGGCTCGCCCATGAAGGGCAACTGGCAACCGGCGCGCCAGTCGATCTGGGCCGACACCTGACGGCGGGCGCGCTCGCGCTGGTCGACCAGCTTGTTGCAGATCCAGCGCTCCTTGGCGCGCAAGGCAACTTCGATGTCCGCCCAGGACACCCAGCTCGGGGCGCGCACAGACAGGCCCTCGTCGCTGACGACCATGCCGATGCTGCGCCGCTGCACACGGGTGCACTCATAGCCCACCAGGGCCTTGCCCAGGCGGATCTCGCGCACGGCGCGCGGGTGACGGAACACGGGCAGGCTGCCAAGCAAGGCCGCCTCGGGCACGCTGGCCCGGGCTTCCGCGCTGTGGCTGGCGGCCTGGTGGCCGGATCGGTCTGCATCGCCTGCGAGGGCCTCGGTCGGCGCCTCGTCGTCCCAGAGCTGCAACTGCTGCGCTGCGGGGGGTTGACTCAAGTGAGCTCTCCCATGTGCGTGGCCACGGGTGCATCCTCCCCATGGGTGCGCCGGTCGCGCAGGACGATGAAATCAGCGAAGGCGGACAGGTCCGGGTGGATGGTCAGGTCGGGCACACGGCGGCGCAGGTCCTGCAGTTCGGCTTCGCTCATGGTGGCGGCCTGGCCCGTGCGGACCAGGTGGGGCTCGCAGCCCACCGACTGGGCTGCCAGCACGTCGCGCGGCAGGTCACCCACCATGGGCACGCCTTCGAGGTCGCAGCCAAAGCGTTGGCCGATCATCTGGAACAGGCCCGGAAGCGGCTTGCGGCAGGTGCAGTGGTCTTCGGGGGTGTGCGGGCAGAAGAACACCGCCTCCACCCGTCCGCCCACGCGAGCCAGCATCTGGTTCATCTTGGCGTGCATGGCGTTGAGCGAGACCATGTCGAACAGGCCCCGGCCGATGCCGGACTGGTTGGTGGCAACGACCACGTGCCAGCCGGCGTGGTTCAGGCGAGCGATGGCATCCAGGGCGCCGGGCAGGGGCACCCACTCGTCTGCGGACTTGATGTAGTCCTCGCGCTCGTGGTTGATGGTGCCGTCGCGGTCAAGGATGACCAGCTTGATGGCCTCACCAGGGTGGGGACGAGACAGCATGTGGATCAGGCAGCCAGTCGGGACAGGTCGGCAACTTGGTTCATCGCAGCGTGCAGCGTGGCCAGCAGGCCCAGGCGGTTGGCTTTCAGCGCGGGGTCGTCGGCGTTGACCATGACACCATCGAAGAAGGCATCGACCGGGGCCTTGAGGGCCGCCAGCGCTTGCAGGGACCCAGTGTAGTCGCCTTGCTCGAACGCCGCTTGGGCTTTGGGGGCCACGGCCTGCAGGGCTTCGTAGAGCGCGCCCTCGGCAGGCTCCTTGAACAAAGCGGCGTTGACCTTGGCTTCGACCGCGCCTTCGACCTTTTTTAGGATGTTGCTCACGCGCTTGTTGGCAGCTGCCAGCGACGCGGCTTCGGGCAGGGACACGAAGGCGCGCACGGCGGCCAGGCGGCGCGGCACATCACCCAGGCGGGCGGGCTGCAGGGCGAGGACGGCATCGACTTCCTGGGCGCTGTAGCCCTGCTCGCGCAGGGACACGGCCAGGCGATCGGCGAAGAAACCCAGCAGGGCCTCGGTGGGCTTGTTGATCAGCTCGCCGAACGGTGCGGCCGCCGCGTCGAACAACTCGGGCAGCGACAGTGGCAGGTTCTTCTCGACGAGCAGTCGGATCACGCCCAGCGCGTGGCGCCGCAGCGCGAACGGGTCCTTGTCGCCCGTGGGCAGCTGACCGATGCCGAACAGGCCCACCAGGGTCTCGAGCTTGTCGGCCAGGGCCAGCACGGTGCCGGTGTGGTTGCGCGGCAGGCTGTCGCCGGCGAAGCGCGGCTTGTAGTGGTCTTCGATGGCGATGGCGACGCCGTCGCGCAGGCCTTCGTGGCGGGCGTAGTAGCCGCCCATGATGCCCTGCAGCTCGGGGAACTCGCCCACCATGTCGGTCAGCAGGTCGGTCTTGGCCAACAGCGCGGCTTCCTGGGCCTTGCTGTCGAGCACCTTGAAGTGATCCTGGTCATCGACCGAGAACGGCACGGTGTGCAGGCTGAGCTGGTTGACCACGGCGTGGGCGATGGCGCGCACGCGCTCGGCGCGCTCACCCTGGGTGCCGAGCTTGCCGTGGTAGACGACCTTGGCCAGGCCCGGCACGCGCGAAGCCAGCGTCTTCTTGCGGTCCTGGTCGAAGAAGAACTTGGCGTCGGCCAGGCGCGGACGCACCACGCGCTCGTTGCCTTCGATGATGGCGCTCGGGTCGGACGGGTGGATGTTGCTGACCACCAGGAACTGGTGGGTCAGCTTGCCATCGGTGTCGAGCAGCGGGAAGTACTTCTGGTTGGCCTTCATCGTGAGGATGAGGCACTCCTGCGGCACGGCCAGGAAGGCCTCTTCGAAACGGCCGATCAGCACATTGGGGCGCTCGACCAGGGCGGTGACTTCGTCGAGCAGGGCCTCGTCTTCGATGGGCTTGAGGTGGTTGCCGGCGCGGCCAGCGGCCGATTGCAGCTGCGACGCGATCTCGGCGCGGCGCTCTGCGAAGCTGGCGATCACGGCGCCTTCATCGCGCATTTGCGCGGCGTAGCCATCGGCATCGCGCAGCACCACGGGCGAGACCTTGGCCTCGAAACGGTGGCCGTGGGTGTCACGGCCGGCCTTCAAGCCCAGGGCCTGCACCGGCACGACCGCGTCGCCGTGCAGCGCCACCAGGCCATGCGCCGGGCGCACGAAGTTCACGCTGGTCCAGCCAGGCTGAAAGTCGGCGCCCTCGCCTCGCTCCAGCTGATAGGTCATGACCTTGGGGATGGGCAGCTTGGCCAGCGATTCATCGAGGGCCTTTTGCAGCCCCTCTGCCAGCGAGGCACCGGCCTTGACCGTATCGAGGAACAGCGCCTCGGCCTTGCCGTCTGGCTGGCGCTTGAGAGAAGGCACCACCTCGGCACCCAAACCCAGCGAGGCCAGTTTCTTGACCAGCGCGGGCGTGGCCTGGCCACTGGCGTCAAGGCCCACGGTCACGGGCATGAGCTTGTGCTGCACGGGCTGGTCGCAAGCCTTGTCGGCCACACCCGTCACGTGCACAGCCAGGCGGCGTGGCGAGGCATAAGGCGTGACGGTGGCATCGGCCGCAGCCAGGCCCAGGGCCTTGAGGCCATCGGCCAGCACGGTGGCGAAGGACTCGCCCAGCTTCTTGAGCGCCTTGGGGGGCAGCTCTTCGACGAAGAGTTCAACCAGCAGGTTGGCGGTGCGGATGTCGGACATGCTTTCAGGCCGCCTTCTTGTTGTTCAGTTGCTCGATGACCTCGTCGGCCCAGGCCTTCGGGGCCATCGGGAAGCCCAGGCGGGCACGGCTGTCGAGGTAGGCGGCGGCCACGCTGCGCGCCAGGTTGCGGATGCGACCGATGTAGGCAGCGCGCTCGGTCACCGAGATGGCGCCACGCGCGTCCAGCAGGTTGAAGGTGTGCGCGGCCTTGAGCACCTGCTCGTAGGCCGGCAGGGCCAACTGCTGGGTCATCAGGTACTGGGCCTGGGTCTCGTAATTGGTGAAAGCGCCCAGCAGGAACTCGACGTTGCTGTGCTCGAAGTTGTACGTGGACTGCTCGACCTCGTTCTGGTGGAACACGTCGCCGTACTTCACGCCAGGCGCGTAGACCAGGTCGTACACGCTCTCGACACCTTGCAGGTACATGGCCAGGCGTTCCAGGCCGTAGGTGATCTCGCCGGTGATGGGCTTGCAGTCGATGCCGCCGACTTGCTGGAAGTAGGTGAACTGCGTCACTTCCATGCCATTGAGCCAGACCTCCCAGCCCAAGCCCCAGGCGCCCAGCGTCGGGTTCTCCCAGTCGTCCTCGACGAAGCGGATGTCGTTCTTCTTGAGGTCAAAGCCCAGGGCTTCGAGCGAGCCCAGGTAGAGCTCCAGGATGTTGGCCGGTGCCGGCTTGAGCACGACCTGGTACTGGTAGTAGTGCTGCAGGCGGTTGGGGTTCTCGCCATAGCGGCCGTCTTTCGGGCGACGGCTGGGCTGCACGTAGGCGGCCTTCCAGGGCTCGGGGCCCAGGGCGCGCAGGAAGGTGGCGGTGTGGCTGGTGCCGGCGCCCACTTCCATGTCGTACGGTTGCAGCAGCGCGCAGCCCTGGGCGTCCCAGTAGCTTTGCAAGCGGAGGATGAGTTGCTGGAAGGTCAGCATGTTGGAGAACCTTGTGAACCGGGCGGCTGCGAAAAGCCAAACCCCAGATTCTAGTGAAGAAGCAGGTGTGCGCCGCGCAAGCGAAAAACGCTCGGCGCGCACATGAAGGCACTCAGCGCTTTTGTCTCAGTGCTGGCCATGCCAGGACACCCACGAGCAACAGCCCCAGGCACACGAGCGGCCAGAGCCCTGCCCTGCCCGCCCAGGCGGCATACGGCGTCACACCGGCCTGCCCCTGCACCTCGGCCAACAGCACGCCGCGCGTCTGCCCCGGCATGCGTTGCACGACGCGCCCCTGGTGATCGATGACGACGGTCGCGCCGGTGTTGGTTGCGCGGATGGTCGGGATCTGAAACTCCAGCGACCGCATGCGCGCGATCTGAAGGTGCTGATGGATGGCGACCGTGTCACCGAACCAGGCCAGGTTGCTCACGTTGGCGAACAGCGTCGGGGCCGAGTCCGCGTGCACAAAGCGGCTCGCCAGCTCTTCACCGAACAGGTCTTCGTAGCAGATGTTCGGGCCGACCCGCTGTCCCTTGACCACAAAGGAAGGCGCCGAGAGCGGTCCGCGAGAAAAGTCCCCCAAGGGCATGTTCATCATGTCGACGAACCAGCGAAAGCCCAGCGGGATGAACTCACCGAACGGCACGAGGTGGTGCTTGTCGTAACGATAGGGCTGCGCCGCATCAGGCGACAGGCCCACCACCGAATTGCTGTAGCCGGCTTCCAGGCTGCCAAGCGGCACCCCGATCAGCGCGGCGCGCCCCTTGCCGGGGCCGAACATCGCGCGGATGCCTTCCCAGTATCCCTCGGGCAGTTGATCGGGCAGCAACGGGATCGCCGTCTCGGGCGCCACCACCAGGTCGGCCTGGGCCTGCAGCAACTGCTGCCCGTGCCAGACCAGCATGGCGCCGAGCATGCGCGCATCGAACTTCTCATCCTGGGCAACGTTGCTTTGCAACAGCGCCACCTTGAGCGGCTGACCATGCGCTTGGGTGTGCGGCGTTGGCGACCAGGCTGCCAGCGCAGCGGTGAGCGCGACGATCGGCCACAGCATCACCCAGCGCCTGGCACCCTGCTTGGCACCTCTGAGCACGCCCAGCGTGGCCAAGGCCACCAGCGCCGCCCAGATGGCGCCCATGCCATAAACACCCAGCCAGGGCGCCAACCGGGCCCAAGGCGTGTCGATCAGGACATAGCCACTGGCGCCCCACGGAAACCCGGTGAAGATCAGCGCACGCGCCAGTTCGGCCAACAGCCACAGCGCGCCGAACAAGGTGGCATCGCGCCATGGCGAGCCTTGCCGGCAGCGCAGCCACACCGCCCCGACAAGGGCCAGGTAGCCCGACAGCGCCATGCACAGCAAAGCCACCGCCAGGGCAGAAAGCCAGGCTGGCAAGCCACCAAAGTGGTGCAAGCTGACGAACATCCAGCCTGTCGCGCCCACCAGCCACACGCTGCCATGCAGCCAGGCCACCAGTGCCCCCGCGCGCACCGTGCGTTGCCCGACCAGCGTGCTGACCAGCCAGGCCAGGGCCACCGTTTGCAGCAGTGCCGGCAAGGCCGTGTGCAAGCCAGCCACCCAGGGCGACAGGGCCAGGGCATGGAGCCCACCCGAGAACAACGCCAGCCACCAGCGGGCAGGCGCGGCCTCGCGATCCTGGGCACCCGCACCAGGGGAGACCGACGCCTCAAGCATGCTCAGCTGCATCGGCCGGCCCGGATGCCCGGATCACCTTGAACCAGCGCACCGAGCCGCCGCGCGCCAGCATCACCGTGAAGCGCAGGCCGCCCAGTTCGACCACCTCGCCCCGACGGGGCACCCGCCCGAGCTCGTGCGCGATCAGCCCTCCGATGGTGTCGAACTCGTCCTGAGGCAGCTGCGCCTGGAAAACCTCGTTCACATCGGCAATGGCCGCGTCACCGGCGACCCGCTGACTGCCATCGGCCAGCGTGAAAATGCTCGACTCACCGTCGTCGTCGTCGAATTCATCCTCGATTTCGCCGACGATTTCCTCCAGCACGTCCTCGATGGTGATGAGCCCGGCCGTCTTGCCGAACTCGTCGATCACGATGGCCAGGTGGCTGCGGTTGGAGCGAAACTCCCGCAGCAGCTCGTTGAGCCCCTTGGACTCGGGCACGAAATAAGGCGCCCGCAGCAGGGTGCGCACGTTCAGGTCGGGCGAGCGCTGCAACTTGAGCAGGTCCTTGGCCATCAACAGGCCAATGATGTTGTCGCGGCTGTCCTGGAAAACGGGAAAACGCGAGTGACCGGTCCCGATGACCGTCGCCAGCAGCTCCTCGTACGGGGCGTCGATGTCGAGCATGTCCATGCGGCGCACAGCCACCATGACATCGCCCGCGGTCATGCCCGCCATGCGGATCACGCCCTCGAGCATGACGCGCGACTCGGGCTCGATCAGCTCTCGGTGCTCGGCGTCGGCCAGGGTGCGGATGAGTTCGGCCGTGGAATCGGGCCCTGGCGAAAGGAACTCGACAAGGCGGACGAACAGGCTGCGGGGGTCCCGTTCACGGGGACGCTGATCGACCCGGGGCGGTCGACTGGGGGAAGGTTCGGACACGGCGGGGGTGTCGTGGTTGGGATGCCCCAAGAATACCCCATCGATGTCCCATCGCCCCAGGGGCGGCCGCAGCGCCCCCGTGACACCCCGCCTCGGCGGGCGCAAACCGGCCTACACTAGGCCCATGAGCCTGATTCCTGTCACCATCCTCACCGGCTTCCTGGGCGCCGGCAAGACCACCCTGCTCAAGCGCGTGCTGACCGAAGCCCATGGCCAGAAGATCGCCGTCATCGAAAACGAGTTCGGCGAAGAAAACATCGACAACGACATCCTGGTGGCCGACACCGAGGAGCACATCGTCCAGATGAGCAACGGTTGCGTCTGTTGCACGATCCGGGAAGACCTGCGCGAGACGCTGTCCGACCTGGTCAAGCAAAAGAAGGCCGGCACCCTCAATTTCGAGCGCGTGGTCATCGAGACCACCGGCCTGGCCGACCCGGGCCCCGTCGCCCAGACCTTCTTCATGGACGACGAGATCGCCGAGCACTACCTGCTCGACGCCATCGTCACCCTGGTGGACGCCAAGCATGGCGATCAGCAACTCGACACCCGCCAGGAAGCGCGCCGTCAGGTGGGCTTCGCCGACCTGATCTTCATGAGCAAGTCCGACCTGGTCAGCACCGAGCAGGCCGACGCCCTGGCCCACCGCATCAAGCACATGAACCCGCGCGCACCGCAAAAGCGCGTGCACTTTGGCGAGGTGCCCATCAAGGAGGTCTTCGACCTCAAGGGTTTCAACCTCAACGCCAAGCTCGACATCGACCCGGACTTCCTGAACGAAGGCCATGGCCATGCGCACAAACATGACCACGGCCATGGTCACGACCATGACTGCGGTCACGACCACGACCACGGCGAGCACTGCGACCACCCGCACCACCACGCCCACGACGACGACGTCAAGTCCTTCGTCTACAAGGCCACCAAGCCCTTCGACGCCACCAAGCTGGAGGACTTCCTCGGCTCCATGGTGCAGATCTACGGCCCGCGCATGCTGCGCTACAAGGGCGTGCTGCACGTCAAGGGCATCGACAAGAAGGTGGTCTTCCAGGGCGTGCACCAGCTCATGGGCAGCGACACCGGCCCCAAGTGGGCGCCCAACGAAACCAAACAAAGCAAGATGGTCTTCATTGGCATCGACATCCCCCAGGACCTGTTCAAGGCGGGCCTGGATCAATGCCTGGCTTGATCCCGCGCAGGTTCTAGGGATAGCCTGGGGAGTCCAGTCAAAGACCATGGCTACAATCCGCGCGCTTCCCAAGGGTGGACAAACCCGACGGTTGGCACTTCAGTCTGGATCAGGCCCCCTCTCGGGAGCCTGAATCCGGTCACCCCCCTGTCTGTGGATCACGCATTTCGGGAAGGAGGATCCTGTGACGAAAACCACCGCCTCTGGCACCAAGGCTGCCGCCAAGTCGGCCAGCGCCAAGTCGGCTGCTCCGGCCAAGACCGCTGCGCGCAAGGCGGCCCCTGCCAAGTCCGCTTCCCGCACCGCATCCGAATCCCCTCAAGCTGCGGCAACCCCTGCCGAAGCAGACGTCAAGCCCCGTACCGTGGCCACGGCCAAACCGCCGGCCAAGAAAACCAGTAGCACCCAAAACGACATGCCTGCAGCCACCACCAAGGTCGACACCAAACTCGCCAGCGCCTGGAAATCCAAGGCCGGCCGCGACCTGAGCGAAGCCGAACTCATGGCCATGCCGGACGCCGAGTACATGAGCGACAAGCAGCTCGACTTCTTCCGCGCCCGCCTGGAAGCCCAGAAGGAAGACCTGCTGTCCAACGCCGGCGAAACCACCGAACACCTGCGCGAGGACACCTCCATCGTGCCCGACCCGGCAGACCGCGCCACCATCGAGGAAGAGCACGCCCTCGAGCTGCGCACCCGCGACCGCGAACGCAAGCTGCTCAAGAAGATTTCGCAAGCCCTGGTTCGCATCGACAATGGCGAATACGGCTTCTGCGACGAAACGGGTGAGCCCATCGGCCTGGGCCGCTTGCTGGCCCGCCCGACCGCCACCTTGTCCCTGGAAGCCCAGCAGCGGCGCGAACTCAAGCAGAAGATGTTCGGGGACTGACCCCGCGGACATCCGATCAGGACCGAGATGAGCAAGGAATCCGGCAGTTTCCTGCGCAAGGTGGCGCGCTTCGTCGCCAATCCGACCACGGATTGGTCTGACCTGGACGCGCCCCCCTCCGACGCCGGCGAAAGCGATTACGCCAAGACCGAGATCAAGGCGATGATCGAGCGCAAGCGGCGCAACGACTTCGTGCGAAAGCGCGAACTCGACATGCTGCGCAAGATCCGCCGCGAAGGGCTGAGCCCCGACGCCGCCCTGGCACTGGGCAGCGTCTCCAACCTCGACCCCGAGTCACGCCCTCAGAGTGGCGCCCGATCGGACATCGCCGTCAAGGCCAAGATCGACGAGATCGAGCTGCAGATGGTGGGCGTCAGCGCCCGCCCCACCCCGGTGACGCCATCGCAGGCCGCAGGACTGCCCACCGTGCCCGGCGGCTCGGTGGACCTGCCCATCACGACACCTGACCGGCTGAACCCACCGATCCTGCCCTTCGTCGAACACGCCGCGACGGTCATCGAAGCGCCCAAGACCGAGGCGCCCTTTTTCGCCTCGATGGCCCCCGCCATGCCAATCATCGGCGCGACACTGCCTGGCGGCATCGACGTGCAGGTCGTGGAAATGGCCCACGACCCCGAACTCGACGAAGCCGTCATCGCCTTCGCGAACGCCGATTTCGACCAGTGCGAGCAATGCCTGCTCAGCCTGGTCCACCCCGGATCGGCCCGCCATGAACACGCGGAAACCTGGCTGGTGCTGTTCGACTTCTACCGGGCGCTTGACCTGCCCCACAAATTCGACAACCTGGCGGTGTCCTACGCCCAGCAGTTCGGTGTCTCGGCCCCGCAGTGGTACTCCCTGCCACAGCGTGTTGCCGACCTGATCGAATCCGAATCGGCGGGCGCGGCTGCCACGGCATCGCCGGAGCCGGCCTCCGGCCGCCCTAGCCTCTCAGCCCCCCTGGAGTTCTCCGACGACGAAAGCGCAGGCCCGGTCACCGAGGGCCGCGAATGGGACGTGCCCCAGCCCGGCTGGATCGCTCCGTCCGTCGTGGACCCGGAAGCCCTCGCCCAATTGCGCGTGGCCCTGCTGCAACTGCCGCGTCCCTGGCGCATCGACTGGCAGGGCGTCAACCAGATCACGCCAGAGGCCGCCCATCAGCTCAGCCAGCTGCTGCAGCAGTGGGCCCGTGAACCGATGGAGCTGATCTGGGTCGGTGGCCCTCACCTGCTCAACCTGCTGGAGGACCTCACGCCCACCGGCAGCCGTGACGCGGACCCCGCCCACTGGATGCTGCGCCTGGACCTGCTGCGCATGGTCAACCAACCCGTCGTCTTCGACGAGGTCGCGATCGACTACTGCGTCACCTACGAGCTTTCACCGCCATCGTGGGAGCCCACGCGCTGCATCGTGCGCGAGCAGCAGGACGCGGTCAGCGCGCCCACGGCGCCGATGTCGCATGTCAGCGAGGTCACAACGAGCTTCGTGGAGTCGCAACTGCACCAGGAAATTTCCTACGTGCAAGTGGCGGCCCTCAACCTCTCCGGTCAGCTGGTCGGCGACATCGGTGCCACCTTGCAGCGCCTGGACGACCAGTTGGGTGGCAGCGTCTCGCTCGAGATCGATTGCAGCCACCTGCTGCGCGTTGACTTCATCGCCGCGGGCGACTTGCTGAACTGGGTGCTGTCGCGCCGGGCCGAGCAGCGCCAGGTGTGCTTCCTGAACCCGCACCGGCTGGTGGCGCTGTTCTTCGGCGCCATGGGCATCAACGAGCACGCCACCGTCAAGCTGCAGATGATCTGAACGCCGCTGGGGCAACGGGCCGGCATCGCGCCGCCCCCGCTTCGGTTCAGTTCATCGCGCGGCGGCCAGCGTCAGCAAGCCCTCGAAGATCAGGTTCTCCACCACCATGGGCTGGAGTTCCTCGACGTGCGTCAGGCGCGACACCGCCCCACCCGACATGATCAGCAGCGGCTCGCGCCCCGTGCGCACGCGCAGGCGCCTCAAGGAGCGCTCGATGGCGCCGGCGATGGCGTCGGTGCCGCCGCTCATCAGGGCATCGCTGGTGTTGGTCGGGAAGTCGCGCACCTCGCCGGTGGGCACCTTCAGGCCGGCCGTGCCACTTTCGAGCGCGCGGTACATCAGGCCAAAGCCCGGCAGGATCAACCCACCCAGGAAACGCCCACTGGCGTCCACGGCATCGACGGTGACCGCCGTGCCCACCATCACGGCCAGCACGGGCTGCGCGTCGTTGGGTGAGCACAACAGCGCCCGCTGACGCGCCCCGATGATCGCGGCCCAACGGTCGGCACCCAGGCGTTGCGGGTGCTCGTAGCCATTGACCACACCACCTCCCAGGCGCGACGAAGACACCCACTGGGCCTGCAGGCCCCAGCCCTCGGTGAGCTGCTCCTCCACCCGGCGCTTGATGGCTTCGCCCGCCACCACGCAGCCCAGCATGGCCTGCGGCACCGGCAGTCGGCTCCAGTGCTGATCCCAGAGGTGATCGATGTCCTCCAGGGGCACCGCGCCATGCGCCAGCAAGGCAGCACCGGGGGCAGGTTGGTCGTAGAGGCCCCATTTCAGACGGGTGTTGCCGATGTCGATGACGAGGAAGGACATGAAGAAAAGGCGCAGGCCCGGCAGACCCGCGTAGTCAGGACAGGGCACCATTGTCGCGCATGGTGAATGTGACAACCGCTTGCAAATGCCGTCGGGAGATGACGCATACTCGCACCCGCGCATCGGTTTGACGTGAAATATGACCACGACAGTTGTCTGATCTTTCATCTCCGGTGCGGCATCGCACTCGTTTCAACCTGCCAAACCGGAACCCGCATGTTCAAGCTGATCCCCGCCTGGGCCCTGGCCGCCCTGCTGTCCGCCCTGACCCTCCAGGCTCACGCCGCCGTCGAAGTGCGGGGCGTCAAGTTCGCCGACACCGCCACCGTGGCTGGCCAGACACTGCAGCTCAACGGCGCAGGCGTTCGCGTGAAGGTCATCATCGATGTCTACGCTGCAGGCCTGTACGTGGGCAAGCGCGACGCCTCGGCACCGGCCCTGCTCAGCCAGCCTGGTGCCAAGAGCATGCAGATCGTCCTGCTGCGCGACCTCACGGGCGAAGACTTCGCCGACGCCATGATCAAGGGCTTTCACAAGAACAACACCGACACCGACGTGGCTCGCTTCCAGCCCCGCCTCGACGAGCTGCGCAAGACCATGGTCTCGTTCGGCACCGTCAAGAAGGGCACCGCCATCCAGCTCAACCTGGTGCCTGGCTCCGGCATCCGCACCCTGGTCGATGGGGCCCAAAAAGGCGCCGACATCCAGGGAGAGGACTTCTATGCGGCCCTGTTGAAGATCTGGCTGGGTGCCAAGCCGGTGGACGATGACCTCAAGGCTGGCCTGCTCAACGCCAAGTGACCGCGAAGTGAGCAAAGCGCCGTGGCCTCGACCACGGCCCAGGCCCCACGAGAAGGCCGATGCGGTGAGAACTGCGTCGGCCTTTTGCCTTTTTTCCTCGCACCAAACGGGTCCGAAAAAGCTAATCTTGCTGAAAACTCAGCCAAGGCACGACCATGATCCAGCAGCCGCTCCCCACACTGGCAGCCTGGGTGGAGGCCTTCGCCAACGCGGACATCCCCATCCTGCCGGAGTCCGCCTCGGAAATCGCCCTGCTGCGCGAAGTCGAGGAAGCACGTGGCGACATGGACGCCCACACCCTCGCCGAGAACCTGGAAAACGACCCGCTGACCACCCTGAAGGTGCTGGTGCACGTCTCACGCTACTGCACGAGTCTGAGCATCGAGCCGCCCGAAACGCTGGTAGGGGCCCTCGTGATGCTGGGCGTGGGGCCCTTCTTCGCTGCTTTCGCGCAACCCCTTGACGTCGAGACCTGCCTGTCCCACCGACCGGAAGCGCTGGAAGGGCTCCATCAGGTGGTGCGGCGCTCACGCCGGGCGGCCCACTTCGCCACAGGCTTCGCCCTCAAGCGCCAGGACCAGGACGTGGTCGTCATCCAGGAGGCAGCGCTGCTGCACGCCTTCGCCGAGATGCTGCTGTGGTGCCACGCCCCCGTGCTGATGCTGGAGATCGCCCGTCGGCTGAAGGCCGATCACACGCTGCGATCGGCGGCGGTGCAACAGGACGTGCTGGGCATCCACATCGACGACCTGGCGCAGGAATTGATGCGCCGCTGGCAGTTGCCAGACTTGCTGATCCACTGCTCGGACCAACGCCTGGTCAACGACCCCAAGGTTCGCACCGTGACGCTGGGGGTGCGCATTGCACGCCACACCCAGCACGGCTGGGACGACCCGCACTGCCTGGCCGCCCTGCCCGACGACGCCAGCGACGTCGGCCTGCTGCTCAACATCGCCCCGGAAGCCGCTCACCGGCTCATCCGGGGGCTGGACGGCTGATCAGCGCACGCCCACGGCGCCACGCATGGCTTGCACCGCGCCACCACCGATGGCCGCGCCAAAGCGCTTGGCCAGGCGTTCGGCCAGGTTTTCCTTCTGCGTGTAGTCGACGATGTCTTCGGCCTTGACCACGTCGCGGGCGACATGATCGAGGCTGCCCAACTGGTCGGCCAAACCTTGGTGAACGGCCTCTTCGCCGTTCCAGAACAAGCCCGAGAAGGTGTCGGGCGTTTCCTTGAGCGCCTTGCCACGTCCCTGACGAACCACCTTGATGAACTGCTGGTGGATCTGGTCGAGCATGGCCTGGGCCAGTTGCGTCTGCTCGGGCTTGGCGGGCGAATAGGGGTCGAGCATGCCCTTGTTCGAGCCTGCGGTCATCAAGCGGCGTTCGATGCCGAGTTTCTCCATCGTGCCCACGAAACCGAAGCCGTCCATCAACACGCCGATGGAGCCCACGATGGAGGCCTTGTCGACGAAGATGCGGTCCGCCGAGACGGCGATGTAGTAGGCCGCCGAAGCGCACATTTCCTCGCAGACCGCATAGACCTTCTTCTTGTGAAGGGCCTTCAGGCGCCGCACCTCGTCGTTGACCAGGCCGGCCTGCACGGGGCTGCCGCCGGGCGAGTTGATGCGCAACACCACCGCCTGGGCGCCCGCGTCCTCGAAGGCGCTGCGCAGCGCTGTCATGAGGTTGTCGGCGCTGGCCTCGGTCTCGCTCGCGATCTCGCCACGCACCTCGATCAGCGCGGTGTGGGGGCTGACCGGGGTGTGAGAAGAAGGCACGGTCTCCCAGGTGGCAAAGAGCACCGACAGCGCCACGCCCAGCCAGAGCAGGCGCCAGAACCAGCGCCAGCGCTTTTCTCTCTTTTGCTGAGCCAGGTAGGCGCGCGCCAGGTCGTTGAACAGGGCCAGCTGGGCCTCGGGCTTGGGATCGTGAGCGTCCATGGGAAGGGTCAGGGTGAGCCGTCGTCCGACAGCGGTTGAATGCGTTCGGAAGGATACCAATGCACCTGGCCGCCCTCCTCCTTGATTTCAATGGCGTGCAGGCGCGCGCCGCGGCACGGGCCCATCACGCAGTGTCCATTGGGTGGATCGTAGAGCGCGCCGTGCACCGAGCAAATGATGAAGCGTCTCTCGTGGTCCCAGAACTGGCCGGGCTGCCAGTCCATCTCCGCCGGGACGTGGGCACAGCGGTTGACGTAGGCCACCGCGACACCGTTGAAGCGCAGGGCAAAGGCCTGGGCTTTGCGGCCGAACTCCAGGATGTCGAAGGTCACCGCATCACCGCGCTCCTTGAGCACATCGGAGGCGCAAAGGGGTTGGGGCCCGGTGTTCTTGGCTTCAGGCATGCCTGCTCAGCCAGTCGTGCAACTCGGTCGTGGCATGGGCAACGAATCGGGTCGGGTAGTCGGCAAAAGCCGCCGGCTCGTGCGCGCCATAGCTCACGGCAACGCTGTGCGCCCCGGCGTTGAGCGCCAGCTGCAAGTCGTGCGTGGTGTCGCCGATCATCAGCGTGCGCTCGGGCTCGACGCCGAACTCGGCCATCAGCTCCAGCAGCATGCGCGGGTGCGGCTTGGAGACGGTTTCGTCGGCGGTGCGGGTGCCATCGAAGACACCGTGGAGCTCGACATGCCCCAGGGCCTCGTTGAGCCCTGAGCGCGACTTGCCGGTGGCCACGGCCAGCCAGTGGTTGCGCGCCTTGAGCGTCTGCAACATGGGCAGCACGCCCTCGAACAGGCTGAGTTCGTGCTGGCGGTTGAAGTAATGGTGGCGGTAGCGCAGGCCCAGCTCGGGCACGCGCTCGGGCGCCAGGGTGGGCGCGACATGGGCCAGGGCATCGTGCAGGCCCAAGCCGATGACGTAAGCCGCGTCCTGCGACGAAGGCACGGGCAATCCGAGATCAGCGCAGGCAGACTGGATGCAGCGCACGATCAGCGCCGTCGAGTCGTACAGGGTGCCGTCCCAGTCGAAGACGACCAGGTCGTAGGCGCGCGGACGCAGGCCGCTGTCGGTACCGGAAGAAGGGCTCATGCACTCGACTGTATCGCCTGCCGGGCTCAACCGCGTGACACCCCAGGCTTGCCCACCGGTTTGGCCGGCGCCAGGGCGGCCAGCAGGGCCTGGCAAGCCGGCGGCAAGGGGGCCTCGAAGGTCAACTCCTCGCCCGTCACCGGGTGCGGCAGGCGCAGGTATCGGGCGTGCAGGAACATGCGATCCCAGCGGCCATCGGGCAGGCGCTGGCGGTCCACACCTGGCAAGGCGCCGTCTCCGCCGCGGGCCAGGGCCTTGTTGAGCACGAAGTCACCGTATTTCTCATCGCCCACGATGCCGTGGCCTTCGTGCGACAGGTGCACGCGGATCTGGTGGGTGCGACCGGTCTTGATGGTGACGTCGAGCAGGCTGAAGGCCTCGAAACGCTTGACCACCGAGACCAGCGAGATCGAGCGGCGGCCATCGTCGTCGTCACCGGCCACCGCCTTGACCCGTCGCTCGCCTTCCGCGGTGAGGAACTTGTGCAGCGCGACATCCACCACCTTCTTTTTCTCGGGCCACTGGCCAGAGACCAGCGCCGCGTAGGTCTTGTGCGCGGTGCGATGGCGAAAGCAATCTTGCAGGGTGATGAGCGCGCTGCGCTTCTTGGCGATCACCAGCACGCCCGAGGTTTCCTTGTCGAGGCGGTGCACCAGCTCAAGGAAGCGGGCCTGCGGCCGGGCCCGGCGCAGTTGTTCGATCACGCCAAAACTCACCCCGCTGCCGCCGTGCACGGCCACGCCTGCGGGCTTGTCGATGACCAGCATGACCTCGTCCTCGAAGAGCACGGGAAATTCGCGGGCGGGCACGGCCGAGGCCTCGTCGGCCGGCTTTTCCGTCAGGCGCAATGGCGGCACGCGGACCTCGTCGCCCAGGGCCAGGCGGGTGTCGGCCGAGGCACGGCCCTTGTTCACCCGCACCTCGCCGCTGCGGATGATGCGGTAGACCAGGGTTTTCGGGGCCCCTTTGAGCACCTTGATGAGGAAATTGTCCAGGCGCTGGTCGGCGCTGCCTTCGTCGATGACCAGGCGCTGGACGCTGGCGGCGGCCTGGGGACGGGAAGGGTTGGGCGCAGCGGCGCTGGCGCCAGCAGGGACGGCGGTGGCAGCGGTGGGTTTTCGTGCTGCCTTTTTCGCGGCCATTCCCGACCGCCCGGCTGCATTTTTCGCACCTATAATGGTTTGAGCCACGTTGTGTGTCTTGTGTGAGGGTTCGTTTGCGGAATCTGCGTTCAGCGAGTTTCGCCAGTCAATCTCTCACCCAGGCGCTTGCCGCAGCAAACCGCATTTTACCGACGAGCCGGTTGCTGCAGGTGCCACGATGGGGCCTGGCGGGGTGTCCCGCCACCAGTATGGCCATGCAGCAGTCGCCCTCCCCGAAGAGGCTCACCCAAGGTGTGAACCTGTCGGACCGAGTGGCTGTCAGAGCCAATGTCGATCGAACCACGTTCAAGGTTGTTGGGCTTGAGCGCCCGCCTTGCCGGCTTGTCCGGCGCTGCACGCTCAAGCCTGTGTCGAGTGAATCACACGTGTCCCGGACTGTTTCGCACCCCGCCCTCCCCGCCCGCTCGCAGCAAGACGCCCGCCATCCGGCCGTTGGTGTGCTGCGCGGCCGGTGGCTGGCGCGTCGTGCGGGCGTCCCGGCAGCCACCCTTTTCCATGTCCGAGCCCCCATGCCCAGCGCGTGGGGCCGGCGGACGCCATCCGGCTGTCGCCAGACCCTGGCCTTCACCCCGACACACGCGCCCCTGACGGCCGACCCGCTTCGGCGGGCCTGACGTCCAAGGCAATTCCTTCGGTTCTTCGTCGTTGCTCGCGCATGCAAGCTGCCGCTGACCTTCGGGTCAGGGGCGACTGGAGACATGTATCGGTGCCATCCCGAGCCGTCTCCGCTTCAGACATGGAGAACCCATGAAGCGCATGCTGATCAACGCCACGCAGCCCGAAGAGAGGCGCCTGGCCATCGTTGACGGACAGAAACTGCTCGACTTCGAGACCGAAATCGAAGGCCGCGAACAACGCAAGGGCAACATCTACAAAGCCGTTGTCACCCGCGTCGAGCCCTCGCTCGAAGCCTGTTTTGTCGATTACGGCGAAGACCGCCACGGTTTCCTGCCGTTCAAGGAAATCTCCCGCCAGTATTTCAAGGAAGGCGCCGACGTCCGCTCGGCCAAGATCCAGGAAGTCATCAAGGAAGGCCAGGAGCTCCTGGTCCAGGTCGAAAAGGAAGAGCGCGGCAACAAGGGTGCGGCGCTCACCACCTTCGTGTCGCTGGCCGGCCGCTACCTGGTCCTGATGCCCAACAACCCGCGTGGCGGTGGCGTGAGCCGTCGCATCGAGGGCGACGAGCGCGAAGAGCTCAAGGAGGCGATGGACCAGCTCGAGTACCCCAAGGGCATGAGCCTGATCGCCCGCACCGCCGGCATCGGCCGCTCCGCCGCCGAGCTGCAGTGGGACCTGAACTACATGCTCAAGCTGTGGACGGCCATCGACGATGCCTCCACCGCCGGCAAGGGCGCCTACCTGATCTACCAGGAGTCGTCGCTGGTCATCCGCGCCATTCGCGACTACTTCACGTCCGACATCGGCGAGATCCTGATCGACACCGACGACATCTACGAGCAGGCCAAGCAGTTCATGCTGCACGTCATGCCCGACCAGTCGAACCGGGTCAAGCGCTACCGTGACGACGCCGCGCTGTTCGCGCGCTTCCAGATCGAACACCAGATCGAGACGGCCTTCAGCCGCACGGTGAACCTGCCTTCGGGCGGCGCCATCGTGATCGACCACACCGAGGCCCTGGTGTCGGTGGACGTGAACTCGGCGCGCGCCACCCGTGGCAGCGACATCGAGGAAACCGCCTTCCGCACCAACCTGGAAGCGGCCGACGAAATCGCCCGCCAGATGCGCCTGCGCGACCTGGGTGGCCTGATCGTCATGGACTTCATCGACATGGAGGACAGCAAGCACCGCCGCGAGGTGGAGCAGCGCCTGCGTGACGCCCTGCGAACCGACCGCGCCCGCGTGCAGTTCAGCTCGATCAGCAAGTTCGGCCTGCTGGAGATGTCGCGCCAACGCCTGCGCCCCGCGCTCTCCGAAGGCAGCCACATCACCTGCCCGCGCTGCAACGGCACCGGCCACATCCGCGACACCGAGTCCTCGGCGCTGCAGATCCTGCGCATCATTCAAGAAGAGTCGATGAAGGACAACACCTCGGCCGTGCACGTGCAAGTGCCGGTGGAAGTGACCTCCTTCCTGCTCAATGAAAAGCGCACCGAGATCACCAAGATCGAGCTCAAGCAGCGCGTGACCGTGCTGCTGGTGCCCAACAAGCACCTCGAGACCCCGAACTACAAGCTGGAACGCCTGCGTCACGACGACCCGCGTCTGGAAAACATCCAGGCCAGCTACACGATGATCGAGGAGCCGGACGACGAGGTGGGCATCACCCGCCGCGAGAAGGCCAAGGCCAAGCAGGAGCCGGTCATCAAGGGCGTGCTGCCCGACCAGCCCGCCCCGATCGCCCCGCCCAAGGAAGAGCCCGCTGTGGTGGCAGCTGCCCCCGTGGCCCCGCCCGCCCCGGTGCAGGCCCCTGTGCCGGCGTCTGGTGGTTTCTTCGGCTGGGTCAAGCGCCTGCTGGGATTCGGCCAGGAGGCCGCGCCCGCTCCGGTGGTCACCCCCGTTGCGGCCCCCGCACCGGCTGAAACCAAGGAAGACAAGGGCCGCGGCGCCCGTCGCGATGGCCAGCAAGCCCGTGGTGGCCGAGGTGGTCGCGGCGGCGAGCGTGGTGGTGAACGCGCCGAACGTGGCGAGCGCGGTGAAGGCAAGGGCGAAGGCCGTGGCCGTCGCCAGGGCCCCCGCGAGGAGCGCAGCGAAAGCGAGGCCCTGACCGCTCGCGAAGGCGGACGTGAAGGCAGTCGCGACCGTGGGGAACGCGGCGAGCGCGGTGGCCGTGGCCGCCGTGGCGAGAACACCGAGCGCCCGGCGATCAACCGCGAAGCCATCGCCGCCGAAGCCCAGGCCCTTGGCCTGGCCGCTGCAGGAGCCGAGGGCGCGCCCGTGGTGGGCACGGAAGGCCTGACCGGCGACGCCGACCAGCAACGCGAAGGCCGCCGTCGCCGTCGCGGTGGACGTGGCCGCGGTGAGCGCGACGAAGCCCCGATGGGTGCCGAGGGCGAAGCCACCAGCGCAGAAGCCGGCGCGAACACCGAAGGCAACGACAGCCCTGACGCCACGGGTGAAGCCGCAAGCGAAGGTTCGGACGGCCGCCGCCGCCGCAACCGCGGTCGCCGTGGTGGCGAGCGCCGTGAACGCGCCGAAGGTGCAGAGGGCATCGAGGGCTCGGACACCGCCGAAGCCCCCGAGGCGCTCGAGGCGCCTGTTGCGGCAGCCAGCCAGGGTGAGTCGGCCGATCCGGTCGCCTTCAGCGCACCGGCCGCCTCGGACGACACCCCGCCCTTCGCACCGCCGCAAACCACGGAAGCCGTGGTCCGCGTCGAAGCCGCCGTCAGCGCCCCCGCCGTCGCCGCAGAACCGCCGGCCGTGGCCCCGGCACCGGTCGCAGCCCCCTACGTGCTGCCCCTGAGCGAGCTGCAAGGCATCGCCCAGGCCGCAGGGCTGGAGTGGGTGAATTCCGACGCGGACAAGATCCTGGCGGCCCAGGAGGCCATCGCCAGCGAGCCTCGCCCGGTTCACGTGCCGCGCGAGCGCAAGCCCGCCGTGGTGATCGACGATGGCCCGCTGGTGCTCGTCGAGACCCGCAAAGACCTCAACCAGGTGAGCCTGCCCTTCGAGCAGCAAGCCTGAGTTCAGGACTGAACGCCCCATGGGGGCGTTCGGGCGCTCACCCTGACAAGCCCGGTCCCTGTGACCGGGCTTTTTCTTTGTCTGTCCGGATCCGCCTCGCTCAGGGGTGGCTCGGCGCCACGGCAGAGGGTTTCACCTAAACGCCAAGCAATTGACCTTAACGTCAATACTGAATCTAATGGCTCAAACCTCAGGAGACAGCGTTGGCAAACCAGACTGCGCACGCGACCTTGGCCGCCGGCCTGCCCGGCGCAGGTCGCGCACAACCCCACCTTGATGCGATGCAGGGCTTCGTGCCGCCACCCCAGGTGCTCTTGAACACGGCACGCCGCCTGGGCGCCCACCCTGCCTACCACGTGCGTGGGGCCGACAGCTGGCAGGGCACGTCCTGGCAGGACTACGGTGAAGCCGTGCGCCAGGCCGCGCGGGCGCTGCTGCAACTGGGGGTGCAGCGCGGCGACGCCGTCGCCATCCTCGGCTTCAACAGCCCGCAATGGAGCACCATGGCCTTCGCCGCCATGGCCATCGGGGCCACGCCAGCCGGCATCTACTGGACCAGCTCCAGCCAGGACATCGCCTACATCCTCAACCACTGCCGCGCCAGCGTGCTCCTCGTCGACGACCCCAAGCGCCTGAAGAACGTGGAGGCGGTCGAGCCCGATTTGCTGCACCTGAAAACGGTTGTGCTGCTGTCTCCCGTCGAGCAGGCCGCCAACGGCCCCTTGAACACCCTCGGGCGGCACCAGCTGACGAGCTGGAACCAATTCCTGTCCCTGGGCACAACGGCGCTGGAGCGCCAATTGAGCGAACGGCTGGCCAGCCTCTCCCCCGAAGACATCGGCACCCTCATCTACACCTCGGGCACCACCGGGCCGGCCAAGGCCGTGGCGCTGAGCCAGGGCAACCTGTGGTGGATGGGGCAGAACATGACCTCGCTGTACGAGGTCGATGAACGCGACCGCATGCTGTCCTACCTGCCGCTGGCCCATATCGCCGAGCAGATGGGCTCGATGCACAACCAGGCGCATTCGGGCCTGAGCGTCTATTACGCGCGCAGCATCGAAGAGCTGGGCGATCACCTCAAGGAGGTGCGCCCCACCATCTTCTTCGGTGTGCCGCGCGTGTGGGAGAAGATGCAGGCCGGCATCGAGGCCAAGCTCAACCAGGCCACCGGCACCAAGGCCAGGCTGGCCCGCTGGGCCCTGGGCGTGGGGCCAGCGCTGGCACGAGCTGGATCACGCAGGCCAGCCCTGCGGGCCCTGGCTGGGGCTGCAGATGAACCTGGCGCGCCGACTGATCCATCGCAAGGTACAGGCCGCCCTGGGCCTGGACCAGGCCCGCTTCCTGAGCTCTGGCGCCGCGCCCATCCACCCTGACAAGCTGCGCTTTTTCGCTGGGCTGGACCTGCCCGTGCGCGAGCTTTACGGCCAATCGGAGGTGTGCGGGCCGTCGACGATGTCCTTTCCGGGCAGCACGCGCGTGGGCTCGGTCGGCAAGGCCTTGCCCGGCACCGAGATGCGCGTGGCCGAAGACGGCGAGCTGCAGGTGCGCGGCCCCCACCTCTTCCAGGGCTACATGGGCTCACCCGGCGCCACGGCCGATGCCTTCGACGACGGTTGGCTGCGCACGGGCGACGTCGGCCACATCGACGAAGACGGCTACGTCTACATCACCGGTCGCAAGAAGGACATCATCATCACCTCGGGCGGCAAGAACATCGCGCCAGCCAACATCGAGTCGGCGCTGATGGAGGCCGAGCTGATCGAGCACGCCGTGGTGTGCGGAGACAACCGCCATTACCTGACCGCGCTGGTGACGCTGGATGCGCAGGCGCTGCAAGCCTTCGCCTCGCAGGCTGGACTGCCCTTGGATGCCTCCTTGCGCGACCACCCCCGCGTGCTCACCGCGCTGCAAGGCGCCATCGACCAGGTCAACGCAACCCAGGCTCGGGTGGCCCACGTGCGCAAGTTCGCGGTGCTGCCGCAGGCGCTGAGCATCGAGGGTGGCGAGCTCACCCCCACCCTGAAGGTCAAGCGCAAGGTGGTGATCGACCGCCATGCGGCCCTGCTCGACGAGCTCTACCGCAGCGGCACCTGAACAAGGCCCGCGTCGCAGTCCTCAGCGAGGCAGCTTCGAGAGCGCCTGCTGATAGGCCGCGTGGTGCATCAACTCGTCCCAGGTGAAAGGCGCGGTCTGCGGCAGCAGGTCGATGCGGCGGGCTTCGCTGTCCGCGCTGGGCGTCCATTCGCCGCGGGCCAGGGCCTCGCTCAGGCCGTCGAGCAAGGCGTCGACCGGTGCGCCGCCGTTGAGCGACTGGTTGCACAGCAGCACCATGTCGCAGCCGGCGTTCAGCGCGGCGATGGCGCCTTGTGTCTGGCTGCCGGCCACGCTGGCGCCTTCCATGCTCAGGTCGTCGCTGAAGATGGCGCCCGTGAAGCCCAACTGGCCGCGCAGGATGTCCTGCAGCCAGCGCGAGGAAAAGCCCGCCGGGGCGGCGTCGACCTTGGGGTAGATGACGTGGGCCGGCATCACGCTGGTCAGCGAGGTGCTGAGCCACTCGTAGGGCTTGGCGTCGTCGGCCAGGATGGCCTTGAGCGAACGCTTGTCGACCGGCACGGCGACGTGCGAGTCGGCCTTGACGAAGCCATGGCCGGGGAAGTGCTTGCCGCAGTTGGCCATGCCGGCCAGCAACAGGCCGTGCATCACGCCCTTGGCCAGCACCGTGGCCACGCGGGCGTCGCTGTGGAAGGCGCGGTCGCCGATGACGCCGCTCTCGCCCCAGTCGAGGTCGAGCACGGGCGTGAAGGTCAGGTCGACGCCACAGGCGCGCAACTCGCTGGCCAGCACGTAGCCACAGGCCGTGGCGGCGTCGGTGGCGGCCATGGCACCAGCGCCCTCGCCTGCCTTGCCGTCCTTCATCCACATCTCGCCGAGCTTGCGCATGGCGGGCACGTGGGTGAAGCCATCGGTCTTGAAGCGCTGCACACGACCGCCTTCGTGGTCCACGCAGATCAGCACATCGGGGCGGATGGCCTTGATCTCGGCGCACAGGGCGGTGAGGTGGGCGCGGCTTTCCCAGTTGCGAGCGAACAGGATCAGGCCACCGGTGAGCGGGTGCTCCAGGCGGCGGCGGTCGTCGTCGCCCAGGGTCCGGCCCGCGATGTCGAGCACCACGGGGGCGTGCTGCAGGTCAGCGAGGGCGCCAGCAGCGGAGGGGGTGGCACGTGCCTTGGAGGCCTTGGCGACTTTCGGGGCTTTGATGGCTTTGGACATGGCTGTGGTGAAAGGGATCAGGCCGGGGTTCAGGGTGCTGCCGACGCAGCGGGATCGGTTTCGACGACGACGAAGGCCTGGGCCAGGTCGCCTTCATCGGTGACGGTGACATGGGCCTTCCAGCCCTTGGCGGCAAACCAGGTGGCGAGCTCATCGTTGAGCACGACCTGCGGCTGGCCGCTTTCGGCGTTGAGGATCTCGCAGCGCCGCCAGGTCATGGGCATGTGGATGCCCAGCCCGATCGCCTTGGAGAAGGCCTCCTTGGCCGCGAAGCGCGTGGCCAGGTAGCGCAGGCCACGCACTGGCGAGCGGGCCGTGCGAGCGCGCCAGACGGCGAGCTCGCGATCGCCCAGCACCTTCTCGGCGAAGCGGTCGCCACGGCGCGCCAGCGTCTCGCGGATGCGGCGAACGTCGCACAGGTCGGTGCCGATGCCGACGATCATGCGCGCACCGCCTGCCTGGCGCGGATGGCCTCGGCCTTGAAGTCGGCGATCGCCTGCTTGATGCCGACAAAAATCGAGTGGCCAATCAAGGCATGGCCGATGTGCAACTCGTGCACGTCAGGCAGGGCGGCCACCAGGGCGGTGCTGCTGGGCGCGTCGTTGCCGTTCGCTTCGGGCTGGCAAAGGGCCAGGCCGTGGCCGGCGTGGGTGCGCAGGCCCTGGCTGGCCGCGTGCAGCAAACCCTGGCTCAGGCGCGTCAGCTCGGCCTGCAAGGCCGCGGCATCGCCATCCCACCAGGCATGGGCCAGCGGGCCGGTGTGCAGCTCCACGCAAGGCGCGCCGGCGCGGGCCGCGGCATCGATCTGCGCCGGGTCGGCCCCGATGAACAACGAGACGCGGCAGTTGGCTTCGGCCAGGCGCGTGCAGGCATCCTTGACGCGGTCGAACTGCCCGACGACGTCGAGCCCGCCTTCGGTGGTGACCTCCTGGCGGCGCTCGGGCACCAGGCAGACGTGCTCGGGGCGCGTGCGCTCGATGATGCCCAGCATTTCGTCGGTCACGGCGGCCTCGAAGTTCAGCGGCACACCGATGGCGGCTTTCAGGCGCGCGACGTCGTCGTCGCGGATGTGGCGGCGGTCTTCGCGCAGGTGGAAGGTGATGATGTCGGCACCGCCCTCGACGGCCAGCAGCGCAGCCTGCACCGGGTCCGGGAAACGCCCGCCCCGCGCGTTGCGCACCGTGGCGACGTGGTCGATGTTGACGCCCAGCAGGGGCGCATCGTGGGCGGTCAGGTGCATGCCGGAGAAGGTCATGGTTGCTGGAGTTCCATCATGAGCTGGCGGGTGCGCAGCGTGTTCGTGCCGAGATGATAGTGAAGCAGCGAGCGCGTGATCACCTTGAGGTCAACCAAGGCCGGCACGCAAGCCGCCATCAGGCTGGGCACTGGCGAGTGCCCAGGTTTGACGCGCCGCGGGTCGTTGAGCCAGCCATCGGACAAAGCGTCCTCCATCGCCAGCAGCACGCTGCCATTGAGCACGCTGGGCCCGTCGGCAGATTCGCCCAGGCGGTGCGCGGGCCGCACACCCAGCTCGGGGTGCAGCTCGTAGGGCTCGCCCGCCAGCACCGGACGGCCATCGACGGTCTGCAGGGCCAGGTCAGGCAGGTGGCCCAGCTGGCGCAGCAGGATCAACTCGAATGCCCGCAACGCCGCGTGCAGCAGCCCTGGCTCGGCCAGCGCCTGCAAGGTGTCTGCGTAGGCCTCGAACAGCACCGGGTGGGGGTCGTGCCGCGGCAGCAGCTTCATCAACAGCTCGTTGAGGTAAAAGCCCGGCAGCAAGGCGTCGCCCCCGCAGAATGCGGGGCCGCCGGCCCACTCGGCCTGGCGCAGCAGCCACACCTCGGCGTCGTCACCGCGCTTGGAGCCGAACCCCACCGCGATGCGCTGAAAAGGCATCAGCACCGGCCTGAGCTGCGAGTACGGCCGCTTGGCCCCCTTGGCGATGGCGACCACCCTGCCCTGCTCGCGGCAGAACATGTCCAGGATCAGGCTGGATTCGCTCCAGTCATGGCTGTGCAGCACGTAGGCCGGCGATGGCCCCCTTGGTCCACCATGTGAAGCACCGCGCACGGACGAACGCCCCCCCGTCACCCGGCCTCACTCGTAGCCGTAAGTGCGCAGGCGGGCCTCGTCGTCGGCCCAGCCGGAGCGCACCTTCACCCAGATCTCCAGGAAGACCTTGCGGCCCATCAGGCGCTCGAGCTCGGTGCGAGCCTCGGTGCCGATGCGCTTGAGGCGCTCACCCTTGTCGCCGATGATCATGCCCTTGTGCTGCTCGCGCTCGACGATGATGGTCGCGGCGATGCGCACCAGGCCCGTGGACTTGGGCTTGCCCACCGGCGGCGGCTCGTCGGTGTACTGGTCGATGACCACCGTCGAGGTGTAGGGCAACTCGTCGCCCGTCAGGCGAAAGAGCTTCTCGCGGATCATTTCACTGGCCAGGAACCGGTCGGTGCGGTCGGTCAGCGCGTCGGCGTCGTACCACCAGCCCTGCTCGGGCAGGTAGGGACGGACGATGTCGAGCAGTCGATCGGGGTCGCCCTCGCGCTTGGCGGTCAGCGGCACGTACTCGGCGAACGGGAAGCGCTCCTGCATGGCCTGCAGCCACGGGAACAGGTCTTCGCGGCTCTTGACCATGTCCAGCTTGTTGGCCACCAGCAGCACCGGGCGGTCTTTGGGCAACAGGGCCAGCACCTGGGCGTCGTCGGGCCCGAAGCGCCCGGCCTCGACCAGGAACAGCACGATGGCCACGTCGGACAGCGTGGCCTGCACCGTCTTGTTGAGGTTGCGGTTGAGCGCCGCCGTGCCGCGCACCGTGTGCCGGGTCTGAAAGCCCGGGGTGTCGACGAACACGTACTGCGTGTCGCCCTTGGTGCAGATGCCGGTGATGCGGTGGCGCGTGGTCTGCGCCTTGCGCGAGGTGATCGACACCTTCTGCCCCACCAGCGCGTTCATCAGCGTGGACTTGCCCACGTTCGGGCGCCCGACGATGGCGATCAGCCCGCAACGCTGCTCGGACGCCGGCACGGCCTGCGCCCCTTCGCCGGAGCGGGCCGTGGACAACTGGGCCAGCATCTGGTCAAGCGAGGGGTTGGGGTCTTCGGTGGGCTTGTTCGGCATGGCGGGTTCGGTGCGGGGGTTCGGTGCGGCACACAAGGCGGAGACAGCCGTGCGCCTTCAGATTCGGCGGGGGACAGGTCAGGCTTCGTCCTGCCCGCCCGGGGAGCGCGACAGGCGCGACTTGGCTGGTTTGCGAACGACGACGGGCTCGGGCGCCTTGTTTTTGGGTGCGGCCACCTGACGGGCCGGCAGGGCCATGGCTTGCTGCAGCGCCACCTGGGCAGCCGCCTGCTCGGCCGCGCGGCGGGACGTGCCCTCGCCCGTGACCTGCAGCCCCAGTTCAGGCAGCGCACACGAGACCACGAAAACCTGCTCGTGCGCTTTGCCACGTGTCGCTTCGATGCCGTAGGTCGGCACGGGCATCTTGCGCGCCTGAAGCCATTCCTGCAAGGCGGTCTTGGCATCCTTGGCCCAGCCCTCCAGCGAGCCACTCTCGTCGAGCAGGGGCTCGAACAGGCGCAGCACCAGCCCGCGCGCGGCCTCGAAACCCGCGTCCACGTACACCGCCCCGATGATGGCCTCCAGCGCGTCGGCCAGGATGGACGGCCTCTGCGCACCACCGCCCTTGGCTTCGCCCTCGCTCAGGCGCAGCACCTCGGGCAGCCCGAGCGACACCGCCAGGCGATGCAACATGTCCTGGCGCACCAGGTGGGCGCGCACACGGGTCAGGTCGCCCTCGGCGCCCTGCGCAAAGCGCGCATACAGCAAGGTGGAAACGCCCAGCTCCAGCACGGCGTCGCCCAGGAACTCCAGGCGCTCGTAGTGGTCGGCGCCGAAGCTCTTGTGGGTGACGGCCCGCTGCAGCAGGGCCGGCTCGGCAAAGGCATGGCCCAGGCGTTGTTGCAGGGCCATCAGGGCCGGCGACAGGGATGGCATCGGCGGCACCTCAACCCGGCGACGCGCACAGGCGGGCGCCGCAAAGACAAAGGGCCTGATACCAGGCCCGTTCGTCGCGTGATCCTGAACCGCAAGCAGGCCTCACTTGGACTGCCCTTCGAACTTGATCACCAGGTACACCGGGTCGATCAACTCGATTTCCTTGTCATAGGCGAACCGGATGACGATCTTCTCGTTTTCCTTGGTGATGTCCAGGTCGCCGCTGCTCTTGATTGCTTCGACCCCGTATTCGATCTGGGCCGCGCGGTCGTAGGCAGCGCGGATTTCGGCCACGGTGCTGCCGCCCTCGCTGGCCGCCTTGTTGACCATGCGCGTGATGGTCTGGTACTCCAGCACAGCAGGCGTCACCTTCATGCCGATCAAGGCAACCACGCAGATGACGAAGGCCCAGGCCAGCAGGCCGATCAGCGTGATGCCGCGCTGGGCCCGGCCGACCGAGCGCTGACGAGAGGTGGCAGTCGAGAGGAACATGGGCTCGATCCTGAAAATGCTTGGGTTCAGTGGAAGAAACCAATGCGCTTGACGTCGCTGAAATTCATCCAGATGACGAAGGCCTTGCCGACCAGGTTGCGGTCGGGCACGAAGCCCCAGTAGCGGGAGTCCTGCGAGTTGTCGCGGTTGTCACCCATCACGAAATAGTGACCCGGTGGCACCTGGCAGACCATCCCTTCGCCACTGTAGCTGCAGTTTTCCTTCATCGGGAAGTCCTCGATGGCCTGCGGCGGCACGAAAGGCGGGCGGTCGCGATCGATCAGGATGTTGTGTTGCAGGTTGCCCAGCTTCTCGGTGTACTGCTGGGCGTAGCGCAGGCTGTCGGCGTCGTAATACTCGGGCCCGGGCTCGCGCTCGACGGGCTGGCCGTTGACGGTCAGCTGCTTGTTGATGTAGGCCACGGTGTCGCCCGGCAGCCCCACCACGCGCTTGATGTAGTCCAGATCGGTGTTGACCGGGTAACGGAAGACGATGACGTCGCCCCGCTGCGGCTCGTTGTTGTCGATGACCTTCTGGTTGATCACCGGCAGGCGGATGCCGTAGTGGAACTTGTTGACCAGGATGAGGTCGCCCACCACCAGCGTCGGGATCATCGAGCCCGAGGGGATCTTGAACGGCTCGAACAGGAACGAGCGCATCAGGAAGACCGCGCAGATCACCGGGAACAGGCCCGCGGTCCAGTCCAGCCACCAGGGTTGCATCAGCAGGCGGTCACGGGCGATACCGATGTTGCCGTCGACGTCGCCAATGCCTTGTGTGGCCAGCGAAACGCGGCGAGCCTGGTCCTGCTCGACCAGCTGTGCGGCAGCGGCTTCGCGGTCAGGGCGGAACTTGAACTTCTCGGCCAGCCAGTAGGCCAGCGTCACGACGGTCAGGATGAACAGCAGCAGCGAGAAATTCCCGTGCCAGTGCCCCAGATACCAGCCCCCCAGGTACGCAGCCAGCGCCGCGTACAGCAATCCGGTGATCAGACTCATTTGTGTGTATTGGCTTGTGGTGATCAGTCGTCAACCTGCAGGATGGCCAGGAAGGCTTCCTGGGGCACCTCGACCGATCCAATCTGTTTCATGCGCTTCTTGCCGGCCTTCTGCTTTTCGAGCAGCTTGCGTTTGCGAGAAATGTCGCCGCCGTAGCATTTTGCCAGCACGTTCTTGCGCAGCGCCTTGATGTTTTCGCGGGCGATGATGTTGCCACCGATGGCCGCCTGGATGGCGACGTCGTACATCTGACGCGGGATCTGCTCACGCATCTTGGCGGCCACGGCGCGACCACGGTAGGCGCTCTGGGCACGGTGCACGATGATGGACAAGGCATCGACCCTGTCACCGTTGATCAGCAGGTCCACCTTGACCACGTCGGAGGCGCGGTACTCCTTGAACTCGTAGTCCATGGAGGCATAGCCGCGCGACACCGACTTGAGCTTGTCGAAGAAGTCCAGCACGATCTCGGCCAGCGGCATCTCGTAAGTCAGCATGACCTGGCGGCCGTGGTAGGCCATGTTCATCTGCACGCCGCGCTTCTGGTTGGCCAGCGTCATCACGGGGCCGACGTAATCCTGCGGCATGTACAGGTGCACCGTGACGATGGGCTCGCGGATCTCGTTGATGCGGGCCACCTCGGGCATCTTCGAGGGGTTTTCCACCTCGATGACCTCGCCGCCATTGAGCTCGACTTCGTAGACCACGCTGGGCGCGGTCGTGATCAGGTCCTGATCGAACTCGCGCTCCAGGCGCTCCTGCACGATCTCCATGTGCAGCAGGCCCAGGAAGCCGCAGCGAAAGCCAAAGCCCAACGCCTGCGACACCTCGGGCTCGTAGCGCAGCGAGCTGTCGTTGAGCTTGAGTTTTTCGAGCGCGTCGCGCAGCTGGTCGTACTCGCTGGCTTCGGTCGGGTAGAGACCCGCGAACACCTGCGGCTGGATTTCCTTGAAGCCTGGCAGCGCCTCGGTGGCCGGGCCGGCGTTGTTGGGCAGCTTTTTCTCGATGGTGACCGTGTCGCCCACCTTGGCGGCGGCCAGCTCCTTGATGCCGGCGATGATGAAGCCCACCTCGCCCGCGCGCAACTCGTCACGCGGCGTGGACTTGGGCGTGAAAACGCCCAGGTGCTCGGCCGGGTAGACGGTGTTGGTCGCCATCATGCGGATGCGCTCGCCCTTTTTGAGCACGCCGTCGACCACGCGCACCAGCATCACCACGCCGACGTAGTTGTCGAACCAGGCGTCGATGATCATGGCGCGCGGCGGGCCGTCGGGGTTGCCCTTCGGGGGCGGCATGCGCTTGACCACCGCTTCGAGGATCTCATCGATGCCCATGCCCGTCTTGGCCGAGCACGGGATGCCGTCGGTGGCGTCGATGCCGATGACGTCTTCGATTTCTTCCTTGGCGCGCTCGGGGTCGGCCTGCGGCAGGTCCATCTTGTTGAGGACCGGGATCACTTCCACGCCCAGGTCGAGCGCGGTGTAGCAGTTGGCCACCGTCTGCGCCTCGACACCTTGCGAGGCGTCGACCACCAGCAGCGCGCCTTCGCAAGCCGACAGCGAGCGGCTGACTTCATACGAGAAGTCGACGTGACCAGGTGTGTCGATCAGGTTCAGGTTGTAGACCTGGCCATCCTGCGCCTTGTACTGCAGCGCAGCGGTCTGGGCCTTGATGGTGATGCCGCGCTCTTTCTCGATGTCCATCGAGTCGAGCACCTGCGCTTCCATCTCGCGATCACTCAAGCCACCACAGCGCTGGATGATGCGATCGGCCAGCGTGGACTTGCCGTGGTCGATGTGGGCAATGATCGAAAAATTGCGGATGTGATTCATAAAAAAAAGGCACGTCCAAAGTTGTGACGCGCCTTCCAACAAAAACGTATGGCAACTGCTTGTTGGACCTCCATTGTACCGAAGGTCCCTTCCGCAAGGGCTTTTTGCAGGCCCAGGGCGGGGGCTTGCCAGCCGGGACATTGATGTTATACACATCTTGTCCACAGGCGTGTGTGGGTAAGTCGGGCGTCGGCTCCCCTGTGGGATCGGAGGTTTCCGGCAGGGCGGATTGTAGCCACAAACCCCCGCCGACTCCGGACTTATCAACATCGGGTCGGGCTGTCTGAGCCACCCAACAACCCCAGGAAACGCTCAGGATTGCGCAAAAAAGGGCCCCGCAGGGCCCTTTGAGGGGTGCGCCCGCCTCACTTGCCCGGGCGGATCACGGCGTACTGCGCCCAGTCCCCACGACGCACCAGCACGCTCACCGGGCGGTTCTTGTCGAGCTTGCCCAGCACGGCCTCGAAGTCCTTGGCGCTGGCGATCTGCACGTTCGCCACGGCCAGGATGATGTCGCCCGGACGCAAGCCAGCGCGCGCCGCCGGTCCTTGCGCGTCCTCGACCAGCACGCCACCGTTTTGCTTGAGCTCACGCTTTTGCTCGGCGTTGAGGTCGATCACGCTCAAGCCCAGGAGCGAGGCCGCCACCTTGGCCGGCTTGGCGGCTTCCTGCTCGGCCTTGCTCTTGGGGCCATCCATCTCGGCCACGGTGATGCTCAGCTCCTTGTAGCCCCCGCGGCGGAAGACCTGCAGGGTCGACTTGGTGCCCGGCTTGGTGGCCGCCACCTGGCGCGAGAGGTCGGCAGGCTTCTCGATGGCCTGGCCGTTGAAACGGGTCACGATGTCACCCACCTCCAGGCCCGCCTTGTCGGCTGGCGTGCCGGGCTCGACCGCCTGCACCAGTGCGCCCTCGGCCTTGGCCAGGCCAATGGAGTCGGCCACGTCCTTGGTGACCTGCCCGATGGACACGCCGATGCGGCCGCGCGTGACCTTGCCACCCGCACGCAGCTGGTCGGCCACCTTCACCGCATCGTCGATGGGGATGGACAGCGAGATGCCCATGAAGCCGCCCGAGCGGCTGAGGATCTGAGAGTTGATGCCCACGACCTCGCCCCGCATGTTGATCAGCGGGCCACCCGAGTTGCCAGGGTTCACGGCCACGTCGGTCTGGATGAAGCGGATCTCTTCGCCGGTGTCGCGCGCCTTGGCACTGACGATGCCTGCGGTGACGGTGTTCTCCAGACCGAAGGGCGTGCCGATCGCCATGACCCACTCGCCGACCTTCAGGCGGTTGACGTCGCCCACGACCACCGCCGGCAACTTGCTGGCTTCGATCTTCAGCACGGCCACGTCGGTGCGCTTGTCGGCGCCCACGACCTTGGCCTTGAACTCGCGCTTGTCGGTCAGGGTGACGTAGACCTCGTCCGCCCCCTCGACGACGTGGGCGTTGGTCATGACGTAGCCGTCGGTGCTCAGGATGAAGCCTGAACCCAGGCCGCGCGGGCGCTCCTCGCCTTGCGAGCCACCTTGCTCGCCCCCTTTGCGCGGGGTCCGGCCACGCTGCTCGGGCATCGGCACACCGAAGAAGCGCTTGAAGAACTCGCGCATCTGCGCATCGGCCTCATCGCCCTCGCCGTCGTCGTCCCCCACGCGCTGCGTGGTCCGGATGCTGACCACGGAGGGGCCGACCTTCTCGACCAGCTCGGTGAAATCGGGCAGCCCCTTGACCAGCGATGGCGCGTTGGCCGGAGCCGGTTGCGCGATCGATGCGACTGGCGCCTGTTGGGCCTGAGAAGCGTGGGGAAACAGGCTGGAGCTCAGCAACAGGCCCACGGCAGACACCACGGCACCGACGATCAGGGTGCGGCGGATGACGGAAGGGGCGGAAGTAACGCTCATTTGCTTGGATGACATGGATGTCAGGACCTTGTGGAAAGCGATTCGGATGATGACGAAACGTCACAGGCGTGAGTTTGGACGACATTGCGTTTCGCGTTCACGTCTGCAAGTGAAGATGGGTGAACCGTTGGACGCAGGGATGCCTTCACAGACGCAAAGGCCACCCCACAAAGCAAGGCACCGCGGGGCCAGGACCGACGCGGTGCATGAGAGAAGCGACAGATGCCGTTGGCGCAGCGGCCTGTCAACAGGCTGTCAGCGCCCCTGCTCTGCGCTGACCCGGATCACGCCAGGCGCCTCGGCAAAGGTCTGTGGCGGATTGGGCTGGGGCCGCTGCACGGTCATTGCCTGCTCCAGCCTGGGATCGGACGGCAACAACACATGGCCTTGCGTGCGAGCCGCGCTGAACGAGCCCCCAGCACCCAGGGCTGACGCCACGCCGGGCGACTGACCACTGCCTTCGGCCCAGCCCACGCCGGAGCGGGCCATCTGGGTGCCTTCGGGCTGACCCACCGGCCCACCCAGGTTGGCGGTCAGGACCCCGACGATGACGGCAAAGCTGGCCGCCACGGCCATTGGCCCCGCCCACATGCGCCGCTTGAGGGGCTGCACGTTGGCCGATGCGGCTTCCAAGGCCTGAGACGCGGCGGATCGGCTCACCGAATGAGCCGATTGCGGCGAAAGCACCACCGGCTCTTCGGCCAGGCGTGCCCTCATGCGCTGCAGGAAGGCCGCGCTGTCGCTGGCCGCGGCCTGGTCGGGCGAGCGCATGGCCTCACCGATCAGGTGGTAGGCATGCCAGGTGGCACGGGCCTCGGACTGATGGCGCCAGGCTCCACAGGCGCGCGCAACCTCGTCGGAATGGGCCTGCCCATCCGCCAGCGCGGACAGGATCTCGCGGGGAATGGTGTCGTCGGGCTTGGTTTCGGACATGCTGGGGCTCCAGAGAGTTTTCGCCTGCCGGGATCGCAGGCCAGGCATGTCAGGTTGGTGCCGCCCCACCCGAGAAAGTTCCCGAGATGTGTCGATTCGTCACCAGCGTTCCCCATCGCGGGTGTCAAGCAAGGGGCGCAAACGCGACGCGATGGCCTCCCGGGCGCGGTAGATCCGCGAGCGCACCGTGCCGATCGGACATTGCATGATCTCGGCGATGTCCTCGTAGCTCAGTCCTTCGATCTCGCGCAGCGTGATGGCATGGCGCAGGTCTTCAGAGAGTGCCTCGACCGCCGCATTGACCGTTTCGGCAACCTGCCGCGAGGCCAGCACGGATTCGGGCGTTTCGCCATCGCTCAGGTCGTTCTCGACCCGCGAGGCGTCGTCGTCTTCGTCCGCCACCCCGGCCAGCGACGATTCGGTGCGCAGTGGATCACGCTGCAGGCCGATCATGGCCTTCTTGGCGGTGTTGACCGCGATGCGGTAGAGCCAGGTGTAGAAAGCGCTTTCGCCACGGAAGCCGGGCAAGGCCCTGTAGGCGCGAATGAAGGTTTCCTGCGCGATGTCTTCGACCAGGTCGGTGTCGCGCACCATTCGCGCGATCAGCCGCTCGATGCGGCGCTGGTACTTGACGACCAGCATCTCGAAGGCGCGCTGGTCGCCGCGTTGCACCCGCTCGACCAGCTGCGCGTCCTCGTCGATGACCAGGCGTGCAGGCCCGACATCGGGCGCAGCCGAATCAGGGAACGAAGGCAACCCGGAGGCGGGCGCCTGGGCGTCTGGGTCCTGATCCAGCGGCATCATGACCGCCCCCCGTCAAAGCTCGCCGAGTCGACGACCTCGTCCTGCCAGCGCTCGAGCACCTGCGTGGCAGGAAATCCGTCCTCGAAACGCAGGGGCGCACTCAAGGCCGCATCGCCGCGAGGCCCCTGACGCAGCGGGCGCGCAGGCGAGCGAGCGCGGCTCATGCGAGAGGAAACGGTTGTTGCGTCATGCCGCGATGATGCCACCAACCCCGAACGGGTCGAAACGCCAGACCCTGAGGACAACTCCGTCGCGGCCTCACCCGCTGGTCGGGTCATGGCGGGCGGCAGGCACAACAGGGTGCGCAGGCGGTGCACCTCGCCACCAGGCTGGGCAGCCTGTCCCGGACGGTCCTGCAACCAGATCCAGGCCTGGTGCGATGCCGAGTCCCATGGTCGCACTCGCAGGAGCATGACGCGCTGCCAGTCCCACACAAGGCTGACATCGACCGGTTGGGCACCCCATTCGTCCACACGCCAGCCACCCGCCGGCTCACCCGAGCGCAAGGTGGCCACGGGGCCTGTCCAGCGCAAGGTCAAGGGCACACCCGGCATCAGCCAGCTTCGTGCGAGCAACCAGGCGTGGCGCAAGCCCAGCACGCACATGGGCAATGCCAGCACCGAAGGCCAACCCAGATCGCGGTGCCGCCAGGACTCCAGCCAGGTCGCGGCACACCATCCGAGCAAGGCCAGGCAACTGAGCAGCAACAAGGCCAGCCCGAGGTGACGCAACCAGGGGACATCGGCAGCGCCTGGCGACAGGCGCCAGGACGCGGGCCTCAGGAGAGGAGCGAGAACAGACATGGATGGGGCAGGATTTCAGCGGGGAAAACCTGCACCTCCCGCTGTCAGTTCGATGGAGCCGAGAAGGCGTGACGACTCAGACGCGCTTGAACACCAGAGAACCGTTGGTGCCGCCAAAGCCGAAGTTGTTCTTCACAGCGACGTCGATCTTCATCTCGCGCGCGGTGTTGGCGCAATAGTCCAGGTCGCACTCCGGGTCCTGGTTGAAGATGTTGATGGTCGGTGGCGAGACCTGGTGGTGCACGGCCAAGGCCGTGAACACCGACTCGATGCCACCGGCACCGCCCAGCAGGTGGCCCGTCATCGACTTGGTCGAGTTGACCACCAGGTTCTTGGCGTGGTCGCCAAAAGCCTGCTTGATGGCGTTGGTTTCGTTGACGTCGCCCAGCGGGGTCGAGGTGCCGTGCGCATTGAGGTACTGCACCTGATCGGGGTTGATGCCAGCGTTGCGCAGGGCATTCATCATCGAGCGCTGCGGGCCGTAAACGTCCGGTGCGGTCATGTGGTACGCGTCGCCGCTCATGCCGAAACCGGCGAGCTCGGCGTAGATCCTGGCACCACGTGCGACCGCGCTGTCGTAGGACTCGATCACCATGACGCCGGCGCCCTCGCCCAGCACGAAGCCGTCGCGGTCCTTGTCGAAGGGGCGCGAGGCGGTGGCCGGGTCGTCGTTGCGGGTGGAAAGTGCACGGGATGCTGCGAAACCACCGATGCCCAGCGGGCTGACCGTGGACTCGGCGCCACCTGCGACCATGATGTCGGCGTCACCCGCCTCGATGAGGCGGGCGGCCAGGCCGATGGCATGCAGGCCAGTGGTGCAGGCCGTCACGACGCCCAGGTTGGGGCCCCGGAAGCCGTGATAGATGGAGACGTGGCCGCTGATCATGTTGATGATCGAGGCGGGCACGAAGAAGGGAGAAATGCGGCGCGGGCCGCGTTCCTTGTAGTCGGTGTGGGTCTGCTCGATCATGGGCAGACCACCGATGCCGGAGCCCACCAGCACGCCGATGCGCTCGGCGAGTTCGGGGCTCAGGGCATCACCGGTGGGCAGACCGGCATCCTTGACGGCCTGCATGCTTGCAGCCAGGCCGAAGTGGATGAAACGGTCCATGTGGCGGGCTTCTTTTGCGGGGATGTAATCCTCGATGTTGAAGCCCTTGACTTCGCCTGCGAACTGACAGGCGAACGCCGAAGCGTCGAACTGGGTGATGGTCTGGATGCCAGAGCGGCCTGCGAGCAGGGCCGCCCAGGAGTCCTGGACCTGATTGCCAAGGGGGGTCACCAGGCCAAGGCCGGTGATGACGACGCGACGACGGGTCATGCTTGCCAGTGCAGAAGGTTGAAATCCGTGAGAGGGACAAGGCCCCGGATGGGCCCCTGTCCCTGACTCATCGCAGGGCGATCAGGCCTTGACGTGGTTCTTGGCGTAGTCGATCGCCAGTTGCACGGTGGTGATCTTTTCTGCTTCTTCGTCGGGGATCTCGATGCCGAACTCGTCTTCGAGGGCCATCACCAGCTCAACGGTGTCCAGAGAATCGGCACCCAGGTCGGCCACGAAAGCCTTCTCGGGGCTGACTTCAGACTCGGCCACACCGAGTTGCTCTGCAATGATCTTCTTGACGCGTGCTTCGATATCGCTCATGACTCCTCCAGGAGGGGTTGCAAACAAACCAGGGATTTTACCGGCTCAGCATGTCATTACGCTGACCGGCTCGAAAAATCGAATTTGAGATATCCCGGGAAGATCTCAAATCAATTCATGTACATGCCACCGTTGACATGCAATTCCACACCGGTGATGTAGCCAGCCTGCGGGGAGGCCAGGAAGGCCACGGCCTCGGCGATGTCTTCGGGCTGCCCCAGGCGGCCCAGCGGAATCTGTGACTTCAAGGCCGACTGCTGCTCTTCGGTGAGCGAGCGGGTCATGTCGGTGTCGATGAAGCCGGGGGCCACGCAGTTGACGGTCACACCACGGCTGCCGAGTTCGCGCGCCAGGGCGCGGGTCATGCCGGCCACGCCTGCCTTGGCGGCGGCGTAGTTGGCCTGCCCGGGGTTGCCCGCGGCACCCACCACGGAGGTGATACTGATGATGCGGCCGTGGCGCTGCTTCATCATGGGGCGCATGACGGCGCGACTCAGGCGGAAGACGGCCTTGAGGTTGGTGTCCAGCACCGCGTCCCAGTCCTCGTCCTTCAGGCGCATGGCCAGCATGTCGCGGGTGATGCCGGCGTTGTTGACCAGCACATGCAGGGCGCCGTGTTCCTTGATGATGGCGTCCACGGCGGCGTCGACTCCGGCGGCGTCGGTCACGTTCAGGACGATGCCCTTGCAGCCCTCGAAGCCGGACAGACCCTCGGAGATGGCCTGCGCCCCCGATTCGGAGGTGGCGGTGCCGATGACCTTCAGGCCGCGCTGGGCCAGCGAGACGGCGATGGCGCGACCGATGCCGCGGCTGGCGCCGGTGACCAGGGCGACCTGGCCCTTGAATTCGTTGCTCATGTGATTGCTCCTCAGGCCAGCAGGGCCTTGACGTCGGCCAGCGAGGCCGGATCCAGCACGCAGCCAGTGACGAGGTCGGCGTCGATGCGCTTGACCATGCCCGACAGCACCTTGCCCGGGCCGCACTCGATGACGTGCGTCATGCCTCGGGCCTTGAGGGCCTGGACAGACTCGACCCAGCGCACCGGACCGAAGGCCTGGCGGTACAGGGCATCGCGGATGGCATCGGCCTCGCTCACGACGGCCACATCGATGTTGTTGACAACGGCGATGGCGGGCACAGCGAAGGCGGTGGCAGCGAGCTTTTCTTTCAGGCGCTCGGCGGCCGGCTTCATCAGGCTGGAGTGGAACGGGGCCGACACCGGCAGCGGCAGCGCACGCTTGGCGCCAGCGGCCTTGAGCACCTCGCAAGCCTTGTCGACGGCGGCCTTGGTGCCGGCGATCACGGTCTGCTTGGGGTCGTTGAAGTTGACGGCCTCGACGGCCTCGTCCGTGGCGGCAGCGGCTTCGGCGCAACCGGCCTTCACGCCTTCGGCGTCCATGCCGAGGATGGCGGCCATGCCGCCAGCACCCACAGGCACGGCCTCCTGCATGGCCTGGGCACGGAAACGCACCAGGGGCAACGCATCCTTGAGCGTGAGGGCGCCTGCCGCCACCAGGGCAGCGTACTCACCCAGGGAGTGCCCCGCCACGGCGGCCGGCGTCAAACCGGTTTCGGCCAGCCAGGCGCGCCAGCAGGCCACGCCCGCCGTCAGCATCACGGGCTGGGTGTTGGTGGTCAGGTCCAGGGCCTCCTTCGGGCCCTCGGCGATCAGCTTGCCGAGGTCTTCGCCCAGGGCATCGGAGGCCTCGACGAGCGTGTCGCGCACGGCAGGGTGGTCACCCCAGGCACCGAGCATGCCCACGGACTGGGAACCCTGGCCGGGAAAGACGAATGCGAAAGCGGTCATGTCTGGTTGTCCAAATCGTTGTTGTTCAGGGAATCAAGCGATCAGTAGTCGACGAGCACGGCGCCCCAGGTGAAGCCCCCCCCGACGCCCTCGAGCATCAGGGTCTGGCCTCGCTGGATGCTGCCATGGCGAACACCGTGGTCCAGCGCCAGCGGGATGGAAGCCGCCGACGTGTTGCCATGCTGGTCCACCGTGACCACGATCCTGTCAAAGGGAAGTTTCAGTTTCTTGGCAGTGCCCTGCATGATGCGCAGGTTCGCCTGGTGCGGGATCAGCCAGTCGATGCAAGAGGCATCGCGACCGGCGGCATCCAGCACCTCGTGAGCGGCCTTGTCGAGCACCCCAACGGCCAGCTTGAACACAGCCTGCCCGTCCATTTTGAGCGTGGCGTCTCCCAGGATGCGGCCGCCACTGACGTTGCCTGGCACGTTGAGCAGGCCCACGTGCTGGCCGTCGGCATGCAGGCACGAGGCCACGATGCCGGGCTGATCGGAGGCCTCGAGCACCACGGCCCCTGCCCCGTCGCCGAACAGCACGCAGGTGGTGCGGTCGCGGAAGTCGAGCAAACGCGAAAACACCTCGGCGCCCACGACCAGCGCGCGGCGCGAGATGCCGCTGCGGATCATCGAGTCGGCCACGGTGAGCGCGTAGATGAAGCCCGAGCACACGGCCTGAACATCAAACGCCGGGCAGCCGGAAATCCCCAGGTCGCGCTGGATGAGGCAAGCGGTCGAGGGGAACACCATGTCCGGCGTGGACGTGGCGCAGATGATGAGGTCGATGTCGGAGGGCTGGCAGCCCGCGGCTTCGATCGCGCGCAGGCTGGCTTGCAGGCCGAGCTGGCTGGCGGTGACATCGGGCTCGGCAAAGTGCCGCGCCCGGATGCCGGTGCGCTCGACGATCCAGTCGTCGGAGGTCTCGATGCCGTCGCGCGCCAGGCGCTCGACCAGCTCCTGATTGAGCACCCGGTGGGGTGGCAGGAAGCTGCCCGTGCCGGCGATGCGAGAGAACCTGTTGGGAGAGGAGGCGCCCTTGTGAGGCACCAGGGTTGCAGCCTGGGTAGAGGCTTGCAGGGGGTCTGGCTGGTGTGCCGTCAGTCTGTCTGACATTAAAAGGGGGATCAGGCAGCGCGACCCACACCCTCCGCGTCGCCTGCGTCCACAAGGGTGGGCAGGCTGGCCACGGTGGCTGCGATCTGGTCGTGAACCCGGTCCAGCAGTCGATGACGGGCCGCATCATAAGCGCGATTGAGCGCCACTTCGAAGGCCAGCTTGTCCGAAGATCCGTGGCTCTTGAAGACCAAGCCGCGCAGGCCCAACAGGGCCGCACCGCTGTAGCGGCGATGGTCAACGCGGTTTTTGAAGCGATTTAGCACCGGCATCGCGACCAAAGCCACCAGTTTGGTGACGATGTTGCGGGTGAACTCTTGCTTGATGAAGGCGGCGAACATGCTCGCCAGGCCCTCGGCGGTTTTCAGGGCAACGTTGCCGACGAAGCCGTCGCACACCACGATGTCCGAAGTTCCCTTGAAAATGTCATTGCCCTCGACGTTGCCATGGAACTGGATCAGCCCTTGGTCATGCGCGCGGCGCAGCAATTCGCCCGCGCGCTTGATGACTTCGCTGCCCTTGATGACCTCTTCGCCGATGTTGAGCAGGCCGACGCTGGGGTTGGCCTTGCCGTCCACGGCCGACACCAGGGCCGAGCCCATCACGGCGAACTGCAGCAGGTGCTCTGCCGTGCAGTCGACGTTGGCGCCCAGGTCGAGCACGGTGGTGAAGCCGTCCTTCTGGTTGGGCATGACGGTGGCCAGCGCCGGGCGGTCGATGCCTTCGAGCGTCTTGAGCAGGTAACGCGCCAGCGCCATCAGGGCACCGGTGTTGCCGGCCGACACACAGGCATGGGCGGCAGCGGGCGCATCGGCGCTCGCCTTGACCTGGCTGATGGCCACGCGCATTGAAGAGTCCTTCTTGCGGCGCAACGCGATCTCGACGGGGTCGTCCATGGTGACGACCTCGCTGGCCTCGACGATGCGGCAACGCTCCCAGCCGCGAGCCGGGGCCAGGGCCTCGGGCAGACCAACCAGCAGCAACTCGGCGTCCGGGTGATTGGCCAGGAAGGCCTGACAGGCCGGCAAAGTGATCGACGGCCCGTGGTCGCCACCCATGCAGTCAACGGCGATGCGCACAGGCGAAAGCAGCGAGGAGGCGGACGTGTCAGGACTCATGTGGTGGGGGCAAAGCGGTGCGGTGGCACGGGCCGCAGCCTCACACGGACTGCGGTGAGAGCCGAATGGCTCACGCGGCGCACCGACAAAAAAGACAAGGGCCGGCTAACCCTTTGGATCGGGTTGTCCAGCCCCTATGCGCATCAACGTGCAGGAACCTGCGCTGGCCTGACATCAGGCAAGCGCTGGGTGCCAGCCGATCAGGCGTCGGCCTTGGTCTTCAGAACCTTGCGACCGCGGTAGAAACCGGTCGGGCTGATGTGGTGACGCAGGTGCACTTCACCGGTGGTCGCCTCGACAGCGGTGCCCGGGGTGACCAGGGCGTTGTGCGAGCGGTGCATGCCACGCTTGGAAGGCGACTTTTTGTTTTGCTGAACGGCCATGATGACTCCGTGGGCGATGTGTGGGCGATGTGTGTCAATGCCGTGCGGACCCTGGGCCCACAGCCCGCATGCGGCAAAAATCCTGGACGAAATCCCGGAAACCAGAAATTCTAGCACAAACCCGACAGGCTGATCAAATTCAGCCGTCCGAGCGCTTTTTCAGGGCCGCCAGCGCAGCGAAAGGATGCGGCTTGGCTTGCGCGGCCGGCTCGGCCTCGCCTGCGTCAGCCGGGGGGCTCCCTGGCACCGGTGTTTCGGTGTCGTCCTGCATCAGGTTGACGATGTCGCTGGGGCACTCGCTGTGGCGCGGCACGATGGGCTGGGCCATGATCAGCTCGTCTTCCACCAGCTCCAGCAGGTGAAACTGCCGCGAGACCGCCAGCACGTCGTCGTCCGAATCAGCGTCCAGCCGCGCGGCCTCGGCCTCGTCTCTGGCAAATCGGATCGAGCGGGACACCGTCATGCGCTCGCGCACCGGGTGCAGGCAGCGCTGGCATTCCATGTCGAGCTCGGCCTCGGCAGCCAGGTCCAGCCAGAGTTCAGGCTCGCCGACACGCTGAGGCACAAGCCGGCCCGTGACCTGCCAGCGCACCGGCGGCATGCCGGCCAGATCGGCCTCAGGCGAAGCGGCGTCGGCCAGGCGAGTCAGGTCTGTCACCGGCGTTTCGCCAGCCAGTTGCGCCTCGGCCTCGATGAAGGCCTTGATGTCGAGTTTTTCGGGCAGGAACGCGCGTGCTTTCATGCCCGCGAGTGTATGCCCTGCGTCAGGCCCGGCGGCCGGGCACGGGGCACTCGTGGACAATGGCGCCATGCCTGTTTCCGCTTCCCCTGCCCTGCCCCGGCTGGTGCTGGGCTCCAGCTCGCGCTACCGGCGCGAGTTGCTGGCTCGCCTGGGCCAGCCCTTCGAGACCCGCTCGCCCGACCTGGATGAAACGCCCCTGCACGGCGAGACGCCGCTGGCCCTGGCCTGCCGCCTGGCCCAAGCCAAGGCGCTGGCGGTGGCGCAAGGCTTCGACGACGACGTCATCGTGATCGGCTCAGATCAGGTGGCCGACCTCGCCGGGCGCGCCCTGGGCAAGCCGGGCCACCACGCCGCGGCCACCGAGCAACTGCGTGCCCTGAGCGGGCAGGTCGTGCGCTTTCACACCGCTGTGTGCGTGACGCGCCCTCGCACCCATCAGGTGCTGGAGGCCGTTGACAGCGTCACCGTTCAATTTCGGGCGCTGACCGACGAGGCCATCGAAACCTACCTGCTGCGCGAGCAGCCTTATGACTGCGCTGGCAGCGCGAAATGCGAGGGCCTGGGGATCGTGCTGCTGGAGCGCATCGACTCGGACGACCCGACCGCGCTCGTGGGGCTGCCCCTGATCGCCACCAGTCGCTTGCTGCGCGAAGTGGGCTGGGACCCGCTGATGGCCCCCTCCAGCGAGGCAGGGTGCACCCATGGCTGAGCGAACCTTTGATCAAGCGATGCCCACACATGGCGGGCGCACCGGGCGCCTGCTGCTGGTGCCCAACACCCTGGACCTGGGCTGCCCCGATCCGGCCACGGGCCAGGCCCCCGATCTGCAGCAGGTGATCCCGCTTGGCGTGATCCGCGAAGCCGCGCGCATCGGGCACTGGATCGCGGAAAACGCCAAGACCACCCGGGCCTTCCTCAAACGCGTGGACCAGGTCGCACCTTTGAGCCAGCCCTTGCAGGCCCTCTCGATCGAGGAGTTGCCGCGCCCAGCCAAAGGCGGCCAGCCCGCCAAAGGCCCCCGGGACGCGAAAAGCGAGGCGTCCGGCCAGGCCGCCGTCCTTGCCAAGCTGCTCGCGCCCGCACGGACCGGACACGATGTGGGCCTGATCTCGGAGGCGGGGCTGCCTGGCGTGGCCGACCCGGGTGCGGCGGTGGTGCAGGCGGCGCACCAGGCCGGCATCCCCGTGGTGCCGCTGTCGGGGCCCAGCTCGCTGGTGCTGGCGCTGGCTGGCAGCGGGTTGCACGGCCAGAGCTTTGCCTTCGTGGGCTACCTGCCGACCGACGCTGCGCAGCGAGCGCAGCGCATCCGCGAGCTGGAGCTGCTGTCGCGCAAGGCACACCAGACGCAGCTCGTCATCGAGACGCCCTACCGCAATCCGGCGCTGTGGCAGGCGCTGCTGCAGCACCTGCAGCCCCAGACGCTGCTCAACGTGAGCTGTGGCCTGACGCTGTCGCAGGGCTTCACACTGACCGACACGGTGGCGCACTGGCAACAGCGCGAGCTGGCACTGCCCACCGATGTGCCGGCGGTGTTCGCCTGGCTGTCAGCCTGATGGCCCGATGGCCTGCCGGTTGTCCCCATTCTTGACACAATGAGGCGGGTGGCTGGCCGCGGACGGCCATCGCCCACCAGACTTCCTCCCCAACACGCACCATGACGCTTGCCGCCGAGACCCCTGCCCCCACGCCCCTGCCTCACGCCGACCCCAACCTGCTGGCCAGGCGACTGGGTTATGCGGGGCTCATCCCCCTGATCGCCGGCGCGCTGTTTGTGTGGCTGCTGGTCGGTCGCATCGACGACGAACCCTTCGCCTTCGTGGTGCGTGCGCTGTCCACCTATGCCGCGCTGGTGCTGTCCTTCCTGGGTGGCATGCGCTGGGGGCTGGTGATGCCCTCGTCGCAATGGCATGGCGTGGTGCCGGGCTACCAGCGCCGCGCCCTGTGGACGGGCGTGCTCCTCTCGCTGATGGCCTGGGTCGGCCTGCTGATGCCACCGCATGCCGGCCTGGCCTGGCTGGGTGGCTGGCTGATCATCGGTTACCTGGCCGATCGCAAGCATTACCTCGAGCTGGGTGCCGCCGGCTGGCTGACCCTGCGCTTTCGCCTCACCGTGATCGCCAGCCTCAGCTGCTTCGTCGCCGCCGCCCAGATCTGAGAGCCGCCATCACCATGATCGAATACCGCATCGAAGCCGCCGAGCCGCAACGCCACCGCTTTCAGGTGACGATGACGGTTCCCCGCCCCCAACCGAACCAACGCCTGAGCCTGCCTGTGTGGATCCCGGGCAGCTACCTGGTGCGCGAGTTCGCGCGCCACCTCGCGCCCCTGCAGGCCCATCAGGACGGCGCGGCCTGCGACATCGTGCAACTCGACAAGGCCACCTGGGAGGTGAGCACCGATGGCCGCAAGCCCCTGACCGTGAGCTACGAGGTGCACGCCTTCGACACCTCGGTGCGCGCGGCCTTCCTGGATGCGCGGCGCGGCTTCTTCAACGGCACCAGCGTCTTCCTGCGCGCCGAGGGCTTCGAGGCCAAGCCGCATCGCGTGCGCATTGGCGGGCTGCCCAAGGGCTGGCAAGTGGCCACGGCCCTTCAACCCGTGAAGGTCAACGCAGCGGGCTGGGGCCTTTACGAAGCACCCGACCATGACGAGCTGATCGATCACCCGGTCGAGCTCGGCACCTTCTGGCGCGGAGGGTTCACGGTGCGGGGCGTTCGTCACGAGTTCGTGGTGGCCGGTGCCAGCCCGGACTTCGATGGCGAGCGCCTGTTGGCCGACACGCGCCAGATCTGCGAAGCCCAGATCCAGTTCTGGCACGGGCGTCGCAAGGCCGCCTTCGAGCACTACGTGTTCATGCTCAATGCCGTCGAAGACGGCTACGGCGGGCTGGAACATCGCCGCAGCACGGCCCTGATCTGTGCGCGCAAGGACCTGCCCCGCAAAGGAAGGACCGCGCCGAGCGAGGCGTACACCACCCTGCTGGGCCTGATCAGCCACGAGTACTTCCACACCTGGAACGTCAAGCGCCTCAAGCCCGCTGCCTTCGACCCCATCGACCTCACCCGGGAGAACATGACCCGGATGCTGTGGTTCTTCGAGGGCTTCACGTCTTACTACGACGACCAGTTCCTGCTGCGCACCAAGCTGATCGACGCGGCCACCTACCTCAAGCTGATCGGCAAGACCGTCAACCAGGTGCGCAGCACGCCGGGCCGGCTGACCTACAGCGTGGCCCAGGCCAGCTTCGATGCCTGGACCCGCTACTACCGCCCCGATGAGAACACCGCCAACGCCACGGTGAGCTACTACACCAAGGGCTCGCTGGTCGCGCTGTGCCTGGACCTGGCCCTGCGGCTGCTGCCCGTGCGCGACGGCCACCAGCCCAAGCTCGATGGCGTGATGGAGCGCCTGTGGCGGCTGGGCCGTTCGATCACGGAGGCCGACGTGGCCCAGGCCCTGAGCGACGAAGCCCAGTGCGCACCGGACACGGCGGCCCACCTGCAGGCCCGATCGGCCGCTCACAGCTGGGCCGAGCTCCTGCACCGCTGGACCGAGACCTGCGAGGAGTTGCCCCTGAGCGAGTTGCTGGCCAGCCATGGCGTGCAGTGGCAGAGCAAGGCCGCGCCCTTGCCGCAAAAGCTGGGCGTGCGCCTGTCGGAAGCGGGAGGCTCGTTGAAGGTGCAGGCGGTGATGCGACATGGCCTGGCCGAAACCGCCGGTCTCAGCGCGGGCGACGAGCTCCTGGCGCTGGATGGCTGGCGCCTCAAGCGCACCGATGACCTGCTGCAGTGGCACGACGCCAGCAAGAAGCAGGAGCTGCTGATCAGCCGCGACCAGCGCCTGACCCCCATCGCCCTGCCCCGCCTCGGCGAACATGGCCCGACGCCCTTCGCCGATGACATCGTCACCCTGGTGCTGCCCACCGGCGCTCCCGAGCAGGCCGCACTGGCACGCCGGAAGGCCTGGTTGAGGGCCTGATGCCAAGACAGGCAGGTGCCGCCGCCCGCCCCCGGACGTTCATCGGCCTGTTGATGCTGGTGGCGCTGGTGGCCGGGCTGCACCTGTGGATCACCGAAGGCGTGCTCGGCGAGATGGCCGGGCTGCAGCCCGATGCACCGCGCATCGAACGCATGCAGGCCGAGTACGTTTCGGAGGTTCGCCTGACGAGCCCGCCCGCGGCCCCCGTGGTCGCGGCACTTGCCGCGCCCCCCGCAGCGCCCCGGCCGATCCGGCGCAAAAAGCCCAAGCCACCACCTGAGGCGGCCTCCGCTGCGTCAGAGCCCGAGGTGTCCCGTGTCGCCGAGGCCGCTTCGGCGCCTCAACCGGCCCCTGTCGAGGACGGCGCCAGCGCCACCCAGGCGGCCGCCACGCCAGAGCCTGCGGCCAGCCAGCCCGAGTCCCCCACTGCGGCGGCATCCGCCCCCGGTTCGGCATCGCCGGCTACCGCAACCGCTCCTGAGCGCTTCATCTGGCCCCTGGCCACGCGCGTGAGCTACATCATGGAGGGCTTCTACCGCGGGCCGCTGCATGGTCAATCGACCGTCGAGTGGATCAGGCAGGACCAGCGCTACCAGGTGCACATCGACGCCAGCGTGGGCCCGAGCTTCGCACCGCTGGGCTCGTGGCGCCTGAGCAGCGAAGGCGAGATCCGCCCGCAGGGGCTGCACCCGCGCCGCTATGAAAACGTCAATCGCCTGCTGATCCGCAGCGCCCGCTCCAGGGTGATCGAGCTCGGCGACGAGCAGATCAAGCTGCCCGATGGCAAGCAGCAGCCACGCACCCCCGGGTTGCAGGACCCGGCCAGCTTCATGATCCAGGTGGCCTACCAGTTCATCCTCGACCCAGGCAAGGCCAAGCCGGGCAGCAGCTTCGAGATGACGGTGATGACGCTGCGCAAGCCCGAACCTCTGGTGTTCGACGTGATCGAAGAGGTGGAGCTGGACACACCGATGGGCCGCATCCCCACGCTGCACGTGCGTCCGCGCAAGGCCATCGTCGATGACGGCGCCCTGCCAGCCGACGTGTGGTTCGCGCCCGGCTTGCAGTACCTGCCGGTGCGCATCGCCATGAAGATGAAGGACGGCGTCTGGCTGGAGATGAACCTGTCGCGGGCGCCTCAGCAAACGCCTGGGCAGCGCGCCTCGGCTGCGTCAGCAAGTGCTTCGAACGCCAGCCCGAGCGCCAGCACGGCACCCAGGCCCTGACGAGCAGGCTCAGCCGCCCTTGCCCGCTGCCTTGGCCAGGCGCTGCTCCAGCGTCTGCAGCGATGCAGCACCGGGCAGGCGGCTGCCGTCTTCAAAAATGATGGCCGGCGTGCCGTTGACGCGCAGCTTCTGGGACAGGGCCATGTTGCGCTGCAGGGGCGAGCCGCACTGGCCCAGAGCGCGGGGAGGAGCTTCGCCATCGATCATCCACTTCAGCCAGGCCTGGGTGCGGTCTTTGGCGCACCAGATCTGATCGGCCTTGGCCTTCGAATCGTCACCCAGGATGCCGATCATGAAGGTGTAGATCGTCACGTCCTTGAGCTTTTGCATGTCACGCTCCAGGCGCTTGCAGTAACCACAGTTCGGGTCGGCAAAGACCACCATGCGGCGCTTGCCGTTGCCGCTCTTCCAGACCACGGCGTCACGCAGGGGCAGGCTGGCGAAGTCGACCTGGTTGATCTCGTCCGTGCGCTCTTCGGTGAGGTTGCGCTGGGTGCGCACGTCGATCAGCTGGCCTTCGATGAGGTGGTCGCCGCTGGTGTCGGTGTAGAGGATGTGACCACCGGCGCGCAGCTCGATCAGGCCAGCCATGGAGGTGGTGCGTGCGCCGTCGATCGGTGGCAGTTGCGGCATGCGCTGCGAGAGCTTTTGCTTGAGCGTGGCCAGCTGTGCTGCGGGCAACTCGGCCTGCGCGTGGGCCAGCCCCTGGCCCATCGCCAGGGCGATGAAGGCGGCGCTCAGGAATCGTTTGAATCGGGGCATCGGGGCGGTCCTCAGGAAGCAGGGAGCGAAAAATCAGGCGTCGAGCGCGCGACCCACCAGCCAGTGCTTGACCGGGCCCAGGCGCTCGACCGCCGACATGCCGACGTTGCGCAAGGCCTTCAAGGGGCCGCGCGAATCGGAGAACAGGTGCAGCATGCCATCGGTCACGGAAGCCATGGCGCGGGTGGGCCATTCCCGCTGACGCACGTAACGCTGCAGCAGGCGTTCTTCACCCGGCTCTCGCCAGGGTTCGGTCCGGCGCGCATCGACCAGCACGCTCAACAGGGCATCGACATCGGCCAGGCCCAGGTTCAGGCCCTGGCCGGCTAGGGGGTGCACCTGATGGGCCGCGTCGCCCAGCAGCACCCAACCGGGGCCGGCCCAGCGCGAGGCGCGCGCCAGAGACAGGGGCCATGAGGCGACTTCGGAGCTCAGCTTCAGCTCGCCGATCAGCGCCTGCGCTGTCGGGTCACTGGCCTCGATGGCCAGGTTCAGCTCCCGCTCGAAATCGGCGGCAGGCAAGCTGGTGAGCTCTTGCGCGCGGGCCTGCGGCACCGACCAGACCAGGCCGTAAGAGGCCTGCGGCTCGGGCTGGTTGAAGGGCAGCAGCGCCAGCACATCGGGTGAGCGGAACCACTGGCGGGCCACGCCCTGGTGCGGCCGCGAGGCCACCAGGCGGGCCGCCACACCACTGTGCCCATAGGGCTGGCGGTCGAAGCTGATGCCCAGCGCCCGGCGCGAATCGGAGAACTTGCCCTCGCAAATGGCCAGCAGCGAGGCCTCCACGGGCGCATGACCGTCCGTCAAGGGGCCCACCACCTCCACGCGCGGCGCAAAACGCAGCGCATCGCTGAGCAGGCGCTCCAGTGCCCCCGCATCGGCAATCCAGGCCAGTTCATGGACGCGCTGTTGCCAGGCCGAGAAGTGCAGGTGGCCGCCATCGTCGCCCCGGATCTGCATCTCGTGGACCGGCGCGGCAAAAGCCTGCAGGGCCGGCCAGACGCGCAAGCGGGTCAGCAAGGCGATGGCCCGGGCGTTGAGCGCGTAGGTGCGCACGTCCTGCGAGTTCGGGGCCTGGAAGGCCGTTGCGCGCGCCCAGGCCACGCTGAAGCCTTCGGCCGACAAGGCCAGGGCCAGGCTCATGGCAACGGCGCCGGAGCCGCTCACGCACACATCGAATCGCTTGCCAGCGGGGGGATTCATGAAATTGCTTTCCTCAGCGGTGGCCACCATGGCAGACCGCGCCCGGTAATCTACCCGATGGCCTGCGGCCACGGGCGAGCGGGGACACCAGGGCGCATAAAATGGCGGGATTGCTGCCGTGCATCAACACCCTGTCGGGCGCGGCCGGCCCTGCTTTCTCCCTTTCTCCTCCTGTCAGGAACACCATGAGCCTCCAATGCGGCATCGTGGGTCTGCCCAACGTCGGCAAGTCCACCCTCTTCAACGCGCTGACCAAGGCCGGCATCGCCGCCGAGAACTACCCCTTCTGCACCATCGAGCCCAACGTGGGCGTGGTGGAAGTGCCTGATCCGCGCCTGGCGCAGCTCTCCGAGATCGTCCAGCCCGAGCGCGTCGTGCCGGCCATCGTGGAGTTCGTGGACATCGCTGGCCTGGTGGCGGGCGCCTCGCAGGGTGAAGGCCTGGGCAACCAGTTCCTCAGCCACATCCGCGAAACCGACGCCATCGTCAACGTGGTGCGCTGCTTCGAAGACGACAACGTGATCCACGTGGCCGGCAAGGTCGACCCGATCGCCGACATCGAGGTCATCCAGACCGAGCTGTGCCTGGCCGACCTGGGCACCGTCGAGAAAAGCCTGCACCGCTACAACAAGACCGCCCGCTCGGGCGACAAGGACGCGGCGGCCCTGGTCAAGGTGCTGGAGAAGTGCCAGGCGGCGCTGGACCAGGCCAAGCCCGTTCGCTCCATCGATTTCAGCAAGGAAGAGCTGGCCATCCTCAAGCCCCTTTGCCTGATCACGGCCAAGCCCGCCATGTTCGTGGGCAACGTGTCGGAAACCGGCTTCGAGAACAACCCCTTCCTGGACCGCCTGCGCGAGTACGCCGCGGCGCAAAAGGGCGAGGTCGTGGCCATTTGCGCCAAGACCGAGGCCGAACTCGCCGAGATGGAAGACGACGACCGCGCCATGTTCCTGGCCGAAATGGGCCAGAGCGAGCCGGGCCTGAACCGCCTGATCCGAGCCGGCTTCAAGCTGCTGGGCCTGCAGACCTACTTCACCGCAGGCGTGAAGGAAGTGCGCGCCTGGACGGTGCCCATCGGCGCCACCGCCCCGCAGGCCGCGGGCGTCATCCACACCGATTTCGAGCGTGGTTTCATCCGCGCCCAGACCATCGCCTTCGAGGATTTCATCCAGTACAAGGGCGAGGCCGGCGCCAAGGAGGCCGGCAAGATGCGCGCCGAAGGCAAGGAATACATCGTCAAGGACGGCGATGTGCTGAATTTCCTGTTCAACGTCTGAGCCCGCGGTTCCCCCCTTCAGCGGCCCTGCGCCGCTGCCGAAAAAACGCCAGATCCTCACACGAGGGCCTGGCGTTTTTGCTTGGGCGGATGGTGCCAGACCGAGGCGCTTCAGTTTTCGCCAGCCGGGCCGATATCCGCTTGTGAGACGTGAACCGGTGTGCGCCCCGATCGGCGCACGAGGACCCCGAGAGGACCGACATGGAAACCCTGCAAGCCGCCGCCCCCCAGACCAGCTCCCCCGCTCGCAGCGATGCGGCATCCCCCGTGGCAGGCTTGGGCGCGCGTCAGAACAACACCCGCCAGGTGCGCCATGCGGCCACCGGGCGTGAATACCTCACGTTTCGCCTGGGGACCGAGGAATACGGCATCGACATCCTGAAGGTCCAGGAAATCCGCTCCTACGAGCCGCCGACCAAGATCGCCAACGCCCCGGCCTACCTCAAGGGCGTGGTCAACCTGCGCGGCGTGATCGTGCCCATCGTGGACCTGCGCGTGAAGTTCAACTGCGTCAAGGCCGACGGCCAGGCCGACATCGACGACTTCACCGTGGTGATCGTGCTCAACGTCAAGGGTCGCGTGGTCGGCGCGGTGGTCGATTCGGTGAGCGACGTGATGCAGCTGGCCGAACAGATGATCCAGCCCGCGCCCGAGATGAGCTCGTCCATCGTGGACACGACCTACATCACCGGCATCGCCAACGTGAACGAACGCCTGCTGATCCTCATGGACATCGAGTCGCTGATGGGCAGCGCCGAGATGGGCCTGATCAACAGCCTGACCGCCCACTGAGGCGGCATCCGGGGCCCAGCCGCCCCAGACTCACCAGCCAAGTGCCGGGCCCTCGAGCCCGGCTTTTTTCATTCTGCGCGCCGCAAGGTCATTGCCACCGGGCGTGCCAGCACCCCGCGCAAGCTCCACCACCCCGCCCCCCAGGCCAGCAGCGCCCCGACGGCGGCGCCCGCCAGCGGCCACCACCAAGGCGCCGTCCAGGGGAACTCGAACACCCGGGATGACAGCGCCCAGCCGATGGCCAGCGAGGCCGAAGCGGCCAGCGCCCCCGCCAGCGCGCCCAGACCGATCAGCTCGACGCGCTGCACCCGCGCCAGCAGCACCTGCGTGGCACCCAGCGAGCGCAGGACGGCCCACTCGCGGGCGCGCCGCTCGCGTGAAGTCATGAGACCGGCCATCAGCACGATGAGGCCCGCGGCCAGCGTGAAGGCGAACAGGAATTCCATCGCCGTGATGACCTGGTCCAGCACCGACTGCACCTGGGTCAGCGTGGCCGTCACGTCCACCACCGTCACGTTCGGAAAGGCCTGGACAAGGGTGCGGTCGAGTTGGGCGCCCACCGGCATGCGAAAGGCCGTGATCCAGGTCGCCGGCCAGTCCGCCTCGGTGGAACGGGGCGTCATCACGAAGAAATTGACCCGCATGGACGACCAGTCCACCTTGCGCAGGCTGGTGATGCGGCGCTCATCGACTTGTCCGGCCAGATCAAAACGCAGCTTGTCGCCCAGCTTCAGCCCCAGCGTCTGGGCGAGGCCCTCTTCCACGCTGAAAGCGTCCGCTTCTTCGGGCTGGAAGCGCCCGCCGACCAGTTCGTTGCGCCGGGGAGGCTGCGCCGCATGGCTGAGGTTGAACTCCCGGTCGACCAGGCGCTGGGCCCGGTCCTCTTCATAGTCCTGCGGACGCACGGGTTTGCCGTTGATGGCCACCAGGCGGCCGCGCGCCATCGGGAACCAGTCGTATTGCCGGACGCCGCCGGCCCGCAAGGCTTGCTGAAAGGCATCGACCTGGTCGGGCTGGATGTTGATGACGAAGCGATTGGGCGCGTCGGGCGGGGTGGCCGCTTTCCAGCTGGTGATCAGGTCGGTGCGGATGAGCACCAGCAGCATCAGCGCCAGCAGACCGATGCCCAGGGCGCACACCTGCACGACGCTGTGCCCAGGCTGGGCCGTGACCTGGCGGGTGGCCAGGCTCAGCCAGTTGGGCAGGCGCTCGGCATGGCGCTCGACCCCACGGCGCAACAGCAGGATGGCGATGCCACCCAACACCGCGAACAAGGCCATTGCCGCGACGAAGCCGCCCAGGGCGATGGCGCCCATGCGCATGTCGCGCGCCACGGTCAGCAGCAGGCCGAACAGCGCCACCGCGCCAAACAGGCCCATGGCGGCAGACCAAGGTCGCAGGCCACCCAGGTCACGGCGCAACACGCGCAGCGGCGGCACGCGGGCGAGTTGCAACACGGGCGGCAGGCCAAAACCCAGCGTCAGCAAGACGCCCACCCCCACCCCCAGCGCCCAGGGCTGCCAGCCGGCTTGCGGCAGGCTGACCTTCACCAGCCCGGCCAGCAGCTCGACAAAAACCAGGTGGAAGGCCCAGCCCAACAGCAGCCCCAGGACGCTGGCCAGCAGGCCGATGAACAGGAACTGCAAGCCATAGATCCACGCCATGGTGCGCTGGGGCACGCCCATGACGCGCAGCAGCGCGCAGTCGTCAAGGCGACGTTGGGCGAAGTCGCGCGAGACCAAGGCCACCGCCACCGCCGACAACAGCGCCGCCAGCAAGGCCACCAGGCGCAGGAACAGGCCAGCGCGGTCGAGCGTGGCGCGCATTTCAGGTCGGCCCTGCTCAAGGGTTTCGACCTTCAGGCCACGCATCGTGTCGATGCGTTCACGGCTGTCGGACACGAAACGCTGCAAAGCCTGGCTCACCCGGCCATTGCTGTCGGCCGCTGCGTGTTCGGCGTTCACGGCATTGGCCCGGGCGGCTTTGATGCCGACAGCGGCCGTGGGGTCACCTGCAGCGCCCTCGGCGTCACCAGCGCGGGCCGGCCCCGCCACCAGCAGGCGGTGGGTCACGCGGCTGGCCGGCTGCACCAGCTCGGTTGACGCGAGGTCCGACTCGCGGATCATCACGCGTGGCGAGAAATTGATGAAGCCGGCACCCCGGTCGGGTTCGCTCTGGATGACCGAGGCGATGTGAAAGCTGCGCTCGCCCAACCAGAGCGAATCGCCCACCTGCAGGTTGAGCGCCAGCAGGATGCCGGCGTCGACCCAGGCCTGCCCCGGCGGCGGGCCACCGACTGGCGCCGGGCCGGTGGGGCTGACCTGCCCATCGGGTTGCAGGGCGCCGAGCGTGAGGCGCCCGCGCAAGGGGTGGGCGGCGCTGACCGCCTTGACGGCCGCCAGGCGGGCCTCGCCCCCTTTGTCATCGGGTGCGCGGGCCATGCTCGCCAGCACCGAGGTGCGCGCCACCCGCAAGCCCAGTTGCACGGCCTGCGCCTCGAACTCGGCGGGCACCGGTTGGTCGCCCACCACCACGGCGTCCCCGCCCAGCAGTTGTGCCGCGTCGCGGCTCAGGCCCCGCTCGATGCGGTCAGCAAAAAAGGCCACGGCCGTGAGCGCCGCCACCGCGAGCACCACCGCCACCAGCAGGAAGCGCATGCTGCCCGAGCGCAGGTCACGCCGGGTCTGCAGCAGCGCCCAGCGCCAGGCAGAAACACGCTGGGTTGGTGAGGCGGAGGGACTCGTCAAGGGATCAGACATCGGATGAACAGGGGCGTGAAGTTCGCCCAAGGGTTGCACACCAGCGGGCATCATCGCAGCATTCCCTCACCCCTGCGCGGCACGAGGCCGGGCGCTAGACTGGACGCATGTCTGCCGCTTTGCCCTCTGCCCTGCCGACGTTTTTCATCTCGCATGGCTCGCCCATGATCGCGTTGGAGCCCGGCCCCGCCGGCCACTTCATGCAACGACTGGGGCCGGCCATCACGCAGCAGTGGGGACGTCCCCGGGCCATCGTCGTGATGTCGCCGCACACGGCGACCGCCACGCCCTTCGTGCTGGGTGGCACGCAGCACGAGACCGTCCACGACTTCGGGGGCTTTCCGCCCGAGCTCGACGAGGTCCATTACGACGCTGCGGGTGATGCGGCCGTTGCCCACCGCGTGGTCGATCTGTTGAACCAAGCCGGCGTGCCCGCCCAGTGGACACCGCACAGCGGCCTGGACCATGGCATCTGGACGGTGCTGATGCACCTGTTCCCGCAGGTGGACGTGCCGGTGGTGCCGCTGTCGCTGGTGCCCTCGGCCAGCCCTTCGGACCTGTTCGCGATGGGGCGCGCCTTGCGTTCGCTGCGCCACGAGGGCGTGCTGGTGATCGGCTCGGGCAGCCTGACGCACAACCTGCGCCGCTTCTTCACGCGGCCGGCCCCGGTCGATGCGCCCGAGGAGCCCGACTGCGCCGCCTTCCGCACCTGGGTGGACGAACGCACGCGTGCCGCCGACTGGCCTGCCCTGCTTGCCTACCGCCAGCAGGCGCCGCACGCGGTGGCCATGCACCCGACGCCCGAGCACTGGCTGCCGTTCTACTTCGCGGCGGGTGCGGCATGTGATGACGATGCCGCCACACCCGAGCTGGCCATGCGCCTGCACGCCAGCGTCACCCACGGCCACCTGGCCATGGATGCCTACGGTTTCGGTCAGGCCGCAGCGAAGCTCGCGAACGTCTGATCGAGCTGCTTGACCCAGCCGGCCTTCGTGTCGGCCGAGACGAAGCTGGCCTCCAGGCTGTTGCGCGCCAGGGTGTAGGCCGCGGCCGCATCCAGCGGCAAGGCCGCGAAGGTCGCCAGGTAGTTCTGGTTGACGTAGCCGCCGAAGTAGGCCGGGTCGTCTGAGTTGATGGTGACCTTCAGGCCGGCGTCCAGCAGGTCTTTCAGGTTGTGCTGGGCCATGTCACCGAACACGCACAGCTTGATGTTGGACAGCGGGCACACCGTCAGCGCCATGCCCTCGCGTGCCAGGCGCTTGACCAGCTCCGGGTCTTCCACGCAGCGCACGCCATGGTCGATGCGCTCGACGTGCAGGATGTCCAGCGCATTGCGGATGTACTCGGGCGGGCCTTCTTCGCCAGCATGGGCGACCAGGTGCAGGCCCAGCTCGCGGCAGCGCTCGAACACGCGAGCGAACTTCTCGGGCGGGTGACCGCGCTCGCTCGAATCCAGGCCCACGCCGATGAACAGGTGCTTGAACGGCAGCGCCTGCTCGAGCGTGTCGAACGCGGCTTCTTCCGAGAGGTGCCGCAGGAAGCACATGATCAGCGAGGCACTCACGCCCAGCTCGGCCTTGGCGCGCTCGCACGCCGAGGTCAGCCCCTGGATGACGACCTCGAAAGGCACGCCACGGTCGGTGTGGGTCTGCGGGTCGAAGAACATTTCGACGTGCACCACGTTGTCTGCCTTGGCCTTGAGCAGGTAGTCCCAGGCCATGTCGTGGAAGTCCTGCTCCTTGAGCAGCACCGAGGCGCCAGCGTAGTAGATGTCCAGGAAGCTTTGCAGGTCGGTGAAGGCGTAGGCCTGGCGCAGCGCCTCGACGCTGGGGTAGCTCAGCTGCACGCCGTTGCGCTGGGCCAGCGCAAAGATGCGCTCGGGCTCCAGCGAGCCTTCGATGTGCAGGTGCAACTCGGCCTTGGGCATGGCGGCCAGCACCGCGGGGAGGCGCTCGGCGGGGATGCGGGAGAAGGTGTCGGCGGGCAAGGTCATGGTCGATCCGGTGGGGTCTTGAATCGGTTGGAGGGGCTGCCTGGCTCGCCCTCGTGGGGCGCGGCCAGGCCATGAAAACAGTGTGCCGGACTCAAGCAGCCACGGCAAACACGGTGCGGCCGGCCACCAGCGTTTCGCGCAGGTTGCGCTCGTCGCCCAGGGTCATCCAGACGAACACGCGTTCGTGCAGCTCGCGGCACAGGCCATCTCGGTGGCGGGAGACGTCGTCGCGCGCCCAGTCCCACACGGTCAGGTCGGCATGGCAGCCAGGCTCGATGGCGCCGACCTCGCCCTCCAGGCCCAGCGCGCGGGCGGCGCCCAGGGTGCCGGTGTAGAGGGCCTTCCAGGCCGTCAGGCGGGTGCCTTGCAGGGCCTGGATCTTGTAGGCGTCCTGCATGTTGCGCAACATGCTCAGGCTGGTGCCGCCGCCCACATCGCTGGCCAGGCTCACGTGCAGGCCATCGCGCTGGGCCTGGGCCCAGTCGAACAGGCCGCTGCCCAGAAAGAGGTTGGAGCTGGGGCTGTGGGCGATCTGGGCGCCACTTTCGCGCAGCACGGCGCGGTCGCGCTCGTCCAGCCAGATGCCGTGGGCCAGCACCGCGCGCGGGCCGATCAGGCCGTCGCGGTCGTAGACGTCGAGGTAGCTGCGCGCGTCGGGGTAGAGCTCCATCACCCACTTGACCTCGTCGCGGTTCTCGGCGACGTGGGTCTGCATGTAGGTGCCGGCGTAGGCCTGGCACAACTGGCCGGCCATCTTCAACTGCTCTGGCGTGCTGGTGGGCGCGAAGCGCACCGTCACGGCAAAGGCGTTGCGGCCCTGGCCGTGCCAGCGGTCGATCAGGTCCACGCAATCTCGCTCGGCCTGTTCGACGTCGTCGAGCAGGCCTTCGGGCGCGAAGCGGTTCATCAGCACCTTGCCGGTGACCAGGCGCATCTGCGCGGCGTGCGCGGCCTCGAACAGGGCTTCGGCGCTGACCTTGTGCACGGTCGGGAAGACGACGGCGCTGGTCGTGCCGTGGGCCCACAGGGCGTTCAGGAATCGGTGCGCGCCTTCGCGCGAGACCGCTGGGTCGGCGTAGCGGCGCTCGGCCGGGAAGGTGTAGGTGTTGAGCCAGTCCAGCAACTCGGTGCCGTAGCTGGCGATGACGTCGAGCTGCGGGCAGTGAACGTGGGTGTCGATGAAGCCAGGCAGGATCACCTTGCCGGCTTGCGATTCCACCTCAACGCCTGCCCATTCAGCAGGCAAGGCCTCGTCGGGCGAAAGCACCGCCACGATGCGGCCGGCGTCGATCAGCACGCGATGGCCAGGGCGCCAGCGCACGCCGGGTGATTCCTGGGGCGTGGCAAAGCCGGGGTCGTCGATGAAGTCCAGCAGGTCGCCCTGAAGGATGCGGCGCGTCGGTGCGGAGGGGGTGTCGGTCATGGGCATCCTGGAAGGACGGGCATCAGCCCACCCGGGCAGCAAGGCCCGTGCCGGGTTCGTCGCGTTGGGTTGGGCGCTGGTGGGCCAGTTGCATCACCTTGGAGGGCAGCTCGTTTTTCAAGGTGTGATCGGACCAAACCTGACGCCAGCGGCGCGCGCCCGGCAAGCCGTTGTAGAGCCCCAGGATGTGGCGGATGACCTGGTGCCAGCGCACCTCGCCATGGGCCCAGCCCTGGGTGCGGGCCATCTCGCGCTCGACGTAGGCCACCATGGCGGCCTCCACGCCTTCGCGGCTCAGGGGCTCGCAACGCTGGGCATGGCCGAAGAACAGCTCGTCCCACTCCGACAGGATCCAGGGCGTGTGGTAGGCCGCGCGCCCCACCATGACACCGTCGAGCGTCACGCCGGGCAGCTCGGCGCCGGGTTGCAGCTGTGCCAGGCAGGCGGCGTTGTCGGCCAGGCCGCCATTGAGCACGATGGTCAGGTGCGGGAAGTCGCGCTTGAGCTGGTGCACGGTGGCGTAGCGCAAGGGCGGGATCTCGCGGTTTTCCTTGGGGCTCAGGCCTTTGAGCCAGGCGTTGCGTGCGTGAACGATGAAAACCTGGCAGCCGGCGTCGGCCACCGCGCCCACGAAGTCCCGCACGAATTCGTAGGACTCGTTCTGGTCGATGCCGATGCGGTGCTTGACGGTGATGGGCAGCTTCGGGTCGCCATCAACGGCGTCGATCATGGCCTTGACGCAATCGGCCACCAGGGAGGCCTCGTTCATGAGACAGGCCCCGAAGGCCCCCCGCTGCACCCGCTCGCTGGGGCAGCCGCAGTTCAGGTTGACCTCGTCGTAGCCCCACTGGCGGGCCAGTTTGGCGCATTCGGCCAAGTCGGCGGGTTCGCTGCCCCCCAGTTGCAGCGCCACCGGGTGCTCGAATTCATCGAAATCAAGGAAGCGATGCATGCCGCCGTGGATGATGGCCCCGGTGGTCAGCATCTCGGTGTAGAGGCGCGCTTCGCTGCTCAGCAGCCGGTGGAAATACCTGCAATGCCTGTCGGTCCAATCGAGCATGGGTGCCACGCAGGCACGCCAAGGCGAGGCATCAGGGAGGCTTGAAACAGTCGGGGAATCGGACACAAGAGAAATTTGCTACGGAAATCGAAGAAACCTGACCTGTCACCCTTCAATCGTGGGACCGATACAGGTGGTTACGCAGGATGAAATCAAAATAAGATGAACAAGGGCGTCCGTTCAACGGACAAGTGACTTCCGTGAATTTTCGGACACTCACTGGCAGGCCGCACAGGGCCTGACAAACCCAGCCAAAACAACACATCCAGGAAACAGGACAGGACGTCATGACCCAGCCCCCATCTCCGCCAAGCGTGACGGCCCCGGACTTTAGCCCAAGCACCTTGACCCTGCCACCAGCCCCGGTGCGCTGAGATGGCGACCTCCCACCCCAGCACCGACATGCCCACGCGCGACCTGTTCCCCCTTCGCCAGACCTTGCAAAGGGCCGCCCAGCGCTGGCCCGACGCCCCCGCGCTGTCGAGCGGCCAGCAGGTGCTGACTTATCAGGTGCTGGCAGACCTCGTTGCCCGCCGCGCCGACGCCTGGCGTGCCGCGGGCCTGGTCGCGGGAGACCGGATCGGCATCGCCGCCAGCCGCAGCATCGAGACCATCGTCTCCATCGTGGCCGCGGTGGAGTCGGGCCTGGCTTACGTGCCGCTCGACCTCGGCTACCCGACCGACCGGCTTCAGGCCATGCTCGACGACGCCCAGGTGCGCGCGGTGGTGGGCGAACCCGAAGCGCTGTCCACCTTGCAGTCGCGGCTGGACGCGCTGCCCAGCCTGGCCTCGCCCCGACCCGCCGGACCTTTGCCGCACGCCGCCGACGGCGACCTGGTCTACGTGCTGTTCACCTCCGGCTCCACCGGCCGTCCCAAAGGCGTGGCGATGGGGCTGGCGCCGCTGGCCCACCTGACGGCCTGGCACGTGGCCCACGCCCGCCTGGGCCAGCCCGCGCGCACCCTGCAGTTCGCACCGCTGTCCTTCGACGTGCACTTCCAGGAGATCTTCTCGACCCTGGCCACCGGCGGCACCCTGATCCTGCCCGACGACGCCGACCGCCGCGACCCGGCGCGCCTGCGCGCACTGCTCGCGCTTGAACGCGTGCAGCGCCTGTACCTGCCCTACGTGGCCCTGCAGATGCTGGCCCAGGCCGATGCCGATGCACACACGCGCGCAGGCGCCCTGCCCCTGTCACTGCGGGACGTGGTCAGCGCCGGCGAGCAACTGCAGGTCACCCCGGACATCCGCGCCCTGTTCGGCCGGCTCGGTGGTGCCGTGCTGCACAACCACTACGGCCCGACCGAAACCCACGTGGTCACGGCGTTCGAACTCGCTGGCGACGCCGGCACCTGGCCCCAGATCCCGCCCATCGGCACGGCCCTGCCACACGTGCGCGTGTGGCTGCGCCCGGTGCAGGACGACGATGCCCCCGAGCCCCACACCGCACCGAGCGAGCTGGCGCAAGGCGAGCTGATGCTCGGCGGCGACACCCTGGCCGAGGGCTACCTGGGCCGCCCCGACCTCACCGCGGAGCGCTTCCTGGATCGGTTGCCCGGCCCCGATGGCGTGCCCGCCCGCTGGTACGCCACCGGCGACCTCGTGCGCCAGGCTGCTGACGGCACCCTCACCTACCTGGGCCGCGCCGACCAGCAGCTCAAGGTCGATGGTTTCCGCATCGAGCCCGGCGACATCGAGCTGGCCCTGATGGCCCACCCCGGCCTGCAGGACGCCGTGGTCACCGCCCCGTCCGATCCGGATGGCAGCCGCGTGCTGACCGCCCACGTCGTCTTGCGCCCGGGCTCGTCGCCTGCCGACCAGACCGTCACCGCCTGGCGAGCCTGGCTGCGCGATCGCCTGCCTGAATACATGGTGCCGGTGCGCTTTGCCGTGCTGGACAAGCTGCCGACCACACCCAGTGGCAAGATCGATCGGCGAGGCCTGCCCTCGGCCGTGCCGGCAACCCGTGCTTCGGGTTCAGTCGCCGAGACCTCGTCCGGCGAGCTGATCGACCGCCTGCGAGCGCTTTGGCTCGAACTGCTGGGCCTGGATCGTTTGCAAGACGATGCCAACGTCTTTGACCAAGGCGCCCGCTCTTTGTTGGTGATGCGCTTCGTCAGCCGCGCCCGCGAGCAAGGCATCCAGCTCAACGTGGCCGATGTGTACGACCGGCCCACGGTGGCAGGCCTGAGCGCCCTGCTGGCATCGCAAGCCAACGCGGACAGCGGTCAAGCCAGCGCCACCCGAGCCCGACGCCATGCCGCGTCGGCCACCGGCGAAGGCATGGCCATCGTCGGCATGGCCGCCCGCGTGGGCACCGCCGCCGACGTCGAGACGTTCTGGCAACAGCTGCTGGACAACGTCGAGACGTTGCGGCGCTTTCGCCCCGAAGAAATCGACCCTTCGGTGCCCGCCGCGCTGCGCGAGCAGCCCAACTTCGTGGCCGCGCGGGGCGTGCTGCACCAGGCCGACTGCTTCGATGCCGGCTTCTTCGGCCTGTCGGCGCGTGAAGCGACCTTGACGGATCCGCAGCAGCGCCTCTTCCTGGAGCTGTGCTGGAGCGCGCTCGAGCACGCAGGCATCGACCCCAGCCGACTGGGTGGTGACACCGGGGACCGCGTGGGCGTCTACGCAGGCACCTCGAACAACGCCTACCTGCCGGCGATGCGGGCCGAGAACCCGGAGCTGATCGCACAAGCTGGCGAGTTCGCGGCCATGCTGGCCAACGAGAAGGACTACGTGGCCACCCGCGTGGCCCACCGGCTCAACTTCAACGGTCCGGCGGTGTCCATCCACACCGCCTGCTCGACCTCGCTGGTCGCCGTGACCCAGGCCTGGCACGCGCTGGCCCAAGGCCAGTGCGACATCGCCCTGGCCGGTGGCTCGTCGGTGCTGGTGCCACAGGCCAGTGGCTACCTGCATGTCGAAGGCGGCATGGAGTCGGCCGACGGCCGCTGCCGCCCCTTCGATGCGCAGGCATCGGGCACGGTGTTCGGCAGCGGCGGCGGCGTGGTCGTGCTCAAGCGGCTGTCGCAGGCCCTGGCCGACGGCGACACCATCTACGGCGTCATCGAAGGCGTGGGCCTGAACAACGACGGCGGCGACAAGGCCAGCTTCACCGCACCCAGCGTCAGCGGCCAGGCCCAGGCCATCCGCATGGCGCTGGAGCACGCCCGGGTCAACGCCCGCCAGATCGGCTACGTCGAGGCCCACGGCACCGGCACGGCGCTGGGGGACCCCATCGAGGTGGCGGCCCTGACTCGCGCCTGGTCGCAGGACACGCGCGACACGGGCTTTTGCACCCTGGGCTCGGTCAAGGGCCACGTGGGTCACATGGTGGCGGCGGCCGGCGTCATCGGTCTGATCAAGGCCACGCTGTCGCTGCACCACGGCCGCATCCCCGGCACGCTGCATTTCGATCAGCCGAATCCGCAGATCGACTTCGCGCAATCGCCTTTCCAGGTGTCGGCCCAGGTGCTGGACTGGCCTCGGGGCGAGTCGCCGCGCCGCGCCGCCGTGAGCTCGTTCGGCGTGGGTGGCACGAACGCGCACGTCATCATGGCCGAAGCGCCCGCCGGCGCGCAGCAAAGCCTGCCCGACGCGCCCGGCCTGCAGCTGCTGCCCATCTCGGCCAAGCACCCGGAGGCCTTGCTGCAACGCGCCCGCGACCTGGCCGATCACCTCGAACGCCACCCGGGTCTGCCGCTGGCCGCCGTCTCGGCCACGCTGATGCGTGGGCGCCAGGCGATGGTGCAGCGGCAATGTGTGGTGGCAGGCAACCGCGACGAGGCCATCGCTGCGCTGCGCGCGATCACGCAAGGCCAGGCCGCGCAACGCGGCGCTCGCGTGGTCTTTGCCTTCCCGGGCCAGGGCTCCCAACACCCCGGCATGGCGCGCGAACTGGTCGAGCAGTTTCCGGCCTTCCAGCACGCCTTCGACGAGGTGCTGGCCGCCGCCCCTGACGAACTGGCTGCCACGCTGCGCCGCCTGCTGGTCGAGGCCTCGCCCACCGATGAAACCGCTGCCGCCGAGCTGGCCGAAACGCGCCTTGCCCAGCCCGCGCTGTTCGCCGTCTCGCACGCACTGGCTGCCTGGCTCGACAGCCTGGGGCTGCGCCCGCACGCGCTGATCGGACACAGCATCGGGGAATACGCGGCCGCCTGCCACGCCGGCGTCATGAGCCCGCAAGATGCCATGCGCGCCGTGATCGAACGCGGCGAAGCCATGTTCGCGCAACCGGCTGGCGGCATGCTGGCCGTGCGCACCGGCCTGGCCGCGCTGCAGCCGCTGCCATCGGGCATCGACGTGGCCGCCATCAATGCGCCCGAGCTCACCGTGCTGGCCGGCCCGCATGCGGACATCGACGCGCTGGCCACCTCGCTCGAGCAGCGCGGCATCGCCATCACACGCCTGAAGGTCTCCCACGCCTTCCACAGCGCTTCGATGGCAGGTGCCCTGCCTCGCGTGCAGGCGGCCCTGGCCCGCGCCAGGCTGTCGGCGCCGAAGCTGCCCACCTACTCCTGCGTGAGCGGTGGCCACCTGAGCGCCGAGCAGGCCACGGACCCGGCTTACTGGGCCTCGCAGGTGCGCGCACCGGTGGCCTTCAGCCAGGCCGTGCAGGCAGAGCAGGCGCTTGGCGACGTCACCTTCATCGAGGTGGGCCCGGGCCAGGCGCTGACCGCGCTCATCCGCCAACATCGCGTCCAGGGTGCCTTGCCCAGGACCGTGTCCCTGCTGAGCAGCGCGCAAGCCGCCCTGCCCCCAGCCAGGCATGCGCTTGGGGCCCTCGGCCAGCTTTGGTGCGCGGGGCTGTCACCCGCATGGCCGTTGCCTGCGCGCACGCCCCGCGTGGCCCTGCCCACCTACCCCTTCCGCCGCGAGGTGCACTGGTTCAAGCGGCGCGTTGCCGTGCCTGAATCGCTCACCCCGTTGCCCACTGTTTCCAGCCCTGTCCCCAGCCCTTCATCGACGACCGCCATGAATCGACTGCCCCGCATCGAGCAAGAAATCGTCCGCATCCTCGCCGATGTGGCCGGCCTGCCGCCAGAAGCGACCGACCGCAGCGCCACCTTCGTAGATCAGGGCCTGGACTCGCTGTCGCTGACGCAAGCCACCCTCGCCTTCGAGCAAGCCTTCGGCATCCGCCTGCGCTTTCGTCGCTTGCTGGAAGACCTCGACACGCTGCCCAAGCTCGCCGCGTTCTTCGATGGCGAATTGCCGGCGGATCGCTTCGCCGACGCGCCGCCTGCTGCCGCTCAGGCGCTCGCCACCAGTTCAGGGCGCCAAGTGGCTGCCCAGGCACCGTTGCCCCTGCCCTCGCAGGCTGTCACCCTGGCGCCTGTTCAGGCCATGGCGGCCGTGCCGGGCGACAGCCTGCAGGCCCTCGTCCAGCAGCAGATGGTGCTGATGCAGCAGCAACTGGCGCTGCTGGCGGGGCTGCCGCTGCAAGCCGCACCAGCCGTTCAGACCGCTCAAGGCGTTCAAGCCGTTGCAGCGGCCCCCACCGTGGCGGGCTCCGAGCGAACGAGCTCCTTGCAAACAGGTTCGATGCAAGCGGCCTCGGTCCAGGTTGCCGGCCTCACGACCGCCAGCAGCGACGCCCATCCCGCAAAGAACGCCCTCATCGAGAAGCCCTTTGGCGCCTCGGCCCGCATCGTGCTGTCGGCCCAGAACGAGTACACCCCGGCGCAGCAGCAGTGGATCGACGATTTCATTCGTCGCTACAACGAACGCACCGGCCGCTCCAAATCGTTCAGCCAGCAACACCGCAAGGTGATGGCCGACCCGCGTGTGGTCACCGGCTTCAACCCGCAGTGGAAGGACCTGGTCTACCCCATCGTGGCCGACCGCTCCGAAGGCGCACGCGTGTGGGACATCGATGGCAACGAGTACATCGACCTGCTGTCGTGCTTCGGCGCCAACTTCCTGGGCTACAAGCGCGAAGACGTCACCCAGGCCATGGTCGACCAGTTGCACAAGGGCATCGAGGTCGGTCCGCAGCACCCGCTGGCCGCCGACGTGGCGCAGCTCATCTCCGAGTTCACGGGCATGGAGCGCGTGGCCTTCTGCAACACCGGCTCCGAAGCCGTGATGGGTGCCATGCGCATCGCGCGCACGGTCACCGGCCGCAAGAAGATTGCCATCTTCAACAACAGCTACCACGGCATCTTCGACGAAGTCATCGTGCGTGGCACCAAGCAGCTGCGCTCGCTGTCGGCCGCGCCGGGCATCCTGGCCAACGCGGTCGAGAACATCCTGGTGCTGGACTACGACAGCCCCGAGTCGCTGGAGGTGCTGCGCCAATGCGCGCACGAGCTGGCGGCCATCATGATCGAGCCGATCCAGAACAAGTACCCGACGCTGCAGCCCAAGGCCTTCGTGCAGCAGTTGCGAGACATCGCCACGCAGGGCGGTGCCGCGCTGATCTTCGACGAGGTGGTCACGGGCTTCCGTGTGGCGCCGGGCGGCGCCCAAGAGTTCTACGGCGTGCGCGCCGACATCGCCACCTATGGCAAGGTCATCGGCGGCGGCCTGCCGTTCGCGGCCATCGCCGGCAACAGCCAATGGCTCGATGCGCTGGACGGCGGCCACTGGCAGTACGGCGACGACTCCTACCCGGAAGCTGGCGTCACCTACTTCGCCGGCACCTTCGTGCGCCATCCGCTGGCCCTGGCCGCGGCCCACGCCTCGCTGCTGCACATCAAGCGCGGCGGCCGCGCGCTGTATCAGGCGATCAATTCGCGCACGCAGCGCATGGTCGATCGCATCAACGCCGCTTTCGCCAGCCATGGCGCGCCGGTCAAGGCCGTGCATTGCACCTCGCTGTGGCGCCTGCAGTGGGACGACAACGTCCGCAACATCAGCCTGTTCTATTACCTCGCCCGCTTCAAAGGCCTGCACCTGTACGAGCAGTTCGGCCACTTCGTGACCGAGGCCATGACGGATGCCGACTGCGACCGCATCGCCGACACCTTCATCGGCGTGATGGACGAGCTGATCGCACGGGGCTTCATCGCCCCGCGCGAAGGTGCTCACGCCCAGACACCTGAATCGGGGCAGACAGCACCCCATGTCCCGTCGGCCCACACCGCCACATCGTCTGCGCTGGCTCCCGGACAAACCGAACGCTGGCTGGCAGCCATCTACGACCCTGCGGCCCGCGTGGCACTCAACGAGTCCTTCTGTGTGACGTTGCGGGGCGAGGTCAACATCCCGGCTCTCAAGCAAGCCTTGCAGGATGTGCTGCAGCGCCACGACGCATTCAAGCTGCGTTTCGACCTGGATCAACCTCGGCAGTTCCTCGATCCGTCTGCACAGCTTTCCATCGGCGAGATCGATCTGCGCGCCTGCGCAGACAGCGACCAGGCCCTTGATCAACATGCTTGGCTGGCCAGCGCCACCGAGTTCCAGCTGGATCGGGCACCGCTCGCTCGCGCGAGCATCCTGACGCTGGCCGATGGCCGCGTGGTGGTCCATGTGGTGGCCAGCCACCTCATTTTCGACGGCTGGGCCTCGAGTGTCTTCAATGCCGAGCTGGCCACGGCCTATCAGGCTCGCAAGCAGGGACAGGCGCCCCTGTGGGATGCCGCAGAGTCCCCGCTGCACTTCGCCGAAACAGCGAACGCCCGGTTCGAGCAGGCCGAAGGCCAAGCCAGCGTCCAGCACTGGAAGCAGGTGCTCCAGTCCCCGCCGGCCCCCATCTCGCTGGGTGACAAGGTTCCCACGGGTCCCCGCACATTCGCTGGTGACACCGTTCGCGCACGTCTGGACGGCGCCCGACTGGCTCAACTGCGGGATCAGGCCAAGGCACACGGTGCCACGCTCTTCCAATGGCTGCTGCATGCCGTGGCCGAACTCATCTCGCTTGAAAGCGGCCAACGCGACATGGTCGTGAGCATCCCGTATGCCGCACAGAATCTGCAGCGACATGCCCCCCTGCTGGCTGATGGCGTGCTGGATCTGCCCGTCCGGATACAGATGAAAGACGGCGAATCACAGGCGGACCGGTTGCGCCGGATCAAGTCCACGCTGATGGATGCGATGGAGTTCCCATTGATGACCCAAGGGACCGCCGCACGCGCCCTGGGCCTGCAGGCCGAGGGCAGCAAGCCCCCGCTGACCTCCATCTACTTCAATCTCAATCCGAAGGTCGACCTCTCCGGGTGGGCTCCTCTGCAAGCGGCCATGCACGAAGGCCGCAAGCGCGGGCTGCTCAGCGAAGTCTTCTTCAATTTCTATGAACAGGCGGATGCCCTCACCCTCGACCTGCACCACAGCAGCGAGCACCTGAGCCCGGGCCGGGCCAAGGCGCTCGTCGATCGCCTGATGCACTTGCTGGCGCCAGCCACCACGACGACCGCATCGCTGGACAAACGCCTGCTGGCATGGAACCAGACCGACCGCCCCCTTGAGGCGCAAGCCCGAGTCGAAGCCTGGGTGAACCGGCAAGCCCGTCGGACCCCTTCCCAGGTTGCGGTGGTGACCAACGAAGGCCAACTCACCTACCAGCAACTGGAGGCTCAGTCCAATCGCATCGCCCATGTGCTGCAATCCCGCGGCGCCGCGCCAGGTCAACGCGTGGGCATCAGCCTGCCACGAGGGAAGCACTTGTTGCCCGCGATGCTCGGCGTGCTCAAGACAGGCGCGGCCTATGTCCCGCTGGACCCTGGTTTCCCGACCGAGCGGCTGCAGATGATGGTCGAGGATGCTGGCCTCACGCTGGTGGTCACGCACTCTTCCTGCGCCGATGCCAGTGGACTTCCTCGCACCGCCCAGCTGCAGCTCGATCGCGACACGGCCCTGCTGGAGACGGCCAGCGACGCGCCGCTGCCAGTGGTCACCGATGACGAAGCCGCGGCCTATGTGATCTACACCTCCGGGTCGACAGGCCGCCCCAAGGGAGTGGCCGTTCCCCATCGCGCCGTGTGCAACTTCCTGACATCCATGCAGCGCGAGCCGGGCCTGCGGGCATCGGACCGTCTGCTTGCGGTCACCACGTTGAGTTTCGACATCGCGGTCCTGGAGTTGCTGCTGCCCTTGGTGACTGGCGGCACGGTGGTTCTTGCAACCCGGGATCAAGCCATGGATGGCGAAGCCCTCATGGCGTTGGCGACACAAGAGCATGTCACGGTGATGCAGGCCACCCCCACCACGTGGCACCTCCTGCTCGATGCCGGCTGGCAACCCCCGAAGGGCTTCCGCGCGCTCGTGGGTGGCGAGCCCCTGCCCGCCGCGCTCGCCTCTGCCCTGCTGGCCAAGGGCCTCGACGTCTGGAACATGTACGGTCCCACCGAGACCACGGTGTGGTCGACGCTGTCACACGTCACCGACGCAGCGGCCAAAATCACGATCGGGCACCCCATCGACAACACCCAGGTGTGGATCCTGGACGAGACCCTGCAGCCCCTGCCAGTCGGAGCGGAGGGCGAAATCTGCATCGGCGGCGATGGTGTGGCCCTGGGCTATCACGGTCGCCCCGACCTGACCGCCGAGCGCTTTGTGTCCGTGCCCTGGGGCCCTCGACCCGGCCGGCCGGTCTACCGCACCGGTGACCTGGGACGCTGGCGTGAAGAGGGCCAGATCGAGCACCTGGGCCGCATGGATTTTCAGGTCAAGATTCGCGGCTACCGCATCGAACTCGGCGAGATCGAAGCCCAGCTCGAAAAACAAGCGGGGGTCTCGCGTGCGGTGGTGATCGCGCACGAAGTCACGCCGGGCGACATGGCCTTGATCGGCTACGTGGTGCCCCAGAGCGACGCGGCGCTGGACACGGCGGCTTTGCGCAACGGCCTGCGCCACACCCTGCCCGACTACATGGTGCCGCGCTCAGTGATGGTGCTGTCTTCCCTGCCCCTGCTGCCGAACAACAAGATTGACCGCAAAGCCCTGCCCTTGCCCGCCAGCGTCGCGGCACCGGTGAGCACCCCACCGGGCTCACCCACCGCGACGGCTGTCGCGCCAGCGGCCAACGACCTGGTCGCACAGGCCACCGACACCGTGGCCAGGGAAATGGGCCAGCTCCTCGGCCGTGATCGCTTGGGAGACAACGACCACTTTTTCGAACAAGGTGGCCACTCGCTGATGGCCGCGAAGCTGTCGGCCGCGCTGGCCAAGGCCCTGGGGCAGCGCCCGGGCTTGCGCGTGATCTTCGACCATCCCACGCCGGTCAAACTGGCGACTGCCTTGCTGCAGTTGAAGGGTGCTCAGAGCAGCTCACCCACCGGCACGGGGCCGGCGGACACCATCCCCATCCGGGCTGATCAATCGACCGCACCCCTGTCTCAGATGCAGGAGCGGGTGTGGTTCCTCGAGAACCTCACGCCCGGCACGGTCGTGCACAGCATTCCCACCGGCCACCGCCTGCTGGGGCCGCTCAACGTCGAGGCATTCAACCAGGCCTGGCGCCTGCTCATCCAGCGCCAGAGCGTGCTGCGCACGGTGGTCGAGCGCACCCCCAACGGCGACGTCCAGCGCATCCTGCCCGAACTGCCGTTCAGCCTGATCCCCTTCGACGACTTCAGTCATCTCCCGGAAGACGAGCGCAAGCCGGCCATGAACAAGATCATCGCCGAGCTGGTGGAAACACCTTACGACCTGGAAAAGGGCCCCTTGTTCACGGCCCGGTTGTTCCGCCTGTCGCCCGAAGAACATGGCCTGCTGTTCCAGGCCCATCACCTGATCTGGGATGCCTGGTCCTTCGACCTGCTGTATGCGGACCTGCCGGAGTTGTACGCCGCCTGCCTGGAAGGCCGCCAACCCAATCTGCCCGCCCTCACGGTCAGCTATGGCGACTTTGCCGCCTGGCACAACGAGTGGATGACCGGACCAGAGCTCCAGCGCCAATTGGGCTACTGGAGAGAACAGCTCACACCGCTGCCACCTCCCCTTGAACTGCCGCTCGACCACCCGCGCCCCGCCATCATGTCCGGACGGGGTGGGTCCTTCCAGTTCAACCTGGCCAAGGACGTGACCGATGCGCTGCGTGCGCAGGCCCAACAGCAGGGGCGAACCCTGTACATCACCTTGCTGGCCGCGTACGCACTGGCCCTGCATCGGGTCAGCAAACAGAGCGACTTCGTCATTGGCACCCCGGTGCGCGGACGCGAACAGCCAGCGCTGGAACACCTGATGGGCTTCTTCGTCAACATGCTGCCCCTGCGCATGCGGCCCACCGACGACATGACGCTGCCTGCCTGGCTCGGTGCCGTGCATCGCCAGGTGGTGGACGCCTTCTCCTACCCCGATGTGCCCTTCGATCACCTGGTGCACGTCATGCAGGTGCCGCGCGACCGGAGCCGTCCGCCCATCCACCAGGCGTCGTTCTCCTACCAGGATGTGCGCGAGCGCACCACACGGTGGGGCAATGTGGACCACCAGCGCATGCCGACTCCCATGCTGGGCGCCGCGCAGGATCTGTCGCTGTGGTGCGTGGAAACACGCAACCACATCGAGTTCGTGTTCACCTTCAATGCCGATGTGTTCGAGACCGACTCTGTCGGAGCCTTTGCCAAGGCACTGGAACGGCTGCTGCGCGAGATCGCGACCGATCCCGATCGCCCGCTGTCGCGTTATGAATTCACGCCGGGATCTGACTCGCAAACACCCCCTGCCTCGACGCCGCCCGCCGCTCCTCAGGCGGTCCCCAGCGCGACAGCAGCGACCTCGACCGAGTCGGTGACATCCATCATTGCCGACATCTGGCGCGGCCTGCTCGGACTCGGCCACTTCGGACCAGACGATGATTTCTTCGACCGCGGGGGGCATTCGCTGCTGGTCATGCGGGCCGTCACACAGATTCGCAACCGAACGGGTCGCCCGGTCAGCGTCCACACCATCTTCGACAACCCCAGCCCGCGCCGCCTGGCCCTGGCCCTGGGCGCCACCGAAGCTCGGGACGAGGCCACCTCGGCTGGCCACGACTCAGCAGCCACACTGGCACCGCAGCCTGAACAGGTCATCCACCGCCGCGAAGACTCCGCCACGGCGCCGCTGTCGCAGATGCAGCAACGGGTCTGGTACCTCGAGAACGTGACCCCCGACGGAATCTCGCATCACATCCCGTCCGCGCGCCGGCTCGAAGGTGAGCTGAATGTGCAGGCGCTCGACCAGGCCTGGCAACAGCTCCTGCAACGGCAGGCCGCCTTGCGCACGGTCATCGAACGCACCCCGACAGGAGATCGCCAACGGGTGCTCCCGCACCTTCAGGTGTCTTTGCTGCCGCTGGATGACCTCAGTCACCTGCCGGAGTCGGAGCGTGAAGCCACGCTGCGACAGCGCATGGGCGAACTCTCCCTGCGTCCGTTGAATCTCGAGCAGGGCCCGCTTTTTGCCATCAGGTTGTTCAAGCTCTCCGAGCGCGACCACATCCTGTTCTTCCTCGTGCACCACCTGATCTGGGACGGGTGGTCCTTCCAGATCTTCAACGACGAATTGTCGGAGTTGTACAGCGCCGCCCTGACCGGTCAACCGGCCCGGTTGCCTGCTTTGCCCGTCACCTACGGCGACTTCGCCGCCTGGCACAACGAATGGATGAGCGCAGAGGTGCTGCAACGGCAGACGGCGTTCTGGCTGGCTCAGATGACACCGCCCCCTGCCCCGCTGGCCCTGCCCACCGACCACCCCCGGCCGCCGGTGATGTCCGGACAAGGGGCCTCCTGCACCTTCCACCTCGACCCGCGCACAACGCGACAACTGCGCGAAGCCGCCCAACGCGAGGGACGCACCCTCTTCACCACGCTGCTGGGCGCTTTCGGCCTGTTTCTGCACAAGCTCACGGGACAGGATGACCTGGTCATCGGCACCCCCGTGCGGGGACGAGATCACGCCGAACTGGAATCGATCATCGGCTTTTTCGTCAACACCTTGCCGCTGAGACTGCGTCCTCGCACCGATCTGACGGTGTCCGAATGGTTCACGCAGGTGCAACGCAGCACCATCGACGCCCTGTCGCACCCGGACGTCCCGCTGGACCACCTGGTCCGCACCCTTCAGCTGCCACGAGATGCGAGCCGTTCACCGCTGTATCAGGCCCTGTTTTCTCATCAGGACGCCCGCGAGCGCCAATTGAACTGGGGCAATGTCGAGCACAAGCGGTTTGATCTGCCCATGGTGGGTGCCGCGCAAGACCTGGCCCTGTGGTGCGTGGAAACGCCCGACGACATCGAGTTCACCTTCAGCTACAACACCGACATCCTGGATGCGGCCAGCGTGCAGCTGTTTGCCGACAGGCTCTCGGCCCTGCTGCGGCGACTCCCGGACCTAGCTGGCACACAGCTGGCCGACATCTCGGTCCAGTGCGATCAGGAGCGCCTGGATCTGCAGCGCTGGAACGACACCGCAACGCCATGGCCTGCGACCCGCAACCTGATTGACCTGCTGCGGCAACAGCCGCACGCGTCATCCAGTGAAATCGCCGTCAGCCAGGCGGGCGAACGTGCTGTCAGCCATGCCGAACTATGGGCCCGTGCCTCGCAAATCGCCCGTTACCTCCGTGCCCAGGGCCTGGGCCGTGGTGCCCTGGTGGGTGTCTGCATGCCCCGCTGCCCCGACCTGCTGGCGACCGTGCTTGGCATCCTCCAGTCTGGCGCGGCCTATGTGCCACTGGACCCTGACTACCCGGTGGAGCGCCTGAGCTACATGGCCGAGGATGCGCGCCTGGCCTGGGTGGTCAGTCGCTCGGACACCATGCAGGCCTTGAACTGGCCGCGCGACAAGACGCTGCTCACCGACCTGGACGATGCCCTGCTGCAAGAACAAGCCGCCGACGCATGGGAGCCGGATCCTGCTCACGATGCCAGCGCCTCCGATGCGGCCTATGTGATCTACACCTCTGGCTCGACCGGCAAACCCAAAGGCGTCGTGGTGCCACACAGCGGTGTGATCAACTTCCTGCGCGGCATGGCGCAAGAGCCTGGGCTGCAAGCCCGGCAGCGACTGCTGGCGGTGACCACGCTCAGCTTTGACATCTCGGTGCTGGAACTGCTCCTGCCCCTGGTGGTCGGCGCAGAAGTGGTGCTGTGCCGAAGCGAAGACACCCGAGACCCTTTCCTGCTCAAGGCGCTGGTGGAAGACGGCATCCATGTGATGCAGGCCACACCCAGCACCTGGCATGCACTCGTCGAGGCGGGGTGGCAAGGTCATCCAGGGTTCACCGCGCTGGTGGGGGGCGAACCACTGCCCGCTGCCCTGGCTTCTGCCTTGCTGGCGCGCTGCGCTGCCGTGTGGAACATGTATGGTCCGACGGAAACCACCGTGTGGTCGACCTGCTGGCGCGTCGCCCACCCCGAACATGGCGTCCGCATCGGCCACCCCATGGCCAACACCCAGGTGCACATCCTGACCCCGCAGGGGCAGCATTGCCCGATTGGCTCCCCGGGTGAAATCTGCATCGGTGGCGACGGGGTCACCATGGGCTACCTGTACCGCCCCGAGCTCACGGCCGAGCGTTTCATCCAAGACGCCTTCCGTTCAGAGCCCCACGCGCGCCTCTATCGCACGGGTGACCTGGGCCGCTGGCGCGCCGACGGCACCCTGGAACACCTCGGCCGACTGGACCACCAGGTCAAGGTGCGGGGCCACCGCATCGAACTCGGAGAAATCGAGGCCGCACTGCTCAGCCATGCGTCCATTGGACAAGCCGTGGTGGCGGCACGCGAAGACCAGCCGGGAGACGTGCGACTGGTCGCCTATTGCGTGCCCCGGGATCACCAGGGGTCGCAAGCCGATGTGGCCGCCCTGAAGTCGCGGTTGGCCACCCTGTTGCCTGACTACATGTTGCCCCAGCACATCGTGATGATGCCGGCCTTGCCCAGGCTGCCCAATGGCAAGGTGGACCGCGCCGCCTTGCCCCGCCCGACCGATGTCGCGCTGAAGCCCGCCACCGCCCGGAATGCCAAACGCGCGCCGTCCACGCCCTTGGAGGTGGCGATGGCGGCCATCTGGCAAGAACTGATCGACACAGAGGACATTGGCCTCGACGACAATTTCTTCGACCTGGGCGGACACTCCCTGCTGGCCATGCGCGCGGTCACTGAAATCAAACGCAGGACGGGTCAGACCATCAACGTACGCCGGCTGATCTTCGAAACGCTGGGCCAATTGGCGGCCTCCACAGAGGCGGGTGTGTCGACGTCTGCTCCGTCCGCCGCCAACTCGATCCATGATGGTGCCTCCGCAGGCGCCCGGACCGCCCCCGGGGCTTCCAAGGGTGGATGGCTCAGTCGTTGGCTGGGACGCTGACCTGCCCACGCCGAGAAGTCCCAGTCTGTTTTTGCAATGACACCTTTTTTCTTCGGGCCAGTTGAGCGCAGGCTCTATGGGGTCTACCACCCCCCCGCTGCCGCGAGCCGCACCGCCTTGCAGGTGCTGTTGTGTGCCCCTTTTGGGCAAGAAGCCGTGCGCACACATCGACTGCATCGCCTGCTGGCCGACCAGTTGGCGGGGCAGGGCATCCACGTCATGCGGTTCGACTACCACGGCACAGGCGAATCCTCAGGCGACGACGCCGACGGGTCGCTGACTCAATGGCAAGACGACATCCTGGCCGCCCAAGAGGAACTGGGGCGACGCACGCGGGCAAGCGAGACCGTCTGGGTCGGCACCCGTCTCGGCGGCACCCTGGCCCTGCTGGCGTCGCAGCGCAGCGTCCCTCATCCCCTTCGCATCGTGTTGTGGGAGCCGATCCTGCACGGACCGACCTACCTTCAGGAGCTGGGTGACGCACACGCCATGCACACCTTCGACCCCTTCATCCACGCCCGTCGACCATCCAGTGAATTGCACCGCGAGGCCCTGGGCTTCGGACTCGGTGACCACTGGCTCCAGGAAATGCGGAACATCTCGGTCCAGTCCATGCGCCCCGCCTGCCTGGAGGGCTGCTATCACATCGGAACCGAGCACACGCCGCCTGCCGAACTGCTGTCAGGACAGCTGAAAGCCCGTGGGCTAGGCTGGCGACACCTGCCCACCAAGACCCAGGTGGCCTGGCACGTGGAAGAAGCCGGAAGCGCCTCGCTGGCACCGCCTGAACTGCTGCGCCTCATGGCTTCGGCCGTCAAGGGAGAGGCCGAGTGAACGAGCACATCCTCACTTTTGGCCGGAGCTCCCACCTGGTCGGCACCCTCACCCGCCCGAGCGGAACGGCCAGGTCCACCGGCATCCTGCTGCTCAACGCAGGGGTCGTTCACCGCATGGGCCCGCATCGCATCAATGTCAAGCTGGCCCGCCGACTGGCCGAACAAGGGTTCACGGTCTTGCGTCTCGACCTGTCTGGCCAGGGAGACAGCGAGGCCTCGGACGGCACCTTGTCGTTTGAAAAACAGGCCGTGGCCGATCTGCAGGCGGCCATGAACCACCTGCAACGCCTGACCCAGATCGACTCCTTTGCGCTGGCAGGCATTTGCTCGGGGGCCCACCATGGCCTGGCGGCCGCACAGCAGGACGATCGCCTCAAATCGCTCTGGCTGATGGACACCCATGCCTACCCCACCGCCAAGACGCCATGGGTCCGCGCGCGCAAGCAACTGCACCTGGACTTCGGTGGCACCCTGGCGCGCTGGTCCGCCAAGGTCCTGCGAATCATCAAGTCGCAAACCAGCGCAGGCCCGCGGCTGCTTGTCGACAACCCCTACCCTCAGCCATCCAAGGCCGAATTCGCGCACACGATTCAGACCTTGCTGGACAAACAGGTTCGCCTGCAACTGGTGTATTCCGGTGGCATGTTCTGGCAATACAACCACCCATCTCAGTGGCGAGACGCTTTCCGCGAATTTGGAGCGGTCGCGCAGACCCCCTGTGATCTATTGTCCGATGTCGATCACACCGCCTCCACCCTGCACGCCCAACAACGGCTGATGGACTCTGTCCTGCAATTCGTGGCCCCCCTTCCTTGATCCGCCTCCGCTTTCCACCATGAGCACCTGTTTTGCCGACAACCTCGACAGCGAACTGCTGGACAAGCAGCCCTTCAAGTTTCATCACAAGCTGATGGGGCACCCGGCGCTTTCCCTGGAAAACCTTTCCCGGGTGTTGCCGACCTTGCCAGGGCAGCAAGTCATGTACTCCAAAGGCTTGTTGGATGTCGACGCGGACTTCGAGTCGACCTTCCGCAAGAAGCCCAAGGACCGTTCGCTGGAGGAAGTCATCGAGTCCATCCGGACCACCGACGCCTACATCATGGTCAGGTCACCCGAGGTTGATCCGTCGTTCGCGGATCTGTACCGGGCTCTCTGCGGCGACGTGTCCACGCTCATGAAGCAACGTGGCGTTGGCGAGATGCCGGTGGGCGCGCAGCTGTACCTGTTCATCGCCTCGCCCAACAGCGTGACGCCTTTCCACATCGACAGATACTCCACCTTCCTGATGCAGTTCCGGGGCAGCAAGACCGTCACTGTCGCCCACCCGTGGGACGACCGGGTGGTGTCCCAGCAGGATCGTGAAGCCTATGTGATCCGCCAGAACACCAAGCTCCCCTGGACTTCGCTGATCGATCAACTGTCGACCGCCTTCGAGTTCAGCCCGGGTGAAGCGCTGCACATCCCGTTTGTCGCCGGCCACCATGTCCGCAACGGCCCTGAAGACGTGTCGATTTCCATGTCGATCATCTTCAACACCGATGAAAGCATCCGCTGGCGCGATGCCTTGTCGTTCAACCACGTGCTGCGCAAACAGCTGGGCCGCCTGGGCATGCAGCCGGCCAAGGTGGGGCAGTCAGCGTGGCGCGACTCGCTGAAATCGAGCTTGTGGCACCGCTACATCAAGATGCGTGGCTTCGGCGAGTGACTGCTGCGGCTTCACTGCATGCCGAACCGCCCGTCAGGATCCGCGAAACGCACCAGTTCGTCGGTGGTCAAGGCCGGCACCGACATCCCGAATCGCGCATTGAGCAATCCAACCATCGACTGGGCCCACAGCGCATTCCACACGGTCCCGGCATGCCCGTCTTTCAAGGTGGCATGACGCGGTTCGTCACCGCCAGTGTTGCTGACTTCAAAACGCGCACCGAAACGGACAGGTCGGTAGTCCGGAATGCCCGTCTCCCCTCGCGTGCCCCAACGGGCGGCAAACCACGCCTGATCATCGAAGAATGCCAACCTCGGGTTCTGCTCGGCCAGCGCCCGGAGCCCATCGTCGTAGCGCGCCAGCCCCTGGCGAATCGACGCCATGGCCTGAGGCGATTGCCACAGCCCCTGGAACAACGCCCACTCTGCATTGTTGAAGATGCCGACCAGCACGATTCGAAGCCCTGGTTGAGCCGCATGCAGGCGCTGCACGGAACGGCTGACATGCGACAGACACGCGTCGATCAATGCCATCGCATCGGGATCAACGGGGTTCCTGGACAGGGCATCCAGCGTGCGCTCCTTGCCGAAATCATTCGTCCCCATGCGGATCACCACCACACCATTGCGCCAACGCGTGGGCTCCCGCGCCATCAGTGTCAACAGCCGACGGGTTTGATCCTCCGGTGGCTCATTGAGGTTCGCGCACACCGCTCCCGAGTACGCCTGATTGAACAGGTAGTCCTGCTTCGCGGGAAAGCGGCCGTCCAGCCCCAGCGCGTCACGCCAGCCGGACAAGTGTCTGAAGCGTGTGCCCCACGTGCCCCAGGGACCGGGATCGAGCTGATTCGGTCGCAAGCGGGCCAACACCTCAGTCCACTGCCAGGTGCGCTGACGCAACTCCCCCCCGCGCGCGCCTGGCCACCGGGAAAAGGTCAGGTCATCGTGGTAGGCATGACTGTCGGAATCACCCAGCACCCCGAACGGCACGGCCTGCTCGTCCGAGGATGCGCGAAACACCTGCTGCCAGCGCTGGTCCAACCCCGACAACAGCCAGGCAAGGCCGCCGATTCCCCCCACGCACAGCGCGAGCCAAATGAACTTTTTCATGATGTCTTCGCACTGCACCGCGTGACCCTGCCGCAACCGCCATCGGCGCGGTTCAGGTGTATCTTATCTGCCAACCAAGACCTGCCCCGCGCAGCCTGAGTCCATGCAACTGGCCACCATCAAACGACTGCCCTTCGTCCGGAACTGGCTACGTCAACGTGCCATTCGAAAATACCTGTCGCCCCGGGGGCGCGGGTTTCACAGCGGTCACTTCGAGACCTTCGCGCAGGCCCGCGCCTGGCTGCCGCCCTCGCCTGAATTCAGCCACGACAAGTTCACCGAGGAGTACGTCAACGAACGCTCCCGGCGCATCTGGCCCTTCGACTACCCCGTGCTCTTCTGGCTCCGCGAAGCATTCAGCGCCGGAGCCACGTCGTTGCTCGACATCGGCGGCTCGATCGGCAACCAATACTATGCCTACCAACACTATCTGCGGTATCCGGCGACCCTGCAGTGGCGCATTCAGGAGTTGAGCGCCTTCATCCAGCAAGGGCGAGACATCGCTCGCCAACGTGGGGCCGATGCGCTGTCGTTCGCGGATGACTGGCCCGTGGCCTGGCTGGACAGTGATATCTGGATGGCGGCCGGCGTCCTCGAGTTCATGGAAGACATCGACCTGGCCTCGCTGTTGTCACGTGGCACCCGCAAGCCTCGCCACCTTCTGCTCAACAAGCTGCCACTGACCAACGCCAGTGCATTTGTCTCGACTCAGAACATCGGGTTTGGTTCGTATGTGCCCCACCATGTGTTCAACCGCGCGGCCTTCGTCCGCGGCATCGAAGAACAGGGCTATGAACTGGTGGACCAATGGGAAGTGCCGGAGCGCAACTTTCTCTCGCTGGGATTCGATGAAGATGTCTTCGACACCTACAGTGGCCTGTATTTCCGACTGAAACCATGACCTGGGATGTGTGGCGTGCCCGTCAGGACTGGATCTGCCTGACGCCCATTCCCGGCGCCAGGGTCTGGCTCATCCCGCTGCCCGACTCCGGCTCGGACGTTGCGCCCGCTCTCAGCGAGGCCACGCTGGATTGCCTGAGCACGGCCGAGCGACAACGCGCGCAGCGCTTCATCCATCCCCGACATGCTCGCCTCTACCAGGCGGCCCACGCCGCCTTGAACGTGCTGCTGGCCGAACACGTGTCCTGTTCGCCCACGGCGTTGATGATCGAGGCCGACGCCCAGGGCAAGCCCCACCTGGTCCCCCCGACCCTGCATTTCAACCTGTCCCACAGCGACGCATGGGCACTTGTGGCGACCCATCCTGACCACCCCCTGGGGGTGGACATCGAGATCCACCAGCCCTCGGGGGACCACGAGGCACTGGCTCGTACCATCTTCACCCCCGATGAATGGCAGGCCTGGTCCGCGCTCGATTCAGCGGAACGTGGCATCGCCCTGTTCAATGCCTGGACGCGCAAGGAAGCCTGCATCAAGGCCTTGGGAACGGGTTTGCTGACTCCACCGGATCAGGTATCCGTGGGAGTCTCGCCGCACCCGAATCGCGGTGACTGGCTGCCAGATCCGGGTCCGCGCATCCATTGGACCGACCTGACCCTGCACTTGCCGAAAGCTCACTCGGCGAGCCTGGCCTGGTTCAACGCTTGAGGCTCACAGGTCCCTGAGCGGATGAGCCCAAAGAGGCCAGACCTGTTCGAAGAAGGCCTCGACCATCCCGGACGACACCTCCGACACCGAGGGCGGCTGCCAGCGTGGCGCGTGATCCTTGTCCACCACCAGGGCGCGCACGCCCTCCACGGTCTCGCTGGCCGCCCCTTTGCGAAGGTTGAAGCAATGCCGCACCATCGTGCGCTCCATGCGGAACACATCGGCCAGCGGCATGCTGCGCCCCCGCCGGACCTGCTCCAGCGTGACGGCCATCATCAGCGGCGAATGCCCCGCCATCTGCTGCAAGGTGGCCTGGGCCCAATCGCTGCCATCCGCCTGAAGCGAGGCGACGATGTCCTGCAGCGTCGGCAGGCTGAAATGGCGCTGGATGGCATCGAAGTGCACCGTCACCGTGGCTTCGGGCAACTGCTTGAGCGGGTGCAGGTCGAGGTGGGCCCGCAAGCGCGCCACGATGGCCTCACCCGTGGTGCCGGGCTGCTGGCGCAGGCCATCGAGGAAAGCGGGCAGGCAGTCAGCGGACGCGGCCACATCGGCCAGCCCCAGGGTCAGCGCGTCGGTCACGTGCAGGTGCGGCCCGACCACGCCCAGGTACTCGCCGATGGCGCCCGCGCAGCGAGACAAAAAGTGGCCGCCGCCCACATCGGGGAACAGGCCGATGCGGGTCTCGGGCATGGCCATGCGAAGTGTCTCGGTGGCCACGCGCAGCTTGCAGCCCTGCGCCAGGCCCATGCCGCCGCCCATGGTCACGCCCTGCAGCCAGGCGATGGTGGGCTTGGGAAAGACGTGGATGAGGTGATCGAGCGCGTATTCCTCGGTGAAGAAGTCCTCCACCGCAGGGTCGCCAGCCAGGGCCGCGTCGTGCATGAAGCGGATGTCGCCACCGGCACAAAAGTGCGTCACCGGCTGCTTGCCATCGCTGGCCTCCCGGGTGGCGCCACGCAGCAGCACGGCCAGCACGGCCGGGTCATCGGCCCAGCCACGCAGGATGGTGGTGAGCTCACGCACCATTTCCAGGTTGAGCGCGTTGAGGGCGCGGGGGCGGTTCAGGGTGATGACACCCAGGCCGCCGACGACTTCGGTGAGGACAGGAGCAGGCATGCGGACACTGTATTACAGCGCCCCTGCCCTCACGCGCTCGCGTCAGCGCATCTGCGCGATGATGCGCTCGATGTTGCGCTCGGCGAACGCCGTGACCGACAGCGCCGGGTTGGCGACCAGCGAATCGGGGAACAGCGCCGCGTCCATCACGTACAGGCCAGGGTGGCCCTTGACCTCACCTGTGTCGCTCGTGGCCAGGCCGATCGGGCAGCCACCCAGCGGGTGATAGGTGGCGTTGTCGCCCACCGTCTTGCCGCCGAACCAGCTCTTGTTGTAGGTTGAGCCATTGACCTTGTTGACCTTGTCGTAGACCGCCCGGGCGCTGGTCACCGGTTCGTTCCTGGCGGTGCTCGACCAGTTCAGCACCGCCTGCTGTTTGCTGGCGTCGTAGCTGAACTTACCCAGCTCCGGCGTCTGCGTCATGGTGATGTGCGCGGTGCTGAAGGTGTCGATGCCCAAGGGAATGGCGATGTTCATCGAGTACACCTGCTGCCCCTTGTGGTCGAAGGCATCGATGCCCGTGGTCGGCAGCACCGAGGTCTTGGCACCCGTCGGCGTGTAGACGTTGCGCACCATGAAGATCTCGCCGTTGGAGCTCCAGCGCGTGCCCACGTGCTCGTTGAGGTTGGGCAGCGTGCCGGTGGCGCGCGCCTTGACCAGCAGGTTGGTGGTGCCCATGGAGCCGCCGCCCAGGAACAGGCGGTCACAGCTGATGGTGCGCGTGGCCAGCACCGTGCCCTGGACGTCGATCTGCTTGGTGCTGACCAGGTAACGGCCATCGGCTGCGCGGCCGATCGAGGTCACCTCGGTCAGAGGCTGGATGCGCACCAGGCCCGTGCCCAGCGCTTCGGCGATGTAGGTCTTGTCCAGGCTCTTCTTGCCGTAGTTGTTGCCAAAGCCGCCTTCGCTGCCCAGCGCCGACTTGGGCACCGTGCCGGCTTCTTCCTGCTCCATGTAGGCCATGTCGTAACCCGAGTCCAGCGTGCGCCACTGGAAGCCCGCCTTGGCAGCCTGCGCGCAAGCCACACGCGCATAGCGGTGATAGGCGCTGGCCTGGTAGTAGGCCGGGCGGATCCGGTTGCCCCCCAGGCCAGCCAGGGCACGAGGGTAGTAGACGTTGTAGAGCTCGTTGATGTCGATGCCAGGCGGCAGGATGCGCTGCAGCGTCTCGCGGTACGGCGTGATCAGCATGGCGAGGTTGACCAGCGACCCCCCGCCCACGCCACGGCCCAGGTAGACATCCATGTTCGGCGAGGACACCACGTCGAGGATGCCCGCGGCCACCGGCACCTTCAGCAGGCTGCTCAGCGGGATGACACCGCCGATGGTGGAGAACACCGCGGTGATGCGGTCCTTGAACCACATGGCGCGCTCGTCGGGCGAGAAGGGTTTGCAAAAGACCTTGCCGTCAGCGCCCGGCGTGTTCCACAGGCGCCCCATCTCGAGCATGGTGACGCGGTGGCCCTGCTGTGCCAGGCGCAACGCCGTGACGGCACCACCGTAGCCCGAACCCACGACGAGGTTGGGCACGTGTTCTTCGGCCTGGGCGGCATAGGCCTCGTCGGTCATCAGGCCCGCGAGGGCGGCGGCAGAGGTGATGCCTGCCGTGACCGCGCGCATGGGCAGGCCCACGCTGCCCAGCCCCAGTTGGGCCCCGACTGCCAGGACGCTTTGCCCCCACTGGCGACGATTGAGTTGGTTCATGATGAGCTGTGCTCCGTGTTGGAAGTGCAGCCATCGTAGGAAGCCCGCTTCACCGGCGCATTCACCGATGCGGCCAGTGATGTCCACCAGGCGGCCAGATGTGGGAAAGCCCTGATCTCGCTGCGCACAGCGACATCAGGGCTTCCATCATCTACCCGTTCGGGGTAGGTGCCTTCGATCAGGCGCCGGCTTCGCGCGAAGCACGCTTGCGGTCGTGCTCCTTGAGGTGGCGCTTGCGCAGGCGGATGCTCTTGGGCGTGATCTCGACCAGTTCGTCGTCGTCGATGAAGTCGACGCCGTATTCCAGCGTCAGGTCGATCGGCGGGGTGATCTTGATGGCGTCTTCCTTGCCCGAGACACGGAAGTTCGTCAGCTGCTTGGTGCGGGTGGCGTTGACCACCAGGTCGTTGTCGCGGCTGTGGATGCCGACGATCATGCCCTCGTACACCGGGTCGTTCGGCTTGACGAACATGCGGCCGCGGTCGTCGAGCTTGCCCAGGGCGTAGGTGAAGATTTCACCGTCGTCCATCGAGATCAGCACGCCGTTCTTGCGGCCACCGATGTCGCCCTTGTGGGCTTCGTAGCCGTCGAAGATCGACGAGATCAGGCCCGAGCCACGGGTCAGGTTCATGAACTCGTTGGAAAAACCGATCAGGCCGCGGGCGGGGATGCGGTACTCCAGGCGCACGCGGCCATGGCCGTCCGGCTCCATGTTGATCATCTCGCCCTTGCGCAGGCCCAGGGCCTGCATCACGCCACCCTGGTGAATTTCTTCGACGTCGGCGGTCACCAACTCCATCGGCTCGCTCTTGACGCCATCGATGTCCTTGAACATCACGCGGGGCTTGGAAACAGCCAGCTCATAGCCTTCACGGCGCATGTTTTCCAGCAGGATGGTCAGGTGCAGTTCACCACGGCCACACACTTCGAAGATGCCGTCTTCGTCGGTTTCCTTCACGCGCAGGGCCACGTTGTGCTGCAGCTCTTTCTGCAGGCGGTCCCAGATCTGGCGCGAGGTCACGAACTTGCCTTCGCGGCCAGCCAGCGGCGAGGTGTTCACGCAGAAGTTCATGGTCAGCGTGGGCTCGTCGACCTTGAGCATGGGCAGCGGCTGCGGGTTGGCCGGATCGGTCACGGTCACACCAATGCCGATGTCTTCGATGCCGTTGATCAGCACGATGTTGCCCGGTCCGGCTTCGGTGACCTGCACGCGGTCCAGGCCCTGGAAAGTCAGCACCTGGTTGATGCGGCCCTTGACAGCCTTGCCCTCGGGGCCTTCCATCACGACAACGTCCATGCCCGGCTTGGCCGTGCCCTGGCTGATGCGACCCACGCCAATGCGACCCACGAAGGTCGAGAAGTCCAGCGCAGAGATCTGCAGTTGCAGCGGCGCAGCCGGGTCACCCTTTTGCGCAGGCACGTGCTTGAGCACGGTGTTGAACAGGGCCGACATGTCGGGGCCCCACTGCTCACCAGGCGCGCCCTCTTCCAGCGAGGTCCAGCCGTTGATGCCCGAGGCGTAGACCACGGGGAAGTCGAGCTGCTCGTCGGTCGCGCCCAGCTTGTCGAACAAATCGAACGCGGCGTTGATGACGGCGTCCGGCTTGGCACCGGGCTTGTCCACCTTGTTGACCACGACGATGGGCTTGAGACCCAGGGCCAGCGCCTTCTTGGTCACGAAGCGCGTTTGCGGCATCGGGCCTTCCTGGGCGTCGATCAGCAGCACCACGCCATCGACCATGGACAGCGCGCGCTCGACCTCACCGCCGAAGTCCGCGTGGCCCGGGGTGTCGACGATGTTGATGTGCGTGCCTTCCCAGCTCACGGCGCAGTTCTTGGCCAGGATGGTGATGCCGCGCTCGCGTTCGATGGCGTTGTTGTCCATCACGGTGTCGACGACCTTTTCATGGTCGGCGAAGGTGCCGGACTGGCGCAGCAGCTGGTCCACCATGGTCGTCTTGCCATGGTCCACGTGGGCGATGATCGCGATGTTGCGGATTTGAGTGCTCATGGGAATCTCTCTGGGAAATCTCTCGGGTCTGAAATCAGTGGGCGGCCAGCACGGCCGGCTCGGTTGCTTGCTGGCTCACCAGGCCCTGCACTTCCAGGGGGCTGAGCAGGCGGGTGGGGATGAGTTCGCCGGACTGCACATGGGCGCTGCCCAGCAGCACGCGCCCGGCAGAGGCGGTGGCAGCGGGCAAGGGCCCGTAAACGCGCACCAGCTCGGCGTTCGGCAGCGTCACCTTGCGGCGCATGCCCGTGAGGAATCGCGCCGCGTCGTCTTGGGACAGGATGGCCTCGGGACAATCTGCGAGCAGGACGTCGGGCGCCAGCAGGTGCACGTCACGTTCGGCCTCGGTCATGGCTTGAAGGGCGTCGAGCGTGACCGCGCCTTGCAGGCTGACGCCACCGCTGCCGGTGCGGCGCAACCCGATGAGGTGGGCGCCGCAGCCCAGGTGCTCGCCGATGTCCTCGGCCAGGGTGCGAATGTAGGTGCCCTTGCTGCAACGCACGTCGATGGTCACGACCGCACCTTGCACCGACAGGATGTCAATGGCGTGAAGGGTGACGCGGCGCGGCGCCCGCTCGATCTCGACGCCTTCGCGGGCGTATTCGTACAGCGCCTTGCCCTGGTGCTTGAGCGCCGAGTGCATGGGCGGGACCTGGTCAATGGGCCCCAGGAAGGCGTCGCAGGCCGCGCGCAGACGCCGGGGCTCGAGCATGGCCGGGGTCACCTCGCGGGTGCTCACCACCTCACCTTCGGCATCGGCCGTGGTGGTGCGCACGCCCAGCTGGAGCGTGGCGGTGTAGCGCTTGTCCGCGTCAAGCGAGACCTGCGAGAACTTGGTGGCCGCGCCGAAACACAGCGGCAGCAGGCCGGTGGCCAGCGGGTCGAGCGTGCCGGTGTGACCGGCCTTTTCGGCGCGAAACAGCCGCTTGACCTTCTGCAAGGCGTCGTTGCTCGACAGCCCGATCGGTTTGTCGAGCAGGACGACGCCGTGCAGCGCCCGGCGCGGTTGACGCGGCGGGCGGCTGAGCTGCTGTTGCGCTGCCGTGGCCATGTTCACGCGCCCTGGCCCTCCGTGCCCGGTTCATCGGCGTCCTTGGCTTTGTCGGCCACGGCGCGGTTGATCAGGGCATTGAGCTCGGCCGCGCGCTCGGTGGTGCGGTCGAAGTGGAAATGCAGCGTCGGCACGGTGTGGATCTGCAGGCGCTTGAACAGGCCGTTGCGCAGGAAACCGGCGGCCTCGTTGAGGCCTTCTTCGGAAGCCGTCGGGTCACCAACGAGCAGCGAAAAACGGATCTTGGCGTGGGCGTAGTCGGGCGTGACCTCGACATTGCTGATCGTGACCATGCCAATGCGCGGGTCTTTGAGGTCGCGGATGAGCTCGGCCAGGTCGCGCTGGATCTGGTCGGCCACGCGCAGGCCGCGATTGGGGGTGGAACGTTTGTGGCGCATGGTGCTTGACTCTTTCCTGGTGCCCGCCCCCCAAGCACAAACCCCGCCTGGGTTTCAGGCGGGGTTGAGAGGGGGAGCGGTCGCTGCGTTTTTTACAGCGTGCGAGCCACTTCCTTGATTTCGAAGAACTCGAGCACGTCACCTTCCTTGATGTCGTTGTAGCCCTTGATGTTGAGACCACACTCGAAGCCTTCGCGCACTTCCTTGACGTCGTCCTTGAAGCGCTTGAGGCCGTCGAGCTCGCCGGTGTAGATGACCACGTTCTCGCGCAGCAGGCGCAGCTTGGCGCTGCGACGCACCACACCGCTGGTGACCATGGAGCCACCGATGGTGCCGATCTTCGAGGCGACGAAGACCTGGCGGATCTCGGCGGTGCCGATGACTTCCTCGCGCTGCTCGGGAGCCAGCATGCCGCCCATCGCTGCCTTCACATCGTCCACGGCGTCGTAGATGATGTTGTAGTAGCGGATGTCGATGCCGTTATGGTCGGCCACCTTGCGGGCGTTGGCATCCGCGCGGGTGTTGAAGCCGATCAGCACGGCCTTCGAGGCGATCGCCAGGTTGACGTCCGACTCGGAGATGCCACCCACGGCAGCGTGAACGATCTGCACGCGAACTTCTTCGGTCGAGAGCTTGAGCAGCGACGAAGCCAGCGCTTCCTGCGAGCCCTGCACGTCGGCCTTGATGATGATCGGCAGCGTCTGGACGTCGCCGCCCTGACCCATTTGCTCGAACATGTTCTCGAGCTTGGCGGCCTGTTGCTTGGCCAGCTTGACGTCGCGGTACTTGCCTTGGCGGAAGGTCGCGATTTCACGGGCACGGCGTTCGTCGGACAGCACCATGAACTCGTCGCCGGCCGAGGGCACCTCGGTCAGACCCTGGATTTCCACCGGGATGGAAGGACCCGCTTCGGTCGAAGGCTTGCCGTCTTCGTCCAGCATGGCGCGCACGCGGCCATACGAAGCACCCGCCAGCACGACGTCGCCGCGCTTGAGGGTGCCGGACTGCACCAGCACGGTGGCCACCGGGCCGCGGCCCTTGTCCAGGCGGGCTTCGATCACCAGGCCCTTGGCCATGGCGTCCTTCGGAGCCGTCAGCTCCAGCACCTCGGCTTGCAGCAGGACGTTTTCCAGCAGCTCGTCGATGCCTTGGCCGGTCTTGGCCGACACCGGGCAGAACGGTGCATCACCGCCATAGGCTTCGGGCACGACCTGCTCGGCAACCAGCTCCTGGGTCACGCGCTCGATGTTGTGGCCCGGCTTGTCGATCTTGTTGATCGCGACCACGATCGGCACACCAGCGGCCTTGGCGTGGTGGATGGCTTCCTTGGTCTGGGGCATGACGCCGTCGTCCGCGGCCACCACCAGGATGACGATGTCGGTGGCCTTGGCACCGCGAGCACGCATGGCCGTGAAGGCCTCGTGACCCGGGGTGTCGAGGAAGGTGATCATGCCGCGCGGGGTGTCCACGTGGTAGGCACCGATGTGCTGCGTGATGCCGCCCGCTTCGCCCGCGGCAACGCGGGAGGTGCGGATGTAGTCCAGCAGCGAGGTCTTGCCGTGGTCGACGTGACCCATGACGGTGACCACCGGCGCACGCGGGAAGGACTCCGCCGTTTGCTCGGCGTGTTCTTCTTCCAGGAAGGCATCGGGGTCGTCCAGCTTGGCGGCAAACGCCTTGTGGCCCATTTCTTCCACCACGATCATGGCGGTTTCCTGGTCCAGCTGCTGGTTGATGGTGACCATCTGGCCCAGCTTCATCATCTGCTTGATGACTTCGGAGGCCTTGACGGACATCTTGTGGGCGAGGTCGGCCACGGAGATGGTCTCGGGCACGTGCACCTCGACGATCTGCGGCTCGCTCGGCGGCACGAAGTTCGACTGGTTGTCGCCACCGCGGTCACCGCCACGGCGACCACCACGGCCACCCGGCGCCTTCCAGCTGTTGCGGGCGTTGGCACCGGCGTCGGTGCGGCCCTTGCCTGCCGGCGCGCCGCGCTTCTTGTCGTCGTTGGCCCAGCTCGAAGACAGCTTCTCGGACTTGACCGACTTCTTGTCACCCGGCTTGGCGGCCGTGCTGCCCGGTGCGGCGGTCGCACCCGGTGCGCCCTTGGGCTTGTGGATCGTGCCCTTGATGCCAGCGGCATCGGCCGGCTTGGCTTCTTCGGGCTTCTTGGCCGTCAGCACCTTCTTGGGCGCGTTCATCATCGCGCGGATGGCGGCGGCCTCGGCCTCGGCGGCCTTGCGGCGCGCGGCCAGGTCGGCGGCCTTCTGCTTTTCTTCGGCTTCGATGTCGGCGGCCTTGACCACGCGCACGGCGGGCGCCTTGGGCGCCTCGGGAGCGGGGGCTGGCGCGGCTGCCGGCTCCGCAACAACGGGGGCTTCGGCAACGGGGGCTTGTTCAGCCTGCTCCACCGGCGCGGCCTCGGCCGAGGCCTTGTCGGCTGCGCTCTTGCGAGCACCACCGCGCGCGCCACGCTGGGCAGCGGCGGTCAAGGCAGCGGCCTCGGCGCGGCCTGCGGCCTGAGCGGCGGCACGTTTCGCGGCGGCGGCTTCCTTTTCGGCGCTGTCGTCTGCCGTGGCGGCACCTTCGGTGGCCACTGCGGCAGCGGCCAGCGCGGCCTGCTCACGCGCAGCGGCTTCGGCGGCTTCGCGGGCGGCAGCGGCGGCTTCACGCTCCTGGCGCTCCTGCTCTTCGCGCTGGCGACGGGCTTCGGCCAGGGCCTCTTCCTGCTGACGCAGCTCTTCGGCCTGGGCGCGGGCTTCTTCCTCGCGGCGGGCCAGGTCGGCTTCGGCCAGCGCGGCTTCGTTGGACTCTTCCACGCCGGACTCATCGCGCTTGACGAACACGCGCTTTTTCTTGACCTCGACCTGGATGGTGCGGGCCTTGCCGGAGGCGTCTGCCTGCTTGATTTCGGTGGTCGACTTGCGCGTCAGGGTGATCTTCTTGCGATCGCCGCCGGCGGTGCCGTGGGCGGTGCGCAGGTGATCGAGCAGACGCTCCTTGTCGACCTCCGTCAGCACGTCTTCAGGCGCTGCCTTGGGCACGCCTGCAGACTGGAGCTGTTCCAGCAGTGTCGCAGCCGGGCGATTGAGCTCCGCGGCGAATTGTGCGACGGTGGTCACGGCCATTGTTTAGATCCTTGCGATGAGCTTGCTTGAGTGAGTGTGTGCGGTGGTCGGGCTTCGATCAGGCGAACCAGTGTTCGCGGGCCTTGATGATGAGCGCGCGAGCCTGATCATCGGACACACCGGTGATCTCGGTCAGCTCGTCCACAGCGAGGTCGGCCAGGTCGTCACGGGTGTGAATGCCGGACTCCGAGAGCTTGTTGATCAGCTCCGGCGTCAGGCCTTCCAGCCCCTTGAGGCTTTCCGACAGGGCTTCGACTTCTTCTTCCTTGGCGATTTCCATGGTCAGCAGCGCGTCCTTGGCACGGTTGCGCAGCTCGTTGACCGTGTCTTCGTCGAAGGCATCGATTTCCAGCATTTCCTGCAGCGGCACGTAGGCCACTTCTTCCAGGCTGGAGAAACCTTCGGCGATCAGGATGTCGGCGACTTCCGCGTCCACGTCGAGCTTGTCGACGAAGATCTTGCGGATGGAGTCGGATTCGACAGCCTGCTTCTGGGCCGATTCCTCGGCCGACATGATGTTGATCTTCCAGCCGGTCAGCTCGGACGCCAGGCGCACGTTCTGACCACCACGGCCGATGGCGATGGCGAGGTTTTCCTCGTCCACGACCACGTCCATGGCGTGCTTTTCTTCATCAACAAAAATCGATTGCACGTTGGCCGGGGCCAGCGCGCCGATGACGAACTGTGCCGGGTCTTCGGACCACAGCACGATGTCCACGCGCTCGCCGGCCAGCTCGTTGGTCACGGCGGTGACGCGCGAACCACGCACGCCGACGCAGGTGCCGATCGGATCGACGCGCTTGTCATGCGAGAGCACGGCGATCTTGGCGCGCGAGCCGGAATCACGGGCGCAGCTCTTGATCTCCAGCAGGCCCTGTTCGATTTCGGGCACTTCCTGGCGGAACAGCTCGATCATGAAATCGGGCGCGGAGCGCGAAAGCATGATCTGCGGGCCACGGGCCAGCGAATCGATGCCCAGCATGTAGGCGCGAACGCGGTCGCCGGAGCGCAGGTTTTCCTTCGGGATCATCTCGGTGCGCTTGAGGCGCCCTTCGACGCGACCCGACTCGACGATGATGTCGCCCTTGTCCAGGCGCTTGACGGTGCCCACGAAGATCTTCTCGCCGCGCGAGAGGAAGTCGTTGAGCAGCTGCTCGCGCTCGGCGTCGCGGATCTTTTGCAGGATGACCTGCTTGGCGGCCTGTGCACCGATGCGGCCGATGGGCACCGACTCGATGGATTCTTCGATGTAGTCACCGACTTCGATGTCGGCGATGCGGTCGATGGCGTCCGAGAGGATTTCTTCGGCTTCCGGGTTCTGCAGGCCGGCCTCGTCGGGCACGACCAGCCAGCGGCGGAAGGTCTCGTACTCGCCACTTTCGCGGTCGATGGCGACACGGATGTCGACCTCGCCCTGATAGAGCTTCTTGGTGGCGGAGGCCAGGGCGGATTCGACCGCACCGAACACCACGTCACGGTCCACGCTCTTCTCACGGGAGATGGCGTCCACCAGCATCAGCAATTCACGATTCATTTCTTCTGACCTCCGAGTTCTTGCGCCTCATCGACGGCAACTTCACTCGCCGGGGTTGCCTCCCGACGCACACGACCCTTGAAACTCACTTCAGGCACCAGTCTGGCCTCGCGAATTTCATCGAGTGTGAAACCCAAAATTTCATCCACCTGTTGCGGCTCGGGTTCGCCCCGGGCCGCGAGTTCCTTGGCCAGCTTCTTGGCCGCGGTCTTGGACAGCGGCTTGTCGGCATCGGCCGAATTGAGCAGCAGGCCCCAGGCCTGCCCTGCGGCGATCGCGGCCTCGTCCCCATCGGGCGAGGCGCACAGCACGCCGCTGTAGTGCTTGCGGCCCTGGAAAGGGGCCTTGAGCGCGATGGTGATGCGCTCACCCTGGAAGCGCTCGAAGTGCGCCGGCGTCTTCAGGGGGCGATCCACGCCAGGAGACGAGACCTCCAGGCGGGCGTAATCGGCATCGACCGTTTCCAGTGCATATTGCAGCTGGCGGGTCACTTTTTCGCAATCGTCCACGGTGACCAGGTCACCAGGCAGGTCGTAGGCTTGTTCGGGCAAGCGATCGATGTACACGCGCAGCAGTCCCTGCGAACTGCGTTCACAGTCCACAAGCTCGTAACCGAGACCGGTCACGGTGGTTTCAACGACATTCAGCCAGGTCATCCTGATGGGCGCGATTTCTACAAGTGAGACGAAAAAGTGACGTCCAGGACGTCGGGAAAACGGTCAAGCAAAAAAAAAGGGCTGGAATGATCCGCCCTCACACTGCACGGTCATCGCTGATCAGCAATCACCTGCAACCAGCAACGCCCGTGACATTCACGAAGCGAACCGCAGGACAACCTTCAAGTGTGTTCGAAGTTTGCCAAGCAGCCAATCCCGCATTTTACCCCGATGAAACGCCCACATCAAGGGCACCACGTGAAATTCGTGGATGAGGGGGTGTCGCGCCACGTCATGTCAGAATGCGCGGCTGGTTTGACCCCTCGAATGGAGACTCCATGGGATTCCTCGCTGGCAAGCGCCTGTTGATCACTGGCCTGCTGTCCAACCGTTCCATCGCCTACGGCATCGCCCAGGCCTGCCACCGCGAAGGCGCCGAGCTGGCTTTCAGCTATGTGGGCGAGCGCTTCAAGGACCGGATCACCGAGTTCGCCAAGGAATTCAACTCCGAGCTGATCTTCGACTGCGACGTCGGCAGCGACGAGCAGATCGCCCAGATGTTCGCCGACCTGGCCAAGGTGTGGCCCACCTTCGACGGCTTCGTGCACTCCATCGGCTTCGCGCCGCGCGAGGCCATCGCCGGTGACTTCCTGGAAGGCCTCTCGCGCGAGGGTTTTCGCATCGCCCACGACATCTCGGCCTACAGCTTCCCGGCCATGGCCAAGGCGGCCCTGCCCTACCTGAACCCGAAATCGGCCCTGCTGACGCTGTCCTACCTGGGCGCCGAGCGCATCGTGCCGGCTTACAACACCATGGGCCTGGCCAAGGCCTCGCTCGAAGCTTCGGTGCGCTACACGGCCGCCAGCCTGGGCCCCAAGGGCATCCGCGCCAACGGCATCTCGGCGGGCCCGATCAAGACCCTGGCGGCATCGGGCATCAAGGGTTTCAGCAAGATCCTGAGCGTGGTCGAGCAGAACGCCCCGCTGCGCCGCAACGTCACCATCGAAGATGTCGGCAACGTGGCGGCTTTCATGCTGTCCGACCTGGCCGGCGGCGTGACGGCCGAGATCACCTACGTGGACGGCGGATTCAGCCACGTCATGGGCGGCCTGGGCGACCTGGCCGAGTGATGCCCAAGCCGGCCCCTGAAGCCGGCCATCGATCCAAAGGGGGGCCCAAGAGGCCCCTTTTTCATGCGCCGGCCACGCCGCACGGGAAGTCAAGCGGGCAAGGGCTGCACGGCGTGCCGCTGGCGCCAGGCCGCCGGCGTCAGGCCCGTCATCCGCTTGAAAAGTCGCCCGAAAGCCACCCGATCCGAATAGCCCACCGCTTCGGCCACATCGGCCACGGACAGGCGCCCGCCCTCCAGCAGGGCCTGGGCGCGGGCCAGCCTCAGCGCCTGCTGATACTGGATCGGGGTGGCGCCGGTGGCGGCCAGGAAGCGCCGCTGCAAGGTGCGCACGCTGACGTGGATGGTCGCTGCCAGTTCGGTCAACGACAGGGGCGTGGCGCAATCGGCTTCGATCCGGTCCTGCAGGCGGCGGATGTCGTCGTCGGCGTGGCGTCGCCAGCCGGGCGGGGGCATGTACAGCGTCTGTGGACCGCGGTCGAGTTCGGTGACCAGCATGCGCGCCAGCGAGCGAGCGGTTTCGCGGTCGGCGAGGGCCTGCACCGCGCGCAGGCAGGCGTCCACACCCGCGAGCGAGCCACCCGAGCACATCCAGCCATCGGCCTCGGACTGCGCCAGGTTCAGGCTGGCCTGCACGCGCACGTCGGGGTGGCGGGCCTGCAGGTCGTCGGCCAGCATCCAGTGGGTGGTGGCCACCTGACCGTCGAGACGCCCCGTGGCCGCCAGCAGGAACACCCCCGAACAAAGCGTCGCCACCCTCACGCTCGCCGGCAGGGATCGCAAAGCGGCGATGACCCCGGGGTGGCTGGCGGCCGCGGCCGGGCCCTGGGTCCACAGCGAGGGGATGACGACCAGTTCGGCCTGGGGCAGCCGCTCCGGACCACCGTCCACCACCAGCAGCCCGTCGGGGTGCGCCACGGGGGCGCCGTCCTCGCTGACGCGGATCAGCTCGAAGCGGTGCGCCCCTGGCATCTGGTTGGCCATGCGAAAAACGTCCAGCACCAGGCCCACGCTGCCCAGGCTGTGCTGGGGGCAGATCACCACGGCAACGCGGTGAACCTGGCGCGGGCGGCGTGGAGAGGATGGCGGGGCAGGCGGCGAAACGTCGGGCGGCGGCTTCATCTGTCCAGATCAGCATCAAAGATGTCTTTGGCGACCATAGCACGCTCGCGCCCCCCCCGAGAGAATCGACGCCGTTGCCTTCGCTGTCCGACCATGCACACCCCCATCCTCCACCACTACAACGAATCCCCCTACGCCGAAAAGGCGCGCCTGATGCTGGGCCACAAGGGCATGCCATGGCGTTCCGTGAAGGTGCCCCGCATCGCCCCCAAGCCCGATCTGGTGGCCCTCACCGGGGGCTATCGCAAGGTGCCGGTGCTGCAAATCGGCGCCGACGTGTACTGCGACACGCGCCTGATCGCCGAGGTGCTCGACACGCTGCAGCCCGAGCCCAGCCTGGGCGCGCGCAACGGCCATTTCGACGAGATCGTGGCGAACTGGGTGGACACGCTGCTCTTCGGGCGCGCCGTCGGCTACACCTTCGGGGCGCTTGCCGACCTGCTGCCCGATGCCCTGCTCGAAGACCGCGCCGCGCTGCGGGGCGCGCCGCTCGAGCGCGAGGCCCTCAAGCGCGCCCTGCCATTGGCCACGCAGGAGCTGCACACGCACATCGCCTGGCTGAACACCGCCTTGCGCGGCCCCAGCCCCTTCGTCAATGGCGAGACGCCGGGCAACGGGGACTTCACGCTCTACGCCACGCTGTGGTTCCTGGCCAATGGGCGGTTCGACTTCAGCGCCTACCCCGCCGTGCAGGGCTGGATGACGCGCATGACCGCCATCGGCCACGGCCAGCGGCAAGACATCAGCGCAGAAGAAGCCCTGGTCGAAGCCGCGGCCGCCCTGCCCTTGCCCCTGCCCAGCACGGAGCATCCAGCCGATGCCACCGGCCTGAGCCTGGGCCAGACGGTGCAGGTCACGCCCGATCAACTCGGTCACGGCACCAGCGTCACGGGTGAGCTTGTCAGCCTGCTGCCGCACCGCCTGACCCTGAGGCTGCGCAGCGAGCGCTGCGGCGAGGTGCACGTGCACTTCCCGCGCACCGGTTACCGCGTCAAGGCGACGCAGGGCACGCACGCCGCCTGAGGAAGCAAGATGCCCACACACGCCCCCTTGACGCTCTACACCTTCGCGATGTCGCACTACAGCGAGAAGATCCGCTGGACGCTCGATGTCAGCGACATCGCCTACCGCGAGGTGTGCCTGAGCCCCGCCTTCCACATGGGCCCCGCGCTGCGCATGGGCGGTCGAGGCCAGACCACGCTGCCCATCCTGCAGGGCGACGGCTTTTCGATCCAGGACAGCCCGCGCATCCTGACCTGGCTGCAATCGAACCGCGGACCGCTGGCCGTGATGCCGCTGAGCCTGGACACCCCCGTGCGCGAAGTCGAGCAACGCTTCAACGCGATCGGCAAGGACGTGGCGCGCTACCTGTACGCCGGCGGCTTCGGCGTGGCCGATGAGCACATCGTCAAGCTGTGGACCGACCACGCCAACGCCCTGCAGGCCGCCGTGATCCGCGCCACCTACCCCCTCATGCGCTGGGTGTTCCGGCAAAAGCTGCAGATCAAGCCCAAGCGCGTGGAGCTGGCGCGCCAGCGCATCCGCGAAACGCTCGACTGGCTCGATGCCCAACTGGCCGATGGGCGCCGGTTCCTGGTCGGCGACGCCTTCACGGTGGCCGACATCACGGCCGCCTCGCTGCTGGCACCACTGGCCTGCCCGGCTCAGCACCCTGTTTACGGCGAGCCGGCTTACCGCGAAGGCATGCGCGCGGCCGTGCAGGAGTGGGAGGGGCGCCCGGGCATTGCCTGGGTGCGTCAGCTCTACGCCACGCAACGAGGTGCGATGAAGGGCGGCGTTTTCTGAGCTTGCATCCCTGGCGCGAAGCGGCAGAATGGGCCTCAAAGGAGACCCGATCATGAACCGCGAGGAACTGACTTCGTTGTTGCAGAGGCTGCACACCGAACTGGCCGCACGCCCCCAGGTCGATGCGTCCACGCGCGAGGCTCTGCAGACGCTGGACGCCGACATCCAGCGCGTGCTGGCCCAGTCCGACGAGCAAGCCGCCAACGACCCGCAAGCCAGCGACGATCAGGGCGACATCAACGCCCTGGCGCAAACGCTGGAAGCCAAACTGGAAACCGACCACCCCGTGCTGGTCGGCACCCTGCGCGACCTGATGGACCGGCTGGGCAAGATGGGCATCTGATCAGCCCAGGCTGGCCGACACCAGCTTTTGCGTGTACGGGTGGCGAGGACGCTTGAGCACCTCGTCCACCGGGCCATGCTCGACCACCTCACCTGACTTCATGACGATGAGCTCGTGCGCCATCGCGGCGACGACGTCCACGTCATGGGTGATCAGCAGGTAACTCAGGCCTCGCTCGCGCTGCAGGCGCTGCAGCAAGGCCAGCACCTGCTTCTGGATCGTCACGTCCAGCGCGCTGGTGGGCTCGTCGAGCACCAGCACCTTGGGCTCGACGACGAGGGCGCGAGCCAGCGCCAGGCGTTGACGCTGCCCCCCCGAGAACTCGTGCGGATACCGTGACAGCAGCCCCGGGAACTGCGCCTCGGTCAAACCGACATCGGCCAGGGTGCGCTCGACCTGCTGGCGGCGCTGGGCAGGCGCCATGCCCGGGTGGTGGATGCCCAGGCCTTCGCCCACGAGCTCTTCCACCGTCATGCGGGGCGACAGCGACGAGAAGGGGTCCTGGAAGACCACCTGCACGGCCCGACGCAAGGGGCGATCTTTCAGCGCCTGGTGCCGCCAGGCCTGGCCTTGCACGGACAGCTGCCCTTCGCTGGGCTGCAGGCCCAACGCGGCCAAGGCCAGCGTCGACTTGCCAGAGCCCGACTCACCGATGACGCCCAGCGTGCGGCCGGGCGGCAGGGTGAAATCGACGGCCTTGACGGCGTCGAAGTGCCCACGGCTGAACCAGCCTTTGAAGCCAGGCTTCGGCACGGGGTACCGCACCCACACGCCCTGCCCCTGCATGACCGGCCCGCCTTCGCTGGGGGGCAGGGGCTGCGGGTCGCGCGCAGGCTGGCTGTCGAGCAGCTTGCGGGTGTAGGCGTGCTGCGGGTTGGCGAACACCTCGGCCACCGGGCCGCTTTCCACCAGCACGCCCTGCTCCATCACCGCCACGCGGTCGGCAAAGCGGCGCACCAGGTGCAGGTCGTGGGTGATCATCAGCACGGCCATCCCGTGGGTGCGCTGCAGCTCGCCCAGCAAGTCGAGGACCTGGCCACGCAGGGTCACGTCCAGCGCGGTGGTGGGCTCGTCGGCCAGCAGCAGCTTGGGCTGGCAGGCCAGCGCCATGGCGATCATGGCGCGCTGACGCTGCCCGCCCGAGAGCTGGTGCGGGAAACTCAGCGCTCGTCGCTCGGGCTCGGGGATGCCGGTCTGAGCCAGCAACTCGACGGCGCGCTGCCAGGCCTGGGTCCGGCTCACCGCCTGGTGCAGCTCGATGACCTCGGCGATCTGGTCGCCGATGGTGAACAGCGGGTTGAGCGCCGTCATCGGCTCCTGGAAGATGACGGCCACGTCGCGGCCGCGCACGCCGCGCAGCTCGCGCTCGCTCAACTGCAGCAGGTCGCGGCGCTCGCCCTGCTCGCCCAGGCCGTCGAACCAGGCCTGGCCTGTGACGTGGGCCTGTTGAACCAGCTTGAGCAGGCTCATCGCGGTGATGGATTTGCCCGAACCGGACTCGCCGACCAGGGCCAGCTTCTCGCCCGCGGCGATCTGCAGGCTCACACCGCGCACGACCTCCTTGGTGCCGAAAGAAACGCGCAAGTCCCGCAGGTCGAGCAAGGGGGTGTTCAGCGGTTGCGCGCTCATTCGGCGTGCTCCTTGCGGGGGTCGAGGGCGTCGCGCAGGGCGTCGCCCATGAAGGTCAGCAGCAGCAGGCTCAGCACCAGCACGCCGAAGGTCGACAGCGAGATCCACCACGCGTCGAGGTTGTTCTTGCCCTGCTGCAGCATCTCGCCCAGGCTGGGTGTGTTCAGCGGCACGCCCAGGCCCAGGAAGTCCAGCGAGGTCAGCGCCAGGATGGCAGCGCTCATGCGAAACGGCAGGAAAGTGACCACGGGCGTCAGGCTGTTGGGCAGGATGTGGCGGCGGATGATCTGCCAGTTGGTCAGGCCCAATGCGCGCGCCGAGCGCACGTGGTCGAGCTGTCGGTTGCGCAGGAACTCGGCGCGCACGTAGTCGGACAGACCGATCCAGCCGAACAGGCTGAGCAACAGGATCAGCAGGCCGATGCTGGGAGAGAGCACCGCCGAGAAAATGATGAGCAGGTAGAGCTCGGGCATGGAGCCCCAGATCTCGATGAAGCGCTGGAACAGCAGGTCGGTGCGCCCGCCATAAAAGCCCTGGATGGCGCCCGTGAGCACGCCCACCACCACACCGATGAGGGTCAGCGCCAGGCCGAACAGCACCGACACACGGAAGCCATAGATGAGGCGGGCCAGCACGTCGCGACCACGGTCATCGGTGCCCAGCCAGTTCTCGGCCGAAGGCGCCGACGGGTTGGGGGCCTTGGCGAAGTAATTGATGGTGCGATGGTGCGAATGGTTGATGGGGTAAAGCGCGAAGTTGCCCGGCTTGTCGAACTGGGCCTGGATGAAGGGGTCGAGGTAATCGGTGGGGGTTTCGAAGTCGCCGCCGAAGGTGGTCTCGGGCACGTCCTGCACGATGGGCACGTACCACTTGCCTTCGTAGCGCGCGAGCAGCGGCTTGTCGTTGGACACGAGCTCTGCGCCCAGGCTGATCAGCACCAGGGCAGAAAACAGGATCAGGCTCCAGAACCCGAGGCGATGCTGCTTGAAACGCAGCCAAGCGCGCCGGCTGGGCGAGATCGATGCGGGAGAAGGGACGAAGTCGGTCATCTCGTGGCTCGCCTCACGCATCCAGCTTCACGCGCGGGTCCACCCACACGTAGCACAGGTCGGAAATCAGCTTGGTGACCAGGCCGATCAGGGTGAACAGGTAGAGCGTGCCCAACACGACGGGGTAGTCGCGCCGCATGACGGACTCGTAGCCCAGCAGGCCCAGGCCATCGAGCGAGAACAGCGTCTCGATGAGCAGCGAGCCCGTGAAGAAGGCCCCGATGAACGCAGCCGGAAAGCCCGTCACCAATGGGATCAGGGCGTTGCGGAAGACGTGCTTCCAGAGCACCTTGCGCTCGTCCAGGCCCTTGGCGCGCGCCGTCAGCACGTACTGCTTGCGGATCTCGTCGAGGAAGGCGTTTTTGGTCAGCATGGTGATGACGGCGAAGCTGCCCACCACGCTGGCCGTCACCGGCAAGGTGATGTGCCACAGGTAGTCCACCACCTTGGCGCCCAGGCTGAGCTCGTCCCAGTTGGCCGAGGTCAAACCCCGCAGCGGGAACCACTGCAGGAAGCTGCCGCCGCCGAACAGCACCAGCAGCGCCACGCCCAGCACGAAGCCCGGGATGGCGTAGCCCACCAGCACGACGATGCTGGTGACCAGGTCGAAGCGGCTGCCCGCTCGCACCGCCTTGGCGATGCCCAGCGGCACCGACACCAGGTAGCTCAGGAAGAAGGTCCACAAACCCAGGCTGATGGAGACGGGCAACTTCTCCTGGATCAGCTCCCACACATCCTTGTGGTGCACGAAGCTCTGGCCCAGGTCGAAGCGAGCGTAGTCGGCCAGCATCTTGATGAAGCGCTCGTGCGCGGGCTTGTCGAAGCCGTAGAGCTTTTTCAGCTCTTCGATCTGTGCCGGGTCCACGCCCTGGCGGCCCCGGTAGGCGCTGTCGGCGCCGGCGCGCTCGCCACCCGAGGTGCGGCTGGTCAGCTGCGACATCACCTGCTCGACCGGGCCGCCCGGCACGAACTGGATGATGGCAAACGTCACCAGCAGCACGCCCAGCAGCGTCGGCACCATCAGCAAGATGCGTTTGAGGATGTAGGCCCACATGGTCGTCAATGGCTCCTCAGGCTCGTGTTCATTCGCGCCACCAGCTGCTCAGTGCCCAGGCTTCGGGCCGGTAGTGTGGCGGCGGCTCGGGCATGGCGAAGCGGTGACCACGCCAGGCCACGCGGAAGGTGCGCGAATACCAGTGCGGCACGAAGTAGTGCTGGTGTCGCATGACGCGGTCAAGCGAGCGCAGCACCACGATCAGCTCTGGTCGGGTCTTCGCTTGCGCGACCTTCTCGATGAGCGCATCAACCACCGGGTCCTTCACGCCGATCAGGTTGTCCGAGCCCTCGACACCCGCCATGGACGAATGGTAGAGCTGCCGCAACTCGGCGCCCGGCACCTCCTGCCCCGGCAGGGCCAGGCTGACCATCTCGTACTCGAAACGCTTCATGCGTTTTTCGTAGACCGCGTAGTCGACGACGCGGTACTGCGCCTGGATGCCCAGCTTCTCGAGGTTGCGGATCAACGGCGTGATCACCCGGCCCATGCTGGGCGAGTTGTCCAGGAACTCGATGGTGAAGGCTTCGCCCTTGGCGTTGCGCAGCACCCCGTCCTGAAGCTTCCAGCCCGCCGCGGCCAGCAGGTCGCGCGCCTGGCGCAGGTTGGCACGCAGCGAGCCCGGCGGCGTGGTGGTGGGCGGCAGGGGCACCGGCTCGTTCAGCACGGCGGGGTCCAGGCTGCGACGCCAGGGCGCCAGCAAGGCCAGCTCGTCTGGCGTGGGCAAGCCTTTGGCCTCGTAGTCGCTGTTGGTGAAGAAGCTGGTGATGCGCGAGTAGATGCCGTAGAAGAGCTGGCGGTTCATCCACTCGAAATCCATCGCCAGGTCGATGGCGCGGCGCACGCGCACGTCCTTGAATTTGTCCAGGCGCGTGTTGAAGATGAAGCCCTGGAAGTTGGCCGCGTTGCGGTGGGGCAGCGTCTTCTTGACCAGCTCACCCGAGTCGAAGCGCTTGCCCTTGTAGGCCCGCACCCAGTCCTTGGAGATGTAGGACTCGATGAAGTCGAACTCGCCCGCCTTGAAACCCTCGAAGGCCGTGACGTTGTCGAGGTACATCCGGTAGGTGATCCGGTCGAAGTTGAACTGGCCACGGCGCACGTTGAGGTCCGCCCCCCAGTAGGCCTTGTCCCGTTCGTAGGTGATGTCTCGCCCCGACACGACCTTGCCAATGCGGTACGGCCCGGAGGCAATCGGGTGCTCGCCCACGATCTGGTCGAAGGGTTTGGGCTTGCCGCCCACCTCGCCCCACTTGTGGCTGAACACCGGCAGGCTGCCGATCAGCAGGGGCAGGTCCGGGTCGGGTCGCTTGAAGTCGAAACGGATCAGTCGCTCTCCCAGCACCTGAACGCCCGCCACGCCCCCGAAGTAGGCTGCGTACTGGGGCGAAGCTTGCTTGCTCGTGAGCATGTCGAAGCTGTGCTTGACGTCCCGGGCCAGCACCGCATCGCCATTGTGAAAGCGCGCTTTCGGGTTGAGCCGGAAGGTGACCGAGCGGCCATCAGGCGCCACGCTCACGTCCTCGGCCAGCAACGCGTAGGCCGTGGTCGGCTCTTCGAAGTTGCCCGTCAGCAGCGTCTCGAACACCAGCGTGCTCAGGCCCGGCGGCGAGGTGCCCTTGAGCGTGAACGGGTTGAACTTGTCGAAGCTGTTGGCGATGATCGGCGCCACCAGCGAGAAGTCGCCGCCCTTGGGCGCCTTCGGGTTGACGTGATCGAAGTGACTGAAGCCCGAGGGGTACTTGATGTCGCCGAACTGCGAATAGGCGTGAGCGCCCCAGGCGGCCCCCACCTGCAAGCTGCACACCAACGCGGCCAGCATCGCGGAGCGCACCGCCATCCACATCAGGCCCATGCCAGCGATCCCCCTGCGCACTGGTGACCCCCGCTCACCAGAGCAGGAAGGCATCGCGCCCCTGCACCGACAACGTGGCCTGCCGCCCCACGGGCAAACAGACCTTGGTGGGCACGTGCCCGAAAGGCAAGCCTGTCAGGATGGGCACGGGGCAGACGCTGCGCAGGTGCGCGATGGCCGACTTCAGCGTGTAGCCCCGGTCCAGCGGCGATTTGCGGTACTCGGTGAACGCGCCCAGCACGATGGCCTTCTGCGCACCCAGCACGCCCGCCTGGTGCAACTGCAGCAGCGTGCGCTCGATGCGGTAGGGGTGCTCATTGACGTCCTCCAGGAAGAGGATGCCGCCACGCACCTTCGGGAAATGCGGCGTGCCCAGCAGGGCTTGCACGACGGACAGGTTGCCGCCCCACAGCCGCCCCGAGACCTCGACGCCGTCGAAGCCCGCCTCGGTGCGAAAACCCACGGCTTCCAGGTCACCTGTCACGGCCTCGACGAAACAATCCTGGGTGACGTCGTCGCCGCCCTCGGGCACATCGGCGTGGCCGAAATCGCCGCAGGCCATGGGGCCCGCCCAGAAGCCGGCCGAGACGTTCTCGCCCGGCTTGGTGGGGCCGGCGGCGTTGTGGGCCATCGCGCCCAGTTGCAGTGCCGTGACGTCGCTGTGGCCCACCCAGGCGGTGCCGCGCTCGATGCTGCGCGCCAGCTTGGGCCATTCGATCAGGTCGAGCAGTCGACTGAGTCCGTAGCCACCGCGCGTGGCCAGCGCGACGCTCGGAGCGGCGTCCGCCACGCGGTGGATGGCGGCAAGGCGCACATCGTCTTCGCCCGCGAAGCGCTGGTGCTTTTTCAGGGCCGACGCATCGACCGAGACGTCGAAGCCCAGGGCCTTGAGGCGCTTGCTTGCCTTGCGAACCGACGCGGCCTGCGCAACGATGCCGGCCGGGCTGTGGATGATCAGGGTGGGGCTGTCGCTCATGCCCCCATTGTGACCGAGCGCCGGGGCTTCAACCCTGGCGCAATCCCGTCATCTGTTGCGCCGTCTGCTGGCGGCGGCGAGCCCGCAGCAAAGCCACCCATTCCCCCAGGCCGGCCAGCAGTGCCAGGGTGATCGCGGCCCAGCGCAGGGCCGTGGCGTTGGAGGTATGGCGAGGTGAGGTGAGGTGCATCGTTCGGGGTCGCCTTGCTGCGAAAACACCACACTAGGCGCACCGCGTGTCAGCCCCGTGACAAGGGCATGAGCCGCCGTCACACAAATGCCGCCCTCGGCTCGTTAAGGTGGAGCCGTCCCCATCGCGCCTGTTTCGCCCGTGAGCCCCAACCACCCGCTGCCCGAGCTCGACGCCATCCACCGCCTCATCGAGCTGGGCGGCGAGCACGTGCAGGCGCGCACGCTGTGCCGCGTCGAGGTCGGCGGCAAGGTCTTCGAGGTGCCCTCCATCTCGCTGGGCAACCCATCGCGCCAAGCCCCGGCCATCGGCTACTTCGGCGGGGTGCATGGGCTCGAGCGCATCGGCGCCGAAGTGGTCATCGCCTACCTCGCCAGCCTGGTGCAGCGCCTGCGCTGGGACGAGGTGCTTCACCACCAGCTCTCTCAGTTGCGCATGGTCTTCATGCCCCTGGTGAACCCGGGCGGCCTGTGGCTGGGCACGCGCGCCAACCCACGCGGCGTGGACCTGATGCGCAATGCACCCGTCGAGGCCACCGAGCCCGTGCCCTGGCTGCTGGGCGGCCACCGCCTGAGCGCCGCCCTGCCCTGGTACCGCGGCCCGGACAACGCCCCCATGGAAGAAGAGAGCCACGCCCTGTGCTGGCTGGTGCAAGAAGAACTATTCGGCAGGCCCTTCAGCCTGGCGCTCGACTGTCACTCGGGCTTCGGGTTGCAAGATCGCATCTGGTTTCCCTATGCCCACACCTGTCAGCCCCTGCCCCACCTGGCCGAGCTGCACGCCCTGCACCGCGTCTTCCAGCAGACGCACGCACACCACAACTACGTCTTCGAGCCACAGAACCTGCAATACCTGACCCATGGCGACCTGTGGGACCACCTTTACCTGCGCCATGGCGGCGAGCACCCCGAGCAGGTCTTCCTGCCGCTGACGCTGGAGATGGGCTCGTGGATGTGGGTCAAGAAGAACCCCCGCCAGCTTTTCAGCCGGCACGGCATCTTCAACCCGCTGATCGCGCACCGCCAGCAGCGCGTGCTGCGCCGTCACATGGCCCTGCTGGACTTCCTGGGACGCGCCGCAGCCAGCCACGGCCGCTGGCTGCCCGAGCCCCAAGACCGGGACCTGCACGAGCGACAGGCACGTGCGCGCTGGTACCAGGACCGCCCCAGGCGCTCACAGTCCCACGGCCCGCAACCCGCCGCCGCGCCTTCGCCGGAGAGCCACGATGAACACTGAGCCATCGGCCGATCAGGCTCGCGGCACCTGGTTGCTGCTGCGCGGCCTCACCCGCGAGAGCGGCCACTGGGGCGACTTCGCCGAGCGGTGGGCGGCGCAATTGCCCCCTGGCTCTCGCGTGCTGACACCCGATCTGGCCGGCAACGGCACGCGCTGGCAGGAGCGAAGCCCGGCTTGCGTGAGCGGCCTGCTTGAATCACTGAGGAACGACTTGCGGGCACAAGGCTTCGAGCCGCCCTACCGCGTGATCGCGATGTCGCTGGGTGCGATGGTGACCGTCGAATGGGCGCACCGGCACCCGCATGAGTTGCAGGATGCCGTGCTGATCAACACCAGCCTCAAGCCTCACAGCCCGATGTGGCATCGGCTGCGGCCTCGCTGGTGGCCGGTGATCGCGCGCCTGCTGTTGAGCCAGGCGTCGGCCGAGCAGTGGGAGCGCACCATCCTGTCGATGACGACGCGACACCCTCAACCAGGCCCCGAAGCCACGCTGCCCCACTGGCTGAGCCTGCGCCAGGCCCACCCCGTCAAGCCGATCAACGGGCTGCGCCAGCTCTGGGCCGCCGCGCGCTACCAGGCGCCGTCATCGCCCCCGCCGGTGCCGGTGCTGCTGCTCAATGGCGCCGAAGACCGGCTGGTTCACCCAAGCTGCTCAACCGTGCTGGCCGAGCGCTGGGGCGCACCGATCTTCAGGCATCCCACGGCGGGGCATGATCTGCCGCTGGATGCGGGGCCGTGGGTGCGGCAGCAGGTGCTGAGCTGGCTGGCGCAGAGGTCGGAGCCGGGGCAGGCCCGGCCTCCGGTTTGAGCGTGCCCACCGAGGCCATGGTCAGGGCCTCGCCACCGAGTGCCTCGAACAGATCCGGGATCAGCTGGACCAGCTCGCCCGTCGAGATCGCGACGTCGGCCTCGAAAGCCTCGGACTTGTCCACCTTGCCGCCGCGCGCCGGTGCCCCATCGCCCTCGAAGACCACGTCCAGGAACGCCAGCTTCTTGAGCTGCAAGGCCTCGGTCAGCACGAACGACACGCGGTCGCGCCAGCTCAGCGCCACGCGCGTGGGCACCTTGCCCGCCTGGATGTGCTGCTTGACCTCGTCGGTGTCGAGCGGGTGGCGGGCGTAGCGCACCACCGACTTCATCTCGTCGGGCGACTTGAGCTCGCACTCGCGGTCCACGCTGAACTGGTACGGCGGCTCGCCCGTGCCCAGCCAGTGCGACATCGCCACCGCGGGCGACATCTCCGTCTGGATGAGGCTGACGGCCAGGCCGTCCATGGCCTTGACCAGAAGGGTCACGATCTCGTCGGCCTTGGCCTGGCTGCCGCAATCGAGCACCAGCAGGCGCTGCTTGGGCGCGATCCACACCCAGCTGGCGGCCACCTTGGTGAACGCCATCGGCAGCAGCTCCAGCAGGGCCTGCTCCTTGAGCTCTTTCGTCTGCTTCTTGCCCGGGCGGCGCCCTGTCTGCTCTTCGATCTGGTCGGCGATCTCGTCGGTGCGGCGCTTGACCACCGAGCCCGGCACCACGCGCTGCTCGGTCATCAGGCGCAGCACCCATTGCCCGCCGACGACCTCGACCAGCGGGCCGTGCTTTTCGCCACGCGGCTCGATCCAGCCAGACGACTTCTGTTGCGTGAGGCCACAGGGCACGAAGCGCGCCTTGTCCAGTTCGGCCTCCAGCTGGCTGGCCGAGGCCGACCAACCCTCGCCGATGCGGTAGACGATGAGGTTCTTGAACATGATGGGATCCAGACAAAAGAAAACGCCCCTGACGAATCAGGGGCGCTCTTGTTTTGGCGGAGACGGAGGGATTCGAACCCTCGATACGCTTTTGGCGTATGCTCCCTTAGCAGGGGAGTACCTTCGACCACTCGGCCACGTCTCCAGCAACAGCAGGCATTCTAGCCCAGTTTTACTGGCCATCCGCCTGTTGCGCTCAAAACAACGGCCCGCTCTGAGCAAGGCCCGCAAGCCTCATCAAGCCTTGGCCTCATCCAGACCGAAAGCCTTGTGCAGCGCGCGAACGGCCAGCTCCATGTACTTCTCGTCGATGACGACGGAAGTCTTGATCTCCGAGGTGGTGATCATCTGGATGTTGATGCCTTCGTCCGACAGGGTCTTGAACATGGTCGAGGCGATGCCGACGTGGCTGCGCATGCCGATGCCCACGATGGAGACCTTGCAGATCTTGGGGTCGCCCACGATTTCACGAGCACCCAGCTTGGGCTGCACGTCCTTTTGCAGCAGCTCCAGCGTCTTGGCGTAGTCGCCGCGCGGCACGGTGAACGAGAAGTCCGTCTTGCCGTCGTGCGAGACGTTTTGGATGATCACGTCGACGTCGATGTTGGCTTCGGCGACCTTGCCCAGGATCTGGTAGGCGATGCCGGGGGTGTCGGGCACGCCGACCACGGTGATCTTGGCTTCGTCGCGGCTGAACGCGATGCCGGAAACAACGGCTTGTTCCATGTTCTCGTCTTCCTCAAAACTGATGAGCGTGCCCGACTTGGCTTCTTCTTCCAGGTCGATGTCCCAGGGGGTGAAGCTGGAGAGCACGCGGGTCGGCACGCGGTACTTGCCGGCGAATTCCACCGAGCGGATCTGCAGCACCTTCGAGCCCAGCGAAGCCATCTCCAGCATCTCTTCGAAGCTGATGGACTTCATGCGGCGCGCTTCGGGCACCACGCGCGGGTCGGTGGTGTAGATGCCGTCCACGTCGGTGTAGATCAGGCACTCGTCGGCCTTGAGCGCAGCGGCAATCGCCACGGCCGAGGTGTCCGAGCCGCCACGGCCGAGCGTGGTGATGTGGCCGTTCGGGTCAACGCCCTGGAAGCCGGTCACGATCACCACCTTGCCAGCGTTCAGGTCGGCGCGCACGCGAGCATCGTCGATGCTCTCGATGCGGGCCTTGGTGAAGGCCGAGTTGGTCTTGACCGGCACCTGCCAGCCTGCGTAGCTGACGGCGTCCATGCCTTCGGCCTGCAGCGCGATCGACAGCAGGCCCACGGAGACCTGCTCGCCGGTGGAGGCGATCATGTCGAGCTCGCGCGGGTTGGCGCGGTCGGAGAGTTCTTTGGCCAGGCCCAGCAGACGGTTGGTCTCACCGCTCATGGCCGAGGGCACGACCACGATTTGATGACCCGCCCGCACCCACTTGGCCACGCGCTTGGCCACGTTGCGGATGCGCTCGGTCGAGCCCATCGACGTGCCGCCGTATTTGTGAACGATCAGTGCCATGTCAGAGGTTGGTGATGCCACCGCGCGCGTGGAGCCTTCTGGTTGAGCAGGCCCCGCTTCGAATCCTCACGCACGGTCGAACCCGCGATTTTAACGCGAGACGGGCACCCTCGCCGGCATTTCACGCGTCAGGCAGCCAGCGCAAACCCCATTGCGGCGCCCCTGGCGGCGCCTGAAAGCGCGCGTCCACGCCCAGACCCGGCACGAAGACCAGCGACTGCCCCGCAAAAAACAGCGGCGCCGAACGCGCCCAGGCGGGCACCCCCACGGACTGGAACTGACGCTTGAGGTCGCGCACCGGGCGGCCTGGCCCCATCTGGAAGCCCTCGCCACCCGAGCGGGCTCGGGCCTGCAGACCGCCTTGCAGGTGCTGCGGTGCCACGCCACCTTGCGCAACCTCCTCGACCCGCAGGCAGCCTCGCCAACCCGGCACGGGCCAGTCTCCCGGGCGATCGATGCTCAGCACCACCTCGGGCCTGGGAACGAGACCCTCCGCGACCCCGTGAGCGGCGCCCTCGGGTGAGCGGCGCAGCACGCCCCGGTAGAGCGACACGCCCAACTCCGGCCAGCGGGCACTGCCCTGCCCCGCCAGCGCCCTGGGCACCTCGTGGCTCAGTCGCTCGACCCAGCTTGCACCGCCCGCGCCATGCTGCCCCAGCCAGGCCAGCAGCACCTGCCGACGCTCGCCATCCGGCAAGGCCGACCAGGCCACCGCGTTCAAGGCACCCGGTTCGGCCTCGCCGCCCCAGCGCTGCAAGGCGTCGGCCTGCCAGGCGCGCAAGGCCGGCAAGGCGTCCGCCAGGCGCGCGGCCGACTGCGCCAGCGCCACCTCCGCATCGGGGAAAGCCGCCAACAAGGCCGGCCACACATCCAGTCGCAGGCGATTGCGCGCGAAACGCCGGTCGCCATTGCTGTCGTCATCGATGAATGGCAGGCCGTGCAGGGCCACATAGTCCTCGACGGCCTCGCGGGGCATGTCGAGCCACGGCCGCACCCAGCGCACGCCGTCGCGCCAGTCGTCCTTGGGCATGGCGGCCAGGCCGGCCACGCCCCCACCGCGCAGGGCTTGGAGCAGGAAGGTTTCGGCCTGATCGCGCCGGTGATGGGCCAGCAGCAGCAGGTCCACGCCCGCTTCCCGGGCCATGTCGGACAGGGCCGTGTGCCGAGCCCGGCGCGCCTCGGCCTCCAGGCTCAGGCCCGCATCCAGGGGCACCGACACCCTGCGACTGAGCAGGCTCACCGGCAGGCCCGACTCGGCCCATTGGTCGCAGGTTGCCTGGGCATGCGCCAGCCAGGCATCGGCCTGGGGGCTGAGCCCATGGTGCACGTGCAACGCGAACACCCGCATGCCCGCCACATCCGCAGCCGCACGCGCCGTGGCATGCAGCAAGGCCGTGGAGTCGCGTCCGCAGCTGTAGGCCACCGCCAAAGCAGGCATCGGCAGACCTCCGCCTGGCTCTCGACCGCGGCTCAGTGCTCGGTGGTGTCGTTGAAGCGGCCCATGGCCTGCAGGCGCTCGTAGCGGGACTGCAGCAGGTCCTTGACCTTCAGGTCGGCCACCTGGCGATAGGCGTCGTTCAAGGCGCGCTTGAGATTGGCGCAGGCCTGCTTGTGGTCGCGATGGGCACCGCCAACGGGCTCGGAGATGATCTTGTCGATCAGGCCCAGGGCCTTGAGGCGGTGCGCCGTGATGCCCAGGGCCTCGGCAGCGTCGGAGGCCTTGTCCGCCGTCTTCCAAAGGATGGACGCGCAGCCCTCGGGCGAGATCACGGAGTAAACCGAGTACTGCATCATCAGCACCTGGTCGGCCACGCTGATCGCCAGCGCGCCGCCCGAGCCGCCCTCACCGATGATGGTGGTGATGATGGGCACCTCCAGGCGCGCCATCTCGAAGATGTTGCGACCAATGGCCTCGGACTGGTTGCGCTCTTCGGCGCCGATGCCGGGGTAGGCGCCCGGGGTGTCCACGAAGGTGAAGACAGGCAGGCCGAACTTCTGCGCGGTTTCCATCAGGCGCAGGGCCTTGCGGTACCCCTCCGGGCGCGACATGCCGAAATTGCGCATGGCGCGCTCCTTCGTGTCGCGGCCCTTTTGATGGCCCACCACCATGCAGGGCTGGCCGTTGAAGCGGGCCAGGCCACCGACGATGGACAGGTCGTCGGCGAAGTGGCGGTCACCGTGCATTTCCTGGAAATCGGTGAACAGCTCGTTGACGTAGTCCAGCGTGTAGGGGCGCTGCGGGTGCCGCGCGATCTGCGTGACCTGCCAGGGCGTCAGGTTGGCGTAGATGTCCTTGGTGAGCTGGGTGCTCTTCTTGCTCAGGCGGTCGATCTCTTCGGAGATGTCGACGGCGGATTCGCTCTGCACATAGCGCAGTTCGTCGATCTTGGATTCCAGCTCGGCAATGGGTTGCTCGAACTCCAGGAAGTGTCGCTTGCTCATGGTGAGGTCCTTCTTGAGGGCGTGACGACGAGGATCACCCGTCAGTACGCCACGGGCAGCGGGTCAAGGCTGCGCCACAGATACCAGGTGCCCACCGTTCGGTAGGGCGACCAGGCTTCGGCCACGTCCCGCGCCTCGGCGCGCGAGACCGGCTCGCCACTGAAATAGCTCTGACTGATGCCCTTGATGAGCCCCAGGTCGTCCAGGGGCAGCACGTTCGGGCGCATCAGGTGGAAGATGAGGAACATCTCGGCCGTCCAGCGGCCAATGCCGCGGATGTCGACGAGCTCCTCGATGATGAGCTCGTCTTCCATCTCCTGCCACTGTGCCACATGCACCCGGCCTTCGGCGAAATGGCGGGCCAGGTCGAGCATGTATTCCACCTTGCGGGCCGACAGGCCAGCCTGGCGCAATTCGTCGGTGGTCTTGCCCAGCATGGTGACGGGCGACAGCGGCTCGCGGTGGGCCTCTGCGCTGCCCCCCAGCACCACCACCAGCCGCTCCCAGACGGCCTGCGCGGCCTTGACCGAGATCTGCTGACCGACGATGGAACGCGCCAGGGTGGTGAACGCGTCGCCGCGGCTTTGCAAGCCGGCCGAGCCGTGGTCGGCGATCAGCTTGCGCATGACGCGGTCGCGCTTGCTGAGGTGCCGGCAGGCATCTTCCCAGTAATGCGGCGTGACCAGGCCCGCGACCACATCAGGGGCAGCGCCCCCGCTGCGGGGGCTGGCTTTGGTGGACCCGGGCATCAGGCGCTCACCCAGGTCGTGCCCTGCGGGCCGTCCTTGAGGACGATGCCCTGCGCAGCCAGTTCATCGCGGATGCGATCGGCCTCGGCGAAGTTGCGGGCCTTCTTGGCATCGGCGCGAGCCTGGATCAAGGCCTCGATGGCCGCCGCGTCTGGCGCGCTGGCACCCGAGCCGCCCTGCAGGTAGGCCTGGGGCGCCTGTTGCAGCACGCCCAGCACCGACGCCAGCGATTTGAGCAGGCGGGCCACTTCGACGGAGCGCGAGCGGTTGAGCTCGGCCGCCAGGTCGAAAAGCACCGACAAGGCCATCGGCGTGTTCAGGTCTTCGTCCATGGCCGCCTTGAAGCGCGCGGCCTGCGGGTGTGCCCAGTCGATGTCGGCCAGGCCCACGTCACCCACCTCGATGCCTTCGAGCGCCGTGTAGAGGCGGCGCAAGCCATTGCGTGCATCGTCGATGCCCGCGTCGCTGAAATTGAAGGGGCTGCGGTACTGCGTGCGCAGCATGAAAAAGCGCAGGGCCTCGCCATCGAAGTGCTTGAGCACGTCGCGGATGGTGAAGAAGTTGCCCAGCGACTTCGACATCTTCACGTTGTCGACGTTGACGAAGCCGTTGTGGAGCCAGTAGTTGACGAAGCGCTTGCCGGAAGCACCCTCGCTTTGAGCAATCTCGTTTTCGTGATGGGGGAACTGCAGGTCCAGGCCGCCACCGTGGATGTCGAACTGCTCACCGAGCAACGTGCACGCCATGGCCGAGCACTCGATGTGCCAGCCCGGGCGCCCCGGGCCATAGCCCGATTCGTACTTGGCGTCGGCCGGCTCTTCGGGCTTGGCGGACTTCCACAGCACGAAGTCCAGCGGGTCCTGCTTGCCGTCGTCGACGGCCACGCGCTCGCCCGAACGCAACTGGTCCAGGCTCTTGCCCGACAGCTTGCCGTAACCGGGGAACTTGCGCACCGCGTAGTTCACATCACCGTTCGCGGCGCGGTAGGCCAGGCCATTGGCCTCCAGTTTGCCGATGAGGTCCAGCATCTGGCCGACGTACTCGGTGGCGCGCGGCTCGTGCGTGGGTGGCTCGATGCCCAGCGCGGCGATGTCTTCGTGCATCGCCTTCGTCATTTCGTCCGTGAGCTGCCGGATGGTGATGCCGCGCTCCACCGCGCGACGGATGATCTTGTCATCGATGTCGGTGATGTTGCGCACATACGTGACCTGGTAGCCACTGGCCTTGAGCCAGCGCTGCACCACGTCGAACGCCATCATCATGCGGGCGTGGCCCACGTGGCACAGGTCGTAGATGGTCATGCCGCACACGTACATGCGGACCTGCCCTGGCGTCATGGGGACGAATGATTCGACCTGTCGCGACAGGCTGTTGAAAAGACGCAGGCTCATGAGGGAGTGAATCGGTCGGGACCGGGCCCCGCGGCGGGAGCGCCGGAGGCGGGTCGGGTTGAGGCGCCGGCGCTCTCGCCCACGCCTGCACGACGCACTTGCCGCCGACAGAGCGCGGCGCGGTCCAAGGCGTCGCTCAGATACAATTTGCCGAGTATAGCGGCCGGGCCACAACAAGGCCCGAACTCCGGGTCAGACCGCCTCATTTCATGTGACGGGGACTGTTATCCTTCACGCTTGGAGCCCAACGGGATCGCCCACGCCGCGACGGTGGATGGCCCGAGCCAGCGGCCCCTCGCTCCAGCCGACCAACCCTTCTGACACCACCATCCATGCAGACTGAAGTGCTTCACATCGGAACCCGCCTGACCGCCCTCGCGGCACGCTGCATCGCCGCCGCCGCGCTGTCCTTGACGGTGCTTGGCGCGCAGGCCGACGACGTCTCCGACGTGCAGAAGTTGCTGGCCGCTGGCAAGAACGCCGAAGCCCTGCAGAAGGCAGACCAGTTCCTGGCCGCCAAGCCGCGTGACCCGATGATGCGCTTCCTGCGCGGCATCAGCCTGTCGCAGGCAGGCCGCGCACCCGAAGCCATCACCGCCTTCACCAAGCTGACCGAGGACTACCCGGAGCTGCCCGAGCCCTTCAACAACCTGGCCGTGCTCTACGCGCAGCAAGGTCAGTACGACAAGGCCCGCAACGCCCTGGAAATGGCGATCCGCACCAACCCCAGCTACGCCACCGCCTACGAGAACCTGGGCGACGTCTACGCCAAGCTGGCCAGCCAGGCGTACTCCAAGGCCCTGCAGATCGACACCCGCTCCGCCGTCGCGCCCAAGTTGGCCATGATCCGCGACCTGTTCCCCAAGGAGCGCAACCAGATCGCCGTGGCCGCCGCCACGCCGGCGCCCGCGCCCGCGCCTGCTCCGGCTCCTGCCGCCAAGCCCGCCAGCCCCGCGCCGACCCCTGCACCGGCTCCAGCCCCGACCCCGGCTCCGGCTCCAGCAGCCAAACCAGCTCCGGCCCCGGCGCCCGCAACCGCGCCCGCCCCCGCCCCTGCGCCCGCCAAACAAGAGTCCGAAGATTCGGCAGCCGAGCGCGATGTCGCTGCCGCCGTGCGCGCCTGGGCCGAGGCCTGGAGCCGCAAGGACATGGGTGACTACTTCGCCGCCTATGCCAAGGACTTCGATGGTGGCAAGACCCGCAAGGCCTGGGAGCAGGAGCGCCGCGATCGCATCACGGGCAAGCGCAGCATCTCCGTCAAGATTTCCGGCCTGAAGGTCTCCGTCAACGGCAACAAGGCGACCGCCCAGTTCCGCCAGGAGTACAAGGCCGACAACCTCAGCGTCAGCAGCGGCAAGCGGCTGGACCTGGTTCGCAATGGTGGCAACTGGGTGATCGTGAAGGAAAGCACCGGTTCCTGACATGTCTCGTGTTCCTGGCGCGCCGCTCCTCTCGAGGGGCGGCCCTCTCCTTTCCTGGCTGAGCGCCCTGCTCGTGTCGATCAGCCTGCTGGGCCTGCACGCGCCGGCGGCACAAGCTCAGTCGGACAAAAGCCGCGCCACGGCCTCCAGCCGTGCCAAGAAAGCCCCGGCCATCGAGCGCTCGGCCCAGCGTCGCAGCGATGCGCGCCAGGCCAAGGAACGGCGAGCCGGCAAGCCTCGCCAGACTGAAAGCAGCGCCTCCAAGCGGCGCACAACCGATCGCGGTCGCCAGGCCGCGCTCGCAGCAGGTGGTGTCGCAGGCGGCGCCATGGCCCTGCCCCTGGCCAGCGCCTCGAACCGTGGCCAGGTCAGCCGCGCATCCCTGTCGCCTGAATCCGGCCCCAGCTCCTCACAGGCCGGGCTGGCTGCCGAAGCCCGCCTGCTCGACATCTACCGGCTGATCGGCCGCGGCCAGGGCAGGCAAGCCCTGGAGCACGCCGAAACACTGGTTCGCGACGTGCCCAATTTCCAGCTGGCCCAACTGGTCTATGGCGACCTGCTGCTCGCCCAGACCCGGGCCTTGCCCACCATGGGTCAGGCCCCCGGCGACATCGCCGCCAAGGCGCCTCAGCGGCTCGACCAGCTCCGGCAGGAAGCCGAAAAGCGCCTGGCAGCACTGCGCGAGCGCCCGCCAGCCGGCACGCTGCCCAGTCAGTTCATCACCCTGCCACCCACCACGCGGCACGCCATCGCGGTGGACGCCAGCCGGTCGCGCCTGTACCTGTTCGAGAATGGCCCCAAGGGCCTGCACCTGGTGGCCGATCACTACGCATCCATCGGCAAGCTGGGCTCCGACAAACGCCTGGAAGGCGACCAGCGCACGCCGCTCGGGGTCTACTTCATCACCAGCCGCCTCGAAGGCCGCCAACTGACCGACTTCTACGGCGTTGGCGCCCTGACCCTGAACTACCCCAACGAATACGACCGCCGACTCGGCCGCACCGGCAGTGGCATCTGGCTGCACGGCGTGCCAGCCGAAAGCTACGCGCGCAGCCCCCAAAGCACCGACGGCTGCGTGGTCTTGTCCAACCCCGAATTGCAGTCCATCATCGACCGCGTGCAGCTTCGCAACACGCCTGTCGTCATCGCGCGCAGCCTGCAATGGGTCGCTCCAGCCGTCAAGGAACCCGAGCGCCGCAGCCTCAGCAACCTGCTCGAAGGCTGGCGCACCGCCCGCGCCAGCGGCGACATCAACCGGCTCATGGCCTTCTACTCCGCGCAGTTCTCGAACGGCGGCAAGGACCTGACCCAATGGCGCCAGCTCATCGAGCGCGACATCCAGCAGGTCCGTGGCCGCGATCTTCAGCTCAAGGATGTCTCCATCCTGGGTTGGCGCGACCAGAGCGACGTGCTCGTGGTCACCTTCGGCGAAGTGGCCGAAGGTCAACGCACTGGCGCCGTCAAGCGTCAATACTGGGGCAAGGAAGGCGGCCTCTGGAAAATCTTCTATGAAGGAGTGATTGGATGACGATTCGCACACTGATGGTGGCATCGGCCACCGCCCTGCTGACCCTGACCGCCCAGGCACAGAACGTTCGCCTGAGCACCAGCCAGGGCGACATCGTGCTGCAGCTCGATGCCGCCAAGGCACCCAAGACGGTCGCCAATTACGTGGAGTACGTCAAGGCGGGCCACTACAACGGCACCATCTTCCACCGCGTCATCGACGGCTTCATGATCCAGGGCGGCGGCATGACGCCCGACATGAAGGAAAAGCCGACCCGCGCGCCCATCCCGCTGGAAAGCCGAAACGGCCTGAGCAACACCCGCGGCACCGTCGCCATGGCCCGCACCAGCGTGCCCGACTCGGCCACCGCCCAGTTCTTCATCAACGTGAAGGACAATGCCTTCCTGGATGCCGCCCGATCGCCGGACGGCAATGGCTACGCCGTTTTCGGCAAGGTCGTCGAGGGCATGGACGTGGTCGACAAGATCCGCAAGGTGCCCACGACCACCAAGCCGCCTCATGGCGACGTGCCGGTTCAGGCCGTCGTCATCAACAAAGCCACCATCGAGAAGTGAACACCATGACCAAGACCGTTGAACTGCAGACCACCGCCGGCGTCATCCGCCTGGAACTCGATGAGGCCAAGGCTCCCATCACCGTCGCCAACTTCCTGAACTACGTCAACGCCGGCCACTACAACGGCACCGTGTTCCACCGCGTCATCAAGGGTTTCATGATCCAGGGCGGCGGTTTCGAGCCCGGCCTGAAGCAAAAGCCCACCCAGGGCGAGATCCAGAACGAAGCCAACAACGGCCTGAAGAACGACAAGTACACCGTCGCCATGGCCCGCACCAGCGCGCCCCACTCGGCGTCGGCCCAGTTCTTCATCAACGCCACCAACAACGACTTCCTGAACTTCAAGTCCGAGTCGCCGCAAGGCTGGGGCTATGCCGTGTTCGGCAAGGTCGTGGCCGGCACCGAGGTGATCGACGCCATTGAAAAGGTCAAGACCGGCCGCAAGGGCTTCCACGACGACGTGCCCCTGGAGGACGTCGTCATCACCCAGGCCACCGAGGTCTGAAGCCATGGGGAAGCCCGCCTTCCCCGGCGCTCACCCCCTGCAAGCACCGCCCTCGTGGCGGTGCATTGATTTCATCTCCGACATCCACCTGCACGACGGCCTGCCGAAGACCACGGCGGCGCTCGAGCGCTTCCTGTCCGAGACCCCTGCAGACGCCCTGTTCATCCTGGGCGACCTGTTCGAAGCCTGGGTGGGCGACGACATGCGCCACGAGCCCTACGAGGCCCGCTGCCTGAGCCTGTTGCGTGAGTTCGCCAGCCGGCGCTGGCTGGGCATCATGGTCGGCAACCGCGACTTCCTGCTGGGCGAAGCCTTCATGCGCGACTGCGGGGCCCACGCCCTGCCGGACCCGACCATGCTGCACGCGTTCGGCCAGCACGCCTTGCTGATCCACGGCGACGAGCTCTGCCTGACCGACACCAAGTACCTCGCCTTTCGGGCACAGGTGCGCCAGCCCGCCTGGCAGCAGGCCTTCCTGGCTCACCCGCTCACTGCCCGGCTCGATCAGGCTCGCCAGATGCGCGCGGCCAGCCAGGCCCATCAGCAAGCCAGCGAGCAGGTTCTGTACGCCGATGTGGACGAAGCAACCGCTGCCCACTGGCTGAACGCCGCCGGCTGCGAGCTGCTCATCCACGGCCACACACACCGCCCTGGTAGCCAGCCTTTCGGCGGCCACGTGCGCCATGTGCTCTCGGACTGGGACCTCGACCACGGGCACCCGCGTGCCGAAGTCCTGCGCTGGCAAGCCAGCGGACTGCAACGGATCGCCTTGGCCTGACACCAACGGCCAACGAGACCTGCGCCAACAAGGCCAAGAGCGCCCTCGAGCTCAGGCCACGCCCAAGCAAAAAGGGCCTGCGTCTGCAGGCCCTTTTCTTGTGTCCGGCTGGCGGCCTGGTCAACAGGCCCCGCGCCGAATGCCTCACTCGGCCGTGGCCGCCTCCGGCTTGGTGCGATCGCTCTTCTTGTTCGGCTGGATGTCGAGCTTGACCTCGGGCTCGCCCTTGTCGTTGTCGACGATGTCCACCGTCAGTCGGCCGCCATCGACCAGGCCACCGAACAGCAGTTCGTCGGCCAGCGCCTTGCGGATCGTGTCCTGGATCAGGCGCTGCATGGGGCGTGCACCCATGAGCGGATCGAAGCCACGCTTGGCCAGGTGACGACGCAGCGCGTCGGTGAAGGTGACCTCGACCTTCTTCTCGGCCAACTGGCTTTCGAGCTGCAGCAGGAACTTGTCGACCACGCGCAGGATGACTTCCTCGTCCAGCGGCTTGAAGCCGACGATGGCATCGAGCCGGTTGCGGAACTCGGGCGTGAACATGCGCTTGATGTCGGCCATCTCGTCGCCCAGCTCGCGCGGGTTGGTGAAACCGATGGTCGACTTCTGCAGCGTCTCGGCGCCTGCGTTGGTCGTCATGATGATCAGCACGTTGCGGAAGTCGGCCTTGCGACCGTTGTTGTCCGTCAGCGTGCCGTGGTCCATCACCTGCAGCAGGATGTTGAAAACGTCAGGGTGGGCCTTCTCGATTTCGTCGAGCAGCAGCACGCAATGCGGCTTCTTGCTCACCGCCTCGGTCAGCAGACCACCTTGGTCAAACCCGACGTAGCCCGGAGGCGCCCCGATCAGGCGGCTGACTGCATGGCGCTCCATGTACTCCGACATGTCGAAGCGAATCAGCTCGATGCCCAGGATGTAGGCCAGTTGCTTGGCGACCTCGGTCTTGCCCACACCCGTGGGGCCACTGAACAGGAAGGAGCCGATCGGCTTGTCTGGCTTGCCCAGGCCCGAGCGCGCCATCTTGATGGCTGCGGCCAGCGCATCGATGGCGTTGTCCTGACCAAACACCACGCTCTTGAGGTCGCGGTCCAGCGTCTTGAGCTTGCTGCGATCGTCGTTGGACACGCTGGTCGAAGGCACCCGCGCGATCTTGGCCACGATCTCCTCGACCTCGGCTCGCGTGATGGTTTTCTTCTGCTTGCTCTTGGGCAGGATGCGCTGCGCGGCACCGGCTTCATCGATCACGTCGATGGCCTTGTCCGGCAGGTGACGGTCGTTGATGAACTTGGCCGACAGCTCGGCCGCGGCCTGCAAAGCACCCAGCGCGTACTTCACGCTGTGGTGCTCTTCGAAGCGCGACTTCAAGCCCTTGAGGATCTCGATGGTCTGCTCGACCGAAGGCTCCGCCACCTCGACCTTCTGGAAGCGCCGCGACAGGGCCGCGTCCTTCTCGAAGATGCCGCGGTACTCGGTGAACGTGGTGGCACCGATGCACTTGAGCTGGCCGGAGCTGAGCGCTGGCTTGAGCAGGTTGGACGCGTCCAGCGTGCCGCCCGAAGCCGCACCGGCCCCGATCAGCGTATGGATCTCGTCGATGAACAGCACCGCACCGGGCTGCTCCTTGAGCTGCTTGATGACGGCCTTGAGGCGTTGCTCGAAGTCACCGCGGTACTTGGTGCCGGCCAGCAGCGCGCCCATGTCGAGGGCATAGACCTCGGCATCGGCGAGCACCTCGGGCACGTCGTTCTGCGTGATGCGCCAGGCCAGGCCCTCGGCGATGGCGGTCTTGCCAACGCCGGCCTCGCCCACCAGCAGCGGGTTGTTCTTGCGCCGACGGCACAGCACCTGGATGACGCGCTCGACCTCGGTGTCGCGCCCGATGAGCGGATCGATCTTGCCGTCGCGGGCCATCTGGTTGAGGTTCTGGGTGTACTGCTCCAGCGGCGAAGCCTTGCCTTCGGCTTCTTCCTTCTCGGCCTCGGCCGGGTTCTGCTCGGAAGCCTGCTTGGCGGCCTCGGGCGGATCGGCCTTGCGGATGCCGTGTGCGATGTAGTTCACCACGTCCAGGCGGGTCACGCCCTGCTGGTGCAGGTAGTACACAGCGTGAGAATCCTTCTCGCCGAAGATGGCCACCAGGACGTTGGCGCCCGTGACCTCCTTCTTGCCGCTGCCGGAGGACTGCACGTGCATGATCGCGCGCTGGATCACGCGCTGAAAGCCCAGCGTGGGTTGCGTGTCGACCTCGTCGGTGCCACCAACGGTGGGCGTGTTGTCGCGAACGAACTGGTCGAGGTTCTTGCGGAGCTCATCCAGGTTCGCAGCGCAGGCCTTCAGCACCTCGGAAGCAGAGGGGTTGTCGATCAGCGCCAACAGCAGGTGTTCCACGGTGATGAATTCGTGGCGTTGCTGTCGGGCCTCGACGAAGGCCATGTGCAGACTCACTTCCAACTCTTGCGCAATCATGCGGTCTCCAGGATGCACTGCAGGGGATGCCCGGCCTGGCGGGCGGCGGCAAGAACAAGTTCGACCTTCGTGGCCGCGACGTCCTTCGTGAAGACGCCGCACACACCACGGCCTTCGTGGTGGATTTTCAGCATGATTTGCGTGGCCGCGTCGATGTCATGGTGAAAGTGCTCCTGAAGCACGAACACCACGAACTCCATGGGCGTGAAATCGTCGTTGAGCATGACCACCTGGTACAGGCGTGGGGGCTCCAGGGCCAGCGCCTGCTTTTCGGCGACGACCGACCCCTGCCCGTCCTCGGCAGGTCCTTTCGGCCCTGTGGCCAGGTTGGGATTCGACCTCGATGTCATGAATCCATTCTAGAGGACGCGTCTTGCTCATGCCATGTCATCTTGGGGTCTCCGACCTGGGTTCAAGGTCAGGAAATTCACGGCCATGACTGCACTTTTCTCGCGAGTGCCACATCCCGAGGCGCGCGCTTGCAAATGTTTCATTCGACACAATCACCGCCCCAGCAGCTCAGCCTCCCCTATGACGGATCGCGCCAACCTGTCACAAGCTCGTTGCGACCGCGCTCGGCCAGCAGCAAAAGTCGGTCAAATATGGGCGACTTGGTTTAATACCGGGCATTTCTGCGCTTGACAGGCCTGAGGGCACACCGTGAAAATCGTCACAAACTAACTTGGAGGGACAGCATGGCCACCGGCACTGTCAAATGGTTCAACGACGCCAAAGGTTTCGGGTTCATCGAGCCCGATCAGGGCGGAGGCGACGTCTTTGCTCATTTTTCCGCCATACAAATGGATGGTTTTCGCACCTTGAAGCAAGGCTCCAAGGTCAGCTACGAGTTGGTCGCCGGACCCAAGGGCATGCTTGCGCAGAACATCCAGCCGCTGCCACAAGGCAATGAACTGGATTCCGATGCCATCGCCGATTTGCATTTCCGGGAACAAACCGTGTCGGGCCAAAGTCTGCCGCACTGATCTCCCCAGGCACCGCCTCTGGGGCGGGCCAGGTGTCGGATCACCACCCTGCCCCGCCAGACAAACTCACCAGCGCCTGGACGCTGCTGAGCAGGTGCCCCAAAGCAAAAGCCCGCCAACTGGCGGGCTTTGCTCTATGTGCGATGGCCATGCGACGACCGCTGGGCCGTCGCAGCCAGATCACATCTGGTCGATCATAACCTGACCAAAGCCGGAGCACGACACCTGGGTCGCGCCATCCATCAGGCGGGCGAAGTCATAGGTGACCTTCTTGCTCTGGATGGCCTTGTTCATCGCGGTGATGATCAGGTCGGCCGCCTCGGTCCAACCCATGTGGCGAAGCATCATCTCGGCCGACAGGATTTCGGAGCCGGGGTTCACGTAGTCCTTGCCTGCGTACTTCGGTGCCGTGCCGTGCGTGGCTTCGAACATGGCCACGCTGTCCGACAGGTTCGCACCCGGGGCGATGCCGATGCCACCGACCTGCGCAGCCAGGGCGTCGGAGATGTAGTCGCCGTTGAGGTTCAGCGTGGCGATCACGCTGTACTCGGCCGGGCGCAGCAGGATCTGCTGCAGGAAGGCGTCGGCGATGGCGTCCTTGACGATGATGTCCTTGCCCGTCTTCGGGTTCTTGAACTTGCACCAGGGGCCGCCGTCGATCAGCTCGGCGCCGAACTCCTTCTGGGCCAGGGCATAGCCCCAGTCACGGAAGCCACCTTCGGTGTACTTCATGATGTTGCCCTTGTGCACGATGGTCACGCTGGGCTTGTCGTTGTCGATGGCGTACTGCAGGGCCTTGCGCACCAGGCGCTCGGTGCCTTCTTGCGAGACGGGCTTGATGCCGATGCCCGAGGTCTCGGGGAAACGGATCTTCTTGACGCCGAACTCGGTCTGCAGGAAGCTGATCAGCTTCTTGGCCTTGTCGCTCTGGGCTTCGAATTCGATGCCGGCGTAGATGTCTTCCGAGTTCTCGCGGAAGATCACCATGTCGATCTTTTCGGGCTCCTTCACGGGGGAAGGCACACCCTTGAAATAAGTCACGGGGCGCAGGCAGACGTAGAGGTCAAGCTCCTGGCGCAGGGCGACGTTCAGCGAGCGGATGCCGCCACCGACGGGGGTGGTCAGCGGGCCTTTGATGGACACGACGTAGTCCCTGAGGACCGTCAGCGTCTCTTCGGGCAGCCAGACATCGGGGCCGTACACGCGGGTCGATTTCTCACCAGCGAAGATCTCCATCCAGTGGATCTTGCGCTGACCGCCATACGACTTGGCCACGGCCGCATCGACCACCTTGATCATCACGGGCGTGATGTCGAAACCGGTGCCATCCCCTTCGATGTAAGGGATGATGGGGTTGTGAGGAACGTTGAGGGAGAAGTCCGGGTTGACCGTGATCTTCTGCCCACCTTCGGGCACCTTGATGTGCTGATACATGACTGTGGTCTCCGCGTTTGGCGTTTCCGTGAAAAACATTGCCATGGATGTCGGCAACGTGATCCGATTCTACGCGACCACCTGAATCAGGGGCGCTGGCGAAGCCTTGGTTTGCCCTGGATGAGCGGGATTTCAGCGGGATTCGGCGCAAACCTGCGACACATCAGGCGCACCATGCCTGCCACTGCGCCCACAGCTGGTGCCACAGCCCCCACGCGGCCATCGCGGCCAGGCCCAGGCCGGCGATGCGCACCGCCAGGCGCTGATCCAGCCAAGCCGGCGCGGCAGCCCCCTGCCCCGTTGTGACAGGGGCCTGCGGGGCCACCCGTGCCGAGGCTGGCATGGACGCGCCAGCGGCCGCTGCCCCCTCGGCGCGCATCCAGATGGCCGGCACTGGCGCGACGGCAGCGGGCTGCGAGAGGAGCCCGCCCCGCCCCCTGAGCCAGCGCATCATCGCCGGTGCGGCCCACACGCCCAGGCCGCTTGGCAAAGCGAACGCCAGCATGACCAGCCCGCCCTCCCATGGATGAGAGGCGAGTGCAGCCACCATCAGGGCCGAGTAAAGCAGCCCGCAAGGCAACAAGGCCCACACCAGGCCCGCCAGCAAGGGCCAACTGGCCCGCAGCGGTTGGGGCCACGAGGCGGAGCGGGCGAGCCAGCCCTCGCGCAGTCGAAGGTACAGCCCCTTGCCTGCCTGATCGATCTGTTCGGGGATGACGCCACGCAGCAGCATGAAGCCGCCCAACAAGACCATGGCCAACTGGGCCATCATCCAAAGGGGTTTGATCATCGCGACCTGCTGCCCCCAGCGCGACACCAGGCCTGCCGCCGTGGCAGCGACCACGCCCAGGCAGGCGTAGCCGATGGCGCGCCCCAGCAGGGTCCAGACCGACACCCCGCGAGGAAAGGCCGCAGCACAGGCAGCCCCGCACATCGCAGTGCAGTGGGGAATGCCCGCCAAGCCCATCAGGAAGGCGGTCAGCAGCAGGCTGGTCAGCATCGCCGACCTCCGCTGCGGTCAGATGATGCGAGAAAAGCGCTCGACGGCCTTGTCGGCCTGCAGGTGGCGGTCGAACACCATGGCCACCGCCCGCACGAAATACCAACCCAGCGGCGTGACACGGATGCCATCCGACTCCATCTGCACCAGCCCCGACTCGACGAGCGGCTCCAGCAGGCGCAATTCAGCCTCAAAGTATTGCCTGAAATCGAGCAGGTAGGCGAGCTCGATGGACTCGAAGTCCACCCTGCCCTGGCACATCAGGGCCATGATCACCGCGCGGCGGACGAGGTCATCGCGGGTCAGCGTCAGGCCCCTGACCACGGGCAGCTGGTGGCGCTTGAGCGCGTCGTGGTACTCGTCGAGGGTCTTGGCGTTTTGCACATAGTGCGCCCCCACCCGGCCGATGGCCGAAACCCCCAATCCAATGAGGTCGCAGTCCGGGTGGGTGCTGTAGCCCTGGAAGTTGCGGTGCAGCCGCCCCTGTCGCTTGGCCACGGCCAGGCTGTCGTGGTGCAGGGCGAAGTGATCCATGCCGATGTAGTCGTAGCCGGCGCGCCCGAACACATCGATGGCCGAGGCCAGCATGCCGACTTTGTCTTCTGCCCTGGGCAGGTCGGCCACCTCGATGCGCCGCTGGGGCTTGAAGCGCTGCGGGAGGTGCGCGTAGGCGTAGAGCGCGATGCGGTCGGGGCGCAAGGCGGAAACCTGCGCCAGGGTGCGCGCGAAACTCTCCGGGGTCTGTTTGGGCAGGCCGTAGATGAGGTCCATGTTGAGGGACTCGAAGCCCTCTTCGCGCGCCGCCAGCACGAGGTCGCGGACCTGGTCGTGCGGTTGCACGCGGTGCACCGCCTTCTGGACATCGGGATCGAAGTCCTGCACACCAAAGCTCAGGCGGTTGAAACCCATCCGATGCAGGCGATGGAGCCGGCCGGCATCGATGGTGCGTGGGTCGATTTCGATGGCGTATTCACCTCCCGGCACGAAGCGGAAGGTGCTGCGCAGGGTGCCGAGCAGGCCTTCAAGTTCGTCGTCGTTCAGGAAGGTGGGCGTGCCGCCACCAAAGTGCAATTGCGACACCGTCTGGCCCGGGCCGAGTTGCTCGGCCACCAGGCGGATTTCTTCGCGCAGATCGACCAGGTAGGCCTCGGCGCGCTCGTGGTGGCGCGTGATGACCTTGTTGCAGGCGCAGTAATAGCAGACCGACTCGCAAAACGGGATGTGGATGTAGAGCGAGAGCGCGCTGGCCCCACCCGTGAGCGCCCCGACACCCTGCCCTCGCTGACCCAGGGCCTGCACATACTGCTCGGCACCATATGCCTCGACGAAGCGGTCGGCCGTGGGATAGGATGTGTAGCGCGGCCCCTGGACATCGAGACGCGAGAGGGTCTCCCTGGAAACCAACGGGGCTTCGGACGGGACGGACGGGGGGTGCAGGGCCTGTTCACTCATTCACCCGAATGTGCCAAAGCGCCCGCCTGCAGGGTTGACCTGGATCAAGGGCGGCGCCGGGAATCCGGCAACAATCCAGGCATTGTTTGAGGTTGCTCATGCTGAACCAGACCGCCCGATCGATCGAACTGGCCCCGGCCGGAACCGCACCCTGCTCTGCCACGACGAACTGTGCACATCCCACAGGCTCGAACGGCCCAACAGCCTCGCCGACCAGCCCCATGAAACTCGATTCCTTCAAAGTCGCCTGCTCCAGCTGCAACCTGCGCGAGCTGTGCCTGCCCGTTGGCCTGAGCCAGCCTCAGCTCACCCAGCTGGACACGCTGGTGGCCACGCGCAAGTCGGTCAAGCGCGGCGACGCCCTCTTTCACACGGGCGACCCGTTCAAGTCGGTCTACGCGGTGCGCACGGGCTTTTTCAAGACCCGCATCTCGTCTGAAGACGGCCGCGACCAGGTCACAGGCTTTCAGATGGCCGGAGAGTTGCTGGGCCTCGATGGCATCAGCACCGATCGCCATGCCTGCGATGCCATCGCGCTCGAGGACTCGCAGGTGTGCGTGATCCCGTACAGCCAGCTGGAGGAACTCTCACGTGAGTTCTCCGACCTGCAGCACCAGTTCCACAAGATCATGAGCCGCGAAATCGTGCGCGACCATGGCGTGATGCTGCTGCTGGGCAGCATGCGCGCCGAAGAGCGCCTGGCCGCCTTCCTGTTGAACCTGACACAACGCCTGCATGCGCGCGGCTTCTCGGCTTCCGCCCTGGTGCTGCGCATGACCCGGGAAGAAATCGGCAGCTACCTGGGGCTCAAGCTTGAAACCGTCAGCCGGACCTTCTCCAAGTTCCAGGAAGAGGGCCTGCTGGAAGTCAAGCAGCGAGACATCCGCATCACCGATGAAGCTGGCTTGCGTGCGCTGGTCAACAGCGTGCGCTGCTGAAACCTTTCTGCCCGCTCCCGCCCTTGTCTGACAAGGGGACGCAAAGCACAACGGCCACCCATCAGGTGGCCGTTTCTTTGGGGCGACAGCTCAGTGCTGGTGGTGCATGACCATGGTGCGACGGGCCTGGCGGCGAGCCGCACGCCGCGACAGCGTCACGCTGCGTGGCTGGCGCATCATCACGTGACTGATGCCAGAGGCCAGGGACACCAGGCCCCAGAAGACGAAGAACGTCAGGCTGTAGACCGTGCGCGCATCAGGCGCCCAGCCATTGAGCGTGAGCCCGGTCGGGTCGACCAGCGCAAAAACCACCATCTCCAGGACACCCGCGATCAGGAACGCGGGCCAGAGGATCTGGGCAAGGTGCAAGGACCGGCGAGACATCGGTATCTCCTTGAGGCAAATCGCACACAAGGCACATGTTCCGACGGCCAGACCGCATCACAACGAGGACTTACCCCGAAACCAAGGGTCGCCCCCAGGCGCAGTCTTGAGGTGAATCAACGATCGGCGGGCTGCTGAGCCGGCGACGCCGCATGGTTGCGCGCCTGCACGGCTGGCTGCTCGACCACGGACTTGACGTGCCCCTTGGAGGTGTCGAGCACCGGATCCACATGCTTGACGGCGATGCCCACGGTGAACAGCGATGCCACCACCACGGCAGCGGGTCCGCCGATCACGAGCCAGACGATGGGCAACTTCCACCAGGGCGGGTTGCCAGCGGAATCGAGGTTCTCAGGGGTGGACATGGGATGCTCCGGGAATGGGTCGGATTCTGAAGGAAACCGGCGGATGCCGCTCAACGCGGCACCATGAAAGTGGACTTTTCTCGCACATCGACCTGGGGTTCGCTGCCTTGGCGCAACTGCTCGACCAGGATGGTCACGCCGTGCGCACCGGAGCCCATGCGACCCGCCACGTCGGGCGACACGCGAACGGCGATCGGCACCCAACGGGCCTCGGCCGGCCCCAGCACCAGGTCCTGGCCGCCCTCGACCACGGGCTGAGCCAGTTGCTCGACGCCCACACGGTAGCGCTGGGTGTTTTCGCTGGCGTTCATGATCTGGACGCGGTAGACGTTCTCGACAAAGCCTTCATCGACCACGCGCGCCAAGGTGCCACGGTCGCGCACGATGTCAACGCGGAAAGGCGGACGGCTGTAGAGGCTGTGAACGAAAGCGATGACCACGGCCGCGAGGATGGCCGAGTAGATCAGCACGCGCGGGCGGGTCACGCGGGACCACATCTTCTTGCGCCCCCAGCCGTTTTCCATGCTGTTGAGCGTGGCGTAACGGATCAGGCCGCGCGGAGACCCGACCTTGTCCATGACAGAGTCGCAGACGTCGATGCACGCGGCGCAGCCGATGCACTCGTACTGCAGGCCCTGCCGGATGTCGATGCCCACCGGGCAGACCTGCACGCACAGGGTGCAGTCGACGCAGTCGCCCTGGTTCAAGGCCTTGGCATCGGCACCGCGCTTGCGCGAGCCACGGGGCTCACCGCGCTTGGTGTCGTAGCTGATGATGAGGGTGTCGCGGTCGAACATCGCGCTTTGAAAGCGCGCGTACGGGCACATGTACTTGCACACCTGCTCGCGCATGTAGCCCGCGTTGCCATAGGTGGCGAAACCGTAGAACAGCACCCAGAAGATCTCCCAGGGGCCCATGCTGAGGTTGACGACCTCGGCGGCAAGCACGCGGATCGGCGTGAAGTAGCCGACGAAGGTGTAGCCCGTCCACAGCGCAAAGGTGATCCAGGCGAGCTGCTTGGCCGTCTTGCGCCAGACCTTGTCCACGGACCAGGGGGCCTTGTCGAGCTTCATGCGGCGCACCCGATCGCCCTCGATCTTGCGCTCCATCCACATGAAGATCTCGGTGTAGACCGACTGCGGACAGGCATAGCCACACCACAGGCGACCGGCCACCGCCGTGAACAGGAACAGCCCGTAGGCCGAGATCACCAGCAACGCGGTGAGGTAGATGAAGTCCTGCGGGTACAGGACCAGGTTGAACATGTAAAAGCGCCGCGTGGTCAGGTCGAACAGCACGGCCTGCCGGTCGTTCCAGAGCAACCAGGGGGTGCAGTAGAAGACGATCTGGGTGAGCCAGACCAGCGCCCAGCGCCATTTCGTGAACCAGCCCTTGACCTCGCGTGCGTAGACCTTCTCGCCCTTTTGGTAAAGGGAGACCATCTCTTCGCGCGCACCGACGGCCTGGATGGGGATGACGCGCTTGCCGGGATCCTGGTGGGGGCTGGATTCGCTCATGGGAAAGACCTGGGGTCTCAAAGTGAAACGGTGGTGGACCGCATACCCGGCAGGGTATCACGCTCCACCACCGCAGTGGTTCACTGTTGGCCCGTTCTTGATCGATGTCAACACCGGGCCGGGCTCGCCTTCAGATCAGCATCCGGGCGAGCCTCGACTCACTTGGCGTCGGCCGACTGGGTCGGGTGCGACAGGCTCCAGACGTAGGAGGCCACCAGGCGAATCTGGTCTTCGGACAGGCGGGCGTTCTGGGCGGGCATGACGTTGACCTTGCCCTTGTTGATCATCTCGACGATGAACTGTTCACCCCAGCCGTGCAGCCAGATCTTGTCGCTCAGGTTCGGGGCTCCGATGGCCTGGTTGCCCTTGCCGTCGGCGCCGTGGCAAGCCGCGCACACCGCCTTGAACTTGGCCTTGCCAAGCTCGGCCTGGATGGAGTTGTGGCCAGCACCCGAAAGGCTCAGCACGTAGTTCGCCACCTGGCGCGCTTCTTCGGCCGTGCCAACGGCTGCGGCCAGCGGAGGCATCTGACCATTGCGGCCACCGGTGATCGTCTCGACGATCTTCTCGGGCGAGCCGCCGTGGATCCAGTCACCATCGGTCAGGTTCGGGAAGCTCTTGGCACCCTTGGCGTCGGAGCCGTGGCAGGCCGCGCAGTTGTTCAGGAACAGGCGTTGACCGATGGCGTGGGCCTGCGGGTCGCGGGCCAGGTCTTCGATCGAAGCCGACTTGAACTTGGCGAAGATCTTGTCCTGCTCGGCCTTGGCCTTGGCGTTTTCGGCTTCCAGCTGGCCCTTGGAGGTCCAGTTCAGCTTGCCGCCCGTGACGGCCAGGCCGGGGTACAGCGCCAGGTAGGCCACCGCGAAGACCAGGGTGATGATGAACAGGTACAGCCACCAGCGGGGCAGCGGGTTGTTCAGCTCACGCAGGTCACCGTCCCAGGTGTGGCCCGTGGTCTTGTCCACGTTGCCCTGGGCGTCGTAGACCACCTTGTGCTGGGCCGCGCCGATGAGAACAAAGGCGCAGTAGACCAGGCCGAACACCACGATGGCCGTGACATACCACGCCCATCCACTAGAAATGAAGTCGCTCATGTCTGAGCCTCCAGTCAATCTTCAGAGAGAGGCAGACGGGCCGCCTCTTCAAACTGGGCCTTGTTGCGGCGAGAAAACGCCCACGCAACGATGCCCACGAAAACGCACAAGCACGCCACGGTGAAGATGCTTCTCAGGGTGATGACGTCCATGTGCGCTGCTCCTTATTTCACCGAGGTGCCCAGCACCTGCAGGTAGGCGATCACGGCTTCCATCTCGGTCTTGTCCTTGACCTCGTCGGCGGCGGCCTTGATCTCGGCGTCCGTGTAAGGAACGCCCACCGTGCGCAGGGCCTGCATGCGGGGGCCGACACCGGACTCATTGACCTTGTTGGTCAGCAGCCAGGGGTAGGCAGGCATGTTGGACTCCGGCACCACGTTGCGGGGGTTCTCCAGGTGGGCGCGATGCCACTCGTCGGAGTACTTGCCGCCCACGCGGTGCAGGTCGGGACCGGTGCGCTTGGAGCCCCACTGGAAGGGGTGGTCGTAAACGAACTCACCGGCCATCGAGTAATGGCCATAACGCAGGGTCTCGGCGCGGAAGGGGCGGATCATCTGCGAGTGGCAGCCGTAGCAGCCTTCACGCAGGTAGATGTCGCGGCCAGCCAGTTGCAGGGCGGTGTAGGGCTTGAGGCCGTCCACCGGGGTGGTCGTGCTCTTCTGGAAGTACAGGGGCACGATTTCGACCAGCGCACCGAAGCACACGACGATCAGCGTCAGCACGATCATCAGGGTGTTGCTGGTCTCGATCTTCTCGTGCGAGAAGAGCGCAGGCTTGTGGTTGTTGTCAGCCATGTTGTTCTCCTTGTGTGGCTCAGGCGTGGGCCGGCTGGGGGATCGGCGCGTTGACGGCGCGACCTGCCAGGACGGTCATCACGGTGTTCCACAGCATCAGGATCATGCCGCCCAGGTAGAGCAGGCCACCCGCGACGCGGATCACGTAGAAGGGATAGGTCGCCTTCACGCTTTCGACGAAGCTGTAGACCAGGGTGCCATCGGGGTTCACGGCACGCCACATCAGGCCTTGCATCACCCCGGCGATCCACATCGCGGCGATGTAGAGCACGATGCCGATGGTGGCCGCCCAGAAGTGCAGCGAGATGGCCGAGACGGAGTACATCGTGGTGCGGCCGAACATGCGCGGGATCAGGTAGTACAGCGAGCCCATCGAGATCAGGCCCACCCAACCCAGGGCGCCGGAGTGCACGTGGCCCACGGTCCAGTCGGTGTAGTGCGACAGCGAGTTCACGGTCTTGATGGACATCATCGGACCTTCGAAGGTGGACATGCCGTAGAACGACAGGGCCACGATCAGGAACTTCAGGATGGCGTCATCGCGCAGCTTGTACCAGGCACCGGAGAGGGTCATGATGCCGTTGATCATGCCGCCCCACGATGGTGCAAGCAGGATCAGCGAGAACACCATGCCGACCGATTGCGTCCAGTCAGGCAGAGCGGTGTAGTGCAGGTGGTGAGGACCCGCCCACATGTAGGTGAAGATCAGGGCCCAGAAGTGCACGATCGACAGGCGATACGAGTACACGGGCATGCCAGCCTGCTTGGGGATGTAGTAATACATCATGCCCAGGAAGCCCGCCGTCAGGAAGAAACCCACGGCATTGTGGCCGTACCACCATTGCACCATCGCGTCCTGAACGCCGGCGTAGGCCGAGTAGGACTTGGGCGCCAGCAGGCCGTCAGAGAACACCGGGATGGCGGCGCTGTTGACGATGTGCAGCAGGGCCACGGCGATGATGAAGGCGCCGTAGAACCAGTTCGCCACGTAGATGTGGCGGATCTTGCGGGTGCCGACGGTGCCGAAGAAGACGATGGCATACGAAACCCAGACGACGGCGATCAGCAGGTCGATCGGCCATTCGAGTTCGGCGTATTCCTTGCCGGAGGTGTAGCCCAGCGGCAGGGACAGGGCCGCCAGGACGATCACCAGTTGCCAGCCCCAGAACGTGAACGAGGCGAGCGGGCCTGCGAACAGGCGGGTCTGGCACGTGCGTTGCACCACGTGGTAAGACGTCGCGAACAGGGCGCAGCCGCCGAACGCGAAAATCACCGCATTGGTGTGCAGGGGACGCAGGCGACCGTAGGTCAGCCAGGGGATGCCGAAATTGAGTTCCGGCCACGCCAGTTGCGAGGCGATCAGGACGCCGACGGCCATGCCGACGACGCCCCAGAGCACCGCGGCGACGGCGAACTGCCTGACAACGGTGTCGTTGTAAGTGGCAGAGTGGGGGGTTGCCATCTCTAGTTCTCCTTTGTTACAGCGCGAATTGTGAGGGCAAACCATTAACTATTCTTGATGCCGCTCAACGTTATCCTGGGAATTGTCTTCCCCGGCTTGCAGAATGCGATGGCCTTCGGCTTCGATGTCCTCGAATTGACCACTGTGGATGGCCCAGCCCAGCACGGCCAGGATCGCCAGCACGAGCAAAACGGACACGGGAATCAGGACGTAGAGGATTTCCATCGGGTGGTTCCCAGCCGCAAGGAATTGAGCACGACACCGAGCGAGCTCAATGCCATGCCCAATCCGGCTGCCCAAGGAGGCAGCAGGCCCATCAGTGCCAGGGGAATGCAGGCGAAATTGTAGACCGCCGCCCAGGCCAGGTTCTGTTTGACGATCCGCATGGCGAAACGGCTGTGCGCGACCGCCTCGGGTAAACCCGTGAGCCGCCCGTTCAGCACGATGAGGTCCGCCTGCGACTGCGCCAGCGCCGAGCCCTGGTCCAGCGCCACCGACACATCGGCTTTGGCCAGCACAGGCGCGTCATTGATGCCGTCTCCCACGACGGCGACCTGCTCGCCACGCTGCTGGGCCTGCGACATCACCCGCAATTTGTCTTCCGGCGTGGCCTGCGCAGCGGCCACCGGCAACTCACCCTGGGGCCCCAGGATGCGGGATGCCGCCTGCACCCGATCGTTGTGATCGCCCGACAACAGGGCGGCCTGACAGCCCAGCGCCCTCAGTTGGTGCAATGTGGGCGCGGCTTCCTGACGGAACACCTCGTCCAGCAGGACGCCCATCACCGTCTGCGGCAACAGCGCGCCGTCGGGCGAGCGGCCCGCCAACCAGGCGCGGGGGGCTTCGGGATCGGTCCAGTTGGCCAACACGGCCGGTGCATCGGCGCCCAGCACCCAGTCCTGCCGCCCCAGTCGCCAGAGCTGCCCGGCCTCGTCACGCGCTTCGACGCCCTGCCCGGCTCGCTCGTGAAGTTCGGCCCAGCCCAGAGGCGCCCACGGCCCTCCTGCACCAGGCATGGCAGACTGCGCCGCCGCCACCATCGAGCGCGACACCGGGTGGTGCGAGGCCGCGGCCAGGGATGCAGCTCGGTGCCAGAGCTGCCCCAGGTTGGCTTCGTCGTCCCGAACCGGCTGTGCGGCTCCAGCGGCCACCACCTGCGCCAGGCTCACCACGCCCTCGGCCCGCTGCAGGCCCGTCACAGACAGCTGGCTCTCGGTGAGCGTGCCGGTCTTGTCGAAATAGACCAGGCGCACCGTGGCCAGGGCTTCGAGCGCGTCGATGCGGCGCACCAGCAAGCCGCGTTTGGCCATCGCACCGGCCGCAGACAGCAGCGCGGACGGCGCGGCCAGCGACAGCGCACATGGGCAGGTCACCACCAGCACCGACACCGCCACCCACACCGCGCGCGAAGGATCGATCCACTGCCACGCCAGCGCGCCCAGCGCGGCCAGCCCCAGCACCCCCCAAAGGAAAGGGCCCGCCATGCGATCCGCCGTGCGCATCCAGCCCGGCTTTTCCGTCATGGCCTGGTGCACCAGCGAGACGATCTGCTGGTATCGGGTGTCGGGCCCCAGGCGCTCGACCGAGATCCAGACTGGCGAGCCCAGGTTGATCGAACCCGCCACCACCATCTGGCCCGGTTGGCGCTTGACGGCGCGGGACTCGCCCGTCAGCAAGGATTCATCGACCTCGGTGTGGCCCAGCAAGACCTGCCCATCGGCCGGAAAAGCCTGACCGACGGCCACCTTGACCCGATCGCCATGCCGCAGGGCCGACAGCGGCACGGACTCGACCGCCACGCTGCGCAGGTCGGCACCCTCGCCTTCGGCCTCGTCCGCCACGGCCCGCTCGACCGCCTCTGGCAGGCGCACGCACAGGGCTTCGAGCGAGTGCGTGACCCGCTCGCGGGCGCTGCTTTCCAGCCAGCGCCCCATCAGCAGGAAGGCCACGAACATGGTCAGGGAATCGAAGTAGGCCTCGTGTCCGAAGACGTCCGTCTGGCCCATCGTCACGCCGGTGCTGACGACAAAGGTCGCCAGCATGCCGATGGCCACGGGCGTGTCCATGGACACCCTGCCCTGGCGGGCCGCGTGCCAGGCCCCGGTGAAAAAGGGCCCGCAAGAAAAGATCATCACGGGCAGGCTGAGCACCCAGTTGGCCCAGTTCATGAGCTGCCAGATGTCGGGCGGGATCTCCTGCGGTCCGGCCACGTACTGGGGCCAGGCGATCATCATCACCTGCATCATGCAGAAGGCGGCCACCGACAGGCGCCACAGCAAAATGCGGCGCTGACGCAGGCGCTCGTGCCCGGCTCGGGCGGCCGCATCGGGCCAGGCGCGGTAGCCCACGCGCTGCACTGCAGCGACGATGTCCGACAGCTTCACCCGAGTGGGGTCGATGAGGATGCGTGCACGTTGTGACGTGGCCTGGACCTGCACCTCGCTCACCCCGGGCACGGCCTTGACCGCGTCCTCGATGGTGATGGTGCAGGCGGCGCAATACATGCCCGAGATCCCCAGGCCGATGCGCCGCAAGGGGCCGACCGGCAGCTCGACCACGCATTGCGCCAGCAGGTCCGGATCGTCCAGGCCAGCGGCTTGCGAAGGCGTCAGTTCGGGCAGGGGCGGCAGGGGTGCCGAGGGTGTCGCGGACACGGAGGCATTCATGAGACGGCTGCTACAGTCGGGCCCGTGAACCAGCTCATCGAGACACGGAGATGACGAAAGCGGGCATTGTCAGTCAAAGCGTTCCCGGCCGGTGGCGCGTCGGGTCCAAAGCCCTGCGCGCAGGCTTGATGCAAATCATGGTCGCGGCGGGCTGCCTGGCCATGGGCGGCGCGCAGGCCCAGGAGGGCCCGCAGAAGTTGCGCACGATCCAGTTGCGCGCAGGCATGCAGAACATCACCGCCGAGGTGGCCATGACCGACCGCGAGCGCGCCATCGGCCTCATGCACCGCACGCAGATGGGCACCCACGAGGGCATGCTGTTCGTTTTCGAGCGCCCCGGGGTGCAGTGCTTCTGGATGAAGAACACCTTGATCCCGCTTTCCATCGCCTTCGTCGACGACGACGGCACCATCGTCAACACCGACGAGATGAAACCCCAGACGCTGGATTCGCACTGCTCGGACCGCCCCGTGCGCTACGTGCTGGAGATGAACGCGGGCTGGTTCAAAAAGCGCGCCCTGGGCACGGGCTCGAAGCTGGCAGGCCAGCCCTTCACCGCCGCCCGCTGAACACCGCAGGCTCAGCGCGTGCGGGCCACGATCCGCTCCTTGAGCTGAGGCAGCACCATCAGGGCGGCCTCGCGCCCCGCCATGATCGACAGCCTTCGCGATGAGAAATCGGCGCTGCCGATGCCCTCGAGCTTCGGGCGCATCACCACATCGGCCTCGACCAGTTCGTGCTGGCTGATGGCGTGACCCATGATGTTGAAGGTCTGCAGCAGGATGTCGACCGCGCGTTTGGTCGGTTGACCCTGCGGGATGGCCGAGATGTCCACCGCGATGACGACGTCGGCGCCCATCTGGCGGGCGAAACGCACCGGGATGGGCGAGACCGCGCCGCCATCGATGTATTCGCGCCCGTTGATGCGCACCGGCTCGAACACCGCTGGCACAGCGCTGGACGCCCGCACCGCCGTGCCCGGGTCGCCCCTCCTGAACAGGATGGGGGCGCCACTTTGCAGGTCGGCCGCGACGATGCCCAGCGGCAGGCGCATGCCCTCGATCTGCTTGCCGGCCGTCTGCGTGCGGATGAAGCGCGCCAGCGCCTCGCCTTTGAGCAGCGAACGCCCGGGGAAGACCCAGTCGGTGATGCTCGATTCGTCGAGGGTCATGGCCATGCTCTGAAGCTCAGTCGGTGTTTTGCCTGCGGCGTAGAGCGCGGCCACCAGGCTGCCCGCCGACGTGCCCACCACCAGGTCGGGCTTGATGCCCTGCTCTTCGAGCACCTGCAGCACGCCGATGTGCGCGAAACCGCGTGCAGCGCCGCCTCCCAGGGCCAGACCGATGCGGGGCGGGCGAGGCGCCGGGCGCTGTGCGACAGGCGCCACGGGCGATCCCGGCTGCTGGGCGATCGGAGGCGTGGGCGCCGTGCGAGGCGCCTCATCGCGTGGCAACACCGAACACCCCGTCAGCCAGGCCGTCGCCCCCAGGAGCAGGCCCCGGCGCAGGTGCGCCTCAGCGCTTAATTCCGATTTGGAATTAACAACTTCCATAAATGTTCTTCTCATGAATAAAGACGATCTGTAGCATTCGCGCTTTCCCATTGTCACGTCGTCCGCCCCGCTTTTCCGGCACCCATGAAGATCCGCAACCTCGACCTCACCGACAACGCGATCAACGCCGAGCACACCGCGCTCGGCCTGCCGCCCGTCGAAGACGACGTCAGTCACCCCTCCGACCACCCCGTGCTGCGCATCGCCGTCTGGGCGGTGGGCTTCCTGCTGATCGGCGTGATCGCCTACCTGGCGTCCAAGCTGTTCAACGGGCACCACGAGCAGACCGGCATGCAGCTGATCATCGCCACGGTGACGGGCGAGGCCTTCTGGAAGGCCGTGCTGGTGGGCCTGCTCGCCCAGACCGTCGATGGCGCCCTGGGCATGGCCTACGGCATCACCTCCACGTCCTTCCTGCTGGCCACGGGCTCGTCGCCGGCCGTGGCCTCGGCCAGTGTGCACATCGCCGAGGTGTTCACGACCGGGGTTTCCGGCATTTCCCACGTCAAATTGGGAAACGTCAACAAATCCCTTTTCCTGCGTTTGCTGATTCCGGGCATCCTGGGCGCCAGCGCCGGCGCCTGGGTGGTTTCCAGCGTGGATTCCAGCATCATCAAACCCATCGTTTCCGGATACCTTTTCCTGATGGGTCTTTATATTGTCAGCAAGGTATTCAAGAAAATCACACCGCGCCGTGAAACCCCCAAGCACGTGGCCAAGCTCGGCTTGTTTGGCGGGTTCGTCGACGCGGTCGGCGGCGGTGGCTGGGGACCGGTCGTGACCACCACCCTGGTGGGCACCGGCCAGGACCCCCGCACCACCATCGGCTCGGTCAACCTGGCCGAGTTCTTCCTCACCTTCACCAGTGCCGCCGTGTTCGCCGGCCTGGTGGAAGAAGGCCCCTGGCCCACGGTGGCAGGCCTGGTCGTGGGCGGGCTGTTCGCCGCCCCCTTTGCCGCCTACCTCACCCGTCACCTCAAGACCAAGACCCTGCTGATGCTGGTGGGGGGCGTGATCTCGGGCATCAGCCTTTACAATCTCTACCGAGCCCTCGGCTGACCGATAGATAGCGTCCGTGCGTCGCCCCACCACCGGCGTCCACGGACTCATTTGTTTATTCCTTCGCTGCGCACCATGTATCAATATACCGAATTCGACAAACAGTTTGTCCGCCAGCGCGCCGCCCAATTTCGCGACCAGCTGGAGCGCAACCTGGCTGGCAAACTCGCCGATGACGACTTCCGTCCGCTGCGCCTGCAAAACGGCTGGTACGTTCAGCGTCACGCGCCCATGCTGCGTGTTGCGGTGCCCTACGGAGAGCTGTCGAGCAAACAGGTGCGCCAACTGGCGCGCATCGCCCGCGAATTCGACCGCGGCTACGCCCACTTCACCACGCGCCAGAACGTCCAGTACAACTGGATCCCCCTGCCCAAAGCCGCCGACGTGATGGACCTGCTGGCCGAAGTCAACATGCACGGCATCCAGACCTCGGGCAACTGCATCCGCAACATCACCGCCGACGCCAAGGTGGGCGTGGCTGCTGACGAAATCATCGACGCGCGCCCCTACTGCGAAGTGCTGCGCCAGTGGTCGACCCTGCACCCCGAGTTCGCCTTCCTGCCCCGCAAGTTCAAGATCGCCGTCAGCGGCGCCAAGGAAGACCGCGCCGCCGTGGCCTGGCACGACATCGGCCTGTACCTGCTCAAGAACGACGCCGGTGAAGTCGGCTTCAAGGTGCTGGTTGGCGGCGGCATGGGCCGCACACCGATCACCGGCACCGTCATCAACGACTTCGTGCCCTGGCAGCAGATCCTCGTCTACATCGAGGCCATCGTTCGCGTCTACAACCGCTACGGTCGGCGCGACAACATGTACAAGGCCCGCATCAAGATCCTGGTCAAGGCCGAGGGCCAGAAGTTCTTCGACCAGGTCAACGCCGAGTTCCAGAACATCCTGGAGCGCGACGTGGACGGCTCCGCCCACATCATCCCCCAGGCCGAATTCGACCGCGTCAACGCTGGCTTTGCCTTCCCCGCTTCTGTGCAGGCCCACACGCCCGCTGGCAACGGCCTGCCCGCCGACGCGTCCGACGCCGACAAGAAGCAATTCGCCAAGTGGCTCGAGCGCAACGTCGAAGGCCACAAGGTGCCTGGCTACAAGTGCGTGCAGCTGTCGGTCAAGCGCGTGGGCCAGGCCCCCGGCGACGTGACCGACGAGCAGATGAACGCCATCGCCGACATGGCCGACCAGTTCAGCTGCGGCGAGGTGCGCGTCACCCACGACCAGAACGTGCTGCTGCCTTTCGTGCGCGAGGAAGACTTGCACGCCCTGTGGCTGGCGGCCAAGGCCAACACCCTGGCCTCGCCCAACATCGGCCTGCTGTCGGACATGATCGCCTGCCCGGGTGGCGACTTCTGCGCGCTGGCCAACGCCCGCTCCATCCCCATCGCCAACGCCCTGATCGAGCGCTACCAGGACCTCGACGAGCTCTACGACATCGGCGAGATCGACCTGCACATCTCGGGCTGCATCAACTCCTGCGGCCACCACCACAGCGGCCACATCGGCATCCTGGGCGTCGACAAGGACGGCACCGAGTGGTACCAGATCACGCTGGGTGGCTCGGATGGTTCGGCCCATGCGCCAGCAGCCGTGGTCGGCAAGGTCATCGGCCCCTCGTTCGCCGCGGACGAAGTGCAGGACGCCATCGAGGCCGTCATCGAAACCTACCAGGCCCAGCGCCAGGCCGGCGAGAAGTTCATCGACACCGTCAAGCGCGTCGGCATCGACCCGTTCAAGGCCGCCGCGAACGCCACCCGTCGCAGCACCGCGAAGGCCGCCTGATCGGCGCGCCTGAAGGAGACCCCACCATGCAATTCATCGACTCCCAACACGACCAGTGGCGCACCGTGGGCGGCGAAGACGGCCCCATGGCCCACCCGCCCATCAAGGCCAACAGCCTGCTGACCCTGGCGCAATGGCACGCCGTGCGCGACCAGTGGCCGACCAAGGATGCCGCCGACCACAAGAGCGTGGGCGTGATCCTGTCCAACGACACCGACATCGAGGTGCTCGAAGCCGACGTGGCCAAGCTGTCCCTCGTTGTGCTGCAGTTCCCCAAGTGGACGGATGGCCGCGCCTACACCCAGGCCCACATCCTGCGCTCGCGCTACCGCTTTGGCGGCGAGATCCGCGCCACCGGCGACGTGGTCGTCGACATGATGCCCCTGCTCAAGCGCTGCGGCTTCAGCGCCGTCGCGCTGCGTGGCGACCAGGACCGCGCCATCGCCGAGCGCCAACTGGGCTTCTTCGCTGCCCGCGGCCACTACCAGGGCGATGTGACCGTCACCAAGCCGGTGTTCGGTCGCGCCGCCTGAGCCCACCGCCCCACCAGGAGACCCCCCATGAGTGAAAGCTCCTCCCTGGATTTCGGTGCCGTGTCCTCCATTGGCGGCCCCGCCACGGCCTCGGCCATCGGCCTGTACGCCAAGGCCAGCCCCGACTTCGAGGCCAAGCTCGAAGGCACCATCGCGCTGCTCAAAGCCGCTGCGGCCGAGCACCCGGGCAAGGTGGTGCAAGCCACCAGCCTGGGCGTGGAAGACATGATCGTCACCGACCTGATCGCACGGCATGGCATCGGCATCGCCGTGGGCACGCTGGAGACCGGCAAGCTTCACCCTGAAACGGTGGCGCTGATCGGCACCATCGAGCGGCATTACGCCGACGCCTTCGGTGGCCAGGGCGTGAAGGTCGAGGTCTACAAGCCCGTGGCCGAGGCCGTCATCGAGTTCGTTCGCAAGAACGGCGAGAAGGCCATGTACGAAAGCATCGACCTGCGCAAGGCCTGCTGCGGCCTGCGCAAGCTCGAGCCCCTGGCGCGCATGCTCGATGGCCGCACGGCCTGGATCACCGGCCTGCGCCGCGAGCAGTCGAACAACCGGGGCGGCATGCTGCCCCGCGAGTCGGACGACAAGGGCCGCGCCAAGTTCAACCCCATGATCGACTGGACATGGGGCGACGTGTGGCACTACGTCAAGGCCTTCAACGTGCCCTACAACCCGCTGCACGACCAGTTCATGCCCAGCATCGGGTGCGAGCCGTGCACGCGCGCCATCGCCGTGGGCGAGGACTTCCGCGCCGGCCGCTGGTGGTGGGAAGACGAAGGCGCCAAGGAATGCGGCCTGCACGTTCACAAGTGAGCGGCGGCCAGAAGATTCAACTGCGAGTAAAACATGAGTGATGTGAAGCAACTGCTGGCGGAAGTCGACCACCGCCACCTGGATGCGCTGGAAGAAGAAGCGATCTTCATCCTGCGCGAAGTGGCGGCAACCTTCGAGCGCCCGGGCCTGCTGTTCTCCAGCGGCAAGGACTCGTGCGTGGTGCTGCAGCTGGCCGAGAAGGCCTTCAAGATGAAGAACCCGGCCACCGGCAAGCTCGAAGGCAAGCTGCCCTTCCCGCTGGTGCACGTGGACACCGGCCACAACTTCCCCGAGGTGATCGAGTTCCGCGAAAAGCGCGTGGCCGAGATCGGCGAGCGCCTGATCGTCGCACACATGGAAGAGTCGATCAAAAAGGGCACCGTGCGCCTGGCCCACCCGCTGGAGTCGCGCAACGGCCACCAGACCGTGACGCTGCTCGAAGCCATCGAAGACAACCGCTTCGACTGCCTGATCGGCGGCGCACGCCGCGACGAAGAAAAGGCCCGCGCCAAGGAGCGCATCTTCTCGCACCGCGACAGCTTCGGCCAATGGCAGCCCAAGGAGCAGCGCCCCGAGCTGTGGAACCTGTTCAACACCCGCATCAAGCCGGGCGAGCACTTCCGCGCCTTCCCCATCTCGAACTGGACCGAGCTGGACGTGTGGCTCTACATCGCCCGCGAAGGCATCCCGCTGCCGGGCATCTACTACAAGCACCCCCGCCAGGTGATGCGCCGCAAGGGCCTGCTGGTGCCGCTGACCGAGGTCACGCCCGCACTGGAAGGTGAAGAGATCGAAACCGTGGACGTGCGCTTTCGCACCGTGGGCGACATGACCTGCACCTGCCCGGTCGAGTCCGATGCCGCCAACCCGGCCGACATCGTCGCCGAGACCCTGCACGTGACCGTGAGCGAACGTGGCGCCACCCGCATGGACGACCGCACGTCCGAGGCCTCGATGGAGCGCCGCAAGAAGGAAGGTTATTTCTGATGAGCACCCAAGTCACCCCCAACGTGTCGCACTGCGAAGCGGGCGAAGAGCTGGCGCACAAGGCCCTGCGCTTTTTGACCGCCGGCAGCGTGGACGATGGCAAGAGCACCCTGATCGGCCGCCTGCTGTTCGACAGCCGCGCCATCCTGGCCGACCAGCTCGACGCGCTGGAAAAGCGCGCCGCGGGCGCCCCCATCGACCTGTCGCTGCTGACCGACGGCCTGGAAGCCGAGCGCGAGCAAGGCATCACCATCGATGTGGCCTACCGCTACTTCGCCACCAAGACGCGCAAGTTCATCATCGCCGACGCCCCCGGCCATGAGCAGTACACCCGCAACATGGTGACAGCCGCTGCCGGCAGTGATGCCGCCGTGGTGCTGGTCGACATCACCAAGATCGACTGGAAGGCATCGCCTGTGCCCCTGCTGGCCCAGACGCGTCGCCACAGCCTGCTGGCCCACCTGCTGCGCGTGCCGTCCATCGTCTTCGCCATCAACAAGCTCGACGCGATCGAGCAAGACACCGAGACCGCGTTCAACAACGTCAAGGCTTCGCTGGAGGCCTTCGCCGAACAGGCCGGCATCGTCAACAAGGGCGTGATCCCGGTGTCGGCCCTGCGTGGTGACAACGTGACCACCCCTTCCGCCAACTGGCCCTGGTACAAGGGCCCGACCCTGCTGCAGGTGCTCGAAGAGCTGCCCGTGACCGACGAGCGCCACGATGGCTCCCTGCTGCACCCGGTGCAGTACGTCACCCGCGACAGCGTGGGCGAAGGCGAAGCGAATGCTTCAGGCACCGGCCACCAGTACCGCACCTTCTGGGGCCGCATCGCCCACGGCGCGGTCAAGGCCGGCGACGAAGTGCAGATCTTCCCGAGCGGCCAGACCGCCGTGGTCGCCGAAGTGCGCCACTCGGCCCTGGTCGTGGACCAATGCGAAGCGGGCCAGTCGGCCGGCATCGTACTGGACCGCCAGGTCGACATCTCGCGCGGCGACTGGATCCACACCCCTGGCTCCATCCAGCCCACCGACAGCTTCACCGCCACCCTGGCCTGGCTCGACACCGAGCCCGCCGTGGTCGGCCGCAAGTACTGGGTGCGCCATGGCAACCGCTGGGTGCAGGCCCGCATCTCGGCCATCGAAAGCCGCCTGGACATCCATTCGCTGGAGGACTCCGACGCGCAGCAGCTGGCCGTCAACGAGATCGGCCGCGTGCAGATCCAGACCCAGCAGCCCCTGCCGGTCGAGCCCTACGTCAGCAACCGCGTCGGTGGCGCCCTGATCGTGGTCGACCCCACGACCAACCGCACCAGCGGCGCGCTGCTGGTCAAGGCAGCCTGAGGCCTCCAGCAAGCACCTGTCGACACGGCACCTTGACCATGGAAAGCAAACCCTGCTCGCTCACCGCCGCCAAAGTCGTCTTCATCGGGGCGGGCCCCGGTGAGGCCGACCTCATCACGGTGCGCGGCAGCCGGCTGCTGGCCCAGGCCCAGGTGGTGCTGTTCGACGCCCTGGCCGACCCGACGCTGCGCGACCTCGCCCCCCATGCCGACTGGATCGACGTGGGCAAGCGAGGCTTCTCGGGCCGACCTGGCAGCGACTTCAACGGCCAGACCCGCATCAACCAGTTGCTCATCGAGCAGTCGCTGGCCGTGGGCGCCATCCACGGCGAACGCGGCCTGGTTGCTCGGCTCAAGGGCGGCGACCCCAGCCTCTTCGGTCGCCTGGAAGAAGAGCTGCACGCCCTGCGCGAAGCCGGCATCGCCAGCGAGGTGGTGCCCGGCGTGACCTCCGCCCTGGCCGCGGCCGCGGCCACCCAACGCCCGCTGACCCGCCGGGGCTCCGGCCGCAGCGTCAGCTTCACCACCGCCATGACGCGCACCGGTGACCTGCAATGCGGCATGGGCCCGGGCCAGCGCGCCGACACCGAGGTGTTCTACATGGCCGGCCGTCAGCTGGCCCCGCTGAGCAAAGGCCTGCTGGACGCCGGCTGGCCAGGCGACACCGAGGTCAGCGTCGTCTCCCGCGCCGGCTGGCCGGACATGCGCCACACCGTGCACACGGTGGCCACGCTCGATGACGCCTCCAGCGTCCACGCCGGCCGCCCCACGCTCGTCGTCGTGGGCGCTGGCGCCACGGCCATCCCTGACGAGCCCTTGACCCACATCACCCTGTGCGGCGAAGGCACAGGCGCCACCGAGGCTTGATGCCCCGGTAAAATCCCCACCCGCAACCTCAACCCCCTCACCCGAGACCTGTCATGACTCACGTCGTCACCGAAGCCTGCATCCGCTGCAAATACACCGACTGCGTGGACGTTTGCCCGGTGGACTGCTTCCGCGAAGGCCCCAACTTCCTGGTGATCGATCCCGACGAGTGCATCGACTGCGCCGTCTGCATCCCCGAGTGCCCCGTCAACGCCATCGTCCCCGAAGAGGACGTGCCCGGCAACCAGCAGCAGTACATCCAGATCAACGCCGACCTGGCCAAGAAGTGGCCCAGCATCACCAAGCGCAAAGAGCCGCTGCCTGAAGCCGACGAGTGGAAGGACAAGACCGGCAAGCTGGACCAACTGATCCGCTGAGCCCTGATGCCGACCAAGACCTCCACGCCCCAGACCGATGCCCTCGTCATCGGCGCGGGCCCGGTGGGCCTGTTCCAGGCCTTCCAGCTGGGCCTGCTGGGCTTGAAGGTCGAGGTCATCGACGTGCTGCCGCAGGCTGGGGGCCAATGCATGGCCCTCTACCCCGACAAGCCCATCTACGACGTGCCCGGCGTGCCCCGCTGCACCGGTCGCGAACTCACGAGCCTGCTGCTTGAGCAGGCTTCGCCTTTTCTGCCACTAGATCAGGCCACGGGCCAGCGTCCCAACCTGCACCTCGGGCAGCAGGTCGACTCGCTGACGCAGTTCGACGGTGGCTGGCAGGTCGGCACCTCCACCGGCTGGACCTGCCAGGCGCGTGCCGTGGTGATCGCTGCGGGCGCCGGGGCCTTCGTGCCCCGAGGCCTGGGCCTGGCCGAACTCGACGGTGCGCGCAACCTCAGCCACCGCTTGCCCGGTGAATTCGATGAGGCCGCCGCCGCAGGTGCTGAAGCCCCTGCCTGGGCCGGCCAGCACCTGGTCATCGCCGGTGGTGGCGACGAGGCCCTGGCCGCCGTGCTGCACGCGGCCCAGGCCGAGCCCGCGCATCGCCCGGCGCGCCTGACCCTGCTGCACCGCCGTGACGCCTTCCAGGCCGAGCCCGAGACCGAAGCCGCGGTGCGTGCCCTCATCGGCGCGGGCGCCGTCCAACTGGTGCTGGGCGTGCCGCAAGGCGTCCATCTCGAAGGCGATCGCATCGAGGCGCTGCAACTGCTCGGCGCAGATGGGCTCGCCTTCGATCTGCCGCTCGATCACCTGCTGGTCCGACTGGGCCTGAGCCCCAAGCTCGGACCGCTGACCCAATGGGGACTGGCGCTCGAGCGCAAGCAGGTGCGCGTGGACACGGCCACCTTCGCGTCCTCGCAGCCCGGCGTGCACGCCGTGGGCGACATCAACACCTACCCGGGCAAGAAACGGCTGCTGCTGTGCGGCTTCCACGAAGCCACGCTGGCGGCACACGCCATCGCCACGGCGCTCAACCCCGACGCGCCACCCCACCTGCTCTACACCACGACCAGCCCGGTGCTGCACCAGCGCCTGGGCGTGCAAGGCTGAGCCCAGCCTACAATCACGACCTGCTAGGGGTGCGGCCCGCGTCGAGCGGTGCCGCTGAGAGAGTCCCTTCGAACCTGATCGAGGTCGTCCTCGCGTAGGGAAGCCAGTTCGTCGTGCTTGTGCCGCGCCACGCGGTGCACACGCCCACACCAGGGCCACGACCGGGTGCCGCCAAGCCACAGGCCACACCCGCCACCAGACAGGCTCCGCGCGGAGCGACCGTTTTCACCACCGGTGCGCCCCTGCCATGGAGTCGTCTGCATGAGCCCTCGTCTGTCCCCTTTCTTCCCCACGTCGCCCTTTGCCGCGCCCCAGGCACTGGGCCTGCGCCAGTGCGCGCCCAACATGCGCCGCCCTTTGGCCATCGCCGCGCTGCAGGCCTGCTGCCTGGCATCGCTGACCGCCACGTCAACCGCCGCCCTGGCTCAAGCCAGCATGGCCAACACCCATGACGGCAGCGGCAGCAAGGAAAGCACCTTGCCCGCCACCACCGTCATCGCACCCGCCCCCCGGCAGGCCCGCGCCAGCATCAGCGGCCTGGGCGACACCCCTGGCTGGCAGGCGCCCGTGCAGGCCCAGACCTTCGGTCAGACCGCCTTGCGCGATGCCGGCGTCACCCGCCTGGCCGACCTGACCAAGCTCGACGCCAGCACCACCGACGCCTACAACCCCATCGGCTACTGGGACAGCCTCAACGTGCGCGGCTTCGAGCTGGACAAGGCCTACAACTTCCGCCGCGAGGGCCTGCCCATCAGCGCCGAAACCCGCATCGCGCTGGACAACAAGGCCGGCATCGAACTGCTCAAAGGCACGAGCGGCATGCAAGCCGGCGTCAGCGCCCCATCGGGCCTGGTCAACTTCCTCGTCAAACGGCCCGACGTCAGCCTGCGCGAGGTCACCTTCGGCCTGAACGACCGCGGGGGCTGGCTGCTGGCCACCGACCTGTCCGAACGTTTCGGCGAGCAGCGCCAATACGGCCTGCGCGTGAACGCCGCCCACGAAGCGCTGCGCCCCACGATGCAGGCCGCCGATGGCAGGCGTCGCCTGGCCGCCGTGGCCGGCGACTGGCAACTGACACGCGACACGCGCCTCGAAGCCGAGTTCGAGCACAGCTTCCAGAGCCAGCCCAGCGTGCCCGGCTTCAGCCTGCTCGGCAGCGCCCTGCCTTCGGCCAAATCCATCGACCCGACCATCAACCTCAACAACCAGGCATGGAGCCGCCCCGTCGAGCTGCAAGGCAACACCGGCAGCCTGCGCTGGACGCAGAACTGGGCCGCAGGGTGGCGCAGCCAGGTGAGCTATGGCGAGCAACGGCTGCAATCGACCGACCGCGGCGGCTTCCCATTCGGTTGCGCGTCTGAAACCAATTGCACCAGCTACTACGCCGATGGCAGCTTCGATTACTACGACTTCCACTCCCACGGCGAGCACCGAAGCACCCGGGCCCTCCACGCCACGCTCAGCGGCGAGTTGAGCACCGGTGCCATCCGGCATGGCCTGATCTTCGGGCTGCTGCGATCGAATCACGAGACCCAACTCAACACCAGCACCTACAGCCTGGTCGGCACAGGCAATGTGAGCGGCGTGTTCACGGTCGGCAGCAGCAACAGCCTTGACTACGTCAGCACCAACCGAAACGAGCGCAGCACCGAGATCAGCATCGTCGATGCCATCAGCCACGACGGCCCCTGGCGTGCCTGGGTGGGCCTGCGCCACACGCAGCTCAAGCGAGACACCGCCCTCACCGACGGCAGCGCCAGCGCCTCGCTCGACGAAGGCGTGAGCACCGGATGGGCCGCCCTGGGCTACCAGTTGGCCCCTGAGACACAGGCCTACGTCAGTTGGGGCCAAGGCATCGAGGCCAGCGTGGTTCAGAACCAGCAATACACCACCTACACCAACGCTGGCGAGGTGCTGCCCGTGCGCCGCAGTCGCCAGTTGGAAGCCGGTGTGAAATCGGCAGCCAGAGGCCACCAATGGGGCGTGAGCGCCTTCCAGATCCACCGCCCGGTGGCAGAGAAAATCGCCCAAGACGACGGCCTGGGCGGCACGACCTATGCCTACCTCAACGACGGCGAAGCCGTGCACCGCGGCCTCGAAGCCAGCTGGCAATGGCGCAGCCCCTCGTGGCAGACATCGCTGGCAGGCGCGGTGCTCGACACCGAACGCCGCGGCAGCCAGCGCACCGACCTGGCCATCAACGGCCAACCCGCCGTCAACGTGCCCGAGCACACGCTCAAGGCCTCGGTGGCCTGGCGCCTGCCCTGCTTCGCTTCGGCCTGGCTGCAGACCGACCTCGTCCACGAAGGCCCGCGCGCCGTCACCGCCGACAACAGCGTGCGCCTGTCCTCGTGGACGCGCACCGACATTGGCCTCAAAGCCGCCACGGCCCTGGCTGGCAGCAACGTGGTCTGGCGCGTGAACGTGCACAACGTCTTCAACCTGCGCAACTGGCGCGAAGCCCCCAGCTACGCCGGCCATGTCTACCTGATGCCGCAAGCACCGCGCAGCGTGAGTGCCACGGCATCCGTGGCGTTCTGATGACGGCACCAGGCACCCGATGACACGGTCTGTCGCAAAGCTTCAACAACGCCGTCAAAAACGCGAGAACTTGCGACAGCCCATCAAAAGATGCTATAGTTGCGTTCTCGGTTGATGACGCAGTCAATGACTTCAGATTCAACACGAATCCGACATATTCCCCGATAGCTCAGTCGGTAGAGCGCCGGACTGTTAATCCGTAGGTCCCTGGTTCGAGCCCAGGTCGGGGAGCCAGACAAAGCCTGAACGTGACAAGCGTTCAGCCAACAAAGCCACCCTTGCGGTGGCTTTTTGCTTTGCGGCTCGGTGCGCTGGGCGCTCCTCAGCCGGTTGAGCCGGCCTCGCCCCACACCATCACCTGGTTGCGCCCTGCCCCCTTCGCGGCATACAGGGCCTCATCGGCACGCCGCACCAGCAGGCCTTCATCGGGCAGGTCGTCTCGCCATTCGCTCAGGCCCACACTCAACGTGACGCGTCCCACCACCGGCGGCTCGCAGGCGTCCACCGCCCGGCGGATCTTCTCGGCCACGACCTCGGCCTCCTGGGCGTCGGTGTCCGGCAGGATGACCATGAATTCCTCGCCACCAAAGCGGGCCACGAAGTCCGAGGCGCGCACCGATGCTTTGATCTGCCTGGCGACGACCTGAAGCACCTGGTCGCCCACATCGTGCCCATGCGTGTCGTTGACGCGCTTGAAGTGGTCCACGTCGAGCAGCAGCACCGAGAACGCCACACTGGAGCGCTGGCTGCGCACGAACTCGTCGCGCAGGCGCTCGCTCGCCGCGAAGCGGTTGTGCAGGCCGGTCAGGGCATCGCGCCGAGCCAGTTGATCCAGCTCCCGGTTGGCGTTCATCAGCGCGGACACATCCTTGGCCACCACCAGCAGCATGCGCTGGCCACGCGCTTCCAGGGGCATCAAGGTGACCTGGCAATCCGTCTGCTTGCCGAAGGTGCTCGTGAAATTGAGCAGCTTGTGCACGGGCTCGCCACCCAGCGCGTGCATCGCCGCATCCAGCAGGCCCGACGCCTTCCAGCTTTGGAGTTCGCGGAAGTTCTGCTTGAGCAGGAGATCGACCGAGGCGCCCACCATGCGCGCGGCCGAATCGTTGGCCAGGATGCAGTGGCCTTGCTCGGTGTAGAGCAACAGCCCGTTCGGGCTGGTGTGCACGATGGCCCGGTTGATGGCCTGTTCGCGGCTGAGCTCCTCTTCCAGCGCCTTCATGTCGCTGACGTCCATCACCGCCGTGCGCGCTCCGACAAAGCGCCCATCCGCATCGAAGATGGCCGTGGAATTCAGGCGCACGTGCACGCTGTGGCCGTCCTTGTGGCGCATCGCGGCGTCCTGCGGCGGCAAGACCTCCCCCTTGCTCAAGGCAAGCAGCCGGGACTTGGCCTGAGGCTGGCATCCATCGGTGAACAGGTCGGCAGCGGACATCCTTGCGACGACCTCGTCGCGCCGATACCCAAGCAGACTCAGCTCCGTGGCGTTGATCTGCTCGATCCTGCCTTGGGCGTCAACGAGGTGATAGCCGACAGGGGCCTTGTCGTAGAGCTCCGACAGCTCGGCGGTGCGCTGCGCCACGCGGCGCTCCAGGGTCTGGTTGGCATCCTGCAGCTGGGCTTGTTGCTCGCGCATCGTGCTCGTCATCGCCTCCAGGGACGACGCCAGCGTTTGGAACTCCGCCGCAGAGCTGTGCACGCTGAAATGGCCCTCGGTGTCGCCATCCGCGATGCGCTGCGCCGCGCCCGCCAGCTCCTCCATCGGTCGGCTCAGGCGAGCCGCCAGCAGGTAGGCCGTGCAGGTCAGCAGCAAAGCCACCACGCCACTGAGCAGGACCATGCGCTGGTGCAACTCGTGAACCGGTGCCAAGGCCACCTCCATGGGCTGACGCAGCACGACGCGCCAGCCCAGATCGGGCACCACCGCTGCGCGCACCACCTGGCTGACCGCCAGGTAGCGCTGGCCATCGGGCCATTCGAGCTCATCGCGCACGTCGTCGCCCTGCAGGGTGCGGGGCACCAGGGTCTTGCTGGACTGCGGATAGATGACCTCACCCAAGCGGTTGACGATGAAGACCTCGACACCCTGCCCGCTGGCTTGCCCAGGCATCACCTTTTTCACCACCTCGTCCACCCAGGCCCAGTTCGCGTGGGCGCAGATGACCCCTCGCGGCCGCCCCTGGCTGTCGAGGATGGGGGCGGCGAAATCGACGAAGCGCAGCGGCTCGCCGCTCGTGCTGCCCAGGGCCTTGGCCAGCAGCACGGCTTCGTGGAGATCGCCCGTGTGCGGGCCTTGCAGCCCCCGGCTGAACCAGGGGCGCTTGCTGACATCGACGCCTTCGAGCAATCCTCCCGTGGCCACCTGCACACGGCCGTTGACATCGGCCACGCCGATCCAAGAATGGTGGCTGTGCGCGGACTGCAGCCAGCGCAGCGACTGCCGGGCCTCCGGTGTGGCCAGTGCGCCCTGCCACAAGCCCGGCAAGCCAGCCATGAACTCGATGCTGCGTTGTCGATCCTCCAACTCGGAGGCCACCCCGAAAGAAAGCGAACGCCCCCAGGCATGCAAGGTGCGCCCGCTTGCTCCCGCAACGTGGGCCGTGGCGGCGCCATCGAAATAGAACGCCGCGGCGCCTGCACACAACAGCGCGAGCAGGCCGATCAAGCCTGCCAGGCGGACGCGAAAGCCGTTCAAGGGAAGGCGCATGGGCAATCTGCTGAGTGGTTCATGCCGAATCACATCTTGCGATGTCACAGCTTAGCGCACCCACCCTTCGCACAGGCGGGCACCATTGACGTTCACGGCCAAATCGTTGCACCCCCGCCTCGGGAAGACCCTGCCGACGGTCAGCGCCTGAGCACACCAGAGATGAGGACAATAGCCGGCTGCCTCATCTGCGACACCGCTGATGCCTCGCCCCACCTGAGTTGTCCCGGCCTCATGCGCATTTCACCGCTCAACCTCATCGTCATGGCCCACACGCTGGACGTGGAAGGGCTCGAGCGTGAACGCATCCTCAAGCGCTGCCAGCTCGATCCGGCCAGCCTGCTCAACGAGGACGGCGAATGGGTGCCGGCCGAGCATTTCGTGGACATGATCCGCGTCATCCTGGCCGAGACGGGTGACGCGGCCTTCGGTTTGATCGCTGGCAAGAGCCTGGCGCTCATGCGCTACAGCCTCATGACGTCGCTGGCCCTGTTCTCGCCCAACCTGCGGCACATCTTCGACGACGTCAAGCACTTCACGCCGCTGCTGTTCGAAGAGCCCGAGTACACGCTGGTCGAACGCGCAGACGAAGCCCAAGTGTTGATGCACCCCTGGTTGCAGGGCGAGGGCTGCAACCGCTTCCGACACGACTTCCTGGTGACCTCGATCCTGCAGATGCTGCGCTTTGGCGGCATGCGAGACGACGAGCTCATCGCCATCGAGGTGCCGCATGAATGCGAGCCGGAGCTCCAGCCCCGCTACATCGCCCTGTGGGGCAACAAGGTGCGTTTTGGCCAACGCAACTGCCGCGTCATCTTCAAACAGGCCGCGCTCGATCGGCCCATGATGAGCCACGATCAGGTGGCCTACGCAGGTGCCCACGAGCGCGCCGCTCAGGCTTTGTCAGCCCGCATGAACCGCATCGACACGGCGGAGAAGGTGCGCCAGTGGCTGCTCTCGGCCTTGCCCGCACAGCCGAGCATGGCCGAGACCGCGCGACAGCTCGGCATGAGCGAGCGCACCCTGCGGCGCAACCTGGCAGACCTGCAAACCAGCTACCAGGCGCTGGTGCAGGAGTGCCAGTTCCTCAAGGCCCGCAGCCTGCTGGCCGACGAACAACTGCCCATCAAGCACGTGGCGCATTGCCTGGGCTTCACCTCGGTGGCGAGCTTTCACCGCTCCTTCCGGCGCTGGACGGGCACCACGCCCACCCTCTGGCGCGAAGTGCAGCTCAAGGGACAGTGAGCTGGCCCGGCTTATCCACAGTTTCTGTGGATAAGCCTGTGGTCCTGGCTGGGACATCTCGGCGCAACCCCGATGAACAAAGGGTTCTGGCTGGATTGATCACTTCGCTCGCGACGAGCACGCCATGTCACCCAGGGACGCGGCGATCTCGCCGATGAGTGTCCGCAAATGCCGGTGCAGGCCCTGCTGGCGGTGGCGGCGGTGCCAGAGCATGTCCACCGACATGTTCAGCGGCTCTCGCGTGTGCAAGGGCGTGACGACCAGGTCATCAGGCAGCTCCATCACGCCGCTGAGCACCACCTGGATCGACACCAGGGGCGCGCTGCGCAGGATGCGAACCGTCGAGGCCACGCCCGCGACCGCGGCCACCACGTTGCGCTGCAGGCCTTCGGCGGCAAACGCCGCATCGACCATCGACACCGACTCGCCGCGATAGCTGCTGACAACGTGATCGAGCTTGGCGAGCTTCTGCAGGGTCAAGGGCCCCTTGAGGGTGAGCTGCCTGCTTGAGTGCACGCACTGCATCGTGGCCGTCATCAGCGTCGTGCGCTCGTGCCAGTTGCGCTCGGGCAATGGCACACCCACGATCACCATGTCGACCTCGTCGGCGTCCAGGGCGTCGAGCAGGCGGTCGACCTCGATGAGTTGGACCCTCAGGCGCACACCAGGCGACTCGGCGCGCAAGCGCGCCAGCAGCGGCGGCAGGATCAACGACTCCAGCCCGTCGGGGATGCTCATGCGCACCAGGCCCTGGGCCTGCGACGGATCGAAGGGCGGCTCTTCAAGCACCAGGGCCGCCCCCTCAAGCAGCCAGGCACGCACGCGCGGTGCCAGCTTGGTCGCCAGGTCGGTGAGCGTCATCTGGCGGCCGGTTCGCACCAGCAACTCGTCTGCGAAGAGCTCGCGCAAGCGGGCGAGCGCGTGGCTCATGGCGGGCTGACCGATGAACAGGCGCTCGGCCGCTCGGCCCACCTGGCGCTCGGTCAGCAAGGCGTCCAGGGCAACCAGCAGGTTCAGGTCAATGCGGCGAAAGTCGGCGTGGCGAATATCGATTTCATTCATGAGACAGATGTTTTCAATCGATTTGCCTGATCTTAAGGGAAAACCCAAACTTCATCCCAAGGCGACACGAAAACGCCTCCCTCCTGAAACCGAGACTGAAAGGCCCGATCATGAAGACCACCACCCGCATCGCTTCCGTCCTGCTCACCGCACTGAGCGCCGCCCTGGTGTCGCAGGCCGCCGTGGCCCAGCAGGCCACCGACACGTCCAAGCAACTGACCCGCGAAGAAGTGCTGGCCGACGCCATCCTGGCCAAGCGCGCCGGCCTGGACCAGTTCCACGACCCCGAGATCCAGCAACTGATGCCCGAGGCTTATGCAGCCGCCCAGGCCAAGTACCGCGAGTTGCGCGCTGGCAGCGCCTTCGCCCAGGAAGTCAGCCGCATCAAGCTGGCCGCTGCTCGCTGAGGCGGGTTGCGCCAGGCGGCACGTTGCACCGAGTGCTTGCGCCGTCTCCTGTGCCCATGACCCATCGCCTCAACCGACGCGGTGGGTCTGCAGGTGCAGGCTGGTTTCGGTGTGGCTGATGCCCTTGATCAGCCGGATGCGCTCGAGCACCTGCGACAGCTCACCGAGGTGCGCCACCTGCAACTCGGCCAGCAGGTCCCAGCGGCCATTGGTGTCGTGCAGGCCCGCCACGCCGGGTTCGCCCAACAGCGATGCGATCACCTCGCGCGCCCGGTTGCCCTCCACCGCGATGCTCATCCAGGCCCGGATGAGCTCGGGTTGGGCATCGGGGCGCAGGCGCACCGTGTAGCCCACGATCACGCCCTCGTCTTCCAGCTTGCGCAGCCGGTTGTTGACCGTGCCGCGCGAGACGCCCAGCTTCTGCGCCAGCGTGGCCACCGTCAGTCGGGCGTCCTGCCGCAGCAGGCCGATGAGTTGCTGATCGACCGAGTCCATGGTTGAACAATTTGCCAGAAAGCGCTGGCGAAGTGGCAAGTTTCTGACGGATCTTGCTCAGTTCTGTCGATTTTCATTGTCGCTGCCCCGTGGGAGACTGAACCCAACCACGACGGAGGCAGCCATGGATCACCCTGCCAGCATCCCCACCACCCGCACCCGCTTCCTGGGCGTGGACGACGTGGCCCGCATCCTGCGCACCGTGGGCCTGAGGCGCTGCCTGGGCGGCCTGGTTGCCGCGCTCGATGCCGATTTCCGCCGCTGGCCCGAGTTCGACGCCTGCGCCCGCATTGCAAGCCATTCGAGAGAAGGCGTGATCGAACTCATGCCCATCTCGGACGGGCGGCACTACAGCTTCAAGTACGTCAACGGCCACCCCGGCAACCACCGCCACCACCTGCCCACGGTGATGGCCTTTGGCGTGCTGGCCGATGTCAGCACCGGCGCCCCCCTGCTGCTGTCCGAGCTGACGCTGACCACGGCCTTGCGCACCGCGGCCACCTCGGTGCTCGCTGCGCGCGCCCTGGCCCGCCCGGACAGCCGCGTCATGGCCGTGATCGGCTGCGGCGCGCAAAGCGACTTTCAGTGCCTGGCCTTCCACCACCTGCTGGGCATCCGCGAAGTTCGCCTGTTCGACCTCGACCAGGCCGCCAGCGCCAAGCTCGTGCGCAACCTGGCCGAACACACCCATGGCACGCTCAAAGCCACGCCCTGCGCCAGCGCCGCCGAAGCCGTGCAAGGCGCCGACATCGTCACCACGCTGACGGCCGACAAGGCCTGCGCCACCATCGTCACCGCCGACATGCTGCGCCCCGGCATGCACCTCAACGCCGTGGGTGGCGACTGCCCCGGCAAGACGGAGCTGGCGCCACAGGTGCTGCAGGCCGCCCGCGTCTTCGTTGAATACGAACCCCAGACGCGCATCGAAGGCGACATCCAGCAGATGCCCGCCGACTTCCCCGTCACCGAGCTGTGGCGCGTGCTCAGCGGCCAGGCCCCGGGCCGCGTGAACGACGGTGACGTCACCGTCTTCGATTCCGTCGGCTTCGCGCTGGAGGACTTCACGGCGTTGCGCTTCATGCGAGACTGCGCGGACGCACTGGGCATCCTGCAGACGCTGTCGCTGGTGCCCGCGCCCGCCAACCCCAAGGACCTGCTCGGCCTGCTGTCGATCGCATCGACGCCGGCCGGTCGGCCCCAGCCCCGGCACGCCGCATGAGCCCTCACACGCCAACGCGCCATCGACACATCAGCCTGATCGGCGCGCCCACCGACATCGGCGCCAGTTGCATCGGCGCCCGCATGGGCCCAGGGGCGCTGCGCGTGGCTGGGCTCACCGATGCCCTGCAGCGCTGCGGCCTGGCGGTGCAGGACCTGGGCGACCTGCACGGCCCCGACAACCCCTGCCAGGACGCCGTCGACGGCTGGCGGCACCTGCGCGAGGTCACCACCTGGAACGAGCGCGTGCACGCGGTGGTGCATGGCGAGCTCGCCAGCGGGCGACTGCCCATCCTGCTCGGTGGCGACCACTGCCTGGCCATCGGCTCGATCAGCGCCGTGGCCCGCCACTGCCGCGCCATGGGCAAGCGCCTGCGCGTGCTCTGGCTCGACGCCCACGCCGACTTCAACACCGCCGACCTCACGCCCACCGGCAACCTGCACGGCATGCCGGTGGCCTGCCTGTGCGGCCATGGCCCGCAAGCGCTGACCGGTTTGAGTGGCCACGTGCCGGCGCTGGGCGCCAGCGAGCTGCGCCAGATCGGCATCCGCAGCGTGGACGAGGGTGAAAAAAGGCTGGTGCACGCGCTGGGCATCGAGGTCTTCGACATGCGCCACATCGACGAGCACGGCATGCGCCAGACCATGGAGCAGGTGCTGCTGGGGCTGGATGAGAACACCCACCTGCACGTGAGCCTGGACGTCGACTTCCTCGACCCCGACATCGCGCCCGGCGTGGGCACGCCCGTGCGCGGCGGCCCCACCTACCGCGAGGCCCAGTTGTGCATGGAGATGATCGCCGACACTGGCCTGCTGGGCTCGCTCGATGTGGTCGAGCTCAACCCCGCGCTGGACGTGCGCAACCAGACCGCCGCCCTGGCCGTCGACCTGATCGAAAGCCTGTTCGGCAAGACCACCTTGATGCGCGCCCCCAACCGCTGACCGCGAGCCACCCACATCACCCGCACCATCCACAAGGAGCCCGCCATGCGCCTGCCCCACCCGTGTCGCCCTGAAGCCGATGTGGTGCGGCACCGCCTGCAGACGCTGGAAGGCGCATTGAACTGGGACGAGGCCATGCGCCAGGCCCGCCCGTGGGTGCAGGCCGTGCGCGACCACCCGCCGCCGTTCTGGGCGCTCGAATCGCTGCTCAAGGAGTTCCCGATCTCCAGCCAGGAGGGCCTGGCCCTGATGCGCCTGGCCGAAGCCCTGCTGCGCGTGCCCGATGCCGACACCGCCATCGCGCTGACCGCCGATCAGCTGGGACGCGCCGACTTCAGCGGCCACGGTGACTCGGCGCTGGTGCGGCTGTCGAGCACCGCGGTGGCCCTGTCCAGGCACTTCCTGCCTGGCGCCGATGGCATGGGCGGCATCGCCGCGCGCCTGGGCGCCAAGGCGGTGGTGGCCGCAGCGGTGCGTGCGGTGCAGTTGCTGGGCCAGCAGTTCGTGCTGGGCCAGACGATCGGGCAGGCCTTGCGCGAAGCCGATCAAGTCCACCGCGAGCACCCCGGCGTGCGCTTCAGCTTCGACATGCTGGGCGAAGGCGCGCGCACCGAAGCGGATGCCCGGCGCTACCTGCGAGCCTACGAAGAAGCGCTGGACAGCATCGCCAGCGCCCAGCGCGAGGCGCACACCCCCATGCAGGCCGATGGCCTCTCGATCAAGCTCAGCGCCCTTCACCCTCGTTACGAAGACGCCCAGCGCGAACGCGTGATGGCCGAACTCCTGCCCCGCGTGTGGGCGCTGTGCCAGCGCGCGGCCGAGGCCAACCTCAACCTCACGCTCGACGCCGAGGAGGTGGACCGGCTGGAGCTGTCGCTGGACGTGGCCGATGCGCTGATGGCGCGCATCGCCGCCGAATGCCCTGATTGGCAAGGCTTCGGTCTGGCCCTGCAGGCGTACCAGACGCGCTCGCTGGAGCTGGTCGAGCACGTGGTCGCGTTGGCCCGCCGGCACCGCATCAAGCTGATGTGCCGCCTCGTCAAGGGCGCCTACTGGGACGCCGAGGTCAAGCGCGCGCAGGAAGAGGGCCTGCCCCACTACCCCGTCTTCACGCACAAGCACCACACCGACATCGCCTACCTGGCCTGCGCCCGCGCCCTGCTCGACGCGCCCGACGCCATCTACCCGCAGTTCGCCACGCACAACGCCGGCACCGTGGCCGCGCTGCTGCAGATGGCCCGCCAACGCGATGCCCGCTTCGAGCTGCAACGCCTGCACGGCATGGGCGAAGGCCTGTACCGCGAGGTGCTGCGCGAGCCGCTGCTGAGCTGCCGCGTCTACGCGCCGGTGGGCCCGCACCGCGACCTGCTGGCCTACCTGGTGCGGCGCCTGCTGGAGAACGGCGCCAACAGCTCCTTCGTGCACCAGCTGGCCGACCCGGGCTTGGGGCTCGACGAGTTGCTGCGCTCGCCCTTGAGCCTCTCGCCCCAACCTGGGCAGCCCTTGCCCGCCGACCTTTTCGGCCCGGCCAGGCTCAACAGCACGGGGCCGGTGCTGCACGTGCAACCCGAACGCCAAGCCCTGCTGGCGGCGATGCGATCGACGCCCTTGCCCGCCGTGGCCGAGTCATCGCCCAACGAGGTGGGCCCGGCCTTCGAGCGCGCACAGGCCGCCTTCCCCGCCTGGCGCGACCGCCCCGTGAGCGACCGCGCCCGCATCCTGCGCGACGCCGCGCAAGCACTGCAGGAGCGCCTGCCCACCTTCTGCGCCCTGCTCGTGCAGGAAGGCCGCAAGACCTGGGGCGACGCCATCGCCGAGGTGCGCGAGGCCATCGACTTCCTGCGCTATTACGCCGTCGAAGCCGAACGCGTGATGGCCCCGCAAACCCTGCCCTCACCCTGCCCCGGCGTCACGGGCGAATCCAATGTGCTGACGCTGCGCGGGCGCGGCACCTGGGTCTGCATCAGCCCCTGGAACTTCCCGCTGGCCATCTTCCTGGGGCAGGTGTCGGCGGCGCTGGCGGCGGGCAACTGCGTGCTGGCCAAGCCGGCTGAACAAACGCCCGCGGTGGCCATGGCCGCCATCCGGCTGATGCACGAGGCCGGGGTGCCCGCCGACGTGCTGCAAGGCCTGCATGGCCCGGGCGAAACCTTGGGCGCGGCCCTGGTAGCGCAGGCCGGCATCGCGGGCGTGGCCTTCACAGGCTCCACGCAAGTGGCCAAGCTCATCCAGCGCACGCTGGCCGCCACGGACGGGCCCATCGTGCCGCTGATCGCCGAAACGGGCGGCCTCAACGCCATGCTGGTCGACCCCAGCGCCCTGCCCGAGCAGGTGTGCGACGCGGTGCTGCAAAGCGCCTTCCGCTCGGCGGGCCAGCGCTGCTCGGCCTTGCGCCTGCTTTGCGTGCACGAAGACATCGCCGAGCCGGTGCTGCAGATGATCGCGGGGGCCGCGCGCGAGTTGCGGGTGGGCGACCCCGCCCGCATCGACACCGACGTCGGCCCGCTGATCGACGCCGAGGCCCACGCCAACGTGCTGGCCCAGCTCGAACGCCTGCGCCGCGAGGCCAGGCCGCTGTGGGACGCCCCGATGCCAAATCAACCTGACGTGCCGCAATTGCTCGCGCCCCAAGCCTTCGAGGTCGACTCACCAGCGCGCGTCGGCCAGGAAATCTTCGGACCGGTGCTGCAGGTCTGGCGCTGGCGGGGCGATCCGCAGGCGGTCATCGAACAGGTCAACCGCCTGGGCTACGGGCTGACGCTCGGCATCCAGACCCGCATCGACAGCCGCGCCCAGGCGTTGGCGCGCTCGGCCCGCGTGGGCAATGTGTACGTCAACCGCAACATGGTGGGCGCGGTGGTGGGGCTGCAGCCCTTCGGTGGGCAAGGCCTGAGCGGCACGGGCCCCAAGGCCGGCGGGCCGCATTACCTGCCGCGCTTTTGCGTCGAGCAGACGGTGACGATCAACACCACCGCTGCGGGCGGCAACGTCGGGCTGATGGCCGGCTGACCTTCAAGCGCCCTGCTGCATCAACGAGTCCAGCGTGAGCTCGAAGGCCGCGCCGAAGGTGTCGAGGAAGTAGCGCAACTCGGGCGTCATGTGCTGGTTGAGCTTGGCTTCGATCTGCTGCGCGGCCTGCGCGTATTCCGGGTTGCCGTAGCGCAGCTCGGCCCGGCACTTGAGCCAGGCCGCCAGGCGGTCGGCCGTCTTGACCAGCGCGGCTTCGTGGGCGGGCCACTGCTCGTGGTCCATCAGCTCGCCGATGGCGGGTTGCAGCACGGGCGGCAGCAGCGCCACCATCTCGCGGCAGACCTCGCCTTCGAGGTTGGCCGTGGCGTGGCGCATGGCCGGCGAGTACTTGACCGGGGTCGGCAGGTCGCCGGTGATGGCTTCGGTCGCGTCGTGAAAGAGCGCGCGCGCCGCCACCGCGTTCGGGTCCACCGGTTGCTGGAAGACATCGCGGCTGATGACGGCCAGCGCGTGCGCCAGCACAGACACCTCCCAGCTGTGCTGGGCCACGTCTTCCTCGACGGCGTTGCGCATCAGGCCCCATCGCTTGATGTGGCGCAGGCGGGCGATGTGGGCATAAAAGGGGCTGTGCCCCGGGGTGCGATCGGGACGGGTAGCGGGGGGTTCGGACATGGTGATGCGGTGGTGCGGTCGGCGGTGGCCAGGGCGACATCATCCCGCACAATCGACCGCATCCTGACACCCGGGCCCATCGGCCCTGCACGCCCATGAGCGACGACCTCGGAAAGATCCTGCTGCTGGCCATCGTGCTGATCGCCGGCTTTTTCGCCTGGCGCGCCTGGGAGGTCAAGCGCGCCAGCCCACAGTGGCCCAGCGTCGAAGGCGTGATGCTGACCTCCCAGCCACGCGCCATGCACGACAACCCCGCCGAGCCAGAGAGCGCCAAGCACGACTGGGTGTCCGAGGTGCGCTATGCCTACACGGTCGATGGCGTGCACTTCACAGGCAACCGGCTGCAGGCCTTCGGCCGTCGCTACATGACCAAGGAAGAAGTGCTGCAGGAACTGGCGCCCTTCCCTGTCGGTGCGCGCGTGAAGGTCTTCCACGACCCGGCCCGCCCGGAGAACAGCGTCCTCATCCCGGGTTGACCGCGGTCAAGCTCCTGCAGGGCTGCCAGCCAGGCATCGGGGCCCCGGGGGAACGATGCTTGCGTACCCCGCCCGGTATCCCTAGACTGCGCGATCTGCCCCGCATGCCCACCTGCGCCGCCATGGACACCCTGGACAACGACCGCCACCGCACCGACATCCTCAACCGCCTCAAGCGCGCCGAAGGGCAACTGCGTGGCATCCAGCGCATGGTCGAGGAAGGCGAGGACTGCCAGGCCATCGCCATGCAGATGGCCGCCGTGCGCAAGGCACTGGACAGCACCTACCTGCGCATGGTGCGCTGCCAGATGGAACAACACCTGCATGAGCAGCTCGCCGACACCCCCGACGCCGACGCCCGCATCAACGCCTTCCTGGAAAACATGGAAGGCCTGATGGGCAAGCTGCGCTGAGCCCTTCACCTGGAAACCAGGACCCCGGATGACCGCTGCCCTGCCCCCGCGCGCCCTGCCGCCCGACGACACCCAGCGCGAGCTGTTGCACAACGAGGTGCATGCCCGCCCGCCAGCGCGCATCCGCGTGCCCGCGCTGGTGGTCTACGTGGCCGTGCTCAACGAGGGCATCAGCCGCGAAGACGAGTGGAACCACCTGCGCAGGCTGCCCGGGCAAGCCGAGCTGCCACTGGCCGCGCTGTCGGGCCATTTCGTGCGCCTGCGCTTTGCCTCGCACACGCTCAAGTGGGAGCGCCACACCGAGTTCACGCGTTACTCCATCGTGCAGAGCCTGCCCGAGGGCGCCCTGGTGAGCGCGTCCGAAGAAGAGCTGATGCAACAGCTCGTGGTCGACCCGGCCTGGCTGGCCAGCATCCCCGGCCGCACGGTGGCCGCCATCATGATGGCCATGGTGCATGGCGACGCGGACGACCCGGTCGCGATGCGCCAGCTGGGGCGACACTGGTTTGAAGGGCACGACACGCTGGCCTCGCTCCTGGGCATCAAGCGCTCCTGCGCGATGGCCGACTTCCGCCTGCGCGACAGCGGCTTCGAGCGGCTGCTGGTGGTGTCCTCGGCCAACACATCGGAGTTGCGCGTGGGCCGCATCTCCCAGCGCCTGCTGGAGCTCGAGACCTACCGCATCATGGCCCTGCGCGGCCTGCCCGTGGCCAAGGACCTGGTGCCCATGCTGGGCGAGGCCGAAACGCAGCTGGCGCGCATCACCGCGCGCATGGAGAACAAGGACACGTCCGACCAGGAACTGCTGGACCAGCTCATCGCGCTGGCCGCACGCGTGGAACGCGCCACCGCCACCCACCTCTACCGGTTCACCGCCACCCAGGCCTATTACCAACTGGTGCAGCAGCGCATCGAGCAATTGCGCGAAACGCCCATCCCCGGCACACAGTCGGTCGGGGAGTTCGTGCTCAAGCGGGTGTCACCCGCCATGGCGACGGTGCACGCCGGGGCGCAGCGCCTGAGCTCGCTGTCGCAGCGCATCGAGCGCGCCAGCGCCCTGCTGCGCACCAGAGTGGACATCGCCACCGAGTCGCAAAACCAGATGCTGCTGGAAAAGCTCACCCGCGGGCAAGAGCTGCAGCTGCGCCTGCAAAGCACCGTGGAAGGCCTGTCGATCGCGGCCATCAGCTACTACGTGGTCAGCCTGATCCTGTACGCAGGCAAGGCGGGCAAGCAGGCAGGCCTGCCGATCCAGCCCGAGCTGGTGGCAGGGGCCACGGTGCCCTTCGTGCTGGCCGCCATCTGGTGGGGCACCCGGCAGCTGCACAAGCGCCTGCGCGACGACGGGCATTGACGCCTGCTTCAAAAGCCGGCCATCAGCGCCAGCGCCACTGCCAGATGAAGTCGATGGCGTTGTCCTCACCCGCCTGGGCCCGCACCTTGAAGCGCTGGGCCAGGCTGTAGATGAGCTGCCAGTTGCCCCCCGTCGCGCTGAGGTTGCGCTCGTAGCCCATGTACCAGTGCCGCGAGATCTGCTTGCCGACGCTGACCACGGTTTCGCGCACCGCTCCGTCGCTCTGGCTCACCGACAGCGTGTCCAGGCCCAGCAGGCCAATCACCCGGTCGGTCACCCCCGGCCCATCGTCGCCTGACAGCAGCGCCACCGCCGCCGTCTGCAGCAGCCCGATGTCCGCGCCACCCAACCCGGTCGGTGCGCGGCCCAGCACCAGCCACGACAGTTGCTCCGTCTCGGACAGCGTGGGCTCGGAGTACAGGCGGATGCGCGGGTCCTGCGCGGTGCCCGTGATGCGCACGCCCACCTTCACGTCGCTGTCCTGCGCGGTCGGGGTCTGTGGCCGCATGGCCAGGATGTCCAGGCGTGGGTTCTCGATCAGGCCATTGAAGGTGATGGCGCTGCGCACGATGTCGAGCTTTTGCCCGTAGGCCGCGAACTTGGCCTGCTCCAGCCTGATCGCGCCATGCACGGCCGGCTTGTTGCGTGGCGTGGTGATCTGCAACTGTCCCTTGAGCACGCCCGTCAGGCCATGGCCCTTCAAGCGCAGCCGATCGCCCAGGTTGATGCCGAGGTCGGCATCGAGCGTGAGCTGCTTGCCGCCGATGCCCCCCGCGCCGCTTCCGGCCGGGGGCTTGTCGACATCGCCCGGCCGGTTGATGACGTTGACGTCGTCGCCGATCGTCGGGGCGCTGCCTTGGCTGATGTCGATGAAGCCCTCGTCCACGCCGAACTGCCCCTTGACCTCCATGTTCCAGTCGTTCAACGTGGTCTCGGCTCGGCCGCTGACCACCACACGGCGGTCGATGCGCTGCAGGGCTGCAAAGCGATCGGCCGTCAGGGCCAGGCGGCCCGACAAGGGGCTCTTCAACTGCAACTCGCCCTCCAGCCCCACGCGCCCGCCTTGGGGCCCGCCAGTGGCCTCCAGTCGCGTCAGGCGGATGCGCTCGCCATCGAGGGCCATGCTCAGCCGCCCTTCCTGCAGGCTGATGCCCAGCAGGGCCTGAGAGGCGCTCAGCCCCGATCCCTCGACCTGACCGGTGAACTGCGGCTCGCCCAAGGTGCCGCCCAGTCGGGCCTGCACCATGGCCTGGCCACCCAGGCGCCAGCCAGCGGGCACCCAGGTCGCCAGCGCGCGCAGGTTGGCCACGTCCAGCTTCACCTCCCCGGCCAGCGACGACGAGGCGTCAGGCCAGGCATCGGCGCGCAGCGGCTGCACGACCTGGCGCCCGGTCAGCAGACCCAGCACCCGGCCCTCGATGCGCTGCTCGGCGATCCACACCCCCTGGCGTGCACGCAGGCTGACCCTGGCTTCGCGCAAGCCGAGCCGCTGCGCACGACCGCCTTCGATGCCGGGCTCCGAGAAACTGAGGTCACCCGATCGCCGGGAGACCAGCACGTCCACCTCCCACGGCTGCGTGCCCCGCTGCATCAGCTTGAACTCGCCCCCGCTCACCAGGTCCCCCGTCCAGCCCTCGTCGGGCTGCCACAGCGCCAGCCAGGGCGCCAGCGGGAAAGGCGGCAGCACCAGCGACACCTCGTGCCAGGCTTCGTCGCCGGGTTGCTCGCCAGGCGTGCGCCACACGAGGCGGTCGAGCACGCCGCTCAGGCCCATGACCTGCAGGCGCGTGGCCGCCACCTGCCAGGCAGATTGCCGGGCGTCGTTGCGCCAGCTGAGGTCGGTGGGCTCCAGGCGCAGCAGCGGCGGTCGGCCGCGAGGCTGCTCCCAGGCAAGCTGGGCTTCACCCAAGTGAGCCTGCCAGCTCTGCTCGGTGGCCGTGCTGCGCCAGTTGCCGGACACGGCCATGGCCAGGCGCACGGCACGCGCGGTGTCCACCTCGCCTTCGCGCAGCGGTGCGCCCTCGCCATCGAGGCGGATGCGGTGTGAGGCCGCGCTGCCCTCCACGCCCAACGCCAGCCGAGCGAGGCGCCAACTGCTCAGGCGGGCGTCCTGCAAGGCCCACTTCGCCGACATGCGGCCATCGGCCTGCGTGAGGTCGAGCTCGCCCTCGCCTTCGACCGACGCCACCTGCCAGACGGGCTGCTCGGCGCGGGTGGCGGCCAGCTCCTGCCCGCTCATCTTGTAGCTCAGGGACCGCAAAGGCCAGGCACCATGGGCCTGCAGGCTGAAGCGGCCCCGCATGCGCTCGGCCCCCAGGGCAGCCGCCCAGGGCGACAAAGAGGCGATGTCGGGGGCCTGCACATCGAGTTCCCATTTGCCGGACGGCTTGCCTGGCGACGGACCCGCCGCGGCGCCGCGCGCGCCCAGGCCTTTGAGCTGCAGGCGGTTGCCGCCCAGGCTGACCTGCGCATCAAGCTTCATCTCGCTGGCCGAGCGCGGAGCGGACCAATGGCCCTGCCCCGCCAGCGGCACACCCGCCAGGCTGCTCGATGCCAGCGTCCACGCCAGCGAGCCAGCGGTGTTGCCATCCAGGTCAAAGCTCCCCTGCCCGGACAGGCTGGTCGCGCCACCGAGCGCTGCAGGCCAGGGCAACCAGGCGCGCGGATCAAACCGATCGAGCCGCATGCGACCGGCCACCGCCCAGCCCCCTTGCTCGGCACCCAGGCCCCAGCGCAGCTTCACGCCTTCGATGCTGGCTTGTGCTGGGCCCGAGGCCAGTTGCAAGGCCTGGATGTCCCATTGATTTGGCGACAGCTGGCTGCCCAGGCTCAGGCTCACAGGGACCTGGTTGAGCGATCGCCCGGCCACCTCGTGAACGGCGCCGCTCAGGCGCAGGTCCACCGCCCCGGCCAGGCCCGAGGCACCCGCGGTCGGCTTCCACCGCAGCTCGCCCGCCAGGGCCAGGTCGGGCAGGCTGCCCAGCAGCGCTCTGGGCGCGAGGTCCTGCACCCGGACCACCAGGGGCTGCCGCCCCATGAGCGGCCCGCTGAGCAGCAGCCGCGCAGGTTGCTGCACCGTGCGACCGGGCAAGGTCACCGTCAGGTCGGTGCGCAGCTCGCGCCAGGTGTCCGCCGTCGCCTGGCTGACCAGGGTGCGATCGATGGCCAGTTGGCCCTTCGCGGCCAGCCAAGGCAGCCGACCGTCATCCCAGGCGCCCCCCAGGCCGTTGGCCAGGTCCACGCGCACCACCAGGTCGCGCGCGGCGTGGTCATCGAAGTCGACGCGCCCGCGGATCGCCGAGCGAGGCAGCCCGGGCCACAAGGCCGCCAGGTCCAGCTCATCGATGTCCAGCCTGCCCCTGGGCACAGGCCAGGGCGCAAAGGGCTGCACACCGACGTCCGCACGCAAGCCTTGCACCGCGCCCCGCTCGGGCTGCCAGCGCACGTCCAGTTGCAGGCCGAAATCTTTCAGCGGGCCACGCGCGTGCAGCTTCACCGCGCCGGCGCCGGCCAGCAGGCTGTCGCCCGAGGCAGCGGCCTCTCGGCGGCCCTGGGCCTGCAGGTCGGCCTCCAGCGGCAGCGTGCCGGTCGCCCCCAGCCCCAACTCGCCAGACAGCGTCCAGTCGGTCCAGGCCAGGCTGCGCAGGCGCACGGCGTGGCGCATCGGTCCCAGGCGCAGCTCGGCATCCAGTTGGCGCAGGGGCTGCCCACCGGTCAAACCATGGAGCTCGGCCAGTTCAACCCGACCGATGGTCAGGCTGACAGGCAAGCTCAGGTCGGTGGGGGGGGGGCTGGGCTGCGCCTTCGGGTCGGTCACCCACTTCAAGTCCATGCGACGCCCGCTCAGGCGGTCCACCTGAACCCCCAGCCACCATGGCGCGCCACGATCGACGACCACGCGCATGCCTTGCCAACTGGGCTGCTGCCAGACCAGTCGCCCGCCGCGCGGCAAGGCCACCTCCAGGCGCTCCGCGTCGAAGTCACCCAGCAAGGCCCCGCGGGGCTCCACCACCGTCACACCGGGCAAGTGCGGCAACACCTGCTGGGTCAGCCATTCACCATGCAGCAGCGCCCAAGCCGCCCACAGGCCGAGCAGCGCCAGCAAAAGCAGCGACAGCGGTGCCCAGGCCAGCCGCCACGCGAACGACAACAGCAGGCGCAGCACCCGCCAGCCCCCCTTCGTCGGCTTCAGGTCCTGAGGACCCGTCGGAGCCGCCTCGGGCGCAATGGCCGCGCCGATTTGTGCGCCACCTGTTTCGTCGGCCGGGTCGTTGCGAGGATCGCTCACAGGCTGACCCCGACGCTGAAGTGGAGCCGCCACTCGTCGGTGGACACGCCCCGCGCGATGTCGATGCGGAAAGGCCCCACCGGGCTGCGCCAGCGGATGCCCACGCCATGGCCACGCTTGAGCGCCCACTGGTCGATCCGCTCGGCCGCGTCACCGACGTCCATGAAGACGGCACCCAGCAGGTTGGGCTGGCCCGGCCACAGCGGGTGGGACAGCTCGATGCTGCCCGTGCCCAGCACCCGGCCACCGGTGGTCACGCCATCGCGTTCAACACCGATGGAGCGGTAGGCATAACCGCGGATCGAGTCGTCGCCACCTGCACGGAACAGCAGCGCATCGGGCACGCTGACGTTGTCACGCGCCAGCACCTGGCCGCCCTCTGCACGGAACTGCAACTGCCAGGACGCTGGCAGAGGCAGGTAGGCCGTGAAGCGGCCATGCACCCGAGCGAAGGGCCCGCTCGCATCGAGCGCCGACACGGAGTGACCGCCTGTCAGCGCCAACATCGTCGTGGTGCCACGGGTCGGCAGCACCTGGCTGTCGACATCCCGGAAGATCCACTGCGAGGTGAAGCTCAGCGCGGTCGCGTCGGCCACCAGCAGGTCCGAGGCCGAGCGCACCGTGGTGCGCAAAGCCTCGACGTAATCGGTGCGCTCCAGCCGGTCGCCCTCGCGCAGGCGCCCCACCTTCAGGCGCTGCGTGCGCGTGATGGCGTTGTCGTTGTCCTCGATGCTGGAAGCCTGCACCGAGGCCAGCCCGCGCTTGCGCCCTGGCCACGGGTGCGACAGCAGGTCGATCAGGCCGTCCGACACGCGCACGCCCAGTTGCACCTTGGTGCGCACCTGCCAGTCCAGGTCGAAGGGGTTGCGATGCAGGTGTTCAAAGGACACGCGCGGCCCGTTGTCGCTGCTCGCACCAATGCCGACCGACGCTTCCTGGATGGGCGACTCGCGCACCTGCACGATCAGCGGCGTGGCCTCGGGGTGGTTGACGTCGAAAGCCGGCGCCACGTAGACGCTTTCGAACAGGTTGACCTTCTGGAGGCGCTCCTGCCAGTCCAGCACCTGCCGCTCGCGGTAAGGCTGCCCCGGCCGGAACGGCGCCAGGTTGAGGATGGCCGAAGGCGGCTGGCGCTCCAGCCCCTCGATGCGCACCTCGCCAAACGAAAAAGCCGGCCCCGAGTCGGCCACCAGGAACAGGCTGGCCGTGTGCGCCTGAGCATCCACCGTGGCCGAGGTGCCGCTCCAGCTCGCCATCGGGTAGGTGTCGGCCCGCAGACGGGCCAGAGCGGTGTTCTTGGCGTTGGACCAGTCGGCCTGCCGAAAGGGCTCGTCTTGCGGCAGGCCCCAGTTGTCGGCCATGTCCTCGGTCAGCTCCTTGGCGTCCTCGTCGTTGGCTGACAAACGGGTGTCGAGCTCACCTTCGTAGACGAACTGCACGCTTTGCACCACCGTGCGCGGCCCGGGCTCGACGATGACGTGCACCAGCGTCGGCGCGACCTGGGCACCGGGCGCCGGGGCCTGCGATGCGGAGGCCGTGCCGCTGCCATCGCCCGTCCCGTCGTCCACCGTGATGCGCACCCGCGCGGCAAAGTAGCCCTCGGCCTCCAGCAAAGCGCGGGCTTGTGTGGGCACCTGGGCCAGCAGGCGGCGCAATTCGCCACGGGTGATGCGCAAGGCAGACGGCGCGGGGTCGTCGCCCTCCGCCGACGCGTCAACGTCTTCGGTCTGACGGGCCTCACGCTGGTAGCGGGCCAGGTCGAGGTTTTCCATCAACAGGTCATCGAGCGGCGAAGGCGCCTCCACCGTCAGTTGCCAGTCCACCGGCCGCGGGGCGCGGCGCACCGTGGTGCCCGGTGCGGCAACGTCTGGCGCACTGGCGGACGGCTGCGCCCACCCTGCGTCAGCGGACACCAGGGCGACCGCGCCAACCACCGCGGCAAGCAACACACCAGCCGGACGCCTCATCACTTGCTCAGCAGCCGCATCGCGCTCTCAAGCCCTTGCAGGCTCATCGGGAACATGCGCCCGCCCATGAGCTGCCGCATGATCGACACGCTCTGGCGGTACTCCCACACCCCCGGCTGCTCCGGGTTGATCCACACGTGCTGCGGGAAGGCGTGCGTCAGGCGGCCGATCCACTCCGCGCCAGCCTCTTCGTTGTTGTACTCGACGCTGCCGTGCGCCTGCAGGATCTCGTAGGGGCTCATGGTCGCGTCGCCCACGAAGATCAGCTTGTAGTCCTTGTTGTACTTGCGGATGATGTCCCAGGTCGGGATCTTCTCGGTGAAGCGCCGGTGGTTGTTCTTCCACATGAAGTCGTAGACACAGTTGTGGAAGTAATAGAACTCCAGGTGCTTGAACTCGCTCTTGGCGGCCGAGAACATTTCTTCCACCCGGTGGATGTGGTCGTCCATCGAGCCGCCCACGTCCATCAGCAGCAGCACCTTGACCGCGTTGTGCCGCTCGGGCACCAGCTTGATGTCGAGCATGCCGGCGTTGGCCGCCGTGCTGTGGATGGTGTCGTCGAGGTCGAGCACCTCGGCTGCGCCCTGGCGCGCGAACTTGCGCAGGCGACGCAGCGCCACCTTGATGCTGCGCGTGTCGAGCTCGATGCTGTCGTCGTAGTCCTTGAACTCGCGCTGGTCCCAGACCTTGACGGCCTTGCGGTGGCGGGACTTGTCCTGCCCGATGCGGATGCCCTCGGGGTTGTAGCCATGCGCGCCGAACGGCGAGGTGCCGCCCGTGCCGATCCACTTGTTGCCACCCTCGTGGCGCTCTTTCTGCTCCTTGAGCAGCTCCTGGATGCGGTCCATGAGCTTGTCCCAGCCCATGGCTTCGATCTTGGCGCGGTCTTCGGGCGTGAGTTCGCGCTCGAAGTGCTTGCGCAGCCACTCCAAGGGAATCTCCTTACCGAAATCGACAGCCTCGGTCACCCCCCTGAAATAAGTGGAGAAAGCGCGGTCGAATTTATCAAAGTGCGCCTCGTTCTTGACCAAGGTGGTGCGGGCCAGGTGGTAGAACTCATCCACCGAAGGTTCGATCACGTCCTGCTTGATGGCTTCCAGCAACGTGAGGTACTCCGGAATGGTGACCGGCAAACGTGCCGCACGCAACGCGAAGAAGAAGTCAATGAGCATAGGCAGTCCTGGGAATCTCGTGCTATTTTGGGCCCTGATCGGCATCGTCGCCACATCAGGGGCTGATGAGTGCGACGCCTTTGGGGACACCTGAGTTGTCTGGCCCCGACATGCAATTGCGACACCTGCTGCTGGCCTACGTCATGTTGACGTACGCCTTCACCACCTCGATGTGGTTCATTGCGGGCACCTGGATGGGCCTGTCACGCAAGGCTGCCTCGGACTGGCTGCGCGCCAACCTCATGGCCGGGCTGGCCCTGGTGCTGCTGCTGATGGACATCGGGCTGCCCCGACCGGTCTGCCTGCTGCTGTCCTCGTCGCTGCTGATCCTCTCGTCGGTTTCGCTGAGGCGCGGGCTGCAGTCCTTCTTCCGTCAGCCACACGCCGTCGTCAGGCAGGTGCTGGTGGCGGCCATCCCGACGGCGCTCAATTTCCTGGTCTGGCTGCCCATGGGGCTGATCACGACCGGCATCGTTTCGTCCTGCCTCGTGGCCGCGGCCATCCTGGTCAAGGTCGCCTGCGACACCCACACGGTCCTGGCGCGCGAGTTCCGCCCGGGCACCGCCCTGGCCGCCGATGTCATGCTGGGCATCACGGCCTTCTTTTTTGTTGCCATCGCCATCGGTGCCCTGATCTCGCGCTTCCTGCCCACCTGGATGCCCGAGACGGACACCGTCCAGACCGTGCTGGCCATCTCGGCCTCCGGGCTGTCGATCAGCGTGTGCTTCGTGCTGGGCTACATCGTCGTCATGCGCCTGGTCTACCGCCTGCAGCACCTGTCCCAGCACGACAGCCTGACCGGCCTGCTCAACCGCCGCGCCATCGAAAACAGCCTGGACAAGGAAGCCCAGCGCCTGCAGCGCTTCGGGGAAATTTACTCGGTCATGCTGGTGGACATCGATCACTTCAAGCGCATCAACGACCACCTCGGCCATGCTGCGGGCGACGAGGTGCTGCGAGCGGTCGCCACCATCCTCAAGGACCACGCCCGCGAGGTCGACCGCGTGGCGCGCTACGGCGGCGAGGAGTTCTGCGTGCTGCTGCCCCACACCGACCACGAAGGCGCCCTGCAGGCCGCCGAGCGCCTGCGCAGCGCGGTTCACCGCACCGACATCCCCTGGCAGGACGAGCAGATCTGCGTGACCATCAGCACCGGCCTGGCCACCGCGCAAGACCCGGACGAGCCGCTGCACGCCTTGCTCAAGCGAGCCGACGACGCGCTCTATTGCGCCAAGACCGAGGGCCGCAACCGCGTGGTCGCATCGCCCGCCCGCCAAGTGGCCTGAAAGCAAAAGCCGGCCTCGGGGGCCGGCTTTGCACACATGCGTCTGTTGATCAGCGGTTGTGGCGGGCCATGTAGACCAGCTTTTCGAACAGGCTGAGGTCTTGCTCGTTCTTGAGCAGCGCGCCCACCAGCGGCGGCACGCTGACCTTGTCGTCCTTGCTTTGCAGGGCCTCGAGCGGGATGTCCTCGGCCACCAGCAGCTTGAGCCAGTCGATCAGCTCGGAGGTGCTGGGCTTCTTCTTGAGCCCCGGCAGGTTTCGCACCTCGTAGAAGTGGCGCATGGCGGCCGACAGCAGGTCCTGGCGGATGTTGGGGAAGTGCACCTCGACGATCTGCTTCATCGTGGTCGCGTCGGGGAAGCGGATGTAGTGGAAGAAGCAGCGGCGCAGGAAGGCATCCGGCAGGTCCTTCTCGTTGTTCGAGGTGATGATCACCAGCGGGCGGTGCCGGGCCTTGACCAGCTGGCGCGTCTCGTAGACGTAGAACTCCATGCGGTCGATTTCGCGCAGCAGGTCGTTCGGGAACTCGATGTCGGCCTTGTCGATCTCGTCGATCAGCAGGGCGACCGGCTGGTCGGCGTCGAAGGCCTGCCACAGCACGCCCTTGACGATGTAGTTGTGGATGTCCTTGACCTTCTCGTCACCGAGCTGGCTGTCGCGCAAACGGGACACCGCGTCGTACTCGTACAACCCTTGCTGGGCCTTGGTGGTCGATTTGATGTGCCATTGAAGCAACGGCATGCCCAGGGCCTCGGAAACCTGCTCGGCCAGCATCGTCTTGCCCGTGCCCGGCTCGCCCTTGACCAGCAGCGGCCGCTGCAGCTTCAGCGCCGCGTTCACGGCGAGTTTGAGGTCTTCGGTGGCGACGTATTGATCGGTACCTTGGAATTTCATGCGCTGGCTCAACCGGGTTGTTACTGTGTTCGAGTATAGGGCGGGCCCCAATAATGGGTTGTTTACCCGTGTGTTTCCCCGCCCGTCATTCTCACCTGACAGCCCCATGAAAACACTGTCTCTTCCGATCCGTTCGCTGGTCACCGCCAGCCTGATCGCCATCGCCGGGGGCCAGGCCCTCGCCCAGGACGTCGTCGGCAACCCCGCAAACGCCCACCAGAAAGTCGCCATGTGCATCGGCTGCCACGGCATCCCGGGCTACCAGGCCAGCTTCCCCGAGGTGCACAAGGTGCCCATGATCTCGGGGCAAAGCGCCAAGTACATCGCTGCGGCGTTGACGGGCTACCGCCAGGGTGACCGCAAGCACCCCACGATGCGCGGCGTCGCCGCCAGCCTCACCGATCAGGACATCGCCGACCTGGCCGCCTTCTACGAGGCCAACGGCAAGGGTGTGCCGGCCCCGGCTGCCAAGGCCCCGGCTGCCCCGTCGCCCGAAGTCCAGGCCCTGCTCACCAAGGGCGCCTGCCTGAGCTGCCATGGCGAAGGCCTGAACAAGCCCATCGATGGCAGCTACCCCAAGCTGGCCGGCCAGCACGCCGACTACCTGTTTGTCTCGCTGAAGTCCTACCAGATCGAACGCAACGCGAACGTCGGCCGGGGCAACGCGGTCATGGGCACGCAGGCACGCATGTTCACGCACGCCGAACTCAAGCAGCTGGCAGCGTACATCGCCACCCTGCCGGGCGACCTGCGGACGGTGCCGCAGTCGCGCTTTCGCTGAGCCACAGCTGGCCCCAGGTGGGGGTCAGGTCGCGTCCACCAGGAGGCGCCCCTGAGCAATCAGGTCAAGGATGACCTGTTGCTGGGAGGCGCCTGCCGCGCTCAGGCCAAGCAAGTTGGCCTTCTCCAAGACGATCTGCTGGTCGATGCGCTCGGTGCCGGTGCCAAAGCCACCATGGCTGCTGATGTCGATGCGCGTGCCGCCGCTGGCCCCACTGCCGAAGGACTCCACGCGCAGGTAATCGGCGATGTTGCCGCTGACGTTGCCCAGGTTCTCGCCTTGCAGCAGGTCGCGCAGGTCGATCACGTCCCCACCATTGGACAGCGGGCGCGTGCTGAAGTCGGTGATGGTGTCAACCGCCACGTTGCCGTCGGCGCGGTCAGCCAGGTGCCAGACGAACACATCGCTGCCAATACCGCCCGTCAGGCGATCGTTGCCAGCGCCACCGACCAGCAGGTCGCCCCCGGCCCCACCCACCAGGACATCGTCTCCAGCGTGGCCATAGAGGACGTCATTGTTGGAGCCACCCGTGAGCGTGTCATTTCCAGCTTCACCCAGCAAGATGCCCGCGCCCGACGAGACGCTCATCACATCGCTGCCGTCGCTGCCCACCGAAGTCACGGCGTGATCGACCTTCAAGGTGAGCGTGGAAGTCGCGGAATCGCCATCCCGATCGGTCACGCTGAACCGGATCGTCTCGGTCAGAGCCGAACCCCCAGGCACGTACGTGAAGACAGAGGTCATCATGTCGAGGTAGAACACGCCCCCCGATTGGGTTGTGATGCTCAGGTCGGTGTTGCCAGCCTGATAGAGGTATGTCTGCCCGTCAATGGTGACGCTGTCGAGATGGGGCACGCCATCGGCCCCTCCGGCGAAGTTGCGCCCGGAATCTCGAATCAGGTTGCCGCTGATGGGGTCTGGCGCCAAGCCTTCAAGCAGGCTTGGCAGCTGCGCGAAGGATTCGGCCACCGTGGCACCAGGATCGGCATGGGCGATGCCGTCGTATGCCACGCTGGCCAGCGCGGCGGCCGTCACTTCGGGCACGAGCCCCACGGCGTGGCTGCGGACATGGTTCTGCAGCAGGAAGTTGCTCCAAGCCGCCTCGGTTTGCGTCAGCCCCTGTGCCTCCAATGACGAAGGAACGCTGTCCGACAGCACGTAAGCCACATTCTGTGCGCCAGCGATTCGCCCCTGCGAGCCGAATGCGGCCTGAGCTGCCTGCAAGGCCAGGTCCAGGCGGCTGGCATCGTCGGATGCCAACTGCAGGCCGCCCAAAAGCTGACGAGCCTGTGCCACGCTGATCCAGGCATCGCCCACTGCCTCGGGCTGGTTGCCGAACGTCACCAGGCGAACCGCCACATTGCCTACATCGTCGTAGGCATCGAGCATCCGATCGATGGCCTGCAGGGTGGCCTGCAGCCGGGTCAGGCCATCGAAGCCACTGGCTGCGCCCATGCTCGAGGAAACGTCCAGCACCAACAGCAGGTTCGTGTCCAGGGTGTTGGCCTGCACGGTGTAGGCACCCGGCAGACGTGGTTGATCGTCCACGACATGGATCGTCAGGCTGCCCGGCAGGATGGCCCCTGAGATGGGTTGCAAACCAAAAACGAGGTCGACTTCAGACTGCGTCAAGGGGTGGTAGATGGCCGACTGCAGCTCGAAGGCGTAGGTGCCGTCGGCGGCCAGGTGAACGGTGGCCACCAACGGCGCATCTGCGGCAGAACCAGCATGGGCCACCAGGGTGTTGGGCGCCGTCTCCTTCCAGACCAGGGGTTGCTGGTTGATGGAGGCGAACACGGTCTCGGACGGCGCCACCAAGCGGACCTGAGACAGTTGTCCCGAGTCATCGCTCAACTCCAGGCTGCCCGAGACCCGCGGGGGGGTGGGGTCGGTCCGCCCCGCCAGCCCCGACTCGAACAACCGCCCCTCGAAATCGTTGTCGTTGATGAGGTTTTGCGCCGAAGCCGATGTGTTGGCCGTGACGCCGGAGACGACGGTGGCCGACAGCGCCAGGCGTTCAGCGCCCTCCACGGCGGCGTCATTCACCGTGGCCACGCGCACTTGCAGCGAGGTCTGCCCCGGCGCGAAGGTCAGGCGGCCATCGACGAGGGCCTGCCATTGCTGGGTCAGCGGGTTGAAATACTCGAGCGGGCCGGTGGTGTCGGCGCCCGGCGTGGCCCCCGAACCGGAGCCGGCCTGGGGCTGCAGTTGCAACACGACCGACTGCGTCGCGCTGGGCTGGCTCAGGTTGACCGTGAAGACGCTGTGCAGGCCTTCGGTCACGTCCGGGCCACCGGTGACACCCACCACAGGGCGGTCGTCATCGGGCACGGTCTGGTTCGGCCCGGTGGCGCCGGAGCCGTCGTCCGCGATGGTGCCCAGGCCCGTGCCTTGGCCGATGGTGGCGTTGACCGGGTCTCCCAGGACCACCTGGAACACCTCGTCGCCCTCGTAAGCCTGGTCGTTGGCGATGGGGATGCCCACCTTCACCGAGGTCTGCCCGGCAGGGATCGTGACGGTGCCGGCCGTGACCGCCGTGTAGTCCTGCCCCGCCGTGGCCCCCGCTCCAGCGAACGCCGGCGCGGCCTGGGTCACGTAGCTGATGGTGACTGGCTGGCTGCTGGGCTCGCTGAGGGTGATGGTGAACGTGGCCGCGCCCGCGCCTTCGTTGACCCGGACGTCATCGATGGACACGCTGGGAAGGGTGTTCGGTGGGGACGGAGGCTGCGTGCCAGCGACCTCGCTTTGCGGGGCCGTCACAGCGAAGATCGGCGGCGGCAGCACACGCTCGGTGCCGTAGGTGAAGGACAGGGGCGTGACGCCTTCGCTGATGCGTTCGACGCGCAAGCCTTCAGACAGGCTCGCACCCGGGCCGCCCTGCAAACCGGCTGCGGGGGCTTCCAGCGGATCTGGCTGGGACAGGTCGGCGATGACCCGGTCGGCTTCGCCAGCCTGGGGCGCCACGGCGGTGGCGTCGCGGTCCGGGGAGATCTGCACCAGGCCGTCGTCTTCGGTGATCACCTGCTGCCCGCCCTGCACCTTGTCGCCCACCTTCAGGGGCTTGAGCTGTCCGTTGGGCAGGCGGATGAAGGCAGCACCCCAGATGGCGGTGACGGTGCCGGAGGACATGGCGAGGATGGGCATGGGCAAGTCCGTGAAAAAAGACCGGGACAAGTCCACAGTTTAGGTGGGGGACTCTGGGCCCGGGGCCATGGGCAACCCCCTGTGTGAAGGGCTGCCCGCATGGGCTCGGGCAGCATCCCTCGATGCGGGATCAGCAGGGCGAGCGCGAGTCAGTGGGCATCGGGGGCCTGCAGGCCCCCGCTCAACGCGTCGCGCGCTGCCGGATGCGGTCGATGTAGCGCTCGCCGTCGAAGGGCTTGCCCAGGCGCTGGGACTCCCAGACCATCTCGCCCAGGGACTCCATCACCTCGTGATGGGCCTCGTGCAAGGACTGGCGGCGGCTGGCGAGCAATTCCACCGCAGCGCGGATGCCGCGCGGCTGGTCGATGCTGACCTGTTCGGTGATCGACAGGTGCATGGACAGGTGCAGGAAGGGGTTGGTGCGCCCCTCCTCCACGTCGAACACGGCGGCCACCGCCGCCTCCACGTCGGACAGGTCCGCGTGGTACTCGGGGTGCTGCGCGATCCAGTCGCTGGCCTGGGCCTCCAGCGGCGTCAGGGGCTGAGCAGCCTGGTGCTTGGCCCAGGTCTCGCAGAAGAAACGCCGGACCTGCTCCTGGGAAGGGGCGAACATCGCTGACCTGGCCGGGCTCAGACGCCCAGCAGCTCGACTTCGAACATCAGCGTGGCGTTGGGCGGGATCACGCCACCGGCACCGCGGGCACCGTAGCCCAGCTCGGGCGGGATCACCAGGATGCGGGTGCCGCCAACCTTCATGCCTTGCACGCCTTCGTCCCAGCCACGGATGACGTGACCGGCTGCCAGCGGGAACTCGAAGGGGTCGCGGCGGTCCTTGCTGGAATCGAACTTGGCGCCCTTGACGCCGCCCTCGTACAGCCAGCCCGTGTAGTGCACGGTGACGTAGGCGCCGGCCTTGGCGACATCGCCCGAACCTTCGACGACGTCTTCGTACTGAAGACCAGAGGTGGTGGTGACGACGGGCATGGTGGTTCCTTTCAAGGGGCGAAAGCAGAAAAAAAGGGAGCCGCGAGTCTACCGCGCTCCCTCGCCAGGGACAGCGCCCCGTGGGTGAGCCCGAGGCCCGGCAGGGGCATCAGATCGACATCAGTTGGCGCACGCCGTCGGCTTCCATGTCGGCGCCGCGGCCACGGCGGATGACCTCGCCACGCTCCATCACCAGGTACTGGTCGGCCAATTCAGCGGCGAAGTCGTAGAACTGCTCGACCAGCACCACGGCCATCTTCTGGCCGTTGAGCCCCTCGTCGGCCAGCTTGCGGATGGCCCGCCCGATGTCCTTGATGATGCTGGGCTGGATGCCCTCGGTGGGCTCGTCCAGGATCAGGATCTTGGGGCCGGCGGCCAGGGCGCGCGCGATGGCGAGCTGTTGCTGCTGGCCGCCCGAGAGGTCGCCCCCACGGCGGTGCAGCATCTGCTTGAGCACCGGGAAGAGCTCGAAGAGCTGCTCTGGCAGTGGCGTGTTGCCCGGCTTGCTCGCCAGGCCCATTTGCAGGTTCTCGGCCACCGTGAGGCGGCCAAAAATCTCGCGGCCCTGGGGCACGTAGCCCACGCCCAGGCGCACGCGCTCATACGGCTTCTTGCCGTTGATCGAGTGGCCGTCGAGCTGGATGTCGCCGTTCTTGATCGGCACCAGGCCCATGAGGCTCTTGAGCAGCGTGGTCTTGCCCACGCCATTGCGACCGAGCACGACGGTGACCTCGCCGATCCTGGCCTCGAAGCTCAGGCCTCGCAGGATGTGCGAGCCGCCGTAGTACTGATTGACGCTTTCAACCTTCAGCATGTTGTTCTTTCTTCTTCAGCGGCCCAGGTAGACCTCGACGACCTTGTCGTTGGCCTGCACATCGGCCAGCGTGCCCTCGGCCAGCACCGAGCCCTCGTGCAGCACGGTGACCTTCTTCTTGCCGGCGGTGGGGCCTTGCGTGGTCAGCTCGTGGATGAACTTCATGTCGTGCTCGACCACCACCAGCGAGTGCGCGCCTTCGAGCGACAGAAAAAGCTCGGCGGTGCGCTCGGTTTCTTCGTCGGTCATGCCGGCCACGGGCTCGTCGAGCAGCAGCAGCTTGGGGTCCTGCATCAGCAGCATGCCGATCTCGAGCCACTGCTTCTGGCCGTGCGAAAGCAGGCCGGCCGTGCGCTGGGCCTGGTCCTTGAGGTGGATGAGCTGCAGCATGGCGCCAATGCGGTCGAGCTGCTCGCCACTGAGCTTGAAGAACACCGAGGCGCGCGCACGGCGGTCGGCCTTGAGCGCGAGCTCCAGGTTCTCGAACACGCTCAGGTGCTCGAAGACGGTCGGCTTCTGAAACTTGCGGCCGATGCCGATCTGGGCGATCTCGTTCTCGCGCTTTTTCAGCAGGTCGATGGTCGAGCCGAAGAAGGCCGAGCCACTGTCCGGCCGGGTCTTGCCGGTGATGACGTCCATCATCGTGGTCTTGCCCGCGCCATTGGGGCCGATGATGCAGCGCATCTCGCCCACGGCGATGTCCAGGCTCAGCTTGTTGAGCGCCTTGAAACCATCGAAGCTGACCTCGATGTCGTCGAGGTAGAGGATCGAGCCGTGGGCCAGGTCGACCTGGTTCGGATCGTTCACCACGCGGCCATAGTTGGCCTCGCGACCGCCCGACTCGCCCGCGTTGGTGGGCGTGTTCAGGGCTCGCAGCAGGGTCTTGCTGCCTTCTTCCATCAGGTCGGGGGTCATGCTTTCACCTCAGCCTTCTTGTTGAGCAGTTTCTTCACACCTCCGACGATGCCGTCGGGCAGGAACAGGGTCACCAGCACGAAGAGCAAGCCCAGGAAGTACAGCCAGAACTCGGGGAAAGCCACGGTGAACCAGCTCTTGGCGCCGTTGACGAAGAAGGCGCCGATGATCGGGCCGATCAGCGTGGCGCGACCGCCCACCGCCGTCCAGATGGCGATCTCGATGGAGGCCGCGGCCGACATCTCGCTGGGGTTGATGATGCCGACCTGCGGCACGTACAGGGCCCCGGCGATGGCGCACATCACGGCCGAGAGCGTCCAGATGGCAAGCTTGTAGGCCAGCGGGTTGTAGCCGCAGAACATGACGCGGTTCTCGGCGTCGCGGATGGCCTGCAGCACGCGACCGAACTTGGTGCCCACCAGCCAGCGGGCCATCAGGAAGAAACCGATCAGCGTCGCACCGGTCAGCACGAACAGCACCATGCGGGTGGACTGCTGTGCGATGGGGATGTCCAGGATGCGCTTGAAGTCGGTGAAGCCGTTGTTGCCGCCAAAGCCGGTTTCATTGCGGAAGAACAGCAGCATCGCCGCGAAGGTCATCGCCTGGGTGATGATGGAGAAGTACACGCCCTTGATGCGGCTGCGGAAAGCGAAGAAGCCGAAGACGAAGGCCAGCAGGCCGGGCACCAGCAACACCAGCAGCATCTGGCCGATGAAGCTTTCGCTCAACGTCCAGTGCCAGGGCACCGTCTTCCAGTCCAAAAAGACCATGAAGTCGGGGATGTCGGCGCCGTACGAACCATCGCGGCCGATCTGGCGCATCAGGTACATGCCCATGCCATAGCCGCCCAGGGCGAAGAACAGGCCGTGTCCCAGCGACAGGATGCCGGTGTAGCCCCAGATCAGGTCCATGGCCAGCGCACAGATGGCGTAGCACATGATCTTGCCGATCAAGGCCACGGCGTAGTCGGAGAGGTGAAAGGCCGAGTCGGCCGGCACCACCAGGTTGAGCACCGGGGCGAGCACCATCACGGTGACCACGGCGGCCATCAGGGCGGACCAGCCCTTGGGCCCGAGGGCGCTGCGGGGCACCGTCACGCCGGCGCCAGGCAGATTGGAAGTCATCACTGCACTCATGTTGTTGTTTCCTCAGGCTTCGGCGCTGCGGCCCTTCATCGCGAAGAGACCTTGCGGACGCTTCTGGATGAAGATCACCACGATGACCAGGACCATGATCTTGGCCAGCACGGCACCCGACCAACCTTCGAGCAGCTTGTTGACCATGCCCAGCCCCATGGCGGCGTACACCGTGCCGGCGATCTGGCCGACGCCACCGGTGACCACCACCATGAACGAGTCCACGATGTAGTTCTGGCCGAGGTCGGGGCCGACGTTGCCGATTTGCGAGAGCGCGCAACCGGCCAGACCGGCGATGCCCGCGCCCAGGGAGAAGGCCATGGTGTCGACGCGGGCGGTGTTCACGCCCATGCAGGATGCCATCGGGCGGTTCTGCGTCACGCTGCGCACGAACAGGCCCATGCGCGTCTTGTTGATCAGCAGGGTCATGCCGATGAGCACCGCTGCCGCAAAAGCGATGATGACCAGGCGGTTGTAGGGCAGCGTCAGGTTGCTGAGCACGTCGAAGCCACCGGACATCCAGCTCGGGTTCTCGACCTGCACGTTCTGCGCGCCGAAGACGCTGCGCACGGCCTGCATCAGGATCAGGCTCAGGCCCCAGGACGCCAGCAGGGTCTCGAGCGGGCGGCCGTACAGGAAGCGGAACACGCTGCGCTCGAGCACCGCGCCCACCAGGGCGGCGGCCAGGAACGAAGCAGGCACAGCCAGCAAGATGTACCAGTCAAACGCGCCAGGGAAGTAGGCGCGGAAGACGTTCTGCACCGCGAAGGTGGCGTAGGCCCCGATCATCATCAGCTCGCCGTGCGCCATGTTGATGACACCCATCAGGCCGTAGGTGATGGCCAGACCCAGCGCGGCCAGCAGCAGGATGGAGCCCAGGCTGATGCCGGTGAACAGCACGCCCGCGTGCTCGCCCCAGGCCAGCTTGCGGTTGACGGCATCGACGGCCGCCTGCAAGGCCCCCTTGACCATGGCGTCGGTTTCGGCGCCATCGTTCATGCGCTCCATCAGCAGCGCGCGGGACTCGGGCGACGCATCGGCCCCCAGGGCCTTGACGGCTTCAAGGCGCCGACCTGGCTCCTGAGAGTTCAACAGCGCCTTGGAACGAACGGTCTTGAGCTGCTTGAGCAGTTGCGGGTCGGACTCGGCCGCCAGGGCCTTGTCGATGGTGGCCAGTTGCGACTCGTCGGCCGCACTGGACAGCGCCTCGATGGCCGCGGCGCGCTCGGTGCGGTCGGTGGAGGTGAGCTTGCCGATGGCCAGGGCGGCCTCGATCTCGCTGCTCATGCGGTTGTTGTTGACGACGTCTTCGGCGCCTTCGGGCAGTTTGGCCGGCTCGCCCGTGACGGCGTCCTTCACGTCATCGCCGTACACGATGTAGGCGCGGTTGCCCGCCACCTTGACGGTGTCATCGGCCAGGGCCTGCAGGAAGGCTGGGAGCGCGGGGTCGCCCTTGGCGACCACGGCACGCAGGGCCGCCACGCGGTCGTCACCGTCGCCTGCCGAGATGGCGTAGGCCTCTTCGGCCGTCAGGGCCCAGGCCGGCTGGGCAACGAGGCCACTCAGGCCGAAGAGGCTTGCGCCGAGCCCGAGGCTCAGGACCAGTTGCACAACGCGTCGGCGCCAGGCACCGACAGGAGGATGGGGGTGGGTTCGATCGATGTCGCTGATCACAGGCATCACCAGAAAAAAGACGCCCCCTGGGGAGACCCCAGCGGGGCGAACCGCTCTTTGCACTCGGAGTTTCAACATGCGGACGGAAAGCGACTCCCGTCCGCAGTGACCAGCACGAGGCGGGTCACAGGATCGGCCAGGCGATCACTTGACTTCGGGCTCGTCCTTCTTCTTGTCGTTGCCTTCGATGAAGGGGCTCCAGGGCTGAGCCTTGACGGGGCCAGGGGTCTTCCAGACCACCTTGAACTGGCCGTCGGACTTGATCTCGCCGATGAAGACCGGCTTGTGCAGGTGGTGGTTCTTCTCGTCCATCTTGGACATGAAACCACCCGGGGCCTTGAAGGTCTGGCCGGCCATCGCGGCGATCACCTTGTCGGTGTCGGTGGACTTGGCCTTGGTCACGGCCTGGGCCCACATGTTGATGCCGATGTAAGTGGCTTCCATCGGGTCGTTGGTCAGGGGCTTGTCCTTGTGACCGGCGATGTTCTTGGCCTTGGCATAGGCCGACCACTTCTTGATGAACTCGTCGTTGGTCGGGTTCTTGACGGACATGAAGTAGTTCCAGGCAGCCAGGTGGCCGACCAGGGGCTTGGTGTCCACGCCACGCAGCTCTTCTTCACCCACCGAGAAGGCCACCACCGGCACGTCCTTGGCCTTCAGACCCTGGTTGCCCAGTTCCTTGTAGAAGGGCACGTTGGAGTCGCCGTTGATGGTCGAGATGACGGCGGTCTTCTTGCCTTCGGACGAGAACTTCTTGATCTTGGCGATGATGGTCTGGTAGTCGGAGTGACCGAAGGGGGTGTACTCCTCGATGATGTCGGCTTCGGCAACGCCCTTGGACTTCAGGAAGGCGCGCAGGATCTTGTTGGTGGTGCGGGGGTAGACGTAGTCGGTGCCCAGCAGCACGAAGCGCTTGGCCGAGCCGCCGTCCTTGCTCATCAGGTATTCAACAGCGGGGATGGCTTGCTGGTTGGGAGCGGCGCCCGTGTAGAACACGTTCTTCTCGAGCTCTTCACCTTCGTATTGCACGGGGTAGAACAGCAGGCCGTTGTTTTCCTTGAAGACCGGCAGCACCGACTTGCGCGACACCGAGGTCCAGCAGCCGAAAACGACCGAGACCTTGTCCTGGGTCAGCAGCTGCTTGGCCTTTTCGGCGAACAGGGGCCAGTTGGAAGCGGGGTCGACCACCACGGGCTCGAGCTTCTTGCCCAGCAGGCCGCCCTTGGCGTTGATCTCGTCGATGGCCATCAGGACGGTGTCCTTGAGAACCGTTTCGGAGATGGCCATGGTGCCGGACAGCGAGTGCAGCACGCCGACCTTGATGGTGTCGGCGGCCTGGGCCATGGTGCTGAAGGCCAGGCCAGCGACGCCGAGGGCGACGGCGGACAGGGACTGGACGGCGCTGCGACGGGACATGTTCATGTGAGCTTGCTCCTGTGGGGCTGGGTTGGTTGAATCGATGGATTCAGTGTGCCCAGCCAGGGCAAGCTGTTGAATACGCCACATGGCGTATCGGGTGGCTTGCGAGGCACACCCTTTGTTCCCATGGGCCCGTCAGGCCCCTGCCCTGTCAGCGTTTGATCCCCAGGTCGGCGGTGTGATCGCTGCGTGCCACGTCGCGAGCATCGGGCGCGGTGCCCAGCACCCGGTCGCCCAGGCCGCGCGAGACGCCCCACCACAGCCGCTCGTTGCGGAAGTGGTGCCAGCGGTGCTCCAGCACCCGGCGCTCGTAGTAGGCCATGCGCGGACGCCAGCTGATGTGCGCCAGGTAATGCACCCACTCGTAATGCAGGCCTTGCAACAGGAAGGCCAGGCTGGCGGTCAGCACCAGCGCCCGCCAGGGGCCAGCAGCCCACAACAGCACGGCCAGGGACACCAGCACCCAAGCGTGCACATGGCGAGGCACGAAGGTCCAGTGCAGGCTCCAGGGCTCGGCGTGGTGGCGGCGATGGGTCTTGGGCAGGTAGAAGTCCAGGGTGAAGCGCCCCAGCCTGATGGGCTTGAAGTGCAGCACGTGCACGTGGATCAACCACTCGATGAACGGGAACGCCAGCCACAGGGCGAAGGCGACGGCTGCATCCACCCAGGACCAGCCACCCAGTTGCCAGCGCCAGGCACCGCCCACCCCGAGGACCGCCAGCAGGATCAGCGGGCTGGGGTGCGAGAGAAACACACGCCACGCATCCTTTGCCGTGCGCGGCGAGTCGGCCGGGGGGCGCATGGGGTTGGCCTGCACCGTGTCCTGTGCGGTGGGCATGGCCTGGTCGGTGGCGCGCTGCGTGTTCATGGGGTCTTTCATGCGGCCTCACCAAAGATTTGCCGGATGGCGGCTTCGCCCCGGCCCACGTGCAGCTTTGCTGCATTGAACGCAGCCTGCGCATCGCGGCGCGAGACCGCCTCGGCGATGGCCTGCAGGTGTTCGATGTCCCGGAACTCGCCCGCCATGGGCAGGGTCAGGGCATCCCAGGCCTGCAGGTAGCTCTTGCGCATGGCGTTGAACGAAAGCCTGAAAGCCACGTTGTCGCACCCCACCACCAACGCCTGCCAGAACGCCAGGGCCAGGTGCTGCAGGGCCGGCAGGTCGGCTCGCTGTGCGCGCATGTCGTCGCACAGGCCTTGCAAGGTGGCATGCAGGGCGGACGTGCCCCGGCTCGCCGCGGCCGCCGCGATCTCGGGCGCCAGCACCGAGCGCATGGCCATCAGGTCGCACACCACCTTGGGGTTGAAGCCCTCGCCGCCGATCAGCAGCGAGGGGAGCAACTCCGGCCCGGCCTCCTGCAGGAAATCGAGCACCTCGTGGTTGCCGCCCTGGCGCACCGCGATCAGGCCGGCCTGCTGCAGGCGCTTGACCGCCTCGCGCACGGCGCCGCGGTTGATGCCCGAGGCTTCGCTGAGCACGCGCTCGGAAGGCAGGCGCTCGCCCGGTTTGAAGTCGCCCGAGAGGATGCGGCCCTTGAGCTGCCGGAACAGCGCCTCGGACAGCGACTGGCGCAAGATGGGTTCAACGATGGCATTCATGCTGGTCAGCTTATCTGACCAGTTGAGGCGAATCATGACCGATCGCGTCACCCCGGCACCCGGCGAATCAGGGATTCCACCCGGTGGCGCTTAGACTCGGCGCCAGCCCATGACCGACGCCGTCCACGTTCACACCAACCGCCAGACCCGCTCGCTGAGCCTGTCGACCACCCTCATCCAGAGCTGCATGAGCCTGGCCGACCCCGACGAGCTCGTGCTGGACTACACCCGCACGATGATGGGCGCCCTGCTGCTCAACCCGCGCCCCCGCCATGTGCTGATGATCGGCCTGGGCGGCGGCTCGATGCTCAAGTACCTGCACCGCCACGTGCCAGAGGCCGAGCTCACCGCCGTCGAGATCAGCCAGGAGGTCATCGACCTGCGCGACGACTTCTGCCTGCCGCCCGACAGCGAGCGGCTGCGCATCGTCTGCGCCGACGGCGCGGAGTTCCTGCGCAAGCCGCCGCGCAGCTACGACCTCATCCTGGTCGATGGCTTCACGGGCGAAGGCATCGCCGAGGCGCTTTGTTCGCGCAGCTTTTACCTGCACTGCCGCAAGGCGCTGAGCTCCGAAGGGCTGCTGGTGGCCAATGTGCAGGCCGACACCGCCCAGACCCGCGAGATCGGCAAACGACTGTTCAAGGCGTTCGAGGGCGCGATGATCTCGGTGCTGTCCGACGAGGGCGGCAACGACATCGTCACCGCGGGGCCGCGCCACCTGTTCGAGCAGTGCGTGGCCGATTTCGAGTCACACTGGCAGGCCATTGGCGCGGCCCACCAGGCCACGCTGGCCGTGGCCTCGCAACGCATCCAGCGGGCGCTGATGCGCGGCTTTCCGGTGGGGTGAACCGAACGAAGAACGTGCCGAGGACGATCGAGACATGAGCTACCGCCACTGCCCTCTTTGCGCCAGCCCCCTGAGCCTGCGCGCCCACGCCGGCTCGCTCGACGTCCAGCGCCCGAGCTGCCCCGACGAGGCCTGTGGCTTCATCCATTGGGACAACCCGGTCCCGGTGGTGGCGGCCGTCGTCGAGCACGAGGGCGAGCTCATCCTGGCGCGCAACAAGGCCTGGGCCGCGCCGTTCTACGCGCTCATCACCGGCTTTCTGGAAAAGACCGACCCCAGCCCCGACGAAGCCGTCGCCCGCGAGGTCAAGGAAGAGCTGGACCTGGACGCCACGGGCGTGCACTTCATCGGCCACTACCGCTTCGAGCGCCAGAACCAGATCATCCTGGCCTACCACGTGCCCGCCACGGGCGTGATCACGCTGGGCGAAGAGCTCAGCGACTACAAGCGCATCGCACCCGAGAAGGCGCGCTACTGGCCAGTGGCCACGGGGCTGGCGCTGCGCGACTGGTTGCGCTCGCGCGGGCTCGATCCGCAAGCGATGGAACTGCCTGCCAAGCCGAACTGAGCCGCCGGCTCAACGCGCATCAACGCGCCTTGAGCTGCCCCACCCGGCTCATCGCCAGCCCGGCCGCCGCCGTGCGCGTCTCCACGCCCAGCTTGGCAAAGATGTGTTCCAGCTGCTTCTTGACCGTGGCCGGGCTGCTGCCCAGGATGTCACCGATGTCGCGGTTGGTCTTGCCCTTGACCACCCAGTAAAGCACCTCGCCCTCGCGGGTGGTGAGCTTGAACTCCTGGCTGAGTGCGTCCATGGCGGCCTGGTCCGAGCTCTCCTGCATCACCAGCAGCCACTCGTCCTCGCCCGTGGGCTGGTGCAGCGTGAAGCTCAGGCGCCGCCCACCCTGGTTGACCGCCCAGACAGGCACCGTGCCCGATGGCAGCCCTTGCGCGATCTCGGCAGACAGCTTGGGCGCCGTCTGCTGCAGCCACTCGGCCAGCTCCACCGGCGCCACGGCTTCAGGCGCATCGAAGTGCGACTGCAGCAGCTTGCGCGCCAGCGGCGTCTGCCAGAGGATGCGCCCGTCGCTGATGCGCACCGTGATCGAGGCATGGCCGAAGGCATCGAGCGCGTTGCGCGCCTGCCGGGCCTGGCGCGCACCCTGGATGTGGCTGGCGATGCGGGCCAGCACCTCGCGTGGGCGGATGGGCTTGACCACGTAGTCCACGCCACCGGCATCAAAGGCGGCCACGACGTGTTCGGTCTCGCTCAACCCGGTCATGAAGATCACCGGGATGTGGGCGGTTTCCTGCTGGGCCTTCAGGCGCCTGGCGACCTCGAATCCGTCCATGCCCGGCATGATGGCGTCGAGCAGGATGACGTCCGGCACGGCCTGCAGCGCGCGCTGCAGCGCCGCTTCGCCGTTCGTGGCCACCAGCACGGTGTAGCCGGCGTCGTCCAGGGCATCGTGCAGCAGCGACAGGTTGTCGGGCACATCGTCAACGATGAGCACGACGTCGGTGCGGCTGCGGTCGAGGCGGTCGAACATCTGGGCGGGTGTGGTCGGTCAAACAGGATGAGTGCGGTGCGGGCCTCAGGTGCCAGCGGTCTCCAGCGCTTCGTCGACCTGCCTGGCCAGCGCATCGAGCTGGAACTGGCGGGCCAGGCCACGCAGGCGGCTCACGAAGGCCTCGCACTCGGGCTGGGCCGCGGCGATCTGGTCGAGCACCTTGTGCACGCCGCGAATGTAACCCGCGTGCACCTGTTCTTCGAGTTGGCGCAGGGCTTCGAGCTTGGGCAGGGCCTCCCCTTGCGACGGCGCGGCCACGGCCGCCCCTGAGATGGGCGGAGGCAGGCTGCGCTCGGCTTCGATCCACTGCAGGCCCAGGCGGCGCCCCAGCCAGTCGAGCAACTCGCTCACGCGCACGGGCTTGACGATGAAGTCCTCCGGCCGGATGCCGACGTCGTTGTCCAGCGCCTTGTCAAAGGCATTGGCCGACACGATCGCCGCAGGCGCATCGCTCAGGCCCTCGGCCTGGACGGCGCGCAAGGTGGCCCACCCATCGAGGCCAGGCATGGCCAGGTCCATGAAGATGGCGTGTGGGCGCTCGGTCGGTGGCGCGGCGCGCAACTGCGCCAGGCAGGCCAGGCCGCTGGGCAGCGGTACCACGTCAAAGCCCAGTGGCTCGAGGATGCGCACCAGCAGGCCGCGGTCGGCCTCTTCGTTGTCCACCACCCAGATGCGGCGGCGCTCGCCGACGTAACCGATGCGCTGGCCGCGCGGGCGCAACAGGCGATCGACCTCTGCCGCGCGCACCTGTGGCAGGAACAATCGGATCTGGAAGGTCGTGCCCTTGCCCAGCTCGCTGCTCACGCGCATTTCGCCGCCCATGAGGTCGGTCAGCATCTTGCTGATGGTCAGGCCCAGGCCGGTGCCCCCCGCCATGGCACCCGCCGCCGACGAGCCCCGCTCGAAAGGCTCGAAGATGCGTTCCAGCTCGTGCGGTGCAATGCCTGGCCCCGTGTCGGTGATGTCGATGTGGGCGATCTCTCGGGCATAGCGCACCCGAAAGCGCACTTCGCCCTGGGTGGTGAACTTCACCGCGTTGCCCAGGATGTTGAGCAGGATCTGGCGCACGCGCTTTTCATCGGCGCGCACGGCCTCGGGCAGGTTGGCGTCGAGCTCGGCCACGAAGCTCAGGCGCCGCGCATGCGCCTCGTTTTCGATCAGGCCGGTGATCTGCTGGAGCAGCTCGGCGAAGCGCACGGGCTTGACGTCCAGCGTGAGCTTGCCGCCTTCGATCCGGGCGATGTCCAGCGTGCCTTCGATGAGCGACAGCAGGTGATCGCCACCGCGCTTGATGACGCCCACCGCGTGCTTGGCGTGCCCCGGCAGCTTCGCGTCCTCGTCGAGGAGCTGTGCATAGCCCAGGATGCCATTGAGCGGCGTGCGCAGCTCGTGGCTGATGGTCGAGATGTAGCGGCTCTTGGCCTGGTTGGCCTGCTCGGCCGTCTCGCGGGCACGCTGCAGCTTGTCGTCGGTGATGCGGTGCAGCTCGATCTCCCGCAGCAGCAGGTGGGTCTGGCGGTTCGATTCTTCCTGCGCCACCAGCCGGCTCTTGTGCGTGAGCACCACCCACCAGCCCACCACCCCGACGATCAGCAGCAGGGCCACGAACACCTTGAGCAGGGCTTCGCCCATCATGTCGGCGGCCACCGGCAGGCTGCCCAGGTGCAGCGAGCTGATCTCCTGCAGTTGCTGGCGGTAGACCAGGCCGAACAGCCCCGCCAGCAGCGGCGCCAGCACCGCCATGATCAGCAGGAATTGCCCCAGCTCGGTGTCGAGCCGTCGCCACAAGGCCAGTGGCACCACCCGCTGCCCCAAAGCACGCCACTGCACGGCCCAGCGCGCATCGGGCTTGCACAGGTCCTGGCAGCGCGCATCCAGCGCGCAGCACAGCGAGCAGATGAAGCCCTGGTAGGCCGGGCAGGTGGCCACGTCTTCGGCCTCGTACTCGCGCTCGCACACGGTGCAGCGGTGCAGCGCCTTGAGCCGGATGACGCGCGACAGCGGCTGACCCGCCTCGGGCTCATCGACCTGAGGCAACTCGGAACTGCGCGCCAGGTAATAACGGCCCTTCGTGGCCCAGGCGATCACCGGCGAGGTCACGAACGCCACCAGCATCGCGATCACGGCCGAGAAAGCCTGCGCCAGCTCGCCCATCCAGCCCACGTAGGCCACGATCGACACCAGCGAGGCCAGCACCATCGCGCCCACCCCCACCGGGTTGATGTCGTACAGGTGCGCCCGCTTGAACTCGATGCCCTTGGGCGACCAGCCCATCGGCTTGTTGATGACCAGGTCGGCCACCACCGCCATGATCCAGGCGATCGCCACATTGGCGTACAGCCCCAGCACCTTGCCCAGCGCCTGGAACAGGTTGAGCTCCATGAGCATCAGCGCGATCAGCGCGTTGAAGCCCACCCACACCACGCGCCCGGGGTGGCTGTGCGTGACCCGCGCAAAGAAGTTCGACCAGGCCAGCGAGCCCGCGTAGGCGTTGGTCACGTTGATCTTGAGCTGCGAGATGACCACGAACAGCGCCACCGCCGCAATCGCCCAGCCCTGGTTGGAGAACACCTTCTCCCAGGCAACGAGGTACATCTGGTTCGGGTCCAGCGCCTGCTCGACCGGCACCGAGTACCCGATGGCCAGGAAGGCCAGCAGCGCCCCGCCAAGCATCTTCAGCACCCCGGGGATCACCCAGCCCGGCCCGCCGATGAACACCGCCAACCGCCAGCTGGCTTTGTCGGCCTTGTCGTTCGGACGCGGCTCGGGCATGAAGCGCAGGTAGTCGGCCTGCTCGCCCATCTGCGTGATCAGCGCGATGCCCACCGTCAGCGCCGTGCCGAAGCCGATCAGGTCGAAGCCCGCATGGCGGCCATCCTGCCCGGCGTACCCGGCCAGGTCGTTGAGGATGCCCGGGTGCTCACGGAACACGTAGACAAATGGCACCACCAGCATCAGCAGCCAGATGGGCTGGGTGATGAGCTGCAAGCGGCTGATGGTCGTGACTCCGTGGGTGACCAGCGGCACCACCACCCCGGCCGAGATCAGGTAGCCCCAGGCCGGCGGGATGTCGAAGGCCAGCTCCAGCGCGTAGGCCATGACCGCCGCCTCGAGCGCGAAGAACACGAAGGTGAAGCAGGCGTAGATGAGCGAGGTGATGGTCGAGCCGATGTAGCCAAAGCCTGCGCCGCGCGTGAGCAGGTCCATGTCGACGCCATGGCGCGCCGCGTAGACGCTGATGGGCCAGCCGGCCAGCAAGATGATCAGCCCCGTGGTCAGGATGGCCCAGAAGGCGTTGACGAAGCCGTGGTCGACCAGCAGCGTGGCGCCCACGGCCTCCAGCACCAGGAAGGAGGCCACGCCGAAGGCCATGTTGGCCACGCCGGCCTTGCGCCAGCGACGGGCCGAACGCGGCGTGAAGCGCAGCGCGTAGTCCTCCAGGGTCTCGGTGGCCACCCAGCTGTTGTAGTCGCGCCGCACCTTGATGACCCGCTGGCGGGCCTCCGGCGTGGTGCCGGCTTCCGTGGCGTCCTGGGCTTGACGGGCGTGGTCTGTCTCTTGCATGGTGCGGGTCTGAATCCCTCTGACAAGGCAAGTTCGGTGCCGCGCGCATCGCCTTGCCGGCACACCCCGGAACATGGAACTCACCCCCCGCGAGAAAGACAAGCTGCTGATCTTCACCGCCGCCTTGCTGGCCGAGCGGCGCAAGGCCCGTGGTTTGAAGCTCAACCACCCTGAAGCCGTGGCCCTGATCACCGCCGCCATCATGGAAGGCGCCCGCGACGGCAAGACCGTGGCCGCCCTGATGAGCGAAGGCAAGACCGTGCTCAGCCGGGCCGACGTCATGGAGGGCGTGGCCGACCTGATCCCGGAGATCCAGGTGGAGGCCACCTTCCCAGACGGCACCAAGTTGGTGACCGTGCACCAACCCATTGCATGACCAAGGCTTGGGCTCATTCGCTGCACCAATTAAGTGCAGAAGAATGATCTTCAGACCACCGAACAGATCACATCGATCGAACGCAGCACCACCATGAAGCAACTTCGCCCCCTGTCTCTGCTCCTGGCTTCCACGACCGCCGCCCTGCCCGCCTGGGCCCACGAAGGCCACGGCATGCCCGGCTTTGCCCATTGGCACGCCTCCGATGTGCTGGGCTTCGTGGCCGTGGCGGCCGTGGTCGCCGCCGTCATCTGGTTCAAGGGCGGCAAGTGATGACGCCCGGCGAACTGCTCACCGACGGGCCGGACATCGTCCTCAACCCCGGCCGACGCACGGTCACGCTGGTGGTGGAAAACAGCGGTGACCGCCCCATCCAGGTCGGCTCGCACTACCACTTCGCCGAAACCAACGCCGCGCTCAGCTTCGACCGCACGGCCGCCCAGGGCATGCGACTGAACATCGCCTCCGGCACGGCGGTGCGCTTCGAGCCCGGTCAGCAGCGCACCGTGGAGCTGGTGGACTATGCCGGCGACCGCATCGTTTTCGGCTTTCGCGGCCTGACGCAAGGCCCGCTCTGACGCCCAGCCGCCTGCTTCCCCGCAGCGCTCACCCGAGGCAAACAAGGAATCCTCCAAGATGGCAAGCATCCCCCGCCGCGCCTATGCCGAGATGTTCGGCCCCACCAAAGGTGACCGTGTTCGCCTGGCCGACACCAACCTGATCATCGAGGTCGAAGACGACTACACGCTGCGCGCCGGCGGATACGGCGAGGAAGTCAAGTTCGGCGGCGGCAAGACCATCCGCGACGGCATGGGCCAGAGCCAGCGCCCCAACGGGCCCGGCCCGATGGACGCCTGCGACTGCGTGCTCACCAACGCCCTGATCGTTGACCACTGGGGCATCGTCAAGGCCGACATCGGCATCAAGGCTGGTCGCATCTTCAAGATCGGCAAGGCCGGCAACCCCGACGTGCAGCCTGGCGTGGACATCGTCATCGGCCCGGGCACCGAGATCGTCGCCGCCGAAGGCATGATCGTCACGGCCGGCGGCATCGACACCCACATCCACTTCATCTGCCCGCAGCAGATCGAAGAGGCGCTCATGAGCGGCGTGACCACCATGATGGGCGGCGGCACCGGCCCGGCCACCGGCACGTTCGCCACCACCTGCACGCCCGGTCCCGACAACATCGCGCTGATGCTGAAAGCCGCAGAGGCCTTCCCGATGAACATCGGCTTTCTGGGCAAGGGCAACGCCAGCCAGCCGCAGGCGCTGCGCCAGCAGATCGACGCCGGTGTCGTGGGCCTGAAGCTGCACGAGGACTGGGGCACCACGCCCTCGGCCATCGACTGCTGCCTGAGCGTGGCCGAAGAGTCCGACACCCAGGTCTCCATCCACTCGGACACGCTCAACGAATCGGGCTTCGTCGAGGACACCATGGCCGCGACCAAGGGCCGCACGCTGTGCGCCTTCCACACCGAAGGCGCCGGTGGTGGCCACGCACCGGACATCATGCGCGTGGTCGGCGAAGCCAACTTCCTGCCCTCGTCCACCAACCCGACCATGCCTTACACGGTCAACACGGTGGACGAGCACCTCGACATGCTCATGGTGTGCCACCACCTGGACGCGTCGATTGCCGAAGACCTGGCCTTTGCCGAGAGCCGCATCCGCCGCGAGACCATCGCCGCCGAAGACGTGCTGCACGACCTGGGCGCCATCAGCATGTTCAGCTCCGACTCGCAGGCCATGGGCCGCGTGGGCGAGGTGATCATCCGCACCTGGCAGACGGCGCACAAGATGAAGGCCCAGCGCGGCAGCCTGAGCGGCGACACGGCCCGCTCGGACAACACCCGCGTCAAACGCTACGTGGCCAAGTACACGATCAACCCGGCGCTGTCGCACGGCATCTCGCACGAGGTCGGCAGCATCGAAGTGGGCAAGTGGGCCGACCTGGTCATCTGGCGCCCGGCCTTCTTCGGCATCAAGCCCAGCACCATCATGAAGGGCGGCTTCATCGCCGCGGCCGCCATGGGCGACCCGAACGCCTCCATCCCCACGCCGCAGCCGGTGCACTACCGACCCATGTTCGGCAGCTTCGGGGGCGCCCTGTCGCGCTCGTCGATCACCTTCATGAGCCAGGCCGCCATCGCCGCCGGCAAGCACCAGGAATACGGCTTGAAGAAGCAGGTCTCGGGTGTGCGCGGCAACCGCAGCGTCAAGAAGAAGGACATGGTCCTGAACAATTACATGCCGACCATGGAGATCGACGCCCAGACCTACCAGGTGCGCGCCGACGGCCAGTTGCTGGTCTGCGAGCCCGCCACCGAGTTGCCCATGGCGCAGAAGTACTTCCTGTTCTGAGCCACACTGGCGGCCATGCTGATCGTCAACAAACTCCTCCCCCAAGGCCAGGGCTTGGCCCCCGTGTTGCTCAAGCGCGCCTCGCAGGTCGAACTCGACTGGGACGTGCGCCAGAAGAGCCGCTTTGACGCCACCGACAGCCAGGGCCGCACCCTGGGCGTTTTCCTGCCTCGTGGCACCCTGGTGCGCGGTGGCGACGTGCTGGTGGCCGAAGACGGCTCGATGGTCCGCGTGGTGGCCGCACCTCAGCCGGTGCTGGTGATCACGCCCTGCGCCGAGCACGGCACGCCATTCGACCTGGTGCGCGCGGCCTACCACCTGGGCAACCGCCACGTGCAGATCGAGCTGCAGCCCGACCACCTCAAGATCGAACCCGACCACGTGCTGGCCGACATGCTGCGCGCCATGCACCTGACGGTGCGCGATGCGGCCGTGGCGTTCGAGCCCGAAGGTGGCGCGTATGCGGCGGGTGGGCACGCCGCACACGGGCACCACGGCCATGGGCACGGTCACGGTCACGGTCACGGCGATGACCATGCCCATGGCGATCCAACGCACAACCATGTCCCGGCAGCCAACCCGCCCCACGGCGCACCCGGCCATGTGCACGGCCCGGGCTGCAGCCACGGGCACGGGCACGCGCACGACCATGGCCATGCCGCCGCCCCCGTGACCCGAGGCAAGCCCATCGGCATCGCCGTCAAGCCAGCCGAAGCCGCACCCCATGTCCATGGGCCCGGTTGCGGTCATGGTCACGACCATGGCCACGGGCACGACCACTGAGCCCCTGAAGCAGGCCCGTCGCCAACCATGCCCCGCATCGCCCCTCGCCCCACGCCGCTGAGCGCCGGGGCCCGCCTGCAGCTGATGTGGCTGGCCTCGCCCGCCCTGCCCGTCGGCGGCTTCAGCTACTCGGAAGGGCTGGAGGCCGCCATCGACGCCGGCATCGTCACCACCGAAGCCCATGTCGCCAGCTGGCTGCGTGACCAATTGCACCTTGCCGTGGCCCGCAGCGACCTGGCCATCGTGGCCCGCGCCGTGCCCGCCTGGCAACGAACTGACCTTGCCCGCGTGCGCGAGCTCAACGACTGGGTCGTGCAGACCCGCGAAACCGCCGAGCTGCGCCTGCAGACCGAGCAGATGGGCCGCTCACTCGTCGAGTGGCTGCGCAACCGCAGCGGCGGCGCCCAGTCGGACAACGCCGACCCACGCCTGCAGCATTGCGCCACCCTGCCTCCCGCCCCCACCTGGCCGGTGGCCTTCGCATTGGCCGTGGCCCAGTGCCTGCCCGCATCCAGCGGCCACGCGGACGGTGAAGCCGCCCTGCGCGAAGCCCTGCTGAGCTTCACCTTTGGTTGGGCCGAGAACATGGTGCAGGCCGCCATCAAGGCCGTGCCCCTGGGCCAAAGTGCAGGCCAGCGCATCCTGCAATCCCTGATCGACGCCATCCCCGGCGCCATCGACCACGCCTTGTCGCTGCCCGACTCGCAGCGCCAGGCCTTCACGCCCATGCTGGCCATCCTGAGCAGCCAGCACGAAACCCAGTACTCACGCCTGTTCCGATCATGAGCAACCTGCACAACATCCCCGGCCGCACCAAGAAGCTCCCGCCACTGCGCGTGGGCGTCGGCGGCCCCGTCGGCTCCGGCAAGACCACCCTGCTGGAGATGCTCTGCAAGACCATGCGCGAGCACCACGACCTCGTCGTCATCACCAACGACATCTACACCAAGGAAGACCAGCGCCTGCTGACCGTGGCCGGCGCGCTGGACCCGGACCGCATCATGGGCGTGGAGACCGGTGGCTGCCCCCACACCGCCATCCGCGAAGACGCCTCCATCAACCTCGAGGCCGTCGACCGCATGCTGGCCAAGTACCCCAACGCCGACATCGTCTTCATCGAGTCGGGCGGCGACAACCTGGCGGCCACCTTCAGCCCCGAGCTCTCCGACCTGACCATCTATGTCATCGACGTGGCCGCCGGGGAAAAGATCCCGCGCAAGGGCGGCCCAGGCATCACCAAAAGCGACCTGTTCGTCATCAACAAGACCGACCTGGCGCCACACGTAGGCGCCAACCTCGAGGTCATGGCGTCCGACACCCAGCGCATGCGGCCCACGCGCCCCTTCGTGATGACCAACCTCAAGACCAAGGCCGGCCTGGATCAGGTGATCGACTTCATCGAGACCAAAGGCCTGCTGCGCGCGGCCTGACGCACAGGCACCCCTGCCCATGTTGCGCGCGGGCCTTGCGGGCGCCAGCCGGCATCCCTAGGTCCGCCGTGAGCCATTGCGTCGGCACCTTCGCTTTGCCATGATCGCCCGGTCTGATCGACTGGAGCGTCGGCGATGAACAAACAGGGTGACGCCACCGGTGAAGACGCCGGTGGCCATGGCGCGTGGTCCGCGCAACTGAAAGACGAACTGAAGGCCATCGCCCGACGGCGCCGCCGCGTGGCCCCGTCGCTGGACGAAGCCCAAGCCGATCCGGCCCGTCACGACCGCAGCATCCCTCTCGCAGGATTGGCCCTCTCCGGCGGCGGTGTGCGCAGCGCCACCTTCTCGCTCGGCCTGCTTCGAGGTCTGGCCAAAGGCGGCCGCACCACCACCCCGAGCGCGACCGCCAACGGCGCTCGCGAGCAGCCCGACGTGGGTCCGGGGGCATCGCCCTCCACACCCGCCAAGCCCTCCAACGGACACGCCGAGCACCCCGCAGAACAACTCAGCCGCCAAGGCCTGCTCGGCCGCTTCGACTACCTCTCGTCCGTCTCAGGTGGCGGCTACGTGGCCGCCATGCTGGGGCGCCTGGCGGCCAAGGCCGAATGCGAGCCCACCCCCTCGGGCGACTGCGGCATGGTCGAAGCCGAACGCACCCTGGCCAGCCACGACGGCAACGTGCTGAGCTGGCTGCGCCGCAATGGCCGCTACCTCAGCCCCGGCGGCTCGCGCGACATCGGCATCGTCGTGGTCACCTATGTGCGCGCGCTGCTGGCCATCCACCTGGAGTTCATGGTTTTTTGCCTGATGTGGGGGCTGCTGGTGATCACCCCGCACCTGTGGCAATACAGCACCCAGGTGCTCTCCAGCGCCTGGAAGGGCTGGTACTCGCCCTGGGTGGCGCTGTCCGCCGGCCTGCTCATGGCCGTTGGCCCCGGCCTGATCGCGGGCTATTGGTTCACGCGCGACACCCCCCGGCCCGACGCGCACACCTGGCGGGCACGCGTCGCGCAAGCCGTGCAGTGGCTGATGGCCGTGGCCCTCGTCGCCTTGGTGCTCTGGATGCGGCGTGACGCCAGCGCACCGGCGATCGACAGCCTCTACGCCAGCGGCCCAAGCGCCTACGCCGTCATCTCGTTGATGATCGGCTCGGTGTTGCTCGGGCAGGCCTTGTGCTGGCTGGCGCTCGTGCACCCACGCATGCGGCGAAGCGGCAACGCCCTGGCCGCCGCCCGGCTGCGCAACTGGCTGACCCGGGCCCTGCATGGCACCGGCGTGGCCGCGGTGCTGTTGCTGGCCCTGGGCGTGCTCGACGCCGCCAGCTGGTGGCTGCTGCAGGAGTTGATGACCGGCAGCAATGCCTGGTGGGGCGGCATCGGTGCCGGTGGGGTCGGCATCTTGTTGCTGCGCTCGTTCGCCCAGCCCTTGCAACAGCTGGCCGCCGACACCGAAGGCCACGCCCGCGAATGGCTGCCCAAGCTGCTGGGCGTGCTCAGCGCCATCGGCCTGCTCTGCCTGGTGATGGCCTGGCTCGTGACCTTGCAATGGCTGGTCTTCGCGCCCGACAGCATCGAGGCGATCAGCAGCGCCCCGCCACTGCTTCGCGCGGTCTTCGTGCTGCTGGCCTGCCTGGCCTGGATCGCCCTGACCTCGACCAACACCCACATGCCCAACAGCACCTCGCTGCACGCCTTCTACCGTGCGCGGCTGACACGCGCCTACCTGGCCGTGGGCAACCCGACCCGCCTGCCCTGGCGGGGCCTGGGGCGCGAGCGCAGCGTGCGCAACGTGGTCGAAGGCGACGACGGCCTGCTGGCCCACTACCGCCCCGAAGACCAGGGCGGCCCCATCCACCTCATCAACGCCTGCCTGAACGAAACCCGCGACAGCGACAGCAACCTCTACAACGCCGACCGCAAGGGCGCGCTGCTGACCGTGAGCTGGCGGGGCATGGAGGTCGGCCCGAGCGAGGTGCACCGCCACGCCTCGCCCGAGCAGGCCGGCACGGTCGGGCAATGGGTGGCGGTCTCGGGCGCGGCCGCTTCGCCCGGCGCCGGGGCCTACACCTCGCGAGGCCTGGCCCTGCTGCTGTACTTCCTGGGCATCCGGCTGGGTTTCTGGATCGCCAGCCCGATCCGCACCCCCGGCTTGCGCTGGCTCAGCCAGCTCGGCTGGGACTGGTTCCCCAAGCCGCTCATGCTGACCTGCGAGGCCACCGCCACCTTCATGGGCCAGGAACGCCCCTGGTGGTACGTCTCCGATGGCGGGCACTTCGACAACACCGGCGTCTACCCGCTGATCAAACGCGAGCTGGACTTCATCATGCTGTCCGACGCCAGCTCCGACCGCCACTTCCAGTTCAACGACCTTGAAAACCTGGTGCGCAAGGCGCGCATCGATTTTGGCGCCGAGATCGACTTCTACACCCGCGAGGAAGCCTCTCGGCTCTTCACCCTGTGCGGCACCGACCTGACCGTGCTCTCGCCAGAAGACCTCCGCGACAACACCTCGCGCCGCGGCCTGCTGCTGGCGCGCATCCGCTACCGCGAGCGCCCCGACCCGAGCCGCCCCGGTCAGACCAGCCGACCCGAAGGCACGCTGGTCGTCATCAAGCCCAACCTGCACAACGCGCTGGATGTGGACGTGCTGTCCTATGCCGAGCGCAACCCGACCTTCCCCCACGAGGCCACATCCGACCAGTTCTTCGACGAAGCGCAGTGGGAGAGCTACCACCGCCTGGGCGAAGACATCGGGCAGGCGCTGACCGAGACCTGGCTGGCCCAGTTGCCCGGCTGGCGGCACCGCGCGCGGCACGCCGTGCGGGTCTCGGCGCGACTCAACCCCGCCGTCGCGGCCCAGCAAGCCTCGCCCGAGCCCCTTTGGCGACGGGGCCCGCGTGGCGCGGCCCTCAAGACCACGCTGGGGCTGGGCGCCTCGGGCACGCTGCTGCTGTCGGGCTGGCAGATCGTCGAGAGCATGAACGTGCAGCAAAAGGAAGCCCGCGCCCAGGCCCGCGAGTTGTTCGTCAAGGTATCGACCGAGCTGCAGGGCTTCGACCGGCAGTGCAAGGCCATCCCCGAACACGTCATCAACCAGGCCGAGAGCCTGATGCTGGACGTGGTTCGCAGCGACACGCTCAGCTCGCTCGACCGGGGCAGCGTGCACCGCATGAGCGCGCGCATCCGCGAAAGCTGCCAGCCAGGCGCCGAGGCCTGGCAGGGCTGCACCCCGCAGGCCAGTCAGGACCGGCAGGTGTTCTGTGCCGCCATGCAGCGCCCGCCCGCCACCGCCACCGCGATGAACTACTGGGTCGCACCTCAACGCCCGGAGGAACAATACGCTGCGGCACTGGCCCTGCTCAATCGGTGGACCCGCGACGAGCCCTCGGACACAGCGTTTGCGCAAGCCCCCCCGCCTGCAGCGACCAACAACGCCCCCGTGCTCGCATCGACGGAGGGCCTGCCTGACGAGATCGTTCCGGCCGCCGGCCCCACCCCAGGCGATCACCTGGCGCAAGCCTGCCCGACCCGCGCTCCCGCAGCCCTGCTGTACGTGCAGATCTACGACGAAGCCGCCCGCAACATCGCCGAAGACCTGCGCCGCAAGCTCAACGCCCAGTCGGCCAGCCCGTGGATGGTGCCGCCGGTTGACAACGTCGTGCAGCGCTCGAGCCTGCAGGGCCAGCGCGGGCCGGTGCCCTGGCCCCGCCCGACCATCGTGGTGCACCGCGAAAGCGACATGGCCTGCGCCGAGGGCTTGCGGGAATGGCTGAGGCCTCACCTGGCTTCGCGCAGCCCGGGCAGCACCACCGATGCCGCCCCGGCCGAGATCTGGATCCGGCGCCTGCCACCCACCGTCAAGGGGCGCGATGGCGTCTTCGAACTCTGGCTGCCGGCGCCTCAGTCGGCCGCAATCGGCAGGCAGGCCAGCGTCAATCCACTACACTAGCGCCCGCGGCTGGCCACCAGGCCGACCGCCGGCTCTCCGTAGTTCAATGGATAGAACGGCCGCCTCCTAAGCGGCAAATACAGGTTCGATTCCTGTCGGAGGGACCAGTTCAGGCCGAGGTGGCCGGGTCGTCGGAAACAGACAACCGCAGCTCTTCCACCGTGTAGCCCTCGCGCGTGAGCGCCACCTTCAGCCATTCCGGCTGGCTGCCCTCGCCCTGCCAGGTTTCACCCGAGATCGGATGGCGATAGCTGGGCCGCGCAGCTTCAACCACGGTTGGCAATGGCGTCGCCACCGGCGGCACGATGCCGCCCAACTCGTGGGCCTCGATTTGCCAGAAATCAACCAGCTTGCGCACGGAGCGCAGCACCGCTTCCTGCTCGGCTGTCCTCATGGGGTGAACCTTTTGCGTCCATTTGCGTGCCGCCAGGGGCACATGTGAAGAAGATGGTAACAAATCCCAGGGGTGAGGCCGGCTCGCAACAGCAGCAACACACCCTGGGCCACCGCGAGAAGTAGCGCACGGAACACCGCTCTTTTCCACGGCCTCCCGCTTCATGTTGGGTGCACCATCCCGAAATGCATTGCATGACGTGGACCGCATTAAAAATGGGCGGTCACTCGCCCCGACAGGATGGCGTTCAAACCCTGTCGACTCGCAATCCCCGAGACGAACGAGGTTTGACATGAGACTCAATCTGCCTGTGACCGAGCAGGAATTCGCCTTTCCAAAGGGCGACACGCTGGTTTCGACCACCGACCTGAAAGGTCGCCTGACCTATTGCAACCCGGCGTTCATCCACGTCAGCGGCTACACCCGCGAGGAGCTGCTGGGCCAGCCCCACAACATGATCCGCCACCCCGACATGCCGGAAGAAGCCTTCCGCGACATGTGGGAGACGATCGCCTCCGGCCGCCCCTGGACAGCGCTGGTGAAAAACCGCCGCAAGGACGGATCCTTCTACTGGGTGCAGGCCAACGTGACACCGCTGATGGAGGACGGCAAGCCTGTGGGCTACATGTCCGTTCGCACCGAGCCCAGCCGCGAAGCCGTGGCCCAATCGGCCCAGTTGTACCGGACCATGCAGCAAGAAAAAGAAGCAGGCCAACTGGTGCACGTGCTGCGCAATGGCAGGCTGATGAAAAACACCCTCTCCTGGCGCATCGCCGAGTTCCTTCGGCCGGGCCTGAGCGAGCGCCTGGCGATGATCGCCGGCAGCGTGGCCCTGCTGGGCTTCGGCATGGGCATGTGGGCCGGCAGCCATGGCCAGGGCTGGCTGTCGCTGGTCGGCCTGGGCAGCCTGCTGGTGCTGGGCGTGCTGATTGCCGCAGCAAGCCTGCAGATCCGCCGCATGACCATGGGCCCCATCAAGGTCCTGATGGACACCGCCAACCGCATGGCCGCCGGCGACCTCACCGAGGTCATCCACTCCGATCGCCACGACCTGATCGGCCAGTTCACCCGCTCGCTCAACCAGTTGAACGTGAACCTGCGCTCCATCGTGCGGGACGCGCGCATGCAGGTCGACGAGATGCTGGTGGCCACCCGCGAAATCGCCGCCGGCAACCAGGACCTGTCCAGCCGAACCGAATCGCAGGCCAGCAGCCTGCAGCAGACGGCCGCCTCGATGGAAGAGATCACCGGCACCGTCAAGCACAGCTCCGACACCGCGGGGCAGGCCGCCGACCTGGCGACACAGACCACGGCCATCACGCAGCGCAGCAGCGAGGTCGTCAGCAACGTGACCCACACGATGCACGAGATCGAAGACTCGTCCAAGCGCATCAGCGAAATCATCCAGGTGATCGACAGCATCGCCTTCCAGACCAACATCCTGGCGCTCAATGCCGCCGTGGAAGCAGCCCGCGCAGGCGAACAGGGCCGTGGCTTCGCGGTCGTGGCCTCCGAGGTGCGCGCCCTGGCCGGCCGCACCGCGACCGCCGCCCGCGAGGTCAAGCAGCTCATCACCGACTCGGCCGATAAGGTGCGCGCCGGCAGCGAACTCACCCAGGCAGCACAGACCACCATGCAGGAAGCCGTTCAGTCGGTCGAGCACGTCACCAGCCTGGTCACCCAGATCAGCGGTGGTGCGCGCGAGCAGCTCAGCGGCATTTCGCAGATCAACTCGGCGGTGGCCCAGCTCGATGGCATCACGCAGCAAAACGCCGCCGCCGTCGAACAGATCGCCGCCGCGTCGATGAGCCTGGCCCAACGCGCCAAGTCCGTCGCCGAAGCCGTGCAGGTGTTCCGCACCGATGTGGGGGGCAGCTCGGCCTACTCCCAGGACGCGGTGGCCCTGCGCAAGGAAATGAAGGCCCAGGCGAGCCGTCAAGCCCTGTCTGCCCCAGCTTGATGGCGACAGCGGGCAGGCTCTAACATGAGCCGTTGTGCCCGCTGTGAACCGTTGTCATGAAACTCGCCATCCTCTCGGACCTGCACGCCAACCGGCAGGCCGTCGAATCCGTCTGGGCGCACGCGCTCGATGAGGACTGTGAGCAAACCGTCCTGCTGGGCGATTTCGTGGACTACGGGGCCGATCCGGCCTGGGTCATGGACTTTGTCATGGCCCGCCACCAGGCTGGCGCCATCGTCGTCAAAGGCAACCACGACGACGCCCTGCGCCACGAGGACCAGCACCACCTGGGCAGCCACGTGCTCGCATCGCTGGCCTGGACCCGCGAGCAGCTCAGCGCCGCGCACATCGCCTTCATCGAGTCCCTGCCGCTGACCGCCGTGCTGGGTGACTGCCTGTTCGCCCACGCCAATGTGCACGACCCGGCCCACTGGGGCTATGTGCAAGGCCGCATGGAGGCCACGCGCAGCCTGTTTGCGTCGCAACAGCCCCATGTGTTTTGCGGTCACATGCACGACCCCTGCCTGTACCACCTGTCGTCCACTGGCAAGTCGGGCGAGTTCCACCCGGTCGATGCCACCCCCATCCAGCTCTCGCCCATGCGGCGCTGGCTGACCATCCCGGGCTCGGTGGGTCAGCCACGCGATGGCAACCCGGCCGCCTGCTACGCCACCTTCGACACCGACTCGGCCACCCTCGCCTTCCACCGCGTGCCCTATGACCACGATGCGGCGGCCCAGCGGGTGCTCGATGCCGGCCTGCCTGAATCGCTCGCCCAGCGCCTGCGCGACGGGCGCTGACCCCCACCCTCACAGCCGACAGGAGCCCGTCACGATGCCCATGTCTTTCGGCAAGCTGCAGGCGGGTGAACGCATCGACGGCTTCGTGCTCAAGGAGAAGCTGCACCAGGGTGGCATGGCCACGCTGTGGTCGGTCGAGCGCATCGACGAGCAAGGGCGCGCCGTGCACCCACCTGGCGAGCCCAACCTGATCATGAAGGTGCCGCGCATCAAGGGCGGCGAGGACCCGGCCACCATCGTCGGCTTCGAGGTCGAGCAGATGGTCATGCCACTGCTCAAGGGGCCGCATGTGCCCCGCTTCGTCGGCAAGGGCGACTTCACCCGCCTGCCCTACATCGTGATGGAGCACATCGCCGGCGAGACGCTGCGCCCCCGGCTGGACCAGGCCCCCTTGCCGCTCGAAGAAGTCGCCGACATCGGCCAGCGCGTGGCCCTGGCCCTGCACGACCTGCACAAGCAGCACCTGGTGCACCTGGACGTCAAGCCCAGCAACATCATGTTCCGCGCCACGGGCGAGGCCGTGATGGTGGACTTCGGTCTCAGCCGCCACGACAAGCTGCCCGACCTGCTCGAAGAAGAGTTCTCGCTGCCCATGGGCACCGGCCCCTACATCTCGCCGGAGCAGGTGCAGTTCGTGCGCAACGACCCGCGCAGCGACTTGTTCGCCCTCGGCGTGATGCTCTACCACCTGACCACGGGCGAGCGCCCCTTCGGCAACCCCAGCAGCGTGCCAGGCCTGCGCAAACGGCTCTACACCGACCCGGTGCCCCCGCGCGACATCCGCGCCGACACCCCCGCGTGGCTGCAGGAGGTGATCCTGCGCTGCCTGGAGATCGACCCGCAGCTGCGCTACCAGACGGGCGCGCAGCTCGCGCTGGACCTGCAGCACCCCGAACAGATCCCGCTGACCCAGCGCGCCGAACGCACCGGCACGCGCGGCACGCTCAGCACCATGAAGCGCTGGTTCAAGGCCATGGGCCACGAGCCCCGCTCCGACGTGCCCAGCGGCCAGCACGTCGAGCGCAGCCCCATCCTGATGGTGGCCATCGGCATCAAGAACAGCACCCCCGAGCTCGACAAGAAGCTGCTGGCCACCGTGCGCCGCATCATGCAGATGGAGCCCGGCGCCCGCCTGGCCTGCGTCAGCGTCATGAAGACCCACCGCATCGGCATGGACACCCTGGTCGACGAAGCCGGCAACAGCCTGCACGTGCAGCAACTGGTGGCCATCAAGCACTGGGCCCGCCCCCTGCAACAGCAGTTGCAGATGGACGAACACCGCCTGACCTTCCACGTGCTCGAATCACCCGACACGGCCAGCGCCATCGTCGAGTTCGCCACGCGCAACCAGGTCGACCACATCGTGATGGGCGCTCGCGGCAACTCGTCGCTGCGCCGCTACCTGGGCAGCGTCAGCGCGCAGGTCGTTGCCGAGGCCGAGTGCTCGGTGACGGTGGTGCGGGTGTGACCGCGTTGACGGGCGCGCCTGCCTGAGCGCTGTTGAGCGTCTCGCGCAGGAACTCGAGGAAGGCCCGTGCCACCGGCGTGGGCTGCCGCTCCTGCCGTCGCACCAGGTACCAGCGCGAGGCGATCGGGAAACCCTGCACGTCCAGCAAGGCCAGGCCTTCGTGAGCCGGGTCGCGGTCGAGCGCATGGCGTGACAGCACCGCCAGGCCGTAGCCCCCCGCCACCGCCTGCTTGATGGCCTCGTTGCTGCCCAGGGACATCTGCACGCGCGGGCTGAAGCCCCACTTCGCGAACTGCCGTTCGCAGCTGATGCGCGTGCCCGAACCCGGCTCGCGCAGGATGAAGCGCTCGCCTGCCAAGGCCTTGAGCTTGAGCCCCTCGCGCGAGGCGAGCGGGTGATCGCTCGCCGCGATCAGCACCAGCGGGTTGTCGAGCAGGAACTCGGCCTCGACCGCAACATGGTCAGGTGGCGTGGTCATGATCACCAGGTCATCGAGCGACTGCTCCAGCCGACGCACGATGCTGTCTCGGTTGGCCACCTCCAGGTGCACGTCGATGTCGGGGTAACGCTGCGAAAACGGGCCCAGCAGCCGCGGGATGAAGGACTTCGCGGTGCTCACCACGGCCACGTCGAGGCGGCCTCGCTTGAGGCCCTGCAGGTCCGCCAGTTCCATCTCGAACTCGGCCCATCGGTGCAACACGTCGTGGCAGGCCCTGGCCAGGCGCTGGCCTGCGTCCGTCAGGCGGATGCCACGGCCCAGTGGCTCGTACAGGGGCACGCCGGCCGCGTCAGAGAGCTGTCGCAGCTGCATCGACACCGTCGGCTGGGTGACGTGTTCGGCCTCGGCCGCACCGGTGACCGAGCCGGTTTCGGCCAGGGCCTGAAAGAGCCGCAGCTGACGCCAGGTGACATGCATAGATTTTTATAGATCCACCAGATCAAAAGATTTGATTTTTCATGATACCGGCAAAACCCTAGGATTGCCCCCCATGAATCCCCTCCAGAACCTGCTCGACCCCGCCATCCTTTTCTTCGTCTTCGGCGTCATCGCCGGCCTGCTGCGCTCCAACCTGGAAGTGCCACCACAGATCGCGCGATTCCTGTCGCTCTACCTGCTGATGTCGGTGGGCCTCAAGGGTGGTTTCTCGCTGGCCCACAGCGGGCTGGGAGCCGACGTGCTGGGCAGCCTGGGTGCGGCGCTGTTGCTGGCCCTGCTGGTGCCAGCGATCGGCTACGTGCTGCTGCGCAAGTGGTTGTCGCGCTTCGACGCGGCCGCGGTGGCGGCCACCTATGGCTCGGTCAGCGCCACCACCTTCATCGCGGCGAGTCAGTACCTGACGCAGCAGCAGGTGGCTTACGGCGGGCACATGGCGGTGGCCCTGGTGCTGATGGAGTCGCCCGCCATCCTGATGGCAATGGGGCTGGCGGCCTGGGCGCGTCGGCAAGAGGCCAATGCCCCCGGTGCTCAGGCCGGCTCGGCCAGCGCCGCCTCATCGCCCTGGCACGTGGTGCGCGAGGCCTTCACCGACGGCGCCAACCTGCTGCTGCTGGGCAGCCTGCTGATCGGCTGGGTCACGGGTGACCAGGGCAAGTTGATGATGGAGCCCTTCTCGGGCGCCCTGTTCAAGGGGATGCTGGCGCTGTTCCTGCTCGATCTGGGCCTGCTGGTGGCACGTCAGTTGCCGGCCCTGCGGCAGGTGCACCCGGCCCTGATCGGCTACGGCATCGTGGGCCCTCTCGTGCATGGCGCGATCGCCATGGGGCTGGCCGCGCTGCTGGGTTTGCCCGCAGGCGACACCATCTTGCTGGTGGTGCTGGCAGCCAGTTCGTCCTACATCGTGGTGCCGGCCGTGTTGCGCCACGCTGTGCCCGAGGCAAAGCCTGGGCTCTACCTCGGGCTGTCGCTGGGGGTCACGTTCGTCTTCAACATCCTGATCGGCATCCCGCTGTACACCGCGGTGGTGCAGCGGGTGTGGGGCTGATGCCCCGGTGCCGACTCAGGCCTGGCCGCGTCGGCGAGCCAGGAACAGGCCGCCCAGACCTGCCAGCATCAAGGCCAGGGTTTCAGGCTCGGGCACGGCTGGTGCCAGGCCTTCGTAGCGGAAGCCTGAACCCGAGGTGAAGCTGTAGCCGTCTGCCAGCTCCAGGCCGATGTGGTCGGAGAACATGGCGTTGACGCCCACATCGCAATTGGAGAGGTGGAAGCAGCGCGCATTCTGGTGCACGGTGTAGTTCAGCGTCAGGTCCACGCCGGTGGGCACGACCAGGCTCAGCAGCACCTCGCCGGTGTAGCGGCCGTTGTTGACCTCGCCGTTGCCGTAGACGCCATTGGGGCCGCCCAACGCCCATTCACGGAACAGCTCCTTGCTCTCGCTCTCGGAGGTGGTGAAGTACTCGATGGTCTCCACGCCGCACTCGGTCAACTCACCTTCACCAGTGCACGTGGCCTCGGGGTCGTAAGCAGGGTTGGGCGTGCGGTAGCTCAGGCTGGCGTAGCGCGACGAGTCGGCCTGCAGGAAGTGCGAGATCTGGTTGACCCGCTCGAAAGGCGAGAGCGCCAGGCCGCTGAACTGGCTGTCATAGCTCATGCGGAAGGTGACGGTGGTCGTGGCGGTGGGGCCGCTGATGCGCACGGTGTCGGTCAGGTCGAGGCGGGCGTAGGACTGGGCGATGCTGGTGGGCCGACCTGCGTTGCCGGTGGTCGCGGTGGTCTGGGCCTTGAAGGTGCCACTGTAAGGATCAACCCAGGCGTTGACGCTGGCCAAGACCGATCCGGCGGTCGCGCTGCGCAGCCCGCCCGTGGTCAGCGGCGATGCTTCGTCGCCGGGGTAGACGTACTGGAACGAGCCCGTTTCGATTTCTTCGGCATCCAGGCCCCAGGCGAACGTGACCGAGCCGCCCGGCGTTTCCACGGTGCCAGCATGGGCCGAGGCCGCCAGCGTGCCCAGGATGGCCGCGAAGCAGACGGATGGGGAAGGATGCAACAGCGAACGGGACATGGCTCTCTCCTTGGATGAATGATTCGGGGGCGAGCGTACCCGAGGACGGCCCGGCAGCCGGCCGTCCGGGCGGCACAAACACCCAAATCAAGGGTGATGCATCAGGACAAGGCTTGCAGCCTTTGCACCTTCTGGAAGGCCTCCACCGGCTTGCCCTTGCGGGCGCGTTTGCCGACGTGCGCGGCGTAGGCCGAGTTGCGCACGTCCTCTTCCTTCGGTTTCGCGCCACGGGTGGTGCCGATCACGCGCACGCCGTTGTGCACCGAGGCCACCGAGGCCAACGGGGCCTTCTTGGCGTCGACCTCCATCAGCGTCAGCCCCCGGCCGCCGTTGGACTGCAGCTTGAGCTCGTCCAGGCCGAACACCAGCATGCGGCCGTCCGCGCACAGGCAAGCCACTTGCGTGTGCGCCGGCTGCACCAGCACCGGTGGCAACACCGTGTCACCCTCGTCCAGGGTCAGGAAGGACTTGCCGCCCTTTTGACGCGTGATGAGGTCCCCCAGCTTGGCCAGCAGGCCGAAACCACCGCTGTTGGCCAGCAGGATGGTCTGCTCGACGTTGCCGGCGAGGTAATGCGCTGGCTGCGTGCCCGACTCCAGCTCGATCAGCGTGGTGATGGGCTGGCCATCGCCGCGCGCGCCCGGCAAGGCGCTGACCGGCACGCTGTAGACGCGCCCGTTGCTGCCCAGCACGATGAGCGGGTCGACCGTGCGGCACTCGAAGGTGCCATACAGGCCATCGCCCGCCTTGAAGGCGAAGCCCGCGGGGTCGTGGCCGTGGCCGGTGCGCGCGCGCACCCAGCCCTTTTCGCTGATGACCACCGTCACCGGCTCGTCGATGACCTTGACTTCGGCAACGGCGCGCTTTTCGGCCTGGATCAGGGTGCGGCGCTCGTCGCCAAACTGCTTGGCATCGGCTTCGATTTCCTTGACCACGGTGCGGCGCAGCACGCCCGGGTTGCCCAGGATCTCCTCGAGCTTCGATTGCTCGGCGCGCAGCTCGGAGAGCTCCTGCTCGATCTTGATGGCTTCGAGCCGCGCCAGTTGGCGCAGGCGGATGTCGAGGATGTCGTCGGCTTGCCGCTCGGACAGCTTGAAGGCCTCGATCAGCGCTGGCTTGGGCTCGTCGCTCTCGCGGATGATGCGGATCACCTCGTCGATGTTGAGCAGCACGAGCTGCCGCCCCTCGAGGATGTGGATGCGGTCTTTCACCTTGCCCAGGCGGTGCTGGGTGCGGCGGGTCACCGTCTCCAGGCGAAAGCCGATCCACTCGGTCAGGATCTGGCGCAGGCCCTTGAGCATGGGGCGGCCATCGGCGCCGACCATCGTCAGGTTGACCGAGACCGAGGTCTCCAGGCTGGTGTGCGCCAGCAGCGTGGTGATGAGTTCCTGCTGAGAGATGGTGCGCGTCTTGGGCTCGAAGACCAGGCGCACGGCGGCGTCCTTGCTGGACTCGTCGCGCACGGTGTCGAGCACCGACAGCAGCGCGGCCTTGAGCTGCGTCTGGTCGGCGGTCAGCGCCTTCTTGCCCGCCTTGACCTTGGGGTTGCTGAGCTCTTCGATCTCTTCGAGCACCTTCTGCGCGCTGGTGCCGTGCGGCAGCTCGGTGACCACCAGTTGCCACTGGCCGCGCGCCAGGTCTTCAATGACCCAGCGGGCGCGCACCTTCAGGCTGCCCCGGCCACTGCGGTAGGCGTCCTGGATGTCGGAGGCCGCTGAAATCAGCTGGCCGCCACCCGGGAAATCCGGGCCCGGCACCAGGGCGAACAGCTCCTCGTCGGACAGCTTGTCGTTCTTGATCAGGGCCACGCTGGCCGCGGCCACCTCGCGCAGGTTGTGGCTGGGGATCTCGGTGGCCAGGCCCACGGCGATGCCGCTGGCGCCGTTGAGCAGCACGAAGGGCATGCGCGCCGGCAACTGGCGGGGCTCTTCGGTCGAGCCGTCGTAGTTGGGCACGAAGTCCACCGTGCCCATGTCGATCTCGTCGAGCAGCAGGCGCGCGATCGGCGACAGGCGGGCCTCGGTGTAGCGCATCGCGGCGGCGCCGTCGCCATCGCGTGAGCCGAAGTTGCCCTGACCGTCGATCAGCGGGTAGCGCAGGGCGAAGTCCTGCGCCATGCGCACCATGGCGTCATAGGCGGCCGTGTCGCCGTGCGGGTGGTAGCGGCCCAGCACGTCGCCCACCACGCGGGCGCTCTTGACGGGCTTGGCACCGCTGTTGCCGCTGAAGGCCAGGCCCATGCGCTCCATCGCGTAAAGGATGCGGCGCTGCACGGGCTTCTGGCCGTCGCACACGTCGGGCAGGGCCCGGCCCTTGACCACGCTCAGGGCGTATTCGAGGTAGGCGCGCTCGGCGTAATGGGCCAGGGTCAGGGAGTCACCGCCATCGGCGGGCGGCGGCGGGCTGAAATCGATGGTCTGTTGGGTCATCGGGTCGGTCGGTGTCGGGGGCGCGAGGGGCAGCCGGGACAGGCTGTGGGCCTTGCGCCGGGAGTTTAGCGGCAAGGAACGAGCCCCCAGGGCCAGCAGCGCAGCCTGGCCTGACCCCAGGATGACGCCGTTTGCACGCCCTCAACCGGCGTCGAACTGGCGTCGCCTGCCCATACTCTGCGCATGACCGCCCCCCTTGTCTGGTTCAAGCGCGACCTGCGTGTGCACGACCACGCCGCCGTCCACGCGGCGCTGCAGCGCTCACCCGAGCGGCCCTGGCAAGGGGTGTACATCCTGGAGCCCTCGGTGTGGGCCCAACCCGACGCCTCGGCCCGCCAGCTCGGTTTCATCCTGGAGTGCCTGGCAGACCTGCGCGAACAGGTCCACGCCTGCGGGGGGCGCCTGTGGGTGTTGCGCGGCGAGGCCTGCGAGGCGCTGGAGCGCCTGCACGCCCACGCGCCCTTTGGCGCGCTGCTGGCCCATGAAGAGACCGGCAACGGCCTGACCTACCAACGGGACCTGGCGGTGGCGTCCTGGTGCCGCTCGCGCCACATCGCCTTCGAAGAGTGGCCTCAGAACGGCGTCGTCAGGCGCCTGGGCAGCCGAGATGGCTGGCACCTGAACTGGGATGCGTTCATGCAGAGGCCCCGCTGGCCCTCACCGCCTGAAGGGCCCTGGTCAGCGCACCCCATGCCCGCCTTGCCCACCCTCGAGGCCCTGATGCCCAACGGCGTCGACGCCCCGCGAAGGCAGCGTGGGGGGCGCCAACGCGCGCTGCAGGTGCTGGAGGACATCCTGCTGGAGCGATGCGGTGGCTACCGCGGGGGCATTTCGTCCCCGCTTTCGGCACCCAGCGCCTGCTCTCGGCTGTCGCCTCACCTGGCGCAAGGGTGCATCAGCCTGCGTGAAGTGGTTAAGGCCACCCAGCAGCGCCTGGGCGAGATGGCCATCGCGGCCATGGCCGCACCGCCACCGGAGCAGGCGCGCATCGCTCGGCAGCAAGCGGGCCTGAAAGCCTTCCTCAGCCGCTTGCACTGGCACTGCCACTTCATCCAGAAGCTCGAGAGCGAACCCGAAATCGAGTGGCGCAACGTGCACCGCGGCTACGACGGCCTGCGCGAAGGCGAGTTCAGCGCCGAGCGATTCGAGGCGCTGCAAGCGGGGCGAACGGGCTGGCCCCTGGTGGACGCCTGCGTGGCCATGCTCAAGGAAACCGGCTGGATCAATTTCCGCATGCGCGCCATGCTGGTGTCGGTGGCCAGTTACCCCCTGTGGCTGCACTGGCGCCCCGTCGGGGAGTGGCTGGCCCGCCAGTTCGTCGACTACGAGCCGGGCATCCACTGGAGCCAGATGCAGATGCAGGCGGGCACCACGGGCATCAACACCACGCGGGTCTACAACCCCATCAAGCAAGCCAGGGACCACGACCCGAAGGGCGTGTTCGTGCGCCGCTGGCTGCCCGCCATGCGACGCGTGCCCGACACCTGGTTGTTCGAGCCCTGGCGCATGCCGGCTCACCTGCAGGCCCGTTGTGGCGTTCGCGTCGGCGACGACGCCGAGGCAGACATCCCGCTGCCGCTGGTGGAGCTCGAGACAGCGTTGCGCGAGGCCAAGGCCAGGTTGCACACGCGCCGGGCCGAACCCGAGGTGCGCGAGGGCAAACATGCCGTCGTGCAGCGGCACGGCTCGCGTGCCCACCGCAGCCGCCAGGCACCCGGCACCTCGCCGCCGCCCCGCTCAGGCCGCCGAAGCCGAAACAGCGCCCCCCCACCCGACGAACAGCTCTGCCTGGGGTTCTGAATGCCACGCATGAGAAAAAAATCCGAGCTGCCCACCAAGCTTTGTGCCTGCTGCCAGCGCCCCTTTGCCTGGCGCAAGAAATGGGCGCGCGACTGGGACGAGGTGCGCTACTGCTCGGACCGTTGCCGGGGACAGGGCACGCGCGCGGCGGCCGGCACACCGGAGGCTCGATGAGCCCCGTGATCCATTGGTTTCGGCAGGACCTGCGCCTGAGCGATCACCCGGCGCTTCGGGCCTCGTGTGCCTCCGCGCTTTCGCGGGGGCTGCCCTGGTTGCCGGTGTTTGTGTGGGACCCCACACAGGCACAGGCCACACGCTGGGTCGATGCGCGCATGGGGCCGCACAGGCGCCTGGCGCTCCATCAAGCCCTCACCCACCTCGATCGGTCCTTGCGCGCGCACGGGCACCGCTTGCTGGTGCTGCAAGGCGAACCCGCCCAGGCCATCGGACAGATCGTTTCGGACACCGGCGCGGCCGAGGTCTGGACCGAGCACCTGCCAGCGCCGCAAGAAGAAGCCGCTGACCGCGCGTTATCAAGCGCCGCCAGTCTCGGCGGCTGGCGATGGGAGCGCCTGGAGCAAGGCGGCCTGTTCGCCTGGGACGACCTGCCCTTCGATGTGCAGGACACGCCCGATGTCTTCACCTCGTTCCGGCAGGCCATCCAGCGCGCAGGCTTGCTCGCTCGCGAACCGGTGGCGCCGCCTCCCGTGTGGCCGCCTCCCATGTGGCCGCGCCCGCTTGACGCGTCCGTTTGCGCACTTGGGGTGGATCGCTGGCCTGAGGCCTTGTCCTTGGCGAGCGAGGTCGTTAACGCGGAGCCCCGGGCGTCCTTTCCGATCACCGAAAGCGAGTGGCACATCGGTGAGTCCATCGCGCAGGCGCACTGGTCGCGCTACCTGTCCAACGCTCTGCCGCACCGCTACAAATCGACCCGCAACGGGCTGCAAGGCCATGATTTTTCGACCAAGCTGTCGCCCTGGCTCGCCTGGGGGGCCATGTCGGCTCGCCAGGCGCAGCACGCGCTGCAACGCTGGGAAACCGAACACGGCGCCAGCGAAAGCAGCGGCTGGATCACCTTCGAGTTGCTATGGCGCGAGCACTTCCGCCTGCTCCACGCCAAGCACGGCCGGCGCCTCTACCAACCCTCGGGGCTCAGCGACCTGCCCCACCCCACCCACGATGCAGGCGCATTCATGCGCTGGTGCGCCGGCCGCACCGGTCATGCGTTGGTCGATGCCGGCATGAGAGAGCTTGAGTCGACAGGCTGGCTCTCCAACCGCATGCGACAGATCGTTGCCAGCTACCTCATCCACGACCTGGGCGGCGACTGGCGCGCCGGGGCCGCCTGGTTCGAGTCGCGCTTGATCGACTTCGATGTGTTCAGCAACCAGGGCAATTGGGCTTACATCGCCGGGCGCGGCACCGACCCGCGGGGTGGTCGCCGCTTCGACCCCGACAAGCAAGCCCGCGAACACGACCCCGATGGCCGCTACCGTCGGATGTGGGGCGATTCATGACCACGCTGCGCCTGATCCTGGGTGATCAACTCAACCCCTCTCACAGCTGGTTTGAGCAGGTCGACCCGGACGTCGTTCACGTGCTCATGGAGGTCAAGCAGGAAACCTCGTACGTGCTTCACCACGCCCAGAAGGTGCTTGCCATCTTCGCGGCGATGCGGGCCTTCGCGGCTCACCTGCGCGCCCAGGGCCACCGCGTGCGCCACATCGCCATCGACCACCCCAGCAACCGCCAGGGCATCACGGCCAACCTCGACGCCCTGATCGACCACCATCAGGCCGACGCCGTGGTCTATCAGCGCCCGGATGAATGGCGCCTGGACGAGGCCTTGAAACGGTGGGCGCAAGACCGACGGGCCCAGGGACTGCGCGTGCAGGAGGTCGACACCGAGCACTTCTTCACCCAGCGCGACGAAGCGGCTCGGCTCTTCACAGGCCGCAAGCAATGGTTGATGGAGCACTTCTATCGGCACATGCGCCGCCAGCATGGCGTGCTGATGACCGCCGACGGCCAGCCCGAGGGTGGCAAGTGGAACTTCGACGCCGACAACCGCAAGGCCTGGTCCGGCCAGCCGCCAGAGCCCGCGGACTGGCGTTCTGCGCACGACCACCGCGAACTCTGGCAGGCCATCGTGGACGCCGGCGTCACCACGTTCGGCAACCCGAAGGCCGATGGCCTGCCCTGGCCATTGAACGCCGACGAGGCCCGCGCGCACCTGGCGGCCTTCGTCGAACACGCCCTGCCTCATTTCGGCGACTTCCAGGACGCCCTGAGCCAGCGCGCCAGCCGGCTCTTTCACTCGCTGCTGTCCTTCGCCCTGAACGTGAAGATGCTGCACCCGCGCGAGGTCATCGACGCGGCGGAACAAGCTTGGCGTGAAGGCCATGTGCCCCTGGCCGCCGCGGAGGGCTTCATCCGCCAGATCCTGGGCTGGCGCGAATACGTGCGCGGGGTCTACTGGGCGCACATGCCCGGCTATAACGAGCGCAATCACTTCCGGCACGAGCTGCCCCTTCCGGAGTGGTTCTGGACCGGTCGCACCCGCATGGCCTGCCTGTCGCGCGCCATCGGCCAGTCGCTCGAGGACGCCCACGCCCACCACATCCAGCGCCTGATGGTCATCGGCAACTTCTCGCTGATGGTCGGGCTGGATCCGCAAGCCCTGCACCGCTGGTACCTCGGCGTCTACATCGACGCCTTCGAGTGGGTCGAGCTGCCCAACACCCTGGGCATGAGCCAGTTTGCCGACGGCGGTCTGCTGGCCACCAAGCCCTATGTCTCGAGCGCGGTCTACCTGGACCGCATGGGCGACCACTGTCGGCATTGCCCCCACCAGCGCAAGGAGCGACTGGGCCCGCAAGCCTGCCCGTTCAACGCCCTCTACTGGGACTTTCACCTGCGCCACGAGGCCTTGCTGCGGCGCAACCCACGCATCGGGATGGTCTACCGACAGATCGACCGCATGACGCCACAGGAGCGGCAGGCCATCGCCGAGCAGGCGTCCTGGGTTCGTGCAAACCTCGAACGGCTTTGAGCCGAGCCCGCGGCGCCGAGGAGCCAAGGCAGCGGTGGGGGCCGGGTGGCAGAATCGAGCGACACAAGCTCACACAGGCAACCCATGAGCGGCCCCACCCAGGCGTTCTGGCAAGAACGTTTCGAGAAGCAAGAGACCCGCTGGGATCGCGGCGGCCCCAGCCCGGGCCTGCTCGCCTGGCTCGACAGCGGCGCGCTCCAGCCCTGCCGCATCGCGGTGCCGGGGTGCGGTGGGGGCTGGGAAGTCGCCGAGCTCGCCCGGCGCGGCTTCGACGTGGTCGGCCTGGACTACACGGAAGCGGCCGTCTCTCGCACCCGGGCCCTGCTTCGCAAGCAGGAGCTGCAGGCCGAGGTGACCCAGGCCGACGTGCTGCAGCACCAACCCGATCGTCCCTTCGACGCCATCTACGAGCAGACCTGCCTGTGCGCCATCCACCCTGATCACTGGACCAGCTACGCCCAGCAACTGCACCGTTGGCTCAAACCCGATGGCATCCTGTGGGCGATGTTCATGCAAAAGCCCCGTCCCGAAGCCGTGGAGCAAGGCCTGATCGAAGGCCCGCCCTACCACTGCGACATCAACGCCATGCGCGCGCTGTTTCCATCCACCCTGTGGTCCTGGCCCAAACCGCCCTACCCGCAGGTCAACCACCCCAGCCTGATGCACGAGCTGGCGGTGCCACTGGTGCGACAGCCCAGGGCCGCCTGAAGCCCCGCCAACACCCCTTTTTCCGGGCTTTGGCCGCGGCCTGCTTGCCCTACCTTGTCGGGACGTGAACCACTCGCCGCCCGCCACGGTGCTGCAATGCCATGTCCCGCCTGTCACGACACCTGACTGCTGGCCTGCTGTGCTCCCTGCTGAGCGCGGCTGGCGGCAGCGTCCAAGCCCGCGACCTGGGAAGCCAGGAACCCTTGCGGATCACCCTCGTGAGCCTGGCTCGCCAAGCGGCGCATCCCGGTTCGGATTCGGCCCTGAAGCTGTCTGTCAGGCGCGCCTGGGCCAGCGACTCCCAGGCCCAGCTTTGCGCGCTCACGCTCGACGCCTCGGGTGCGCCCGTCCTCGAAGGCGGGCGCTTTCAGATGCGCCGCATCCAGTTCCTGCGCCAGCAGGGCCAATGGCGCGTGCAGCACAGCGAAACCCGCTGGTTGCCGGCCGGCGGCTCATTGGATGCGATCTGTCCCAAGTCGGGCACATCGGCGAGCCCGCCCACGCAACTGGCCAAATCTGGCTCCGGCGACATCAACGTGGCCCTGGCTGAAATGGAGCGCCGCCCGCCCACCGCCGGCCTGCCCGGCTCTTTGAGGGACCTGCGCGCCGAAGCCACCTGCCCCATCAAACCCGAGGCCCCCACCAACGTGGCTGACTGGAAGCCCGGCCGCATCGAGGCGCAGGGGCGCACCCACCTTTTCGATGCCCCCGACCGCGCCTGCCCGATGGGCAAACACCTCGTGCAGCACGACAAAGTGCGCATCGGCCCCACACAAGGGAGCTGGGTGCAGGTTCAATACACCCACCCGATCACGCAAGTCGTCACGGTCGGCTGGCTCCCCGGCCAAAAAGCGATCGCAGTGGACACGCACCTGGCCAGCCAGGCGCGCTGAGCACGTCAGCGTCGAGGAAGCTCATCCGCATCGACGCCCAGCCCGTGCGTCGGTCCTCAGACGTCGATCTCGATGGCGTCGCCGTGCAGCTCCATGAGTTCGCGCCGCGACGCCGCTTCGCCTTTGCCCATCAGCTTGTTGAAGGCCACCTCGGTGTCGCCAAAACCCGGCTCGCCATAGGCCACCGGCAGCAGTCGGCGCGTGTCCGGGTTGAGCGTGGTGTCCCACAGCTGCTCGGCGCTCATCTCGCCCAGCCCCTTGAAGCGGCTGATGCTCCAGGCGCCCTCTCGGCAGCCTTCCTTGCGCAGCTTGTCGAGGATGGCGGTCAGCTCGCCTTCGTCCAGCGCATACAGCTTGGCCGCCGGCTTCTTGCCGCGCGCGGGCGCATCGACGCGAAACAGCGGCGGGCGCGCCACGTGCACGTGACCGGCCTCGATCAGCTTGGGGAAGTGGCGAAAGAACAGCGTCAGCAGCAGCACCTGGATGTGCGAGCCGTCGACGTCGGCGTCCGACAGGATGCAGACCTTGCCGTAGCGCAGGCCGCTCAAGTCGGGTGAGTCGTTCGGGCCGTGCGGGTCGACGCCGATGGCCACCGAGATGTCGTGGATCTCGTTGTTCTTGAACAGCAGGTCGCGCTCGACCTCCCAGGCGTTGAGCACCTTGCCGCGCAGGGGCAGGATGGCCTGGGTTTCCTTGTTGCGGCCCATCTTGGCGCTGCCACCGGCCGAGTCACCCTCGACCAAGAAGACCTCGTTGAAGGCCAGGTCGCGGCTTTCGCAATCGGTCAGCTTGCCGGGCAGCACGGCCACGCCGGAGCCCTTCTTCTTCTCGACCTTCTGGCCGGCGCGCTGGCGGGCCTGGGCCTGCTTGATGACCAGCTCGGCCAGCTTCTTGCCGTGGTCGACGTGCTGGTTGAGCCACAGCTCCATCGCCGGCTTGACGTAGGTGCTGACCAGGCGCAGGGCGTCACGGCTGTTCAGTCGCTCCTTGGTCTGGCCCTGGAACTGCGGGTCCAGCACCTTGGCGCTCAGCACGAAGCTGGCGCGGCCGAAGACGTCGTCGGGCATGAGCTTGACGCCCTTGGGCAGCAGGGCGTGCATCTCGATGAAACCCTTGACCGCCTGGAACAGGCCGTCTTTGAGGCCCGCCTCGTGTGTGCCGCCGGCCACGGTGGGGATCAGGTTGACGTAGCTCTCGCGCATGGGCGAGCCATCTTCGGTGAAGGCCACGCACCAGGCCGCGCCCTCGCCTTCGGCGAAGTTCTCGCTCTCGTTGCCGCCGGCGTACTGCTCGCCCTCGAACAGCGGGATGACCGGGTCGGCCGTGAGCGTCTGGCTCAGGTAGTCGCGCAGGCCACCCTTGTAGAGCCAGGTTTGCACCTCGGGCTCCTTGCCTGCCTTCTCGATGGTCAGCGTGATGGTCACGCCGGGCATCAGCACGGCCTTGCTGCGCAGCATGTGCACCAGCTCGCCCCGGGGCAGCTCGGCGCTTTCGAAGTACTTGGCGTCGGGCCAGGCGCGCACGGTCGTGCCGTTCTTGCGGTCACCCGATGCCGCGGGCCGCACGGCCACCGGCTCGATCACGTCGCCACCACCGAAGGCCAGCGTCGCCACCTGCTTGTCGCGGCAGACGGTGACTTGCAGGCGGGTGGACAGCGCGTTGGTCACGCTCACGCCCACGCCGTGCAGGCCGCCCGAGAAGCTGTAGGCGCCGCCCGAGCCCTTGTCGAACTTGCCGCCCGCGTGCAGGCGGGTGAAGACGATCTCGACCACGCTCACGCCTTCTTCGGGGTGCAGGCCAAAGGGGATGCCCCGGCCGTCGTCCTCGACGCTGATGGAGCCGTCGGTGTGAAGGGTGACGGCGATGCGCTTGCCGAAACCCGCCAGGGCCTCGTCGGCGGCGTTGTCGATCACCTCCTGGATGATGTGCAGGGGGTTGTCGGTCCGGGTGTACATGCCCGGGCGCTGCTTGACGGGCTCCAGGCCCTTGAGGACGCGGATGGAGCCTTCGCCATAGCCGCCAGCGGGGGCGGATGGTTGGGCGGACTTGGGCGCGGGAGGGATCGGCTTGGCAGACATGGGGTGGCATTCTAAAGAGAACCCCCCCTGCTCCCGGGCCTGCCTTTTCTCACGGGCGATGAGAGAATCGCCCAATTGTCAGGATTGTTTCCAAATCATGGAATTGCGCATCGCCTCTGGACTCGCCGCATTCGCCTTGTGCGGTGCCTTGTCTCCCGCCTGGGCCAGCCAGAGTTACCAGCTCGACGTGCCGACCGCCCTGCCTTACACGAGGGTTGAACACCACGTTGCTGCTGGCAGTTTCGCCGATCAGTTCCAGTTCACGCTGAATGAGACCAACAACGGCTACGTCTGGCTGTTTGCCCGTCAAGACGCCTGGTTTGGCTACAACCTGATCGAAAACACCAAAGCGGTGTCGCTGACCCTGCGCAACAACAGCACGCAAGAGACCTGGCAAGGCGTGCTCTACCCCAGTGTCGAAGGTCAGGTCTCCTGGCTGAACTCGGGCGTGATGCCCATGGTGACCGTGGGGTTCGATCCGAACAAGTCCCTGTACATCAGCGGAGCGTTTGACGCCGGGAACTACACAGCCACCGTCTCCGGCATCGCCACCGGCTTGCAGGGCTCCAGCTACATCGCGAAGTTCAGCTTCGCGCCAGCGGTGCCAGAACCCGGCTCCTTCGCCCTCGGCATCCTGGGTCTGGCTGGCCTGGCCACTGCCGTTTCCCGTCGCAAGCAGACCAAAGGTTGACTGCTTGCGGTGTCGGCCCAATTCGGGCCGAAACGCGTCACATGAAGAGCGCCAGCATGCGCTCAATCGCCATCGTGAACGGCACCTGCATCATCGGCAGGGTCAGCCACAGCCCGGTCAGGCCCACGCCGATCGTGATCGGAAAGCCGATCGAGAAGATGTTCATCTGAGGCGCCACGCGCGCCACCAGGCCCATCACCAGGTTGGTCAAAGCCAGCATGGCCACCACGGGCAATGACACCCACAAGCCCAGCTTGAAGACCTCGGCGCCCCACACCTGGGGCTGCACCACCTTCAGGAACTCCAGTGGCTGCGCCGACACCGGGAAGGCCTGAAAGCTCTGGATGAGCGCCGCCGTGAGCATCAGGTGCCCATTCATGACGATGAACAGCCACGACGCCACCGTGCCATAGAGCCGGCTGACGGCGGTGATCTGCCCACCGCTGAGCGGATCGAAGAAGGACGCGAAGTTCAGGCCCATCTGCAGCCCGATGAGTTCACCCGCGAACTCGATGGCCGCGAACACCACCCGGGCCGCAAAACCCATGGTCAGCCCGATGAGCACCTGCTGGATGATCACCATCAGGGCTTCGGGCGAATTCAGCGCGATGGGCGGCGGGGCGGGCAGGCTGGGCTCGGCGGCGATGACCACCAGCGCGGCCAGGCCGATGCGCACGCGGCGCGGCACCACGCGCATGGACAGCACCGGCGCGGTGGTGAACAGGCCCAGGATGCGAAAGAAGGGCCAGATCCAGGCGCTGACCCAGGCCAGGATCTGGGCTTCGGTGAAAGAGACCATGGGTGCTGCCGCGCGAGCCGAGGGTTCAGCCCACCACCGACGGGATGGACTGCAGCACCTGCTGGATGTACTCGACCAGGGTGTTGAGCATCCAGGGGCCGGCCACGCCAAGGGTGGCGAAGGCCGCCAGCAGCTTGGGCACGAAGGACAGCGTCTGCTCGTGGATCTGCGTGGCCGCCTGGAAGATGCTCACGACCAGGCCCACCGCCAGCACCACCAGCATCACTGGCGCGACCACGGTGATCAGGGTCATCAGCCCGTCGCGGCTGATGGTCAGAACCTGTTGGGGATCCATGTCGGGGCTCCGGTGTGGCGCGATGTCACTGCGCGAAGCTGGCGGCCAGCGAGCCGAGCAGCAGGTTCCAGCCATCGGCCAGCACGAACAGCATGAGCTTGAACGGCAGGGCCACCATCACGGGCGAGAGCATCATCATGCCCAGGCTCATCAGCACGCTGGCCACGATCATGTCGATGACCAGGAAGGGAATGAAGATCAGAAAGCCGATCTGGAAGGCCGACTTCAGCTCGCTGGTGACGAAGGCCGGCACCAACACGCGAAACGGTACCTGCTCGGGCTTGAGACCCGGCTCGATCTTGGCCATGCGGCTGAACAGCGCCAGGTCGGACTGGCGGGTCTGCTTGAGCATGAAGCCGCGCATGGGAACCTGGCCCTTTTCCAGCGCCTCGGTGAAGGTGATCTGGTTGGCTGCGAAGGGCTCGTAGGCGTCCTTGTAGACCTTGTCCAGCGTCGGGCCCATGACGAACAGCGTCAGGAACAGCGACAGCCCGACGATGACCTGGTTGGGCGGTGCGGCCTGCGTGCCCAGCGCCTGACGCATCAGGCTGAGCACGATGACGATGCGGGTGAAGCCCGTCATCATCAGCAGCACGGCCGGCAGGAAACTCAGGGCGGTGAAGAACAGCAGGGTCTGGATCGGCACCGAGTAGCTGGTGCCGCCACCGCCCTGCCCGACCAGCAAGGGCAGCGTGGCCTGACCGCCGGGAGCCGCCTGGGCCCAGGCCAGCGGGGCCAGCAGGCTGAGGGCGGATGCCAGCAGGGCGCGGGTCATCGGTCGCATCATTGGCCTTCCTGACGGGTGCGACGCAGCAGCGTGGCAAAGGCCGGGTGCACGGCGGGCGCGCCAGCGGCGGCTTCGGCCGGGGCTTGCGGCTTCATGGTGTGAAGGGTCTGGATGTTCTGGCCGGTCACGCCCAGCACGAGCCAGGTGCGCTCATCGCCCTGCCCCACCTCGACGGTCAACAGGCGCTGACCCGGGCCGAGGCTGAGCTGGCCGACGGTTTTCATGGGGGCGGCGGCACCCGTGCCACCCAGGCCGTTGGCCAGGCCATGGGCCAGCCCCGATCGCTTGAGCAGCCAAAGGCTGGCCGGGATCAGGGCGATGATGAAGATGAACCACAGGAAGGATGCGCCGCTGGCTGCCATCGGATTGCTCCTGACTCAGCCGCCGCGGCTCAGGCGCCGCATGCGTTCGGACGGCGTGACGATGTCGGTCAGGCGGATGCCGAACTTGTCGTTGACCACCACCACTTCGCCCTGGGCGATCAGGAAGCCGTTGACCAGCACGTCCATCGGCTCACCGGCCATGGCGTCGAGTTCCACCACCGAGCCCTGCGCCAGCTGCAGGATGTTCTTGATGGGGATGCGCGTGCGCCCCAGTTCCACCGTGAGCTGCACGGGGATGTCCAGGATCATGTTGATGTCGTTGCCGGCCCCGGCTGCGGCCGAGGCCGCGGCGCCGAAGTTGGCAAAGGCCGCGGGCGTCATCTGCGCGGCGGGGTTGGCCACCTCGCTGGCCGTGCCGGCCGAGGCGCCATCGAACATGGCATCGGCCGAAGCACCACCAGAGCTGGTTTGCTGCGCCAGCGCGGCCTCCCATTCCGCGGCCATCGCGTCCTGTTCGGCGTTGCCACCTTCGGGCGGGAACTCTGCTGCGGATTCAGACATGTTGATCTCCAAGCCAGCCGGCGCCGCCGGTGGTCAATAGCTTCTCGACGCGAAGCGCGTATCTGTTGTCGGAGGTGCCGTAATAGGCCTCGAAGACGGGCACGCCGTCGATCTTGGCCTGGATGATCTTGGCCAGGTCCAGCTCGATGAAGTCACCGGGCTTGAGCGCCAGCAGCTGCTCCACGGTGGCGGGTGCGTGGCCCAGCTCGGCCACCAGATCGACCTCGGCCGACTGGATCTGCTGCGTCAGCAACTTGACCCAGCGGCGATCGGGCTCGGCCGAGTCGCCCTGGATCGAGCTGAACAGCACATCGCGGATGGGCTCGAGCGTGGCGTAGGGGATGCAGAAGTGGATGGTGCCGCTGGTGTCGCCGATCTCCAGCGTGAAGGAGCAGCACACCACGATCTCGCTGGGCGTGGCCACGTTGGCGAACTGGGGCTGCATCTCCGAGCGCTGGTAGTCCAGCTCGACCGGGTAGATGCCCTGCCAGGAGCGCTTGTACTCCTCGGTGATGACCTCGACCAGGCGGCGGATGATGCGCTGCTCGGTGGCCGAGAAGTCACGGCCTTCGATGCGGGTGTGGAACTTGCCGGCGCCACCGAACAAAGCGTCGATGACAGCGAACACCAGGGTCGGGTCGCAAACGATCAGGCCCGAGCCACGCAGGGGGCGCACGGCCATGATGTTGAAGTTCGTGGGCACCACGATCTCGCGCAGGAAGGCGCTGTATTTCTGCACCTTGATGCCGCCCACCGACACCTCGGGCGACTTGCGGATGAAGTTGAACAGCCCCACCCGGATGTTGCGGGCGAAGCGCTCGTTGATGATCTCCATCGTGGGCATGCGCCCACGGACGATGCGCTCCTGCTGCGCCAGGTTGTAGTCGCGGATGCCTTCCTTGGGCGCGTCGTCCTGCTCGAGCTTCTGGCTTTCGCCAGTGATGCCCTGAAGCAGTGCGTCGACTTCGTCTTGCGAGAGGATCTGCTGGTTCATGGTGGACTTCTCAGACCGGGGGCAGGCGGAGGCAATCGTGCGTCACTGGATGATGAAGTTCGAGTAATGCACGCGGACGATCGGGTTGTAGGGCTCGACCTTCTTCTTTTTCTTCTTCTTTTTCTTGGGCGCGTCCTCGTCTTCCGGCTCTTCCGCATCCGGGTCTTCGATCTCGTAGCCCATGGCGCGGGCGGCCTCGCGGCGGATCTCTTCTGCGAGCTTTTGCTTGCCCTCGGTGCTCAGGATGTCCTCGGCACTCTTGTGTGCCAGGATCATGAGCACGGCATTGCGGATGGCAGGCATGTAGCCCTTCATCTCCTCGGCGACCTTGGGGTCATCGACCTGCAGGTTGATGCCCACCTGGGCGTAGCGCTCGACGTCCTTGTCGGCCAGGTTCACCACGAAGGGGTCCAGCGGCACAAAGGTGGGCGGACCTGAATGATCTTCCTTCTTGGCCTCGGGCTTCTTGGCCTTCTTGGCTGGCTCGGCGTGTTCGGTGTCATCGCCTTCCTCGGCGGCATCCGCATCCGCGTGGCTCTTCATCATGAAGAAGGCCGCGGCACCACCGCCGAGCACCAGCACGAGCAGTGCGGCCACGATGATGATGATCAGTTTTTTCTTGCCCTGGGGGGCGGCTGCGCCTTCGGCCGGGGCGGCGGCGGGTGCTGACATGCGATTTCTCCTGCGGTGCATGCCCCCGGGTCATGAAAAGCTCGGGGGCATGGGGGGATTATTCGAAGCCAGCCGGAAACCGAAGAGGCGATAAGCGATGTGAAAAACCGGCGATTCCCGCCGGTCTGCTGTTGTCAGGATGCAAAAAGGGACTCAGGCGTACAGGTCCAGTCCACCCAGGCGGCTGGTCCTGGGGGCGCTGACCTGACGCAAGCCGCCAGCTTCGACAGCGTCGCCGTCGTCATCCTGGCCGACGCCGCCATCCGAGCCGCGACCACTTCGGCCATCCTGGCCCGGGTTGCCGCCCTGCGCAAGGGTCTGCTGAGGCGTCTGGGACGACACGCCACCGCCCGACAGGCTCAGGCCCGCATCGCTCAGGGCGCTCGAGAGCATCGACAGGCTGGCTTCGATGGCCTGGCGGGTTTCCTGCGCGGCGGCGGCAAAATCAACCTGCGCGGCCGTGCCGTCCAAGGAGATCTTCACGTTGATGGGGCCCATCTCGGCCGGGTTCAGGTGCAACTCGGCTGTCATCGGACCGTCCTGCTTGACCTGACCCACCCACAGGCTGACCTGGTCGGCCAGCTTCTGGGAAAAGTCGGGGGCGTCCAGCGGCACAGGGATCGAGGCTTGCTCGTGACGTGGGGCGGTGGCCTGAGACAGGGTCTGGCCAAAGGAAGCGCGCGCGCCGTCGGCCGACATCATCGCGGCCAGCGGGTCACCTTCCTGGCCGGCCGAGGCGGTACGGCCCAGCATCGCGTCAACCTGCAAAGCGGCGGCCGACGATGAGGCGGCGGCGCGGGTGTCCAGACCCAGGTCGCGTTGACCCAGGCTCCAGCCCAGCGCCAGGCCGCGACCGCGGCCCTTGTCGCCCTTGTCGGTGTCTTGCACCAGGGTCAGGCCCGCATCGCCCTCCAGGTCCACGCCCTCACCCGAGGCATCGCCATCGACAGAGCCCTCCGCAGGCAGCGTCGGTGCGCCGCCCTGCTGGGTGAGGCTGACGAGCCAGGCCATCATGCTGGCCGAATCGTTGGGCTGCACATTGGTGGGAGGCGTGAGTTCACGCACCTCGGCCGAGCCTTCGCCCAAGGCGGTGGTGAAACGGGTGGCCTCCTCGGCCTTGCCGTCGGTCAGGTCGGCGCGGGTCGTGGCGTCACTGCGCTGGGCGTCCTGGGCCTCGTCGGCGGGTTTGGCCTGGTTCGACGAAGGCTGGCGGCTGGCCTGCTTGGGTGCCGGCTCGTTGCGGGGCTTGACCGAACGGGCTTCCTGGCGTGCGCCCTGGGCCGAGGGAGCCCGCTCAGGCTCCTGCGCGGCCGACGGCGTGCTGGCGCGGGTGGCCTGCATGCGTGCGCCACCGAAGGTGGGCATGGCGTTGGCGGCCGCGGGGCGAACCGATGTGGTCAGCGGAGTGGGACGGGTGGCCTGCGCGGCGGCGAGGCTGCCCGGCTGGGCGCCCTGCTGCTGGCTCATCAGGCGAGCAAAGCTGTCCGATCCTGACTCATTGCCTTGCTTGCCCGAGGCCATGCGCGAGAGCATGTCGGAGAGCTGGTTGGCGTTGCTGGCCTGGTTGCCGGTGTTGTTGATCGCATTGCCCATGTGTTTCACCCCTTCAGATGGCGCCGGTCGACAGCCCGGTGGCCGAGGCCCCCAGGGACTGCTGCAGGCGCACGCTGCGTGCTGCCATTTCGTCGGTGGCCTTTTGGTCCTGGCGGGCCTGCTTGTGCATGGCCTCTGCCTGGCGACGATCGATCAGTTGCGAGACCGCCGCCACCCGGCGCTCCCGCTCGATGAGCAAGGCCCGCGCGCGGGCCACCTGCTGCTCGGCATTGCCAACGCGGCGGTCCTGCTCGGACACCGCGTCACCCAGCCTTTGCATGAAATCCTGGTAACAGCGCACGATCTCGACGCCGCCCGATTGCTGGAACTGCGCCTGCCAGCGTTTTTGGTAGTCATGTCGCCAGTCGTTGAGCGACTGCGCCTGCTGGCGGGCCGACTCATGGGACTTGCGGGCCGCCTCGTGGGCCGACAAGGCCGCATCGCGCTCTTTTTGCGCCGCTTCCAGCACCAACAGCAGGGACTGAATGCCACTCATGGATCAACTCCGATTCAACAACCATCAGGCCGACACGATCCGGTGCAGCTCGCCGACCGCATCGCCCAGCCAGGCCGGGTCGTGCATGTCCTGCTGCAGCAGACGCACCATGTGCGGGTGCACGCGCACCGCCTGGTCCAGGTCCATGTCACCGCCGGGCACGTAGGCACCGAGCTGGATCAGGTCCTTCGCCTTGCTGTACTTGGACCACAGCTGGCGAAAGCGTCGCGCGTCCTCGATATGTTGCCCGTCGGCGACGTTGTGCATCACCCGAGAAGCACTGCGTTCGATGTCTATTGCGGGGAAATGGCCGGATTCGGCCAGCTCGCGCGAGAGCACGATGTGGCCGTCCAGGATGGCGCGGGCCGCGTCGGCGATCGGGTCCTGCTGATCATCCCCCTCCGAGAGCACGGTGTAAAACGCCGTGATGGAGCCATGGCCATTGAGGCCATTGCCGCTGCGCTCGACCAGCTGCGGCAGTTTGGCGAAGCACGAGGGCGGGTAGCCCTTGGTGGCGGGCGGCTCGCCGATGGCCAGCGCGATTTCACGCTGTGCCATGGCATATCGGGTCAGCGAATCCATCAGCAGCAGCACGTGCAGGCCCTGGTCACGGAAGTGCTCGGCCACGGCCGTGGCGTAGGCGGCGCCCTGCATGCGGGTCAGCGGCGGCGCGTCGGCCGGCGCGGCCACCACCACCGAGCGGGCCAGGCCCTCTTCGCCCAGGATGTCTTCGATGAACTCCTTGACTTCGCGGCCCCGCTCGCCGATCAGGCCCACGACGATGACGTCGGCCTGGGTGTAGCGGGCCATCATGCCCAGCAGCACCGATTTGCCGACGCCCGAGCCGGCGAACAGGCCGATGCGCTGGCCACGGCCGACGGTGAGCATGGAGTTGATGGCGCGCACGCCGGTGTCCAGGGGCAGGCGCACCGGGTCGCGCTCCATGGCGTTGATGGCGCGGCGGGCCAGGGGTTCGCTGCGGATGTGCTGCAGCGGGCCCTTGCGGTCCAGCGGCACGCCCTGGGCATCGACGACACGGCCCAGCAGGCCGGCGCCCACGGGCAGGTGCCGGGTGCGGTCCTCGCTGCGGCGCCAGGGGTGGTTGGGGCGACCCAGCACCGGGGTGTTCATCGGGATCGGGCAAGGGATGACGCGCGCACCGCTGGCCAGGCCATGCACCTCCGCGGTCGGCATCAGGTAGGCGCGGTCACCCGTGAAGCCCACCACCTCGGCCAACACCGGGGTCGATTCCAGGCGGGTTTCGGAGTGGATCTCGCAGACGGCTCCCACCGGCAGGCGCAGGCCCGTGGCTTCGAGCACCAGGCCCGACAGGCGCACCAGCTTGCCCTGGTTCTCCAGCGGCATGCGGCTCGTGGCGCAGGCATCGAGGTCGTCGAGGAAACGGTTCCAGCGGTCCATCGCCACATCGGTGCGGGCGCTCATGGGCATGTTCATGCCGGGTCCTCCTCGTTGGGCGCGCGGCTGGTCTCGGGCCAGGCGTCGGCGTCGTCTTCGTCGTTGTGGATGGGGTGGGCGTCGGCCAGGCTGTGCGCTTCGCGGCCATCGTGCCAGGGGGCTTCGTAGCCCATGGCGGCGGCGGCGCGGTCCCAGCGGACCTCGATGGCAGCGTCGATCACGGCGATGTCGGACTCGACCACGCACCCGCCGCGGTTGAGCGTCACGTCGGGTACCATGCGGGCGCCGCGGGCATTGAGCATCTCGCTGAGGTGGGGCAAGGCCATGGCGTGGTCTTCGGGGTGCAGGCGCACGATCACCTGGCGGGCCGAGGCGAGCAGGGCACCCAGGGCCTGCTCTGCGACGTCCACCACCAGCTCGGGGTGGATCTTGAGTTCCGTGCGAACCACCTGGCGGGCCAGCTCCAGCGCCACGCCGGCGATGCGGCCGGCCAGTTGCTGCTCCAGCGACTCCAGGCGCTGGTGGAAGTCGGACGCCAGCGCGCCGACCTGGTCGCTCATGTGGGCGGCCATCTGCGCGGCCTGGGTCTGCTTGTAGCTCTCCAGGGCGGCCAGGCCGTTGCGGTAGCCGTCCTGGTAGCCCTCCTGGCGGGCCTTGTCCACCAGCTCGTCCACATTGGGCGCGGGCGGCGGCGGCGGGGCCTCGGCCTCGCGCTGCTGGGCTTCGGCCTGGCCGGGCATGCCACCCACCACGGGGCGGCGCACGGCCGGCTTGGGCGCGGCGCCACCAGGCGCGGCGGCCTTGGGCGGGATGGCCTGGCCGGTGGCCTGGGGCGCGTGGTGGGCCTGCTGGGGCTTCATGCCCGGGCGCATCTCGGCGGCGGCACGTTCGGCCAGCGTGGGCTTGCGCACGCCGGTCTCGACCGGTGGTGCGGGCGGGCGCTCGAAGGTCTGCGGGGACCAGGCGGCCACGTTGCCACCCAGCTCCTCGCGCGGGATGAAACGGGCGTAGGCGTTGGGCGCGGGCGTGCTCGGCGGCGTGACCGACTGTGCGAGCGGGTTGCCAGGCGCCTTGGAGCCTGGCTTAGACGTACTCATCGTCGCCTCCGCTGCTCAGCATGATCTGGCCCTCGTCGGCGAGGCGGCGCACGATCTTGAGCATTTCCTTTTGCTCCGCTTCCACATCGGAGAGCTTGACCGGACCGCGCGCTTCGAGGTCTTCGCGCAGCGTCTCGGCCGCGCGGCTGGACATGTTCTTGAACACCTTCTCGCGGATCTCGGGGCTGGCACCCTTGAGCGAGATGATGAGCGACTCGGTCTGCACTTCCTTGAGCAGGGACTGGAAGCCCTTGTCGTCGAGCTTGGCCAGGTCGTCGAAGGTGAACATGTTGTCCTGGATCTTCTGGGCCAGGTCGGTGTCGGCCTCGCGGATGTAATCGAGGATGGAGGTCTCCAGGCTCGAACCCATGAGGTTGATGATCTCGGCCGCGGGCTTGACGCCACCCAGCGACGATTTACGGATCTGCGAGCCACCCGAGAGCACACGCGAGAGCACCTCGTTGAGGTCCTTCAGCGCCGAAGGCTGGATGCCGTCGAGCGTGGCGATGCGCACCATCACCTCGTTGCGGTGCCGCTCGGTGAAGGCCTTGAGCACGGACGAGGCCTGGTCTGGATCCAGGTGGACCAGGATGGCCGCCACGATCTGCGGGTGCTCGTTGCGCAGCAGCTCGGACACCGAGACGGCGTCCATCCACTTCAGGCTCTCGATGCCCGTGACGTCGCTGCCCTGGATGATGCGGTCGATCAGCAGGTTGGCCTTGTCGTCGCCCAGCGCCTTGCGCAGCACGGACTTGATGTACTCGTCGGTGTCGGCCACCAGTGTGCCCACTTCCGTGGCCTCGGCCGAGAAGCGGTCCAGCACGTTGTTGATGCGCTCCCTGGAGATGGTCTTGAGCTTGGCGATGGTTTCGCCGAGGTGCTGGACCTCCTTGGGCTCGAGGTGCTTGAAGACCTCGGCGGCCTCCTCCTCACCCAGCGACATCAGCAGGATGGCTGCGTCTTCCAGACCTTGTTCATCCATGGCTGCTAACCTCGATCAATTGTTCATCCAGCCACGGACCACGGAGGCCATGGCCAGCGGGTTTTCCTTGGCCAGCTTGCGGGCGTGCTCCAGGCGCAGGTCCGGTCCGCCTGGGCCTTCCAGCGCCGGCACGCCATCTGCCCCGGCCACGACCGGGCCATTGCCCCCCGCGATGGCGGGCAGCTCTTGCGGGTCGTCCACGACCGCGTTGAGTCGGTTGGCTTCGGCCTCGGATGCGGCGGGCTTGGCCGCCTGGATGGCCGGGCGGATCGCACCGAACACGACGATCAGGGCGGCCAGGGTCAGCGCACCCGGCACGGCCAGCGTGCGGATCAGGTCCACCGTCTCGGGCTTCTTCCACAGCGGGGTGTCGTCGACCTCTTCCTTCGGAACCTGGAAGGGGGCCGACACGACCTTGATCGAGTCGCCGCGCTTGTCGTCGGCGCCGATGGACTCGCGCACAAGAGAAGTCAGCTTGTCGAGCTCTTCCTGCGGCAGCGGCTCGGTGGTGGTCTTGCCCTTGGCGTCGGTCACCGTGCGGTGGTTGACCACCACGGCCGCGGTCAGGCGGCGGATGTTGCCGGTCGAGCTGCGCACCACGCGCACCGTGCGATCGACCTCGTAGTTGGTGACGGCGTCGCGGCGGCTGTTGCCACCCGCGCCCTGCGTGCCGGCGGCCTGCAGCGGGGCCGATGCGCCGTTGATCGGGGCAGTGGCCGGCACGGGGGGCTGGTTGCTGGCCGCGCCGGGCACGCCCGAAGGCGTGGCGCTGCCCTGCCCCGAGCTCTCGCTGGTCTGCTGGCTGCGCACCGTGGAGGCTGCGTTCGGGCCCTGGTTGGGCTTGAACTCCTCGGCGGTCTGCTCGACCTGCGAGAAGTCCACGTCGGCGGTGACCTGGGCGCGCAGGTTGTCGGAGCCCAGCACCGGCTCCAGGATGTCGCGCACACGCTGGGTGTAGCTGCTCTCGATCTGGCGCACGTACTGCAGTTGCTGCGCGTCCAGGCCGGCCTGATCGGTCGAGCTGTCCTGCTGGCCAGCCAGCAGCGTGCCACTCTGGTCAACGATGCTGACGGCCTTGGTCGACATCTCCGGCACGCTGGACGACACCAGGTGCACGATGCCGGCGAGCTGACCGCGGTCGAGGGTGCGGCCGGGGTAGAGGGTCAGCACCACCGATGCGGAGGCCTTCTGCTGCTCGCGGAAAAAGCCATTTTGGTTGGGCAGGGCCAGGTGCACGCGGGCGCTCTGCACACTGGAGATGGCCTGGATCGAGCGGGTCAGCTCGCCTTCCAGGCCACGCTGGAAGTTCAGGCGCTCCTGGAACTGGGTGGTGCCGAACTTCTGGTTTTCCATCAGCTCGAAGCCCACCACCGAGCCTTTGGGCAGGCCGGCCGAGGCCAGTTTCAGGCGCACGTCGTGCACCTTGTCGGCCGGCACCAGGATGGCGGCGCCGCCGTCGGCGTGCTTGTAGGGCACCTGCATCTGCTGCAGCTGGGCCAGGATCGCGCCGCCATCCTTGTCAGACAGGTTGGCGTAGAGCACGCGGTAGTCGCCCTCGCGACCCCACAGCGCCATGGCCACCAGGATGGCGATCAGCACGGCGATGCCGCCGCCCAGCATGATCTTGCGCTGGGCAGGCAGCGCCATCACGCGCTGGGCGAAGCCGGGTGTGCCGCTCTCCACCACTTCGGCGGGGGCTGCAACGGCAACGTTCTGAGGTTGGGCGACGGTGACTTCCATTTGGGCTGTGAGGCGATGGCCGCGCATCGTGAATGTGACGATGCCGCAATCCGGCCATGACGGGCCCATTATTCGGAGTCAGAGCAGGCAAAAGTGCCGGGAACAGCCGGCCATTTGCCGACCTCTTCCCAGCTTAGAACTCGGGCCGGTCCAACCAAAATGGTGACCGTGATGAGTTGCATCACGCCCTGATGACCACATCGGCACCATGGACCTGAAACTGAAGCCCTTTGATTTCGCCCAAGCCGCCGCCCGCGCCGGCATGGCCGACGTCGCCCGCCGGGTGGAAGCCAAGACACGGGCCGAGGGCGCTGCCGAAGCCGGCGGGGCGGTTGAAAAACCATCATTCCAGTCGGCCTTTTCCGGCGCCCTGAAATCCATCAGCTCGGCCCAGAACACCGCCAGCGCCATGCAGCGCGAGGTGCAATTCGACAATCCCACGGTCAGCCTCGAAGAAACCATGATCGCCATGCAGAAGGCGCAACTGGGCTTCCAGTCGGCCGTGCAGGTGCGCAACAAGCTGGTTCAGGCGTATACCGATATCATGAACATGCAGGTGTGATGGCGCCCGCCGGGTGCGTTGCGTCCTGAACGCCGCCCCGGTCCGCCACCGCTGTCCGGTCAACCAAGCCGAACACCCGTCTGCTCCCGGCAGGCCGCATCCATGACAACGACCCACCGTCCCCTGCCACTGGGGCAGATGCTGCTTTGCGGCGCCCTCGTCGTCACCCTGTCGATGGGCATCCGGCACAGTTTCGGGCTCTGGCTCCAACCCATCACGACCGCCCACGGCTGGACACGAGAAGACTATTCGCTGGCCATGGCCGTGCAGAACCTCGTGTGGGGGGCGGCCGGGCCCATTGTCGGCTGGTGGGCCGACCGCAGTGGGGCCTACCGGGTGCTCTGGCTCGGCGCCCTGCTCTACGCCCTGGGGCTGGCCGGCATGGCCACCATCGACCAGCGCCTGGGTTTCGTGCTCACGGCTGGCGTCACCATCGGCCTGGCCCAGGCCTGCAGCACCTACGCCGTGGTCTACGGCGTCGTCGGCCGCAACATCGACCCGGCCAAACGCTCCTGGGCCATGGGCATCACGGCGGCCGCCGGCTCGTTCGGCCAGTTCCTGATGGTGCCGCTGTCCAGCCACCTCATCCATAACCTGCAATGGTCACCCGCCCTGCTGACGCTGGCGGCCACGGCCCTGCTGATCGCACCGCTGGCGTTCGGCCTGCGTGAAGCGCCGCGCGACGCCTCATCAGGTGGTGCAGGCCCGCTCAACGACGGCGCCCCGGTGAGCGCGGGGGCCGCCCTGCGCGAGGCCCTCGCCCACCGCGACTACCTGCTGCTGACCGCCGGCTACTTCGTGTGCGGCTTTCAGCTGGCCTTCATCGGCGTGCACCTGCCCAGCTACCTCAAAGACCACCAGCTCGACCCGCAGGTCGCCACCACCGCCCTGGCGCTGATCGGCCTGTTCAACGTCTTCGGCACCTACGCGGCCGGCTCGCTGGGCCAGCGCCTGCGCAAGACCTGGATCCTGTCCTTCATCTACGCCATGCGCGGTGTGACCATGCTGGCCTTCGTGCTGCTGCCGCTCACGCCGCTGTCCGTGGCGATCTTCGCCGCCGCCATGGGTGCGCTGTGGCTGTCCACGGTGCCACCGACCAATGCGGTCGTGGCTCAGATGCTGGGCGTGCGACACCTCTCGATGCTGGGCGGGCTGGTGTTCTTCTCGCACCAGATCGGATCTTTCATGGGCGTCTGGCTGGCCGGCCGGCTCTACGACGCCACGGGCGACTACCAGCTCGTTTGGTGGCTGGCCATCGGCCTGGCCTTCGCGGCTGCAGCGCTGAACCTGCCCATCCGCGAGCACCTGCAGCCGGCACGGCGGCTCGTCACGGCCTGAGGCGCTCACTCGCCCTTGCCTTCCCCCACCCGAGCACTTCTCGCCCCATGCCAGCGCCAACCGCCCCCCGCCCCAGCCTGCCTGCCAGGTCCAAGGCCTGGCCCTGGCTGCTTTGGGGCCTGGCCGCGGTGGCGCTCGCGCTGGTGTTCACCTGGTACCTCAGCCCCCATTTCGTCGTCGACATGGCAGCTCGCTTTTGGAGTTGCATCTGAGACGCCTGGCGGCACTGAAATCTTCCCTGAGCCACCCGTTTGCCCCATGGGCGCCACGACTCAGCCCGGTAGAATCGCTGGACTGAAGGAATCACCATGAACATTTCTGGCAGCATCGTCGCCCTGGTCACGCCTCTGCACGAAGACGGCAGCGTCGATTACCCTACCCTGCGCACCCTGATCGACTGGCACATCGCCGAAGGCACCCATTGCATCGGCGTCGTCGGCACCACGGGCGAGTCGCCCACCGTCTCGGTCGAAGAGCACTGCGAAATCATCCGCGTGGCGGTCGAGCAGGCCGCTGGCCGCGTGCCCATCATGGCTGGCGCCGGCGCCAACTCCACGCGCGAGGCCATCGAGCTGTCGGAGTTCGCCAAAAAGGTCGGCGCCGACTGCACCCTGCAGGTCGTGCCCTACTACAACAAGCCCACGCAAGAAGGCATCTACCAGCACTTCAAGGCCATTGCCGAAGCCGTCGACATCCCCGTGGTGCTCTACAACGTGCCCGGCCGCACCGTGGCCGACATGAGCGTCGAGACCACGCTGAAGCTGGCCCAGGTGCCCGGCGTCATCGGGGTCAAGGAAGCCACTGGCAACCTCGAACGCGCCGCCTGGCTGATCAAGCAGGCTCCCAAGGGCTTTTCCATCTACTCCGGTGACGACCCCACCGCCGTCGCCCTGATGCTGCTGGGTGGCCACGGCAACGTCAGCGTCACGGCCAACGTCGCGCCGCGCGGCATGTCACAGCTGTGTGAAGCCGCGATGGCACGCGACGCCGCCCGTGCCATCGAGTTGCACATGCAACTGCTGCCGCTGCACAAGCACCTGTTCGTCGAGCCCAACCCGATCCCGGTGAAGTGGGCCCTCGCAAAGATGGGCAAATGTGGTGGTACGCTGCGCCTGCCCCTGACACCATTGTCGGACGGCGCGCAGTCCACCGTCGAAGCGGCCCTGCGCGAAGCCGGCGTGCTCTGACAAGCAGTTCTTTCAACGGGGCCCGATGACGTCGGGCCCTTTCACTTTGCGTTCCATGCCGATCACCTCCCGTCAACAGACCGCCATTGCCCTGGGCTGCGCACTGTCCGTGACCCTGCTGGGCAGCGGCTGCTCCTCCCTCTCGAACGCCCTCTCGGGCGACAAGATCGACTACCGCAGCAGCGGCTCGCAAAGCGTGCGCCTCGATGTGCCGCCGGACCTGAGCCAGCTCTCCGGCCAGTCGCGCTTCACCCAGGTCTCGCCCTCCATCGTCACCGCTTCCAGCATGGGCCAGCAGGCCCCGGGCGCAGCCAGCGCTGGCAACCAGGTGGCCCCGAGGGCCGTGGGCGACATCCGCCTGGAGCGCCAAGGCCAGACCCGCTGGCTGGTGGTCAACCAGCCGCCCGAGCAGGTCTACGAGAAGGTTCGCGCCTTCTGGTCCAGCGTCGGCTTCGAGCTCGTCGTTGACCAGCCCGCCGCGGGCCTGATGGAAACCAACTGGAACGAGAACCGCGCCAAGCTGGGCGAGGGGGGCGTTCGCGGCCTGCTGGGCTCGGTGCTCGACCGCCTCTACGACACCGGCGAGCGCGACCAGTTCCGCACCCGCCTGGAGCGCACCTCACAAGGCACCGAGGTCTACGTCACGCACCGCGGCCTGGAAGAAGTCTACGAAGGCGACCGCAAGGACCGCACCACCTGGCGCGGCCGCCCGAGCGATGCCAACCTCGAAGCCGAGATGCTCGCACGCATGATGGTTGCCCTGGGCGCCACCAAGGAACAAGCCGATCAGACCCGGGAAGAAGCCGCCAAACAGCAGGCTGCGACCCCGACCACCGCCGGCACCCTGGCAACGCTCAACGCAGACGCCACCAGCGTCACGCTGCGGGGCGAGCCCGACCTGGCCTGGCGTCGCGTGGGCCTGGCCCTGGACCGCAGCGGCTTCACGGTCGAAGGCCGCGACCGAGCCAGCGGCACTTACGAGGTTCGCCTGTCCGTGAACGACCCTGCCGCCGCCAAGCCCGGCTTTTTCAGCCGCCTGTTCGGGCGCGGCAACCAGGAAGAGAAGTTGGCCCGTTACCGCGTCAAGCTCCAGCCCCAGGGCCGCGAAACCCTGGTGTCGGTGCTCAGTGAAGCGAGCCAGCCCGCGAACAACGACACAGCCCGCCTGATCGCCAAGCGCTTGGTCGAAGAACTCAACTGAGCGCCGCTCTGCTCAAACTCAAATGAAAACCGCCCCGAGGGGCGGTTTTTCTTTGCCCGTCGCACAGGCGATCAAGCCAAGCCCGACGGCAGGACTTAACGTGAATCGGGCATGAAAAAAGCCGCTCCGAAGAGCGGCTTTTTCGATACGCTGGAAGCGATCAGTTCGAAGCGGCCGAAGCGGCTTCGGAAGCAGCGGGAGCAGCGTCGGAAGCAGCAGCGGAGGCGGCTTCGACAACAGCGGAGGCGGCTTCAACAGCGGCGGAAGCGACTTCGGAAGCGGCGGAAGCGGCTTCAACAGCAGCTTCTTCCTTCTTACCGCAAGCGGCCAGGGCCATGGCAGCGATCAGCGAAGCCAGCAGGAGCGACTTTTTCATGCTTGTGTCCTCAAAAGGGGTGTCAAAAAATCGGTGGTCTTGGAACTGTATTCAAAGCCCGAGACCCGATTGACGGGCACAAGGGCAGAGGATGCATCGCAACTGGCGTTGCTCCACATTCAGCCATCGATTATACGATGCATCGGGCTATTCCCTATAGGCCCAAGGTGGTGCACGGCATCCCCTCGCTTGAGCGTTGTAAATAGGCATCAAAATCAGCCCGCCAGAGGCTCAGAACGGCCGGGTCCGTGGTCCATTGCCCCACCGCTGTCACGGAATCAATCATCCGGATGCCGGCCCGATCTCCCTGGCCGTCACGCCAGATGAACATGGGCCGCAAGTCGGCCACGATCTCGTCCGAGGCCAGCCAGCAACTGACCCGATGCGACCAGGTCTGGCGCCAGCTCAGCCAGCGCGGGTGCGCCCGCTGCAGCGCGTCGTACTGGCCAGCCAGCACGGTCACGCTTGCGCCGCCATGCTGGCGCATCCACTGCTGCAACAGATCCGTGACAGCGCGCTCGCCCAGTGGCCAATGCGCAAAATCGGCATCGACCCAAAGGCATTCACCCGGCGAAGTCGAGGCCATGGCCAGCGTCGCGCGAAAACGGTCTTGGAACTCCCGCCAGCCGTCGATGCGGCCGGAGGCGGGAGGCGTCGATTCAGGGTGGGGTTCCATGGGCAAGCCTCCGGTGGTTGAGAGGGATGCAGCCAGGCGCAGTGCAGGCCGTCTCCGCGCCTGGCCCGGACCGCGTCAGCTCAGCGGGTGCAACCAGCCGTCTTCGGCCCACTGGTCGAGCAGCTCGCGCAGCGCGGCGCTGGCCTTCGACACCGTGGCGGCATCCAGCCAGCGTTGATCGGCCAGGTTGCGCAGGTGGCGGGCATCGCGCCCCGCGGTGCGCCACGACTCGCCGTTGGCGAACACCCGCTGACCATCGTAGACCATGCGCGTGCGCGGGTCGAGTTGCACGCCCACGCCGTCGGGCAAGGGCTCGCCAGCCTCGAACCACACGCGGGGCTTGGGCTCGGTGAGGATCTCGCCGAGCGCCGAGCGCAAGCCCTCAGGGTCCTTGAGCAAGCGCTCGATGGCCTGCGAGGCGAAGGCCTCCAGGCCCTCGGGGACCAGGCCCGGGGTGGCCGTGGCCTGCTGACCCGGGTCCTTGTAGAGGCGGCGCGGGCCATCAGCGTCGAGCTCTTCGGCGAAGCGGATGAGCACCTCGCGGGCCAGCTCGGTGGCTTCGGGCACGCGAAAACCAATCGAGCAGGTCATGCATTCGCCTTCGGCCACGCCATCGTGGGCCCACATGGGCGGCAGGTAGAGCATGTCGCCCGGCTCCAGCACCCATTCTTCCTCGGGCTCGAAGTGACTGAGGATCTTCAAAGGCACGTCGGGTTGCAGGCGGTCGTCGCGCAAGCGCCCGATGCGCCAGCGCCTGCGCCCCTGCACCTGCAGCAGGAAGACGTCGTAGGAGTCGTAATGCGGGCCCACGCCGCCCTGGTCCGATGCCCACGAAATCATGAGGTCGTCCAGCCGCGCATCGGGCACGAAGCGAAAACGTTGCAGCAACTCGGTGGCGGCTGGCACGTGCAGGTCGAGCCCCTGCACCAGCAAGGTCCAGCCGGGCTGCTTGAGCGCAGGCAAGCTGCGGCGCGCCAGGGGGCCATGCTGAAGGGACCAGCCGGCCTCGCCCTGGCTGCGCTTGCGGGCCCCGGGCTGGCCCGCTGCCGGCGCCTGCACGATCAAGCGGGATTCCACGTCTTCCTGCTCTGCCAGGGCGAACAGCTCGGCCCGCTCGATGGGCGAGCGCACGCCAGGAACGGCCTGGCGGATCAGCAAGGGCTTTTTTTGCCAGTGCCGGCGCATGAAGGCCTGGGGCGAGAGGCCGCCCAGCAGGGGCGTGGGTTCGTCGATGGCCGGCGGGGCCACGGGCTTGGGAGGCAGGTTCGTCATGCGCGCCATTGTGCAGCCCTTGTCGCCGCCCCGGCTGAGCGGCATCAAGCCCCCCGGCCATGAGATGATTCGGGGATGATCATCACTTCTCCCTGTGTCGTGAGCCTGACTTGGCGCCTGGAAGACACCCAGGGCCAGCTCATCGACGAGCTGAGCGAGCCGATGGAGTTCCTGCTTGGTGGCGACGACCTGCTCGCCAAGGTCGAGCAGGCCCTCATCGGCCAGACCACGGGCTTCGAAGCCCAGTTGCACCTGGAGCCCGAGCAGGCCTTCGGCGACTACCGCGCCGAGCTGGTTTTCTTCGAGGCCCGCGACATCTTCCCGGAGTCCGTCACGGAAGGCATGCAGTTCGAAGGCCCGCCTGAAGGCAGCGCCACGCCTGACATGCCCAAGGACGCCCTCTACACCGTCACCGAGGTGTACGACACCCATGTTGTGCTCGATGGCAACCACCCGCTGGCGGGCATCGGCCTGAACCTGACGCTCAAGGTGTGCGATGTGCGCTCTGCCACGCAAGAAGAAACCGAGCAGGGCTCGGTGGCGCTCTCACCGCTGAGCCTGGGCCCCGGGGCCGAGGACATGCCGGACGGCACGACGCTGCACTGAGGGCGTGAGGGCTTGAAGGCCCTCTCAGCCCCTGCCTGTCGAGCCGAAACCGCCCTCGCCTCGCTGCGAGGCCTCGAAGCTGTCGACCAGCCGGAAGCTGGCCTGCACCACCGGCACGATCACCAGTTGCGCGATGCGTTCCATGGGTTGGATGGTGAAGGCTTGCGAGCCCCGGTTCCAGCAGCTGACCATGAGCGGCCCCTGGTAATCGGAGTCGATCAGGCCCACCAGGTTGCCCAGCACGATGCCGTGTTTGTGCCCCAGGCCCGAGCGCGGCAGGATCATGGCCGCCAGCCCCGGATCACCCAGGTGCATGGACAGCCCGGTGGGGATCAACTCGGCCTGCCCGGGTTGCAGCACCAGCGGCTGGTCAAGCGCGGCGCGCAGGTCAAGGCCGGCGCTGCCCGGCGTGGCATAGGCCGGCATGGCTTCGGCCATGCGCGGATCGAGGATGCGGACGTCAACGGTGGTCATGCGGGTTCGGCGCCTGCCAGGCGCCGCCTGTGTCGAAAAAACGCAAGGGGTGCTCAGGACCGCACCGACAGGCGATGGGCCAGCTCCGCCATCAGCTCACGCGCCAGCGTGAGCTTGTCGGTCGGCGTGCCATCGACCGGCAGCGGGCGGGCGTGTTCGGCGTCAACCAGCAGCAAGGCGTTGTCGTCCTTGCCGAAGGTGGCGGGGCCGAGGTTGCCGACGATCAGCGGCACGCGCTTGCGCTGCAGCTTGGCGCGGGCGTGTTCGAGCAGGTGCTCGCTCTCGGCGGCAAACCCCACGCAGTAAGGCGGGCGCGCCAGCGAGGCCACGGCCGCCAGGATGTCGGGGTTCTCGGTGAGCTCGAAGCTGGGCGCCAGCTTCTTGCCCTCTTTCTTGATCTTGTGCTCGGCCAGGGTGGCGGGCCGCCAGTCGGCGACCGCCGCCGTGGCGACGAACACATCGTGCTGGGCGGCCAACGGCAGCACCGTGTCGAACATCTGCTGCGCCGTCATCACGTTGATGCGCTGCACGCCACGCGGCGTGGGCAGGTGCACGGGCCCGGCCACCAGGGTGACCTGGGCACCCCGCTCGGCGGCAGCGCGCGCGATGGCGAAACCCATCTTGCCGCTGGAGTGGTTCGTGATGCCGCGCACCGGGTCGATGGGCTCGAAGGTCGGGCCGGCGGTGATCAGCAGGCGCTTACCCTTCAGCTGCTTGGGCTGAAAGAACGCGATCAGGTCGGCCAGGATTTCTTCGGGCTCGAGCATGCGGCCGTCGCCGACCTCGCCGCAGGCCTGGTCACCGTTGCCTGGGCCGAACACCACGGCGCCATCGGCCACGAGCTGCGCGACGTTGCGCTGCGTGGCCGGGTGCGACCACATCTCGCGGTTCATGGCGGGCACCACGACAAGCGGGCAGCTTTCGCGCGGGCGAGCCAGGCACATCAGGCTGAGCAGCTCGTCCGCCCTGCCCTGCGCCAGCTTGGCGATGAAGTCCGCGCTGGCGGGTGCCACGACGATGGCATCGGCCTCGCGCCCCAGGTTGATGTGAGGCATGTTGTTGGCCTCGCGCGCGTCCCACTGGCTGGTGTAGACGCTGCGGCCAGACAAGGCCTGCATCGTGACGGGGGTGATGAAGGCCTCGGCGGCCTCGGTCATCGCGACCTGCACCGTGGCACCGGCCTTGGTGAGCAGGCGGACCAGCTCGGCCGATTTGTAGCAGGCGATGCCGCCCGTGAGACCCAGCACGATGTGCCGGCCCTGGAGATCTGCGCGTTCTGACATGGGCCGGACTCTAGCAGGCTCTGGCCCGCCTCATGGCACCGGGCGCATGGCCCGGCCGCTTCAGTTGCAGACCTGGGTGCGGTAGAGGCTGGGCGACATGCCCATCCAGCGCTTGAAGGCGAAGGTGAAAGCACGGCGGTCCGAGAAACCGAGTTCTTCGCTGATCGACTCCATGCTGATGGCGCGGCGACGCAGCATGATCTGGGCGCGGTGGCACTTGGCCTTGGACTGGATGTCGACGTACTTGACGCCTTCGGCTTGAAGCCGGCGCTGCAGGGTGCGCGGGTGCAGCCCCAGCGCGGCGGCGGTGGACTCCAGGCCTTCGCGCAGCAATTCGGGGCGGCGCTCCAGGGCCCAGCGGACTTCGTCGACGATGTTGCGCTCGGCGCCTTCCTGGCTCAGGCGGCGCTCGACGCGAAGGCGGGCCTCGTTCTGGGCGTGCTGCAGGGGGGCGTTGAGCGGCTGGTCGAGCCAGCGGCGGTCCATCACCAACGCGTCGGCATCTTCGTTGAAGGTGACCGGCACGCCGAAATGATCGCTGTACTTCTGCGGCTCGGCGGGGGGCGGGCCGGCCATGCGCACCGACAGCAGCACGTGGGCGTTGCGGGTGGCGCGGCGCAGCACCTGGTAGATCGCGGCCATCACCACCTCGCGCACGTGGCGCAACTCGGCCGGGTCCTGGCCCGGCACGCTCACGACGACGCGCAGGTGGGCTTCGGCACCGAACTCATCGAGGCGCAACGACATCCAGGGCGCGATGACCTCGCGGGCCCAGCCTGCGAGCTCGAGGATCTCGCGCAGCGACGCACAGGAATCGACGAAGGTGTCGAACTCGGTGAAATGCTCGAAGACGAAGTTCTCGCCGAGTGCGAAGGGAAAGTGGTGCGTGCGCGCTCGCTCGACGCACATCGAGAAGGCCCGAAAGAGGTTCGCGGGAGCGACCCGTACCGGCGTTTGTGCGTCGTGGGGGTTGATGCCCACTTCGCGCAAGACCGGATCGATGGTGAACCCGCAGGCCGAGGCGGCCTGACGCCAGCTGCCCAGAGCGGGAACTGGCACGGAAGACGAAAGCGACCGAGTTTGCATAGCAGACGACAAGCCAAATGCGATTAACGACAGACCGACAGCCGGCCTGTGACGAATCTAGGTGAGGCTCACCCCTGCCGCAAGAAAGGTTTCCCGCCAACCAGGGTCAATTGGCGACAAGTCCACCCAAATGATGTGCTCGTTGCTACCGATGCCGTGCAGGAAACAGACGCTCAGTTCTGCTGTTCGCGCCAAGCGCTGGGCGTGGCGCCTTCCCAGCGCTTGAACGCCGCGGTGAAAGCGCGCCGGTCGGAAAAGCCCAGTCGGGCGCTGATGTCGTCGATGGAGATGTCGCCCTGCTTGAGCCACTGGCAGGCCAGGCGATGGCGCATGCGGGCCTGCACGTGCAGGTAGCTGTCACCCTCGTCCTTGAGGCGCCGCTGCAGCGTGCGTGGGTGCAGGTTCAGCCGATCGGCCATGTCTTCCACCCCGAGGGCCAGCAGGTTGGGCTCACGGGTGATGAGCTCTTCGATCTCGGCAGCGACGCCCTGGCGGCGGGCCTCCTTGCCCAGGCGCTGCTCGGCCAGGAACTGCGCCTGCTCGTGCAAGGCCGGGAAGGCGCCTTCGAGCGGCAGGTCCAGGATGCGGCGCTCGAACACCAGGGCATCGACCCCGGCGTTGAAGGTGACGGGCTGGGTGAAAAAGGGCTGGAACTTGCTGGCGTAAGAAGGCGGCGGGCCTTTGATCGAGACGCCCACGAAACCGTCCTCAGAGCCTTGCAGGGTGCGGCCGAACTTGCGGATGCAGGCCAGGATGGCTTCGCTGACGAGGTTCAGAGGCAGGCCATAGGCGTCCAGGTTGGGCACCGGCACGTCGAAGCCGACTTCGACCCGGGCCAGGTCGCCTTCTTCCTTGACCTCCAGCTTGAGCCAGGGCAGCACCATGCGGCGGGCCAGGTCGGCCACGCGCAGGGCTTCACGCAAGGTGGGGCTGGTGGCCAGCAGGGTCTCGAACTCGGGCAGGGACTCGAAGGCAAAGGTGTCGCCCAGCACGAATGGAAAGTGCTTCTCGGGTGACAGGGCAACACACTGCTCCAGCAGGGACACCAGCTGCAGGGGCGACACGCGGGCGTCTTCCAGGCGGATCAGGTCGATCGTGATCCCGGCTTCTTTGAACAGGGGCTGGACGTTGAAGCCGCACTTGGCGCCCGCCTTGATCCAGGCCGAAAGCATGAACAGCGGGATGGGCTTGATGCCCAGGGCCTCAAGCACGGCTGCAGGGGGAAGAGGAATGCGCATAAAGGAAATCGGCACACCCGGAACAGGTGTGCCGAAGTCTAACCAACTACGGGGATGTCACGCAGGGAAAAATGCGCGACTGAACTCACCGGGCGGCGGCCAGATCGGCACGCATGAGTTCGCTGGCTTCCACCGGGTCCTGATGCTTGGCGAAGCCGCGCAGCCACTCTTCGTAGCCGGGTTGCTCGGTTTCCTGCCAGGGGTGGTAGCCGGGCTTGTAGTACTGCACGTAGTGCTTGTGCAGCGGGGCCACGAAGCCGCCCGGCTTGAGCAGCCACCAGATGCCCTTGGCAAAGAGCTTGGCGCGCTGGAGCAGACCAAAGCCGTCGGCCTTGAGCATGGCGTTGGTGAACATCAGGATCACGTAGGGGAACATGAAGGTGGCGTGGATCAGGGCGCCGATGCGCTTGAAGTAGCCGACCTTGGCGTAGTCGATCATGACGTCGTAGGCCACGCCCTTGTGCTCGACCTCCTCGATGGCGTGCCAGGCGTACATGGCGCGCACCTTCGGGTGGGCCGAGCCCATGATGTCGCGCTCGTCGAACATGGCGTGGGCGCCCAGGGCGGTGAAGTGCTCCAGCGCGCCGGTGATGGCCAGGGTGTACTCGCGGCTGTGGCGGCTGCGGTACTTGTCGAACAGCAGCTTGTCGAGCCAGCCGATCAGCTTTTCAACCGGCATGCCTTGCTTGCGCAGCACGTCGTTGTACTGGTTGTGCACGAGGCTGTGCTGGGCTTCCTGGCGGTTGAAGTCCTTGATGTCCTGCAGCAGCTTGGGGTCGGTGATGCGGTCGCGGAAGTCGCGCACCGTGACCATGAAGAACTTTTCACCCGGCGGGAAGATCAGCGACATGGCGTCGAAGAAGCGGGTCTTGAACGCGTCGCCACCGAACCAGTACTTGGGGATGCTGGGATCGTCCAGGCCGAAATCCAGCTTCTCGCGCGGCACGATGGGGTGCTGCTGGTCTGCTTGGTGAGTCATGTTGTGGTCCTTCTTGGTTTGTCTCCAGGATGGCTCCATCCTAGGGATCCAAGCCGCGCCACAACAGGATGACGCATGACAGGAGGGCTTCGGCTGCGACATCACCCTCTCGGGTTGCGCCAGGTCAAAAGCCCTCCTCCGGGCACCCGCCTCAGGCCAGCGACAGGTCGCGGCGCATCTGTTCGGTGGCCTTCACCGGGTCGCGGTCGAACTGGTCGAACGCGCTCATCCACTCCTTGTAGCCAGGCTGCTCGGTTTCCTGCCAGGGGTGGTAGCCAGGCTTGTAATAGGTGATGTAGTGCTTGTGCATGGGCGCGAGCAGGCCACCCGGCTTGAGCAGCCACCACACGCCACCAGCGGCCATCTTCAGGCGCTGGCCCAGGGTGAAACCATCGTGGATCATCAACTGGCGCTGGATGCGGAAGATGGTCATGGGGAACATGACGGTCGCGTGCATCAGGGCGCCCACGCGCTTGAAGTAGCCCACCTTGGCGTAATCGACCATGACGTCATAGGCCACGCCCTTGTGCTCGACTTCCTCGATGGCGTGCCAGGCGTACATGGCCCGCACGCGGTGATCGGCGGCCTTCATCACGTCACGCTTGTCGAACAGGCTGTGGGCGATGATGGACGTGAAGTGCTCCAGCGCGGAGGTCACGGCGATGTTGTAGCCCTGGCTGTAGGTGCTGCGATATCGCCCGTTGAGCAGGGTGTCGACGTAGTCGGTGAGCTTGTCCACATCCACGCCCTGCTTGCGCAGGCGGTCGTTGTCCTGGCGGTGGACCATGCTGTGCTGGGCTTCCTGGCGGTTGAAGTCCTTGATGTCCTGCAACAGCTTGGGGTCGCTGACCTGGTCGCGCCAGTCGCGCACGCAGTTCATGAAGTACTTCTCACCCGGCGGGAAGATCAGGGAGAGTGCGTCCCAGAAGCGGGTCTTGAACGGGTCGCCTTCAAACCAGTACTTGGGGATGTCGCCGTCCAGGCCGAAGTTCAGCTTCTCCCGGGGGACGATGGGGTGCTGGGCAACGGGATGGGTCATGGGGTCTCCTTATCTGATCGGGTGCGACCGGACAACATCGGTCCGTGAACCAATGTCTGCCCAGGATGCACCTTCACACAGGATGCTGCATGACACAGGGGAATCGGCGCCGACACCCCTGGGCCTGGAAGCGAGAAAGTGTCGCCCCGGGTGAATTCGGTCACGCTCGACGTCGCCTTGCCCAAGGGCCCACGCTCTTGTCGGATTTGTTGAAGTTTCAGTATTTACTGAACTTTCAGCAGTACATTGACGGTCGTCAAACTTCCCTCGATTGCGCCGCGCCGCGCAGGAGTCACCGTCATGAGCACCCTCAGTCCCCTGGCCGTCAGCTTCGTCACCCACTTCGGTGAAATGGGCAGCCGCTGGGGCATCAACCGCACCGTGGGCCAGATCTACGCCCTGATCTACCTCTCGCCGCGCCCGATCCACGCCGACGACATGGCCGAGACGCTGGGTTTCTCGCGCTCGAACGTGAGCATGGGCCTCAAGGAGCTGCAGGCCTGGCGCCTGGTGCGCCTGCGTCACCTGCCTGGCGACCGCCGCGAGTACTTCGAGCCCTCTGGCGACGCCTGGGACACCTTCCGCCGCCTGGCCGAAGAGCGCCGCCGCAGGGAGATCGAGCCCACGCTGAGCATGCTGCGCGACGCCCTGCTGCAGGAACCCAGCGGCCCGGATGACGCCCACGCCCAGGCCCGCATGCGCGAGATGCACGACCTCATCGAGCAACTCATGAGCTGGTTCGACGAGGTCAGCCGCATGGACGTGCAGACGCTGTCGAAGTTGATGAAGATGGGCGCGCAGGTCGGCAAGCTGCTGGAGTTCACCGGTCGGCGCGGCAAGCGCCCGGCCGACGACGCGGGGCGAGACAACCGCGACAACGGCACGGAGGGCTGAGCCATGGACGCCGCCTTGTCATCGCTGATGCTGTCGCGGCTGCAGTTCGCGGCCAACATCTCGTTCCACATCCTGTTCCCGACCATCACCATCGCCCTGGGCTGGTGGCTGCTGTTCTTTCGCTGGCGCTGGGTGCGCACGCGCGACGAGCGCTGGCTGCTGGCCTGGCGCTTCTGGACCAAGGTGTTCGCGCTGACGTTCGCGCTGGGTGTGGTCAGCGGCATCACGATGAGCTTTCAGTTCGGCACCAACTGGCCGGGCTTCATGGAACGGGTGGGCAACATCGCCGGGCCGCTGCTGGGCTACGAGGTGCTCACGGCCTTCTTCCTGGAGGCCACCTTCCTGGGCGTGATGCTGTTCGGGCACGACCGGGTGTCGGAGCGCACGCACCTGATCGCCACCTTCCTGGTCGCCTTCGGCACCACGGTGAGCGCGTTCTGGATCCTGGCCCTGAACTCGTGGATGCAGACGCCCGCGGGCCACGAGGTGATCGATGGCATCTACCACGTGCGCAGTTGGGCCGAGGTGGTCTTCAACCCCTCGTTCCCCTACCGGCTGGTGCACGTGCTGCTGGCCTCGGGGCTGACGGCCACCTTCCTGATCGCGGGCCTGACCGCGCTGCGGCAATTGCGTGGCACGGCCAGCCCGGCAGCGCCATTGGTGCTGCGAGCGGCGCTGACGGTGGCGGCCGTGCTGGTGCCGCTGCAGATCGTGGCCGGAGACATGCACGGGCTCAACACCCTGCAGCACCAGCCGCAGAAAATCGCCGCCATCGAAGGGGTGTGGCACACGGAACGCGGCGCGCCCCTGGTGCTCTTCGGCTGGCCCGACGAGGCGGCACGCACCACGCACTTCGCGGTGGAGGTGCCCAGGCTGGCTTCGCTGGTGCTGACCCACGAGTGGGACGGTGAGCTGCGCGGGCTCAACGAGTTCGAGGGCGCGCACCCGCCGGTGGCGCCGCTGTTCTGGGGCTTTCGCGTGATGGTGGGCGTGGGGCTGCTGATGCTGGCCGTGAGCTGGCTGGGGTTGTGGAAACTGCGCCGCGCGGGCTGGGAGCCTTCCCGCCTGCCGCGCGCGTGGCTGCAAGCGCTGCGCTTCATGAGCTTTTCGGGCTGGGTGGCCACGCTGGCCGGCTGGTACGTCACCGAGATCGGGCGCCAGCCCTTCATCGTGTTCGGCGAGTTGCGCACCGACGAGGTCGTGACCAGCACGCCCCCTGCCCACATCGCACTGACCTTTTCGGTCTACCTGGTGATGTACGTGCTGCTGATCGCTGCCTACATCGCGGTGCTGCGCTACATGAGCGAAAAGCCGCTGGCCTCGCCTGCGCAGTCGCAAACCGGGCGCTCGATCGCCCAGACTGGTCACGACGCCAACCTGCCACAAGGAGCCCAGCCATGACCCCGCTTGACGCACTGCCTTCTGCCATCCCGGCGTCAGGCGACTGGCTGCCCGTGCTCTTCATGGCGATCATGGGCCTGGCCATGCTGGCCTACGTGCTGCTGGACGGCTACGACCTTGGCGTGGGCATGTGGATGTCCCGCGCCGATGCCCGCGAGCGCGACGTGATGGTCGCCTCCATCGGTCCGTTCTGGGATGCCAACGAGACCTGGCTGGTGCTGGGGGTGGGCATCTTGCTGATCGCCTTCCCCAAGGCGCATGGCGTGGTGCTCGGGGCGCTGTACCTGCCGGTGGCGCTGATGCTGTTCGGGCTGACCTTGCGCGGCGTGGCCTTCGACTTCCGCGTCAAGGCGCGCGACGAGCACCAGTTGCTCTGGAACCGCCTGTTCATCGCCGGCTCGCTGCTGGCCTCGCTGGCCCAGGGCTGGATGCTGGGGCGCTTCGTCACCGGCTTTGCCCAGGGGCTGTGGCCACAGGTCTTCGCGGGGCTGATCGCGCTGTCGCTGGTGGCGGCCTACCTGCTGCTGGGTGCGGGCTGGCTCATCATCAAGACAGAAGGCGCGCTGCAACGCCGGGCCGTGGAGTGGGCCAAGTCGGCCTGGCCGGTGGTCGTCATCGGCATCGGCTTGATCTCGGTGGCCACGCCGCTGATCAGCCTGGAGGTGCGCGAGCGCTGGTTCAGCATGCCGGGCTTCATCGCGCTGCTGCCCATCCCCCTGATCACCTTGGGCGCCCTGATCGCCTTGCGTTCGGTGCTGAACTCGAAGCTGGTGACCGAGCGCTTTTGCGCCCTGCCCTTCTGGGCCACGGTGGTGGTGTTCGCGATGGCGGGCATCGGCCTGGCCTACAGCCTGTTCCCCTATGTGGTGGTGGACCGGCTCACGGTCTGGCAGGCCGCCGCCTCGCGCGAGTCGCTGCAAGTCATCCTGTTCGGCACCCTGCTGACCTTGCCAGCCATCATCGGCTACACGGTGTTCGCCTACCGTGTGTTCCGCGGCAAGGCCAGCGAGCTGAGCTACGGCTGATCCGTGGGGTTGGTGAGTTCGGTGCGCCCGGCCTGCTGGCAGGGCTCTTGACTGGCGCGGGCCCAGGCCAGCAAGGCGGGGTGCATGGCAGGCGCGGCGCCGCTCACGGGCACGCCGTTCTGGCGGGCCCAGGCGCGGGCCGCCTCGCTGCGGTCTTCGTCGGCGGGGTGGGTGCTGAGCCAGGTGGGCACGGCGCGAGGGGGCTTGCCAGGATCGCCGGATGAATCGGATGGGGCGGATGGGGCGGATGGGGCGGTCTCTGCGCCGGCACCGCCCGAAGGTGAGCAGCGCTGCCCCCCCGCTCCACCGCTGGTTTCGCCGGCTTCGCGACGGGGCGGCTCATCGCGCGCGCTGGCGATGAGGTCGAACAGGCCGATGACCCCGCCGACGTGCCCATGCAGCGCGGCCGCGGCGCGCATGGCCCCGGTGTCGGCCTCTCGCTCGTGGTCGCGCCCGTAGCCGCGCACCAACAAGCCACCAGTCTGCTCCAGCAACACGCCAGCGGCCCGGCCGCCGGCATCTGCAGACACCACGCTCAGCACCAGGCCAATGACCAGGCCCCGCCCCAGGCTGGCGGCCACGTGCCGATGCTGGACATGGGCCATTTCATGGGCCAGCAGGGCCGCGAGCTCGTGCTCCCCCCTCAGGCGGCGCAACAGGCCACGGTGGATGACGATGCGCCCGCCCACGGTGGCGTAGGCGTTGAGCACCTCGCTGTCGTCGACCCGAACCTTCACGGTGATGTCTTCGGGCATGCCGAGCGGGCCGCGCAAGCGATCGGCCAACTCCTGCAAGGCCGCGTTCGCCGCCTGCTCCTGGGGCGGCAGCTTGGGCGGCTCGCCTTCCATGCGATCGGCCAGCTCTCGCTCCAGCGAAAACGGCAGGCGGGGCGCCAGCCAGCTCGCGGCGACATCGGCCAGCACCACCAGCCCGATCACGCAAACGATGGCACCAACGATCAGCCAGATGGCCTCGCGGCCCAGGTGTTCAGGCTGGGCGTTGATGCCTTCGTCAGGCGAACGGTTCTCGAACTGCATGGGGGGGTGCCCGTCTCCCCGCTCAGGCTGCCGCCCGAGCGGACGACGTGGGTGCGGCGGCCGACTTCAGCGCCGTGCCATAGGCCAGCACCTCCATGCAGGGCGTGCCACGCCCGGCGATCTGTGTGGTCTCGAAGCGCAGGCCGATGACCAGCTTGGCGCCCTGCCGATGGGCCTCTTCCTTCAGGCGCAGCACGGCTTCGCGGCGCGCCCGCTCCATCAGGGTTTCATAGCTGCGCACGTTGCCGCCGAAGATGTTGCGCAGGCCGGCCACGAAGGTCTTGAAATGGTCGGACGAGATGACCACGCTGCCAGCGACCAGGGTGGTGCGCTGGGGCGCCATCACCTCGGGCGGCCAGCGGGTGGAAAACACCAGCACGCCCGCGAGCTTTTTCTCGCGCAGGCGGATGGACGCGTAGTGGCGCTTCTCCAGGATGCGCCCGACGATCAGCCCCAGCAAAAGCAGGGCGAGCGGCAGGCCAAGCTGGAGGCCCAGATCGAGCCAGACCATGGGGCCTCCCGCCTCAAATGGACTCGACCTGCACGGCCGAGCCGTAGGCCAGGATTTCGGCCGCCCCCATGGTGATGGAGGTGGTGGTGAAGCGCACGTTGAGCACGGCGTTGGCGCCCATGGAGCGGGCCTCCTCCACCATGCGCTTGACCGCTTCGTCGCGGGCTTCCTTCATCAGTTCGGTGTAGGCCTTGAGCTCACCACCGACGATGTTCTTGAGCCCCGAGAGGAAGTCCTTGCCCGCGTGCTTGGCCCGCACCGTGCTGCCCTGGGCCAGGCCCAGGTGCTTGACGACGCGCTGGCCCGGCAGGACCTCGAGGTTGCTGACGATCATGTGAACGCTCCCTGCTGTGGCAGGTGTGGCCGAGGCCGCCCTGCCCTGGTTGTGATGAGCGCCATCATAAAGCGCACAGGCACACGGTCATTCAGGACGTCACATCGAATGAAAAAGCGGCGACGCTCCGGGCGTGGTGTCACCAAAACAAAGCGCCCTGGCCGCAAGGACTCAGGGCGCCGGGTCGGCAGGCCGGTGCGCGACCGGCTGCCATGAACATCAAACGAGCGCAGGCTTCTTCTTGCGGGCAACCCAGCCCACGACACCCACACCGGCCAGCACCAGCGCCACGCTGGCGGGTTCGGGCACGACGCCGCTGTAGGTCTCGTAGTAGAAGATCAAGCCGTTGTTGTTGCCTGGATCGAAAAACGGTGCGGAGACCAGCACCTTTGCGTAGTTGCCAGAGGTGGTCTTGACGGCAAACACGTCGCCAAAGGTGAGTTGGTTGCCAGCATTGCTGCCGACGATCGGCGTCAAACCATAAGACAGGCTTTGAAGGGCCGCCTCCGTCAGGCCGGCGAAACTGACACTGCCGAGGTTGACGATCTGAGCCCCGTTCGTGGGCACCAGTTGGCGGGTGCTCGAGGTCATCTGCTCCCACCAGGCATCCTGCCCAGCGTCGAAGATGAAATTGCCTTGCACACCGGTGTCGAAGTCAAAGCTCCAGGTGCCAGTGACGTTTGCCACCCCCGAAGACACCAGTGCCGCAGAGGCCATCGATGCAGAGGCGCTCAACAAAGCGGCCACCGCGAACTTGGAAACAGGCTTGAACATGGAACCCCCAAACACGTCAAATCATTGATTCAGGAACAATCACCCGAGGCCTTCGCGCCAAGCAGATCATCCCGTTTCAGCTCAGGATACACGGAGCGTGATCCATCGCCCCTCCCTGAATGCGGGGGATCCAGTTCAACTGGTCACAAACGGTCACCAATCCAGGCCGCCACGGCCGCCAGCGCCTGCGGCAGCGCGGCGGCATCGGTGCCACCGGCCATGGCCAGGTCGGGCTTGCCGCCGCCCTTGCCGCCCACTTGCTGGGCCACAAAGTTCACCAGTTCACCAGCCTTGACCTTGGCCGTGGTGTCTGCGGTCACGCCTGCGGCCAGCTGCACCTTGCCACCATCGACCGTTGCCAGCACGATGGCGGCGGTCTTGAGCTTGTTCTTGAGCTGGTCCATGGTGTTGCGCAGCGTGGCGGCGTCGGCGCCGTCCAGCTTGGCGGCCAGCACCCTGACCACTTGGCCATCCTTGCCCTTGACGTCCACGGCCTGGGCCACGAGTTCGTCGCCTTGAGCCGAAGCCAGCTTGCCCTTGAGGGCGGCGATTTCCTTTTCCAGGGCGCGGATCTGGTCCTGCGCCGCGGCCACGCGGGCGGGCACGTCGTGCGGCGTGGCCTTGAGCATGGCGGCCAGGCCGTTGACGGTGCCTTCGAGGTTCTGGGCGTAGGCCAGGGCGTTGTCGCCGGTGATGGCTTCGACGCGGCGCACGCCAGCGGCCACCCCGCCTTCGGCCACGATCTTGAACAGGCCGATGTCACCGGTGCGCTTGACGTGGGTGCCGCCGCACAACTCCTTGGACGAGCCGATGCTCAGCACGCGCACGGTCTCGCCGTACTTTTCGCCGAACAGCATCATGGCGCCGCTCTTTTGGGCGTCGTCCAGGGCCATCACCTGGGCCCGCGCGTCGGCGTTGGCCAGGACCTCGGCGTTGACGATCTGCTCGATCTCGCGGATCTCTTCGTTGGTCAGGGGCTGGCCGTGCGAGAAGTCGAAACGCGTGCGATCGGGCGTGACCTGCGAGCCCTTTTGCTGCACGTGCTCGCCCAGCACCTCGCGCAGGGCCTTGTGCATCAGGTGGGTGGCGCTGTGGTTGCGGACCGTCTTGGCACGCAGTTCGGCGTCGACCTTGGCGTTGACGGCATCGCCCACCTTGATCGAACCCTCGACCACGCGGCCGTGGTGGCCGAACACGTCGGCCTGGATCTTGAGCGTGTCTTCGACCACGAAGCGGCTGGTGGCGTTGCGCAGGTCGCCGCTGTCGCCGCACTGGCCGCCGGACTCGGCGTAGAACGGGGTCTTGTCGAGCACGATGACGGCGTCGTCGCCGGCCGAGGCCTGCTGCACGCTGGCGCCGTCCACGTAGATGGCGGTGACCTGGGCACCTTCCTGCACCAGGTGCTCGTAGCCCTGGAAGTCGGTGGCCACGCCCTTGTATTCGAGGCCTGCGGCCATCTTGAACTTGCCGGCGGCGCGGGCCTGCTCGCGTTGGCGGGCCATGGCGGCGTCGAAGCCGGCCTGGTCCACCGTCACGTCGCGCTCACGGCAGACGTCGGCGGTCAGGTCAACGGGGAAGCCGTAGGTGTCGTGCAGCTTGAAGGCGGTCTCGCCGTCGATCTGCTGGGTGCCCGTGGCCAGGGCGCCTTCCAGGATTTCCATGCCATTGGCGATGGTCTGGAAGAAGCGCTCCTCTTCGGTCTTGAGCACCTCGGTGATGCGCTTTTCGTTCTGGCGCAGTTCGGGATAGGCCTCACCCATTTCAACCACCAGGGCCGCCACCAGCTTGTGGAAGAAGGGGGTGCGGGCGCCCAGCTTGTAGCCGTGGCGGATGGCGCGACGGGTGATGCGGCGCAGCACGTAGCCACGGCCTTCGTTGCTGGGGATGACGCCGTCGGCCACCGTGAACGAGCAGGCGCGGATGTGGTCTGCAATCACCTTGAGGGACGGGCTGTTGGCGTCGAAACCTTCGCCGCCAGAGGCCGACACGGCGGCGCGGGCAGCAGCCAGCAGGTTCTGGAACAGGTCGATCTCGTAGTTGCTGTGCTTGCCCTGCAACACCGTGGCGATGCGCTCCAGGCCCATGCCGGTGTCCACCGAGGGCTTGGGCAGCGGGTGCATCACGCCGTCTTCGGTGCGGTTGAACTGCATGAAGACGTTGTTCCAGATCTCGATGTAGCGGTCGCCGTCTTCATCGGGGCTGCCCGGAGGGCCACCGGCGATCTCGGGGCCGTGGTCATAGAAAATTTCTGTGCAGGGGCCGCACGGGCCGGTGTCGCCCATCATCCAGAAGTTGTCGGACATGTAGCGGCCGCCCTTGTTGTCGCCGATGCGCACGATGCGCTCGGCGGGCACGCCCACCACCTTGTTCCAGATATCGTAGGCCTCGTCGTCTTCCTGGTAGACGGTGACCCAGAGCTTTTCTTTCGGCAGCTTGAACTGTTCGGTCAGCAGGCCCCAGGCGAACTGGATGGCGTCGTGCTTGAAGTAGTCACCGAACGAGAAGTTGCCGAGCATCTCGAAGAAGGTGTGGTGGCGCGCGGTGTAGCCGACGTTGTCGAGGTCGTTGTGCTTGCCGCCGGCGCGGATGCATTTCTGAGAGGTGGTGGCGCGGCTGTAGGGGCGCTTGTCAAAACCCAGGAACACGTCCTTGAACTGGTTCATGCCCGCGTTGGTGAACAGCAGCGTGGGGTCGTCGCCCGGCACCACGGGGCTGGACGCCACGATGGTGTGGCCCTTGGACTGGAAGTACTCCAGGAAGGTCTTGCGGATGTCTGCGGCTTTCATGCGGCGGCTTTCGGTGGGGCTCAGGGGGCCAACTGGAACGGACGGCCACTGGCGGGCGCGTTCTGGTGCTTTTCAGCAAAGCCTTGGATTATAGGCAAGGCCCCTCCCTGGGGCCCACCGCAACCACCCTGAGCGCAGCGGGCGACGGGCCCCGTCCGCCACCTCCAGGCATCCTGTCCGATGGGGCCATCGCAGGGATGCGGCGGGCTCACTAGAATGTTCGTTTCGCCTTGCGCGCGCTCCGTGGCGCCCTGGCAACCACCCTCCTCGCGCGGTCACCACCATGCCAACGTCTCCCCTGTCCAAACTCCAGGACCCCACGCTGCTCAAGACCCAGGCCCTCATCGACGGCCAATGGAAGGGCAACGGCCAGGTTTTCGACGTGACCGACCCGGCCACCGGCGCCCTGCTCGCCCAGGTGGCCAACCTCGGTGGCACCGAGACCGAAGCGGCGATCGCCGCCGCCAACCGCGCCTGGCCAGCCTGGGCCAAGCTGCCGGCCAAGGCCCGCTCGGCCATCCTGATGAAGTGGTTTCACCTCTTGATGCAGCACGCCGACGACCTGGCCCGCATCATGACCGCCGAGCAAGGCAAGCCCCTGGCCGAGGCCAAGGGTGAGGTCGGCTACGGCGCCAGCTTCCTGGAGTGGTTCGCCGAGGAAGGCCGCCGCGTCTACGGCGAAACCGTGCCCTCCACCGATCCGAGCAAGCGCTTTTTGGTGCTCAAGCAGCCGGTGGGCGTGTGCGCGGCCATCACGCCGTGGAACTTCCCCATCGCGATGATCACGCGCAAGGTGGCCCCGGCCCTGGCCGCTGGCTGCCCCGTGATCATCAAGCCGGCCGAGGCCACGCCGCTGTCGGCCCTGGCCGTGGCCGAGCTGGCCCAGCGCGCCGGCATGCCGCCGGGTGTGCTGAACGTCATCACCGCCGACGGTGAGCGCTCCATCGAGGTCGGCAAGGTGCTCTGCGCCAGCGACGTGGTGCGCCACCTGTCCTTCACGGGCTCGACCGAGGTGGGCCGCATCCTCATGAAGCAGTGCGCGCAGACGGTCAAGAAGCTGTCGCTGGAACTCGGTGGCAACGCCCCCTTCATCGTCTTCGACGACGCCGACCTGGACGCCGCCGTCGAAGGCGCGCTGATCAGCAAGTACCGCAACGCCGGCCAGACCTGCGTTTGTGCCAACCGCCTGTACGCCCAGGCCGGCATCTACGAGCGCTTCGTTGAAAAGCTGACCGCCAAGGTCGCCGAAATGAAGGTGGGCAACGGGTTCGAAGCCGGCGTGGTGCAGGGGCCGCTGATCGATGGCCAGGCGCTGGCCAAGGTCGAAGAGCTGCTGGGCGACGCGCTGACCAAGGGCGCGAAGGTGCGCACGGGCGGCAAGCGCGCGGCCGTCGCGCCCGAGCTGGCGAGCGGTGCCTTCTTCGAGCCCACCGTGCTGTGCGACGTGGACGCCAGCATGCGCGTGGCCCGTGAGGAAATCTTCGGCCCCGTGGCGCCCGTGTTCAAGTTCGACACCGAGGCCGATGCCATCCGCCTGGCCAACGACACCGAGTTCGGCCTGGCCAGCTATTTCTACAGCCGCGACGTGGGCCGCATCTGGCGCGTCAGCGAGGGGCTGGAGTACGGCATGGTCGGGGTCAACACCGGGCTCATCTCGACCTGCGAGGTGCCCTTCGGGGGTGTCAAGCAATCGGGCCTGGGCCGCGAAGGCGCGCGTCAGGGCATCGAGGACTACGTCGAGGCCAAGTACGTCTGCCTGGGCGGCCTGGATCGCTGAGTTTTTTGCATTGATGTTCCGAGAACAACCATGAGTTTCTTTCACGAAATCTGGCCCCTGGCGCCTCGCCACTGGGTGCTGATCACCTTCATCGCCGCCGCCCTGCATGCCCACTTGCGCGGCAAGGTGCGCTTCGGCCTCGTTCGTGCGCTGACCGACTTCACGGTGCTGATCGCGCCCTTCAACTCGCTGATGGTGCTGTTCTCGAAGGTGGGCAGCCAGCCCTACCTCGACGCCAGGCAGTTCCCGGAGCTGAAGGTGCTGCAGGAGAACTGGCAGGTCATCCGTGACGAGGCCCTGGCGCTGGACGAAGGCGGGCGCATCAAGGCCGCCGACGGCTACAACGACATCGGCTTCAACTCGTTTTTCCGCACCGGCTGGAAGCGCTTTTACCTGAAGTGGTACGGGGTGGACCAGCCTTCGGCCGCCGAGCGCTGCCCCAAGACCGTGGCCCTGCTCAACCAGATCCCCGGCATCAAGGCGGCCATGTTCGCCTCGCTGCCGCCCGGCGCCACCCTGGTCAAACACCGCGACCCGTATGCCGGCTCGCTGCGCTACCACCTGGGCCTGATCACGCCGAACGACCCGGGCTGCTACATCGAGGTCGATGGCCAGCGCTACCACTGGAAGGACGGCGAGGTCGTGATGTTCGACGAGACCTACATCCACCACGCCGCCAACACCACGCAGCAGCCGCGCATCATCCTGTTCGCAGACGTCGAGCGACCGGTCCACACCCCCGTGGTGCGCTGGATCAACAAGCTGTTCGCCGCCATCGTCATGAAAGCCTCGGCCACCCAGAACGAACAGGGCGAGCAGGTTGGCGGCATCAACAAGTTCTTTGGCGTGGCCTACCAGATGCGCGAGAGGGCCAAGCAGTTCAAGGCCACCAACCGCACCGGCTACTACGTCGGCAAGTGGGTGCTGATCATCGGGCTGCTGCTGGCGCTGTTCTGGTGATCAGCCCTGGTCCCGGTCGGTGTGGATGTCCATCAGCGACCACGCCACGCGTGCCTTGACCGCCTCCTTGAACTCGCCCTCGGGGCAAGACCACGCCATCGTCTCGTAAGGGTGCGGCTGGTGCCGAAAGAACAGGCGTGAAAAGCGCGCCTCCAGCTCGGGGTCGTACAGCGTCACATTCAGGTACTCGGCGCCTTCCCTGAAGCCCCGGGCAGCCACCCGGGCCAGCAAGGCCCTGAGGGCCACGTCTTCGTGGTGCCTGTCGAGCACAACGTCCATGATCTGCAAAGCGTGGCGCTGCTCGTCGAGCTGGGTGCGGCGGACCGCCATCAGGCCCACCACCTCCCCGCCACGGCGCGCCAGCCAAACCTCGGCGGGGCTGCGGGGGTTGCGCAGCAGGCGCTGGCCGAGCCCCCTGGCCGAACGGGCCACCTCCACGCGCCGGGTGCGTTGCGACCGAGCCAGCAGCAAGGCGACCTCGGCGCCCAGCTCGTGTGCTGGCGCGACGTGGATCGTCGAAGACGCCAGCCACAGCGTCGTCAGGCGAAACAGCACCATCGCCGTGGTGGCTGCCCAGGACGCCAGGGCGGCCAACCAGCCTTGCGACAGCCGCTTGGCCATGAAGTGGCCGAAGTTCAGTGGGTGGGTGTAGCTGCGGCGGTCGGGCAAAGGCTCGAAGGTGCGCGCGATGACGCCGCGCGAGTTCGGGTTCGAGCCCACCGCCAGCACGCAGCCCAGTCGCTCGCAGATGGCCTGGTTGACCCAAACGCCCAGGCCGATGCCATCGAGTTCCGGGCGCACCATGATGTCCATCGTGACGTGCGCGTCGCAGGCCTGCTCGCCCGCCTGAAGGTGAACCGGCTCGACCCCGATCATGCCCAGCAGGCGATCGCCCTGGGTGCAGACCCAGCAGGTGGCCAGGCCAGCGCCTGGGGTGCCGAACTGGTAGCGCCAGCGCAAGTAGGCCTCGTCGTCCCAGTTCAGGCCGTTGCCGATGACCTGTTTGCGCAACTCAAGCACCGCCGGCAAGTCATCGGCACGTGCGGGCCGCAGGCCGGCGGCAAGGTCTTGCGGCGTGCAGCCCAGGGCACGCGCCACCAGGCGGGCCGTTTTTTCGATGGGCAGTGCAGCGCGGGTGTTCAAGCTTGGACCTCGGGTGAGCGCAGACCCGGGTCAGGGCGCCAGCGCCCCGTGCGAGGCCAGGAAGTCGAGCACGTGCTGCACCAGCTTCATTTCGCGCGAGACCTCGGCCTTGAGCTCCAGCCCCAGGCGCTCGTCCAGCTCGGCGATCAACATCAGCGCCCCCATCGAGTCCCAACCCGGGATGCTCTCGCGCGCGGTCTCGGGCGAGAGGTTTTCGATGGGCTCGTTGAAGGCGTCCGCCATCATCTCCAGGGCTTGCTGGGTGGTGAGGGTGCGTTGGCTCATGGGGTGACTCCCGAGGGATCGGGCGTGGCGGGGTTCGGGGTGGGGGCGCACACGCCGTGCAACAACACGGCATCGGGTGGCAGTGTGACAACGGCCGATGACCAGGACAGGCCCACGCCATAGCCCAGCAGCATCAGGCGCAGGGGGTGGTCACGGCCTCTTTCAGCCAGGCAGCGCGTCAGGGTCACCGCCACGGAGGGGCCGCCGCAGTTGCCCGTGTCTTCGATGGTGAAGGGCACGCGGTCTTCGGGCAGGCCGCACTTTTTCATCAGGTGCTTCATGATGAAGCGGTTGGACTGGTGAAAGAGGTAGGCGTCGACGTCCGGCACCGTCAGGCCCGCGAAGGCCAGCGTGTCGTTGACCAGCGGTGGCACGCGCTTGATGGTGAAGTTGAAGATGCCGGCGCCGTCCATGCGCACGCACAGGTCGCGTGGGTCGGCCGGGTTGCGGTCGCGGAAGGCGCCGCCGCGGATGATCAGGCCGTCGGCACCACTGCCATCGGTGAACAGGCCAAAACTCGCGGGCTCGCCATCAGGCGAGGCGGGGACGGCCTCAAGCGCCGTGGCCGAGCCCGCGTCACCGAACAGCAGCGTCGTGGCGTGGTCATCGGGGTGCACGAAGCGGCTGGGCGTTTCGCCATGCAGCATCAAGATGCGCTGCTGTCCGCCGGCTTTGAGCATGGTCGCGGCGATGTAGAGCCCGTAGGGATAGCCGGAGCAACCCAGGCCCATGTCGAAGGCCGCGCACTCGACGGGCAGGCCCAGCTTCGCGTGCACCACGCAGGCCGAAGAGGGCAGGAAGTGGTCGGGCGACTGGGTGACCATGATCAGGCCAGTGATGCTTTCCGGCGCCCAGCCCAGCCGGTCGAGCAGGCGGCGGGCGGCCTCGGTGCACAGGTCGACGGCGGTGAGCTCGTCGCCCACCACGTGCCGGTGTCGCACCCCGGCCATCGACACCACCTTGCGAACGTCCTCGGCGCCATAGCGCTCACCGAGGTCCAGGTTGTCGACGCGGGTGGGCGGCACGCAGGTGCTCACCCCGGCGATGCGGAACCCGTCGATGCGGCTGAAGCTCACGGCGCGCTCCCGAATGGTCAGGCCGCGGCCTGCTGCTTGCGCTCCACGTAGGCCACCAGGCTGTCGATGGAGTCGAGGTTCTCTGGTGCCATCTCGTCGTCGGTCACCTTGAGCTGGAAGGTCTCTTCGATGAAGAGGATCAGCTCCATGATGCCGGTCGAGTCGAGGATGCCGGTCTCCAGGAAGGAGTCGGCGTCCTGGAGGGCGGCATCGTCGTCGGTGAACAGGTGGTTGTCCAGGACGTAGCGTCGCAGGGTGGCACGGACGGTCACAGCGGGGCTCCTCGGGTTTCAGTGCGCCAGGGGACGCATGGGATGGTGGGATTCGATGAACAGGCGATGCCAGGCTTGCAGCGTGACCATGCCGATCAGGGCCTGATTGTCGCGGTTGCCGAGGGCAGCGGGCTGGCGGCTGGCCTTGCGCAGCAGCAAACCCACGCGGGTGTGCTCGAAGCAGGCCGAACGGGTCAGGCTCTGCGGCGAGAGCAGGTCACTGACAAAAGCCAGGGGTTCGCCCGTCGCCGGGTTGAACAGCGCGGCGGCATCGGGCGCTCGGTAAGGCTGCTTGTGGCGCATGCGGGTGCGCTCAGGCAGGTAGCGGGCCATGGCCTGGCGCAAGCCGATCTTCTCGCGCAAACCGCGCAGCTTCAGGCGCGGCGGCAAGCGGTTGGCGAATTCGATGACGCGGTGGTCGAGGTAGGGAAAGCGCCCCTCCACGCCATTGGCCATGAGCATGCGGTCGCCCTGCGATGACAGCAGGTAGTTGCCCATCAGCAGGCGGGCTTCGAGGTACTGGGCACGCGCCAGCGGGTGCCAATGGCTGGCTTCGGGCGGCAGGATGGCGCGGATGTCTTCGAGCGATTCGCGATCAGGTCGCGGCTCGAGCAGGAACATGCGCGCCTTGCTGGTGGTGTCAAAGCGCGGACCGTGCGAGAACAACAGGTCATCGGGGTCTTCCAGGCCGTTGCCGTAGAAGCCGCGCATGAAGGCGTCCGAGCGCCCCGACTGTCCCGCCAGCCAGGGGTAGAGGCGCTGCAGCAACTGAGGCCGGTGGGGCGATTGCGGCTGGCGCGCCCAGAACTGGCGCAACTGCGCTTCCTTGAACAGGTCGTAGCCGCCAAAGACCTCGTCGGCGCCCTCGCCCGTGAGCACCACCTTGTAGCCCTGGCGGCGCACCAGGCCAGACAACAGGCGCATGGGCACAGGCGCCGTGCGCAGCACCGCGCATTCGGCGTGCCAGACCGTGTCCATCAGCCCCAGCCCGACGTCTTCCTGGCGGCACTCGATGCGGCTGTGGCGCGCATGCAGGAACTCGATCATCTCGCGCTGCTGGGCGCTTTCATCGAGCGAGGCGTCTTCAAACCCGATCGAGAAGGTGCGCAGCGGCGCGTTCGTCTCGTGGTGGATGACGCTGGTCAGGATCGACGAATCGAGCCCGCCCGACAGGTAGGCGCCCACCGGCACGTCGGCGCGCAGGCGGATGCGGGTGGCGTCCACCAGCGTGGCGCGCAGCTCTTCGAGCAGGTCATCGTCGGGGCCCTGCAGGCAGTCGTCGGGTGACAGCGGGAAGCGCCAGTCCCAGTAACGCCGCACGGTGGCGTGCAGGCGCTTGTCGCGGTCAGGCTCGGCAATCAGCATGGTGCCCGGCTCGAGCGACCAGATGCCCTCGAACAGGGTTTCGGCGCCCACCGGCGTCCAGCAGGTGAAGACCTGGTCGAGTGCCCGGCGGTTGACGCGCGGGCTGCGCACCAGGGCCGGCAGCAGCGCCTTGACCTCGGAGCCGAAAATCAGCTGGTGCTCGTCATCTGTCTCGCCGATGCGGTAGTACAGCGGCGCGATGCCGACGCGATCGCGCACCAGCAGCAGGCGCTGGCGGCGTTCGTCCCACAGCACGATGGCGAACTGCCCGTTGAGGTGGTGAACGAAGTCGTCGCCGTGCTGCTCGTAGAGGTGCACGATGACCTCGGTGTCGGAGCGGGTGGCGAAGCGGTGGCCCAGCGACTCGAGTTCGTCGCGCAACTCGATGTGGTTGAAGATCTCGCCGTTGAAGACGACGGCGATGCTGCCGTCTTCGTTGAAGATGGGTTGATCCCCCCCAGCGAGGTCGACGATGGCCAGGCGGGTGTGCGCCAGACCCAGCTCCGGGCGCTTGAGGAATCCACGGCCGTCCGGCCCCCGGTGGTGGAGGGTGTCGGCCATGCGCCTGAGCAGCCCGTCGTCAGGAGACCACACCGGATTGGCCTGAGCTCGCCAATCCAGCACCCCCGCGACACCGCACATGCACACCCCCCTTGAATCAAGTCCTTGCGAGCGATGATACGGCGCCAACAGGCCTGGAGTCCCCCTAGACTGTGTGGAATTGCATCGCCCTCGCCCCCGGTCATGCCCGGCGCCCAGAACCCCACTTCATCCGCCCTGCTGTTGACACGCCTGTTGCATCAGGCGGCCACGCGGCCCACGCACCCGGCCTTCATCGAAGGCGATCGGGTCACGTCGTTCGGGGCACTCGCGGCGCTGATCGCCGCACAGGGCGAGGCTTTGAAGTCGTCGATTCAACCCGGCGATCGCGTGTCCATGGTGATGGACAACTGCACCGAGCTGGCCGTGGCGATCTACGCCACATGGTGGGCGGGCGGCGTGGCCGTGGCCCTGAACCCGGCGCTCAAGCCAGCCGACATCGCCCAGCTCACCGAGGCCTGCCAGGCCCGTTTCTGCTGGACCGCGCTGCCCGAAGCCCCCGCGCCTGCGCCTGCCGACGCCACACCGCACACCACCCAGCCCGAGGCCCTCGCCAGCCTGGTCTTCACCTCCGGCACGACCGGCCAGCCCAAGGGCGTGATGCTCAGCCACGGCGCCCTGGCGGCCAACACCTTGGCCGTGCAGCAGACCCTGCCCATGTCGCCCGACGACGTGACCCTGTGTGTGCTGCCCTTTCACTACGCCTTCGGCAGCTCGGTGCTGCACACCCACCTGAGCCTGGGCGCCACGCTGGTGCTGGAAAACAGCTTCATGTACCCGCAGCGCATCGTCCAGCGCATGGCCCAGGTGGCGGCCACGCATTTCTACGGCGTGCCCTCGTCCTTCTACCTGCTGCTCGAGCGCGGCCAACTCAGCGCCCAGCCCCTGCCCGCCCTGCGCCACGTTGCCCAAGCCGGTGGCCCCATGGACCCGGCCCGCATCGAGCGCTTCCAGCAGGCCCTGCCCGAGGTGGGTTTCTGGGTGATGTACGGCCAGACCGAGGCCTGCTCGCGCCTGACCACGCTGAGCCCGGTGCTGCGCGCCAGCAAGCCAGGTTCGGTGGGGCCCGCCCTGCCAGGGATCGAACTGCAGGTGCGCAACGCCCAAGGCGACACGCTGCCGCCTGGCGAGGTCGGCGACATCTGGGCCCGCGGCCCCAACCTGATGCTTGGCTACTGGGCGTCGCCCGAAGACACCGCCAGCACCCTGGTGGACGGCTGGCTGCACACCGGCGACATCGGTCACCTCGATGCCGACGGCTGCCTGTTCCTGCACGGGCGCAGCCGCGAGATCCTCAAGGTGGGCGCGCACCGCGTGTCACCCCATGAAATCGAACGCTGCATCCAGGCGGTGCCCGGTGTCGGCGAGTGCGCCGTGGTGCCCCTGCCCGACGCGTTGCTTGGCGAGGTGGTGCGTGCCTGCGTGGTCCCCGCCGTCGGTCACCCGCCATTGCCCCAGCTCACGCGGGACATCCAGCGCCACTGCCGCGAGCACCTGGCGCTCTACAAGGCACCCAAGCAGATCGACTTCTTCGACGCCCTGCCCCGCACGGCATCCGGCAAGGTCCAAAAACACCTGATCCCGGCATCGAACACCTCATCCACCTGAATCACCACCCCAACCCAGGGAAGCCTTCACCATGCCCCAAGCCATCGACACCCTGATCGACACCTTGCTGGCCTTCGACCGCGACGCCGAAATCACCCGCATCACCGGCAAGGTCCGCGAGCTGATGCGCCTGCACCTCAAACGCCGCGGCCTGGTCGTGGCCATGTCAGGCGGCATCGACAGCTCGGTGTGCGCCGCCCTGGCTGTGCGCGCCCTGGGCCCCGACAAGGTCTTCGGCCTGCTGATGCCAGAACGCGACTCGTCGTCTGAAAGCTCGCTCAAAGGTCGGCTGCTGGCCGAGCACCTGGGCATCCGTCACACGGTCGAAGACATCGCTCCCACACTGGAAGCCATCGGCTGCTACCGCTGGCGCGACGAGGCCATCCGAGCCGTCTTCCCGGCGTATGGCGAGGGCTGGAAGAACAAGATCGTCATCGCCGGCGGCACCCAGGGCCAGATCAACCACTTCAAGCTGGTGGTGCAGGAGCCCGGCAATGGCCCGCTTCACGAGCAGCGCCTGGGCCTGCGCGAGTACCTGCAGATCGTGGCCGCCACCAACTTCAAGCAGCGCATCCGCAAGACGCTGGAGTTCTTCCACGCCGACCGGCTGAACTACGCCGTGGTGGGCACACCCAACCGCGTCGAGTACGACCAGGGTTTTTTCGTCAAGAACGGTGACGGCTCGGCCGACCTCAAGCCCATCGCCCACCTCTACAAGACGCAGGTGTACGCGCTGGCCCGTCACATGGGGCTGCCCGACGTCATCTGCAATGCCACGCCCACCACCGACACCTACAGCCTCAGCCAGGGCCAGGACGAGTTCTATTACGCCCTGCCCTACAAGGAGATGGACGTGGCGCTGTGGCACCTCAACCAGGGCCTGCCCGCTGCGAAATTGGCCGAATGCCTGGGCCTGAGCGAACAGCAGGCCGGCTTCATCTACCAGGACATCGAGGCCAAGCGCCGCACCACAGCGCCATTGCACTGGTCGGGCCTGCTGATGGAGCCGGTGAGCGGGCCGGTGCCACGCCCGGTCGACTGAACAATCGGCCGCCCCAAAGAAAAAGGCCAGTCAGTGACTGGCCTTGGCTCATGTGGAGCGGGTGATGGGAATCGAACCCACGTTATTTGCTTGGGAAGCAAGAGTCCTGCCATTGAACGACACCCGCAATGCAGCGAGATTGTAGCGTGACGATGGCCGCCATCCGCATCACCTCACCATGCGATGCCGGGCCACGAATCCGATCCCGAACATCCCAGTCACAAGCATGAGCAGCGTGGAGTTCTCCGGAACCGCCGCGATCAGGGGCTTGTCTGACACATTGAAACGCAAGCTTGGGGAAATGTTGATGTCCAGCGAGCCGAAGTTCAAGCGCGGCAGGATGACCACCGCGAAAGGCTCGAGCTGAAGTGCCGATGCGAACTGGGCCTGCGCCCCAGAGGTCAGGATCATGTTCTGCAGGCTCATCTTCATGGACAAACCGCCGCTGGTCGACAGATGCAGATCCTGATCCACCTTGAAAGAATAGACGTCGAAGTTCTTGATGATGCCTGTCGAGGTGCCGAGATCGGCAGTCAACACGTTGCGAGAAAAATCCAGTCCGAAATTGGCCAGGCTGAGGGCGCCGTTGTCCCCCTGGATCAGCAGCCCCGAACCAGACGCCTGCCCCGACACCGGGCTCAGGTCCCACGGGAACAAGGACACGTCAAGCGCCACCTGCGTGACCGGCATCATGTAATTCCAGATGCTGCCCCCCACAGAGCGCGTGTTGCCCAATGCCGAAACGCTGAACCCCATGTTGGCCATCACGTTCGATGCGGTGTCGCTGAAATTGAACTGCGCCTGCGCATCGATCAACGAGGTCGGCATGGTCACCGTCAGGGCCTGTGCCCCGGCGACCGACGCAAGCAACCCCGATGCGATCAGCATTTGTCGTGAGGCGCGCAAGGCGGTGGTCATGTTGAACTCCTGGATCGATTGAAACTGCACAACGAGGTCATGCACGAGGCCGACCATGTCGTTGGAATGAGGATCGCAGAAGCAAGGCCCGGAAACACAGCCACTTACCGGCTTGACCGGCTTCGTGCGAATTGCTTCACGGGCAGGCTGCACACCCCCCAAATGAAGGGTCAGGGTCTACCCCGAACCTTAAAATGGCGGCATGACCGAACAAGATGAGCTCCCCGGCCCGACCGAGGCCACGACCACCTCAACCGACGTGGCCCACCCCCGCAGCATCCGCAGCTTCGTGATGCGCGCTGGCCGCACCACCGAAGGCCAGGCGCGCGCCTTGAGCGAGCTGGGGCCCCGCTTCGTGCTGCCGTACTCGACTCAGCCACTGGATTTCCCTGCGGTTTTCGGCCGCACCGCACCCGTGGTTCTGGAAATCGGCTTCGGCATGGGAGACGCCACGGCCAAGATCGCCGACACCCTGCCCGACACCGACTTCATCGGCTGCGAAGTGCACGAGCCCGGCGTCGGCTCCCTCCTCAAGCAGATCGGCGAACGCGGGCTGAGCAACCTGCGCATCGTGCAGCACGATGCCGTCGAGGTGCTTGAGCACATGATCCGTCCCGCTTCGCTGGCCGGTGTGCACATCTATTTTCCCGACCCATGGCACAAGAAGCGCCACCACAAGCGCCGCCTCATCCAGCCCCCGTTCGTGGCGGACCTGGTCAGGCACCTGGCGCCTGGCGGCTACATCCACTGCGCCACCGACTGGGAGCCATATGCTCAACAGATGCTTGAGGTGCTGAGCGCAGACCCTGATCTCGTCAACACCGCCGATGGCTACGCCGAGAAGCCGGCTTACCGCCCGCTGACCAAGTTCGAAAACCGTGGGTTGAAGCTCGGCCATGGGGTGTGGGACCTGGTCTTGCGCAAGCGCGACTGACGCGACCGAGCGGGCGATCAGCACCTGCTCTGCCGGTTCGCAGATCGCTCGCCTTCCCAGGCGGCACGCACCCAAAACAAAAGGCAGGCCGATCGCGAGATCGCCTGCCTGTTTCACCTCATCGCCGCCCCAGGTCGTCCCTCGACCCGGCGCGGCGTGACGCAGATCAGTTGCCGCTGGTGAACTTGTAGTCGGTCTTGGCCTTGTTCTTCAGGTCCTCACGGAACTTGGTCACCTTGACCTGGTTCTGGCGCTGGATGATCTGTTCCTTGACCTCTTCGAAAGCCGGGAACTGCACAGCGCGCACATCCTCGAGCTTGATGATGTGGAAGCCAAACTGCGACTTCACGGGCGCATCGGTGACCTGGCCCTTTTGCAGCTTGGTCATGGCGGCCGAGAACTCGGGCACGTAGTTGCCGGGGTTGGCCCAGTCCAGGTCGCCGCCGTTTTCAGCAGAACCAGGGTCCTTGGAATTTTTCTTGGCCAGGTCTTCGAACTTGGCACCGGCCTTGATCTGGGCGATCAGGGCTTTGGCTTCGTCTTCTTTCTCGACCAGGATGTGGCGAGCGCGGTATTCCTTGTCGCCGTTCGATGCCTTGATGCGATCGTACTCGGCCCGGGCTTCGGCTTCGGTCGTGCCCAGCTTCTTCTCCGCGTCGGTGAACAGCGAACGGATCAGGATGGACTGGCGGGCAAACTCCATCTGGGTCTTGTAGTCAGCGGAGTTCTGCAGGCCGCGACGTTCGGCTTCCTGGATGTAGATCTCGCGCAGAACAATCTCGTCCTTGACCTTTTGCTCCAGCTCGGGTGTGCGTGCCATCGGCGGCATGCCGGGTTGCTGCGGCGACTTGATGATCTGGTCGATCATGGCGTCGACGCGGGCCTTGGGCACGGCCTTGCCATTGACGATGGCGATGTTCTGGGCCGACACCAGCGGGGCGGCCAGCGACAGCGAAGCGGCCAGCAGGGCAGCCAGGACGGTACGGGAAGTCTTCATGTTGAGCAGAGCGCTTGGGGTGCAGGGATGTGAGGGCGACGACTCAGGTGTTGGGCTGGGTCGGCTCGGCCTGGATGGCCAGGGCGTGGACGCCCCGGGGCATGAGATCGCGCAGGGCATCATACACAAGGCGATGGCGCTTGACGTGTGACAAGCCGTTGAAGCAGGCGGCGCGGATGCGCAGCGAGAAATGGGTGCCGAACGGGGCGCCGCTGTGGCCGGCGTGGCCCTGGTGGTCGGCCGTGTCGTCGTGGACCTCGATGGCCTCGGGCGAGAGGGCAGCACGCAGCACGCGCTCCATTTCTTCGGCGGTGACGGGGGCGTGGCTCATGCTCACCTCGGTGCTCACGGTTTGGCCTCGGTCGGCTCGACCATGTGGCGGCTCAGGTAGACACCTTGCGCCAGCGTGAAGACCAGGGTCAGGCCCAGGCTGCCCCACATCTTGAAGCTCACCCAGGTGTCGAGCGGGTAGTTGAAGGCCACGTAAAGGTTCAGCACCCCCATGGCGGCGAAGAACAGCACCCAGGCCCAGCCCAGGTTCCGCCAGACGGCATCTGGTGCGTCGACCTGGCCGCCCATCATCTGACGGAGCATCTTGCGACCCAGGATGACCTCGGTGACCAGCAGCCCGGCGCCCATCAACCAGTAGATGACGGTGGGCTTCCACTTGATGAAGGTCTCGTCGTGGAACCACAGCGTCAGCCCGCCCAGCACGACGACGATGCCCAGGCTGGCCCACAGCATCTTGTCCACGGGTTTGCGCAGCACCTTGAGCGTGCCGATCTGCAGCACCGTGGCCAGGATGACGACCACCGTGGCCAGCAGCACCGGCGCTTCGGTGACACCCACCACACCACCCGAGACGGCAAAGCCGAGGTGCTCCGTGAGCCAGGCGGCCACCAGCTCCTTGTGCCCGTCGGCCCATTTGAAGCTGACGAAAAAGAGGATGACTGGCAGCAGGTCGAAGAGGAATTTCATGGGGACGCGCAGGGCAGCGGCGAGCTCGGGGCGATCAACGTGACCGGGGTTCGAAGTCTATCGCGGCCGAGTTGATGCAGTAGCGCTCGCCCGTGGGCTCGGGGCCATCGTCGAACACATGTCCCAGGTGGGCGCCGCAGTTCTTGCAGCGCACCTCGGTGCGGATCATGCCGTGGCTGTTGTCTCGCACGTACTCGATGAGGTCGTCGGCAGCGGGCTGCCAGTAGCTGGGCCAGCCGCAGCCCGCGTCGAACTTGGTCTCCGACTCGAAGAGCTTGACGCCGCAGCAGATGCAGCGGTAGCCGCCCTCAGCGAAGTTGTCCCAGTGCTTGCCACTGAATGGGGGCTCGGTGGCGGCGTGGCGGGTGACGCGAAAGGCCAGCGGCTCGGCCCCCGCTTCCTTGAGTTGCGCCTGCCATTCGGCATCGGTCTTCTTGACGGGGTGGTCGCTCATGATGAACAGGAAACCTCGATGGATTGGGCCCATTCGGGCGGGAAGCCGGCATCGGCCTCGCAGCCAGCCTGCTCGGTGAACGGCTGCTGCAAGAGGCGGTGCAGGCGCTGCACCTCGCTGAAATCGCCACGCTGGGCCTGGCGGATGGCCGTCTCGGCCAGGTGGTTGCGCAGCACGTACAGCGGGTTGGTGCGGCGCATGCGGTCGGCGCGCTCGGCGTCCAGGCTGGCCTCGGCCTGCAGGCGCTCGCGGTAGCGTCCGGCCCAGGCATCGAAGGCAGCGCGGTCCAGGAAGAGGTCGCGCACGGTGGCGTTGCGCGCATCGTCAACCGCCACGGAGGTGTCAAAGCCGGCCAGGCGACGAAAGGCGATGGTGAAGTCCACCTTGCCCGCTGCCAGCAGGCGCAGGAAGTCGATGCACAGGACGTCGTCGCCGGCTTGTTCGGTGCGCAGACCCAACTTGGCGCGCCAGCGGGCGTTCATGGCCTGGATGAAGGCCTGCTCGTAGCGCTCGAGCACCTCGATGACGACCTTCGGGTCGGCCTGGGCCTCGGGGATGAGGGGCAGCAGGGCCTGGGCCAGCGCACGCAGGTTCCAGTAGCCGATCTGCGGCTGGTTGTTCCAGCTGTAGCGGCCCTGGTTGTCGGAGTGGTTGCAGACGTGGTCCGGATCAAAGGCATCCAGGAAGCCGAAGGGGCCGTAGTCGATCGTCAGGCCCAGGATGGACATGTTGTCGGTGTTCATGACCCCGTGGCAAAAGCCCGCGGCCTGCCAGTCGGCCATGAGCCGGGCGGTGCGGCGCACCACCTCGTCCAGCAGGGCCAGGGCGCGCCGAGGCTGCTCAGCCAGCTCCGGAAAGTGATGGGTGACGACAAAGTCCAGCAGGGCCTGGAGCACCTCGTGGTGGCGTGGCTGGCCACTGTGCGCGAAGTGCTCGAAATGCCCGAAGCGGATGAAGCTCGGCGCCACACGGGTGACGACGGCGGCCGTCTCGATGGTTTCGCGACGCACGCGCTCGGGCGAGGCCACCACGGCGAGCGCGCGGGTGGTCGGGATGCCCAGGCCGTGCATCGCCTCGGAGCACAGGAATTCGCGGATCGAGGAGCGCAGCACGGCTCGGCCATCGCCGCGGCGCGAATACGGCGTCTGTCCAGCGCCCTTGAGCTGAACTTCGCGCGGGCCCAGCGGGGTGTCGACCTCGCCCAGCAGCAAGGCCCGGCCGTCACCCAGTTGCCCGGCCCAGGAGCCGAACTGGTGGCCCGAGTAGACCGTGGCCATGGGCGCCATGCCCGGCCAGACGCCGTTGCCGCCAAACACTTGCAAGGCCTGCTCATCGGCCCAGTCGGCGGGCCAGCCCAGTTCGGCGGCGAGCGCGTCGCTGCGAGCCACCCACTGCAAGGCGGGCAAGGGCTCGCCTTGCAGGAAGGTGCCCAGCGGCACGTCGAACTCGGCGCGGGCACGTTGGCTGATTGCGGCGTACCGGTTCGGCCAGTTTTGAGCGGGCGGGTGCCAGCCGGCATCGAGGGGAGCGTCAAGGGGGGACAGGGGCATGTGGCAGAGTGTAGACAAGCCCCCCTGTCCCTGGGGCGCGACGGGGCATGTGTCCGAATGCACAGGCCCTAAGATGCGCTGCATCGCCGGCTCGCTGCCGGCTTCGTCTTGTTCAGGAGATCGCTTTGGATCTGGTGTTGTTCTTCAAGGCCGCGTTGATGGGCATCGTCGAGGGGCTGACCGAGTTCCTGCCCATCTCCAGCACAGGCCACCTCATCCTGGCCAACGCGATGATGGGCTTCTCGCAAGCCACCGGCTCCGAAAAGGCCAAAGTCTTCGAAATTGCCATCCAGACCGGCGCCATCTTCGCCGTCATCCTGGTCTACCTTCAAAGACTCAAGGACACGGTCGCCGGCCTGGGCTCCGACCCGAAGGCGCAGCGTTTCGCCCTCAATGTGGTCATCGGCTTCCTGCCAGCGGTCGTCATGGGCCTGCTGGTCGGCAAGGTGATCAAGGAGCACCTGTTCACGCCAACGGTGGTTGCCACCACCTTCATCATCGGTGGCGTGATCATCCTGATCGCCGAGCGCATCGCGGCGCGCCAACCCCAGGCCCGCATCGAGACCGTTGACGACCTTGGCTTCATCGACGCCATCAAGGTTGGCCTGATCCAGTGCCTGGCGATGGTCCCTGGCACCAGCCGCTCTGGCGCCACCATCATTGGCGGCATGCTGATGGGCCTGTCGCGCAAGGCGGCCACCGACTACAGCTTCTTTCTGGGCATCCCGACCCTGGTGGGCGCCGGGGTCTACAGCCTCTACAAAGAGCGCGAGTTGCTGTCCTGGGATGACCTGCCGCTGTTCGCCACCGGCCTGGTGTTCGCCTTCCTGTCGGCCTGGGTGTGCGTGCGCTGGCTGATCCGTTACGTGTCAAGCCACACCTTCGTGCCATTCGCCTGGTACCGCATTGGATTTGGCATCCTGATCCTGGTGACAGCCCAAATGGGCTGGGTGAGCTGGCACGCGGATTGACCCCAGCCTCGCAGCATGCTGCGACAATCGCGGCATGAGCCCCCCTGTTGCCGCCAAGAGCCTGCGCCAGCGCGCCCTCGACGCTTTGCTGGAGGGCGATCCGGCCCGCAAGGCCCTGCAGGCGCGGGCGCTGTTCGCACAAGCACCTGCGGGCGAAGAGCCAGGCGACGAGGCCACCAGCCCCCACAACCTGGTCACCCCAGGCTTGTCCGAGCCTGAACGGCAGGCTGTGCTGACGCTGGACGATGCCCAGCAAGCCGCCATGCCTGGCCGCCCCGCCCTGCCCCGATTGGTGCCTGCCAAGGACGTGCCTTCGCGCAGCCCCTTCACCCTCGAAGGCCGGGCCGCGCTGTTGCATGCCATCTGCCACATCGAGTTCAACGCCATCAACCTGGCACTCGATGCCGCCTGGCGTTTCCCGGGCATGCCCGAGGCCTTCTACCGCGACTGGCTGCGCGTGGCCGCCGAAGAGGCCCTGCACTTCACACTCCTGCGCGAACACCTGCAAAGCCTCGGCCACGACTACGGTGACTTCGACGCCCACGACGGGCTGTGGAGCATGTGTGAGAGGACGCGCCATGACATCGTCGCGCGCATGGCCCTGGTGCCCCGCACGCTGGAGGCCCGAGGCCTGGACGCCACCCCGCTCATCCAGGACAAGCTCACGCGCGCGGGCGACCTGCGCGCCGTCGAGATCCTCGACGTGATCCTGCGCGACGAGGTCGGGCACGTGGCCATTGGCAACCGCTGGTTCCACCACCTGTGCCAGGAGCGTGGGCTCGATGCCGTGACGCTTTACCCCCGGCTGGTGCGCGAATTCGAAGCGCCCCGGCTGCGCCCGCCTTTCAACGAGGCGGCGCGCAGGGCGGCCGGGTTCACCGAGGCAGAGATGGCTTTCCTGCTGGGCGTGGACTGAGGCCTGGCCTCAACCGCGTGGGTGATGCTGCGCGTGCAACTGCCGCAGGCGCTCGCGCGCCACGTGGGTGTAGACCTGGGTGGTCGAGATGTCGGCGTGGCCGAGCAGCATCTGCACCACGCGCAGGTCGGCGCCATGGTTGAGCAAGTGGGTGGCGAAGGCGTGCCTCAGCGTGTGCGGGGACAGGTGCTGGGTGATGCCCGCGTGCATGGCGTGCTTGCGGATGAGTTTCCAGAACATCTGTCGGCTCATGGCATGGCCCTGTGCCGTGACGAACAGGTCTTCGCTGCTGCGTCCTTCGCCCAGGATCTGCGGGCGGGCTTCGTTCATGTAGCGCAACAGCCAGCCGCTGGCCTCCTGGCCAAAGGGCACCAGGCGCTCCTTGCTGCCCTTGCCCGTCACGCGCAACACCTCCTCGTCCATGCTGACCTGCACGGTGCGCAGGCTCACCAGCTCGCTGACACGCAGGCCGCTGGCGTACATGAGCTCGAGCATGGCGCGGTCACGCAGGCCCAGGGGTTCGTGGGGATCGGGGGCGGCGAGCAGTTGTTCGACCTGGTCTTCGGTCAGCGTGCCAGGCAGGCGCATGAGCTGACGCGGGGCGTCCATGCGCACCGTGGGGTCGGCCTGGCAGAGGTGCTCGCGGATGGCCCAACGGTAAAAGCGCCGGAACACACTCAGGCGGCGCCCCACGGAGGCAGGGCGGGACTCGCCATGGCGGGCCACCATGTAGGCATTCAGGTCGGCTTCTGTCGCCTCGCACAGGCCCCTCCCGGGATGCTCGGCGAGCCATCCCGCCAGCGCCGTGAGGTCGCGGCGGTAAGCCGCCAGCGTGTTGTCGCTCAGCCCGTCTTCGAGCCAGATGGCATCGACAAACCGGTCGACATGGGGATCGGCAGCGGCCACGCGCTGGTCGGCTGAGCGTCCAGGGGTCGCGTCCGCCGAAGTGGCATCGTCAGACGCCGCCACGCAGCAAACCCTCTTTCATGCGCTTGTCGGCCGGGTGCTCGCCCACGAAGATCTTCAGCACCGCTCGATAGAGGTCGTCACCGGCCACGGGCTGACCCACGGGCTTTTCGTTCAAACGCAGCACGGTGCCACGGTCGGGCTGGAAGTCAAGGTCGACGGTGTCGCCCACCTTGAGCTCGCCCAGGCCGTCGATCAGGGCGGCCAGGGTCTTGAGCCGGGCGCCGATCTGAGCCTGAACGGGTTCGGGCTCGTGGCGGGCAATGCGGCTGGTCAGCGATTTGGTGAGTTCGTTGCTGGGCGCGTCCAGCATGATCTTCAGGCGCAGGCGCTTGGGGCCCGGCATGCTCAACACCTGGGCCGAATCCTTCGTGGGGGCGGCCAGGTACAGGCCAGCCACGAAAGCCTTGACCCAGGCCACGCCGCGCAGGCCCAGGCCATTGAGGCGCAGGGTGCGATCGGACAGCACGGCCGTTTCCTCAAAGGACTGCCCTTCAAGGGTGGCCGCGATGGCCGGCGAGGCCCCGATCCAGGTGCCAGCGACGAGGGCCAGCAGCGCGGTGCAGGCCAATTGACGGGATGCGCGCAGGCGCCAGGAAAAATTCAGCATGCAGCGATGTTGTTGGGTGACAGGCAGCCTAGCGGCGCGCCCCTTCTGCGTCCATGTGGGGACACACAATCGGCATTCAAGGGCAAACACGCTAGGCTCACGGGCACCATGATGGACCCGCTTTTGTTGCTGCCTGATTTCCTGTTGATTCTGGGAGGTTTCTGCCTGTGCCGCTACACGGCCTTCGGACGCCCCACCTGGGATGTGGTTGAACGCCTGGTCTACCACCTGCTTTTCCCGGCCCTGCTGTTTGCCTCGATCGTGCGCAGCCCGCTGCAACCCGGCGACGCCGCCACCCTGGCTGGCGCTGGCGTCGGGCTGTGTTTGCTGGGGCTGGTGCTGGCAACCTGGCTGCGCCACCTGCCCGGTGTGGACGCCAATCTGCACGCCAGCGGGGCGCAAGTGGCGTTTCGATTCAATTCCTACATCGCGCTGGCCCTGGCCGACCGCCTGCTGGGCGCACAAGGCGTGGCCCTGATCGCCATCCTCATCGCGCTGTGCGTGCCGCTGTGCAACGCCGGGGCGGTGTGGAGCCTGGCCCGGCACGGCGGTCACAACACCTGGGCGGAGCTGGTGCGCAACCCGCTGATCATCGGCACCCTGGGTGGGCTGCTGGTGCGCGTGCTCGATCTGCACCTGCCGGTGTGGCTGCTGGAAACGGTCAGCCGCATCGGTCAGGCCGCCCTGCCCCTGGGCTTGCTGGCGGTGGGCGCCGGCCTGAAGATGACCGGGCTGACCGCCGCGCCGACCCTGGCCCTGGGGCTGTTGGGCATACGTCACCTGCTGCTGCCACTGGCGGCCATCGGTCTGGCCTGGGCGCTGGAGCTGCCGCGCACCGAGCAGGCCATCCTGGTGGCCTTCGGCGCACTGCCAACGGCCTCAAGCGCCTACGTGCTGGCGGTGCGCATGGGCGGCAACGGGCCCTTCGTGGCCGGCTTGATCACGGTGTCGACCTTGCTGGGCATGGCCACCGTGCCCATGTGGCTCGGGGCCCTGACCTGGCTCACGCCAGGGGGCTGACCGAGCCCAATGACTCAAAGGTTCACTGACCGCTGGCGTAGGCGCGGTTGATTTCCGCCATGGCCTGCTCGAGCTTGGCGGGCGTGCGCAGCGCTGGATCGGTCTGGTTCTGCCACTCACCGAAGGCGGTGGCGCGACGGCGCATGTACTCGGTCTCGCGGTTCTGGGCGGCCATGCGGGTTTCGTCCTCGGGGTTGGGGACGATGGTGGCCAACTGAGCCTGCCAGGCTTCGACGCGCTGCGTGCGACGGGCTTCGTCGGGTTCGGCCTCGGCGATCAGGACGGCGCCCATCAGCGCGGCCTCCATCAGCGTGAACTCGCCCGTTTTGAGTCGGTCAGGCAATTCCTTGAACAGGCCTTCGGCCAGTTGGCGACGCTCACGGGCCTGCTTTTGCTCATCGAGGCCTTGCCAGGCCTCAAAGGCCCGGTGGTACTGCACGTAGCTGACGATGCGGGTGGCTTCGGCCTTGGGGTTGGCGGTCTTGCTCAGCGCGGACTCGAGCGTGGCCTGGTCTTCTGCGTTGACATTGCCCCAACGGGCATCGGTGAGGATGGAGGTGACCGGCGCTCCGCTGCTGGCGGCACCCGATGCCGAGGACCACTGCCACATGGCACCGGTGGCGCCGGGGGCACCTGCTTCACCCGAGTCACCCTGCGGGGCGAACGCCCACCAAGCCAGCCCACCGGCGACAGCGACCGCGGCCACGATGGCCACACCAGTCCAGGAACGGTTCTTCTCGATCGTGATCATGGGAATCAGGGAAATGCTGCTGCGAGAGCCCCGCAGGATACCCCCATGGCGCATGCCCCCTCGTGTCCGCCCACCCCGGATTACTACCAAGTGTTCTCAGGAATCGGCGGGCGGATCGGACGCACCCTAGACTCCCCCCATGGACATCCGCCCCATGAACCTGACCGACCTGGGCCTGGTGCTCGCCATCCAGCAGCGCTGCTACCCGCCGGCCTACCACGAGCCCTTGACCGCCTTCGAGAACAAGCTGCGGCAGGCGCCGCATTCTGCCTGGCTGGCCACCTGCGCCCAAGGCCCCCAAGCCTACCTCGTCACCCTGCCAGTCGATGAAGCGCACTTCCCAGCCCTTCACGCTGACAACTGGCACCCACCCACTCAGGCGAAATGGCTCTACCTGCACGACCTTGCCGTGGACCCGGACCACCGGGGCAGCGGCGCGGGACAAAGGCTGGTCGAGCAGGCCTTCACCCACGCCAGACTGCTGGGTCTCGAAGGTCTGGCCTTGGTCGCGGTGCAGGGGTCTCAGCCCTACTGGGCCCGCCAAGGCTTCCAGGCCCGGGACGTCGCACACGCCGGATTGCGAGAAAAGCTGCGCTCGTTTGGCGACGAAGCGTGTTTCATGGTCCGCGATTGACGCCTCACAGGTCGTCGGGGTGTTTTCGCTCACAGGGTTGATTCACGTCAATTCATACGATTGACTGACTTCAGGGCCGGTGCGATGCTGCATCGCAACAAACCTGAACCATGTGCGCACTGCTCTCTCCTCATCCGGCCTGCGAAGGCCCCGTGACAGCGCCCTGCCTGCCGGAAACGGCCCGAGGCCTGCAGGCGCGCGAGCGCATGCTGCATGCCGCGCTCGACCAGTTCGGCCGCCATGGTTTCGACGGCACGACGACGCGGATGATCGCCGCCGCCGCCGGCATGAACCTGGGCGCCATCCCCTACTACTTCGGCACCAAGGAAGAGCTGTACGTCGAAGCGGCCGGGTTCCTGGCGGATGCCATCCAGGCGCGACAACGCGAGCCCTTGCTCCTGCTGCAGGCCCAGAGGCCACTGACACCCAGCGCCCAGCCAACCGAGGGCACCTCGCCCATCGCACGCGACGCCCTCATCGACCAGGTGGTGGCCTTCCTGTGTCAGCAGGCCCGCGTGCTGCTGGCCGACGACTTCCCAGCCGAGTGGGTGCATTTTTTCCTGCGGGTGCAGGCCGAAGAAGGGCCGGCTTTCGATCGGCTGCTCGCGCAGGTGGTGGCGCCCATGCAGGACGCGGTCGAGGGGATGGTGGCGCGCATCTGCGGCCGCGAGGCCGCCGACGCCCTCCCACGCGCCATCACCTTCCTGGCCGCACACCAAGTGATGAGTTTGCGGCTCTCCGATGCCCTGCTCATGAGGCGCCTGGGCTGGGACCGGCTCACCCCCGAGCGCATCGACCAACTCCTTGACATCATTGCCATCACGCTGCGGGCCCAGTTCGCCGCGCTGGCCACCCCCTCGCCATGAACCGACGCAGCCTGAACTGGACCCTGATCGCCCTTGCCGCGGCCGCCGCCACCGGTCTCGCCTGGTGGGTGAACACCCAACGCGATCGCCTGCCCGACGGCATCCACCGAGGCAACGGTCGGCTGGAAGTCGAGCGCATCGAGGTCGCGGCCAAGTACCCAGGGCGCATCATCGAGCTGCCGGTGCACGAGGGTGACCTGGTCAAAGCAGGTGACGTGATCGCCCGCCAGGACCCAACCGACCTGCTGGCCCAGCGTGGCGCGGTGGAGGCCGCCCGCGACCGCGCCGCGCAAGCCATGCAACGCGCCGGTGCCGAGACCGAGGTGCGCAAGGTGCAGGCGCGCATCGCCCAGCTGGAACTCGACCACGCTACGCGACTCAAGCAGGACGCGTTGGTCTCGGGCGCAGAGGTCGAGCGGCGCACGGCGCAGCGCGATGGCGAGCGAGCCGGCATCCTGGTGGCCACGGCGGCCATCGGCGAAGCCACCGCCGCGCGCGCCGAAGCCCAGGCCCAGATCCAGCGGATCAACGTGGCACTCGACGACCTGGTGCTGCGCGCGCCGGTGGCCGGACGCATCGAGTACCGTGTGGTCGAGCCGGGCTCGGTCATCCCGTCCGGCGGGCGCGTGGCCACCTTGCTGAACACGGCCGAAGTGCACATGACCGTGTTCCTGCCCACCGACGTGGCGGGCAGGCTGAAGCTGGGCGATGAAGCCCGCATCGTGCTGGACGCGGCGCCCCAGTTCGTCATCCCGGCCGTTGTGTCCTTCGTGGCATCCGAGGCGCAGTTCACGCCCAAGTACGTCGAGACCGCGTCCGAGCGCGAGAAGCTGGTCTTTCGCGTCAAGCTCAAGGTGGCGCCTGAGCTGGCCAGCCGATATGCGCCTTATGTGAAGGCGGGACTGACGGGGTACGGGCATGTGCGTGGTGATGCGACCCAGGCCTGGCCGGCTGCGCTGCAGGTGAAGTTGCCGCTGCAGGCGCCTGCGGCATCCAAAGCGGCATCCGGTGCGGCCTCGGCCTCCTGACAAGCACACCTCCTCCAACCAGGCATGAACGACATGGCCCGCGCTGACGCCTCATCGATCGCCCCCATCGCGGTCGATGTGGGTGACTTGGTTCATCGCTACGGCGACACGCGGGCGCTCGACCACATCAACCTGCGGTTCCCCGCAGGCCGGACCATCGGCCTGGTGGGGCCCGATGGCGTGGGCAAGTCGACGCTGCTGTCGGTCATCGCGGGGGTGAAAGTGATCCAGCGTGGTCGCGTGCAGGTGCTGGGCGAAGACCTGTCGGACGCCAAGGCGCGGGCCAGGCTGTCGCCACGCGTGGCCTTCATGCCGCAGGGCCTGGGACGCAACCTCTACCCCACGCTGTCGGTGGCCGAGAACATCGATTTCTTCGCGCGGTTGTTCGGCCAAGGCGCGGCCGAGCGCGAGGCGCGCATCCAGCGCCTGCTCGACGCCACGGGCCTGGCTCCGTTCCGTGATCGGCCCGCAGGCAAACTGTCCGGCGGCATGAAGCAGAAGCTCGGCCTGTGCTGCTCGCTGGTGCACGACCCCGACCTGCTCATCCTCGACGAGCCCACCACGGGCGTGGACCCCTTGTCTCGGCGGCAGTTCTGGGCCCTGGTCGAGGCCTTGCGGGCCGAGCGCCCGGGCATGACGGTGATCGTGGCCACGGCCTACATGGAAGAGGCGGAACGTTTCGAGCACCTGGTGGCCATGAACGCCGGCCGGGTGCTGGTGTTCGACCGCACCGAAAACGTGCTGGCGCGCACCCCCCATCACACGCTGGAAGCCGCCTACCTCGACCTGTTGCCCGAGGCCGACCGAGGCAGCACCGAGCCGCTGGTCATCCCGCCTCGCCCAACTGTGGATGGCCCCCCCGCCATCGAGGCAACAGGCCTGACGCGCCGATTCGGTGACTTCGTGGCCGTGGACAACGTGAGCTTTCGCATCGAGCGCGGCGAGATCTTCGGCTTCCTGGGCTCGAACGGCTGCGGCAAGACCACGACCATGAAGATGCTCACCGGCTTGCTGGACATCAGCTCGGGCTCGGCGCGGCTGCTGGGTGCCCCCATCGACCCGCGCGACCTCGCCACACGCATGAGGGTGGGCTACATGTCGCAGGCCTTCTCGCTGTACGACGAGCTCAGCGTGCGGCAGAACCTGTTGCTGCACGCGCGCCTTTACCGAATGGAAGGCGATGCAGCCGAGCGCGCCATCGCCGATGCCTTGCAACGCTTCGACCTGGTTGAGCATGCAGAAGCCCGGCCGAGCGAGCTGTCTCTGGGCATCCGCCAGCGCTTGCAACTGGCTGCGGCCTGCCTGCACAAGCCAGAGGTGCTGATCCTGGATGAGCCGACCTCGGGCGTGGACCCCGCCGCGCGCGACCTTTTCTGGCGCCAGCTCGTGCAGCTCTCGCGCCAGGAGCAGGTCACCATCTTCGTGTCGACCCACTTCATGAACGAGGCCGAGCGCTGCGACCGCATCTCGCTGATGCATCGCGGGCGGGTGCTGGCCGTGGGCTCGCCTGGGGCATTGCAGGCCGAGCAAGGAGCGGCTTGCCTGGAGGATGCTTTCGTGGCGCACCTGCAGGCGGCGGACAGCACCGTGCAGGCCGCGCAAGCCGCGGCGACGGCTCGCACGCCGGTGGCGGCGACTTCGCGCAGCGCTGCCGCAAACGCATCGGTCACGCAGGAAAGCGTGGCGGCACGTTCGGCGCACGAGCGCACGCTGCTGGACTGGTGGGCACGCACCTGGGCCTTCGCGCGCCGCGAGGCCATGGAACTCAAGCGCGACCCGATCCGCCTGACCTTTGCCCTGCTGGGCCCGATCATCCTGCTGGTGACGGCCGCCTGGAGCATCTCCTTCGACATCCAGAAGGCCAGTTTCACCGTGCTCGACCGCGACCAGACCCATGACAGCCGCCAGTTGATCGAGCACTTCGAGGGATCGCGCCACTTTCAGCGAAAGGGCTCGGTGCAGACGCTGCAGGAAGGGGATGACCTCCTGCGCGCGCACGAGGTGGTGATGGTGATCGAGATCCCACCGGGCTTCGGGCGTGACCTGATCGGTGGCCGGCGGCCCGATGTGGCGCTGTACATCGACGGTGCTCAGACCTTCACGGCCGAGAACGTGCGCGGCTATGCCAAGGGCATCCTGCTGGAGCACGCGATGCGCTTTGCACAGGAAACGCCTGGTCTGAAGGCCCCCACCCTGCCCGCCCGCCTGGAGCCGCGCTTTTCGTACAACCAGGCGTTTCGCAGCATCTATGCCTCGACGCCCGGGCTGCTGATGCTGTGCCTGATCATCATCCCGGCCATGCTGACCGCGCTGGGCGTGGTGCGGGAAAAGGAAATGGGCTCCATCCTCAACCTCTATGCCTCACCCGCCAGCGTCGGACAGTTCCTGGTCGGCAAGCAACTGCCCTACATCGGCCTGGCCATGCTGAGCTACCTCAGCCTGGTGTTCCTGACCATCGTGTTGCTGCAGGTGCCGCTCAAGGGCAACTTCTTCGCGCTCAGCCTGGGGGCGCTGTGCTTCGTCTTCGCCACCACGGCGCTGGGCCTGCTCATCTCGGCCTTCCTGAAGTCGCAGGTGGCGGCCACCTTCGCCACGGCCATCGTCTGCCTGATCCCCTCGATCAACTTCTCGGGACTGCTCTACCCGGTGTCCACGCTGACGGGCGCGGCCTTGTGGGTGGGCCAGGGCTTTCCGGCCTCGTGGTTCCAGCTCATCAGCCTGGGCAGCTTCACCAAGGGGCTGAGCTTCGACAGCTTCGGGCCGATGTACGCGGCGCTGCTGGGCTTCGGTCTGGCCTACCTGGCGCTGGCGCGGCTGGCCGTGCGCAAGCAGGAGGCTTGAGGCCATGACTGGCAACACCCGGCAATGGTTGCGCAACGTCGCTCGGCTGTCCGCCAAGGAGCTGCGCAGCCTGCTCGGCGACGTGCCCCTGGTCGCGCTCATCCTGTTCGCCTTCACCATCTCGGTCTACACGACCGCCAAGGGCGTCAAGGCGGAGGTCTCGCACGCCTCGGTGGGCTGGATCGACGCCGACCAGTCGGCGCTGTCGATGCGCCTGCGCGACGCCATCCGCGCGCCCTACTTCCAGCCGCCGCGCGACATCTCCGCTCAGCAGGCTGGCCCCGCCCTGGACCGCGGCGACGTCATCTTCGTCATCGACGTGCCACCGCATTTCGAGGCGGATGTGCTGGCTGGCCGCGCGCCCGCCGTGCAGGTCACCGTGGACGCCACGGCCATGACGCAGGCCGGCCTGGGCGTGGCCTACCTCAACGAGATCTTCCTGCAGGAGCTGATGGGGTTTTTTCACCAGCAAGGCATCGACAGCCTGCTGCCGGCCAAACCCGTCATCCACCTGGCGTTCAACCCCAACAACCAGTCGCACTGGTTCACCTCGGTGATGCTCATCATCACCAACATCACGGTGCTGGCCATCATCCTGGTGGGCGCGGCCGTGATCCGCGAACGCGAGCACGGCACCATCGAGCACCTGCTGGTGATGCCGGTGCGCCCATCGGAAATCGCCCTGGCCAAGATCCTGGCCAACGGTGGCGTGATCCTGCTGGCGGTGTGGCTGTCGCTGATGTTCGTGGTGCAGGGCTGGCTGGGTGTGCCACTGCTGGGCTCGATCACGCTGTTCCTGCTGGGCACCAGCGCCTACCTGTTTGCCGTGACATCGCTGGGCATCCTGCTTGCCACGGTCACCTCGTCGATGCCTCAGTTCGGTCTGCTGGCGGCGCCGGTCTACGTCGTGCTGTACCTGCTCTCGGGCGCGGCCACGCCGGTTGAAAGCATGCCCGAGCTGATGCAGGGCGTCGTGCAGGTCTCGCCCACCACGCAGTTCGTCAAGCTCACCCATGCCGTGCTCTACCGGGGCGCGGGCCTGGACATCGTCTGGCCGCAGCTGCTCGCCGTCTCGGTCGCGGGCGCGGCCTTCCTCTTCATCGCGTTGTCGCGATTCCGTTCGATGCTGGCACGCCAAGGCTGAACCAGCGCACAGGAGCACACCATGAGCGAATGCACGCCACAAGACATGAGTTGGGACGACTGGGTCCGCGCGCTGGACAGGCAGGTTCACGGCGACATCGGCCAGCTGATGAGCGGCATCTCGCCCATTCAGACCACGCTGGTCTACCTGGACTGGCTCTCGCACCTGATGATCTCGCCCGGCAAGCAACTCGACCTGGTCAAGCAGACGGCCGAAGACCTGAGCGCGGCCCTGGGCAACCCGGCAACATCCCACCTCAGCACCGATGCCAAAGGCCGCCCCTCCGAGGTGCCCGATCGGCGCTTCGCCAGCCAGGCCTGGCAGCAGTGGCCCTTCAACGCCTACGCCCAGGGCTTTCACATCCTGGAGCGCGCCTGGCACCGCGCCACCCATGGCGTGCCCGGCCTGAACCACCGGCACGAGGACATCGCGGCCTTCGCGGCCCGCCAGTGGCTCGACATCTTCAACCCCACCAACATCCCCTGGATGAACCCCGAGGTCATCACGACGACGCTCAAGGAAGGTGGCATGAACCTGGTGCGTGGCGCCGCGAACTGGGCCGATGACCTTCAGCGCATCGCGCGCGACCTGCCTCCGGCGGGCGTCGAAGCCTTCAAGCCGGGCGAGAACGTGGCCATCACCCCCGGTCGGGTCGTGCTGCGCAACGACCTCATCGAGCTGATCCAGTACAGCCCCACGACCGAGACGGTGCACCCCGAGCCCGTGCTCATCGTGCCGGCCTGGATCATGAAGTACTACATCCTCGACCTGGCGCCGCACAACTCGCTGGTCAAGCACCTGGTCGACCAGGGCCACACCGTGTTCATGATCTCGTGGAAGAACCCCACCGAAGAGGACCGTTGCAAAGGCCTGGAGGACTACCGACAAGAGGGCGTGATGGCCGCGCTCGACACCATCGGCCGCATCGTGCCAGGCCAGAAGGTGCACGCCACCGGCTACTGCCTGGGCGGCACGCTGCTGATGATCACCGCCGCCACCATGGGCCGCGAAAAGGACGACCGACTGGCCTCGATGACACTGTTTGCCGCCCAGGGTGACTTCACCGAAGCGGGCGAGCTGCTCATGTTCATCAACGAGAGCGAGGTCGAACTCATCGAGTCGATGATGGCGCAGCAGGGCTACCTCAAGGGCTCGCAGATGGCCGGCACCTTCCAGCTGCTGCATGCCGACGACCTGATCTGGTCGCGTGCGCTCAAGAACTACATGCTCGGCCAGCGCGACCGCCCCAATGACCTGATGGCCTGGAACGCCGACACCACGCGCATGCCCTATCGCATGCACTCGGAGTACCTGCACAAGCTTTTCTTGCACAACGAGCTCGCCAGCGGGCGCTACGAGGTCGATGGCAAGCCCATCTGGTTCACCGACATCCACGTGCCCTGCTTCGCCGTGGGCACCGTGACCGACCACGTCGCGCCCTGGAAGTCCGTCTACAAGCTGCACCTGCTGCCGCTGGACATCACCTTCGTGCTCACCAGCGGCGGCCACAACGCCGGCATCGTCAGCGAACCCGGGCACAAGGGGCGGCACTTCCAGGTGCACCACCGCCCGGTCACCGAAGCCTACGTGGCCCCCGAGCGCTGGCAGGCCCAGGTGCCGCACACCGAGGGCTCGTGGTGGCCCACGTGGCAGGCCTGGTTGGCCGCTCACTCCGGCGCAAAGCAGGCACCGCCGCCCCTGGGCGTACCAGGCCGCAAGCAGAAGCTGCCCGACGCCCCCGGCCACTATGTCAAACAAGGCTGAATCATGTCCCTGACCGACACCCCCAGGCTGCTGGAGAACCGCTGCTACGACGAGCTCGCCCCGGGCGATTCGGCCAGCATCACCCGCACCCTGACGAAGCAGGACATCGAGCTGTTCGCCATCCTCAGCGGCGACGTCAACCCCGCGCACCTGGACGAGGCCTACGCCCGCGAAACGCCTTTTCACAAGGTCATCGCGCACGGCATGTGGGGCGGCACCCTCATCTCGACGGTGCTGGGCACGCGCCTGCCAGGCCCGGGCACCATCTACGTCCGGCAATCGCTGGCCTTCGTGCGGCCGGTGGGCCTGGGCGACGTCGTCACCGTCACCGTGACCGTCAAGGACAAGCTCGACAAGCACCGCGTCATCCTGGACTGCCTGTGCAGCAACCAGGCGGGCAAGCCCGTCATCACCGGTGAAGCCGAGGTCATCGCACCTGACGTGAAGGTGCGCCGCCAGGCCGCCGCGCTGCCTGAGCTGCAGCTGCACCACCACGAGCGCTTCGCGCGGCTGATGGCGCGCACCCAAGGCATGCCGCCAGCGGTTTGCGCCGTCGTCCACCCGCTCGATGCCGATGCGCTGCAGTCGGCCATGCAGGCGCAACAGGCCGGACTCATCACGCCCCTGCTGGTGGGGCCGCGCGACGAGATCGAGGCCCTTGCAAGCGCCCATGGCATCGACGTCTCACCGGCCCGCTGGCATGACTGCGCCAGCACCGCAGGCCACACCACCGCCCTGCACGAGGCCATGGCGCTGATCCACCAAGGCAAGGCCGAAACGCTGATGCAGGGCGGCGTGCCCACGCTCGAATTGCTGCAGGCCCTGATGGCGCGCGACGGTGGCCTGCGAGCCGGCCGCCGCATCAGCCATGCGTGCATCGCCGACGTGCCTGGCCGCGACGAGCCCCTGCTCATCACCGACGACGCCCTGAACATCCAGCCCACGCTCGACGCCAAGCGCGACATCGCCCAGAACGCCATCGACCTGGCCCTGAAGATGGGTCTGAGTCCTCGCGTGGCCGTGCTCTCGGCCGCCAGCGATCCGGGCAGCCGACTTGCCTCGTCGCTGGACGCCACGGCCCTGTGCAAGATGGCCGAACAAGGGCGGATCACCGGCGGCATCGTTGACGGCCCCCTGCCCCTGGACGCCGCCATCAGCCCCGAGGCGGCACGCGTTCGGCACGCCGACTCCCCCGTGGCCGGTCGCGCGAACGTGTTGCTGGTGCCCAACCTCGAAACAGGCGACATGCTGGTCAAGCAACTCGTTCGCCTGGCGCACGCCGACGTGGCGGGCATCGTCCTCGGCGCCCAGGTGCCCGTCATCCTCCAGGGCGCCACCGACACGCCCCGAACGCGACTGGCCTCGGCGGCGCTCGCGCTGCTGCAGGCGCGCGCCGTCACCGCCCCCACGACCGGAAACTGAACCATGTCCCCGCCCCGCACCCCTGCTCGCCTGGGCCTCATCGCCGCCGCCTCGCTGTTGGGGCTCACGGCCTGCACCACCGTCCGGGTCGATGTGCCCGAAAGCCGTGTTCACGCGCCGGATCGTTTCACGCAGGTCGAGACGAACACCGTCACCGACACCAGCCAGGTCGATCTCGCTCGCTGGTGGCGCACCATCCCCGATCCCACCCTGCAGGCGCTGATCGAACAAGGCCTGGAAGCCAACGCCGACGTGCGCATCGCCGCCGCCCGCGTGCGCGAGGCCCGTGCCGTGGTCACCCAGGCTGAATCGGCCCTCTATCCCACCCTGGCCGCGCTGGGCTACGCCGGCCGCACCCAGCAGAACGAAACCGGCGTGCAGGTGCCCAACCAGGTGCAGCCACCGTCGTCCATCCCGGGCCTGCCGGTGCCCCTGCCCACGCTGCCCGCCATCAACGTGCCGACGCCCAACGTGCCCAAGCTGCCCATCAGCACCTACAGCGGATACGGCTTTGCGGCCACCTGGGAGATCGACATCTTCGGATCCCGGCGCAGCGACGCCGAAGCGGCCCGAAGCGCGGCCCTGGCCAACGAAGAGCGCCTGCACGGCGCCCAGTTGATGGTGGCCGGCGACATCGCCGCCAGCTACGTCGAAGCGCGCAGCCTGGAGCGCCGCATCGGCGTGCTGTCGCGCACCATTGCGCAAGGCGAGCGCCTGCAGCGCTACGCTCAGGGTCGCTTCGACGCCGGCCAGGCAACGCGTTACGACGTCGACCGCGTGGGCGCCCAGGTGCAGGCCCTTCGCGGCGGCACCGCCCCGCTGCAGACCTTGCTGCAATCGCGCCTGCGGCGCCTGGCCGTGCTGACCGGGCAGACGCCGCAACAACTGCCAAGCCTGCCCGCACCCACCGCCGCGGCGCCGGCTGACGGCAGCGCCATCCCATCAAAGCTGCCAGCCGTGCTGCCCTCCGACGTGCTGGAGCGCCGCCCCGATGTGCGCGGCACCGCCCAACTGGTGCGCGCGCGCGCCGCGCAACTGGGCAGCGCCAAGGCCGACCTGCTGCCGCGCTTTTACCTCGGCTTCCTGGCCAACGACGGTCGCATCGAAATCGGCGACGTGGGCGCCTCCGGTCGCTTCACCTCCTGGGGTGCGGGCCTGTACCTGCCCATCTTCGAAGCCGGCCGCATCCGCGCGCGCATCCGAGCCAGCGATGCCCAACTCGAAGCCGCCGTCGCCCAGCACGAGCAGACCGTGCTCGCAGCCCTGGAAGACGTCGAGAACGCCTACGGCACCCGGCGTGCGCTCGATCAGCGCTCGGCCCAGTTGCAGTCAGCCTGGCAGACCGCCGACCTGGGTGCGCGCCATGCCCAACGCCTCTTCGACGAGGGCAACGGCCTGCTGCAAGGCGCCATCGAAGCCAGGCTGAACGCCCTGCAGCGCGAGGACGAGCTCATCCAGGCAGAAACCGCCCGAGCGCTCGTCACCGTGGCCTTGTACAAGGCCGTGGGCGGCGGCTGGCCCAGCCCCTGAAAAACAAACAGGCCGCGAAGGTTGCCCCTCGCGGCCTGCTTTGAAGCTCAGATCAATTCAGATCAGTTCTTCGACTGGTCGACCAGCTTGTTCTTGGCGATCCAGGGCATCATGGCGCGCAGCTCGGCACCCACGGTCTCGATCGGGTGCACGGCGTTCAGGCGACGGCGAGCGGTCATGCTCGGGTAGTTCGTCTTGCCTTCCAGGATGAACATCTTGGCGTATTCACCGGTCTGGATGCGCTTCAGAGCAGCGCGCATGGCTTCGCGCGACTTCTCGTTGATCACTTCCGTGCCCGTCACGTACTCGCCGTACTCGGCGTTGTTCGAGATGGAGTAGTTCATGTTGGCGATGCCGCCTTCGTACATGAGGTCAACGATCAGCTTGAGCTCGTGCAGGCACTCGAAGTAGGCCATTTCCGGAGCGTAACCGGCTTCGGTCAGGGTCTCGAAGCCCATCTTCACCAGTTCCACGGCACCGCCGCACAGCACGGCTTGTTCGCCGAACAGGTCGGTTTCGGTTTCTTCGCGGAAGTTGGTCTCGATCACGCCACCCTTGGTGCCGCCGTTGGCAGCAGCGTAGGACAGGGCGATGTCACGGGCCTTGCCGGACTTGTCCTGGTACACGGCGATCAGCGAAGGCACGCCGCCGCCCTTGAGGTACTCGGAGCGCACGGTGTGGCCAGGGCCCTTGGGGGCGACCATGATCACGTCCAGGTCAGCGCGGGGCACGACCTGGTTGTAATGCACGTTGAAGCCGTGGGCAAAGGCCAGGGTGGCGCCTTGCTTGATGTTCGGGGCAACGTTGTTGTTGTACACCTCGGGGATGTTCTCGTCAGGCAGCAGGATCATGACGACATCGGCGCCCTTGACGGCGTCGTTGACTTCAGCGACCTTGATGCCAGCGGCTTCCACCTTGGACCAGGAAGCGCCGCCCTTGCGCAGGCCAACGGTCACGTTGACGCCGGAATCGCGCAGGTTCTGGGCGTGGGCATGGCCTTGCGAGCCGTAACCGATGATGGCGACGTTCTTGCCCTTGATCAGGCTCAGGTCGGCGTCCTTGTCGTAATAGACCTTCATGGGGTTCTCCGTAAGTCTCGGGCCGGTTGCGCACCGGCCTCGGTTCAGTGAGGGGTCAAAGAAAAGCGGGAAAATTCAGACGTTTGCACGCAGGCGGCGAAGCCCGCAGGCAGCCAAGCGTCATCACACGCGCAGGATGCGCTCGCCGCGCCCGATCCCGCTGGTCCCGGTGCGCACGGTTTCAAGGATGGCGGCGCGGTCGATCGCTTCGATGAAAGCGTCGAGCTTGGCGGCGTCGCCAGTGAGTTCGATGGTGTAGGTCTTGTCGGTGACGTCGATGATGCGGCCGCGGAAGATGTCGGCCATGCGCTTCATCTCTTCACGCTCCTTGCCCACGGCGCGAACCTTGATGAGCATGAGTTCGCGCTCGGTGTAGGGGCCTTCGGACAGGTCCACCACCTTGACCACCTCGATGAGGCGGTTGAGGTGCTTGGTGATCTGCTCGATGACGTCGTCGGAGCCGGTGGTCACGATGGTCATGCGCGACAGCGAGGGGTCTTCGGTGGTGGCCACCGTCAGGCTCTCGATGTTGTAGCCACGGGCCGAGAACAGGCCCACCACGCGGGACAGGGCACCGGCTTCGTTTTCGATCAGCAGGGCAATGATGTGTTTCATGGCGATCGTCCTGGCAAGGCTCTTGGGTCATCGGGGCGGTAACCCCGGCGCTGTGGCCTCGCGGTTCGATGAGGTTCGGTTGTGTGGGTCAGCCCGGCCGCTGCGGTCTGCCACCCGAAGCAGGCGCCGGCAAGCGCCCGTCTGTGGCAGCCTGGGTCGGCCAGGCCTGTGTTTCAGTGGGTCAGGTTGCTCACAGGTCTTCCGAGCCCAGCAGCATCTCGGAGATGCCCTTGCCGGCCTGCACCATCGGCCACACGTTTTCGGTGGGGTCGGTGCGGATGTCCAGGAACACCGAGCGGTCCTTGAGCTTGATGGCCTCGCGCAGCGCGCCTTCCACGTCAGACGGGCGCTCGATCAGCATGCCGACGTGGCCATAGGCCTCGGCCAGCTTGACGAAGTCGGGCAGCGCGTCCATGTAGCTGTGCGAGTAGCGGCTGCCGTAGTCCAGCTGCTGCCACTGGCGCACCATGCCCAGGTAGCGGTTGTTCAGCGACAGCACCTTGACCGGCGTGCGGTACTGCAGGCAGGTCGAAAGCTCCTGGATGCACATCTGGATCGAGCCTTCGCCGGTGATGCAAAACACATCGGCGTCGGGCTTGGCCAGCTTGATGCCCATGGCGTAAGGCAGGCCCACGCCCATGGTGCCCAGGCCACCGGAGTTGATCCAGCGGCGCGGCTCTTCGAACTTGCTGTACTGGGCCGCGAACATCTGGTGCTGGCCCACGTCCGAGGTGATGTAGTAGTCGGTGCCGGCGGTCAGCTCGGCCAGCTTTTGCACCACGTACTGAGGCTTGATGACCTCATCCGAAGTCTTGAACTTCAGGCAGTCGCGCTTCTTCCACTCGTTGACCTGGTTCCACCAAGCGGCCAAGGCGTTCTGGTCCGGCTTGACCTGCGACTCCTTGATCTGGGCGATCATCTCGATCAGCACGTCCTTGACGTCACCGACGATGGGGATGTCGACCTTCACGCGCTTGGAGATCGAGGACGGGTCGATGTCGATGTGGATGATCTTGCGCTCGACCTGGGCGAAGTGCTTGGGGTTGCCGATCACGCGGTCGTCGAAGCGGGCGCCCACGGCGATCACCACGTCGGCGTTCTGCATGGTCATGTTGGCTTCGTACGTGCCATGCATGCCCAGCATGCCCAGGAAGGTCTTGTCGGATGCGGGGATGGCGCCCAGGCCCATCAGGGTGCTGGTGCTGGGGTAGCCCAGCATGTTGACCAGTTCGCGCAGCTCGGCGGAGGCCTCGCCCAGGATCACGCCGCCGCCGGTGTAGATGTACGGGCGCTTGGCGTTGAGCAGCAGTTGCACGGCCTTGCGGATCTGGCCGCCGTGGCCCTTGCGGACGGGGTTGTACGAGCGCATTTCCACCGACTCGGGGTAGTGGAAGGCGGTGGTCTTGAGCGAGACGTCCTTGGGCACGTCCACCACCACGGGGCCAGGGCGGCCGGTGCGGGCGATGTGGAAGGCCTTCTTCATCGTGACGGCCAGGTCGGCGACGTCCTTGACGAGGAAGTTGTGCTTGACGATGGGACGGGTGATGCCGACGGTGTCGCACTCCTGGAAAGCGTCCAGCCCGATGGCCGGGGTGGGCACCTGACCCGTGATGATCACCATCGGGATGGAGTCCATGTAGGCAGTGGCGATGCCGGTGATGGCATTGGTCACGCCGGGACCGGAGGTGACCAGGGCAACGCCGACGTCGCCGGTGGCGCGGGCGTAGCCGTCGGCCGCGTGAACGGCGGCCTGTTCATGGCGCACGAGCACGTGCTCGATGGTGTCTTGCTTGTAAAGCGCGTCGTAGATGTACAGCACGGCGCCACCGGGGTAGCCCCACATGTACTTGACGCCTTCTGCCTGCAGGCAGCGCACGAGGATTTCGGAGCCGTTGATGACGTCGCCGGTGTTGGCGATCGCGGCTTGAGACATTTCCATGATGGAAGAACCTTTCAGAATTTCTCTAACGAAAAACGATCGGTGCCCCTCTACACCAAGGTGTCCCTGAAAGGGAAACCCCAGCAGCACTGCGACCACGGATGGCCGTGTGCTCGCCCTTGTGAGGCGGATTTGGAGCCTGCGCGGCCTGCCACCGGTGCCTGTGAAGCACCCGGCTCAGACCAGATCGAGATGACGCAAAACCGCGATTATCGCACCCCCGCGAGGCAATTCAAGTCAAAACCGCCTTGACCAGGCCAGGTGCCATAATGCGCGCGGCTCGAATCCACGGCCCGAAGCGGCCCGTCCCTGCGCTTGACCCCCCTGCCCACGCCTTCCCGAGAAGAAGAACTCAACGCCTTCCTGAAAGGTGTCGAGTCGCGCGCCTTCCGGCGCACGGTGTACGCGGTCCGCCAGGACGATGCCGCGCTGGACATCGTCCAGGACGCCATGATCCGGCTGGCTCAAAGCTACGCAGATCGGCCGGCCAACGAATGGCCGATGCTGTTCCAGCGCATCCTCTCGAACGCCACCCTGGACTGGTTCCGCCGCCAGAAGGTGCGCAACGCCGTGTTCACCAGCATCGAGGACATGGCGGGCCCTGCCGGGGGCGAAGATGGGGATTTTGACCTGCTGGAGGTCCTCGACGTGGAGGACACAGGCACGGAAGCTGCTGAAGTTCAAGTCAGCAGAGCCGAAACATTGAAACAAATCGAAGAAGAAATCGGGCAGCTGCCAGCGCGTCAACGGGAAGCGTTTCTGCTGCGTTACTGGGAGGAACTGGATGTTGCAGAAACGGCCGCGGCCATGGGTTGCTCCGAAGGGAGCGTGAAAACCCATTGTTCGCGAGCGGTTGCCGCACTGTCCAAGGCCCTGCAAGCCAGAGGGATCACATTGTGAAAACGCGCCAGACCACCCAGCTGAATGACGCCCAGCGCGAAGCGCTGCAGGCTCGCTTTGCGCTGCGCGTGACGGCGCGCTTGAACGAAGGCAGCCAGGGGTTGCCGCACGACATCACCGAGCGGCTGCGCATCGCGCGCGAGCAGGCAATCGAAGTCGCTCGCCAGGCCCAGCAGACCCGAGTCGGCGTGGTCGCTGCGGGCGAGCTCGCCCCGGTGGTCGCCACCGCCGTCGCGGGCGTCAACACCCAGGGCGCGGCCGTGCTGGGTGGCTGGAACGAAGCCGGTCAGGCCCGCCAGCCAGGCCGAGGCCGCCGCCTGGATGACGGCCCCCTCTCCTGGGGCTGGCGACTGGCCACCGCCCTGCCGGTGCTGGCCTTGGTGGCCGGGCTCTGGCTGGTGCACGCTTACCATGACCAGGAAAAGGTCGAGGCCACGGCCGACATCGACACCGCCATCCTGACCGATGACCTGCCCCCCGACGCCTACGCCGACCCGGGCTTCGAAGAGTTTCTGCGCGGCGACGAGCGCACCCCGATGCGTCCCATTGAGGAGGCGATCCCCGAGGCAGATGGCGACCTCAGCAGCACCGACACCGAGCCTGCCGAGATCACGCCTTGAGGACGCCACCCGCATGACCGCTTCGTCCTCGCCTTCGAGCACCCATTCGTTGTCGTCTGCACGCCCGCGCGCCAGCGTGTTCGTGGCCGGCAGCCTGCTGGCGCTCGCCTTGCTCGGTCTGCTGGGCAGCCTGGTGTGGCACCCGTCCGCCCAGGCCACGACCAACGCCCAGTCCTCGGTCGCCCCCACGACGGGTGCGCCCAGCGACTGGTCACAGCTCAGCGCATCGCAGCGCAAGGCCCTGGCACCCCTGGCATCGCAATGGGCCAGCCTGGCGCCGTCCAGCCGCGTGAAATGGGTCGAAGTGGCCCGCCGCTTCAACCAGCTCGCCCCGGCCGAGCAGGCTCGCTTGCAAGAGCGCATGGCCAGCTGGGCCGCCCTGCCATCCGACCAGCGCGGTGAGGCCCGCCTGCGTTACCAGCAATCGCGCCAGCTGCCCGCCGGCCAGCGACAGGAAAAGTGGCAGGCCTACCAGGCCTTGTCCAACGAAGAAAAGCAGGACCTCGGTCGTCAGGCTCAGCGCCGCAGCAAACCGGTGATGCTGCCCGACCGGGTGGCCGGCCCGCGTGAGCCGGCACAGGCCTACGGCAACAAGCGAGCGACCAGCGCCTCGGGCTCGCCCGCCAAGTCCAACACCGTCCCCAATGCCGTGACGGCCAGCCCCCGGCAACCCACGGTCGTCTCCCCCGCCACGGTCAAGGCCGGCTCAGGCGCCACCACCAACCTGGTCACCCGGCGACCTTCGCCCCCCATGCACCAGCAAGTGGGCATGCCCAAGGTCAACGCGGCCAAGGGCTCGGTCGACCCGGTGACGTTGTTGCCGCGCACCGGCGCCCAGGGCGCCGCCATGGCCAGCCTGCCCGCATCGGGGCAGCGCCCCTGAGTCAGACAGCAGGGCGCCAACAGCGGTGATATCGTTCGCGGCTGTTGATCGCCTGAACCCATGTCCGTCTTTTCCATCCCTTCCCAGGGCGGCCTGAGCGCGGCCCAGCTGAGCGCCCGCGCCCAAGGCCCCGCAGCCCCCCTCGCCCGCCGCCTGGCGGCCTTCACTTATGAGGGCGTGCTCCTTTTCGGCCTCGTCATGGCGGTCGGTGCGCTCTACAGCATCGCGATCGGGCAGCGCCATGGCCTGCAGGGCCGCGAAGGCATGATGGCGGCGCAGTTCATCGCACTGGCCGCCTACTTCATCTGGTTCTGGACCCATGGTGGGCAAACCCTGGCGATGCGCACCTGGCAGGTGCGCCTGCTCAGCGCCTCAGGTGGCCCCATTTCGCTGTGGCAGGCGCTCACGCGCTTCCTGCTGTCCTGGCTGTGGTTCATGCCCGCCTGGCTGGCGGCCTGGCTGGCCGGCTGGCATCAGTCCAAGTACCTGTTTGGCGGCATGCTGGTGTGGATCCTGTTCTACGCCGGCATCTCGCGGTTGCTGCCCCAGCAGCAGTTCCTGCACGACCTCGTCTGCGGCACCAGGGTCATCGATCACCGCGATCAAGTGCCAGCCTGATGCCAACGCGCTCGCTGGCGGCTCACCTCTTCTTCGAGTCTCTACATGACCTTTTCCCTCTGTGTTTACTGCGGCTCCCGCGATGGCCTGGAACCGGCTCACCTGGCCGCGGCCCGTGAAGTGGGACGTGAAATCGGTCGGCGCGGCTGGCGCCTGGTCTATGGCGGTGGTCACACCGGCCTGATGGGCGCGGTCGCCGACGCTGCCCTGGCCGCTGGCGCCAAGGTCATCGGGATCATCCCCGACCGCCTCATCGAGCGCGAGCTGGGCCACGGTGGCGTGACCGAGTTGCAGGTGGTCGGCAGCATGCACGAGCGCAAGCACAAGATGGCCGAGCAGTCGGACGCCTTCGTGGCCCTGCCAGGGGGCATCGGCACCATGGAAGAGATCTTCGAGATCTGGACCTGGCGCCAGCTCGGCTACCACAACAAGTCCCTGGGACTGCTCAACGTGGGCGGCTACTACGACGACCTGCTGCGCTTCATTGAACGAAGCCAGGACAGCGGCTTCCTGTGGCCGGACGTTCAGGCCTTGCTGCAGGTCGACACCGACATCAACCGCCTGCTCGACAACCTAGCGACAGAAGCTGCCACCCTGAAAGCACAAACGCCACCCGACCAGCTCACTGGCCCGGGTGGCGTTGCGCCGGGAACCTGACCTGGGGTCAGACGGCGGCTTCGTCGGTCTCGCCGGTGCGGATGCGCACGACCTGCTCGACCGGCGTCACGAAGATCTTGCCGTCGCCGATCTTGCCGGTCTTGGCGGCCTTGATGATGGCCTCGATGCAGCGCTCGACGTCCTCGCCCTTGACCACGACCTCGATCTTGACCTTGGGCAGGAAGTCGACGACGTACTCGGCGCCACGGTAGAGCTCGGTGTGGCCCTTCTGGCGGCCAAAACCCTTGACCTCGGTGACGGTCAAGCCGGTCACACCCACTTCAGCCAGCGCTTCACGGACTTCTTCGAGCTTGAACGGTTTGATGACGGCGGTGATTTGTTTCATGGTGAGAACTCCGGGGGATGCGTCGCATTGAACCTGGATTTAAGCACGACTGCCGTCATGCACGAAAGCGCGAGGTGATGGGATAACGCCAGTCTCGCCCGAACGCGCGGTGCGTGATGCGGATGCCAATGGGCGCCTGACGGCGCTTGTACTCGTTGAGCTTGATCAGGCGGGTGACCTTGTCGACGTCGGCGGGGGCAAAACCAGCGGCCACGATCTGCTCGATGGACTGGTCCTGCTCCATGTAGCGCTCGAGGATGGCGTCGAGCACGTCGTACTCGGGCAGGCTGTCCTGGTCGGTCTGGTCGGGGCGCAGCTCGGCCGAGGGCGGGCGCGTGATGATGCGCTCGGGGATGGGCTCGACCTGCCCCGCGGCCTTGGCCTGGGCGTTGCGCCAGCGCGAAAGGCGGTACACCAGCGTCTTGGCCAGGTCCTTGATGACGGCAAAGCCACCAGCCATGTCGCCATACAGCGTGCAGTAGCCCGTGGCCATCTCGCTCTTGTTGCCCGTGGTCAGAACGATGGCGCCGGTCTTGTTGGACAGGGCCATGAGCAGGGTGCCGCGGATGCGCGCCTGGATGTTTTCTTCGGTGGTGTCCTCGGCGCGGCCGACGAACAAGGGCGCCAGAGAGGTCTTGAAAGCCTCGAACTCGGGCGCGATGGCGATCTCGTCGTGCCGCACCCCCAGGCGATCGGCCATGTCACGCGCGTCGATCCAGGAGATGTCGGCCGTGTAGGGCGAAGGCATCATCACGGTGCGCACCTTGTCGGCGCCCAGGGCGTCGACCGCGATGGCGAGCACCAGGGCCGAATCGATGCCGCCCGACAGCCCGATGATGGCCCCTGGAAAGCCGTTCTTGCCCAGGTAGTCGCGCACGCCGGTGACCAGGGCCTGCCAGATCTCGGCCTCGGGCGACAGCGGTGCGGCGATGGCCCCTCCGACGTGGCCGTCAAGCTGCACGCGCAGGTGCAGCGTGGTGGCCTCGAAACTGGGCGCACGGGCCATGACCTGCCCGGAAGCATCGACCGCGAACGAAGCCCCGTCGAACACGACCTCGTCCTGACCACCCGCGAGGTGGGCATAAAGCAGCGGCAGGCGCACCTGACGGGCGCGTTCGCCCATGCGCTGCTCGCGCTCGGCCAGTTTGCCGGCGTGAAAAGGCGAAGCGTTGAGCACGACCAGGGCTTGCGCACCTGCCGCCGCGGCGGCTTGGGCGGGCTCGTCGAACCAGGCGTCTTCACAGATGAGCACGCCCACCCTCCAGCCATCGGCGTCCACCACCAGGGGAGGCAGCCCCACCTCGCGACCGCTGACGAAGTAGCGGCGCTCGTCGAAGACCTGGTAGTTGGGCAACTCGCGCTTGGCGTAGGTGGCCTGCACCTGCCCACCCTGGATGACGCTGGCGGCATTGAGCAGGCGCGGCACGGCGTGCGAACGGCTGCGCACACCTTCGTCACGATGACGCTGCGGATGCCCGATGATCAGCGTCATGCCGCTCAGGTCGGCCAGGTCGGCAGCGAGCTGGGACAAAGCCGCTTCACAGGCGCGCAGGAAGGCAGGGCGCAGCAGCAGGTCCTCAGGGGGGTAGCCGCACAGGGCCATTTCCGGCGTCACCACCAGGCGCGCGCCTTCGTCGTAGGCTTGGCGGGTGGCCTCGGTGATGAGGCGCGCGTTGCCGGCCAGGTCGCCGACAACGGGGTTGATTTGCAACAGGGCCGCGTGGAGCACGGGAGCGGCCTCAGGGGTCACAGCGTTCATGGACATGGATCAGGCAGACAGCGCACGAAGCGCACCAAGCGCACAGAGGCAAGCCAGCATGGTACCGGCAGAGGGCCCGCTCGCGTGGCTCGACCACCCTTCGCAGGTGGACTCGACCGAGTGGGACGCGCTGGTGGCAGGCATCGAAGGTGGCACGCCCTTCTTGCGCCATGGCTTCCTGCAGGCCATGGTCGACAGTGGCAGCGCCTGCGCCGACACCGGCTGGCAGCCGCGCTTTCTGGTCGTGCGCGATGGCACGAGCCGCCTGATCGGCGCCTGTCCTGTCTTCCTGAAATCGCACTCCTACGGCGAGTACGTGTTCGACTGGGCCTGGGCCGATGCCCACGACCGTGCGCTGGCCGCGCACGGGCATCGCTATTTTCCCAAGCTGTTGTCGGCCTCTCCCTTCTCGCCGATCCCCGGTGTGCGCCTGCTGGTGCACCCCACGCTCGCCCCCGCCGAGCAAGCCAGGGTGCGCAAGCAGATGCTCGCGGCACTGAGCCAGGCCTGCGAAGACGAAGGCTGGTCCTCGGCCCACCTGCTGTTCGTGTCGCCCGATGAAGCCCGGCTGGCCGAAGAAGGGGGCTGGCTCGTGCGGCAAGGGGTGCAGTTTCATTGGCACAACCGCGAACCCGAGCCCTACACCAGCTTCGAGGACTTCCTTGCCAGCTTGCAGCGCGACAAGCGCAAAAAGGTGCAGCAAGAGCGGCGCAAGGTGCGCGAAGCCGGTGTCACCTTCGATGTGCTCGAAGGCGCGGCCATCACCGAAGGTGACTGGGACTTCTTTCATCGCTGCTACACTCGCACCTACCTCGAACACGGTCAACGGCCCTACCTCGATCGGGCCTTTTGGACGCTGGCCAGCCAGGCCGGGCCCGAGCAATGGGTGATGTTCGTTGCCAGCCAGGGCGGCGAGCGCATCGCGGCATCGCTGCTGGCGGTGGACCCGCTCAACCGCCTGGCCTTCGGCCGCTACTGGGGTGCCTTGCAGACGGTGTCCTGCCTGCACTTCGAGGCCTGCTACCACCAGCCTCTGGCCTGGTGCATCGAGCGTGGCTTGCGCCGCTTCGAAGGCGGCGCGCAAGGCGAGCACAAGCTGGCGCGGGGCCTGCTGCCCAGCCCGACGCGGTCGGTGCACTGGCTGCGCCACCCCGGTCTGCGCGAGGCCGTGGCCGATTTCTTGCATCGTGAATCGCAAGGCATCGGCCGCTACGTGGACGAGCTCGAGGAGAGGGCACCGTTCAAACCCTCTGGCGAGTCAGCGCAAGCAGGTGCAAGATCCTCCGAATAAATCAGGCTGAGACCCGCCATGCAAGCGCAAACAACGCCGGGGCCCCGCACGCCCGGCCTGCCCACCATCCTCGACATCGAGGCCTCCGGCTTCGGTCCGGGCAGCTACCCCATCGAAGTCGGCTTTGTCACCAGCGAAGGCAAGGCATGGTGCAGCCTGATTCGCCCCGAGGCCGACTGGCTTCACTGGGATCAGGAGGCCGCCGCCATGCACGGCATCACCCGTGCGCACATCGAGCGGCACGGCCGCAGCGTGGGGGACATCGCCGCTGCGCTGAACGAGCGCCTGCGCGGCCAGACCGTCTATTCCGATGCCTGGGCCCACGACTACACCTGGCTCAACCGCATCTACGAATCGGCCGAGCGCTCCCCCAGCTTCAAGCTCGACAACCTGCGGGCCCTGCTCGACGACCAGCAGGCCGCCCACTGGCACGAAGTCAAGGCGACCTTGCTCGGCACGCTTGGCAGTCAGCGACATCGGGCCAGCGCCGACGCACGCCTGCTGCAGCAGACCTTCCTGGCTGTGCAGGCCTGGCGCACGGCAGAAGCCTGAGTCAAGGCCGAGTCAAGCTCAAAACAGCGCAAAAAAGCCCCTGGACCGCTCAAGTCATCCAAAAGGGTGACCGAAATCCCCATCACTGTGTTTTCTCCAGTCGGGGTGTCCATGTCGTCGCTGATGTCTTCGGTGAGCATGGGGACGCCCACCAGCCCCTTTCATCCGGCCCACCGGGCCTCCGGGCTCGTGTCGCTGGCCTGCCTTGCCGCAGGGCTTGCGTTGACGTCCTCTCATCATGTGCCGGTCCAGGTGGCCGGCTTCTTCCTGGCCGGGGCCACCGGCTGGATGAGCTGGCGGGCCCACGCCCGCATGCGCCGGGCGCTTGACCTCGCCCACCACAACGAGGCCACCTGGCAGGCTTGCCTGCAGGGCAGCCAGGACGCCGTCATGGTGCTGGAGCGCCGCAATGACATGATGGGCCGGTTCATGGGCTACACGGTCGTGCAGGCCAACCATCAGGCCCATCGGCTTTTCCGCACCGATGGGCTGCCGCTGGTGGGGCAACTGCTCAAGGACGTGGTGCCCGAGGGCGAACATGGCAATTTCCACCAACGGGTCAGGCTCGCTGCCGAATCGGGCCAGGCGCAGGTCGACGAGCAGGCCAGCCCATCGCCCGAGCGCAGCAGCCGCCAGCGCTGGCTGCACCACCAGATCATCCCGCTGCCCTCGGGCATGGCGCTGATCTCGCGCGACACCACCGAAGTGCACGAATCCATGCAGGCCCTGCGAGAGCAGGAAACCTTCTACCGCAGCGCGGTCGACAGCTTGCCGATGGCGCTCTACGCCCGCAGCGCACGCGCCCACAACAAGGGACGCTACATCGTCTGGAACCGACAAGCCTCGGACATCATGCAGATGCCGGCCGAACAGGTGCTGGGCCGCAGGGCCAGCGACGTGATGCCGGCCGAGATCGCGCAGCGCGGCGACGCGCAGGACCAGCAGGTGCTGGACGACCCTCGCACGCACTTCTTCCCCAACCTGGTCTTTCGCACCCCGCAAGGCGAGCGACTGATCGACCTGATCAAGGCCCCGGTCTATGGCGTCGATGGTCAGCTCGACCACATCCTGTCGATCGCCACCGACGTGACCGAGAGCCGCCGCGCCGCCGAGCAGCTCAAGCTGGCCTCGCGCGTGATGGAGGAGACCGCCGACGCGGTGGTCGTCAGCGATGCCCTCGACCGCATCGTCATGGTCAACCCCGCTTTCCTCAAGATGATGGGACTGAGCCGCGCGGCGGTGATCGGCCAGAGTGCCGAACTGTTGGGCATGACCCCGCTGCGCGAAAGCCACCTGCCAGGCATCGAAGACGCCCTGAAAAGCGGGCGCCGCTGGACAGGCGAATGCGCCCTCGTCGGCCTCGAAGGCCGCTCGCTGGAAACCTGGCTGACCGTCACCACCCTTCGCGGCGACGACCAGCGCCTGTCGCAGCACATCCGCGTGCTGACCGACATCTCGGTGCTCAAAGCACAGCAACGCGAGCTGGCGGAACAGGCTCGCCGCGACAGCCTGACCGGGTTGCCCAACCGCCGCGTGTTCGTCGAACGCCTGCGTCAGGGCATGGCCCGCGCGCGTCGCCAGCCGCAGACCCTGGCGGTGATGTTCATCGACCTCGACGGGTTCAAGGCCATCAACGATCGGCTCGGCCACGCAGCGGGCGACCGCCTGCTCATCGAAGTGGCCACGCGGCTGGAATCATCGGTGCGCGACACCGACTGCGTCTGCCGCCTGGCGGGTGACGAGTTCACCGTGATCCTCGAGGGCGCCGGTCACCCGACCGAGGTGCACCGCATCGGCCAGCGCATCCTGGATCGACTTGGCCAGCCCTGCGTGATCGGCAATGAAACCGTTTGGCCAGGCGCCAGCATTGGTGCGACGCTGTTCGAGGCGCAGGACACCCACGACAGCCTGTGTCAGCGCGCCGACGCTGCGATGTACACCGCCAAGCGTGCCGGCAAAGCCCGCTTCGTGCTCGCGGGGGAAGAGGTGGCACCGCATCACCCCCCATCGGTGCAACAGGCCTGCGCCTGAGGGACCTGTTCCCCGCGATCGAGGGGCGCACCACAACGGTGCCAGGCATCCGCCATCCGGATCACCCTGGTATAAACACCGAGCCCCACCCGACGGCCTGCTGGATGCAGGTTGTCGGCGTTTCGCCCACCCTTCCCTTTTGTCGCGCATGCAGCCTCACGACCGCCCCGCTTCCCCCCAAGCCGCCCCCACCCGCGGGGCGACCAGCGGACCTGCGGGGGCTCAGCGCCAGCGCGTCGTCATCATCGGCTGCGGCTTCGGTGGCCTCGAAGCCGCCAAGGCCCTCGAGCACGCCAACGTGGACGTGGTCGTGGTTGACCGCACCAACCACCACCTCTTTCAGCCCCTGCTCTACCAGGTGGCGACCGCCGGCCTGCCTGCGCCCGCCATTGCCGCGCCCATCCGCCACGTGCTGCGCAAACAGATCGCTCAGGGCCACCTGACGGTGTTGATGGGCGAAGTCACGTCCATCGACACGGCCTCTTCCTGCGTGGTGCTCGATGGTGGCGAGCACCTGCACTACGACCAATTGATCGTGGCCGCCGGCGCCACCCACAGCTACTTCGGCCGCGACGACTGGGCCAAGTACGCCCCCGGCCTCAAGACCCTGGGCGACGCCTTCACCATCCGCCGCCGCGTGCTCACCGCCTTCGAGCAGGCCGAGCGCGAACCCGACCCCGAAAAGCGCGTACCCTGGCTGACGTTCGCCGTCGTCGGCGCCGGCCCCACCGGGGTCGAGATGGCCGGCACCATGGCCGAGATCGCCCAGCACACGCTGAGCGCCGAGTTCCGTCGCATCGATTCACGCGACGCCCGCGTCATCCTGCTCGAAGGCGCGCCGCGCGTGCTGGGCACCTTCACCGAAGACCTGTCCCAGCGCGCCAAGGAGCAGCTCGAAGGCCTGGGCGCCGAGGTGCTGCCGGGCGCCAAGGTGACCAACATCACCGCCTTCGGCATCCACTACGACGTGCTTGAGAAGCAGCCCGACGGCAGCAGTCGCAGCGTCTCCCATTTCCTGCCCACCCGCACGGTGATCTGGGCCGCAGGCGTGGCCGCCTCACCGCTGGGCAAGGCCCTGGCCAAGAGCACCGGCTGCGAACTCGACCGCGCTGGCCGCGTCGTGGTGCAGCCAGACCTGACGATCCCGGGTCATCCGAACATCCACGTCGTGGGCGACCTGGCCAGCGCCAAGAGCTACCTCGACCCGCACAACCCGACGCCCGTGCCCGGCGTGAGCCCCGGCGCCAAGCAGATGGGGCGCAAGGCCGCCTTCAACATCATGCGGCGCATGAAAGGCCTGGAGCCCCAGGCTTTCCGCTACTTCGACTACGGCTCGCTGGCCACCATCGGCAAGCGCGCGGCCGTGGCCATGATCGACCTGCCCTTCACGAAAAAGCAACTGCGCTTCAGCGGCTTCGCGGCCTGGCTGTTCTGGCTCTTCGTGCACGTGTATTTCCTGATCGGTTTCCGCAACCGCATGGTGGTGATGATGGACTGGGCCTGGGCCTACTTCACCTCTCAGCGCCACGCCCGCGTCTTCCCCGACCCGCACGCGCTGGAGCCCCACAAGGTGCTGGTGAGCTTGGCCGATGCACGCGCGACGCCTGGGGTCAAACCGGCCCCGGCCGCTGCACCGACGCCGGGCCAAGTCGGCTGAGTCGCCACGGCGTCCAATGGGGTGACCGCAGGCGTGGCAACATCGGAGCCTGAACGCCTGGCGCACCAGGCCCCGAGCAGGATCCCACCCGTGAACGCCCCGACCAACGCCGCCCTCGCCTCGCCCATCCCGGCTCGCTTGGCCACCCTGCGCGCCCGCATGGCCACACAAGGCTGGCAGGCCGTGCTGCTGCCCAGCAGCGACCCGCACCTCTCCGAATACCTGCCCGAGCGCTGGCAGGGCCGTGCCCACTTCAGCGGCTTCACCGGTTCGTCGGGCACGCTGCTGGTGGCCGCCGAGCGCGCCGCCGTGTTCACCGACAGCCGCTACTGGACCCAGGCCGAGGCCGAGCTCGCCGGCTCGGGCGTGGACCTGGTCAAGCTCGATGGCGCCTTCAACCCGGCGTGCGTCGAATGGCTGCAGGCACTGGGCCTCAAGGTCAATGCGGGTGATGCGGGTGATGCCCTCACGCTGGCCACAGACGGCGCCGTCATGGGCCTGGCCCAGACGCAGCAATTGCAATCGGCGCTGAAAGACGCGGGCTGGCGCCTGCACACCCAGGGGGACGTGCTGGAGGGCGCCTGGCCCGAGCGCCCCGGCCTGCCCGCCGCCCCGGTGTACGAACACCTGCCGCCACACGCCGCGACCTCGCGCGCCGACAAGCTCGCCCACGTGCGCCAGGCCCTGGCAGAGCGCGGCGCCACCCACCACTGGATCGCCACGCTGGACGACCTGGCCTGGCTGCTGAACCTGCGCGGTGCGGACGTCGAATACAACCCCGTCTTCCTGGCTCACCTGCTGGTTTCGCCCGACGGCGCCGAGCTCTTCGTGGGCGAGGGCAAGGTCGATGCGGCCCTGGCCGCGCGCCTGGCCGCCGATGGCGTGCGCTGCCGCCCCTATGACCAGGCCCTGCCCGCGCTGGCCCAGTTGCCCGCCAGCGCCGTGCTGTGGCTAGACCCCAAACGCACCACCTGGGGCCTGCGCGAAGCCGTGCCCGAGGGCGTGCGCGTGATCGAGGCCATCAACCCCAGCACCGTCGCCAAGTCCCGCAAGACACACGCCGAGGCCGCCCACATCCGCGAGGCCATGGAACGAGACGGCGCGGCCATGTGCGCCTTCTACGCGTGGCTGGAACAGGCCCTGGGCCGCGAACACGTCAGCGAGCTCACCATCGATGAGCGCATGAGCGCCGAACGGGCCAAGCAGCCAGGCTATGTGTCGCTCAGTTTCCCGACCATCGCCGGCTTCAACGCCAACGGCGCCCTGCCCCACTACCGCGCCACGCCCGAGGCCTTCTCGGCGATCAGCACGCCACAGGGCCTGGTGGCCGAGGGCCTGCTGCTGATCGACTCGGGCGCGCAGTACCTGGGCGGCACCACCGACATCACCCGCGTGTGGGCCATCGGAGCGCCCACGGCCGCGCAAAAGCGCGACTTCACCCTGGTGCTCAAGGGCACGTTGGCCCTGTCGCGCACGCGCTTTCCGCTGGGCACGCTCGCGCCCATGCTCGACGCCATCGCGCGCGCGCCGCTGTGGGCCGAGGGGCTGGATTTCGGCCATGGCACCGGCCACGGCGTGGGCTACTTCCTCAACGTGCACGAGGGCCCGCAATCGATCTCCAAGGCCATGCCCAACCCCGACATGGCCATGCACCCGGGCATGATCACCTCCATCGAGCCTGGGCTGTACCGGCCGGGCCAATGGGGCATCCGCATCGAGAACCTGGTGCTCAACGTGCCGGTGGCACCCGCCGTGCCCGATGCCGAACCCGGCACGCCGGAACATGGCAGCTACCTGGCCTTCGAAACGCTGAGCCTGTGCCCGATCGACACCCGCTGCATCGACCTGGCCCTGATGCGCCCCGATGAAATCGACTGGCTCAACGCGTACCACGCCGAAGTGCGCCGGCGCCTGTCGCCCATCGTGAGCGGCGAGGCCTTGCGCTGGCTGACCTTGCGCACCGAGCCGATCTGATCGGCTTGAGTTTCGTCAGGCCGCTCAGACGCAGCCCGCCAGCCGCTCCACATCGGGGATGACGATCTCGCGCCGGTTCACCGCGATCAGGCCGCGAGACTGCAGGTCGTGCAGGATGCGCGAAAAGTGTTCGGGCGTGACCGACAACAGCGAGGCGATCGTGCCCTTGCTGGCTGGCAAGGACACCGTGCACGCCGAGGTGGCCGCCTGCGGGCTGGTGCGCAGCAGGTAGCTCACGACCCGTTGCGCTGCCGTGTGCAAGGTCACGGCCTCGATGTCGCGCACCAGGCGGTTGAAGCGGCCAGAGACTTCGGCCAGCAGGCGCACGGCCAGCTTGGGATCGGCCTGCAACTCGGCCAGCAACTGCGCGCGAGGCAGCAGCAGCAGGTGTGCCTCGGTGAGCGCGGCGGCATGGCTGACCTGGCGCATCACGCCCCCCTGCCCGGCCACATCGGCCAGCAGCAGCGAGCCGCCGATGCAGGCCGGCGCCGACACCACCTCGATGACCTTTTCCTGTCCGTTGTCCGCGCGGGCGTAGACCTTGATCTGCCCCTTGGTGAGCACATGAAGGCCCTCGCTGACATCGCCGGAGTGGAACAGGTCATCGCCCCGCACCAAGTGGACACGCCGAGCCGAGGCGGCCAGGCGCGCCAGCGTCGGTTCGGGGGCGTCGCGAAACAGGTTCAGCCCGCGCAGAAAATGCCCTGCATCAAACGGGGCGGATGGCATGTCATGCTCCTTGGGGGTTCTCCACGCCTTGGATTCTGAAAAAACCCGCCCGCCACAGACTTGATGCCGCGCAAGGATTGACCGCCTGCCTCACCAGACCATCGCCCGCACACGGGGGGTACCGACGACACCCCCGGGGCAACCCTGATGCCTCAGAACATTACACGAATTAGCATTAGCAACAGTTGATTGTCATGAAAATGGTCCCGACGCCCAAAAACCTCATCCTCAACCTGCTGCTCGCCGCAGGCGGTGAACCGCTGAGCGCCAGCGACGCCGTGGCCTCCTGCCTGCTCTTCGGCATCCGAGAAAACAGCGTGCGCGTGGCCCTGGTGCGCCTCAACGCGGCCGGCCTCATCGAGTCGGTGGGCCGTGGCGCTTACCGGCTCGGGCCCCAGGCGGCCACGCTGGCAGCCGACGTGGCCAGCTGGCGCCATGCCGAGCAGCGCGTCTGCCAATGGGATGGCGGCTGGCTGATGGTCAGCACGGCCGGGCTGCGCCGCAGCGACCGGGCCGCCTTGCGCCTGCGCGAACGCGCCCTCGCACTCGCCGGCTTCCAGACCCTGGCACCCGAGTTGCACATCCGCCCCGACAACCTGGTCGGCCATGCCGAAGGCGCCCGACACCGCCTTGCGCAGCTGGGCCTGGACGCAGATGCCCACGTCTTCGTGGCCCGTGACCTGGCCCCCGAGCTGGACCAGCGCGCCCGCCAGCTCTGGGCCGACAAACAGCTGGACCAGAGCTACGCCCGCACCCGCCAGAAGCTTGACGCCTGGCTGCAAGGCGCCGACCGGCTCGACCTCGAAACCGCCGCCCGCGAAAGCTATGTGCTGGGCAACGAGGCCATCCGTCAGCTCGTCTTCGACCCGCTGCTGCCCCACCCGCTGGTTGACGTCGAAGCCCGCCATGGGTTCCTGCAGGCCGTCATCGACTTCGATGCCACCGGCCACCGCATCTGGCAGCGCCTGCTGCCCTCGCTGCGCGGTGGTGCGACCGATCCCTTGCCAGCCCCGACCGGTGCCCAGCCACCAGACCGACGCTGGTCCCATTGACCTCTTTGCCGCGACGCGACATCGCGGCCGACTGCCCCCATGCGTGCCCCCACCTCTGCGAACGATCCTCGCCTTGCCCAGACCGCTGACGCCCGGGTCGACAGCGCCACGCCCACGGAGCTGCCGCCTGTCACGCGCCGCAAGCTCAAGGAGTTGTTCACCCGTGAGCAACTGGCCGTCCTCACCGAGCGCTCCGACTGGCGCGGCGCCTGGGCCATTGCCTCCACCTGGGGCGTGATCGCCGCAGCCTTTGCGGTGCTGGCATGGTGGCCCAACGTGTTCACCTTCTTGCTGGCCAGCGTCGTCATCGCCGGGCGCCAGTTGTGCCTGGCCATCCTGCAGCACGAAGGCTCGCACGGCACGCTGTTCAAGAACCGCTGGGCCAACGACGTGCTCACCGACTGGTTGTGCGCCCGCCCCATCTGGCAGAACCTGCCCAAGTACAAGGTGCATCACTTCGGGCACCACACCCGCACCGGCACGCTCGAAGACCCGGACATCACCCTGCACGCCGACTACCCCGTGACCCGCGCTTCGCTGGCGCGGAAGGTGCTGCGCGACCTCTCGGGCCTCACAGGACTGAAGCTGCTCTACGGCCTGTTCATGATGGACGCGGGGGTCTTCAAGTGGACGGTGGCCAACCACATCGAGCGCTTGCCACAGGAGGGGCGCACCTGGCCCGAACGCATCGCCACCACGGCGCGGAACATGGCCCCCGTCGTGCTGACCAACCTGGTGCTGTGGGCCATGCTGGCCGCCACAGGTCACGCCTGGCTGTACTGGGCCTGGGTGGTGGCGTACCTCAACGTGCTGCCGCTGTTCGTGCGCATCCGCTCCATCGCCGAACACGGCTGCCTGCCGCGCACGCCCGACATGTTCCTCAACACGCGCACAACGAAAGCGGGCTGGCTGGCACGCATGACGGTGGCCCCGGTGCACGTGAACCACCACATGGAACACCACGTGATGGCCTCGGTGCCCTATCACCGGCTGCCGCTGATGCACAAATGGCTGCGCGAGCAAGCCGGTGTGCCCGAAGCGCCCACCTACCTGCAGGTGCTCAAGCTCGCCAGCAGCGGTCAGGCCCAGCCAAATCAAGGCTGAGGGGCTGAAGCCCTGCGCGGCGCGTCAGCCCATCACGACCGGGCCGCCCTTGGCCAGCGCACGCTGGTAGGCCGGGCGGCTCTCCATGCGCTTGGCATAAGCGACCAGGTTCGGGTGCTTCGCCGCCGCGTCCGAGCGCGCCAGCAAGGCCGACACCGCGAAACTCATCTGGAAGTCGGCCAGGCTGATCTGATCGCCGGCGAACCAGGTGTGGCGGCCCAGGTGGTCTTCGATGAAGGCCAGCGACGTGTTCACGTTCGGGTCGATCAGCTGCTTTTGCACGCGCTTGCACAGCTCCCGCGCGATCGGCTTGACGAAAAAGGGCATCGGCTGCGTCGGGATCGTCATGAAGACCAGCTTCATGACCAGCCAGTTCATCAGCGAGCCTTCGGCAAAGTGCATCCAGAAGCGCACCTGGCGGTGCTCCGGCGTGCCCACGGCCGGCACCAGGCGGGCGGCGTCACCCGGGGCCTGGCGGCCGTACTGCTCGACCAAGTACTCCAGGATGGCGCCCGACTCGGCGACGACTTCGCCGCGGTCGGTGATGACGGGCGATTTGCCCAGGGGGTGGACCTGCTTGAGTTCGGGCGGGGCCAGTTTGGTCAGCGGGTGGCGCTTGTAGACCTTGAGCTCGTAAGGCTGACCGAGCTCTTCCAGCAGCCACAGGATCCGCTGTGACCGGGAGGTTTCCAAGTGATGGACGGTGATCATGTGCAAAGCATAACTTGCTGCAGTGCAACATGCACAACCGGGGTTACCTCGGGGTGATCCGTTCGGACGATGCTGGCGAGACGGATGTCGCGGTTGGCGCCACAGCGGCGACCTCGCCCAGGCCACCACCGGCCGACTGGTACAGCGTGATCAGGGCGTCCAGCCGGTTGAACCGGTTCAGCGCCAGGTTGTTTTCGGCCTGACGGCGGGTTTCCTGGGCGTCCAGCCAGGTCTTCAGGGGCACCGCACCGGCGCGGTAGCGGGCCTCGGAGAGGCGCTCGCTGTCGCGGGCGGCGGTCACAGCGACCTGCAGGCGCTCGCCCTGTTGCTCGTAGCGCAGGCGCGAAGCCAGGGCGTTGTCCACCTCCGACAACGCCGTGTACCAACTCTGGCGGAAACCGCGCACCGCCAGCTCGTGATCGGTCTTGGAGATGTCGATGTTGCGCTGCACGTCGCGCCACTGCACAAAGGGCAGCAGCAGGCCAGCCCCCAGGGTGCCCACCGGGTCGGCCAGCACGCGGCTGAGCTCGGTGGAGCTGCCGCCCACGCTGCCGGTGAGGGTCAGCTTAGGGTAAGCAGCAGCGCGCGTGGCATCGACCTGGGCCAGGGTCTTGCGCAGGCGCAGCTCGGCGGCGCGCAGGTCCGGTCGGCGGCTCAGGAGCTCGGCCGGCGCGCCAGCGGGCACCGTGGGCAACGCCCCATCGGGCAGGCGCCTGGCCTCGTCCAGCGCCACGCCAGGCGGGCCATCGAAGAGGATGGCCAGGGCATTGCGCGCCTGCGTGCGCTGCAGCAGGAACTGGGTGTGCGCGGCCTCTTGCGCGGCCAGCGACTGCGTGGCCTGCGCCACCTCCAGGCCGGAGACGGCGCCCTGCCCCTTTTGGGCCTGCACCAGCTCCAGGGTGCGCCGCGCGTAATCGATGCTTTGCTGGCTGGCCTGGACGCGTTGGTTCAGGTAGCCGACCTGCCAGTGCAGGCGCGCGGTCGTGCCCACCAGGGTCAGGGCCGCGGCCAGTCGGTCTTCTTCGGTGGCCTGGGCCTCCCAGTCGGCGGCGCTGCGCAAGGCCGCCACGCGCCCCCACAAATCGGCCTCCCAGCTCAGGCCGAGCGAGGCGCTGTTCAGGCGCGTCGTGTCGCCCCCATCGAGCGGTCGCGATGCCGTGGAGCTGCCTTGCAACGTCACCGTGGGCAACTGGTCGCTGGCCGCCTGGCCAGCCACGAGCTGGGCGCGGCGAACCTTCAGCGCGGCCTGCGCCAGGTCGTTGTTGCGCGCCAGGGCGTCGCGGATGAGCTGGTGCAGCGCCGGGTCATCGAAAGCCAGCCACCAGGGTGAGAGTTCAGGCGAAAGTTCGGGCGAGCGTTCGACCGAGACCTGGGCATCGGCGCCCGCTTCGGCGGCAGACGGGTGCGCCGCCGGCACGGTCAGCGCGGGCCGCTCGTAGGTCGAGGTCGTTGCGCAGCCGGCCAGCACCGTCGCCGCCAGGATCAACGCACCCCAGGCCGTGGGGCGCAAGCGGCTCGGGGTCTGAATCGGGTGCAGGTTCGGGTTCGATGCAGGCATGCAGGCACTCAAAGGGTTCATGGACATGGGGCTGGCAGGTCTCACTGCCGGCTCAGGGCATCGACCGGGTCGAGCTGCGCCGCACGGCGCGCGGGCAAGAAGCCGAACACCACGCCGATCAGCGAGGACACGCCAAAGGCCGTCACGATGGAAGCGGTCGAATAGACCATGCTGAAGCCCGTGTTGAACTGATCGAAGAGCACGCCCAGGCCCAGGGCCAGCGCGATGCCCAGGCCACCGCCGAGCAGGCACACCAGCACCGCCTCGATGAGGAACTGGCGCAGGATGTCGGACTGGCGCGCGCCCACGGCCATGCGCACGCCGATCTCCTGCGTGCGCTCGGTGACCGACACCAGCATGATGTTCATCACCCCGATGCCGCCCACGATCAGCGAGATCACCGCGATCGACGAGATCAGCAGCGTCAGCGTCTGCGTCGTGCTCTCGATGGTCTGGCGGATGCTGTCGCTGTTGCGCACGAAGAAGTCTTTCGTGGCATGGCGCTGGGTCATCAGCTTGGTGATGCCCTGCTCGGCCGCAGCGGGGTTGGCGCTGTCGCTGATGCGCACGGTGATGTTGCGCAGGTGGTTCTGCCCCATCAGGCGCCGCATCGCGGTCGTGTAGGGCACCCACACATTGAGGTTGTCCGACATGTTGAAGCCGCTCTCGGATGGTGCCGTGACCCCGATGACGCGCACCGGCACGCTGCCCAGGAAGATGACCTGCCCCACCGGGTTCTCGCCATTGGGGAACAGCGCGGCCTGTGTGTTCGGGTCGATCACGGCTTCTTGCGTCTGGCGGCGCACGCTCTCGTCGTCGAAGGCCTGGCCCTGGGCGATGTCGTAGCCCTTGACGCGGAAGAACTGGTCACCCACGCCCGTGACGTTGGCGGTGGCCTCGACGTTGCCGCGGCGCAAGGTCACGCTCGTGCTCACACCGGGGGTGACGCTGTCAACGTAATTGAGCTGCGCCAGCGCACTCGCATCGGCCGGCACCAGCGTGCGGATGCGGCTGGCCTGGCGGTCGCCGAAGTTCTTGCCGGGGTAGATGTCGATGGTGTTGGTGCCCATCGCCGCGATGTCCTTGAGCACGCGCTGACGCGAGCCCTCGCCCAGCGCCACCATCGACACCACCGAGGCGATGCCGATGATGATGCCCAGCATGGTCAGCAGCGTGCGCAGGCGGTGCCCGGCCATGGCGCGCAAGGCCATGGTGAAGGCCTCGTTGAGGCGCCCCCACAGCGCGCCCCATGACGCGTCGGGCTGCACGGCGGGGCGCGCCGCCGCGCGCCTGACCGGCTCGGCCCCTTCGGTGCGGCGGTCGGCGATGATGCGGCCGTCGGCCACCTCGATGATGCGCTGTGCGTTGGCTGCCACCTTGGCGTCGTGGGTCACGATGATGACCGTGTGGCCATCGGCGTGCAGCTCCTTGAGGATGCGCATGACCTCTTCACCGCTGACGCTGTCGAGCGCGCCCGTGGGCTCGTCGGCCAGGATGACGTCGCCGCCGTTCATCAGCGCCCGCGCGATCGACACGCGCTGCTGCTGGCCGCCCGAGAGCTGGCCGGGGCGATGATCGGCTCGGTCTTCGAGCCCCAGGCGCTTGAGCAAGGCCAGCGCGCGCTCGTGGCGGCGCGCCGGGCTGTGGCCCGCGTAGATGGACGGGATCTCGGTGTTGCCCACCGCCGTCAGGTCACCCATGAGGTGGTAGCGCTGGAAGATGAAGCCGAAGTGCTCGCGCCGCAGGCGGGCCAGGTCGTCGGGTGCCATGTCGGCCGTGGGCTGGCCGGCCACGCGGTAGCTGCCGCGCGAGGGGCGGTCCAGGCAACCGAGGATGTTCATCAGCGTGGACTTGCCCGAGCCGGACGCGCCCATGATGGCCACCATCTCGCCAGCGTGGATGCTCAGGTCGATGCCCTTGAGCACGGCCACGGTGCCGTCGCCCGATGGGAACTCGCGCCAGAGGTCACGCACATCCAGCAAGGGCGCGTCGGCACCCGGCTTCGTTGGCGCCCCCTGCCCGGCCTGGAGCTGATCGATCTCGCTGTGCATCAGAACATGCCCGGCGGACGACGCGAGCCACCCGAAGCGCCACCAGCAGAGGCTTCGCCAACGACCACGCGCTCACCTTCTTTGAGGCCGGACAGCACCTGCGCCTGCACGCGGTTGTTCAGGCCCACCTTGACCTGGCGATCGACCACACGCTGAACGCCACCGGGCTCGCCTTCGAGCACGCGCACCGTGTACGTGTCGTCCTTGCGGTTGCGCTTGCCCAGCGCCGACGCCGGGATGGCCAGCACGTCATCGGCCTTGGCCAGCACGATGAAGACCTGCGCCGTCATGGCCACGCGCAGCTTGCCATCGGGGTTGGGCACCTCGAACAGGCCGTTGTAGTAGACCGCCGCCGTGGTCGAGGACGAAGTGGTCGTGCTCGTCTTGGTGCTGGTGTCGACCTGCTCGGACTCGGGCGATGGCTCGATGGCGCGCAGCTTGGCCTCGTAGCGCTTTTGCGGCTCGCCCAGGATGGTGAAGTACACCGGCAGCCCGGGCTTGACGCGCACCACGTCGGCTTCGGAAATCTGAGCCTTGATGAGCACGCTGTCCAGGCGCGAGAGCTTGATGATGGTCGGCGCCGACTGCACCGCGTTCACCGTGCGCCCCTCTTCGGCGATCACGCCCGTGACCACGCCGTCGATGGGCGCGAGGATGCGCGTGTAGCCCAGGTTCACGCGCGCCGTGTCCACCGAGATGTTGGCCTGCTTGATCTGGGCCTTCAGGGCATTGATGTCGGCGCGGGTGGTGGCCAGCGTGGCCTCGGCGGCGTCGAGCTCGGCCTTGGAGCCCGCGTCCTGCTTGAACAGGCCCTGCTGGCGCTGGAACGTGATCTCGGCCTGCCTGAACAGCGCTTCCTTGGCCTGCAGCTGGGCCTGCAGCAAGGCCACCTGGGCCTCGGCGTTGCGCAGGGTGTTGGTCTGGGTGGTGGAGTCGATTTCCGCCAGCAACTGCCCCTGCTTGACCTGGTCACCCAGGTCCACGTGCAGGCGTTTGATCTGGCCCGAGACCTGGGCGCCGACATTGACGTCGCGCTCGGACTTGATCGTGCCCGAAGCCAGCACCGTGTCTTCCAGGTTCGTGCGTTCGACCTCGGCCGTGATGACCTCGGGCGCGGGGGGCTTCTTGATGAACTTGGCGTAGACGCCCCAGCTCGCCAGCGCGAGCAACCCCAGGATGGCAAACAGGCGCCAGCCGGCCCACCAGGACTTGTTCTTGTTCAAGCTTGTCATGCCTTCAGTTTCTCAGGGCTGTGTTGTGGCTCTCAGTCTCGAAGGTTAAGCGAAGTAAAGTGACGGGATGTCACCTGTCACCCTCGTCACCGGCGCCAGCCAGGGCATCGGCGCCGCCACCGCCCGGCTGCTCGCGCAGCGCGGCCATGCCCTGCTGATCCACTTCGCTCACCGAGCCGACCTGGCCCAGGCCGTTGCCGACGACTGCCTGCGCCTGGGCGCTCCGCAAGCGATCATCGCCCAGGCGGACCTGGCCAAGGAGGCCGAGGTGCTCGCCCTGTTCGCCCAACTAGATGCCTGTCTGCCCCGGCTGACAGGGCTGGTCAACAACGCCGGCATCGTCGATCGCACCGCGCGGCTCGACGAGATGAGCGCCGAGCGCCTGCAGCGCATGCTGGCGGTCAACGTCTTCGGCCCGATGCTTTGCGCGCGCGAAGCCGTCAAGCGCATGTCGCACCGGCATGGCGGTCAAGGCGGCGTCATCGTCAACGTCTCCAGCAGCGCGGTGCGCACCGGCTCGCCCGCGCTGTACGTGGACTACGCCGCCAGCAAGGGGGCCATCGACGTCTTCACCGGCGGCCTGGCCAAGGAAGTGGCCGGCGAAGGCGTGCGCGTGGTCGCCGTGCGACCGGGCATCACCGACACCGGCATCCACGCCACGGGGGGCGAGCCCGACCGTGCCAGCCGCATGGCGCCGCAATTGCCCATGGGGCGCGCCGCCCACCCTGAAGAGGTCGGCGAGGCCATCGCCTGGCTGCTGTCGGACGCGGCCAGCTACACGGCTGGCGCCATCCTCGACGTCAGCGGCGGGCGCTGAGCAGCTCCAGAAGCAACCGGACCCGCGCTTGTGCTGGCGTCCAGGCGCCGGCTGCGGGCCAGGCATCGCCATCGCGCGGCTGCACGCCGCCACGGGCCACACGGCTGCTGCGCCACACGAGCACGCCTGCATCGCGGGCGCGCTGCAGGGCCGCTTCCAGCTTCTCGTGCATGGTTCCGTGGCCGGTACAGGCCACGATCAGGCCATCCAGCTTGCTTCCTGACGCCTGGGCATGCGCCAGCGCGGCGTCGACCAGCCAGCCATCGGCATCGGCATGGCTGGTGACCACCTCCACGCGCGGCGGTTGGGCATGCCGCAGCCCATGCCAGCCGCGTGCCTCCGGTTGCGGCCATGGGTCGTGCCCTTGCAGCGGCGCGGCACCGCCGCCGTCGAAGGCGTCGATGGCGTGGCTGTGGGCCTTGCGCACATCGCGCGCGGACCAGGCTTGGCCGGCCAACGCCACCGCCACCCCGCCTTCACCACGCTGGGCAGCCGCCTGGGCCAACTGCACGGCCTGCACCAGGTTGGCCGGGCCGTCTGCATCCGGCGCGGTCGCAGGGCGCATGGCCGCGGTCAGCACGATGGGTTTGCGGCCGTCGTGCAAAGCGTGCAGCAGGCAGGCGGTTTCTTCCAGCGTGTCGGTGCCATGCGTGATGACGATGGCCGAGGTGGCTTCGTCGGCCATCGCACCTTCGATGGCCTGACCCAGGGCCTGCCAGGTCACCCAGCCCATGTCCTTGCTGTCGATCTGGGCGACCTGCCGGGTGGCCAGCGCACAGGCCGCCAGCTCGGGCACGGCGTCCACGAGTTGCTCGACGCTCAGTTGCGCGGCGCGGTAGGCCCAGCTCCGGCCCGGGTCGGACGCCGTGCCAGCGATGGTGCCGCCGGTGCCCAGGATCAGCACGTGCGACATGCCGCCTCCTTGCCCTGGCCGGGCAGCGAAGGGTTGCGCGATGGCCACGCCCCACGCCAGCCCACCAACAAAATACTGGACAAACAAACAGCCCTGTATAAAATGACAGTCATTCGCTTCATCGCGCTGCCTGCGTGGCAGCTCCAACCAGATGGCCGACGATAAACCCAAACTCACCCCGCGCCAGCAGCAGATCTTCGAGTTGATCCAGCGCAGCATCGCGCGCACCGGTGCACCGCCCACCCGGGCCGAGATCGCATCGGAGCTGGGTTTTCGCTCGGCCAACGCCGCAGAAGAGCATTTGCAGGCCCTGGCCCGCAAGGGCGTGATCGAACTCGTCGGCGGCACCTCGCGCGGCATCCGCCTCAAGGCCGGCACGCTGCGCACCGTCAACGAAAGCCGCCGAGACGAAGCCCAGCGCAGCAGCGTCGGCAAGTCCGGCCTGCCGTTCAACCTGCCCCTGCCCGGCCTGGAGCAACTGGTGTTGCCTCTGGTGGGCCGCGTGGCCGCGGGCAGCCCCATCCTGGCGCAAGAGCACGTCGAGCAGACCTACGCGGTCGAGCCCAGCCTGTTTGCACGCAAGCCCGATTACCTGCTGCGCGTGCGCGGCATGAGCATGAAGGACATCGGCATCCTGGACGGCGACCTGCTGGCCGTGGCCCGCACCCGCGAGGCCCGCAATGGCCAAATCGTGGTCGCCCGCATTGGCGACGAGGTCACCGTCAAGCGCTTTCAGCGCACCCCGCAGGGCATCCAGCTCCTGCCCGAAAACCCCGAGTTCGATCCCATCATCGTGTCGCCCGAACAGGACGACTTCGAACTTGAAGGCCTGGCTGTCGGACTCATCCGCAACCAGCCCCTGAACTGATCTGCCAGCAGATCTGAACCGACGTGTTTCTGGCGGCCCCTTGCCGATCGAGCAAAGGGGTCAAGGTGGCCACCGCGGGTGGCGGGCATTGGCGCCAGGCAGCTGGCGCGATTCCCGCGGGGGCTTGAGCAATCGAATCCTGCCGAACTTCACAGCTTTCGGAGTTCACCATGATTCACCACCTCGCACGCGCCTTCGCAGTCCGTCACAACGCCACAGCCTTGGCTTCCAGCGGTGTCACCGAGCCCGGACCGGCACAACGCCCGGCCAGCCAGCAACCGGTGCGTCCTCGCCCGCTCACGCCCTGGGGCACGCCGCCACGCGGCAACCTGGGCCGCGTCATTGATTTCCCACGGTCCGCGCAAGCACCCTTCTCTCCCAGCGCAACGGGCCAGCAGGTCCGCACCGTTCGCATCTCCGTTGATCCGCAAGATGCCCGCCGCACCGTGATCGCGGGCAAGTTCGCTGAAGTGTGCGCGGCGCTGGACCGCCTTGTGCTCGAACAAGAGGCGCTGGCCTGAATCACCTTTGCTTGCTGGGTTGGGGTCGTGCGTCGGCTGGTGCATGGCTCGGTGGGTGGGGAGCGTGTGATCCGGCCCTGCGCGGGGCATCACCGAGCTCCGCTGCTGTCACCCCTTGAACACCGACCAAGTGGTTGCCGAGCCATGACACCGCACATGTCGGGCCGGATCACACGCTCCCCACCCATCGAACCCGAACCACCGCGCACTGCGGGGTTGGCAGAAGAAAGAAGGCGACGCAAGCGTCGCCTTCTTTCTTCTTTCTCCGCCTGCCACGTTGTGTCGCGGGCAGGGGGCGAGGGGTGCCTGCGCAGGCCCGACATGTGCGGTGTCATGGCTCGGCAACAGCCAGGCTCGCGTTCAAGGGGTGACGGTGAACACGCTCGGTGATGCCCCGCGCAGGGCCGGAGCAGGCACCCCTCGCCCCCTGACCGTTGCTCAACGTGAGCCCCTCCCCCAACCATCCACCAAAGCTCAAACCTGCATCACCCAAACCCGCTTGAAAGCAGCCAAAACAAAACCCCGCGGCCGACTTGCGACACGCGGGGTTTTCCAGGTGCTCACGTCCGAGCCTCAAAAGCTCGGCAGCCAACAAGCCTCAGCCAAGCATCAAGCTGGCATCAGCCCATGTGCAGGCCACCGTTGACCGAGAAATCGGCACCGGTGGCAAAACCGGCCTCGTCGCTCGACACCCACGACACCATCGAAGCGATTTCCTCCGGGGTGCCCAGGCGCTTGACGGGGATGGTGGCCACGATCTTGTCCAGCACGTCAGGGCGGATCGAGCGGACCATCTCGGTGCCGATGTAGCCCGGCGAGACGGTGTTCACCGTCACGCCCTTGTTGGCCACTTCCTGGGCCAGGGCCATGGTGAAGCCGTGCATGCCGGCCTTGGCGGCCGAGTAGTTGGTCTGGCCAAACTGGCCCTTCTCGCCATTGACCGAGCTGATGTTGACGATGCGGCCCCAGCCCCGGTCCACCATGTCGTCGATGACCTGCTTGGTCACGTTGAACAGGCTGTTGAGGTTGGTGTCGATGACGACGTCCCAGTCGGACTTCGTCATCTTGCGGAACATGCCGTCCTTGGTGATGCCAGCGTTGTTGACCAGCACGTCGATCGGGCCATGTTCGGCCTTGGTCTTCTGGAAGGCCGCCACGGTCGAGTCCCAGTCCGAGACATTGCCCACCGACACGTAGAAGGTGTAGCCCAGGACCCTCTGCTCTTCCAGCCACTTGGCGTGGTCACGGCTCGGGCCGCAGCCGGCGATGACCTTGAAACCGTCCTTGTGCAGGCGCTGGCAGATGGCGGTGCCGATGCCACCCATGCCGCCGGTGACGTAGGCTACTTTCTGACTCATGTGATGCTCCTCTGTGGGCTGTGAACTGTGAAGGGGTCGCGCCCTGAAGGCTGACGGGCGCGGTGAAAATCGGTGAGAACGGGTTCGGAGAAACCCGGATCAGCGCTCGATGGTGAGCGCCACGCCCATGCCGCCACCGATGCAAAGGGACGCGATGCCCTTCTTCGCATCGCGACGTGCCATCTCGTGCAGCAGGGTCACCAGGATGCGGCAACCCGACGCGCCAATGGGGTGACCGATGGCGATGGCGCCACCGTTGACGTTGACCTTGCTCGTGTCCCAGCCCATTTCCTGATGAACGGCGCAGGCCTGGGCGGCAAAGGCTTCGTTGATTTCGAGCAAGTCGAGGTCGGCGGCCTTCCAGCCGGCGCGCTCGAGCGCACGGCGAGCAGCCGGCACGGGGCCCATGCCCATGATGGCCGGGTCCAGCCCTGCGCTGGCATACGAAGCGATGCGGCCCAGCACCTTCAGGCCCAGCTGTTCGGCGCGTTTGGCGCTCATCACCATCACGGCGGCCGCGCCATCGTTGATGCCCGAGGCATTGCCCGCGGTCACGCTGCCAGCCTTGTCGAAGGCCGGGCGCAAGCCGGCCAGGGCCTCCGCATTCGTCTTGCGGTTGACGAACTCGTCAACGTCGAAGCTCAGCGGGTCGCCCTTCTTCTGCGGGATCAGCACCGGCACGATCTCGTCCTTGAAACGGCCTGCATCTTGCGCGGCAGCGGCCTTTTGCTGCGAAGCCAGTGCCAGCGCATCCTGTGCCTCGCGGCTGATGCCGTACTGCTTGGCCACGTTCTCGGCCGTGATGCCCATGTGGTACTGGTTGTAGACGTCCCACAGGCCATCGGTGATCATGGTGTCGATCATGGTCCAGTTGCCCATGCGCTGGCCGTCTCGCGAGTTGGGCACCACGTGTGGCGACAGGCTCATGTTCTCCTGGCCGCCAGCGATGACCACCTCGGCATCGCCATCGCGGATGGCCTGGGCAGCCAGCATCACGGCCTTCAGGCCCGAGCCGCACACCTTGTTGATGGTCATGCCGGGCACGGCGTTGGGCAGGCCCGACTTGATGATGGCCTGGCGCGCCGGGTTCTGACCACAGCCGGCCTGCAGCACCTGGCCCAGGATGACCTCGCTGACCTGGTCGCCGGGCAAGCCGGAGCGACGCAGCAGGTCGCGGATGACGGTGGCGCCCAGCTCGGATGCCGGGGTCTTGGCGAGCGAGCCGCCGAACTTGCCCACCGCGGTGCGGGCCGCGGCAACGATCACGATGTCGGTCATGGTGAGTTCCTTGTGACTTCGGTTGACGTGGCCGGGGCCGCTTGTGGCAGCCCCGGGATCAGGCTTTGCGCTTGACGTAACGGCCTGGCGCGGCCTCGATGACGGGATGCTGCCGGCTGCCTGGCTGTCTGGGTGCGGGCACCATCTTGCCGGACTGCTCGGCCAGCCAGCCGGACCAGACAGGCCACCAACTGCCAGGCTGCTCCGTGGCGGTCTCCATCCACGCTTGCGCGGTGGCAGGCAAAGTCCGTGCCGAGCTGACCCAGTGGCTGCGTTTTTTCTTCTCGGGCGGGTTGATCACCCCGGCGATGTGACCGGACGCGCCAAGCACGAAGGTGCGCGGCCCGCTCACGACCTGGGTTGACGCGTAGGCGCTGTCCCAAGGCACGATGTGGTCTTCGCGCGAGCCGTAGATGAAGGTGGGCATGTCCAGGCGACGCATGTCCAGCGGCACGCCGCAGACCTTGACCGCCCCCGGCTTGCAGAGCTTGTTTTCGAGGTAGGTGTTGCGCAGGTACCAGGTGTACATCGGACCCGGCAGGTTGGTGCTGTCGCTGTTCCAATAGAGCAGGTCGAAGGCCGGCGGCAACTCGCCCTTGAGGTAGTTGCCGATGACGTAGTTCCAGACCAGGTCGTTGGCACGCAGGAACGAGAACGTGGCAGCGAGCTCGTTGCCCCGCAGCAGGCCGCCGCCCGCCGGGCTGTCCGGGCCCATGGTCATCTCGCGCATGCGCACCATGGCCTCGTCCACGAAGACGTCCATGGTGCCGGTGTTGACGAAATCCAGGAACGCCGTGAGCAAGGTCAGGCTGCGAACGGGCTTGCGGCCCTGCGCAGCCAAGGTCGCCAGCGCCGTGGCCAGCAGGGTGCCTCCCACGCAGAAGCCCAAGGCGTTGACCTGCTCCACACCAGCGATTTCGCGGGTGACGTCGATGGCCCGCGTCACGCCGTGCTCGACGTAGTCGTCCCAGGTGGCCTTGGCCAGGCTGTCGTCGGCATTGACCCAGCTGACCATGAACACGCGGTGCCCCTGCGACAGCAGGTAGCGCACCAGCGAGTTCTCAGGCTGCAGATCGAGGATGTAGTACTTGTTGATGCACGGCGGCACGAACAGAAAGGGCACCTCGTGCACCTGCGCCGTCAGCGGCTTGTACTCGATGAGCTGGAAGTAGGGGTTCTCGTAGACCACCGAGCCTTCGGTGGTGGCCACGTTCACGCCCACTTCGAACACGCTCTCGTCCGTCTGGGACATGTGGCCCTGGCGGATGTCGTTGAGCAGGTGCCCCAAGCCCTGGGTGAGGCTCTCGCCCTTGGTGCTGATGGCTTTGCTCAGGGCTTCCGGGTTGAAGGCCAGGAAGTTGGCGGGCGACGCGGCATCGGCCCATTGCTGCACGGCAAAGCGCACACGCTGGCGGGCTTTGTCGTCGCCCGTCAGGTTGTCGGCCAGGCGCTGCAACGTGCGCGCGTTGAGCAGGTACATCGAGGCCATGAAGGCGCTGCCCGGCGACTGGTTCCACTCGGGCGATGCAAAGCGCTTGTCGCTGACCTTGACAGCCTCGGGCTGTTGCAGGGCCTGGTTCCAGATCTGACCGGCCTGCTGCAGGTAGTCCTGCTGGATGGCCTGGAGTTGCTCGGGCGGGATGCTCAGGCCGGCCAGCGACTGCAGGGTGCTGCCCAGGCTCTGGCCCAGGGCGCCAACGGCCTGCCCCACCGGCTCCAGGCCCTTGATGAACTCGGGAGCGGCCCCGTTCTGCGCGTTGGCAGCGGCGCCCAACCAGGGCCGCCAGGCTTCGGGCAACTGGCCCAATTGTCCAAGCTGCCCAAGTTGCCCCAATTGCCCTGCCCCCACCATTTCACGCAGTTTCGCAGGGTCGACACCAGGCCATGTCGCCTTGCCGTCGAGCAAACTGGACCAGGCCTGGGTGGCCGCCGAAAACGGGTTGCCAGCGTGCCCGGACCCGAATGCCGATGCCTGCTGATCGGTCTTGGATTGGGCGGTTGAACTGGCCCCTGACGCGCGGGCCCCTTGGCCAGCCTGCGAGGCAGCGCTGGCTGGCTGTTTCGCGGTCTGTTGAGTGGTCTTTGGAGCGGTCTTTGGAGCGGTCTTTGGAGCGGTCTTTGGCGAAGCCTTTTTCGTGGCGGCCTTGACTGCCTTGCTCGCGGGCCCGTTCCTCACCGACTTGGCTGCTTTGGCCCCAGGTGAAGCCGCGGAGCCGGCTTTGGAGGACGCCTTGGCGATGTCCACCGACTGGGCCTCGGACGGGGCCACGGATGCAAGCAACTCGCGCTTGGCGCGAGACCTTTGAGCGACAGCCATATGTCTCCTGTTTCCGGGCTCGTTCCGGTTGCGTCCGGAATCGTGAACCGCGTTTGTTTCCGTATTCTGAACCTTGGGCAACGAATGTGAAGGGGCCCCGGCCGTCTTTGGCATCATTCCAACATGCCCAGCGCGTCCGCGGTGTGGGCGAAGACCCTGGCTGCGGCCGGATCGAGACCGAGCGTCGGGAAAAAGAGATGTGGATCGTTGCGATCGCCTGGATGTACGTGACCCTGATGATGGCGCTGGCCGAGGCCACCAGCCCGCAGGGCACGGTGCTGGGCGCTGTTTTCACCTTCCTGATGTACGGCGTCGGGCCGCTGGCGCTGGTGCTGTACCTGCTCGGTGCCCCGGCGCGTCGCAAGGCCATACGCCAGGCGGAGCAGGCCGAACTGCTCAGGCTGCGCGAACAGGCCGCGCGAACCGAGCAGCCCGAGCAAGCCGCGACCGCGCAAAATGCGCCGCCAAGCCCCGAGCAGGGTCCAGTTGACGCGACACAGCAGGCGTCAGCCAGCGCTCAGGCAGATGGCGGCGGCCTGCCGACCGCTGCGCCCGTCGCGCCGGTGCGAGAAGAACCGCCCGGGCGCTGAGACAGTGCACCACTCTCCACCGGTGATGTGTTGCAAACCCAGCGCCTGCAGCCGATCTCGGGCCAGGCCAGGCAGGTCGGCCAGCCATTTGCCAGGCAGCCCCGGGCACGGCTCGAACCGAGGGGCGGCGACGCCATCCACCGGCGTCACGCCAAAGCCGGCGAGCACATCTGCGCCGACCTCGAAGGCCCGCGGACCGATGCAGGGGCCCAGCCACGCGCGCAGGTCGGCCGGGTCGGCCCCTGTGGCCTCGCACAAAGCCAGCACACCGGCATGCACGATGCCCCGTCCTGACGGACAGGCGGGGCCGTGTCCAGCCAGGCCCCGCCAGCCGGCGTGCAGGGCCGCCACCCCACGGCCTTGCGGGGCGGCCAGCAAGATGGGCAGGCAGTCGGCCACCATGACCACGCAGGCCACGCCGGGCTCGGTGCTCAAGGCGCCATCGGCCTGGATCGCGGGGGAGCCATCCGGCGAGGCCCCGGCTCGCAGGCGGGCCACGGCCTCGCCATGCACCTGTTCCATGAAAACCGGTCTGGCGGGCAAACAGCGCGCCAGGACCTCGCGGTTGGCGTGCACGCGCTGCTTGTCGTCGCCCACGTGGTCACCCAGGTTGCACGATGCCCAGGGCTGCGGGCTGACGCCGCCGGCTCGCGCCGTCATCACGGCGGTGACCCCTGGCCCCATGGGCACGGCCATCCAGCCCTCGGGCAGGGATGCAGGCAAGGCATGCGGGGCGGCGGCGGGTTGGGAGCGGTCGGTCACGTCGTGGAGCTTGGCTATGATCCGGCCCGCATGCTAACGCGCCCTCAAGCTCCCCCTGCCTGCGCGACCGCCTGGGTCCGCGTCTCCCGCCGCCGCCCCGCCGCCCGTCAGGCCAGGCCGCGACCGGTGCCTCCTCGACTGGGCCAGTGGCTGTCGGCCCCCGGCTCGCTGACGGCGCGCCTGCGCCTGCTCGGCACCGTGCGGGTGGAGGTGCTGGATCAAGGACGCCGCCGGCTGTGGCCGCAGGAGCGCCAGGCGCTGGGTTGCAGCGTGGGCCATGTGCGGGAAGTCGTGCTGCGCGTCGACGAACGGCCTGCCGTGTGGGCGCGCAGCAGCGTGCCGGTGAGAGCGGTCAAAGGCCCCTGGCGGGCCATCCGAGGGCTGGGCACCCGGCCGCTGGCGGAGTTGCTGTTCACCCACCGGGCCGTGCGGCGGGGGCCGCTGCAGGCCCTGCCTTTTCAGCCCCATGGCCTGGCAAGCGCCCACATGGCCAGGCAATGGGCTCGCCTGCATGCGGCAGCCGCCACATCGGCAGCCGATGCGCCACCCCGCGCTCCCACCTGGTCGCGCCATTCGCTGTTCCACCACCACGGGCAGCCCCTGCAGGTGCTCGAGGCGTTCGCCCCGTGGGTGGTCTTGCGCAGTTGCCGCCACGGCTGACGCCACCCAATCGACCACATCGCCAGGTCCACGCCCCCGGTTGACACGGGCGCGCCATGCACATGCCCTACACTGCGGGACATGCTGTTTTCACGCCGAATCGAGCACTGTCAGGTCTGTGGCACGCCGGTGGAGCACAAGGTGCCCGCCGACGACAACCGCGAGCGCGCGGTCTGCCCGGCGTGCCAGCACATCCACTACGTCAACCCGCTGAACGTGGTGGGCACCCTGCCCGTCTGGGGCGAGCAAGTGCTGCTGTGCAAGCGCAACATCGAGCCTCGCAAGGGCTTCTGGACGCTGCCAGCCGGCTTCATGGAGCTGGGCGAGACCACCGAAGAAGGCGCCGCCCGCGAAACCGACGAGGAAGCCGGTGCGCGCATCGAAATGCAGGGGCTTTATTGCGTGCTCAACGTCGTCAGCGCGGGACAGGTGCACCTGTTCTACCGCGCCCGCCTGCTGGACACCGATTTCAACCCCGGGCCGGAAACGATGGAGGCCCAGCTCTTCCATCAAAACGAGATCCCCTGGGACGAGTTGGCCTTCCGCACGGTTCGCATGACCCTGGAGCGGTTTTTCGCCGATCGAAAAACAGGTCAATTCGACGTGCATTGCGCCGATATCCGTTGAGCATGCCGTCCGGGGCCTCCTCGTGCGGCGAGCGCCACCTCGCACGAAAGACGCCTTGACCGCATGAACGCGCCCCAAGACACCCCGCTGGCCGCCGCCCCTCGCACCGAGGCCCAGGCCGCCCCAACGCCCACCCAGCCGGCGCCCGAAACCCGCGAAACCCGGTTGCGCGAAGACCTGCTGGCGCCCGATCCGCTGCTGGACTGCCTCATCGAGGTCTGCCGCATCCATGGCCTGCCCGCATCGCGAGCCAGCCTGAGCGCCGGCCTGCCCCTGAATCAGGAGCCCCTGCCCGTGTCGCTGCTGGAGCGCGCCGCCGCCCGCGCCGGCCTGGCCAGCAAGCTGCAGCGCTGCGAGCTGAAGTCGATCGATGCGGCCACCCTGCCGGCCATCTTGCTGCTCCAGGGCGACCAGGCCTGCGTGCTGCTGGGCATCGAGCGCGGAGAAGCCCGCGTGCTGATGCCCGAGACCGGCCAGGGCGCTGTGCGCCTGCCCTTGGGCGAGCTGGCCCAGCGCCACACGGGCGTCGTCGCCTTCGTGCGCCCGCACTTCCGCTTCGATGAGCGCACCCCCGCCACGCGCCAGACCCGCGCCAGCCACTGGTTCTGGGGCCCGGTGCTGGCCCAGCGCTTCGTCTACCGCGACGTGCTGTGGGCCGCGCTGCTGGTCAACTTCTTCGCGCTCGCCTTCCCGCTGTTTTCGATGAACGTGTACGACCGGGTGGTGCCCAACCACGCGGTCGAAACCCTGTGGGTGCTGGCCATCGGCGTGACGCTGGTGCTCGGCGCCGACCTGTTCATCCGCCTGCTGCGCAGCCACTTCGTGGACGAGGCCAGCGCGCGCATCGACGTGCAGATCTCGGCCACGCTGATGGAGCGCGTGCTGGGCATGCGCCTGGAAAACCGCCCGCAATCGGTGGGCTCGTTCGCCTCCAACCTGCGCGGCTTCGAGCAGGTGCGCGACTTCATCGCCTCGAGCACGGTGACCGCGCTGATCGACCTGCCGTTTGCCCTGCTGTTTGTCGTGGTGATGGCCTGGATCTCGCCCTGGCTGGTGCTGCCGGTCATGACGGTGTTCGGGCTGATCGTGCTGTCGGGTTACGTGCTGCAGCATCGCCTGCACGCGCTGTCGCAGACCACCTACCAGGCCTCGGCGCAGCGCAATGCAACGCTCATCGAGAGCCTGACCGGCATCGAAACCATCAAGACCCAGGGCGCCGAGAACGTGATCCAGAAACGCTGGGAGGGTGCCAACCAGTTCCTGGCCGAGCTCAACGTGCGCATGCGCCGGCTCTCGTCGGCGGCCATGTACGGCACGGCGACGATGCAGCAGTTCGTCTCCGTGTGCATCGTGCTGATCGGTGTCTACCTGATCGCCGACAAGCAGCTCACGATGGGCGGCCTGATCGCCTCGACCATGCTGGCCGGCCGCGCGCTGGCCCCGGCAGGCCAGATCGTCGGCCTGCTGATGCAGTACCAGGGCGCGCGCACGGCCATGGAGTCGCTCGAGCAGATCATGGCTCAGCCGGTTGAACGGCCGGCCGAGACCACCTTCATCCACCGAGCCGAGCTCAAGGGCGAGATCGAGTTCCGCCACGTCTCGTTCGCTTACCCGGGCCGCCGTGAGCCCTCGCTCGACGACATCAGCCTTCGCATCCAGCCCGGAGAGAAGGTGGCCTTCATCGGCAAGGTGGGCTCGGGCAAGACCACGCTGCAAAAGCTGATCCTGGGTCTGTATCAGCCCACCAGCGGATCGGTGCTGATCGACGGCATCGACATGCGCCAGCTCGACCCGGCCGACCTGCGGCGCAACATGGGCCACGTGGCACAGGACGTGACGCTGTTCTACGGCTCGCTGCGCGACAACATCACCTTCGGCATGCCGCACGCGACCGACGAGGCCATCCTCACCGCGACCGAAACCGCGGGCCTGAGCGACTTCGTCAAGCGCCACCCGCAAGGCTTCGACCTGCCGGTGGGCGAGCGCGGCGAGCTGCTCTCGGGCGGCCAGCGCCAGAGCGTGGGCATCGCGCGGGCGGTGCTGCACAACACCCCCATCCTGCTGCTGGACGAGCCGACCAGCGCCATGGACTTCTCGACCGAGGCCTTCGTGACCCAGAAGATGCAGCAGCACTGCCAGGGCAAGACGGTGGTGCTGGTGACGCACCGCACCTCCATGCTGGCCTTCGTCGACCGCGTGGTCGTGATCGACCAGGGCAAGGTCGTGGCAGATGGCCCGCGTGACCGGATCATGCAGGCGCTGTCCGCAGGCCGCATCACCCGTGCATCGTGAAGCAGGAGGAGCCCACATGAACACCGCCCTGCTCAACATCGGCCAGCGCATCGTCAACCTGCTGGAGGCCTTGCGTCTCAAGCTCGCGCCAGCCATCAACCCCCTGCTCGACCGCATCAGCGGCCCGCTTGTCACACCCGATGCCGCCAGGCAGGCCGGCCTCGACCGTTTCGAGCAGGAAGCCGACGCGGTCATGTCCACCGAGGGCACGCGCGGGGCTCAGAAGCTCGTGCGCGGAGCGCTGCTGGTGACGGTGCTGCTCATCGTGTGGGCCTCGTTCGCCAAGATCGACGAGGTCACCAAGGGCGAGGCCAAGGTGATCCCGTCCAGGCAGTTGCAGGTGATCCAGTCGTTCGACGGCGGCGTGGTCTCAGAGATCCTGGTCAAGGAAGGCCAGGTGGTGGAAGCCGGCCAGCTGCTTTTGAAGGTGGACGAGACCCGCGCCACCTCGGGTGTGCGCGAGAGCGCGGCCCAGGCCTTTGCACTGAAGGTGAAGCTGGCGCGGCTGAAGGCACTGGCCGAGGGCAAGCCCTTCCTGCCGCCAGAGCCCTCGACGGCGGACAACGAAGAGGTGCGCATCGTGGAAGAAGAGCGCCAGCTCTACGACTCGCGCCGCTCGGAACTCAGCGCCCTCGTCGGCATCAGCGAGCAACAACTGGCTCAGCGTCATCAGGAGCAAGCCGAAGCCCGTGCTCGCCGCGACTCGGCCGCGCGCAACCTGGAGCTGTCGCAACAGGAGCTCACCAAGACGCGTCCGCTGCTGGCCACCGGGGCCGTCTCGGAGGTCGATGTGCTGCGGCTGGAGCGCGACGTGACGCGCGCCCGTGGCGAGATGGAGCAGGCCGGCGCGCAGATCGCCCGCATCCAGGCGGCCATCTCGGAGGCCACGCGCAAGATCCAGGAGACCGACCTGTCGTTCAAGAACGAGGCCCGCAAGGAGCTCTCGGACGTGCTGGGCAAGCTCAACGCCATCAACGAAGGCGCTGTGGCCCTGGCTGACAAAGTGGACAAGTCGCAGGTGAAGTCGCCGGTGCGCGGCCGCGTGCAACGGCTGCTGGCCAACACCGTGGGTGGCGTGGTCAGCCCGGGCAAGGACATCGTCGAGATCGTGCCGCTGGACGACGCGCTGGTGCTGGAAGCCAAGATCCAGCCGCGCGACATCGCCTTCATCCACCCTGGCCAGGCCGCCACCGTGAAGTTCACCGCCTACGACTTCGCCATTTACGGCGGGCTGGACGCCGTGGTCGAGAACATCAGCCCCGACACCGTGACCGACGAGCGCGGGCAGAACACCTTCTATGTGGTGCGCGTGCGCACCAAGCAGGCCAACTTCAGCGAGAAGCTGCCCATCATGCCCGGCATGACGGCCGAGGTGGACGTGCTCACGGGCAAGAAGACCGTGATGTCCTACCTGCTCAAGCCGGTGTTGCGGGCGCAGAGCCACGCGATGCGCGAGCGCTGAAACACCTGCGGCACCCCCTCACTTAAGTGCCCATCACGCCTGGGAAGGCGTGACTTCCTTCCTGCAGAACGCCCGCTCCAAGGTCGATATCCGATTGGCCGTTGGGGCGGGCGTTTTCACGCGTGCGCCTGCCCTTTGCGGACGACCCTTGCTCCATCGCCGGCTTAAGCGCTCACGAAACTGGCTCAGGCCAGCAATCGCTCACACAAAGCCGCCGATGGGGTTGGTTTGGGAGAGGGGTCGGGAGAGATACTCAACACGCAGTTACATTTTGAGAGGTTTCCATGGCCAAGCCGTCCACCCAAGCCCCTTCCGGCGTCGTCTCCAGCCTGCAAGGGCGTGCCCAGGTCATCCGCCAGGGCCAGGAAACCGCAGAAGCGCTTCAGGTGGGTGACACCTTGATGCCTGGCGACCGATTGGTGGGCAGTGCGGACGCTTCGTTGCAGATCGCGGAAAGCACGGACGCCAATGCCCAGGTGTGGACGCTGGCCTTCAACGACGCCGCGGGCAAAGGCAAGGCGGCCGCCAAGCCAGTCGCGGACGGCGTCAACGGCAAGTCGCTGGATGACGTGATCGGCGCCATCGAGCGTGGCGACGAAGACGACGCCACCGCAGCCGGCCTGACCGGTGGCGACGGCGCCGCGATGGGCGAAGGCCTGCGCGTGGATCGCATCGTCGAGGTGGTGACGCCTCAATCATTCAACGCCTCGTCAGGCGACGACGGCCGGGAAGCCTCGCTCAAGACGACGACGCTGCTCGATGACGGCAACCAGGCCCCGGTCTTCGTCGACGGCGGCGCCGGCAACTTTGACCCGGCCACGGGCAACTACCGTTTCACAACCGACGAAGACGTCCCCGTGTCGGGACAGGTCAAGGCCTCCGATGCCGATGGCGACCCCCTGACCTTCGTGAAGGGCTCTGATCCTCAGCATGGCACCGTGGTGGTCAATGCCGATGGTTCGTGGACGTACACGCCCAACAAGGACTACAACGGGCCTGACGTCTTCACCATCACCGTCTCCGACGGCAAGGGTGGCACCGCCACGTCCACGGTGAACATCGGCGTCAACCCCATCAACGACCCGCCCAAGTTCGACGACCCGAACAACCCCAACTACGACCCCGTCACCGGCAACTACCGCGTCACCACCGACGAGGACAAGC
>MERU01000002.1:766005-923993 GCA_001770725.1 Burkholderiales bacterium RIFCSPHIGHO2_01_FULL_63_240
CCATCGTCGTCTCCGATGGCAAGGGCGGCACCGCCACCTCCACCGTCACCGTTGGCATCAACCCCGTCAACGACCCGCCCAAGTTCGATGACCCGAACAACCCGAACTACGACCCGGTCACTGGCAACTACAAGGCCACCACCGACGAGGACAAGCCCGTCTCCGGCAAGGTCAAGGCCACCGACGTCGATGGCGACACGCTGACCTTCTCCAAGGGCTCCGATCCCGCCCACGGCAGCGTCACCGTCAACCCCGACGGCACCTGGACCTACACCCCAGGTGCCAACCAGACTTCTCAGGTCTCCTTCACCATCGTCGTCTCCGATGGCAAGGGCGGCACCGCCACCTCCACCGTCACCGTTGGCATCAACCCCGTCAACGACCCGCCCAAGTTCGATGACCCCACGAACCCCAGCTACGACCCCGTCACCGGCAACTACCGCGTCACCACCGACGAGGACAAGCCCGTCTCCGGCAAGGTCAAGGCCACCGACGCCGATGGCGACCCGCTGAGCTACGCGAAGGGCTCGAATCCGACCCACGGCAGCGTCACCGTCGACGCCAATGGCAACTGGACCTACACCCCGAACAAGGACTACAACGGCTCCGACCAGTTCACCGTCACCGTCTCCGATGGCAAGGGTGGCACCACCACTTCGACCATCTACATCGGCATCACACCCGTCAACGACGCTCCCACGGTCACCGTCAACGGCTCGGCCACCGTGTCCGAAGAAGGCCTGGCCGGCGCCAACGCCGACACCCAGGGCAGCAGCGACACCACCAACGCCCGCGAAGCCAGCGGCCACGTCAGCGTCTCCGACGTCGACAGCAGCTCGGTGAGCCTGACCTTGTCCGGCCCCAGCGGCCTGACCTCGGGCGGCCTCGCCATCACCTGGTCGGGCAACGGCACCGCCGCCAGCCCGCTGGTGGGCACCGCCGGTGGCAAGGTCATCCTCACCGCCACCATCGACAACGCTGGTGACTACAAGGTCACGCTGTCCGGCCCCGTTGACCACGCCGACGCCACCAAGGAAGACACCCGCACCGTCAACCTGACCGTCAACGCCAACGACGGCCAGGCCACGACCAAGGCCACCCTGCCCGTCATCGTGGAAGACGACAGCCCGCTGTCCGGCTCGCAGAACATCAACGTCTCCAGCCAGACCGGCAGCCAGGACACCAACCTGATGCTGATCGTCGACACGTCGGGCAGCATGAAGGACCGCCTGGCCGACATGACGGTCAATGGCCTGAAGGCCGCGATCAAGACCCTGATCGATCGCTATGACGACCTCGGCGACGTCAAGATCCAGCTCGTGACCTTCGGCGACGGCGCCAAGGGCCAGTCGGTGTGGATGACCGTGGACCAGGCCAAGACGCTGATCAACAGCCTGCAAGGCGACGGCGGCACCAACTACGACGGTGCCCTGGCCGCGGCCCGCACGGCCTTCGCCACCTCCGGCAAGATCACCGGCGGCGTCAACGTCTCGTACTTCATCACCGACGGCCAGCCAAGCAAGGGCTATGCGCTCGACAGCAAGGACGAAACCAGCTGGGAAACCTTCCTGGGCAGCAACAAGATCGACTCGTACGCCATCGGCACCGGCTCGCTGACCAGCACCCACGTCGCCGCCATCGAGCCCGTGGCCTACAACGGCATCACCGGCACCGAAAAGGGCGCCGTCACGCTGGGCACCAATGCCGAGCTGGGCAACTACCTGCTCGACACCGTGCCCGTGATCCAGAAGGGCACCCTCGCCGGCCTGGCTGGCGCGGACGGCCTGCAACGCATCGAAAGCTTCACGGCCAGCGGCCAGCTCGGCTCCAGCCTGGACGCCAGCGGCAAGGTGCTGACCATCCAGCTCAAGTCCGGCGGCACCATGCAGGTCAACCTGGAAACCGGCGACTTCACGCTGTCCCAGCCCCACAACGCCACCACCAACGAGACCTTCAGCTACACGCTGGTGGACAAGGACGGTGACCGTGGCACCGGCACCGTGAGCCTGACGGCCCAGAACACCACGCCGGAAGGCACCGACGCCACCATCACCCTGCTGGAAGATGGCAAGCACACCTTCAGCGCCAGCAACTTCGGCTTCCACGATGCCGACGCCGGTGACAAGCTGCAGGCCGTGCGCATCGATGCCCTGCCCGCCCACGGCACGCTCACGCTCAACGGCACGGCCGTGGTCGCCGGCCAGGTGATCAGCGCCAGCCAACTCGACAAGCTGGTCTTCACGCCAGCGGCCAACGCCAATGGCAACGGCTACGCCCAGATCAGCTTCTCGGTACAGGACAACCATGGCTCCTTCGACGTCAGCGCCAACACGCTGAAGTTCAACGTCACCCCCGTCAACGATGCCCCCGAGGCTTTTGCCAGCAACAACGGCCACAACCTGCTGGGCTTGGTCGACCTCACCGTCAACCCGCTGCTCAACCTCAGCAAGACGCAACAGGTCGCCGTCAACGACGTCGACAACAACCTGGTGCGCGTCGAAGTGCAGGTCGACACCCTGCTCTCGCTGGGCAGCCTGCTGGGTGACCGCAGCAGCCTGAGCATCAGTCATGACGCTGCCCTGAGCGCCGGCCTGCAGATCACTGGCAACGACAGCCGCCACATCGTCATCGAATCCATCCACGCGGGTGGCACGGTGGACATCACCCAGGTCAACAAGCTGCTGGCCACCCTCACCTACGACCCCGCCGACATCCTCGGCTTGAGCGTGGACCTGTTCCCCAGCCTGAAGATCACGGCCACCGACTCGTTCGGCGCACACGACACGGCCTGTGTCTCCAGCAGCATCGTGGCCGTCGGCGTGGACGTGGCCCCGGTCATCACCACCGTGGAAACCGTGGTGCACGTGGCCGGCGAACACGCCGCCCAACTGGGCACCGAGGTCTTCCAGTGGCACCTGGCCGACCACCCCGCCAATGGCGGCTGCGTCGACACCATCCACGGCTTCGACGGTGCGGCGCGCAACGTCGGTGGCGACGTGCTGGACCTGCGCGACCTGCTCAGCGGCTCCACGCACGTCACGGGCGGCAATTCTGCCGACATGGACAAGCTGCTGGCCCACCTGGACTTCGACACCCAGTCGCAGCCTGGCAGCACCGTCATCCATGTCAGCGCCAGCGGCGGCTTCCAGGCCGATGCCTCGGGCAACAGCCAGAGCGGCGGTTGTGGTGACCAGCAGCACATCGTGCTGGCCAACGTCGACATCCGCGCCTCGCTGGGCCTGGACGCCCAGGCCAGCGATCACCAGATCATTGCCGAGCTGATGCAGCGCGGCAAGCTGCTGGTCGACCAGGCCTGATCAACGGGGCCTCGGCCCCTTGAACGAAGCACCCACACAGGTCGCCAACGAAAACACCGCCTGAGGGCGGTGTTTCTTTTTCAGGCGTGCCGAGCGGTTCAGCGGCTTGGGCCAACGGTCCTGGCGAATCAGGTCGGCAGTCGCACCGCCGGCCCCGTCACGCCGTCCATGCCGCCCTGGCGCAACGCCAGCAGGTCGGCCGGGTCGCTCACCCCTTCGGCGTAGACCTGCAGGCCCAGGCCATGCAGCATGTTGACCGTGCCCGATACGAAGGCCGCACGGGCCTGCTCGGTGGCCACGCCCTGCACCACCGAAGCGTCGAGCTTGACGTAGTCCAACCCGGCCTCGAAGAGCGAATCGATGCGCGTCAGGCGCTCGCCCGCGTGCTCCAGGCCGATGCGCACGCCCAGCGGACGCAGTTGCTTGCACAGCTCGCGCACCAGCTCGAACCGCTCGACGGCCGCGATCTCGGCCACCTCCAGCCAAAGCAGGCGGGCCGCCTCCGGGCGAGCTGAAATGCGAGCGCGCAGCCTGGGCACGAAGCCACTGTCCATCAGCGATGCGGGCGACAGGTTCACGCCACGCGGCTGCAGGTCGTCGAGGATCTGCTCCAGCGCCTGGGCGACGGCCACCTCGTCGATGCGCGAGATCAGGCCTGTGCGCATCGCCATGGGCAGCCAGTTGGCCGCCGACTCGAAGGCGCCCCCCGGCTCCAGTTGCAGCCGCATCGGGCATTCGTGGTGCACCAGCCTCAGCTGGCGGTCGACCACCGGGTACTTGACCAGCTGCACGCGGCCCAGCCGCAGCGCCTCGTCGATGCGACGGCGCCACTCGTCCTCGCCCAGCACCACCGATTCGGTGCCCGGCGCCTCGGCCATTTCGACCGAGAAGGCGCCGCGGCTTTCCGCCAGGGCCAGGGCCGAGTCGGCCGACGCCAGCACGGCCTGCAGGGCATCGCCCCGGTGCCACGATGTGCCACCGATCACCACGGTGGCGGCCACGCCCTGCTCGGAGAAGGCGCGGCGCAAGGCGTCGGCGTAGTTCTGCGGCTCTGGCAGGGGCACCTCGCCACCCACCAGGCAGATGGCAAAGTCGCCGCCGTTGAGGCGTCCGATGGACGCACCCGGCACGCCAGCAGAGACCTCGCGCAACACCGCAGCCAGGCGCTGCAGCAGCGCGTCCGTCTGACGGTGGCCCAACAATCGGTTGACGCCCGCCAGGTCGACCACCCGCACCATGTGGATGACGCCCGCACCCGAGCCTTCTTCCTGCGTCAGGGCTGCGCTCAACTGGGCCATGAAATGGCGCCGCTGAGACAGCCCCGTCAGCGGGTCGCAATGGGCCTGCTGACGCAGTTGCTCGACCTGCTGAGACTGCTCATCGAACACCGACTTCAGCCGCATCACCACGGCGTTCATGGCCTGGCTCAGGCGCGCCAGCTCGGGCACGCGGGGCTCTTCGACCGTGACGAAACGGCGCTCCATCAAGGCCTGGGCCTGGCTCACCGTGGCCTCCAGCGGCCGGCGGATGCCATTGACACCGAAGGTCGCCACCAGGCAGGACAGCCCACCCAGCACGGCCAGCCACCCAGCCGTCTTGAGCGAGCCTTGCCAAAGCTGGGCATGGGCAAAAGCCGAGTGGCTCACCACCTCGACCGAGCCCACCGCGCGCCAGCCATCGGACACCTGGGCCACCCCGGCAACGGACTCGACCGGCACCAGCCGCACGAACCAGGCCGGCGCCTGTTCGCGCGTGGCGGCCGGATCGGCCTGGTGGTTGAACAGCTCGCGCCCGGCCGCATCCTTGAGCGTGATGCGCTGGTAAAAGCCGGTGTCGAACATGGCCGCCACCGTCAGCTCCATGCCGGTGCGGTCGCCACGCTGCTGCGACAGGTTCAGGGCCAGCGATTGGGCGTTGTCGGCGTTCTTGAGCCGCAACTGGGTCTCCAGGTAGCCCCGGGACGACACCATCCAGACCACGAAGCTGCCGATGAAGGCCATCAGCAGCGTCGTCAGCAGCAGCAACCAAATCTGTCGAATCAGGGACATGTTGTCATCACTTTCGGTCCGGCATCACCACGGCATCACCACCAACCCTCGGCCTTGGCCTTGGCCAGGACCTCCCGCCAGCGGGACAAGCGGGCAACCGGGTCACCGGCGCTGGCCCCAGCCACACCTTGCCACAGGCCTTCGGCGTTGAAGCTGAACACCGGCGCGAGGTCCGGTCGGCGCGAAGCGGGGCGGATGTCGGTGATCAGGTTGTCCAGGATCAGGGGCTCGGCATCGGGCTGCGGGTAGTAGGCCAGCACCATGTGTGCCTGGATGCTGCCAGCCAGTTGAGCGCGCACGTACACCAGTCGCATCTTCACACCTGGCACACCCGAGGCAAGCAAGGAGAAATACTTGGCGATGGCGTAATCTTCGCAGTCCGCCTGCCCTCGGGCCAGGGTCTCCAAGGGCGAAGCCCAGTAATCGACCTGGCCCCACACCTCGCGGTCATCGCGGTACTGCACCGAGCGATTGAAAAAACCGTTGATGCCTTTGAGGCGGCTTTCTTCGTCTTGCGCGGCCACCTCGCCGATGAGTTGCACCAGCGCCTGGGCGCGCTGTGGCGTGTTGCCGCCCTGGCGCTGGGCCGCCTGCATCACCCGGGGCGCCTCCCAGGCCTGACCCAGGCCCCAGCCCAGCACCGCCAGGACAGCAGCCGCACGCAGCCACCGACCCGACCAGGCGGCCAGGTGAACAGGCAGGCAACGGACAGGTGAAAGGGCCACGTGGAGCACTCTGCGTTATCGGCGATCAGGCCGCATGACTTGACCCGGAAATCCCAGATTGCGACATCGAAACCACTCCCCCATGAATACAGGCGTTTTCAGAAGACGGAAGTCCCTTCATTGATGCCAAAATCAGCCGATTAACCCTCCGTTACAGGGCTTCCTGCCCTGCCCAGCCAACGCCCCATACGACGAGGTTCAGCGTGAAGAACAATGTCCTGAAGTCCGGACTCCATGCCCTGGCCCTGGCCGCCCTGACTTTCACCGCCCAGACGGCGCTGGCTCAAGCTGGCACCGCCACCGGACTGGCAGCCGCCGTCCAGAAGGCGATCGACTCCAACCCCGACGTGACCGCCCGCCTGAACGCCCTGCGCGCGGCCTCCAACGAGGTGGACGTCGCCAAGGGTGGCTACCTGCCCACCGTCGACCTGTCCGCCGACGTTGGCCGCGACCGCGACAAGGTCGACCAGCGCAACCCGGAGTCGCGCAGCTTCAGCCGCAGCGGCCTGGCCCTGACCGCCAACCAGGTGCTCTGGGACGGCCGCTTCACCGCCAACGAAGTCGACCGCCTGGGCCACGCCCGCAAGGTGCGCTACTTCGAATTCCTGGCCGCCAGCGAGGACACCGCCCTCGAAGCCGCCCGCGCCTACATCGACGTGTTGCGCTTTCGCAAGCTCGTCGGCCTGGCCGAAGACAACTACGTCCAGCACAAGTACGTGTTCGACCAGTTGCAATCCAAGTTCAAGGCCGGTGTTGGCCGAGGCGTGGACACCGAGCAGGCCAACGCCCGCCTGGCCCTGGCCGACTCCAACCTGACCACCGAAAGCGCCAACCTGCACGACGTGGCCTCGCGCTACCTGCGCGTCGTCGGCGAGGCCCCGGCCAACGGCCTGGCCGCCCTGCCCCGCATCGATGCCAACCTGGCCGGCGACAACACCCAGGTCATCAGCCAGGCACTGGCCCGCAACGCCAGCATCAGCGCCGCGGTCGAGAACCTGCGCGCCGTCGAGTCCGAGACCAAGACCAAGGACAGCCCCTTCCAGCCGCGCGTCGAGGCTCGCCTGCGCAGCGGCATGGGCAACAACTTCGACGGCCTGATCGACCGCAAGAGCGCCACCTCGGCCCAGATCCTGCTGAACTGGAACCTCTACAACGGTGGCTCCGACCAGGCCCGCACCAAGCAGTTCGCCGACCTGATCAACCAGGCCGCCGACCAGCGTGACAAGGCCTGCCGCGATGTGCGCCAGACCATCGGCATCGCGCACAACGACATCACCCGCGCTCGCACGCAGCTCGCCGCGCTCGACCGCAACGTGCTGGCCATCGAGAAGGCCCGCGACGCCTACCGTCAGCAGTTCGACATCGGCCAGCGCAGCCTGCTGGACCTGCTCAACGCCGAGAACGAGCTCTACACCGCCAAGCGCGCCTACGCCAACGCCGAGTACGACCTGCTGCTGGCCCAGGTGCGCACCCACGCCGCACGCAACACCCTGCTGTCGACCCTGGGCCTGCGCCCGGCCGATGACAACCAGGGCGAGCTGGTCAAGGACTGGCAGGCTTCCGACGACGCCGCACAACGCTGCCCCGTGACCTCGGTGGTCGCTGCACCCACCTCGCGTGACGAACTCGACGCCCGCGCCCGCAAGCTGGGCGTGCCGGTGGCCGTGGCCGCCGTGGCCGCGCCCGCCGCCGAGCCCAAACCCGTGCTCGCCAACGCCGAAGCCGTGCAAACCGTGGCCCAGCGCCTGACCGACTGGGCCACTGCCTGGTCGGCCAAGGACATCGAGACCTACCTGGGCTTCTACAGCAAGGACTTCACCGCCAAGGGCAGCCACACCCAGTGGGAAGCCAACCGCCGCCGCATGCTGAGCAAGCCCGGCCCGATCTCGCTGAAGATCGACTCGATCAAGGCCAGCCCGCAAGGCAGCGACGTGATCACCACGTTCGAACAGACCTACTCGTCGAGCAACTTCAAGGACAAGGGTGTGAAGACCCTGACCTGGCGCATGCAGGACAGCCGCTGGGTCATCGTCAAGGAAAGCAACCGCTGACCTGGGTCCCTCGCGGACAGCAAAAGGGCACCCGAGGGTGCCCTTTTTCATGCGCCACGCGGCTTCATCAGGCCGGCAGCTTCACCTCGTAGGTGATGCCCAGACCGGCACCCTGGCGCCCACCTCGCTGCGAGTTGAAGTACAGCCGCGTGCCATCGGGCGAGAAGGCGGGGCCGGTGATCTCGGACTCGTCCTGGCCATGAACGCGCAACAGCACCTTCACGCGGCGGTCGGGCAGGATCACGCACAGCTCCATGTTGCCGCCGTCTTCGGCCACCAGCACGTCACCGTGGCGGCTGACGGTCAGGTTGTCGACGCCCGAGAGCACGCGGTCGGCCGGGCTGGCCGTGGCGAAGTCGTAGATCACCTGCAGCTGCTGCGTGGCGGGCTCGAACGCCCAGATGCGGTTGTCGCCCTTGGTCGAGAAGTAGACGATGCCGTTGAAATACCACAGGCCCTCGCCGCCACGGAAAACCGTGCCGGGGGCCTTGCTGCCCAGCACACCGCGCACAACGCTCTGAGGCAGGCTGGGGCTGCTCACGTCCACCCAGCTGACGTGCCTTGGGTGAGAAAGGTCCATTTCGTCGGGCGGCAGCTGGTTGGCAGCCACCCCGTCGACCTGCAACACCTGCAGCCGCCCCGACTTCAAGGCCGCACGAGGCGCCGACGCAGGCCAGTCCGACTCGCTGCACACGAAGCGGTAGAAGCGCCCCTGCCCTTCGTCTTCGGTCAGGTAGAGCGTGCGGTGCACCGGGTCCACCGCCACCGCCTCGTGCTTGAAGGTGCCCAGGGCGGGCCGCACGACCGCTTGCGAGGCCGAGCCAAACGGCAGGCACTCCCAGACACGGCCCAGGCTGGTCTCCTCGGCCGACAGCCAGGTGCCCCATGGCGTGGCGCCGCCCGCGCAATTGGCGCTCGTGCCGTTGAGGATGCGGTGGGCGCCCACCACCTGACCGTGGCGGTCAAAGCGCAAGGCGCTCACGCCACCCGCACCCAGGGGCACCTCGCTGTTGTTCGCGTAGACCCAGCCGCCATCGGGCGCAGCGAAGGTGGCTCCGCCATCGGGGTAGGTGTGCCAGATGCTCGCGCCAGGCGCCGGCCGCTCACCCGACACCGCCACGATGCGGGCCGTGAAGCCCGCCGGAAGCGACAGGCCCAGGGCGTCGGGTTCACGCAAGGGCCCCAGGGTCGAGAAATCAAAGCCAGTGCCAGGCGCAGCGGCCGAGGGGCTGGATGCGCTTTCGGCCGCCCGCGTCAGGCCAGGCCACGACAGCCCAACCGCCCCGGCGGCCCCCGCCGACCAGAACAGCTGCCGCAGGAAGTCTCGGCGCTTCGTGGCATCGACAGGCATGGTGGTGTCAGGCGACAGGGCAGGCATGTGGGGTGCTCCGGGGGCAGGCGTGGCGGTGTGCGCCCAGCATCGTACCCATGCATGACAGCGCCAAGAAAAAAACCCGAGCGGTTTTCACCGATCGGGTTTTCTGACATCTTGGCGGAGAGGGCGGGATTCGAACCCGCGGTGGGCTATTAACCCACACACGCTTTCCAGGCGTGCGACTTAAACCGCTCATCCACCTCTCCGTGGAGCCCGCAAGTATAGCAAGGTTTCGTCAGTTGACCGACACCTTCTTGCCATCCTTGTAGGTGTAGAGCGTCATCGCAGGGCTCTTGAGTTCGCCGTTGGGCTCGAACGACACCTTGGCCGTCACGCCCATGTAGGCGGTCTCGACGATCTTGGGACCGTAGACCTTCGGGTCGGTCGAGTTGGCGCGCTTCATGGCGTCCACCAGCACCATGGTCGCGTCGTAGGTGTAGGGCGAATAGACCTGGTACTGCTTGGGAAACATGGCTTCGTACTTCTCGCGCCAGGCCTTGCCCTGGGGAAGCTTGTCGAGCGAAGCGCCGCCCACCGCACACACCACGTTGCCCAGCGTGCGCGCACCACTGGCCAGCTTGACGAGCTGGTCCGTGCAGATGCCGTCGCCACCAAACAGGTAGGCCTTGGTCAGGCCCAGTTGCTGCATCTGGCGGAGCATGGGGCCGGCCTGCGGGTCCATGCCACCAAAGAAGATGCCATCGGGCTTCTTGTTCTTGATGGCCGTGAGGATGGACATGAAGTCCACGGCCTTGTCGTTGGTGTACTGCTGGCTCACCACCTCCATGCCCAGCTCCTTGGCTGTGCGTGCGAAGACCTCGGCCACGCCTTTGCCGTAAGCGGTGCGGTCATCGATGATCGCGACCTTCTTGAGCTTGAGCACCTGCTGCGCATGGCGGGCCAGGCCGGCGCCCAGCTCGTTGTCGTTGGCCAGCAGGCGAAAGACGTTCTTGTAGCCCAGTTGCGTCAGCTCGGGGTTGGTGGCCGAGGGCGAGATCATGGGCAGGCCGCACTGGTTGTAGACCTTGGACGCCGGGATGGTGGTGCCCGAGTTCAGGTGCCCGACCACGCCGTTGACTTTGGCGTCACACAGCTTCTGCGCAGCGGCCGTGCCCTGCTTGGGGTCGGCCGCGTCGTCTTCGGCAACCAGCTCGAACTTGACCTTCTTGCCGCCGATGCTCAGGCCTTGCGAGTTGAGCTCGGCCACGGCCATGCGGGCGCCGTTTTCGTTGTCACGGCCATAGTGAGCCTGCGGGCCGGAGACCGGGCCGACGTGGCCGATGCGCACCACGGCCTGGGCCTGGGCCTGGACGTGCGTGGGCGACAGGGCCGCGAAGACCAGGCCGGCAGCAGCCAGCAGCGAAGACGGGATCGGACGCAGTTTCATCAGGACCTCGTTGGTGGTTTCTGGGGGTTGGTGCGGGAGCAAGGGGCGGTCGTGCAACACGCGATCAGCGCTGGCGGAGCTTGGCCAGCTCCTGCGCCACCGAGCGGGCGACCACGTCTTTCAGGGTTCGGTTGAGCTCGTCGCGCAGGTCGCGCGCGATGGCTTCGGTGTGGCGGGCCAGCAAGGGGGCCATCGCTTCCTTCAGGCGGAACTCCAGCATGCTGTCGATCTGCCTTTGCACGTCGGACAGCACGCGGTGCGCCAACTGGGCCTCGGTCACGGCGGACGGCACGCTCTGCGGCTGCGTCGTTGGTGGCTGCTGCTCAGGCGGCGGTGACACCACCTCGCCCAGCACAGGCAAGGCGTCGAGGGAAAGCGGGGGCCTCGCAGGCTGGAGGGCGGGCGGCTGGACCTGCTCCTCGATGATCTCGGTCAGGGTGGGCACCTGCGCGGGATGCGGGCGAGAGATGCCGTTCATCAGCGGGCCTCGTCCTGGACTTCGTGGGGCTGGACGTCCCAGCCCTGGGCGGCATAGGCCTTCCAGCGCTGTCGCCCCTGCTGGCGGTCATCGGGCTCGCTGGAGACGAGGTCGAACAGGCGCTGGAAACGATCCATGCCAGCCGGCATCTCCCGCCCGACGTTGACCAGGATGCTGCGCTCGCCCGGTGCCGAGGCCGCATCGGGCGACAACCAGATGGGGGTCGCGTGCAGCCTCTCGGGCAGGGGTTTGCCAGACGCCAGCACATGCGGCAGGAACTCCTGGTCATCGAAGGTCCAGAGCTCGCGGTCGAGCGCCTGCAGGGTGGCCAGGTCTCCTGTCACGGCGACCTGTGCGCCCGCGCGATGCGCCTTGCGCAGCAGCCGGCAGGCGTAGGCCAGCTTGTTGCCGATGCCGTGGTGGAACTCGACCCTGCGCATGGAACTTCCTTTGACCGTGCCGCCCTGGCCGATCAGGCCTTGGCCGCCTTGACCGCGCGCTTGGCTGCGGGCTTGGCGGCCGTTTTTGCGGCCGGCTTCGCGACTGGTTTTGCGACTGGTTTCGCGGCAGGCTTGCTCACCTTGTCTGCCTTGCCCGACTTGGCCGCGCGCGGCGCCAGCGCGTCCTTGCCCGCGGCCGCCTGGTCCAGCAGGAACTGGGTCAGCAGGCCCACCGGGCGGCCGGTGCCACCCTTGGCGCCGCCCGACTTCCAGGCCGTGCCGGCGATGTCCAGGTGGGCCCAGCGATAGGCCTTGGTGAACTTGCCGAGGAACCACGCCGCCGTGATGGAGCCGCCTTCGCGGCCGCCCACGTTGGCCAGGTCGGCGAAGTTGCTCTTGAGGCCTTCGCCGTATTCGTCGTCCAGGGGCATGCGCCAGGCAGTGTCCTGCGCCGACTGGCCGGCTTTCAGCAGCGCATCGGCCAGCTCGTCGTCCTTGGAGAACAGGCCGCTGTGCAGGTGCCCCAGGGCGATCACGCAGGCGCCGGTCAGCGTGGCGATGTCGACCACCACCGCTGGCTTGAAGCGCTCGGCGTAGGTCAGCGCGTCACACAGGATGAGGCGGCCTTCGGCGTCGGTGTTGAGGATCTCGATGGTCTGGCCCGACATGCTGGTGACCACGTCGCCCGGCTTGGTGGCCGTGCCGCTGGGCATGTTCTCGCAGGTAGGGATGAGGCCGACCACGTTGACCTTCGGAGCCAGCAGCGCCAGGCTCTGGAAGGTGCCCAGCACGCTGGCGGCACCGCCCATGTCGAACTTCATCTCGTCCATGCCCGCGCCGGGCTTGAGCGAGATGCCGCCCGTGTCGAAGGTGATGCCCTTGCCCACCAGCACGATGGGCGCATGGCTGGCGCCCGCGCCCTGGTAGCGCAGCACGATGAACTTGGGTGGCTGGGCCGAGCCGTTGGTGACCGACAGGAAGGAGCCCATGCCGAGCTTTTCCAGCGCCGGGCGCTCCAGCACATCGGCCTTGATCAGCTTGCTGGACTTGGCCAGGCGGCGGGCCTCGGTGGCCAGGTCGGTGGGCGTGCAATGGTTGGCCGGGCGGTTGCCCAGCTCGCGCGCCAGGGTCACGCCTTCGGCGATGCCTTGGCCCTGCTGGATGCCGGCCTTGACGGCGGCGGCCTGCTCGGCCGGGCTCAGCAGCGTGACCTTCTTGAGCGCGCCGGCCTTCGGTGCGCTGGGCTTGGTCAGGCGGAAAACATAGGTGCCATCGGCCACGGCCAGCACGGCGCCCCGGGCGTGGTCGGCTCCGAGCTCGAAGCCTTCGGCTGCGGCAATGGCCACGTGGCCCGCGCCACCGTCTTTCAGCAGCGACAGGCCCTTGGCCACCGCCGACTTGAAGGATTTGGCCTTGGCATCGGCCGCCACGGCCAGCACCAGGCGGGCGGCCTGCACGCCACGCGGGCGGTGCAGGTACAGCGCGCGGCCGGCTTTGAGCGACAGGTCATCGGCCTTGAGGGCATCCTGGATCAGGGCATCGAGCACCGGATCGGCGGTCTGGCTCTGCTCGGGCGTGAGCACCAGCAGCAGCGCATCGGCGTTGACTTGAGAGAGGGTCGAACCCTGGGCGACGGAAGAACGGTAGTCCATGCGGTGCAAGTCCATAATGCGCGGGTTGATCGATCCATCCGATGTTATTCGATTCCTCCATCCGCCGAGAACTCTGGCGCAGCTTCAGTGGCACGCTGGTCGTGCTGCTGACCGTGCTGTTGACCATGGTGCTCATCCGCATCCTCAGCCAGGCCACCAAAGGCAACCTCGCGCCCACCGACGTGGGCCTGGTGCTGAGCTACACCATCATCGGCCAGTTGCCGATCGTGCTGGCGTTGGCGCTGTTCGTCAGCGTCGTGGCCACGCTCAGCCGCATCTGGCGCGACAGCGAGATGGTGGTCTGGCAAGCCAGCGGCGCGCGCCAGTTCCATTTCCTCAAGCCGCTGCTGCGCATGGCCTGGCCGGTGCTGCTGCTGGTGGCGGCGGCCTCGCTGGTGGCGCGCCCCTGGGCGCAGAGCCAGACCCAGATCCTCAAGGTGCGCTATGAACAGCGCTCCGACATGGCACGGGTGGCGCCTGGACAGTTCCAGGTGTCGGCCGATGGCAAGCGCGTGTTCTTCATCGACAGCCACAGCGACGGGCTGACCTCCGGGCGCAACGTCTTCATGGTGACCACGGATGGCGACCAGGAAGCGGTCGTCACCGCGCGCCAGGGCCAGATCGAGCTGGTGGAGGGGCAGCGCTACCTGGTGCTCAGCCAGGGTGAACGCACCCAGACCGACCTCGGCACCGGCGAAAAGGCCTTGTCCCGTTTCGAGACCGCCCGCATACGCGTGGGCGAGAAAATCTCCCCGCCCGACGTGAGCCCCGACCTGCGCTCCATGTCCACCCCGGCGCTGGCCCTGCTCAGCCACCCCAAGGCCCAGGGCGAGATGGTCTGGCGCGTGGGCCTGATCTGGGCGGCCTTCAACATGGTGCTGGCCGGCTTGAGCCTGGCAGCAGGCAACACGCGCCGCAACAGCAACTGGAACCTGGTCTATGCGCTGCTGGTCTTCGTCGTCTACTTCAACCTGCTCAGCCTGAGCCAGAACTGGGTGGCGCGCCAGCGCATGGACGCCGTCACGGCGCTGCTGGCGGTGCACGGCACCCTCACGCTGGCCAGCCTGGCGGTGATCTGGTGGCGCGACGGTGGCTGGTCGATGTGGCGACGCCCACCTGCCAACGGCCCGGCTTCGGCAGGCACCGGCGAGGCACCGGCATGAAGACCGTTCGCCGACTCATTTTCCGCGCCGTTGCCTGGCGCACCATGCTGGTCGCCCTGGCCTTCTCCGGCCTGGCTTTTTTCATCGACTTTGTCGAGGCATCGGAAGACATCGGGCAAAACGGCTACACCCTGCTGGACGCCGTGGTCACCTGCCTGCTGATGCTGGTGCGCCATGTGCACGACCTGATGCCGATCGCCGTGCTGATCGGCGGCATCCTGGCGCTGGCGCGCATGGCTCAGACCTCGGAGTTCACCATCTTGCGCACCGGCGGCCTGAGCCCGGCCCGCGCCCTGCGCCTGCTGGCCCTGCTCGGGCTGATGGCCGCCTTGCTGGTGGCTGCCATCGGCAACTGGCTTGTGCCCATGGCCGAGCAGCAGCTCACGCGGCAGCGCGCCTCGTTCAGCATCGACCAGCAGGTCATGCTCGGCCGAGCCGGCACCTGGCTGCGTGAAAAGCGCGAGGTGCCCGGCCAGGGCACGCACACCTTCACCGTGAACGTGGGCAGCGCCATCAACGAAGGCGAGTTCGGTCAGGTCCGCATCTTCGAATTCGACGCCGATGGCCAGCTCAAGCGCCGGCTCGCAGCGGGCTCGGCCCGCGTGATCCCCAACCCCGCACCGGGCGTGGACGATGGCTCGGTCTGGCAATTGCGGGACGTGGTCGACACACGTTGGCTGTCGCACGAAAGGCTCACGCAAGATGCCGCCCTCGCGGGCACCAAGGTGATCGACGAGCGCAAGCAGGACCGCATGGACTGGGCCAGCAGCCTGACCCCGGTGGTGGTGACAGCGTCGGTGCTGCCCCCGGAGAGCATGTCGGTGCTGGCCCTGTGGCGCTACACCCGCCACCTCGACCTGAACGCCCAGGCCGCGCAGCGCTACGAGATGCAGTTCTGGAAAAAGTTGGTCTACCCCTTCGTCTGCTTCGTGATGATCGCCCTGGCCCTGCCGTTCGCCTACCTGCACGCACGCAGCGGCGGCATGAGCCTGAAGATCTTCGGCGGCATCATGCTGGGCATCAGCTTCATCCTCGTCAACCACATCGCCAGCCACCTGGGCCAGTTGCAGAACTGGCAGCCCTGGCTGGCCGCGATGGCGCCCAGCCTGCTCTACACGCTGCTGTCCATGAGCGTGTTCGCCTGGCTGGTGCGCCGCCAATGACCTCAACGGAGCCTGCCCCCATGTCCCGCACCGGCATCTTGCTGTTCGCCCACGGGGCGCGCGACCCGAACTGGGCCCTGCCCTTCGAGGCGGTGGCCGCGCGGCTGCGTGCACGCACCCAGGCGCAGTCGGCACCCAGCCCTGACGCCGCCCCCGAGGTGACGCTGGCCTTCCTGGAGTTCATGAGCCCCGACATCGCCACGGCCGGCGACGACCTGGCGGCGCGCGGCTGCACGCAAGTCTCCGTGGTGCCCCTCTTCCTGGGCGCGGGCGGCCACGTCCGCAAGGACCTGCCCAAGCTGCTCGAAGCGCTCTGTGCCCGCCACCCGGGCGTGAGCTGGCGCCTGTGCCCCGCCGTGGGCGAGACCGACATCCTCATCCAGGGCATGGCCGAAGCAGCCTGGGCCCTCGCCGAGACCGCTTCGCCCCCCTCGGCCCAGGCCTGAAGCCAACCGCGCCCACCGGAGCCCGCATGAACCTGCACCAGTTCCGCTTCGTCCACGAGGCCGCCCGCCGCAACCTCAACCTCACCGAGACGGCCAAGGCCCTGCACACCTCGCAGCCGGGCATCTCCAAGGCCATCATGGAGCTCGAGGAAGAGCTGGGCGTGGACATCTTCGTGCGCCACGGCAAGCGCCTCAAGCGCATCACCGAGCCGGGGCTGGAGGTGCTCAAGTCCGTCGACGTGATCCTGCGCGAGCTGGGCAACCTCAAGCGCATCGGCGAGGAATACGCCATGCAGGACGCCGGCACGCTGTCGATCGCGACCACGCACACCCAGGCTCGCTATGTGCTGCCCGAGCCGGTGGCCCAGTTGCGCCGCAAGTACCCCAAGGTGGCCGTGAGCCTGCACCAGGGCACGCCCGAGCAGGTCGCGCGCATGGTGCTCGACGAGGTCGCCGACATCGGCCTGGCCACCGAGTCGCTCAGCGATTTCCCGGAACTGGTCACCCTGCCCTGCTACGAGTGGCAGCACGTGGTGGTCATGCCGCCTTCGCACCCGCTGGCCGCGGTGCCACGCCTGACGCTGGAGCAGCTCGCGGCCGAACCGCTGATCTCGTACCACCCGTCGTTCACGGGCCGCAAACGCATCGACCAGGCCTTCATGCAAAGGGGGCTGACCCCCAACGTCGTGCTCGAAGCCATCGACGCCGACGTCATCAAGACCTACACGCGGCTGGGCCTGGGCATCGGCCTGGTGGCCGAGATGGCGGTCAAGGACGACCCGACCATGTCGGCACCGGGCAGCGACCTGGTCTGGCGACCGGTGGGCCACCTCTTCGGGCCCAACATGGCACGGTTGGCGTTCAAGCGCGGGGCCTACCTGCGGCAGTTCGTGCTGGCTTTTGCCGAGCTGATTTCAGACCGCCTGAGCCGCGCGCTCATCCTGCAGGCAATGCAGTCGCCCTCGGGCCCGGCCTCGGAGATGAGCCAGGACCACGGGCTCTGATCAGGGCTTGTCGTCCAGCCGATCGAGGTCCAGGTCCACCGACAGCGGCTCGACCGCCGGCACGTTGAGGCTGGCCGATCGCACCGGCTGGGTGGCCGTCAGTGGGGCGACATCGGTTGAAGCCGGGTGCCTGCGCTCGGCACGGTCCGACAGGTCGCGCGCCACGGCGTAGAGGAACAGCAGTTCGCGGTACGCCGGCAGGTCGAAGGCATCGGCCTCGGGGCCCAGGTGCACCAGCGACATCTCGAGCACGTCCATCGCGCGCGCGGGTTCGGCCCACAGGGCCTGCAGGCGATCGACCACGCCGGGGTAGTCGACCAGGCTGCGGCCCTGCTCCATGTCCGACTCCCAGGTGGGCGCGCGGCCATTGAAGTGGGCGTTGAAACGCTCCTGAACGCGCTCGTAATCGGCGCGTCGACCCAGGCGACGGTAGATCTCCATGAGCTTGAGGAACGGCCAGGGGATCTCCTGCGTGTGCCCCCCCAGGTGCGCCTCCAGCAGTTCGATGGCAGCGTCATCCTGCCCCAGCACGATGAAGAACTCGGCCTGCTGCTCCAGGTCGATCAATTCCTCGACGGACACCGCCTTGAGCGGCTCGGAGGCGATCAGGGGAGGCGCAGTCGGGGCAAAGCGAGTGGCCGATGCAGGTGGCACACGGTCTTCTTCGTCAGGCTCGGGAACCGGCCCCAGCAGGTCGTTGTCTTCGAGGGCGTCGAGGTGAGGCCTGCTGTGCGTGTCTTCGCTTTCGGGCATGTTCAACGGGGGCTGCCCCGTTTCAGGGCTCCACCAAGCTGCCGCCTGCTGGCGCCCACGGCGCACCCCCCAGCCATGCAGCAACCAGGCCGCCACACCGCCACCGGCCAGCATGGCCAGCACCAGGGGCCAACTCAGGCTGGAGCCAGCCGGCTTTTCCAGGGCCTGCATGCGCGCCTGCAGCGCCGCGACGCTCTGTTGCGTCTGCTCGCCAGTGCGCTGCAGGTTGTGCAGGCGCTGCTCGAGTTCATCGACATGCCGCTGCTGGCGCAACATGGCCTCGGGCGTCGCGTTGAGCGCCCGCCACAGCGCAGCGGCCGCTTCACGGCGGGCCTGCACCTCGGATGCGGCTTGCGCGCCCTCCAGGGGCGAGGCCATCTGCCCTGATGAACGCAGGTTGGGCTGGACCAGCGCGTCGGCATCGACCGGGTCGAGCGCCAGACGGGGGGCATCGGGCTCGGGCTGGGCTCGCGAGGCACGGCGAGCCTCCTTGCGCGAGGTCGCGCCCGAAGGCCGACCGGCTTGCGAGCCGGTCACCACAGGCGCTCGCTGCGCCTTGCGTGGCGAAGCCAACCGCGCCGCCTGGCCAGAGGCTGGCGCCACCTTCACCGGTTCAACATCGGACACGGGCGCTTGCACAGCGGGGCTGAAATGGGCTTGCTGGCGACCGGGTGGGTCGGCCAGGGCCACGAAACGGCGGGTGATGCGGGCCTGGCAGCCAGCACTCAGTTGCACGTTGACAACCGGCTCGTTGATCAGCGCGGTGGTGCGCAGCACCAGGCGCGCGCCCATGCCAGCGGTCACGGTTTCCGCGGGCTGGAGCTCCACCAGCACGGCACCCGGCGCCACCCGGTCGTCGCCAAAAGACACTTCCGCGGACACACATTCCTGCGTGACGGTTTCACCCTCTTCGAGCCGAAGGGGCACGACGACACGCAAGGTGTCGCCCAGCACGGCCTGACTCTCAGGCCGGCCCAACCCCAGGGACCAAGCAGGAGACGACCATGCCCAGACAACGGTCAGCATCGAGACTGCAGCGAGTAGCCGTCTGGAAGAATTCATTCGGTGCATGATGGGGGGTTGCAAACGACTCTAGCATGCAGGCCACGGCGTCAATCCATCGAATTGGTGCCTTTGTCTCGCTCACGCCAACCCCGCTCACAGCATGACCACCGAACTCCAGACCGAGCGCCACGACACCACCCTCGTGCTGCGCCTGCATGGCCCTGCCACCCGCAACGCCTTGTCACCCCAGGTTTACGCTGCGGGCGTGGAAACCCTGAACATGGCCGAGGCCAATCCGGACGTGCATGCGGTGGTGCTCACGGGAGCCGGCGGGCACTTCTGCGGTGGTGGCGACCTGCAGCGCCTGGCTCACCAGCGCGTGCACGACATGGCCGCGCAGGCACGCAGCCTCGACGCCTTCCACCAGTGGATCGAAGCCCTGCACAGCTTCCCCAAACCAGTGATCGCCGCCGTCGAGGGCGTGGCAGCAGGCGGCGGGGTGTCGCTGGCCCTGGCTTGCGACCTGATCGTGGCCGCCGACAACGCCCGGTTCGTGATGGCTTACAGCCAGGTGGGGCTGTCATCCGATGGTGGCGCGAGCTGGCACCTGCAACGCGCGCTCGGCCGCCAGCGTGCGCTGGCCTTGCTGTGGCTGGGAGACAGCCAGTCGGCCCATGACTGGCACCAGGCCGGTCTCGTGCACACCGTGGCCGCCAACGGCCAGGCCCTGGACACCGCTCTGGGGCTGGCTGGTCGGCTGGCCGAGCGGCCACAAGCCGTGCTCGCCAGCTTGAAAGAGCTGGTCAACGAAGCCGATCAGCCGCTGCGCGCCCACCTGGCATCGGAAAAACAACGATTCCTGGACAACCTCAGCCTGCCGGCGGCAGGGCAAGCCATCGAGGCCTTCCTGCAAAAACGGACCAGGAAGTGATCAGGCGCCGGCCGCCACCGCTTTCAAGCGCATGGCCAACACCCGGTACAAATCTCCCACCAGCTTGAGCTGAAGAGGCTGCAAGCCCTGGCCCGGCATGCGCAGGGTCAGCATGCCTCGGTTGACGGTGACCACCACCACGAGGGTGTCGGTCCACCAGTTGGCAGCGGCCTCCTCCAGGGTCAGCAGGACCTGTTCGTTCAACCATTGGCGAGCCACCGCCTCGGCGTTGCTGAGCAACACAAAACGGCGAGCCAACGCGGGATGATCGTTCAAGGCCACGCGAGGGTGCATGGCCAGCCAGCGCATTTCGTCGGGCAGGGTGTTGTCGATCTGGGTCTGCATGGCGTTGGTGAACCGGCTGAAGACATCGGTTTCCAGCACCTGAGACAGGGCTCGGCTGAGCAGGATCATCTGCACGTCGGCAGCCACACCCGTGTCACAGCGGAAGCGCAACTCCTTGCCCGGGATGTAGCTGCGCTGTGAAGCCCCCCACTCCACACGCCAACCATCTGGGGACTCCGCCACGAAACCGGCACCGGTCTTCGCGTTCACACGCTTGAACGTGTGCCCCTCGGCCTTGGCCCAGGCGGCCAGCACCTGCCCTTCGTCGGTGGCAGCCCCCCCTGAGGCTGAACCGATCATTCGCTTGAGCGCGTCGAACATGCGATGTCTTGCCCTTCCTGACGTGCCGCACCAGAAGCGGGCGGCGTGCATCCTGTATCGGCGATACCTGGCCTGCCTGGAGGGACTCGAACCCCCGACCTGCTGCTTAGAAGGCAGCTGCTCTATCCAGTTGAGCTACAGGCAGTCGTGGCTGGCGAGTTTACGCCATCGCCCCATTTCAGGGCCGCCAGCGCGACAGCCACAGGGCGTTGAGCACCACGCTGACGCTGCTCAAGGCCATGGCGGCGCCCGCCAGCATGGGGCTGAGCTCGCCCATGGCCGCCAGCGGGATGCCGATGACGTTGTAGCCAAAGGCCCACACCAGGTTCTGCCAGATCTTGGCCGTGGTGCGCCGGGAGATCTCGATGGCCGAGGCCACCAGGCGCGGATCGCCCCGCATCAGGGTCACGCCAGCGGCCTGCATGGCGACGTCGGTGCCGCCTTGCGGGTTGGCCATGGCCATGCCCACGTCGGCAGCGGCCAGCGCGGGCGCGTCGTTGATGCCGTCGCCCACCATGGCCACGATGCGGCGCTGCGCCCCTGCTGTGCCCCCGCCTTGCTGCAAGCTGTGGACGTGGTCGGCCTTGTCGCCGGGCAGCACCTCGGCAATGACCTCGGTGATGCCCAGCGAAGCGGCCATGGCCTGGGCAGCGCCGCGGTTGTCGCCCGAGATCATCACGACTCGAATGCCCATGGCCTGAAGGCGGGCCACAGCCTCGCGGGACTCGGGCTTGGGCTCATCGCCGAAACCGAAGGCGGCCACGGCCTGCCAGCCACCTGTTGCCTCACGCATGAGCCAGGACACGGTCCGGCCTTCGCTGGCCCACGCGGCGGCCATGTCGAGCAGGCCAGGCTCGGGACCTGTCGGGATGAGCTCGCTCAACCAGCGCTGGCTGCCCAGGCGCCACAGGCCTGCAACAGCCGCCCCCGCGCCCTCCGCGTCTGCAGACAGGGTGCCCTCGATGCCCCGGCCCGCGTGGGCATTGACGTTGCCGGCCTCGGGAATGCCCACCAAACCCGTTGCGGCCTGCAAAACGGCGCGCGCCAGGGGGTGCTCGCTGCCGGCCTGCAAGGCGGCTGCCACGGCCAGGGCCTCGTCGCGTGTCAGGGTGGGCGCATCCCCTTCCGAGGCCACGTGGGAAGCCACTTCCCATGCCACCACACGGGGCTGGCCCACCGTGAGCGTGCCCGTCTTGTCGAAGGCGACGATCTGCACCCGGTGCGTGGTCTCCAGCGCTTGCGGGTCCTGGATGAGCACGCCATGGCGCGCCGCCACGCCCGTGCCCGCCATGATCGCCGCCGGCGTGGCCAGGCCCAGCGCACAGGGGCAGGCGATGACCAGCACCGACACCGCCCGGATCAGGGCCACCTCGCCACCCAGTCCCGTCCACAAAGCCCAGCCCCCGGCCAGCACCGCGATGAGCAGCACCACCGGCACGAACACCGCCGACACCCGGTCCACCAGGCGCTGGATGGGTGCCTTGCCCGCCTGGGCCTCGATCACACGGCGGATGATGGCCGACAGCATGGTCTGCCCACCCACGGCGGTGACCTTCATCACCAGCCGCCCTTCGGCGTTGATGGCGCCACCGCTGAGCCTCTCGCCCGGCCCGCGGGCCTGCGGCAAGGGCTCGCCCGTCAGCAGCGATTCGTCGACATGACTGTGCCCCTCGGTGACGACGCCGTCCGTTGGCACGCGCTCGCCTGGCCGGATCACCAGCACGTCATTGACGAGCACCTGCGCCAGCGGCACCTCGACCTCTCCCTCGGGGCCCAGCCGGCAGACCGTCTCGGGCCTGAGCGCTTGCAAGGCGCGGATGGCCTGTGTGGTCTGGCGGCGGGCCCGCGCTTCAAGCGCCTTGCCCAGCAGCACGAGCGTGATCACCACGGCCGATGATTCAAAGTACAGCGCCGGAGCATGGTCGCCGCCGTGACCGCCCAGGCCCCCATGTCGCCACCACAGCCACACCGACAGCCCCCAGGCCGCCGAGGTGCCCAGGGCCACCAGTTGGTCCATGTTGCCGCTGCCGGCCTTCAGCGCCGCCCAGCCCGCCCGGAAAAAGCGCGCCCCCAGGATGAACTGCACCGGCGTGGCCAGCGCGAATTGCACCCAGGCGGGCCAGAAATGGTGGTCGCCCCAGAGCATGGGCAGCATCAGCGGCAGGCTGGCCAGCGCCCCCAGCGTGACCGGCCCCCACACAGACCAGGTTGACTCGACCACATCCGGCGCGGCTTCGTCCGGGGCCAGCCACTGGGCCTGGTAGCCAGCGCGGTCGACCGCGGCCAGCAAGGCGGCCACGGTCTCGGGGGGCGCGGCGCGGTCCTGCCTGGTTGCGCCATGTGACTCGGTCGCGCCGCCAGCGGCCTGATCTGCCCAACGCACGGCCGCCGTCTCGGTGGCGAAGTTGACCTGCGCATCGGCCACACCAGGCACCTTGCGCAAGGCTCGCTCAACCCGGCCGACGCAAGCGGCGCACGTCATGCCGCGCACGGCAAGGTGGGTGAGCTCGCCAACCGCAGCCGGGGCAGGCTGCGCGGGGGCGCTGGCCGATGCGGCAGCAGGGTTGAGCACTGAGCTGGATTCAGGGGTGGGCATGGTGCGGGCGGCCAAAGCCGTGTCGGTCAGGATGATGCCAGTCTCGACCTTGACACCATGTCAAGGTCAAGCATCCCGATGTGCTGACAAGGAGATGCTCGCCAGGGCCTTGACCCTGACATGGTGTCAAGGTTTATCCTGACTTCGCTTGTCCTGCATCAGCAGGTCATCCACATGACGAGCAACACAGAAAGGTTTCCCATGAGCACCCAGCAACACGAACTCCAGGTCAAGGGCATGAGCTGCCAGCATTGCGTCAAGGGCGTCACCCGCGCCATCCAGGAACAGGACCCGCAGGCCGAAGTGCAGGTGGACCTGGCCAGCGGCCGCGTGCAGGCACGCACCGCCCTGCCCCGCGAAGCCGTTGCAAAGGCCATCGCCGACGAAGGCTACGAGGTGCAGGCCTGATGGGCACCTCGCAAGCCAAGCTGCTGCACATCGGCGAGGCGTCAAAGCAGACCGGTGTGTCGCCAAAGATGATCCGGCATTACGAGGGGCTGGGCCTGCTGCCGCCTGCGCCGCGCACCGACAGCGGCTACCGCCTCTACGACGATGACGCGTTGCACACGCTTCATTTCATCCGCCGTGCGCGCGACCTGGGCTTCGGCATGGCCGACATCTCGCAGCTGCTGGACCTGTGGCGCAACCGCCGACGCGCCAGCGCCACCGTCAAGAAGCTCGCGTTGAACCACGTCGAGGCCCTGCAGCAACGCATCGATGAAATGGAGGCCATGAAACGCACGTTGGTGCGTTTGGCGTCCGAGTGCCACGGCAACGACCGGCCGGCCTGCCCGATCCTGGACGACCTGAGCCGAAGCTGTGCATGATGTCGCTCAAGCTCAACACGACACCGAGGACGACATGCCCCTTCCCACACAGCCAGGCTGGCCTCTGCAGACCTCGACCCTGAGCGCCTGCGGCATCCGCACACGCGTGCTGCAAGGCGGCGCCGACCTGCAGGCCACCGAAGCCGTGGTGTTCGTGCACGGCAACCCGGGCTCTGGCGAGGACTGGCGCGAGCTGATGCAGGCGGCCTCGCCCGTGGCCCGTGTGATCGCGCTCGACATGCCGGGCTTTGGCCAGGCAGACAAGCCCGCGAACTACCCGTACTCGGTCGAAGGCGGCACGGCCTTCCTGACCGAGGCGCTCAAGCAGCTGGGCGTGGTGCGCGCCCACCTCGTGCTGCATGACTTCGGCGGCCCCTGGGGCCTGATGTGGGCGGCCATGAACCCGCTGAGCGTGGCCAGCCTCACGCTGATCAACACCGGCGTGCTCAAGGGCTACCGCTGGCATTACATGGCGCGCATCTGGCGCACGCCCATCATCGGCGAGCTCCAGCAGTTGCTGACCAACGAAGCAGGCTTTCGCTGGGCCATCCAGCATGGCTGCCCCAAGGGGCTGCCGCTGGCCTTCACGCGCCGCATGTACCAGGACATGGATTGGGGCACCAAGCGCGCCATCCTCAAGCTCTACCGCGCCACGGGCGACCTGGACGGCCGCAGCCGCATGCTCGAGAAGTTGCTGCTGCCGATCAAGCCGCCCACGCTGGTGATCTGGGGCGCCGCCGACCCTTACCTGCCGGTGCGCTATGCGCATCAGCAGCAAGAGACCTTCCCGGGTGCACAGGTGGTGGTGCTGCCCGAGAGCGGGCACTTCCCGTTCGCGGACGACCCGCAGGGTGTGGCCCAGGCGCTGGTGCCCTTCCTGCAAGCGCAGGTGGGTCGACGGCAAGGCATGGCGGCCTGATGCCCCTCAGAAAAACCACACCCTAGAAACGGAAAGAGCCGCAGCGGCAAAAACCGTTGCGGCTCCATCACTTGGAAATGGTCGGGGCGGTGGGATTCGAACTCACGACCCTCTGCTCCCAAAGCAGATGCGCTACCAGGCTGCGCTACGCCCCGAACAAGCCAGCATTGTAGCCGCATGCTAGGGATGGTCGGCGACAGACCGTTGCGAGAACATCTCGGACACGAGGCCAGACCCCCGCTCGGCGGCAACTCGGCCCCATCCAGCACACTCGGGAGGACACCAGCCATGCGCCATCCACTGCGCCTGTTCGCTGGGCTTTGCACACTGTTCGCAGCGGTCCTGGCCAGCCAGGCTCAAGCCACCAGCCCGCTGCCACGCGGCGCCCAGATCGACCAGGTCACCGTTTCGGGCATTTCATCGGGCGCTGCCATGGCACTGCAGTACGCCGTGGCCCATTCGGCCAGCGTCAACGGGGTGGCCGCCATCGCCGGACCCAGTTGGGCTTGCGCCAAAGGCTTCGTGAGCACCGCCATCAACGACTGCATGTGCGGCAGGCAGCCCGTGCCCAGCGCCTTGCCCCTGGCGCGGGAGCTGGCTCGCAGCGGCGCCATCGACCCGCTGGTCAATGGCCGACCACAGGCGCTCAACCGGGGGTTCATCTTCCACAGCCCGCTCGACGCCACCGTGGTGGCCAGCACCGGGCAGGCCAGCGCCAACTTCCTGGCTTCCTTCATCGGCGCGCCGCCCGTGGTGGACAACGGCAACGCCGGAGATGGCAGCAACCGGGCCGGACACGGGATCATCTCGCCGGGTGGCAGCGACCGCTGCGAGGCTGGCCCCAAAGACCGCAGCTTCGTTCGGCAATGCGGGCAGGACGACAACGCCCGGGACCTGTTCCACGCGCTCTTCCCAGGCGTGGCACAGGACCCGGCCAAGCGGCTCGCCCAGGTGAGCGCGACCGACATCCAGGCCTTCGATCAGCGCCCCTTCATCCGCGAGGTGACGCGTTCCGGCGAATACATCGCCCCCGACACGCTGGCTTTCTTTTTCTACCCCACCCGCAGCGAACGCCGCCAAAGGCTGGACCTGGCCACCACCGGCTACTTCCACGTGCCACCTTCGTGTCAGGCGGCGGGCGCACGCTGCGGCCTGCACATCGCCTTCCATGGCTGCAAGCAGCAGGTCCGCGAGTTCGCCTTGACCACCGGCTACGTGCACTGGGCCGAACAGCACAAGCAGATCATCTTGTTCCCGGCCATCGACCAGGGGGGCAGCCCGGTGTCCGAGGCCTGCAGCAGCGGCGCCGTCAACAAGGTGGTCGATTCCGCCTGGTACCAGCCCAACCCCAACGGCTGCTGGGACTGGTGGGGCTACCTGGACGGGGCCGAGCGCACGCGCCACCTCACGCGCAACGGCTTGCAGATGCGGGTCATCGAGCAGATGGTCAAGGCCATCACCGGTCACTGACCGATCTGGGCCCAGACCTTCTCCAGCCGCTTGACGCTGACCGGCTGTGGCGTGCGCAACTCCTGCGCGAACAGGCTGATGCGCAGCTCTTCGAGCAGCCAGCGGAACTCATCGGTGCGGGGGTCGTGCGTGCCCTTGAGCTCGGCCAGGCGACGCACCAGGCGCTGGTCGAGCGGGCGCAACTCGGTCATGCGCTGCGCGTCGCGCGCCGGGTCGCCCTTGAGCTTGTCCAGCCTGAGGGTGATGCCCTTGAGGTAGCGCGGGAAGTGCTGCAACTGGGCATATGGCGTGGCACTGACAAAGCGCTTGGGCATGAGGCGCTGCAGTTGCGCGGCCACGTCGTCGGCCACGTCCTTCGGGGGCTTGGCGTCCTTGAGCTTGCGTGCGGCGGCGGCGTACTCGGCGAGCACGGTGCCGGCCAGGCGGGCCACTTCCTGCGCGATGAGGTTCAGGCGCGTGCGGCCTTCTTCCACGCGGGCCTTGAAGCTCGCCGCGTCAGAGGGCAGCGGGTCGTTCAGGTAGGCGCGGTCCAGCGCCACGTCGATGACCTGCTCGCGCAGCTCGTCGGCGGTGCCCAGGCTCATGTAGGCCATCGCCATCTTCTGCAGGTCAGGGATGTTCTTCTCGAGGTACTTCAGCGGCTCCTTGATCTGCAGCGCGATCAGGCGACGCAGGCCCACGCGGTGCTTCGCCGCGGCCACGTCGGGTTCGTCGAAGATGTCGATCTCGACATGCGTGCCCTTGTCGACCAATGCGGGAAAGCCGATCAGGGTGTGACCGCCGCGCTGGATCTCCATCAGCTCGGGCAGCTCGCCGAAGGTCCAGTCGGTCAACGGCGTGCTGGCGCAAGCAGAGGAGCCGCCCTGTTTGCCCGATGACGGCTTGACGGAGACAGCTGCCGAGCTCGGTGAAGGCGAACGGCCCGGGCCACCCGGCCTGGCAGGCGCCGCGGGCGCGGCATCGCTCGAAGCGCCCTCGCCACCCGAGACCACCTCTTGCGCCTTGAGCGCAGCCAGTGCCTGGAAGGCCCCGCGCGCAAGCGATCCCAGCTCGGCCTTGAGCGCCGGCAGGTTGCGCCCCATGCCCAGCTGGCGCCCGTGTTCATCGACCACGCGGTGGTTCATGAACAGGTGCGGCGAGAGCATGTCGAGCTTGAAGTCCGCGCGCTTGACGTCGAGCTGGGTCTTGTCACGCACCGCCTTGAGCAGCGCATCCATCAAGCCACCCTGGCCAAACGCGACCGACTGCACGAAGCCTTCGGCGAATTCGGGCAGCGGCACCAGGCGCGCACGGGGCTTTTGGTGCAGGCTCTTGATCAGGGCCAGCACCTTGTCCTTGAGCATGCCGGGCACCAGCCACTCGCCGCGCTCTTCCTGCACCTGGTTGAGCGCGTAGATGGGCACGGTCACCGTCACACCATCGCGGGCGTCGCCCGGCTCGTGCAGGTAGGTGGCGGCGCAGTCCACGCCCCCCAAGCGGATGTACTTCGGGAAGGCCGAGCTGGTGATGCCAGCGGCCTCGTGGCGCATCAGCTCTTCGCGACTGAGGTGCAGCAGCTTGGGGTTCTCGCGGCTGGCGTGGCGGTACCACTTCTCGAACGTGGCGCCGCTCATCACATCGGGTGGCACCTGCGCGTCGTAGAAGGCGTAGATCAGCTCGTCGTCCACGAGCACGTCCTGGCGGCGCGACTTGTGCTCGAGTTGCTCGACCTGGTTGATGAGCTTGCGGTTGTGCGCGAGGAACGGCAGGCGCGTCTCCCACTCGTCATTGACCAGGGCCTCGCGGATGAAGATCTCGCGGGCCTCGCGCGCATTGACCAGGCCGAAGTTGACGCGCTTGTTGTTGTAGACGACCAGGCCGTACAGCGTGGCCCGCTCCAGCGCCACCACCTCGGCGGCCTTCTTTTCCCAGTGCGGCTCCAGCAGCTGCTTTTTCAGCAGGTGCTGCCCCATGGACACCAGCCATTGAACGTCGATGTTGGCCACGCCACGCCCATACAGCTTGGTGGTCTCGACCAGCTCGGCCGCCAGGATCCAGCGCCCCGGCTTCTTGCTGAGGTTGGCGCCCGGGTGCTTCCAGAACTTGATGCCGCGAGCGCCGAGGTACCACTCCTCGTCGTCCGACTTGCAGCCCACGTTGCCCAGCAGGCCCGACAGCAGCGACAGGTGCACCTGCTCGTAGGTGGCGGGCGAGCCGTTGAGGCGCCAGTTGTGCTCCGCCACCACGGTGTGCAGTTGCGTGTGCACGTCCCGCCATTCGCGCACGCGCCGCGGGTTGATGAAGTTCTCGCGCAGCAGGGCCTCGTGCTTGCGGTGGCTGAGCTTGTGCTTCTCTGGTGCGCCCGGCTCGTGGTGCCCGTGCCCTCCGCGTGAGTCATCCAGCCACTTCCAAAGCTTGAGCGTGCCCATGAACTCCGACTTCTCGTCGTCGAACTGCTTGTGCTTGGTGTCGGCCTGCTGTTGCTGGTCGATGGGCCGGTCGCGCACGTCCTGCACGCTCAAGCTCGCGGCGATCACCAGCACCTCGGCCAGGGCCTGGCGGTCCTTGGCCTCCAAAATCATGCGGCCCACGCGCGGGTCCAGCGGCAGCTTGGCCAGCGTCTGGCCCAGCGGCGTGATCTCGTTGTCGTCGTCGACCGCGCCCAGCTCGTTGAGCAACTGGTAGCCGTCGGCAATGGCCTTGCGCAGCGGCGGCTCGATGAAGGGAAAGTCCTCCACGTGGCCCAGGTGCAGCGACTTCATCCGCAAGATCACACCGGCCAGCGACGAACGCAGGATCTCGGGGTCGGTGAAGCGCGGACGCGCGTTGAATTCTTTCTCGTCGTACAGGCGGATGCAGATGCCGTTGGCCACCCGGCCGCAACGGCCCGCGCGCTGGTTGGCCGCCGCCTGGCTGATGGGCTCGACCTGCAGCTGCTCGACCTTGTTGCGGAAGCTGTAGCGCTTGACCCGCGCGCTGCCGCTGTCGATCACGTAGCGGATGCCTGGCACCGTGAGTGAGGTTTCGGCCACGTTGGTGGCCAGCACGATGCGCCGGCCGTTGCCCGTCTGGAAGACCCGGTCCTGCTCCTGCTGGCTCAGGCGCGCGAACAGCGGCAGCACCTCGGCCACGACGCGGCCATTGGCCAGGTGTTTGCGCAGGTGGTCGGCCGCCTCGCGGATCTCGCGCTCGCCAGGCAGGAAGACGAGGATGTCGCCCGAGCCCTCGCGCCACAGCTCATCCACCCCGTCGGCGATGGCCTCGTTCAGGCCGTACTCGCGGCTTTCCTCGAACGGTCGGTAGCGCTGCTCGACCGGGTACAAGCGCCCCGACACCAGGATGATCGGCGCAGGCCCCCTGGCGGACTCGAAGTGCTTGGCGAACCGGTCGGCGTCGATGGTCGCCGAGGTCACGATGACCTTCAGGTCGGGCCGGCGAGGCAGCAACTGGCGCAGGTAGCCCAGCAGGAAGTCGATGTTCAGGCTGCGCTCATGGGCCTCGTCGATGATGATCGTGTCGTAGGCCTTGAGGTCCGGGTCGCCCTGCGTCTCGGCCAGCAGGATGCCGTCGGTCATCAGCTTGACGCTGGCACCGGGCTGCAGCCGGTCCTGGAAGCGGATCTTGTAGCCCACCACGTCGCCCAGCGGCGTGTTCAGCTCTTCGGCGATGCGCTTGGCCACGCTGGACGCGGCGATGCGGCGCGGCTGGGTGTGGCCGATCAGCTTGGGGCGCTTGCCGTGCTCTCGGGGCTGCCCCCAGCCGCCTCGACCCAGGGCCATGGCGATCTTGGGCAACTGCGTGGTCTTGCCCGAGCCGGTTTCGCCGCAGACGATGACCACCTGGTGCTCACGCAGGGCGGCTTCGATCTCGTGGCGCTTGCCGCTGACGGGCAAGGATTCGGGGAAGTTCAGGGTGGCTGGGCTCACGGGGGACGGCACGCTGTCGGGCAGGCAGGCAAAGTCCGCCATTATCGGCTCCGCGGGTTGGCTGGGGTAAGCACGGGGTGTCAGCCTGACAGGGGCACGGCACGCTCTGGCCTTTCCCGCAGACACCCCCCCACTCCCATGAAGTTCGAAGAGTACGTGCAGCACGACGCCCTGGGCCTGGCCGAGCTGGTCCGCCGTGGCGAGGTTCAACCCTCGGAGCTGGTCACCGCAGCCCTGGCCCGGGTGGACGCGGTGCAGCCCCAGCTCAACGTGCTGGTGCGCCGCATGGACGAAGAGCACCGCCGCCAACTGCAGCAGCCCCTGGACAAGGCACGCCCGTTTGCCGGCGTGCCCTTCCTGCTCAAGGACCTTTTTCAGGAGGTGGCCGGCTGGCCCATGGGCAGCGGCAGCCGTTCGATGCGCAACGTCAAGGCCGAGGTCGACTCCGACGTGGCGCGTCGCTGGCGCGAAGCCGGCCTGGTCTTCATCGGGCAGACCAACACGCCTGAGTTCGGCGCGCGCAACGTCACCGAACCGCTCGCGGGCGGGCCCACGCGCAACCCCTGGGACACCTCGCGCACACCGGGTGGCTCCTCCGGCGGCTCGGCCTCGGCGGTTGCCGCGGGCGTGGTGCCGATGGCGGGCGCCAACGACGGCGGCGGCTCCATCCGCATCCCTGCGGCCTGCTGCGGCCTGTTCGGGCTGAAGGTGGGGCGCGGCCGCATTTCCATGGGCCCGCTGTTCGGTGAGGGCATGAACGGCGCGGCGGTGCAGGGCGTGGTCTCGCGCAGCGTGCGCGACACGGCGGCCTCGCTGGACGTGCTGCAAGGCCCCGAGCCCCATGCACCCTACTTCATGCCCGCACCGCCGCGCTCCTACCTGGAAGCCGCCACGGAACCGCTGCGCCCGCTGCGCATCGGCTTCTCATCGGCCTCGCCGCTGGGCACCGAGGTGCACCCCGAGGCACGCAAAGCGGTGGAGCAGGCCGCCCGCCTGCTTGAATCACTGGGGCACCACGTGGAAGAGGCCGCGCCCGACATCGACGGCGTGCAGCTGTCGCAAGACTTCCTGCTGAGCTGGTTCGCCTGCCAGGCCGCCATCGTCGACGACATCGTCGAACGCCACGGCGCCAGCGCAAGCGACTTCGAGCCCGACACCCGCGCCATGGCCTCGGTGGGCCGCAGCATCGGCGCGCCCGAACTGGTGCGCAGCCAAGGCCATTGGAACGAGCACGTGCACGCCCTGGCGCGCTTTCACCAGCGCTTTGACTTCTGGCTGAGCCCGACGCTCAGCGCCCCGCCCATCCGCATCGGCGAGATGGCCACGCCCCGCAGCCTGCAGCTCATCAACGAGCTGGTGTCGGCGCTGAAGCTGTCCGGCCTCTTGCGTCACACCCCGCAGTTCAAGCAGGTCACCATCCAGAACCTGGCCTGGACACCCTACACGCAACTGGCCAACATCACAGGTCGCCCGGCCATGTCGGTGCCACTGCATTGGACGCCCGAAGGCCTGCCACTGGGGGTGCAGTTCACTGGCGCGCTCGACTCGGAATTCAAGCTGCTGCAACTGGCCTTCCAGATGGAAGCCGCGCAACCATGGTTCGATCGTCGACCGCCACTTTGAAGCCGCGGTCAAGTCACTGAATTCAGGACGTGCGCGAGCAGGGCTCTGGCAGGTTCTGCGCGGCTTCGGCCGCCGCCACGGCGGCTTGGTGCCGCTGATGCAAAGCCTGCACCGCCACCAGCGCCAGCAAAGCGCCCACGCACTCGAGGATCTCCTCATAGAGCACGTCTTCGCCCAGCCAGTGGTCCATGACCTGCGAGATCGCCAACGTCATGAACGAGCCGATCAGCAGACGGCCCACCGGGTTGCGCCACCCTTGACGCACCCACATGAAGAGGAACAGGTGCCAGCCACCCACGATGCCGGAGACGAGGCTGCCCCCCACTGCCACCGCCTCGGCGAGGCGGCGAGACCAGTGCACCGCCGGGTCAAGGTAGTGGGACAGTTGCATCAGGGCCTTGCCGCTGGGAATGACCTCCGGGGGGATGCCCTGCTCGCGGACCGCGAGGTTGGCGCAAATCACCGCCAGCGCCAAAGCCACACCAGGGGTGGGCCGATGCAAGACCAACAGGCAGGCGCCCGCCATGAACCAGACGATCACCGACGTCGTCTCGACCGGCCCGTTTTCCGTGGCGAACCAGTCTCCCAGATCGGGCCAGATCAGGCCGGCAGCGGTGGCACTCACGCCCAGCAGGGTCACCAGCCAGGTCAACAGAACATGCGTTTTTTCGGACACTTCAACACCTTGGGCACCCGTGAGGAAACCCGAGATTTTGACACTTTCATGACAGCTTGTCCCCACCGGCCAGTCCAGCCCCACAAACCGCTACCATTTCGCCTGTCACGCTTGCCTGCCCTGCGAGCGTCCGCCTGACCTCACCCCACATGGACCTCGTCTTCCCCCACCTGTTCGTTCCCTGGTTCCGCTCGGTGGCGCCGCACATCCACGCCCACCGGGGCAAAACCTTCGTGGTGGGCCTCTCGGGTGAGCTGATCGCCGCGGGCAAGCTCGCCAGCTTCGTTCAAGACCTCGCGCTCATGCACGCCATGGGCATCAAGATCGTGCTGGCCCATGGCTTTCGCCCGCAGCTAGAGGAACAGCTGCGAGCCAAGGGGCAGGAATCCCGCTTCAGCCACGGCATGCGCATCACCGACGAAGTCGCGCTGGACTGCGCCCAGGAAGCCGCCGGCCAGTTGCGCTACGAAATCGAGGCCGCCTTTTCGCTGGGGCTGCCCAACACCCCGATGGCGGGTGCGGCCATCAGCCTGATCTCGGGCAACTTCATCACCGCCCGCCCGGTCGGCATCGTCGACGGGGTGGATTTCAAGCACACCGGCCTGGTGCGCAAGATCGACGCGGTGGCCATCCGCCGCGCCATCGACACCGGCTCGCTGGTCATGCTCTCGCCATTCGGTTTCTCGCACACCGGTGAGGCCTTCAACCTGAGCATGGAAGACGTGGCCACCAGCGCAGCCATCGCCCTGCAGGCCGACAAGCTCATCTTCGTGACCGAGGTGCGCGGCATCCTGCAGGCCATCGTGCAGGACCCCGTTCAGGCCGATGCGCTCGAAGCCCAGCACCACAACGACCCGGACGCCGAGATCGATCAGGAACTGGCCCTGCTTGATGCCAAGCGCCTGCTGGCGTCGCTGCCCAACCCGACCGAGCCCACCGACACGGCCTTTTACCTGCAGCACGCGGTCAAGGCCAGCGAAGGGGGCGTCGAGCGCGTGCACATCATCCCCTTCAAGGTCGATGGCGCGCTGCTGATGGAGGTGTTCACCCACGATGGCGTGGGCACCATGATCGTCGACGAAAAGCTCGAAAGCCTGCGCGAGGCCACGCCCGATGACGTCGGCGGCATCCTGCAGCTCATCGAGCCCTTCGAGCAGGACGGCACGCTCGTCAAGCGCAGCCGCACCGAGATCGAGCGCGACGTGGCGCAGTACACCGTGATCGAGCACGACGGCGTGATCTTCGGTTGCGCGGCCCTGTACCCCTACCCCGAAGCCGGCACCGCCGAGATGGCCGCGCTCACCATTTCGCCCAGCGTGCAAGGCCAAGGCGACGGCGAGCGCATCCTCAAACGCATCGAGCAGCGCGCGCGGGCCATGGGCCTGCAGACCCTCTTCGTGCTCACCACGCGCACCATGCACTGGTTCAACAAGCGTGGCTTCGCGCCCGTGGACCCGGACTGGCTGCCCGAAGCACGCAAGCGGTCCTACAAGTGGGACCGCCGCTCGCAGGTGCTGGTCAAGCACCTCAAGTGACCCATCCCCCGATTCATCAGATCAGACAGAAAGAAGAGGCCCACCATGGCACGCACCATCCAATGCACTTACCTTAAAAAAGAAGGCGAAGGCCTGGACTTCGCCCCCTACCCCGGTGAGCTGGGCAAGCGCATCTACAACGAAGTCAGCAAGGAAGCCTGGCAGCTGTGGATGAAGCACCAGACCATGCTGGTCAACGAGAACCGCCTGAACCTGGCCGACGCCCGCGCCCGCCAGTACCTGGCTCGCCAGATGGAGCAGTTCTTCTTCGGTGCTGGAGCCGAGCAAGTGCAAGGCTACGTTCCCCCCAGCGCCTGACTCCGTGCGAGGCGGCCGTCGATGATCCCCCTTGGCTGAAGGGACTCAGCCCCAACAGGAACAAAACGCGACGACGCCTGAGGCCAGGTTCAACCATTTCGGTGTAACCTCCTTGAAACAGAGAGGGTATTCAGTTGTTGTCAACGAACGGCCAACAATTCCAAGGAATCAGCGCAAACCAAGCAGATCGGTGTCCCGCGGAGCGGAACGGCCAGTTGCCGTTCGTCCAAGTGAACTGACGCTGGGAGAAAGTGGCAGCGACCGTGTTTTCTCCCCAGAAACTGGCAGGTGGTCCTCGCGCCGCGTTGCCCATCCTCATGTACCACCGGGTGCTGGATGGCTTCGACCCTCTGCAGGCTGAAATCCACCAGGCCAAGGTGATGGACACGCAGTTCCGCACCCTGCGCCAGTTCTTCCAGGTTCTGCCCCTGGACGAAGCCGCGGACATGCTCATGCAGGGACGCTTGCCGCCTCGCGCCGTGAGCATCACGTTCGATGACGGGTATCGGGACAACCACGACCTGGCCCTCCCCCTGCTCAGGCAACATGGCTTGAACGCCACGTTCTACGTCGCCAGCGGCTACCTCAATGGCGGGTTGATCTTCCACGACGTGCTGGTGGAGACCATTCGGCACGCGGCAACCGGAACGCTGGACCTGGGCATCGACGGTGTCGAGCGGCTGCAGATCTCCGACATGGCCTCACGGATCGCTGCCATCCGGCACCTGACCAAGGCCATGAAATACCTGGAGCCCGGTCGTCGACAGCAGCTGTCCACCCGCTTGCTGGAAACGCTGGGGCCCCACGCCCCCCGTTCCCTCATGATGAGCGACGAACAGGTGCGTGCGCTGTCGCGCAGCGGCATGGGCATTGGGGGACACACCACCCATCACGTGATCCTGTCCAAGTTGACCGCAGAGGCAGCCCGCGATGAAATCGATTCCAACCGCAACACCCTGTCAAGCATCATTGACAAGCCGCTGACCTCCTTCGCCTACCCGAATGGCAAGCCTGGCATCGACTACGACACCAGCCATGTCGCACTGGTGCGCGAATCGGGCTATCGCAATGCCGTGTCAACACTTTCCGCGGTGGGCACCCGGCAAGCCAGCGCCCATGAGTTGCCACGCTTCGTGCTCAACGAGACCACGACCATCGGCGTGATCCTGCGCATGCTGCGGATGACGGCCTACGCCATCTGAGCGCCCGTCATCCTGCCGGATGACGCAAAGCGCCGCCTGGGCAACCAGCTGACGCTGAGCACCCCACAAGCAGGTGGCTCAGAAGCCCTCATTCAACTCCGCACGACAAGCGCCTATCGTTTCAGCCTTCTGTCACGAGGAGTCCTGATGTCACGTCGCCGCACACCCTGGCGGGCCTCGCTGGGCCTGGCCCTGAGCCTGGGCGGGCTGGGCCTGCACGCCCCCGCTCGCGCCGAAACCTCCGACACCCTGGCTGCTGTGGCTCTGCTGGGCTGGAACCTGGCCAGCCCAGAACTGGCTGCCGTGCCCGCGGTCAGCCCCTTGCTGTGGAACGGCCTGATCGACAACTTCGCGCCCTTCCTGTCCCCCTACAGCGAGGCCATGCGCAAGCTGGCACTCACGTCAGCGCCCACGCTCAAGCCCCAGCCGCAGGCACCGCAGCCATCCGGTCCCACACTGAGCAACACGTACAGCCAGCTGATCTCGTTCGGCGACAGCATGAGCGACACCGGCAACATGTACCAGGTCACCATGCAGCTGACCAACTGGGGCCTGCCGATGGCGCCGAACGACCGCGGCCGCTTCTCCAATGGCCCGGTGGTGCTCGAAGTCATGGCCAACACGCTCGACAAGCCGCTGTTGAACTACGCCTTCGGTGGCGGGCAGTCGGGCCGTGGCGGCCTGGTGCCGGTGTTCGGCCTGCAGATCGGCATGCTCAAGCAGGTCGAGGACTTCACCAGGAACCTGGGTTTCTTCAAGCAGGCCGACAGCCGGGCGCTGTACGTGCTGTGGACCGGCCCGGACGACTACTACCAGGGCAGCAACATCTACCTGACCACCACCAACGTGAAGGTGACGGCCAACCTGTTGCAGGCCATGACGACGCTGTACTTCAAGGGCGCACGCAACTTCTTCGTGCCGCTGATGCCCGACCTGAGCATCACGCCCTCGGCCAAGCTGCACGAGAAGTTCCAGTCGAATTACATGAAGAACGCGCGTGCGCGCAGTCAGGAGCTGGCCGGCATGGTCACGGCCATGCTCAAGACCTTCGCCAAGACCTACCCGAACGCGAAGGTGCGCACCTTCGACACCTTCACCTACTCGCAGCAGCAGGTGGTGCAGGCCGCGGCCGATGGCCACAACGTCACCGACCCCTGCTACGACCCGCCCTTCATGGGCCTGCCCGGCCCGGTGTGCGCCAACCCCGACAACCACCTGTTCTGGGACACCAACCACCCCACCGCCGCTGGCGCGAAGGTGATCGGTGCGGCCTTCTCGCAGGCGGCCGTGGGGCCTGCCCTGCCAGCCAGGTGATCAGGCCGGCATCAGGAAGTCGCGGCTGATGCCATAGCCCAGGTCACCCACGCGGTCGAGGAACTGCGTGAGGTAGGCGTGCAGGCCGGTGGCCACGATCTCGTCGATGCGGCTGAACTGCAGGTCGGCGCGCAAGCGGCCGGCGCGGCGCAGCGTCTCGTGGCTGTGGTCATTGGCCACGGCTCGCAGGTTGCTCACCACCTCGTCCATGCAATAGACGAGCGAGCGTGGCATCTCGGCGCGCAGGATCAGCAGCTCGGCCACCTTCTCGGGGCGGATGACGTTGCGGTAGACCTTGCGGTAGACCTCGAAGGCCGAGACCGAACGCAGCACGGCCGACCAGTGGTAGAAGTCGACCTCCTTGCCTTCGTTGCCAGCGCCCGAGCCGAAGAACTCGGTGTTGCGGGCGTGGAACTTCACGTCGAGCAGGCGCGCGGTGTTGTCGGCGCGCTCCAGGAAGGTGCCGATGCGCTGAAAGTGGAAGGACTCGTCCTGCAGCATGGTGCCCAGGGTCACGCCGCGCGAGAGGTGCGAGCGGAACTTGACCCACTCGAACAGCTCGGCCGGGTCCTTGGCCAGCGCACCCGACTTGATGATGCGGTTGAACTCCAGCCAGGTCTGGTTGGTGGTCTCCCAGACCTCGGTGGTCAGGGCGCCGCGCACGGCACGCGCGTTCTCGCGGGCGGCACGCAGGCAGTTGAGGATGCTCGACGGGTTGCTCGCGTCGGTGACCATGAAGGCCATCACGTCGCGTGCGTTGACCTCGTCGTGCTTGTTGCGGTACTCCTGCATGAGCTCGCTGATGCTCAACAGGCCCTGCCAGCCTTGCAACGCGGACTCACTCGACTGCGGCAGCAGCGAGGTCTGGTAGTTGACGTCAAGCAGGCGCGCCGTGTTTTCGGCGCGCTCCATGTAACGGGCCATCCAGAAGAGGTGGTCGGCGGTGCGCGACAGCATGGGCTTGGTCTCCAGGTGCGAGGCGCTTGCTGCGCGCAAGGCCCCGGTTTCGGTCTCGATCAGTTGGGTGGGCAGGTGGTCTTCGATGCGTTCGTTGAGCATGATCGAGCCTCCATCAGTTTTCAAGAACCCAGGTGTCCTTGGTGCCACCGCCCTGCGAGCTGTTGACCACCAGCGAGCCTTCCTTCAAGGCAACGCGGGTGAGCCCGCCGGGCACCATCTGCACGGTCTTGCCCGACAGCACAAAGGGGCGCAGGTCGATGTGGCGTGGCGCGATGCCGCTCTCGACAAACGTCGGGCAGGTCGACAGCGACAGCGTGGGCTGGGCGATGTAGTTGCTCGGGTTGGCGAGCAGCGCTTTGCGGAAGTCCTCGATCTGGGCCTTGGTCGAAGCCGGCCCGACCAACATGCCGTAGCCGCCCGCGCCGTGCACTTCCTTGACGACGAGCTCGCCCAGGTGGTCGAGCGTGTACTGCAGGTCGGCCTTGTCGCGGCAGATGTGCGTGGGCACGTTCTGCAGGATGGGTTTTTCGCCGAGGTAGAACTCGATCATCTTCGGCACGTAGGGGTAGATCGACTTGTCGTCGGCGATGCCGGTGCCAAAAGCGTTGGCCAGCGTGACGTTGCCGGCACGGTAGGCGCGCAAGAGGCCCGCCACACCCAGGGTCGAGTCCTTGCGGAAGACCTCGGGGTCCATGAAGTCGTCGTCGACGCGGCGGTAGATGACGTCCACACGCTGCGGACCGCGCGTGGTGCGCATGTAGACGAAGTCGTCCTTGACGAAGAGGTCCTTGCCCTCGACCAGCTCGATGCCCATCTGCTGCGCCAGGAAGGCGTGCTCGAAGTAGGCCGAGTTGTACATGCCGGGGGTGAGCACCACCGCGGTCGGCTCGTTGACCGAGGCCGGGGCCAGCGCGCGCAAGGTGTCGAGCAGCAAGTCGGGGTAATGCGCCACCGGGGCGATGCGGTGCTCGGCGAACAGCTCCGGAAAGAGCCGCATCATCATCTTGCGGTTCTCGAGCATGTAGCTCACACCGGAGGGCACGCGCAGGTTGTCTTCGAGCACGTAGTAGGTGCCGCTGCCATCGGGGTTGCAGGCCCGCACGATGTCGATGCCCGAGATGATGGAGTAGATGCCGCCAGGCACGGTCACGCCCATCATCTCCTTGCGGAACTGGGCGTTGTTGAGCACGGGCTCGGCCGGGATGACGCCGGCCTTCAAGATTTCCTGGCCGTGGTAGATGTCGTCGAGGAAGCGATTGAGCGCGGTGACGCGCTGCTTGAGCCCCTTTTCCATCTCCTTCCACTCGTGGCTGGGGATGATGCGCGGGATCAGGTCGAAAGGAATGAGGCGCTCGGTGCCCGAGCCGTCCTCGTCCTTGTCGCCGTAGACCGCGAAGGTGATGCCCACGCGGCGGAAGATCATCTCGGCTTCGTCGCGCCGGGAAGACATCAGCTCCTGCGGCTGGCGGCCAAGCCAGCGTTCGTAGGTCTGGTAGTGGTCGCGCACCTGCTTGTCGGCGCCGGCGCTGCTGGCATGCATCTCGTCGAAGAATCGCATCGGTTGACCCTCTTGGGGCTTTCAGGAACAGCGGTGGTTCTGCTGATGCACTAAACGTGCCAGCCCATTTCACCCAGCACGATGCCTGGCACCTGTTTCGGGCACACCCTTGACCATGCGCCACACCAAGGTGCGAAGTCAACCTGTTGTGGTGCGCAAAACCGCTTCTGTCGTTTTCTCAGACAGCAACCGGGTGGTCACACGCACCACCAAGGTGTGCTGCCCGCCCCCCCTGATGACCCCGCGCAGCGGCGTGACATCGCCAAAATCGCGGCCATGCGCCACCCGCACGTGGTGCACACCGGGCACGCAATCGTTGGTGGGGTCGAGGTCCAGCCATTCTTCGGCCAACGGCAGGCCCAGGCCCGGCACCCAGACGCTGAGCCAGGCGTGGGAGGCATCGGCCCCCACCAGGGGCGCCTCCCCCGGCGGCGGAAGGGTCAGCAGGTAACCGCTGACATAGCGTCCAGCCAACCCGCAGGCGCGCAGGCAGCCGAGCATGAGGTGGGCAAAGTCCTGGCAGACCCCCTGCCGCCGCCCAAAGACCTCCAGGATGGGCGTGGAGATGTCCGTGGAAGCTGGCGCGTAGGTGAAGTCGCGGTGGATGCGTCGCATCAGCTCGATCGCCGCCTCGGCCAGCGGGCGATCGTCACGCAGGGAGGCCTCGCCATAAGCCCGCAACTCGGGGTGCAGGGGCACGAAGGGCGAGGCGTAGAGGAACTCGCTGGCGGCCTCGAACGGGGCCTTGGCGCAATAAGCCAGGCGCTCGCGGACCTCGCCGCAGGTGGGGCCACGCTCGGCGTCCAGCGACTGGTAGCGGTGCCAGACATCGACCTCGCTGCGCGCCAGCACCCGCAAATCGGCGTGCGCCGCGTGCATGGCGAAGTAAGCCCGGCTGTTGCCGTGGCTGTCGCGCCGAACGCTGTGCTGGGTGGGCGTGGGCTCCACCACCATGTCGAAGGACAGCAGGCGCTGGCCGCCATCCGACAGGGGCCGCAGGCAAGCGACGTGTTGCGATTGCTCCACCGGGTGGTCGTAGTGGTAGAGGGTCTCGTGCTCGACAGACAGCCGGGCGATGCCGACATCGGGCGTCGACACAGGCGGGCGCAGCAGGCTCATGCACTCACCATGGAATCGTTGGGCTCGGCGTGCACGAAGTACTGGCGGGCGATTTCGTCGGACAGGCGCCAGCCCGCGTCCAGCAGGCGATCGCACAGGGCCAGCACCCGGGCGTGCCCCTCGAGCGGGTCGCACAGCGCCTGGAGCTCGACGCCGACGCCCTGGTGCGGCAACAGCGCGACCAAATCGTCGTGAAGACCGGTGCGATCGGGCAGCTTGCCCAACTCGGTGCGAAGCCGGCGCAGCACGCAGGCCAGGGCGCGCGGGTTGCTCTCGTCGTGCACCAGCAAGGCCAGCAGCGCCGGCACCTCCAGGCGACGCTGGAAACGCGCGCGGAAGGTGATGGCGCTGTCAAACAGGTCGAGCAACTGGTCAAAGCCCTGCGCCTGGTCCAGTGCGTGGTGCTGCCAGAAGGTCCGCAAGAAGCCGGTGTAGCCGACCAGGCGCTCGATCAGCCGGCCCACGGTCAGCAGGCGCCAACCCACGTCGCGGGTCATGCGGTCGGTCTGCGCCCCGGTGACGGCGGCCAGTTGCATGGCAAGTTGCTCGAGGGCGGCGTCGGCCTGCTGCAGACCGGGGTGCTGGCCGGTGGGCACGTCCTGGATCAGGGCCTGGCGAAAGCCCTCGCCCAGGCTGCGCAGCAAGCGCGCGTGCGCGGGCGACAGGCGCTCGCGCAGCGACTGGGAGGAGCGGGACAGGGCCTCGAGGTTGAAGCCCAGGCTGAACGCGCCCTGCGTGGCCCGCTCATCGGAGAGGGCGTCGAGCACCGCGCGCTCGAACACGCGGGGCGACTTGTGCAGCGCGGGCGCGCCGGGGGGCACCAGGCCGTTGAGGCTGGCCAGGTCGGAGAAGGCCCGCAGCACGTGTTCATTGGCTTCGTCTTCGCTGGTCTGCAGGCTCAGCAGGCCTTGCACCAGGCGCAGCTGCTGCTCGGCACGTTCGGTGTAACGGCCCATCCAGAAGAGGTTCTCGCCCGTGCGGCTGGCCACCGGGCGCTGACGCTGAACGAGTTCGTCCGGGCGCACGGCGGAGGGCAGCATCGAGAAGGTGTCGACCGCTTCTTCGGTGAGCACCCAGGTGTCCATCGAGCTGCCACCCAGCTGCATGGAGACGGGGCCGGCGTCGCGCGTGGCGATGCGGGTCATGCCCCCGGGCAGCACCTGCCAGCCGTCTTGCCCGTCCGAGAGCGCGTAGACGCGCAGCGAGGCTCCCCGCATGGCAATCTGCCCAGACTGCCAGACTGGGGCTTGGGCATAGGGCACGAAACCCTGAACCGTGTAGGCAGCGGGGTCGTGATCGATGCGTTCGCGCCAGCTCTGCAAAGCGGGTTGCGACAGGGTCTGGCCCAGCACCGCGTCAAAGCTCTGGCGCAGGCGCGGCGAGCCGAAGCCTGGCGTGCCGGCGTAGGGGTAGCTGGGGCGGATGACCTGGCTGGCCAGGTCGGGTTCGATGTCCGCCCAGGCCGAGGCTTCGCCGCACCACCAGGTGGGCAGCGAGGGCAGGCTGAGTTCTTCGCCCAACAGGTGCCTCGACAGGGCTGGCAGGAAGCCGTGCACGGCCGGTGATTCGAGAAAGCCCGTGCCCAGCGCATTGGCCAGCACGACGTGGCCGGCGCGCACCGCCTGCATCAGCCCGGGCACGCCCAGGTGCGAGTCCGAGCGCAGCTCCAGCGGGTCGCAGTAGTCGTCGTCGAGGCGGCGCAGCAGGCCGTGCAGCGGCTCCAGGCCCTGCACGGTCTTGAGGAAGAGGCGCTCGTCGCGCACCACCAGGTCGCCGCCCTCGACCAGGGGCAGGCCCAGGTAACGCGCCAGGTAGGCCTGCTCGAAGTAGGTTTCGTTGTAGGGTCCCGGTGTGAGCAGGGCCAGCCTGGGCGCGTGGCCATCGGCGCAGGGCTCGGCCAGCTCGGTGAGCGTGTCGACCAGGCGGCGGTAGCCCGAGGCCAGGTGCTGCACGTTCATCGCCCGGTAGGCGTCGGGGAACTGGCGCGAGACGATGAGCCGGTTCTGCATCACGTAGCCCAGGCCGGACGGCGCCTGCGTGCGGTGCGAGACCACCCACCACGAACCATCGGGGCCGCGCACGAGGTCGAAGGCCAGCACGTGCAGGTAAATGCCGCCGGGTGGGGTCACGCCCTGCATGCCGCGCAGGTAGCCGGGGTGCCCCAGCACCAGCGCCGAGGGCAGCAGGGCCTGCTTGAGCAAGCCCTGCTCGCCATAGGTGTCCGACAGGATGCCATTGAGCAGGCGCGCACGCTGGGCCACGCCCTGTTCGATCCCGCGCCACTCCTGCGCACCGATGATGTGCGGCAGCACCTCCAGCGACCAGGGGCGGCTGGGCCCACCCTGGGACTTGTAGACGTTGTAGGTGACGCCGTCTTCGAGGATCTGCCGGGCCATGAGGTCCTGGCGGCGCTGGAGGTCGTCCAGCGGGGCCCCCAGGTGCTGCGCGAAGTCCTGCCACAAGGGCCGCAGCGCGCCCTCGTCGTCGCGCAGTTCGTCGAAATGCCCGGGCTCCGCCGGGCGGGCGCGGTGCAGCATCGCCTGGGCCACATCGGGCTCCAGGCTGGCATCGTCGAAAAGGGGCAGGTTGGCTGTCACGGTTGCGACATCGTATCAACCACCCTTGGCCTTGCGCAGGTCCAGCGTCAGCGGATGCTCCAGTCCGGCGGCAAGAGGTCGCACATCCATCGCGCCAGGCGTGTGGCCCATGCGGAAGAAACGCGCCAGGCGCCGGCTCTCGGCCTCGTAGGAGTTGACCGGGAAGGTGTCGTAGTTGCGGCCACCCGGGTGAGCAACGTGGTACTGGCAGCCACCCAGCGAGCGCTTGAGCCAGGTGTCGACCAGGTCGAAAGTGAGCGGGGCGTCGGCGCCGATGGTGGGGTGCAGGCACGAGGGGGGCTGCCACGCCCGGTAGCGCACGCCGGCCACGAACTCGCCGACGCGGCCCGTCGGGTGCAGGGGCAACACGCGTCCATTGACCGTGACGACGTGGCGGTTGCCGTTCAGACCGGTGGCGCGCACCTCCAGGCGCTCCATGGAGGAGTCGACGTAGCGCACCGTTCCGCCTGGCGCGCCCTCTTCGCCCATCACGTGCCAGGGCTCGAGCGCACCGCGCAGGGACAGGCGCACACCCGCAGCCTGCACCTCGCCGACGTAGGGGAAGCGGAACTCGAAGTGCGGCGCAAACCACTCGGGCCGGAAGTCGAAGCCGGCCATCTGCAGCTCGGCCAGCACGTCGGCGAAATCCTGCTCGACGAAGCTGGGCAGCATGAAGCGGTCGTGCAGGCCCGTGCCCCAGCGGGTCAGGCGGGTGGCGCCGTGGCCCTTGTATGGCTCTTTCCAGAACCAAGCCACCAGGGCGCGCAGCAGCAGTTGCTGCACCAGACTCATCTTCGAATGGGGCGGCATCTCGAAGGCACGCAGCTCCAGCAGGCCCAGGCGGCCCGTGGGCCCGTCGGGCGAGTACAGCTTGTCGATGCAGAACTCGCTGCGGTGGGTGTTGCCGGTGGCGTCGATCAGCAGGTTGCGCAGCGTGCGGTCGATGATCCAGGGCGGGCACTGGCCCCAGATGCTCATCTGGCGCTCGATTTCCTTCATGCCGATCTCGGCCTCGTAGACCTGGTCCATGCGCGCTTCGTCGATGCGCGGCGCCTGGCTGGTCGGCCCGATGAACAGGCCCGAGAACAGGTAGGACAGCGAGGGGTGGTTGTGCCAGAAGGTCAGCAGGCTGGGGATGAGGTCGGGGCGGCGCAGGAAGGGGCTGTCCGCAGGCGTGGCGCCGCCGAGCACGAAGTGGTTGCCACCGCCGGTGCCGGTGTGGCGGCCATCGACCATGAACTTCTCGGTGGACAGGCGGGTTTCGTGCGCGGCCTGGTAGAGGAATTCGGTGTGGTCGACCAGTTGTTCCCAGCTCGATGCCGGGTGGATGTTGACCTCGATGACCCCCGGGTCGGGCGTGACCTGCAGCATCTTCAGTCGCGCATCACGCGGCGGCGGGTAGCCTTCGAGCACGACCTTCAGCCCCGTCTCGGCAGCGGTGGCTTCGACGGCGGCCAGCAGGTCGAGGTAGTCGTCCAGGCTGGCCAAAGGCGGCATGAACACGTACAGCACCCCGCCGCCCTGGCCTTCGGCCTCGACCTTGGGGCCGCTGGCGCGGTCGGGGTTGCGCACTTCCACGCACAACGCCGTTCGCGTGATCCAGTGGGCCGATTCGAAACGGCTGGGGTGGCGAGTCGGGTCGGCGTTCGAGGGCGTGGCCGGGCCAGCGGCCGCGACGACCGGGTTGGCCGCCAGGTCGCCCCACTCGCCATTGACACCTTCACCGCCCAAGCCTTCAACCGGCTGACCCTGGATGGACACCGCCCCCCCTTGCGCAAAACCACCGCCCACCGCGTGCGGTCCGTACTGCGCGCGCAAGGCCGCAGCCGAGGCCAGCGGGGCGCGCGGCGCGAACGGGTCGTGCTGGTGCATGAAGGGGTACTGCCCCTGCGCAACCCAGGGCAGCGAGTCCAGCGGCAGGCGGTAGCCCATCGGCGAGTCGCCCGGGAAGAGGTACATGCGTTCGTCACGGAAGAACCAGGGACCGGTGACCCAGCGCGGCCCGCTCAGGCCCGGCGCATGCTCCCACTCGCGCTTGAGCGGCAGGGCATAGCCCACGGTGTGCGTGAGCCCCTGGTCGTAGATGCGGCGCAGGCGCACGCGCTCGAGCTCGTCATCGAGCTTGGACTCGAAGGGGTCGACGTTGACCGGCAGGCGGCGCTCGCGCCACAGGTAGTACCAGGTGTCTTCGAAACCTGGCTGGATGTGCGCCGGCCCCACGCCCAGCTTGTTCGACAGGGCCTCGATGAAACGTTTGGCGTCGTCGCTGGTGTAGACCTCGGGTTGGCGCTCGTCGGCGAACAGGCTGGGGTCATGCCAGCAAGGCTGCCCATCGGTGCGCCAGAAGATGGACAAGGCCCAGCGTGGCAATTGCTCGCCTGGGTACCACTTGCCCTGCCCGAAGTGCAGGAAGCCGCCTTGGCCGTATCTGGCGCGCAGCTTGTGGACCAGGGTGGTGGCCAGGCCGCGTTTGGTGGGGCCCAGGGCGTCGGTGTTCCACTCGGCGCCATCGCGGTCATCGACCGAGACGAAGGTGGGCTCGCCGCCCATGGTGAGCCTCACGTCACCCGACTGCAGTTGCGCATCCACCGCCTGGCCGAGCGTGTCGATCTCGGCCCACTGCGCGTCGGTGTAGGGCTTGGTCACGCGCGGGGACTCGTAGATGCGCGTGATCGACATCTGGTGGTCGAACTCGACCTCGCATTCGTCCACGGCGCCGGAGATGGGCGCCGCGCCAGAGGGCTCGGGCGTGCAGGCCACGGGGATGTGGCCCTCTCCGGCCATCAGGCCCGAGGTCGGGTCCAGGCCGATCCAGCCCGCGCCCGGCAGGTAGACCTCGCACCAGGCGTGCAGGTCGGTGAAGTCGACCTCGGTGCCCGAGGGGCCGTCGAGCGCGGCCACGTCGGCCTTGAGCTGGATGAGGTAACCCGAGACAAAGCGCGCGGCCAGGCCCATGTGGCGCAGGGTCTGCACCAGCAGCCAGCCCGTGTCGCGGCACGAGCCCGACTTCTTGCTCAGCGTCTGCTCGGGCGTCTGCACGCCCGGCTCCATGCGGATCGTGTAGGCGATCTCGCGCTGCAGCCGCTGGTTGAGCCCAACCAGGAAGTCGATGGTGCGCACCTCCTTGCGGTCGATGCTGTCCACGAAGGCCTTGAAGGCCGGCGTGAGCTCGGCCTTGACGAGGTAGGGTGCCAGGTCGTGCGCGCTTTCGGCGTCGTACTGGAAGGGGTAGTTTTCGGCGTGCGGTTCGAGGAAGAAGTCGAACGGGTTGTAGACCGCCATCTCGGCAACCAGGTCGATGGTGACCTTGAACTCCCGCGTGCGCTCCGGGAAGACCAGGCGCGCGAGGTGGTTGGCGAAGGCGTCCTGCTGCCAGTTGATGAAGTGCATCACCGGCTCGACCTTCATCGAGTACGAGAGGATGCGGGTGCGGCTGTGCGGCGCCGGGCGCAGGCGCACGACCTGGGGAGACAGGTTCACCAGCCGGTCGTACCGGTAGTGGGTGACGTGGTTCAGGGCAACGTGGATGGACACACGGATCTCCGGGAGGCGGGGTGGGCCCGATCGGCCACCGCTCGGATCAACCCCAGCAAGTTGTGGGCCAAGTTGGTGCACCGCAGCACGCCGATGTCACCCCATCGGCAAGGCGTCAGCGTGCCAGCAGCTTGCGCCCATCCGGGCCGGTGAGCAACAGGCTGCCATCGGGTTGCAAACGCCAGGTGCTGGTGGCATCCAGCGCTTTGAGGAACCGGGTTTCCTGGTCCATCAGGGCGGGCACGCAGATCATGCGGGTGGTGGCCACCCCTTTGACCTCGAAGCGGGCGCCCTGCAGCTTGTACGAGCCGGTGTAGCGGTTGCACCCGGCTCGCCCGGCGATCTGCCCTGCCGGGTCGAACGTCATCGTGGTGCGGCTGTTGTCGACCACGCCGCGGCCATCGATGCCCTCGACCACCCATTCGCGCACCGTGAGGTCGCGTGGTGGCCCGCCTTCGGCCGGGGCGATCACGGGGGGGGTGGCCGCCAGCGTGGCGCACTCCGGGTAGGCCTGCCCGTCGACCATCAGCATGCCGCCATCGCCCTTGGACCAGTAGCTCGTGCCCGGGTAAGCCGACGATGCGTAACGCGCCCCGGATGCGCTGCGCTGGGCCTGCAGCAGGTAGCGCTTGGTGCCCACGGTGAGCTCGGCCTGCTCGGCGTTGGCGCGCACGGCGATCTCCTGTTTGCCACAGCGCAGGTTGACCAAGGGGCCGATCGCTCGGGCGGGTGCGGCCGCCCCAGGCGGTTTCGCGCCCGAGGGCCCACCGACGCCCCCCGGCCCCGCAGCACAGGCACCCAGCAGCACAACGGACACCCCCGCGAGCAGGCCAAGGTGCGCGCGACGCCAGGCGCCGCGGGACGGTAAGGAACGGTTCATGGGGGGCCTCCGGCAGACAAGCGAGCTGGCTTCGATCCTAAGCCAGGGTGAGCGAGCGCCCCGCAAGGCCCGCGCTCAGGTTGCGTCAACGTGCAACCTGCTCCGGCGCCATGGCCGCCATGGTCTGGGTGCCGGCCACGATCATGCGCACCATCAGGATGAGCTCCTCGGCAAGGCGGCCTTGTTCGCTGCGCGGCAGGTCCATGGCGGTTGCCCCCATGGTGAACACCAGGCGGGTGATGGCCTTGGCGGTCAGGCCGGCCTCGAACAGCCCCGTGCCATTGGCCTGGGCCAGGCGAACCAGGTCGTGGCGCAACTCTTCCTCGAAGTAGGTGAGCTGGCGATCCACCGCCTGCTTGAAGGCGTCCGAGCCCACCGAGCCTTCGCGCAGCAGGATGTGCAGCAGCTTGTCGTCGCGCTGCAGTTGTTCCATGAAGGCCTCGACCGAGCCGCGCACCACGCTGCGGTCCACCGCGGCGCGCTGCCTGGCGTCGCCGATGATCTGCCGCAGCGAGCTGCCAGCGCGGTCGATCAGGGCCACGGCCAGCTCGTCCATGTCGCGAAACTGGCGGTAAAAGCTGTTGGGCGCGATGCCGGCCTCGCGGGCCACCTCGCGCAGGCTCAGCGAAGACACGCTGCGGTGCGGGCCCACCAGGCGCAGCGCCGCCACGACGATGTCCTCCCGGGAGATCACGGCCTTGCGGCCCGGCGAAGCAGCGCGCGCAGGGACATCGACCGGGTCGAGGACAAGGGCAGCGGGAACGTCAGCAGAGGCCATCGGCAAGGGGGTTCAGGCGGATTCGGACGCGGAGCCGGACAGCGGCGTTGCGTTGGGTCAAACCGGCTCGCATGATACCCCCACCGATTTAATGCACAAGTGTATAGACAAACGTCTTCTCGCACGTATACTGCCGCATCTCCTCTTTGCGTCAACCCCATACCGTGAGCGCTTCCGCCCAGGCCGTCAACGGCCTCCCCCCCACCGCCGGCTGGCTGCAGCGCGTCATGGCGCCAGCGGTCGACCCCGAGGTCTTCGACTTCTGGGTGCAGCACCTCAACCGGGCCTGGTCGTGGTCCCGCCCGCTGGCGACCATCGTCGAGCGCCGCGTGGAAGCCCGCGACACCGTCACGCTGGTGCTCAAGCCCAACCGGCATGTCGGGGGCTTCCTGCCCGGCCAGCACGTCAACGTCAGCGCCGAGGTCAACGGCCGACGCGTGACGCGCAGCTACAGCCTGACCAACGTGCCCAAGCCTGGGCGTTCGGGTTCGCGTCGCATGTCGATCACCGTCAAACGCGTCGAGGGCGGGGCCTTGAGCTCCCACCTCGTGCAGCACGCCCGCGTGGGCGACGTGCTCGGTGTCGGGCCAGCCTTTGGCGAGATGACGCTGCCCGCACAACCCCAGGGGCGCTGGCTCTTCCTGGCCGCGGGCTCGGGCATCACGCCGCTGATGGGCCTGACGCGCGCGCTGGCCGCCCAGCACATGCCGGTCGATCTCACGCTGCTGTACTGGGTCAAGACCCACGCCGAGCTGTGCTTCCTGCAGGAGCTGCGCGCGCTCAGCGCCCGGTTTCCGCAGTTCCGCCTGCAGGTCGTCGTCACGCACGAGGCCCCCACCGTGCCGGGCGAGGCGCAAGGCCTCATCAGCGCTCAGCAACTGGCCCAACTGGCGCCCGGCCTGAGCGAACAACAGGTGTTCGCCTGCGGCCCGGGCGGCTTCATCGAGGCCGCGCGCGAGCTGTGCGCTGGCCGCAGCCAGGCCTTCATCGCCGAGGGCTTCACACCCGTTGCCCCCGTGGCCCTGCCTGCCGCCACCGACGCCCGCACGGTGCGCGTGACCTTGCAGCGCACCGGCCGCGAGTTGCAGCTGAGCACCGGCCTGAGCCTGCTCGACGCCCTCGAAGCCGAAGGCCTGAACCCGCCATCGGGCTGCCGCATGGGTGTCTGCCACACCTGCGTGTGCCCGCGCGTTGAAGGCACCACGCAGGACATGCAGTCCGGCGACACCCAGTCCGAAAGCAACATGGCCGTGCGCCTTTGCGTCAGCCGCGCCTGCACCGACCTCACGCTCGACCTTTGAACCCCATCGCACCCGTCACACCATGAGCCACCTCACCCGACGTGAACCGAGCCCCGAAGACCTGGCGCGCTTTGGCGCCGAGATCGACGACCTGCGCGCCCGCACCGTGGCCGACCTGGGCGAGCGCGACGCGCGCTACATCCGCCGCATCTACGCCGCCGTGCGCTGGATCGAGGTGCTCGGCCGCGGCGTGCTGATGGCCTGCCTGTTCATGCCGCAAGCCTGGATCGTGCCCACCGTGCTGGCCGGCGGGCTGATCCTGGGCATCGCCAAGATCCTGGACAACATGGAGCTGGGCCACAACGTGATCCACGGCCAGTTCGACTGGATGGGCGATGCGCGCTTTCAGGGCAAGACCTTCGAGTGGGACATCGTCGGCACCAGCGACAACTGGCGCAAGACGCACAACTTCAAGCACCACACCTACACCAATGTGCACGGCATGGACGATGACATCGGCTACGACGTGCTGCGCCTGTTCCCCGAGCAGAAGTGGCACCCGGCGGCGCTGCTGCAGCCGCTGTACGCGGTGATCTTCGCGCTGCTGTTCCAGTGGGGCGTGGCCGTGCAGGACCTGCGCATCGGGCGCGTGTTCATCGGCCGCATCACCTGGCGCAAGCTCGCGCAGGAAGCCGCTCCGACGCTGCGCAAGTCGCGTCGCCAGCTGGTCAAGGACTACCTCGTCTTCCCGCTGCTGGCCGGCCCCGCTTTCTGGTCGGTGTTCCTGGGCAACCTGATGGCCAACGGCATCCGCAACGTGTGGACTTACACGGTGATCTTCTGCGGTCACTTCACGGCCGACGTGCAGACCTTCCCCAAGGGCATCGTGAAGAACGAGACGCGCGCGCAGTGGTACCTGCGCCAGATCCAGGGCTCGTCGAACCTGTCGGGCAGCAAGCTGCTGCACATCATGACGGGCAACCTCAGCCACCAGATCGAGCACCACCTCTTCCCCGATGTGCCGGCCAACCGCTACGCCGAGATGGCGCCGGTGGTGCGCGACATCTGCCGCCGCTACGGCGTGCACTACAACACGGGCTCGATGGTGGGGCAGTTCAGCCAGGTGATCTGGCGCATCATTCGGCACAGCTTCCCCAGCTCGCCGGCGCCCATGTCGCCCAGCTTGCAGGCGCGCTGAGAACGCCCCGAACGCTGATTCGCATCAACAAGAGGCCCGCTGCGTGCGGGCCTTTGTCTTGGCTGCGCCCTATCATCGGCAACCTTCAGCAGTACCTCACACCAGACCATGGCACGCCTGCAGTTCGAACTGCCCACCCAGTTCATCTTCTCCACCGACATCCCCATCTACATCAGCCATGTCAACCAGGGTGGCCACCTCGACAACGCCCAACTGCTGACCCTGGTGTCGGAAGCCCGCGTGCGCTTTTTTCGCTGGCTGGGCTACCCCGGTGAGATCGGCATCGAAGGCCTGACCCTGGTGGTCGGCGACATGATGGCGCAGTACAAATCGGAGGCCTTCTACGGCGAGACCATGCAGGTCGACATGGTCCCCGACGACTTCAACAAGTACGGCTTCGACCTGGTCTTTCGCCTGCAGGACAAGGCCAGCGGCCGCGAGGTGGCGCGCGGCAAGACCGGCGTGGTCTTCGTGGGCGAGGCACCCGATGGCGGCAAGAAGGTCTCTCCCCTGCCCGAGGCCTTCCTGGCGCGGCTGCGCGCACGCCAGGGCGCCGTGCACTGAAATTCAGTCGGCGTGGAAGAGGTGGCAGGGCACGTGGTCCTGCCACAAGGCCAGGCGGATGGGCATCTCGCGCACGTCATCCGACGCACAGGCGCGCTGCAGCAGCTCGCGCTTGGCGACGCCCGTCGTGTGGATGGCCAGGTGGCGCGTGGCCAGCAAGGCCTGCGGCGTCCACGACAGGCGCCTGACCGGCACGTTCGGCGCGTCGGGCACCTCGGCGACCAGGCACCGGCGCGAAGGCGGCGCCTTCAAGGCCTGAAGCAGCTCGACCGACCTCGGAAACAGCGATGCCGTGTGGCCGTCGCCCCCCATGCCCAGCACCACCACGTCCACCGGCCAGCTCAGGGCCGCCAGGCGCGCATCCAGCGCCTCGCAGGCGGCCTCCAGGTGGTCGGGCTGCGAATCGGTGTCGGTGGCGGTGTCGGTGGCGAAACAGGGCAGCCATCGCGCCTGCGCGGCCCGGCCCTGCAGCAGGTGGGAGCGCACCAGGCGCGCGTTGCTGTCGGCGTGGGTGGCCGGCACGGCGCGCTCATCGGCCAGCGTCACGGTGACCCCTGGCCAGTCCAGGTCGGCCTCCCGCAAGGCATGGAAAAACGGCACCGGCGTGCTGCCGCCCGAGACCACCAGGGTGGCCTGCCCCCGCTGCGCCAGGCCCTCGCGCAGCCGCTCGCTCACCCAGCCCGCCAGCAGCTCGGCCAGGACATGGGCGTCGGCGGCCTCGTGCCAAACCGGGTGAGGACGAGCATGGGGTGAGGACTGCATGGGAAGACCTGCCACGGACATGCAACCATCATAGGCCGGCCAGATTGTTGCAGCGCAGCACTTTCGGTGTGATCATCGCCGTTCGGAACTTGTTAAACTGACAAGACTCACTGTCAAAAGTGTCGTTGTCTGACCCTTTTCACCCCCAAGGAATTCCAACATGACTCGTGAAGTCGTCTTCGTGGGCGCCGCCCGCACCGCCATCGGCTCTTACGGTGGCTCGCTCAAGGACACCCCGCCGGCCGAGCTGGGCGCCCTGGTCATCAAGACCGCGCTGGAGCGCGCGGGCGTGCAGCCCAAGGACGTCGGTCATGTGGTGCTGGGCAACGTCATCCCCACCGTCCCGCAAGACGCCTACATCAGCCGCGTGGCCGCCCTGAACGCCGGCGTGCCGCAAGAGGCCCCCGCCTTCAACGTCAACCGCCTGTGCGGCTCGGGCCTGCAGGCCGTGGTCTCGGCCGCCCAGTCCATCCTGCTGGGTGACTGCGACGTCGCCATCGGCGCCGGTGCCGAGTCGATGAGCCGTGGCGCCTACCTGGTCACCTCCAACCGCTGGGGTGCCCGCATGGGCGACGTCAAGATGCTGGACTACGTGCTCGGCGCGCTCCAGGACCCGCGCCTGCACATCCACATGGGCATCACCGCCGAGAACGTGGCCGCGCGCTACGAGATCTCGCGCGAGCAGCAGGACGCCTACGCAACGCAGTCGCAACAGCGCGCCGCCGCCGCCATCGAAGCCGGCCGCTTCAAGGAACAGATCGTCCCGGTCGAGATCAAGACCCGCAAGGGCGTGGTGCTGTTCGACACCGACGAAGGCGTCAAGCCCGACACCACCACCGACACGCTGGGCAAGATGAAGCCCGCGTTCAAGAAGGAAGAAGGCACCGTCACCGCCGGCAACGCCTCGACCCTGAACGACGGCGCTGCCGCCGTGGTCATGGCCTCGGCCGACAAGGCCAAGGCCCTGGGCCTCAAGCCCCTGGCCCGCCTGGTGTCCTACGCCCACGCTGGCGTCGAGCCCGAGTACATGGGCATCGGCCCGGTGCCCGCATCCAAGCTGGCCCTCGAGAAGGCCGGCCTGAAGGTCGGTGACCTCGACCTGATCGAGTCCAACGAGGCCTTCGCCGCCCAGGCTTGCGCCGTGTCCAAGGAAATGGGCTTCCCCAACGAGAAGACCAACCCCAACGGTTCGGGCATCTCGCTGGGCCACCCCGTGGGCGCCACCGGTGCCATCCTGGTGACCAAGGCCATCTACGAGCTGCAGCGCACCGGCGGTCGCTACGCGCTGATCACCATGTGCATCGGCGGTGGCCAGGGCATCGCGATGGTGATCGAACGCGTCTGATCGACATCGAGATCGGCATGGGTGTTAGACGCTGATGGCCCAAACTACCTCGGGAGGGGTGGTTTGGGGCCGGCTTCTGGGGCGCTGGGACTGTAGACGGTGAAGGCCCGCGCTACTTGCCCACGCTGGACTGAGCGAACGCCCGAAGAATCTGCGAGCTCGGATGAGCCGAGAGGCTGACCAGCTTGTTCGCCAGAGCCACTGGTAGTAACGCGTTCTCGTACATGTCGCAGTGCAGCTGCTCGACGTGAGTCAGCACGGCTTGCAGGTTGGGGAGGTCAGTCGGCTTGGGAGACTTCTTCAGCTCGCGCACTGGCAGTGACACGACGTACATCTGCCCCTGCCGGGAGCGGAAAATGACCTTGTGCCCGTAGTATGACGTGGCAGCATATGCTCGAGTCGGATTCTCCTCACCGGGAGAAATGTGGCGGTAGATGTATTCGTCATCAAGCACGAGGATATTGGCGGGCGGAAGCAGCTCTTGTATGGCGGCAGCGTGCTCTACGAATGCGCCGCTCTTCTCGAGGCCAGCGAGAAACAGGTTGTGTGAATCGAATAGCCAGTTGTTCAGCTCGAGCATGAGCCTGTGCATAGGTGCGGTCACACCAAACCAGCCCGTTGGCCTGTCCATGATGAACAGCACTTGCTTCAAAGCGGCGGCGTTCTTTCGAAGCAAGTTGCGGATAATGTGAAGGAGCACAAGATGCTCCACCAAACCTGCAACATAGCCGGCGACGCCGGCTGCGCCGGTTTCTTCCTCTACGCGCTCATGAAGTCGGAAGACATCGCTCAGGAAGATTGTCTGACCCGACTTCGGGCAGATGAACGTGAAGCCCGCCGACATATTTGCTTCAGCAAGCTCAATGGGTCCGTCGGACTTGCCGTCAGGATGACTACTGAGCACCCACTGCTTGTCGTCCGCTTCGCGTTGTGACTTGTATCGCCGAAACACAAACCACGCTAATGTGTCCAGCAGACTAATGTCCTCGCCGAGCTTCTGTGCGGCCAAAAAATCGTGCAGGGTTTTTCGAACAGACTCACGCAAAGAACCACAGTCGCGCCGGCGGGCACCAGACGTGGCCAGAGGTAGCTTCAATCGGTCGATGTTCTTTAGCTTCTGTATGTCTTCCGGTGCCACGTGTTGCTGGGCCTCCAGCTTCACCAGGTCTTCAATCTTGAAGTGGAGTGCGCCAAACTGGAAGAAGTGAATGGCGGCAGCAGGGAAGCCCTCCCGAACAGGCACCTCGGTATAGCCGCCGTCTACAGCCACCACGTGCAGGATGCTTGTCTTCACAGGCATGAACGGAATGAGGCGCTTCGTGACTTCGCCGGTGTCCGCCTTCGGGGGGACCTGCAAAGACTTCAGCGCCGCGACCACGGCCTCGTCGTTGATGACATGGTGGTGCGAAGACTTGCTCGCGCGCTCGTATGGCTTCGGGCCAGTGCTTGAGTAGCTCATGAACTTGCAGCAGAGAATTTGTCGACTTGGACAGGAACGACGAACGCGTTCGAGTAGGTCTTGACTCGCACAAAGCCCTTGTCGGTGTCTTGGCTGAAACGGACCAAGCTGTCGCTAAAGTCGCTGAAGTCGTAGTACTTTCGGAGCTCCCTGATTTCGTCTTCGTTGTTAAGGTGAGAGATAAACCAGTTCTGCGTCGCCTTTAGGATGTTGCCGCTGACAGAGCTAACCTCTTGCGTAGCGTAGACCAGCCCAAGGTGCAGCTTCGCCCCTTCCTTCGCTAGCCGGTTGTAAATTTGGCTTAGATCCTTGTCCTCCTTCTTGGGGAACAAGTTGTGAGCTTCCTCGAAGTAGAACTGAATGAAGTTGTTGGGACGTGCTTCTGTGAACCTACGCATCGCGTCCCGGAAAACGGTCCTGGTGATGCGCTCGGAGTACATCCGTTGGAGTTCTTCCTCGCCGCTTGACAAGTCGGCGATGACAATCTTGCCCGCGCGTAGTGCTTCCAAAATGTCCTGCTCGAACGCGGTCTTAGTCAGGGCTGTGTGTTGCTCCGCAACACGGCGCAGGTTCAAGTACCCGGTGCAATCCTTCGAACCACCAGAGCTACGACGACAAGTCAGCATAACGAGCAATGCCTTGAGGTCATCGTCACCCCACTCCTTTCCTTCCTTGCGCTTGTACTCAGCGATGGCAGGGGAGGTGTCATAGATTTCCCACAGCTTTTCCCACCATGCAACCGCGTCATCCAGTGAAAGGCCGATCGACGGGTCAACCGCGGGGTTCACCTCTTTTCTAAGATCCTCTCTAGCCGAGAACTTCACGGTGAGGCCGGCGGGAGCAGTGAAGCCAGCACGGCGCAGCATCGCCAAGTACACAGCGACTCGACGGTCGTACCGCGTCGCCGCCGACTTGTTCGTCGCGTAGTCAGTGGGCTTCTCAAGGAAGACCGCCTTAAAGTTCTGCATGAACTTGGCCGAGTCATCAGCCACGGCTGGGTACGCCTTGATAAGTTCTAGCCCGGACTCAATCTCGTTGTAGAAGTTGACCTTCATTACCTTGAAGCCAGCCTTCTCTACTATTGAATAGCGCTCAGTCTTACCTTTGTAGATCTCAAAAATTGCAGTGCCTTCGTCCTGCAGGTTCTTATTGGCGTACTCACCGTTCATGTCGAAGATGATTTGGCCAATCGGATACTTCGGAGCATCTCCGATGAACGGCTGCAGCGCCTCCTCTGGCGACTCTTTGCCCTTGTCCAGCGCCATGGTAGCCAGAACGCTCATCTGCTCATTGGCCTGAATGATTTTCTTAATGCTGTTCGACTTGCCGGTCCGAGTCATGCCAAAGAGCGCCGTTCGCTTTCCCGCGAAATCCTTCGCCTTGACGTATACCGGCACGTCGTCTTGCTGTGCGGCGAATCTGCGGCTTGAGCTATATCGCACCTTCCCGATTCGAATGTCGCCGCTGCCTCCAGGAACCCCCTGGTCCCGGCAGTTGACGATGAGCGTCAGCAGGCTGTCGCTAGGCTTTACGACTGAGTAGTTGTGTGCACTGTAGAAGTTTTCGAGGTCGGCGCCGAACTGCAGCTTTCCGTCTGCGGACAAGTAGAAGCAACCGAGCACGCTGCAGCGAAGACCGCTGAAACTGAACTCGTACCGCGAGTACTGGTCAAGTTGACTCTGCTTGTTGGACCCGGTTCTGATAGTGTCTTTGTAGTACTCGACCATGGAGCTCACAACGTCTCGGTCGGTGGGTAGTTCCGCAGGTTCGATGACGCGGAGCAGTACTGCCTCGCATAGGTCCTTACGCTCTGGGTCCGAGTCGTAGTAGGCCAACAGGAAGCTGCCCTGAGGCAAACCCTGCGCTCGCTCCTTCCACGCGTCAGCCACGAGAATCGACGCTTCGGCGTAAGACATCTTAAATGGACGACCGACGAATTTGCCGGTGCCCCATTCCCAAGCACCACCCTCGTAATTGCGCTTGAAAAAATCGACTTTAGTGATGTCGTCAGTGATGCTCATGGCTTCGAATTCTTCTTAAGTTGAGGGTCGAAGAAACGCAGTTTCGATTGTTCAACGTAGTCCTCTTGCGCATCAATAGCTACCCATCGACGGTTCGCGAGTGCTGCCGCGTACCCCGTCGTGTTGCTGCCCCCAAAGGGGTCGAGAACTAAGTCGCCAGCATCCGTCAAGAACTCGATAAAAAAGGACGCGAGTCCCAGGGGCATGCGGGCCGGGTGAGGCACGATGCCCCGCTCTTTGCAGGCCGCGTGGAAAAAGTCCTTGGACGCGGTATTCGAGAAGGAGAAGGCGTTAGGTAGGCGAACCTCACGGTGAGCCTCAAGCGGCTCCAACTCGAAGAGGCTGTGCGCAATTGACCCACCCCTGTCATTCAGGAAGCCAGTCTCACTAACGGCGTGCTCAGATGGTCTTCGACCAGCGTTGTAGGCACCGCGCTTGAGCAGGTCCCTCATGGCCTTGCTGTACGGCCTGAGCACCTTACGGTTGTCGGCTTTGGGCGTGTCCGTTTTGGCCAACCACCATACGTGGGTGAAGCTGTCCACGGTCCTCATTGGCTTCACGGTTACCCAGGAAGCCGGAGACGGAAGACGCGATGGGTTGTAGCAAACGAACTGTTGAACCAAGCGCAGGTTCGCACCTTTGGCCTTTGTGAAGGCCAACAAGGCCTCCAACGCCAAAAGGCTCTGCACCGGCCTGTTGGGCTCCCAGCTATTTCCGACTTCGATGACGATGGAACCGTCGTCGGTCAGCAAGTCAGAGAACACTGGGGCGAGGGACTCCATCCATCGCAGGTACTCTCCCCCTGTGAGGTTTCCATAGCTCTTCTTCTCGTTTAATGGATAGGGCGGCGAAGTCACCAGTAACTGGACGCGCCCCTTCAGTCCAGAAAATGCGCGGGAGGTCAGCAGTTTTGCTGAGTCGCCGACGTAGTAGGCCCCCCCGTGACTTGAGTAAGCCCGCGAACGTGTCTTCGGAAGTTCAAGAGGCTTTGCGTGCGAGGGCCTATTTCCCGGCACATCTCTTGGTGCATCCGCGGCAACCATTGACGCCGTCCCTCGCCTCATTTCGCTTTTTTCGGTCATGCCCGACCAACTCTTCCCTGAAAACTGTTGGCGGCACCGCGGGCTGGCGAAGTGCGTTCAACTTCGCTTACTCGGCGGATTAGGATGGCCGCCCGATGTCTAGCGCCGCCATTTACTTTCGTACACTAACACAACGTGAGAGCGGAAAACACTAGCAGTAGGGCAACTTGATGGTAGTGCGGTCTTCCTCTCACGCGAATCGAGGTGCACCCTTGATAAGCGAAAGGGAGCCTGCTCCCCCGCAGCTTGTCGCCCTGCATCAGTCCCGGCAGGCAGATTGCACTAGCCCATCTAAGCGGTCTAGCAACGAGGTTTATCTGCAGGTTTACCACCCCTGACTCAACATCGGCAGCCGTCGTCAGCTGGCCGCCAGTTCGTTGTGACGGCCTCGCCGCACCAGGCGAGCACTCCAGGCCACCAGGTCGTCCACCCAGGTGAACACCACCGGGATCACCAGCAGGCTCAGGAAGGTCGAGGTGATGAGGCCGCCGATCACGACGATGGCCATGGGCGAGCGAAAGCTCGGGTCCACCCCCACGCCCAGGGCAATGGGCACCATGCCCGCGCCCATGGCGATGGTGGTCATGACGATGGGCCGCGCCCGCTTTCGACAGGCATCGACGACGGCTTCCCAGCGCGAGAGGCCGTGCTGGTCGCGCGCGATCAGCACGTAGTCCACCAGCAGGATCGAGTTCTTGGTGGCGATGCCCATGAGCATGATCAGGCCGATCATCGACGGCATCGACACCGCCGTCTGCGTGACCCACAGCGCGAAGATCGCGCCCGGCACCGACAGCAGCAGCGCCGCCAGGATGGTGACCGGCTGCACGAAGCCCTTGAAGAGCAGCACCAGCACCACGTAGATGCACAGGATGCCCGTCAGCATGGCCAGGCCGAAGCTGGAAAAGAGCTCGGCCATGGCCTCGGCGTCGCCCACCGGCTGGATGCCCACTCCCGGCGGCATCTTCTTGAGGCTGGGCAGGTTCATCACGGCCTTCTCGACTTCGCCCAGCGGCAACTGGTTGAGCTCGATCTCGAAGTTGATGGTGCGTTCGCGGTCGAAGCGATCGATCTGCGCCGGGCCGCTGTCGATGGACAGCTCCGCGACGTTGCCCAGCGGCACCGGGCCACGTGCGCCAGGCACCGGCAGGCGCGCGAGCAACGCCAGGTCGGTGCGGGCCTCGGGCGGCAGCTTGACCACCACCGGCACCTGGCGTTGCGACAGGTTGAGCTTGGGCAGCCCCTGGTCGTAGTCGCCCTGCGTGGCCACGCGCAGCGTGTCGGCGATGGCCGCGGTGCTCACGCCCAGGTCGGCCGCGCGCGCCGCGTCGGGCCGCACCACCAGCTCGGGTCGCACCAGGCTCAGCGACGACACCACGCTGCCGATGCCAGGGATGGTGCGCAGGTCCTTCTCGACCAGCGCGGCGTGCTGCATCAGCGTGTTGCCATCTTCGCCCGAGAGCTTGAAGACGTACTTCTCGGCCGAACCGCCAAAACCCACCTTGATGCGAGCGCCCGGCAGCACGGCCAGCGAATCGCGCAACTCGGATTCGATGGCCTGCTTGCTCAGGCCTTTGCGTTCGGTGCGGTGGGTCATGTTGATCGTCAGCGTGGCCTTGGTGACGTTGGCCGCGCCACTGGGGGCAAACGGGTCGGAACCCGCCGAGCCACCGCCGATGGCCGTGTAGATCAACTTGACGTGCGGGTGTTTTTCAACGATGCCGCGGGCCTGCTCGGCCAGCGCGAACGTCTGGGCGTAGGTGCTGCCAGGTGGCAGCTCGATCATCACCTGCGTCTGCGAGAGGTCGTCCGGCGGGATGAAGCCCGATGGCAGCCTGAACAGCAGGAAGAAGGAGCCGACCGTGAAGACCAGCACCATCACCATGGTCTGCCAGCGGTGGTTCAGGCACCAGCGGGCCCAACCCAGGTACACCGTCATCCAGCGGGGTTCGGGGTGTTCCTTCTCGGGCGCCTTGAGCATGTAGGCGGCCATCATGGGCGTGAGCATGCGTGCCACCATCAGCGAGAAGAACACCGCGATCGCCGCCGTCCAGCCGAACTGCACGAAGAACTTGCCCGGCACGCCGTCCATGAAGGCCGTGGGCAGGAAGACCGCGATCAGCGTGAAGGTGGTGGCGATCACGGCCAGGCCGATCTCGTCGGCTGCTTCCATCGCGGCCTCGAGCGGCCCCTTGCCCATGGCCAGGTGGCGCATGATGTTCTCGATCTCGACGATGGCGTCGTCCACCAGGATGCCCACCACCAGCGACAGCGACAGCAGCGTCACCACGTTGATGGTGAAGCCGAAGAGGTACATGACCCCGAAGGCCGGGATCACCGACAGCGGCAAGGCGGCCGCGGCCACCACGGTGGCGCGCCAGTCGCGCAGGAAGAACCACACCACGATGATGGCCAGCACGCCGCCCTCGTAGAGCAGGTACATGGAGCCGTCGTAGTTCTCGACCACGGGCTCGACGAAGTTGAAGGCCTCGGTGAGCTTGACGTCGGGGTGCTCGGCCCGCAGCTCTTCGAGCGCGGCCAGCACGCCCTGCTCCACCGCCACCTCGCCGGCGCCCAGCGCCCGCACGATCTCGAAGGCCACGACCTTGCGGCCATCGAGCATGGCGCCTTGCCTTTGCTCGACCACCGTGTCGCTGACCTGCGCGATCTGGTCGAGCCGCACGCGGCGGCCATCGCTCAGGGTGATGTCCATGGCGGCGAGCTCTTCGGCAGAGCGCACGGTGGCCACGGTGCGCACCGACTGCTCGCTGCCGCCCAGGTCCACGCGACCGCCCGAGGCTTCCTGCTGGACACTGCGCAACTGGCGCGAGACATCGGCCGCCGTGGCGTTGAGCGCCAGCAGGCGCGCCGGGTCGAGCTCGACGCGCACCTCGCGCGTGACGCCGCCCACGCGCGAGACCGAGCCCACGCCCTTGACGGCCAGCAGTCGCTTGGTCACGTTGTGGTCGACGAACCAGGACAGGGCCTCGTCGTCCATGCGGTCGGAGGCCACCGTGTAGGTCAGGATGGGCGTGCCCGCCACGTTCATCTTGGAGATGACCGGGTCGCGCAGGTCACCGGGCAAATCGGCGCGCACACGCGAGACGGCATCGCGGACGTCGTCGACCGCTTCCTGCGTGGGCTTTTCCAGGCGGAACTCGGTGGTCACGAAAACCGTGCCGTCCTGCACCTTGGTGTAGATGTGCTTGATGCCCTGCAGCGTGGCGATCGAGTTCTCGATCTTGCGCGCGACCTCGGTTTCAAGCTGGGCCGGTGCCGCGCCGGGCAGCGAGGCCGTGACCGTCACCGTGGGTAGGTCGATGTCGGGGAAGTTCTGGATCTTCATCCCCGAAAAGCCCATCAGGCCCACGATGGTGAGCAGGATGAACAGCAGGACGGCGGGGATGGGGTTCTTGATCGACCAGGAGGAGACGTTCATGAACGGCCTCCCACCACGCGCACGACGTCGCCATCGGCCAGGAAGGCCACGCCAGCGGCGACCACCTGCACCCCGTCCTTGAGCCCTTCGATCACCTCGATGCGTTCACCCTGGCGGCGCCCCACCTTGACCTTGACCTGGCGCACCGAGGCTTGGTCGGCTTGCTGTCCCGCGTGCCGCCCCTCCAGCACGAAAACGTACGAGAAACCATCGCGCAGCAGCACGGCGGTCTGCGGCACCGTCAGGCCACCGGCCTGGCCCACGGCCAGCTTGCCCGAAGCGAACATGCCCGCGCGCGCGCCGGCCTGGGTGGCCGAGGCAGGCAGGTCCACGTAGACCAGGCCATTGCGCGTGCCGCCGTCCACGGTGGGCGCGACCATGCGCACGCGGCCCTCGACGGGCTGACCGCCCGGCGGCGTGGCCACGGCCTTCATGCCCGGCTGCACGCGCCCGAGGTCGGTCGAGGGCAACTCGGCGCGCCATTCCAGCCGGCTCTGGCGGATCAAGCGAAAGAGCTCGACACCCGGCTGCACCACGGCACCCACGGTGGCCGAGCGCGCTGAAATCACGCCGTCATCGGGCGCGACCACGCGGGTCTGGCGGCCTCGCAGCTCCTGCGCAGCGAGCTGCGCCTTGGCCGATTCGACGCGGGCCAGGGCCGTCTGCTCCGAGGTCAGCGAGCGCTGGGCTTCCTGTGCGCTGATGGCATCGGCCGCGCGCAGGTTGCGAGCGCGATCGGCGTTGGATTTGGCCTCGGCCGCCAGGGCCTGCGCTTCCTGCAGGCTGGCCTGCGCGTTCTGGATGTCGGCGCGCACGGCCTCGCTGGCCAGTGAGGCCAGCAACTGGCCCTTGCGCACGCGGTCGCCCACGTTGACGAGCACCGCGTCCAGCCGCAAACCCGACAGCTCGGCACCCACGACGGCTTCCTGCCAGGCGGCGATGGCACCGTTGGCGGTGAGCTCGAGCGGCCAGTTGGCCTGCTCGGGGCGCACCACCTGCACGCTCAGCGACGGGCGGGCAGAACGCGCGGCCGAGGCCTTGGCCTGCGCCGCCTCGGCGGCCTCACTGGGTGCCGAGGCCTCGGGCTTGGCCGAAGCGCGCGACGACTGGTACCAGACCAGGCAGCCCGCGGCGATGACCGCGGCCACCACGGCGCCGCGCTTGAAAGTCAGGTTCGTGTTCATGGTTTGCTTTCTCCCTCAGTCCTTGCTCGCAGCCGGTGCATGCGGACCGGCGCGGCGTGTGCGTTCGTGTGCCACCAGGGCCACGCCGTAGCCCACCAGGCGGTCAAGCACCCGTTCGGTCGCGCCTTCGCCATGCAGCAGCCCGGGTGCCAGGCCGTCCATGAACGGGCGCGACATGCAGTAGTCGTGCACCATGGCCGACAGCGCGAAGGCCAGTTGGTGCAGGTCGTCGTCGGGCCCGCTGGCGCCGGTGTGCCGCGCAAGCAGGTCCACCAGGCGCTGGTGCACCGGCTGGATGTGCTGCACCACGATGTCCTGCAAGGAGCCGCTGGGCTCCAGCATCTCACGCAGGAACAGGCGCATTTCCAGGTCAGGTGGCGCACCGGCTTCCGGCAGGCACAGCAGGCCGCCCATCACCCGACGCAGGGCCTGCTCCAGCGTCAGCCCCGGCTCATCGAAGCCCGCCAGGGCCTCGTTGGTCATCTCGATGGGGCGCAGCAGCGTGGCGCGGTGCAGGCCGGCCTTGTCCCCGAAGTAGTAGTGGATGGCGGCCACGTTCTGGCCGGCCGCCTGGCAGATCTCTCGGGTGGAGGCCCCGGCATAGCCCTTCTCGGCGAAGATGCGGGTGGCCTCCTGCAGCAGGCGCTCGCGGGCGCGCACGCCCCGCTCCTGGCCGGTTGAGCCGTCCTGGGCGTCCGGGGTTTCTGTCACACCCGAAACAAAATCAAGCGCTTGATTGATTTTCATGGCCGTGCATCCTAGACCAGAAAACCCCAGGCCGGCAACCCGGTCCGAAAGCCCCGTCTGACGCAAACGTCAAGGGGCCGGCACAATGCCATCCCATGCAGTTGATCCCCTGGTCCCACCCCACGAGCGCCGGCTTCACCCTTCGCGGCTGGCACAGCGCCCCAAGCGGCCGCCCCCTGCTCCACTTCCTGCACGGCAACGGTTTTTGCGGCCGCACCTACGAGCCCATGCTGCGCCAACTGGCCGAGCACTTCGACCTGTGGCTGAGCGATGCGCAAGGCCATGGCGACAGCGACCACGGCGGCAAGTTCGTCGGCTGGAACCGCAGCGCCGACCTGGCGGTCGAAGCCATCAAGGCCCAGGGCCAGGCCTTCGCTGGCGTGCCCTGGTTTGCCGCCGGCCACAGCTTCGGCGGCGTGCTCACCAGCCTGATCGTGGCCGAACAGCCCAAGCTCTTTCAGGCGGCCGTGCTGCTCGACCCGGTGCTCTTCACGCCATCGATGCTGTTGGGCGCCTCGGTGGCCGAACTCACGGGCGTGATGCGCCACACGCCCCTGGCCCGCCAGGCCCGCGGCCGCCGCGACCACTGGGCCAGCCGCGACGAAGCCCGTGCCAACCTCACCGGCCGAGGCACCTACAAGGGCTGGGCCGACGAGGCCATGGACGCTTTCCTGACCCACGCCCTGGCCGATGTGGAAGACGGCGTGCGCCTGAAATGCCGCCCCAGTCGCGAGGCCGACATCTTCGGCTCCATGCCCGACCGGCTGTGGTCGCTGCTGGCGCGGGTGCGCACGCCGGTGCACGTGCTGCATGCCAGGCGCACCTTCCCCTTCGTGAGTGAATCGGTGGCGCGCTGGACGGGCCTCAACGACCACGTCAGCGCACAGCAGGTGCCAGGCGGGCACTGCTTCATGCAGGAGCACCCGGCCGACGCCGCGCGACTGGTGACCGCCCAACTGCTGCCGCGGCTGGATTCGGTGCCTGCCTGAGGCGCGCCGGCACACCGCCTCAAGCCGATTTTGATCCCCTGCGATCCGCTGAAATGAGCCCCCGCAGCGGCGCTCATCGGCCTTCGCACGCCCGCATGGCGAGCGCACGATGCATGGCATGAAGCTGCCCGATGTGTGCCCGCCACCTCAACCCGCCGCAGGACGGACCGGACCAAGGCCCCCCATCAGTGGCGGCCTGTGCGTCGCCGTGGTCATCGTGTCCGTGCTCCTCGGCCTGGGCGGCGTGGGCCTGACGGGCTGCACCCTGCGCCCCATGCATCAGCAAAGCGAGATGCAGATCGACAGCGTCACCATGAGCCAGGAGGCCACGGCCGGTGTGAGTGGCACACCCTTTTGTCTGCACCTGCGCCATGACAACGAATTCTTCGTGGCCTACAGCCGCAACAAGGTCGAAGCCTGGGTGACCGAGGGCCGCTGCACCGACAACGGCCCCGAACGCAGCGTCGATGCCATCCGCCTGAACTGGCGTGCCGACCTGCGCGACTCACAAGAAGGACGGCAGTGCATGCAGACCGGGCGCTGCACGCACACCGAGCAGAACGTCATCGAAGGCAAGTTCTTCCGCTGCGCGACCGCCGCCGCCCGCCATGGCAACCAGGCGGCCTACATCTCCAGCGACGAAGCACGCTGCAACTGAGACGCGGGCCCGAGCCCGACTCAGAGCATCATCGCCGCGGCCACCAGCAGCAACGCGCAGAAGGCCTGCCCGAGCCGGTGCTCAGGCAGCCTGTGCGCCAGGGCAACGCCCCATGAGATGCTGAGCAAACCGCCCGCCGCCAGCGGCAAACCGCGCGACCAGTCCACCTTGCCAGCCATCGCGTAGGTGAACAGGGCCACCAGCGCACCCGGCACCACCGCAGCCAGCGACAGCCCCTGCGCCGTCGTCTGCCGGCGCACCCCGAACACCGTGGTCAGCGCCGGCACGGTCACCAGGCCCCCACCCACCGTGAACAGGCCCGAGAACACCCCGCTGACCAGGCCCAAGGCGCCCAGCCCTGGGCGGTTCAGCGCCGCGGGCGTCGCAAGTTCAGGCACAGCCCGGGCCATGGCCTGTTTGCGCCGACGCGCCCCCCAGAACAACAAGGCCGCCAGCCCCACCAGGAAGGCCGCGAACGCCCAGCGCAGGTGGCCGGCGTCGAGCCGTGTGGCCCAGTGCGCCACCAGCCAGGTCGAGCCCACGGCCGTGCCACCCAGCCAGCTGGCGTCCCTCAGGTCGATGGGGTTGCGCTGCTTGTAGCGCCAGAAACCCAGCATCACGTTGGGCGCGATCATCACCAGCGCCGTGCCCTGCGCCAATTGCTGGTCCAGCCCGAAACCCAGCGCCAGCACGGGGATGGCGATCAGCCCTCCGCCGATGCCGAACAAGCCGCCCACCGCCCCCAGGACCACGCCCAGCGACAGGTCGATCAACAAGGACAGCGGGGACAGCGAGGACAGGAGGTCGAGGGGCAAGGCAGGCATGCCCGCAGTGTGAAGTCGGGCACCATTGCGTGAACGCATGCAAAATCAAACCATTCTTGCGTTGAGTGCAAAAATGAGCTCTCCCACCGACCTTGCCTTCTTCGTCGCCCTGGCCGAGTCCCGCAGCCTCTCCGCGGCGGCACAGGAGCTGGGCCTGTCCGCCGCGGCGGTGAGCCGTCGGCTGGCGGCGCTGGAGGCGCGCCTGGGCATCCGCCTGATGCAGCGCACCACCCGGCGCACCTCGCTCACGCAGGAAGGCCTGCGCTACCTTGAAGAAGGCCGCCGCATCCTGGCCGACATCGAGTCCCTCGAGCAGGACGTCTCCGGCCACGGCGCCACCCCGCAGGGCCTGCTGCGCGTCAACGCGGGCTTTGGCTTCGGGCGCCACCACATCGCGCCGGCCATCGCCGACTTCGTGCGCCAGCACCCGCAGGTCGAGGTGCAACTGCAGCTCACCGACCGCCCCATGCAGTTCGGTGAAGACGGCGTGGACGTGTGCATCCGCTTCGGCGAGGTGCCCGACGCGCGCGTGACCTCGCGCAAGCTGGCCAGCAACCGCCGCCTGTTCGTGGCCACGCCCGCCTACCTGCGCCAGCACGGCCCCCCCGAATCCCCTGCAGACCTCAAGCGCCACCGCTGCATCGTCATCCGCGAGCGCGACGAGGTTTACGGGCAGTGGCAGCTGCGCTGCGGTGCGCTCAAGCAGACCGTGAAGGTGCGCGGCCCCGTCTCCACCAACGACGGCGAAACCGCACTCGACTGGGCCCTGCAGGGCCTGGGCATCCTGCAGCGCTCAGAGTGGCACGTGGCGCCTTACCTGCGCTCGGGCCGGCTGGTGCAGGTGCTCACCGACTGGGAGCTGCCCAGCGCCGACATCCATGCGGTGTACCCTGCGCGGCGCAACCTCTCGGCCAAGGTGATCGCGTTCGTCGACCACCTGAGCGCACGCCTGGCGCCCCAGGCCTCCTCCACCACACCCGCACCCTGGTGAGCCTGACATGGTCGCCCCGCTGTCTGGCAGCACCTTGCGTGGGTGCCGCGAATGCCAACATCAGTACCAACAACGTGTTGGCATGTGATGCCATGCCGTGAGACGGCGTGAGACAACAAAAAACCAGCCACCCCTAGGAGGGAGGCTGGTTCTGAGACGCCTTGAGATGGCGTGAGATGTTCAGTTGGTGCCGGAGAAAGGAATCGAACCCTCGACCTTCTCATTACGAATGAGCTGCTCTACCGACTGAGCTACACCGGCACACGTGACACAAGCTTTTCAGCTTGCTGCACAGCCCGCAATCATAACCGTTTTCGCGCCCAAACCACCACACCCGCGTCTCGGACTTGTTTACACCCGGAGACGCCTCTCACCCGCCAGAGACGCCTGGACCGCACCACGCCGGGGCATCCAGGCATAACCTCGCAGCGCCAACAACCCACGCTGGAGGAAAAAACCATGTCCCACATCCGCACCCTGGTGGCCACGGCCGCCCTCGCCCTGAGCACATCGTCACACGCCCAAAGCGCCCCCACCCCGGGAACCGCCCCAAGCGCCCCACCCACCACCATCGACGCCAAGGCCGAGCCCTATTTCATCGTCACCCGCATCGACGCCCGCAAGTGCGCCTACCCCTTGTGTGGTGGCTACTTCGTCAAGGCCGTCAACAGCCCCCTCACCCGCTGCGCCGACGGCAAGCTGGCCAAGCAATGCCATGCGGTCGAACTCGACACCCGCTCGCTGGGCTGGAGCGACGAGCAGCGCGCCAAGTTCGAGGCCTCCTTCGGCGTGGGCAAGGCGCTGGTCAAGGGTGCGCTGGAGCCGCAGCCGCGCGGCCTCTACACCGGCGAGGTGTTGCGCGTGACCGAGGCCTGGCAGGGCCAGGGCAGCAACAAGCGCCCGCTGGGCACCTTCTACAGCCTCAAGAACAACGGCATCGTCTGCATCCAGGCGCCCTGCCCTTCCTTCAGCCTGACCACGCTGAACCGCCCGGCCACCGAGCGCACCATCGACATGCCTGACTTCAGCCCCGCACGCGCGCCTGAAGAGGCCGTCAAGGCCGCCTGGGCTGCGCTGGAGCAAGGCCCCATCCTGACAGCGGGCGCCGTGGTGCCCTTCCCCGCAGGCGGACTGCAAGGCACCGTCTACGGCCACAAGCTGCTGGCCAGCGAGTTCTACCTGCCGGCCAAGCCCTGAGCCTTCGGCGCCTCGCCCGCGCCATGAAAAAAGCCCGCCATCACCTGGCGGGCTTTTTCGTTGGCCCCTGCGCTCAGGCGCCAGGCCGGGTCACTTCACCTCTTGGTGGTAGCCCGTGACAATGTCGACCTCGTTGCGCGAGCCCAGCATCACGCTCACGCGCTCGTGCAGTTGCGTGGGCTGGATCTCCATGATGCGCTGCAGGCCGTTGGTGGCCACGCCACCGGCCTGCTCGACCAGGAAGCTCATTGGGTTGGCCTCGTACATCAGGCGCAGCTTGCCGGGCTTGTTCGGCTCGCGCTTGTCCCAGGGGTACATGAAGATGCCGCCGCGGGTCATGATGCGGTGCACGTCGGCCACCATGGCGGCCACCCAGCGCATGTTGAAGTCCTTGCCGCGCGGGCCATCCTTGCCAGCCAGGCACTCGTCGATGTAGCGCTTCACAGGCGAAGCCCAGTGACGCATGTTCGACATGTTGATGGCGAATTCCTTGGTGTCCTCGGGGATGCGGATGTTGTCTTCCGTCATCACCCACGAGCCCTGCTCACGGTCCAGCGTGAACATGACCACGCCCTTGCCGACGGTCAGCACCAGCGTGGTCTGCGGGCCGTAAACGCAATAGCCGGCGCACACCTGCGCCGTGCCGGGCTGCAGGAAGCTCTCGTTGGTGACGGGGCCGCCCTGGTGCTTGAGCACCGAGAAGATCGTGCCAATGCTGACGTTGATGTCGATGTTGCTGGAGCCGTCGAGGGGATCGAACAGCAGCAGGTATTCGCCCTGCGGGTAGCGGTTCGGCACGGCGAGCATGTCGTCCATCTCTTCGGACGCCATGCCGGCGAGGTGGCCGCCCCACTCGTTGGCCTCGATGAGCACCTCGTTGGCGATCACGTCGAGCTTCTTCTGGACTTCGCCCTGCACGTTCTCGCTGCCGGCGGTGCCCAGCACGTCACCCAGGGCGCCCTTGTTGACGTTGATGGCGATGCGCTTGCAGGCGCGCGCGACGACTTCGATGAGCAGACGCAGCTGCGCAGGGATCTGGGCTTCGCCGCGCTGCTGCTCGATCAGGTACTGCGTGAGGCTGATGCGTTTGGTGGACATGGTGGTGTCTCGGATGAAATGGGAAGGGGGTTGCGCGCTCAGTCCTGCAGCGCACGCGTGATGATCTCGCGCACATCGTCGGACAGCTCACCGCGGGCGGCCACCCGCTTGAGGGCTTCCTGGGCGGCCGTGCGGTAGGGCTCGGCCAGGCGGCGCCAGTGGTCGAGCGCGCGGGCCAGGCGAGCGGCCAGTTGCGGGTTGATGGCGTCGATCTCGATGACGCGGTCGGCCCAGAACACGTAGCCGGCCGCGTCAGAACGGTGGAAGGCCGCGGGGTTGTTCTGGCACAGCGCCATCAGCAGGCTGCGGGCGCGGTTGGGCGTGCGCAGCGTGAAGTCGGGGTGCAGCATGAGCTGCTTGACGCGGGCAAAAACCTGGCCGTCCTTCTCTGGCGCCATGGCCTGCAGCGTGAACCACTTGTCGATGACCAGTGCCTCGCCCTGGAACATGGCGTGGAAGCGCTTGAGCGCGTCTTCCGCGCGGTCGGCGTGGGCGGCCACCAGGGCGGACAGCGCGCCCAGGCGGTCGGTCATGTTGGTGGCGTCCTTGAAGCGCTGATAGGCCTTGCCCACCCAGATCGGGTTGTGCCGGTTGACGCCTTCGAGCGTCAGCATGCCCAGCGCCAGGTTGGCGAGCGCGCGGCGGCCGGCGCTGACCGAATCGGGCGAGTAGCCACCCAGTTCGGCGTTGGCCTCGTAGGCCCAGGCCCAGTCTTCGTGCAGGGCGTGGGCCAGCTGCACTTTCAGGCTCTCGCGCACGGTGTGGATGCGCTGCGGGTCGACCACGTCGAGCTGCTCGGCCACGTAGGCTTCGCTCGGCAGGGTCAGCACCAGTTCCTTGAAGGCCGCGTCGAGCGTGGGGTGGCGCAGCACGCCGCGCATGGCTTCGATGAAGCGGGCGTCCAGCTCGACGTGGCCGTGCCCGTGGCCCTTGACCGCGTTCAGGATACGGCGCAAGGCCAGCTTCTGGGCGGCTTCCCAGCGGTTGAAGGGATCGAGGTCGTGGCTCAGCAGGGTGAACAGCGCATCGTCACCCAACTCGGTTTCCAGCACCACGGGGGCCGAGAAGCCGCGCAGCAGCGAAGGCACCGGCTCGACCGGCACGTGCACGAAGGTGAAGGTCTGCGTGGGCTCGGACAGCACCAGCACCGTGTCGTGGCCAATCGGGTCGAGGTGGCCTTCGAGGTGCAGGTTGATGTGGCGACCGTCCACGCCCGTCAGGCCCATGGCCACGGGGATGACGCAGGGCAGCTTTTCGGGCTGGCCCGGGGTGGCGGCGCAAGTCTGGCTGAGGGTGAGCGTGTAGATGCGGTTCTCGGCATCGTAGACACCATGGGCCTGCACGCGCGGGGTGCCTGCCTGGGCGTACCAGCGCTTGAACTGGTCCAGGCGCGTGGCCAGTTCGCTGCCCGGGTTGGCATCGGCGATCGCCTGAGCAAAGTCGTCGCAGGTCACGGCCTGGCCGTCGTGGCGCTCGAAGTACAGGGCCATGCCCTTGGCAAAGCCCTGCTGGCCGACCAGGGTGTGCATCATGCGCACGACCTCGGAGCCCTTTTCGTACACGGTGGCCGTGTAGAAGTTGTCGATGGCCAGGTAGCTGTCGGGGCGCACGGGGTGGGCCATCGGGCCCGCGTCCTCGGGGAACTGCAGCTGGCGCAGGGTGCGCACGTCTTCGATGCGCTTGACCGCGCGGGCGCTGGGGCTGCCGGCCATGTCCTGGCTGAACTGCTGGTCGCGGAAGACGGTCAGGCCCTCTTTGAGCGAGAGCTGGAACCAGTCGCGGCAGGTCACGCGGTTGCCGGTCCAGTTGTGGAAGTACTCGTGGGCGACCACGCTTTCGACGTTGCCGAAATCGACGTCGGTGGCGGTGGCCGGGTTGGCCAGCACGAACTTGGTGTTGAAGATGTTCAACCCCTTGTTCTCCATGGCGCCCATGTTGAAGTCGCTGACGGCCACGATCATGAAGCGCTCGAGGTCCAGGCTCAGGCCGAAGCGGGCTTCGTCCCAGGCGATGGAGGCGATCAGCGAGTTCATCGCGTGCTCGGTCTTGTCGAGGTCACCGGCGCGCACGTAAATCTGCAGCAGGTGGTCGCGGCCGGCGCGGGTGCGGATGCGCTGCTCGCGGCGCACCAGGTCGGCGGCCACCAGGGCGAACAGGTAGCAGGGCTTGGGGTGCGGGTCGACCCACACGGCGAAGTGCTTGCCGCCTTCGAGCGCGCCCTCTTCGACCAGGTTGCCGTTGGACAGCAGCACCGGGTACTTGAGCTTGTCGGCCTTCAGGGTCACCTTGTAGGTGGCCATGACGTCGGGGCGGTCGAGGAAGTAGGTGATGCGACGGAAGCCCAGGGCCTCGCACTGCGTGAAGAAGCCGCCACTGCTGGTGTACAGGCCCGACAGCTGCGTGTTCTTCTCGGGCGCGCAGGTGGAGCGGATCTCGAGGTGGAAAGGCTGCTGAGGCAGGTTCTCCAGCACCAGCTGGCCACCCTCGGTGCGGAAGGACACGGGCTCGCCGTCCACCAGCACGCGGGTCAGGTTGATGTCTTCGCCGTCCAGGCGCAAGGGCGCGCCAGGTTGCGCCGGGTTGGGCTCGACGGTCATCTTGTTGATGACCAGGGTCTTGGTCGGGTCCAGGTCAAAGGTCAGGTCGACCGTCTTGATCCAGAACGCCGGTGCCGCGTAGTCTTCGCGGCGGATCAGCTGAGCGCTGCCTTCACGCATGGGGTGGGCCTCTCGTGTGGGAGTCGGTTCAGGTCAGATGCCTTGCTTGAGGCTGGCTTCGATGAAAGCATCGAGGTCGCCATCGAGCACCTTCTGGGTGGCGGAGATTTCGACGTTGGTGCGCAGGTCCTTGATGCGGCTGTTGTCCAGCACATACGAGCGGATCTGGTGGCCCCAGCCCACGTCGGTCTTGGTGTCTTCCAGCTTTTGCTGCGCTTCCTGGCGCTTGCGCATCTCGAAGTCGTACAGGCGCGAGCGCAGGCGCTTCCAGGCCACGTCGCGGTTGCTGTGCTGCGAACGGCCGTCCTGGCATTGCACCACGATGCCGGTCGGGATGTGCGTCAGGCGCACCGCCGAGTCGGTCTTGTTGATGTGCTGACCGCCGGCGCCCGAGGCGCGGAAGGTGTCGGTGCGCACGTCGGACGGGTTGATGTCGATCTCGATGGAGTCGTCGATCTCGGGGTAGACGAACACCGAGGCAAACGAGGTATGACGGCCACCGGACGAGTCGAACGGCGACTTGCGCACCAGGCGGTGCACGCCGGTTTCGGTGCGCAGGTAGCCAAAAGCGTAGTCGCCCTCGACCTTGATGGTCGCGCTCTTGATGCCGGCGGTGTCACCAGGGGTTTCGTCTTCGATCTCGGTCGAAAATCCCTTGCGTTCGCAGTAGCGCAGGTACTGGCGCAGCAGCATGGAGGCCCAGTCGCAGGCCTCGGTGCCGCCAGCGCCGGCCTGGATGTCGATGAAGCAGTTGCTCGGGTCGGCCGGGTTGCTGAACATGCGGCGGAACTCAAGGCCCTCGACGTCGGCCATCAGGGCCTGCACGTCGTCGGAGATGGCCTGCAGGCCGTCCTGGTCGCCCTCTTCCTTCGACATCTCGTAGAGCTCGCCGTTGTCGGCGAGGTTGCGCGTCAGGTTGTCGATGACGACGACGACGTCTTCAAGCGACTTCTTTTCCTTGCCCAGGGCCTGGGCGCGCTTGGGGTCGTTCCAGACGGCGGGGTCTTCGAGTTCGGCGTTGACTTCGGCGAGGCGGCGGGACTTTTCATCCCAGTCAAAGATACCTCCGAAGCTCAGCGGTGCGCTGAGTCAGGTCGGCGATCTGGGCGCCCAGGGCGTTGATGTGTTCGATGTCCATGTGAATCCTGCAGGCGTTGGGACGCGCACCAGGCGCATCCGAAGCAAAAATGGGGCCCTTCAGGCCGAAAGACGCGGCAAAGGGCGCAACGGGCAATCCGTCATTTTCTCATGCTGCGGCAGCACCGACGGGCCCCAGGAAGCCGGCGAGGTGCAAGGCCAGCTCTTCAGGCTGGTCATGGTGCAACATGTGGCCGGCCTGGTCCAGGGTTTCCATGCGGCAATCAGGCACGACCTTCAGGCGCTCGAGGAAGTCCTCTCGCTTGTAGTCGCCCTTGAAGAACATGAAGTACAGCGTCTGCGCACCTTCGACGAACAGCACCGGGCAGCGGATGTTGGCCATGAAGGCCAGCACCTCTTCCACCCGGTACAGGAAGGGCTGGGGCCGCTTGTGGGCGGCGTCGGCGTTGATGACCCAGCGGCCGTTTTCGGCCCGCGCCCAGTGGCGGGCCAGCCACAGCGCGAACTCGGGGCGCAACAGCGGGTTGTTGGCCTGCAGGCGCTTGGCAACGGCCTCGAGGCTGTCGTAGTCCTTGAGTTGCACCGGCTCGCGGATCTCGTCGAGCCACTTGATGTAGCGTTGCGGGGCCTCGGCTGGCGTGGTGGCCGGCATGCCGAAGCCCTCGAGGTTGACCAGGCGGCGGATGCGCTCGGAGCGCACGCCCGCGTACAGGGTGACCACGTTGCCGCCCATGCTGTGGCCCAGCAGGTCGACCGGGTGGTCCGGCGAGAGCTGGTGCAGCAACTCGTCCAGGTCGCCCAGGTAGTCGGCAAAGAAATAGCAGTCGGACCCACCGGCCTCGCTCTGGCCGAAGCCGCGCCAGTCCACCGCAACGATGGGCCGCTCGGCCCAGCCGGGCTGGCGGCGCAGGGCGTCCACCATGAACTGGAAGGAGGGGCCGCAGTCCATCCAACCGTGCATGAGCACCAACAGGGGCTGCTCGGGCGTGGCCTTGGAGAGCTCGCCCCAGACCGACAAGTGCAGGCGCAACCCGCGCACCTGTCGGAACTCGGAACGCGCGGGGTGGACAGGGGCGTAGGGGACAGCAGCGGTCATGGGGTGGCAGCGGGTGGGAGGCGGTTGCCGGATGCGAAAACGCACCGGGGAAACCCGGTGATTGACGTTCACGTCACCACCGAAGTTCGCCACGCATCATCGCCGATCCAGGGGCTTTTTCACCTAAGCTGTCGGGTCTTTCCGACTGACCCGGTCGGCCCCCGTCACACCCAGTGTCGCCACCCGCTTCACCTGCCTTGAGCGCCGTGATCCAACCCGCCGAGTCGACCTCCGGTGCCCCCGGCCTGCCGCCGACGCCTGCCCTGGGCCGCTTCGGGCCGCTTGCCTTTTCGGTGGCGGCCATCGCGGCCATCAGCATGGGGCTGATCGCCTGGTCGCACGTGGGCTGGAACCGGCTGCAGCAAAGCGCCCACGCCTTCGACACGCGGCTGCTCGAAGCCCGCCAGGAGGCGCACCACACCCGCTGGCTGCACACGCTCTCGAGTGCCGCGACCATCCCGGTCGATGCGCTGACCTCACCGTTGCACCGCGCCGAAAGCGTGCTCGTCGGCTTGCAGGACCAGGCTCCCGAGGCCACGCTGCCCGCGCTGCAGCGCGCACAAGAAGCGCTCAAGCAGGCCGCCTCGGTGGCGCACGACGCCAAGGCCCTGCCCGCCGCCCTGCAACTGGTCGATCAGAGCCTGGACCAGGCCACCACGCAATGGGAGGTCGCGCTCGACCAGGCCACACGCGACCAGCGCCGCCTCGACCGGTTCAACGTCGGGCTGGTCGGCGCACTCACCCTGCTGCTGCTGGGCCTGATGGCGCGCGCGCACCGCCAGCGCGAACTCGCCATGCGCAGCCTGGGCACCCGGGAGGCCCAGCTCACGGCCTTTGCCGCAGCCCTGCCCGACCTGGCCTTCCGCATGGACTCGCAAGGTCACTACCTCGACATCTATGGCAACAACCTGCCCCTGTTGGGCCGCCCCATCGACGAGCTCATCGGCCGGCGCCTGCACGACCTCTTCCCCTGGGAGATGGCCGAGCGCTTCCTGGGTGTGCTGCGCCAGAGCCTGGGCACGCGGCGCGCGCAGACCCTGACGTTCTCGGTGCCGGTCAACGGCAACCTGCTGCACTTCGACAGCCGCTGCGCGCCCGTGGGCGAGACCGACCAGGTCGTCTGGATGATCTGGGACATCACCGCGCGCCGCCAGACCGAACGACGCCTGCGTCGCAAGACGCGCATGTACGACTTCCTCAGCCACGTCAACCAGGCCATGGTGCGCTCTCAAGGCCAGCCGTCGCTGTTGGCGCACGTCTGCGACGTGGCGGTGCAGCACGGACAGTTTCGCAAGGCCTGGGTGGCGCTGTTCGACGATCCGCAGCAACCCGCTTCGTTGCGCTGCACGGCCGAGTCCGGCGATGCACGCCCCGGTCGCGAGCAGCTTGATTTCCAACTGCCGCCCGCCTCGGGCAACGACCCACTCGCCAGCAGCCTGCGCGATGGCCTGACCTACCGCACCGCCCTGCTGGACACCCATGGCCATGCCCCCGCCTGGGCGCACGAGGCCGTGCAGGCAGGCTCGCCGGGCTGCGTGATCGTGCCGCTGCGCCAGGAGCAGGTCCTCATCGGCCACCTCATCCTGCTGGGCAAGCGCGTGGACGACAGCGACCCGGAAGAGCTGGCCCTGTTCGAGGACCTGTCCTCCGACCTGTCCTTCGCGCTGACCATGCTGCACCGCGAGGCCCTGCGCAACCAGGCCGAGCAGCGCATCCGCCTGCATGCCGCCGCGCTGGAGAGCACCCAGGACGGCATGATGGTGATGTCGCTCGACGAGGGCCTGGTCTCGGTCAACCCCGCCTTCACCAGCCTGACGGGGTACGAAGAGCACGAGGTCATCGGCCGCACGCCGGAGTTCCTGCTGACCGACCAGCCCGCGGAGACCTTCGCGAGCTTTCGCGACGAAATCATCCGCCGGGGCCACTGGCAGGGCGAAGTCTGGTTCAAGCACCGCGATGGCGAGCCCTTCATGACGCAGCTCTCGCTGAGCGCCGTGCACAGCACCCAGGGCGAGCCCACGCACTTCGTGGGCGTGTTCACCGACATCACCCCGCTCAAGCAGACCGAAGAGCGACTGGCCCGCATGGCCCACTACGACCCGCTGACCGAGCTGCCCAACCGCGTGCTCATCCGCCAGCGCCTGGCCCACGCCATCAACCTGGCGCAGCGCCACCACACGCTGGTGGGCGTCATCTTCATCGACCTGGACAACTTCAAGACCGTCAACGACGGCCTGGGTCACGCCGCCGGCGACAGCCTGCTCAAGCAGGTCGCACAGCGCCTGAACCTGCGCGTGCGCCAGGAAGACACCCTGGGCCGCCTGGCTGGCGACGAGTTCGTGCTGATCCTCGAACACCTGCGCCACCCGCAGCAAGCCGGGCTGGTGGCCTCGGCCATCCTCGAGACGCTCAGCCAGCCCTTCACCCTCGACGGCGGGCAGCAGGTCTACGTGCGCGCCTCCATCGGCATCAGCATGTACCCCGAAGACGGCCAGGACGAGTCCGAGCTCGTGCGCAACGCCGACGCGGCCATGTACGACTCCAAGCGGCGCGGTCGCAATGCCTTCAGCTTCTACACCCAGTCGTTCACCACCGACGCCACCGAGCGCCTGCGCCTGGAGACGCTGCTGCGCCGCGCCGTCGAAGAGCACGCTTTCACGCTGCACTACCAACCCATGGTGCGCCTGCGCGACCGCCGCGTGACCGCCGTCGAGGCCCTGGTGCGCCTGGCACCCGCCGCCTACGACGGCCAGGCCTCGCCGCTGGGGCCCAACCAGTTCATCCCGGTCATGGAAGAGACCGGCATGATCGAAGCGCTCAGCGAATGGGTGATGGAAGAGGCCTGCCGGCAGGGCCGCGCCTGGCTCGACGAGGGCCTGGACTTCGGCCGCATGGCCATCAACCTGTCGCCGGCCGAAATCCGCCGGGGTCGCGTGGTCGAGCGCCTGACGGCCATCCTGGCGCGCACCGGCCTGCCGCCCGAGCGCCTGGAAATCGAGATCACCGAAAGCGGCCTGATGGAATCGGGCGCGGGCGTCGAGCAGTTCCTGCAGAACCTGCACGCGATGGGCGTGCACCTGAGCATCGACGACTTCGGCACCGGCTACTCCTCGCTGGCCTACCTCAAGCGCTTCCCGGTGCAGCAGCTCAAGATCGACCGCAGCTTCGTGCAGGACCTGCCCAGCAACGACAGCGACGGACAGCTCGTGAGCACCATGATCTCCATGGCGCGGGGCCTGAAGCTGCACGTGGTGGCCGAAGGCGTGGAGATGCCCGACCAGGAGGCCTTCCTCAGCAGCCTGGGCTGTGACGTGGCGCAAGGCTTCCTCTACAGCCGCCCGGTGCCGGCCGACCAGATCGCGGCGTTGCTCGCGCGCCGCTGAAAGACCCCGACGCCGACCCCGCCAGCAAAAAAAGCACGATCGTTCGATAATGGCGCCTCCGCAGCCCACCGCCACCGAGCGCCCCATGAGCGACACCACCGCCAACACCCCGCTGTCCCAATTGCTGTCGACCCGGCAGCGCACCGAGGCCAGCGGCACCCCGCGCATCCGCTTTCACGTCACGCCCGACTGGCAACAAGGCCGCACCACCTTTGGCGGGCTGCTGTCGGTGCTGGTCGTGCAGGCCATGCGCGACGTCTGCGGCGCCGACTGGCCGCTGCGCGCACTGCAGACCAACTTTGTCGGGCCCGTGGCGTCCGGCGCCTTCGACGTCGAGGTCACCTTGCTGCGCCAGGGCAAGAACGTGCGCCAGGTGCAGGCCCGCGTGCTGCAGGCCGATGCGGGTGGCACCGAACAGGTGGGCGGCGTGCTGCTGGGCGTGTTCGGCACGGGCCGCGAGTCCGGCCTGCCCGATTTGCGCCCGGCGCACCAGCCTGCGGCCAAGGACATCGACAGCGCCTTCAAGTGGCCCTACGTGCCCAACATGACCCCGGCCTTCACCCAGCACCTGGAGTTCCGCCAGGCCGAAGGCGGCCTGCCCTTCACCGGCTCAGACGAATGGCACAGCCGCGTCTACACCCGCCTGAACGTGGTCGATGGCGTTGACAGCGAGTTGCAGGCGGTGATGCTGGCCGACGCGGGCCCCACCCCGGCGCTGGCCCGTCTGCGCGGCTTCGCCCCGGCGTCTTCCGTGTCGTGGGCACTGGAGCTGCGCCCCGTGGTGGTGGGTGACGCCACCGGTTTCTGGCGCATGGACAAGGAAGCCCTGGCCACTGGCGAAGGCTACGTCAACGAAAAGACCACGCTGTGGACACCCGAAGGGCAGATGGCCGCGCTGGGTTACCAGGTCGTGGCGGTGTACGGCTGAGCATGGCCGAGACCCTGGCTCCGCAGGATGCCGCCCCGGCGCGACCGGCGTCGCTCACCGAGTTGTTCGTCGCCTTCACCCAGCTGGCCCTGCAGGGCTTCGGCGGCGTGCTGGCCGTGGCCCAGCGCGAGCTTTGCGAGCGCCGCAACTGGCTGACCCCGCGCGAGTTCATCGACCTGCTGGCCACCGCCCAGGTGCTGCCCGGCCCCAATGTCTGCAACCTGTCGCTGATGATCGGCGACCGGTTCTTCGGCTGGCGCGGCGCCTGCGTGGCCCTGGCGGGCATGATCGCCGCGCCCATGGCCTTGCTGCTCATGCTGGCCTGGGGCCTGGGGCACGCATCCCAGGCACCCGAGGCAGCAGGCTGGATCCGTGGCGCCCTCACCGGCATCGCCGCGGTGGCCGCCGGCCAGATCATCGGCACGGTGCTCAAGCTCTCGGCTCCCCTGCGCGAGCACGAACTCGGCGCGCCGGCTTGCGCCGCCCTGGCAGGCATCGCGTTCGCCGGCATGGTGTGGCTGCGCTGGCCCTTGCTGTGGGTGCTGCTCGGCCTGGGCGGGCTGACCTGCACGGCCACCTGGTTCATCCTGCGTCGGCGGGCGGCGTTGGCCCAGGGCGGAGGCCAGCCATGATCGCCTGGCAGGCGGATGCCTGGTGGACGCTGTTCGGCCACTTCCTGGCCCTGTCGCTGATGTCGATCGGCGGGGCCATCACCCTGGTGCCCGACATGCATCGCCGCCTCGTGGATGGCGACCACCTGCTCAGCGACGCCGACTTCACCGGATCCATCGCCCTGGCCCAGGCCGCGCCAGGCCCCAACGTGCTGTTCGTGGCCCTGATGGGCTGGCACAGCGCGGGCCTGGGCGGGGCGATGGCCAGCATGCTGGGCATCATGCTGCCCTCCACCACCCTGGCCCTGGCGGTTTCACGCTGGGTGGCCACCCGACGAGACTGGTTGAGCGTGCGGGCGTTCCAGGCCGGCATGACGCCCGTCACCGTCGGCCTGCTGCTGGCCACCGGCTGGCTGCTCATGCCTCATCCCGGCGAGCACCTGCGCGCCTGGCTGCTCGCCGTCGCGGTGGCCGTCATCGTCTGGCGCACCCGCATCCGACTGATCTGGCTGGTGGGCGCAGGCGCCGTGCTCGGCGGCCTGGGCTGGGTCTGAACCACCGCCGCAACCACACCTTGCTCAACCCATGGCCATGTCCAGCACACCCGAGATCGACATCCAGCATCACCCCGAACAGGGGCGTTTCGAAGCCATCGTCGAAGGGCTGCGCTGCGAGGTCGACTACCACCTCAGCCCCGGCCGCATGCACATCACGCACACGGGCGTGCCGGGCCCACTGGAAGGCCGCGGCATCGCGGCGGCACTGGTGAGGCACGCCCTGACCTGGGCCCGCAACGAGCGCCTGAAGGTGGACCCGCTGTGCAGCTACGTGGCGGTGTACCTGCGGCACCACCCCGAGTGGCACGACCTGCGCTGAGGCCATGCGGCCTCAGGAGCCGCCGCCCCGCACCCCCGTCGTGCGCAGGCGCTGCGCCTCATTCTGGGCCTGATCCAGCGCCTGCACGAAAGCGGCTTGCAGGCGCCAGGCCGCTTCGGCGTCCCCGCCCAGCGACGACACCCGCACCAGCAGGCCATCGTCGATGCCCCGGCCCTTCAAGCTCGCCGCGAGCTGATCCAGCTTGAAGTGCAACTCGTCCGTCACCACGCGGTCACCCAACAGGCGCCAATACGTGATGGGTTCCCGACGCTCCGGCATGGTCGCCACCAGCCGGGACACAGGCAAGCGATGTCCGGGCAGATCAATGTGCCCGGCCTGCACAGCCCCCACCTCGAAGCCACCGGCCTTGTAGCAAACTTCCGGCCGGTGAACTTGCAGCCCGACCGACTGCTGCCGTCCATAGGCCACCGACAACATCATGCGCTCGCCCGCCGGGTTCACGTACACGCGCTCCAGCACCTGGTCGTACATCTGGAATCGCTTGGCCTGCTCAAAAGCCGGACGCACAAAGCCCACAGAGACCGGATCAGGTCGCCACTCGCCGACCTGCCCTGGGAACAGGGATTCCAGCGGCACCAGCGCGCGCGCATTCGCCTCAGGCGACGTCTGCGGCCGACCCAGGTGAGCGGCGCCAGCGGCCAGCAGCAAGGTCGCCAGCAAGCACACATGGCGCAAAGAAACAGCACCCGCCACCAGCTTCCCGGCCTCCGGACTCGACGGCGCAGAGGCCACCGCCCCGTCGGGCCAGATCCAGCCCAGCACCCAGTCAACGGCTGCCATGAGCATCAACGCGAGTGCGAACAGCACGATGCCCGCAAAGTCGTGGATGAAGCCCTGGCCCGCATCGTCACCAAAGTGGTAGGTCACCAGCACCAGGATCATCACCCGCAGCACATTGGCCACGAAGGACACTGGCACCGCCATGATCGCCAGCCAGATGGTGCGCCAGCGCGAAGTGTGTCCGGCCAGATGGCTGTAGAGCAGGCCCATGGCTTCGAGGATGAACATCGAGTGCAGGCCCGCACAGGCTTCGGCCACCAGCAACTGGTACTGCCCCACCGTCAGCACCACACCGCTGCGCCCAATGGGATAGCCCACGCCGGACAGGATGCCGGCCGCCAGGACCGACACAGCCTCCTTCAGGGGCGCCGTCAACATCAGCACCAGGGAGAAGGGCAAGGGCATGGCGAATAGACAGAACAACCAGGCGAACCAGGTGCGCCGCAAACCGCCCGCCCCCCTCGCCAGCCAGGTGATCAGCATGGCCAGCCACCACACCGACAACAGCTCGATGCGGATGAACTCCTGCGAGCGCCCGAACGCATAGGCCAGGATGCCCAGCCCCCAAGCCAGCCAGAACCACTTCGGCCAAGGCCCCTGCCACGGGCGGTCATCGGGGTGCCGCTGACGCCACAGCAGCCAGATCGCCACAGACAACAAGAGCAACTCATGCCCCTGGCTGTAGCCCGACCAGGTGCCAAACAGGAAGCCCCAGAGGGTTGGGCCAGCCAGGCACAACCATCCCAGGATCAGCATCGACACCGGAGTCAAACGCGCCTGCATGGAGGTGCCCAACTCAGGGTTGTGATGCAGCCGAAGCCGACGCGGCGGCGGTTTGCCGGCGTTCGATGCGGGCCTCATTGCGCAGCTTCTTCATGCCTTCCTGGACCGCCTGCATGCGGGCACGCTTGACCAGGGCCGCCTGGATGGCCGGCTTGGCCTGCGCCAGCAACATCGGAGACTCTTCCGCGCCAACCAGGGTCAGCACCACAACGGCGTCCCCCCTCTGCATGGCCAGGGAACGGCCGGGCTGCAGCTGGGCCAGCCTGGGCAACAAATCCATGGGCACGTTCTCGGCCGCCACGGTGGAGCGCTGAGTGGTCTTGCGCAGGCCCTTGGCACTCAGGTGCAGGTGAAGCGTGTCGATGCCGGACAAGGTTGGCAGTTGCTGAACCAAGGCATCGACCTCCGACTGCGAACCGGGACGAACCACGGTCTCCTCCATCTGGTAGATCTTTCGCTGCACGAACAGCTCTGGGTGCTCGTCGTAATAGCGATTGATCGCCGTCGTGTCGGGCTGACTGGCCTGGTTGGCGAGTTGATCCTGGTAGGCACGCGCCAGCACCTCGCGCTGAGCCAGGGCCAGGGCCTGGATCACCTGCGGCTGCTTGTCGAGTCCGGCTTTGGCAGCCGCCTGTGCGGCCAGCTCCTGCTCGATCAGGACATCCAGGGCCCGGTCGGCCGCCTGGGGTCCCCACTGGGCAGCCACGACGGGCTGAGCGCGCAACAGGGCCTGCACCTGGTGGACGGAGATGTCACCCTGGTTGACCTGGGCCGCGACCTGAGAATCGGCCGCGCCGCCGCCTCCGCGGTTGCACCCCATCAGCGCCAGGCTCACCCCCAGCAGCAGCCAACCTTTGCTCCATCGCACCATGTGTCTTCACCTTGTTGACTCAACAGCCTGACATCTTGTCACATGGTGAATCAGGCTGAGCCAGGTGCGAGAAGTCGAGGCCAAAAGAAAACGGGCCCAAAGGCCCGTTTTTCACTCGTCTGCCTGGGATCAGGCTTGCTGCTTGCGACGGCGCAGCATGAAACCGACACCCGCCAGTCCCATCAGGGTCATGGCGACATCGGAGGCCTCCGGAGCCGGCGAGGCCACGGCGGTGGTCGAAATCTGACCGGAATACTTGGCCAAGTCACCCGAACCTGCGCCCAGCGACACATTGCCGTTGACAGCCAGCGAGTAGGTGCCAGCGGTCAGCCCGGAGAAGGTGAAGGTGTTGGCCGCGGGGACATACAGGTCGTAGTCCATCACGGTGGACGGGTTGACCGTGGTGCCCTTGTAAAGGATCAAGCTGGTGATGTCCACGTCACGGAAGTCGATGAAGGCGCGGAACGTGTTGCTGTCGTTCGTGTAGCCGCTCACCGAGCCGTTGCCAGCGATGGAGAAGGTGTAGATGTCGCTGAAGTTCACCGACTGGTTGAACGTGTTGCCGAAGTTCGTCGGGGTGGCCGACAGTTCGCCAAGGTTCGTGGTGGTGGTGACCTGGGCGAAAGCCGAAGCCGCCAGGACGGTGGAGGCCACGACGCCACCGAGGAACTTGTGCAGACCGTTCATTGTTCTTCTCCCGAAGGAACTGTTGATGGGTGAACGATATCGGGAAATGTTTCCGTTTGTTATCCCTCGTTTGCGTGTCATCGTGCACAGGGCCCCTACCGTGTTTACCCTTTATTTCACTTGACGCAAAAGTGGCTTGATGGCCGCCGCCATCCGGGCCGCAGCACCCCGGTGGGTGGCGGCGAAGGTCAAAGCCGCCTCCCGCGAAGCGGGGAGCCGACCATCTTGCAGGGCCCGCGACACCAGTTGGCAGGCCTCGTCGAACGTTGGCACGCGCCAGGCCGCGCCCGCCGCCAGGCCATGCTCGGCCGCTTCGGCGAAATTGAAGGTCGAGGGGCCGAGCACCAGCGGGCAGCCGCAGGCCGCCGCTTCGATGAGGTTCTGTCCACCCAGGGGGACGAAGCTGCCGCCCAGCAGTGCGATGTCGGCCGCGGCGTAATAGGCGGGCATCTCACCCATGCTGTCGCCAAGCCAGACGTCGGCCGACAGCGCCAGGTCGTCGGGGCCCGCCTCGCCCCATGCGCTGCGGCGAGAGACCCGCCAGCCCATGGCTTCGATGGCGGCGGCCACTTCGTCGAAGCGCTGAGGGTGACGCGGCACGATGAACAGCCTGGGCACCTCGCTCGCGGGCAGCCCGCCGACCTGCTTGCGCCATGCCGCCAACAGCTGGGGCTCTTCGCCCTCGCGGGTGCTGGCGGCCAGCACGACGGGTCGGCCCAGCGCTTCGCGCCAGGCCCGGCCGCGCGCCAGCAACTCGGGCGGCGGGGTCATGTCGAACTTGACGTTGCCCATCACCTCCACCGGCCGTGCCCCCATGCGCCGCAAGCGGTCGGCATCGGCTTCGGTCTGAGCCAGGGTCAGGCTCAGCGCTGCGGCGGCGGGTTGGAGCAGCGCGGCAAATCGCTGCCCCTGTCGCAGGCTCTTGTCGCTCAGGCGTGCGTTGGCCAGCACCATCGGGATGCCGTGGCGGCGGGCCTCGTGCATCAGGTTGGGCCAGACCTCGGTTTCCATCAGCACCCCGACGTCCGGCCTGAAATGCGCGAAAAAGCGCCGCACGGCACCCGGGGTGTCGAAGGGCAGCCAGGCCTGGGCATCGCCAGGCTTGATCAGCGCCACACCCGCCTCGCGCCCGGTGGCGGTCGTGTGGGTCAGCAACAGGCGCATGCCGGGCAGGCTGGCTCGCAGGGCCTGAACCAGGGGCGTGGCCGCCCGGGTCTCACCCAGCGAGACGGCGTGCAACCAGATCACCGGCGAGCGGGCGTCCGCTTGCCAGGCCGGGCCTGTGTGCCAGCCCAGGCGCTGTGGCCAGAAGTGGCGGTAGGCAGGCTCGTCACGGCCGCGCGACCACACCCGCCAGAGGTAGGCAGGCGTGCCCAGCCTCAGCAAGGTCGAGTACAGCTGGCGGGCCAGCCAGGCCCGCGCAGGAGACGTGGGCGCGGTCAACGTTCAGTGAGCCGAAGCACCCACGTGCGCGTCGGGCTTGACCGCCAGGATGGCCGCCATGAAATGCGACTGGATGCGCTCCAGCGCCGCGGGCGTCTGGCCTTCGAAGCGCAGCACCAGCACCGGCGTGGTGTTCGAAGCCCGCACCAGCCCGAAGCCATCGTCGTAGTCGGCGCGCAGGCCGTCGATGGTGGTCAGCTGGGCGCCGTCGAACTTGGCGGTTTCACGCAGCTTCTCGATGACGGCATGGTGTTCGCCTTCGGCGCAGGGCACGTTGAGCTCGGGCGTGCTGTGGCTGGTGGGCAGCGCGTTGAGCACGGCGCTCGGGTCGGGCACCTTCGAGAGGATCTCGAGCAGGCGCGCGGCCGTGTAGGTGGCGTCGTCGAAGCCGTACCAGCGCTCGGCAAAGAAGATGTGGCCGCTCATCTCGCCGGCGAACGGCGCGCCGGTTTCCTTGAGCTTGGCCTTGACCAGCGAGTGACCGGTCTTGTACATCACGGGCTCGCCACCCGCGGCACGAACGGCCACGGCCAGTTGCTGGCTGCATTTGACGTCGTAGATGATCTTGCCGCCGGGCACGCGGCTGAGCACGTCGCGGGCGAACAGCATGATCTGACGGTCGGGGAAGATGTTGTTGCCTTCCTTGGTGACCACGCCCAGGCGGTCGCCATCGCCGTCGAAGGCCAGGCCCAGGTCGGCGCCCTGCTCTTTGACGGCCTGGATCAGGTCGCGCAGGTTCTCGGGCTTGGAGGGATCGGGGTGGTGGTTGGGGAAGTCGCCATCGACCTCGGAGTACAGCTCGGTGACCTCGCAGCCCAACGCGCGCAGGATGCCAGGCGCCGATGCGCCCGGGATGCCGTTGCCCGAGTCGACCACGATCTTGAGCGGGCGTGCCAGCTTGGCGTCACCCACGATGCGCTGCGTGTACTCGGGCAGCACGTCGAGGGTGCTCAGGCTGCCCTGGCCTTGTGCGTAGTCTTCGGCCTCGATGCGCTGGCGCAGGCCCTGGATGTCATCGCCATAGATGGCGCGGCCAGCCAGCACCATCTTGAAGCCGTTGTAGTCCTTGGGGTTGTGGCTGCCCGTGACCTGGATGCCGCTGTGGCAACCCTGATCGGCGCGCGTGGCGGCCACGTAATAGAGCATGGGCGTGGTGACGGCCCCCAGGTCGATCACGTTGATGCCGGTGCTGCGCAGGCCCTTGATGAGCGCGCCACTGAGCGATGGGCCGGAGAGGCGACCGTCGCGGCCGATGGCCACGGCCTTCTCGCCGAGCTTGAGCGCTTCGGTGCCGAAGGCACGGCCCAGGTGTTCGGCCACGGCTTCGTTCAAGGTCTGCCCGACGATGCCGCGGATGTCATAGGCCTTGAAGATGGAAGCTGCGACTTGCATGGTGATCCTTTTTGGTCTGGATGGGTTGTGACGGGCGTCGGGCGGCATCGTGTGGCACCCCGTCCGGTGCCGGCATTGTAGGGAGCAAGACGGGGGCCACATGCGCTGGACGCCCCGAGGATGCAGGGGGCATGTGACAGTTGGTGAGCCCCGTATCATCGGGCCGGATGAAACCGCGCGACCTGCTCACCCTCATCGCCTTGGCCGCCGTGTGGGGTGCTTCCTTCCTGTTCCTGCGCGTGGCCGCCCCCGTGGTGGGGCCCGTGGCGGTGGCCGCGGCGCGCGTGGGCCTGGCGGCCCTTCTGCTCGGCCTGGCCTTGCTGGTCATGCGCCAATCCTGGCCCGCGCGCCACAACTGGCCCGACCTGATGGTGTCGGCGCTGCTGTCCTGCGTGGTGCCGGCCTTGTGCCTGGGGCAGGCTGCGCTGTCGTTGCCGGCGGGGTTGATGTCGATCCTCAACGCGACCACGCCGCTGTGGGGCGTGCTGGTGGGCTGGGCGTGGTCCCGGCAGGCGCCGTCGCGCGCGGTGGTGGGCGGCATGCTGGCCGGCTTGATCGGGGTCGGCATCCTGACGGGCCCGGGCATTGGCAGCCCCGCCCCTTCTGGCTCGGCTTCGGCCCGTTTCGCGCCGGTGGTGCTGATCCTGGTGGCCACGCTGTCGTACGCCATCTCGGTGCACCACGCCCGCCGTCGCCTGCAGCACCTCAGCCCGCTGGTGCTGTGCGCCGGCACGATGGTGCTGGCCTCGGCCTGCCTGATCGGGCCCGCGCTGTTCGTCGGCCCCGCGGGCCTGCCATCCGGCTTGTGGTCGGATGTGCCCATGGCAGCCTGGGGCGCCATGTTCGCGCTGGGGGCCGTCTGCACGGCGCTGGCCTACACGGTGTTCTTCCAGCTGATCCAGCGCCTGGGCCCGACGCCCGCGCTCACCGTCACCTTTCTCATCCCGGTGTTCGGCATGCTGTGGGGCGCCCTCTTCCTGCACGAAGCCATCACGCCGCTGATGTTGCTGGGCACCGCCATCATCGCCTGGGGGACCTGGCAGTCCGCTCGCGTGCCCGCCATCACCAGCGCTGCGCACCAAGTCACCTGAAGCCGCTCTCAACCCTGGAAAACCACCAACATGGACCATGACAAGCCGCCCGCCATCCGCTGGCATTGGGAAGACATCCAGGAAGGCCTTTGCCTGACCTTCGGCCCCAAGCGCGTGGAACGCGACGAGGTCGTGCGCTTCGCCACCGAATTCGACCCCCAGCCCTTTCACCTGAGCGAAGAGGCGGGCAAGGCCTCGCTGTTCGGCGGGCTGGCCGCCAGCGGCTGGCACACGGCCGGCATCGTCATGCGCCTGATGTGCGACGGCTTCCTGCTGCAGTCCAGCAGCCTGGGCTCGCCCGGGCTGGACAGCCTGCGCTGGCTCAAGCCCGTGATGGTGGGCGACGAGGTGCGCGCCCGCATGACGGTGCTGGCCAAGCGACCGATGCGCAGCAAGCCACACGTGGGGCTGGTGCAGACTCGCTGGGAAGCCCTCAACCAGCGCGACGAGGTGGTGATGACGATCGAGAGCTGGGCGATGTTCGGGCGGCGCGAAGCCGCGACCGCCACCGATGGCACGAACGCCCCTGCAGCGTGAAAGCAAAAAGCCCTGATGGCGAGAACCATCAGGGCTTTGCATCTTGGCGGAGTGGACGGGACTCGAACCCGCGACCCCCGGCGTGACAGGCCGGTATTCTAACCGACTGAACTACCACTCCGCGTCGGTGACGACTTCGGTCGATTGCTCAACCCAAGCGCCGTCAAAACTTGGCGTCCCCTAGGGGATTCGAACCCCTGTAGCCACCGTGAAAGGGTGGTGTCCTAGGCCTCTAGACGAAGGGGACTCCGTCGAATCGAATTGTCTGAACCGAATCGCCCTCGATACCGGCGACGCCTGGTTGGATGGTGGAGGTAAGCGGGATCGAACCGCTGACCTCTTGCATGCCATGCAAGCGCTCTCCCAGCTGAGCTATACCCCCTTGTGTCACCACGCAGGGCGCCGCGCTGGCACCGAGACTGACTCGTTTCGACGCTGCCTTGTCATCAGCAGCGCCATCAAAATACTTGGCGGAGTGGACGGGACTCGAACCCGCGACCCCCGGCGTGACAGGCCGGTATTCTAACCAACTGAACTACCACTCCGCGTGGCTGACGTCTGCGCCGATCTTGCGACCGGCCAAGCGCCGTCAAAACTTGGCGTCCCCTAGGGGATTCGAACCCCTGTAGCCACCGTGAAAGGGTGGTGTCCTAGGCCTCTAGACGAAGGGGACTCAAATCCTTCATGCAACCTGATCGACGCTGTGCCTGGTTCAACTGCAACCTGGTCACCGAACAACCCGAAGGTTGGTGGTGGAGGTAAGCGGGATCGAACCGCTGACCTCTTGCATGCCATGCAAGCGCTCTCCCAGCTGAGCTATACCCCCGTCAGATGGCTTCTTGCGTTGCCTTCTTTCGGCTTTGCCCGGCTGCTTTGTTTCAAACAAAGCGTCGTATCAAGCGAGACCGCGAGTATATACCGTTTTTCCGACTCGGCACAAGTCCTCGCGACTTCAACGCAGCCGTTGCAGAACTGCGTCACGCTCGAACAACGACAGCACGGCATCGACCGAAGGCGTCTGCGAACGCCCGCACACCAGCAGGCGCACGGGGATGGCCAGTTGCGGCATCTTCAGGCCGAACTCGGTCAGCGTGTCCTTCATGGCTTGCGCGATGGCCGCAGGTTCCCAGGCGCAGGTGGCCAAGCGCGCGGCCAGGCCGGCGACGGCGGGCTTGACGGCATCGGTCAGCTTCTCGGCCAGCTCTTGCTCAGGCGGGGTGACTTCGGCCACGTACATGGTCAGCCAGTCGGCGAGTTCCACGGTCGTGGCACAGCGGTCCTTGAACAGGGCACACATGGCGGCCAGTCGGGCATCGCCCTGCCCTGCACCCAACGCAGCAGGCAGGCTCACGCCGCGGCTGGCGAACTGCTCGCGCACCAGGCCAGCCAGCATCGCGTCGTCGGCGGTCTTCATGTGCTGCTGGGCCACCCAGCGCAGCTTGGCTTCGTCGAACTGGCTGGCGCTGCGGCCCAGGTGGTCGAGGTTGAACCACTCGATGAACTGGGCGCGCGAGAAGATCTCGTCGTCGCCGTGGCTCCAGCCCAGGCGGGCCAGGTAGTTGACGATGGCGTCGGCCAGGTAGCCTTCGTCGCGGTACTGCGTGACGGCCTTGGCGCCATGGCGCTTGGACATCTTGGAGACGTGCTTCTCGCCATGCTCGTCCACCGTTTCGGTCATCACGGTGGGCAGGTGGGCGTAGACGGGCGGCTCCTGCCCCAGGGCGCGCAGGATGTTGATCTGGCGCGGGGTGTTGTTGACGTGGTCGTCGCCGCGGATGACGTGGGTGATGCCCATGTCCATGTCGTCGACCACGACGCAGAAGTTGTAGGTGGGGGTGCCGACGATGCCGTCGCTGCCCTCTGGCGCCGGGCGGGCGATCACCAGGTCATCGAGCTCGTCGTTGCTGATCTCGATGCGGCCCTTGACCTTGTCTTCCCACACGACGCTGCCGCCTTGCGGGTTCTTGAAGCGCAGCACGGGTTTCACACCTGCGGGCACGGGCGGCAGGGTCTTGCCCGGCTCGGGGCGCCAGGTGCCGTCGTAGCGGGGCTTTTCCTTGTTGGCCATCTGGCGCTCGCGCAGGGCGTCGAGTTCGGCCGAGCTCATGTAGCAGGGGTAGATCAGGCCCTTGTCCAGCATCTGCTGCACGACCTCTTTGTAGCGCTCCATGCGCTGCATCTGGTAGTAGGGGCCTTCGTCGTGGTTCAGGCCCAGCCACTGCATGCCCTCGAGGATGACGTCCACGGCGGCCTGCGAGGAGCGCTCCTCGTCGGTGTCCTCGATGCGCAGGATGAAGACGCCGTTGTTGGCGCGCGCGAAGGCCCAGGGATAAAGGGCCGAGCGGATGTTGCCCAGGTGGATGAAGCCGGTGGGCGACGGGGCAAAGCGGGTGCGGACTTGGGACATGTGTGGGATCGGGCGCTTTCAGGCGTTCAAGGTGTCGAGACCGCGGGCCAGGTCGGCCGTGAGGTCGTCGATGTGCTCCAGGCCCACGGCCACGCGGATCATGCCCTGCGTGATGCCGGCGGCCAGGCGCTGGTCTTCGGAGAGGCGCCCGTGCGAGGTGCTCGACGGGTGCGTGATGAGGGTCTTGGTGTCGCCCAGGTTGGAGGTGATGGAGCACAGCTTCGTGTGGTCGATCACGTGGAAGGCGGCCTGGCGCAGGCGCTTGGCGTCATCGCTCAGCACCGCGGGCGCGGGCACGGTGACCTCGCCCTGCGCCGGCTTGACGGTGAAGGACACCACCGCGCCGCCGCAGTTGTTCTGCTGCTTCATGGCCAGCGCGTGCTGCGGGTGACTGGGCAGACCGGGGTAGTACACCTGGTCCACCTGCGGTTGCTGCTCGAGCCACTGCGCGAGCTGGAGCGCGTTGGCGCTTTGCGCGGCCATGCGGATGGACAGCGTCTCCAGGCCCTTGAGCACGACCCAGGCGTTGAAGGGCGCCAGCGTCATGCCGGCACCGCGCAGCGTGGTCATCAGCGGGCCATTGACGATGGCGTCGGGGCCGCAGATGGCACCGGCCAGCACACGCCCTTGGCCGTCCAGGTACTTGGTGCCGGAGTGGATGATGAGGTCGGCTCCCAGGTCAACGGGCTTTTGCAGTGCGGGCGTGCAAAAGCAGTTGTCCACGGCCAGCAGGGCACCGGCGGCATGCGCGATCTCGGCCAGCGCGGCGATGTCGCAGACCTCGGTCAGCGGGTTGCTCGGGGTTTCGGCAAAGAAGAGCTTGGTGTTGGGCTTGACCGCTGAACGCCAGGCGCCCACGTCCGTCTGCGACACGAAGGTGGTCTCGACGCCGAACTTGCCGAACTGGGCCTGCAGCAGCGTGATGGTCGAGCCAAACACGCTTTGCGAGCACACGATGTGGTCGCCTGACTTGAGCAGGCCCATGACCAGCAGCAAGATGGCGCTCATGCCGCTGGACGTGGCAATGGCCGCCTCGGTGCCCTCGAGCGCGGCCAGGCGGCGCTCGAACATCATCGTGGTGGGGTTGGTGAAGCGCGTGTAGACGAAGGCTTCTTCTTCGTTGGCAAAGCGCGCGGCGGCCGTGGCCGCGTCAGGGTGGTTGAAGCTGCTGGTCAAAAACAGCGCTTCGGAGTTCTCACCCCATTGCGTGGGCGGCAGGCCCTCGCGCACGGCCAGCGTCTCGATGCGGGCATCGGGCGGCAGGTCCTTGCGGGGCAGGCGCTTCTTGTCGTCGTTCTGGTTGTCGGACTTGGCCATGCGGCCTCCTCTCAACCCGGCCCCACTGCGCAGGCCCGGGTGCGGTCAGGGTTCATTCGTCGCTGTGGCTTTGCAGGGCCAGGCGCGAGTTGATGGCTTCTTCCTCGCCCTTTTGCGTCAGGCGCTGCGACTGGATGGCGGCGAAGTCCTCGGCGCTGACGTCACCCGTGATGTAGGTGCCATCGAAGCACGAGGCCTCGAAACCCTGGATCTTGGGGTTCAGCCTGCCGACGACCTTCTTCATCGCATCGACGTCCTGGTAGATCAGGGCGTCGGCACCGATGATCTGGCGCACCTCTTCGAGCGAGCGGCCATGGGCCACGAGTTCGCTCTTGGTCGGCATGTCGATGCCGTAGACGTTGGGAAAACGCACGGGCGGCGCAGCCGAGGCCAGGTAGACCTTGTTGGCGCCAGCCTCTCGAGCCATCTGCACGATTTCCTTGGAGGTGGTGCCGCGCACGATGGAGTCGTCGACCAGCAGCACGTTGCGGCCTTTGAATTCCAGGCCGATGGCGTTGAGCTTCTGGCGCACGGACTTCTTGCGCGCGCCCTGCCCCGGCATGATGAAGGTGCGGCCCACGTAGCGGTTCTTGACGAAGCCTTCGCGGTAGGGCTTGCCGAGCTTCTGAGCCAGCTGCATGGCCGAGGGGCGGCTCGATTCGGGGATGGGGATCACCACGTCGATCTCGCTGGGCGGCATGGTCGAGATGACGCGTTGCGCCAGGGTCTCGCCCATGTTCAGGCGCGCCTGGTAGACCGAGACGCCATCGATGGTGGAGTCAGGCCGGGCCAGGTAGACGTACTCGAACATGCAGGGGTTGAGCACGGACTTCTCGGCGCACTGCTCGGCGTGCACCACCCCGTCCAGGTCGACGAACAGGGCCTCGCCCGGGGCCACGTCGCGCACGAAGCGGTGGCTGGTGCCTTCCAGGGCCACCGACTCGCTGGCGACCATGACTTCGCGGCCTTCAGGCAGGTCGGCCTCGCCGTAGCACATGGGGCGGATGCCGAAGGGGTCGCGGAAGGCCACCAGGCCGTAACCGGCGATCAGGCAGATGACGGCGTAAGAGCCCTTGATGCGCTTGTGCACGGCGCGCACGGCCTTGAAGACGGCGGCGGGCGTCAGGGGCAGCTCGCGGCCGGCCAGCTCCAGCTCGTGGGCGAACACGTTGAGCAGCACCTCCGTGTCGCTGTCTGTGTTGAGGTGGCGGCGATCGATGTCGAACAGCTCCTTGCGCAGGTCGTGCGCATTCGTCAGGTTGCCGTTGTGAACCAGCACGAGCCCGAAGGGCGCGTTGACGTAGAAGGGCTGGGCCTCTTCTTCGTTGAAGGCGTTGCCAGCGGTCGGGTAGCGCACCTGACCCAGGCCCACGGTGCCCGGCAGCGCACGCATGTTGCGCGTGCGAAAGACGTCCTTGACCATGCCGCGGGCCTTGTGCATGAAGAACTTGCGGCCGTGCGCGTCGGGGCCGGCGGTCACGATGCCGGCGGCGTCCTGGCCACGGTGCTGCAGCAACAGCAGCGCGTCATAAATGAGCTGGTTGACGGGCGCCTTAGAAATCACACCCACGATGCCGCACATGGTTCACCTCACACCGGACCGGGGCCCGGAAAAACAAATGTCAAAAAAACGCTTCGGCCGTCGCCATCAAGGCATCGAGGGCGCCGGCAGGAATTGGACCACCTCGGGTGGCAGGATGGGGCCAAGCCCCTGCAGAACGGTGCCCAGCCAGGCCACACCCCGTGAAGCCCGCCACGAATCGGCTTGCGCCACGGGCGTCATGCTCACCAGGACATAGATGGCCAGGGACGCGAGCAGGCCACGCACCAGGCCGAAGACCGCACCCAACAGGCGGTCGGAGCCACCCAGGCCCGAGGCCCGGATGAGTTGCGAGATGCCCCAGGACACCAGGGCCCAGGCCAGCCAGGCCCCGACGAACGCGAGCACCATGCCCGACAGCAGGTTGATCTGGTCGCCCGTTTCACCCAGTGGCACGTGGCGCGCCACATCGCTGCCCAGGAAATGCGCCGCCAGGCAGGCCACGACCCAACCCATGAGGGCCAGCAACTCGGTGAGCAGACCACGCCAGGCCCCCAGCGCCACCGAAGCCAGCAGCCCGCCGAGCAGAGCGATGTCCAGCCAGGTCCAGACGGTGCCCAGCGACGAGGGGGAGACGGGGGTGAGGCCCTCCACGGTGCAGCGCGCCTTTCCTGGCTCAGAGCGTCAGGACGTTGCCGTTGAGCCCGCCCTTGCGCAAGGTGGCCAGAGCCTTGTCGGCATCGGCTTTGTCTGCGAACGGCCCCAGGCGCACGCGGATGCGCTTGCCCTGGGGGGTGTCGACCTGCTGGGCGTAGGTCTTCAGACCCATGCGCTCGGCCTTCTGACGGGTTTCGCGCGCGGCATTGACGTCGGCGAAAGCCCCGAACTGCACCACGTAGCGGGTGTCGGAGGCCTTGTTGTCGGGCTTGGGGTCCGGCTTCTTGTCCGTGGCCTTGTCGGCGCTTTTTTCCGCAGGCTTGGCCTGGGGCTTCTGGGCCACTTTCTCAGGGGACTTTTCAGGCGCCTTCTCGGCCGGCTTGGCCGCCACCTTTTCGGGCTGGCGAGCAGGCTCCCCGGTGGACGGTTTCAGGCTTGGTTTCGGGGCAGGCTTGGGCGCGGGTGGCACGGCCTCGGCCTGGGCTTGGGCGCGGGACTCCTGCCGAGCCTCGGCGGGAGGCGGTGCGTTGGTGGCGTCGGCGGGCGGCGTGATGTTGGCCACCTGGGCCTCGCGCCGGGGCGCCGGAGACACGCGACCCGAGGCCGCCCGGGACGACGCATCGGCCTCGCCCTGGGCGTGCGGGCCCGACTGGACGATGCGCACGTCAGGTGACATCGGGCGGGGTTGCGTCTCGAACAACCAGGGAAAACCGAGCACCCCCGCCCCCACCAGCACCACCATGCCGATCAGGCGACGGCGCGCCCGGGTGCGCAGCGCCTCGACGTCCGAGGGCGAAGGTGCGCGGGCGCCCGGCGTGGTCCCGTTGGCGCCACGGCGGAATCGCTCAAGGAGGGAAGACAGAGGCATGCGCTAGGACGAGGTGAAAACGACCGGAAAGGGCTTCAGGCGCCCGGCATGTGGGGCGCATTCAGGCGCGGCAGCCCGGCGTCGATGACGCCCCCCACCGTGTAGAACGACCCGAAAACCAGGATTCTATCCGTGGGGTCCGCGGCAGCCAGGGCGGCGTGCAGCGCGGCCATGGGATCGGCATGGCGGCTGACGGTCGCCTTCGGGGCCGTTGCAGAAGGGTGTGCCGCGGTGTCGGCGGCGATGACCTCGGCGAGCTGCTCGGCCGAAGCCGCGCGCCCCGTGGGCAGGTCGCAGCAGTACCAGGCGTCCACAAGAGGGCGCAGCTTGTGCACCATGCCGGCCAGGTCCTTGTCGGCCATGGCGCCCCAGACAGCGTGCGTGCGCGGAAAGAACCCCATCTGATCAAGGTTGACCGCCAGTTGCGCCGCCGCGTGCGGGTTGTGCGCCACGTCCAGGATCAGCGTGGGCTGACCCGGGATGATCTGAAAACGCCCCGGCAGCTCGACCATGGCCAGGCCCGTGCGCACGGCCTGGGCCGACACGGGCAGCCGGTTGCGCACGGCCTCGAGTGCGGCCAGCACGCCCGAGGCGTTGAGCAGTTGGTTGGCGCCGCGCAGCGAGGGGTAGGCCATGCCGTTGAAGCGCTTGTTGCGCCCGCCCCAGGACCACTGCTGGCGGTCACCGGCGTAGTTGTGGTCGCGGCCGAACAGCCACAGGTCGGCGCCCAGGCCTTCTGCGTGCTGCACGACGCTGTCCGGCGCCTGCGGGTCGGACACCACGGCCGGTCGGCCAGCGCGCATGATGCCGGCCTTCTCGCGGCCGATGGCCTCGCGGTCGGGGCCCAGGTAGTCCATGTGGTCCAGGTCGATGCTGGTGATGACGGCGCAGTCGGTGTCGACCACGTTGACCGCATCGAGCCGACCGCCCAGCCCCACCTCCAGGATGACCGCGTCCAGCCCGGCCGAAGCCAGCAGGCGCAGGATGGCCAGGGTGGTGAACTCGAAGTACGTCAGCGGGGTGTCGCCTCGCGCGGCCTCGATGGCCTCGAAATGCGGCAGCAATTCATCGGCCTTGACCAGTTGCCCGTTGAGCCGGCAGCGCTCCTCGAAACGCACCAGATGGGGCGAGCCGTACACCCCGACGCGAAAGCCCGAGGCGATGAGGATGCTTTCGAGCATCGCGCAGGTCGAGCCCTTGCCGTTGGTGCCCGCGACGGTGAAGACCACCGGGGCGCCGTCCACCGGCTCCTGCCCCAGCGGCGTGCCCAGCGTGACGCCCGCGCGCGCCCAGACAGCGCCCACGCGCTCGAGCCCCATGTCGATGCCAACGGTGTGCAGGCGTTCGCAATGGGCCAGCCAGTCTTCGAGGGTGCGGGGCGTTGGAGACATTCGGGAGCTCACGGTGGGGCAGGACAACAGGTGGGGACGCGGCTCGCATCCTCAAGGTGGGCAATGGGCGATCAGCGGGGGCACCCGATGCCGGAAACAAAACGGGCTGCTCAGCGCAGCCCGCTCTCATCGCGAAGGAAGGTCTCAACCCGCGACGGCGTCGGCCGGCTGGCGCATCAGGATGGCCAACTGGCGCGCGATGTTGCGACGCAGCTCGCGGCGATCCATGATCATGTCGATGGCGCCCTTTTGCATCAGGAACTCGGAGCGCTGGAAGCCCTCGGGCAGCACCTCGCGCACGGTGTTCTCGATCACACGGGGGCCGGCAAAGCCGATCAGGGCCTTGGGCTCGGCGATGACCACGTCGCCCATGAAGGCGAACGAAGCCGACACGCCGCCCATGGTCGGGTCGGTCAGCACGCTGATGTAGGGCAACTTGGCCTTGGCCAGGCGCGTGAGGGCCGCGTTGGTCTTGGCCATCTGCATCAGGCTCAGCAGGCCTTCCTGCATGCGCGCGCCACCGGTGGCGGTGAACGAGATGAACGCGGTCTTCTGGTCGACGGCGGTTTCGACGCCACGCACGAAGCGCTCGCCCACCACCGAGCCCATCGAGCCGCCCATGAAGTCGAACTCGAAGCAGGCCGCGACCACGGGGATGCTGCACACGGAGCCGCCGAGCACGATCAGGGCGTCGGTCTCGCCGGTGGCCTCCATGCCTTGCTTGAGGCGATCGGGGTACTTCTTGTTGTCCTTGAACTTCAGGGCATCGACCGGCAGCACCTCCTGGCCGATCTCGTAGCGCCCTTCGGCGTCGAGGAAGGCGTCCAGGCGGGCGCGCGCACCGATGCGGTGGTGGTGGCCGCACTTGGGGCAGACGTTGACGTTGGCCTCGAGGTCGTTCTTGTAAAGGACGGTCTCGCAGGAGGGGCACTTCACCCACAGGCCTTCCGGCACCGAGCGGCGCTCGGCCGGGTCGGTCGGTTGGATCTTGGGGGGCAGGAGTTTCTCGAGCCAGCTCATGGTCATCCTTTCAGGGAATCGAGTGCAGCGCGGATCTCGGCGATGAAGCCGCGGGCCGCTGCCGCCACGGTTTCGGGCGACTGCGTTTCCAGCAGTTGCACCAGGCGCGAGCCGATCACGACGGCATCGGACACCGCAGCGACGGCCTTGGCCGTCTCGGCGTCACGGATGCCGAAGCCCACGCCCACGGGCACGCTGACGTGCGCCTTGATGCGCGGGACCATGTCGGCCACGGCGGAGGTATCGAGGTGACCGGCCCCGGTCACGCCCTTGAGCGAAACGTAGTACACGTAGCCGGCAGCGATGCGGCCGACGTCGGCCATGCGCTGCTCGGTGGACGTGGGGGCCAGCAGGAAGATGGGGGCCAGGCCCGCGGCCTTCAAGCGCGCGGCGAACTCTTCGCACTCTTCGGGCGGGTAGTCAACCACCAGCACGCCATCGACGCCCGCGGCCTTGGCGTCGCGCACGAAGCTACCAGCGCCATGGCGCAGGTCGTGGTTCTCGATGGGGTTGGCGTAGCCCATCAGCACGACGGGCGTGGTGGCGTTCAGGGCGCGGAAGGCGCGCACGTCATCGAGCACATGGTTGAGCGAGATGCCATGGGTCAGCGCGCGCTCGGCCGCCTTCTGGATGACGGGGCCATCGGCCATCGGGTCGGAAAACGGCACGCCGAGCTCGATCACGTCGGCCCCGGCTTCGGCCATGGCCAGCATGATCTCGACCGTCTTGGCGGGGTACGGGTCGCCGCAGGTGATGTAGGGGATCAGCGCCTTGCGGCCCTGCTCCTTGAGCGTGGCGAAGGTCTGGTCAAGCCGGGTGATGGGGTGGGTCACGGCGCTCATCATGCGCCCCCTTTCACCGACTGGCCCCGGCACGACGGGCGGCAGTAGAACTCGGCGCCGGTCAGGTCGGCCACGGTGCCGATGTCCTTGTCGCCACGGCCCGAGAGGTTGACCAGCACGTGCTGATCGGGGCGCATGGTGGCGGCCAGCTTCATCGCATGGGCGACCGCGTGGCTGGATTCGAGCGCCGGGATGATGCCTTCGGTGCGGCACAGGCGGTGGAAGGCTTCCAGCGCTTCCTTGTCGGTGATGCCGACGTACTCCGCGCGACCGATGTCCTTGAGGTAGGCGTGCTCGGGGCCGACGCCGGGGTAGTCCAGGCCAGCAGAGACGGAATGCGTCTCGGTGATCTGCCCGTTCTCGTCTTGCAGCAAGTAGGTGCGGTTGCCGTGCAGCACGCCCGGCACGCCCTTTTGCAGCGACATCGAATGCTTGCCGCTTTCGTAGCCTTCACCAGCCGCTTCGACACCGATCAGGCGCACCTGCTCATGCGGGATGTAGGGGTAAAAAATGCCCATGGCATTGGAGCCACCGCCCACGCAGGCGACCACGGCATCCGGCTGGCGGCCGATCTGCTCGGGCATCTGCTTGAGGCACTCCTCGCCAATGACGCTCTGGAAGTCGCGGACCATGGCGGGGTACGGGTGGGGACCGGCCACCGTGCCAATGATGTAGAAGGTGTTCTCGACGTTGGTGACCCAGTCGCGCATGGCTTCGTTGAGCGCGTCCTTGAGGGTCTTGCTGCCGGACTCGACCGGCACCACCTTGGCGCCCAGCAGGTGCATGCGGTAGACGTTGGGCGACTGGCGCTTGACGTCTTCGGCGCCCATGTAGACCACGCATTCCATGCCGTAGCGCGCGCAGATGGTGGCGGTGGCCACGCCGTGCTGGCCGGCACCTGTTTCGGCGATCACGCGGGGCTTGCCCATGCGCTTGGCCAGCAGGGCCTGGCCGATGGTGTTGTTGACCTTGTGCGCGCCGGTGTGGTTGAGGTCTTCGCGCTTGAAGTGGATCTGGGCGCCGCCGATTTCGCGGCTGAGGCGGTCGGCGTGGTAGACGGGGCTGGGACGGCCCACGAAGTGCGCGAGCTCGCGGCGGAACTCGGCCTTGAAGGCCTCGTCGTGGCGGTAGTGCTCGTAAGCGTCCTTGAGTTGCTCAAGCGCATGGATGAGCGTCTCGGACACGAAGGTGCCGCCATAGGGGCCGAAGTGGCCACGGGCGTCAGGCTGGTTGTAGGTCAACATGTCTTGTCAGGGTGTGCGCGGCTGCAAACATCATGCAGCCGTCGCGAAACGGGGGGTGGGCAGGCCCTGGTCGGCCTCGCGGACCGCCTGGCAGAACTCGGTCATCCGGGCGGCGTCCTTGATGCCCTTGGAGGCCTCCACGCCGGAACTCACGTCCACGGCCCAGGGCCTCACACGGCGAATGCCCTCGGCCACGTTGCCAGCGTGCAGCCCGCCCGAGAGAACCAGGTTGCGCGCCACCGACGCAGGCAGCCCCGCCAGCAGGGACCAGTCGAACACCTGCCCGCCCCCACCGTAGCCGTCCACATGGGCGTCCACCAGCAGGGCCTGGGCGGCCTCGAATTGCCGCGCGAAGTCTAACAAATTGAAACCGGGGGCCATGCGGGCGGCCCGGATGAAGGGGCGCGCAGGCGCTGCGCACTGCGCCGCAGACTCGTCGCCATGGAACTGCAGCAGCGCCTGAGGCACGGCCTGCAGCGCCTGGGCCAGCAGGGACGCGTCGGCATTGACCAGCAGCACAACGGGGGTCACGAAAGGCGGCAGGCGGCGCGCCAGTTCGCCGGCTCGCGCGGCGCTGACGTGTCGGGGGCTCTTTTCGTAGAGCACGAAGCCGATGGCGTCTGCGCCGGCTTCGACCGCGGCATCGACGTCGGCCTCACGGGTGAGGCCGCAAACCTTGATGCGCGTGCGATGGGAAAACGGAAGGGACATCCAGGGGCCGGGACGTCTGCGTCCCGTGGCGGTGTCAATGCGCACATTGTCTCAAAAAACGCGCCCGCTGGCCGGGAAGCCCCTCGGCCCGTCTTGCACCAGGTGAAAACCGACAACCTGACCGCAAAGCGAATCAAGGGAACGGATCGAGGGGCTCAGGAAGGCAGCCAGTCCATGCCAGGCACGTGCTCGGGCAAGCCAAAACCAGGGGCGTAGCGGGGGCCCAGGAAATAAAGTCCATCCGCCGAAAATGTGGGGGCCGCCACCTTTCGGTCACGGGCCTCGCGCACCTCGCGCACCCAGTCTGGCGGCTGCACGCCGGTGCCCACCATGAGCAGGCAGCCCATGATGTTGCGGATCATGTGATGCAGGAAGGCCTGGCCCTCGAAGTCGAAGCGCCAGTAGGCCGTGGGCGAGCCCGGTGGGCCACAGCGTCGGATGCGTATCTCGCGCAGCGTCTTGATCGGCGTGGGCGACTGGCACATCGACGAGCGAAAAGAGCTGAAATCGTGCTCCCCTATGAGGTGGACGGCGGCGCGCTCCATGGCCACCTGATCGAGCGGGCGGAACACCCAACCCGCCCTGCCGGACTCCAGCGCCGGGCGCACGGCCGACTCCAGCAGCACGTAGGCATAACGCCGACCGATGGCGCTGTTGCGGGCGTGGAAATGCGCTGGCACCTCGGCTGCCCATTGCACCGAAATGTCTGACGGCAAGAAGGCGTTGGTGCCCCGCACCCACGAGAAAGGCTCTCGGTGCAGGTCGGTGTCGAGGTGCACAACCTGGTTGATGCCATGCACGCCAGCGTCCGTGCGCCCTGCACAGAGCACCTTCAGCGGCCGCACAGCAAAGGCCTTCAGGGCCGCCTCCAGCACGTCCTGCACCGTGCCGCCACCCGGCTGGCTCTGCCAGCCCTTGTAGGCGGTGCCGACGTAGGAAACGCCGAGGGCGATCCGTCGGATCGCCCTCTCGGCTTGAGCGGAGGGGGCTGCCCCCTCCCCGCTCGCATCCAGCAGTGTCATGGTCAGGACATCACGACAGGCTGTCGAGCATGGACTGGGCACGGGCCTTCAGGCCAGCGTCCTGCGCCTGTTCGACGACTTCCTGCAGCAATTCACGGGCACCGTCGGCGTCACCGATCTGACGGAACTCGTCAGCCAGCTCCAGCTTGCGGGCCATCGGGTCGGCAGACAGCTCACCCACCGGGTCCAGCTCCGCAGCGGGGGCTGCAGCCGCCGGCGTGTCGAGGTCCAGGCTGATGTCGCCCAGGTCGAAAGCCGGTGCAGGAGCGGGTGCTGGCGCCGCCTCGACGCCGAAATCGAGGCCTTCGGCGTCGGCGGACTGCACGGGCGTCGGCTCCAGGCTCGGCAGGTCAACGCCGAACTCCAGCGGGGCGTCCGCGGGGGCCGGTGTGGGCGCGCTGGGCAATTTCGCACCGAACTCAGGCAACTCCAGAGGCGGCAGATCACCTGCGGCGGTGACCGGCGGCGCGACGGAGTCGTTCACTTCGTCAAGCGGGACGGGTGCAGAGATGTCGAGATCCAGGTCGACGCCATCGCTGGAGGGGGCGAAGTTCTCCGGCACGGCAGGCGCCACGCTGTCGAGGATGCTGGGGGCCGGCATCACCGAATGCGGGATGGTGCTGGCACCCAGGCCATCGGAGGGCTGCTCGACGCTCAACGGCGCCTCGGCGGGCTGGCCACCCGGCTGGTAAAGCGGGTTTTCGGGGTCGATGCCCAAGCCCAGCTCCTGGATGCGGGCCCAGTCCTCGCCCTCACCCTGCGTCAGGCTGTAGAGCTGCGAGGCCAGTTGCTCGAAACCCTTGGTGTCGCGGCGCTTGGCGTAAACCTCCAGCAGCTTGGTGCGGATGGCCAGGCGATCGGGGGTGCTGCGCAGGGCTTCCTTGAGGATTTCCTCAGCTTGCAGGTCGCGACCGTAGGCCAGGTAGACGTCGGCCTCGGCCACCGGATCGACGTCACCGATGGCGTCGAGCTGGCTGAGCGAATAGCTCATCGAGGACGGACCGCCCGTGGCATCGCGGGTGTCCACGCGTTGACCACCGCTGGCACCAAAGAAGGAGTCGGGCTGCAGGCGACTCTCCAGGAAGGAGGTCTCACCCGTTTCGGCGCGGCGGCGCGAACGCAGGAACATGAAGCCACCTGCCAGCAGGGCGACGGCCGCACCACCAGCGGCCACGGCCATCAGGTTGATGGACTCCAGGAAGCCAGGCTCCTCAGGGGCCGGCGCAGGCGGTGGCGTGGGCACGCTCACCGGAGCCGGCACGGCTGGCAACAAGGCCGAAGCAGCGGAGGCCGCTTCGGATGCCGCGTCGGCAACGATGGTGGCAGAACCCTCGACCACCGAAGCAGGGCTGGCTGGCAACTCGGCCGGCGCGGAAGCCGCCTCGACCACCGAAGGCACGGGAGCGGGAGCTGGGGGCGGCACGGAGACCGGCACAGACGGCACCTTGGCGGGAGCGGGAGCGGGAGCGGGCGCAGGTGCAGCCTTGCTCGGCGCGGAAGCCTGTGCGGCCTTCTCGCGCAGCTTGCGCAGCTCATCGAGGTTCTTCGACAGCTCGGCCACACGGGCGCTGGAATCTTCCTTGGCGCGGGCCTTCGCCACGCGGTCTTCTGCGGCGGTGCCGCTGCTCACGCCGCCCTTGCTCAAGGTCAGCTTGTCAGGAGCAGGAGCCGCCGATTGCTTGCGGTCCTTGACCTCGGCCTCCACCTTGCCCGTGGCTTGGCGCTCGGGTTGCTCGACCGGGGTCGGGGCAACGGTGCCAGCCAGGCGTTGACGGTAGGCAGAGAAGTCTGCGCTCTGGGCCTGGATGATGCGGCGAGCCTCGGGCTGCGGCACCTTCTGGGCCTCTTCGGCCGAGGGCACGTTCAGCACGACACCCGCCTTCAGGCGGTTCATGTTGTTGCCCTGGAAGGCCTGTGGGTTGCTGCGGTACAGGCCAACCAGCATCTGATCGAGGGAAACGCCTTCGGTCGCATTGCGCTGAGCAATGGACGAGAGCGAATCACCGGAGCGCACGCGCACCGTGCGAGCGTCCTCGGCGGCCGCGGGCTGCGAGGCAGCGGCCGGGCGAACCGCGGGTGCGGGTGCGGGTGCGGGTGCGGGTGCGGGTGCCGGGGCGGGAGCGGAGGCCACGGCTTCGGGCTGGCTGGCGGCCGAAGCCGGCTTGGCGGCCTTGCGCGGCTTGCTTTCGGCAGGCGCTGGCGCTGGAGCCGCTGCGGCGGCAGGGGCCGGCGCGGGCGCGGCCGCACGAGACGTAGCGGGCGCGGCCACGGGGGCCGGCGCTTCCATGATGGGCGCGGTCACCGGGGCGGGGGCCGGCGCGGAACGGGCCGCCGGCGGATCGAACAAGAGGGTGTATTCGCGGACCAGTCGGCCTGACGACCAAGCCAGGTCCAGGATCACGTCGACAAAGGGTTCCTGAACCGGTCGATCGCTGCTCAGGCGCAGGAAGGGGCGACCATCGGCGCGGCGCTGCAGGGTGATCGTGGTGTTCGTCAGCACACCGTTGTAGTCGACCCCCGCGGCGCGGTAGGTCTCGGGCGTGGCGACCTTGACCTGCAGGGTCGCACCTTCGTCGGCCGTCAGGCTGGTGACATCGATTTCGGCACGCAGCCCCTCGCCCAGTGCGGACTGGACATTCAGCTTGCCCAGCCCCAGCGCCCAACCAGCGGTCGGCAATGCGGAAAGGACGGACACGGCAGCAGCAACAGCAACCCGATTCAGGACGAAACGCCCTGCGGACATGGAATGATCTTTCAAGGCGTCTCCCAATTCGTCATGCGTGGGTCGAAAGACCCGTGGCGGGCCCATGCGACCGCAGGCCCAAAAAGGGCCTGTTTCGCGAAAGGGGCATCACGCCAGCACCTGCAGACGGTACGCGGCACAAAACACAATAGCATCAAGCAGATAGGGTGACAAGCTCATGCTCTGGCTGACATCGGGGCAGCCCAGGATGAAAACCCGTCCTCTTGAAACGGACTTGGGAAATTGTCGCCGGCCGGCCACATGGCCATTCGTTGAGTTTGTTTCCAGACGTTGCAACAACGGCGGGAATTACCCGGCATTCGAGGCGTAAGCACGGTGCAATGCGACTCGAACGCCCGGGAAATCCATCACTTGTCGAGCAGGATGCGCAGCATGCGGCGCAGCGGCTCGGCGGCGCCCCACAGCAACTGGTCGCCGATGGTGAAGGCGCCGACGTACTCCGGCCCCATGGCCAGCTTGCGGATGCGGCCCACGGGGATGGTCAGCGTGCCAGTCGTGGCCACCGGGGTGAGTTCGCGGATCGTGGCCTCGCGGGTGTTGGGCACCACCTTCACCCACTCGTTGTCGGCGGCGATCAGAGCCTCGATGTCGGCCAAGGGCACGTCCTTCTTGAGCTTGAAGGTCAGGGCCTGGGAATGGCAACGCATGGCGCCGATGCGCACGCAAAAGCCATCGACCGGCACAGCGGGCGAACCAAAGCCTTCGCCCTGCCCCAGGATCTTGTTGGTCTCGGCCATGCCCTTCCACTCTTCCTTGGACTGGCCGTTGCCCAGGTCCTTGTCGATCCAGGGGATCAGCGAGCCACCCAGGGGCACGCCGAAGTTGGCGGTCTCGGCTTCGGTCAGCGAACGCTGCTTGGCGATGATCTTGCGGTCGATCTCCAGGATCGCGCTCTTGGGGTCGTCCAGCAGGGCCTTGACCTCGGCATTGAGCGTGCCGAACTGGGTCAGCAGCTCACGCATGTGCTGGGCGCCGCCGCCCGAGGCGGCCTGGTAGGTCTGGGTGGACATCCACTCGACCAGACCGGCCTTGTAGAGCGCGCCCACGCCGATCAGCATGCAGCTGACGGTGCAGTTGCCGCCGATCCACTCGTTGCCGCCCTTGGCCAGCGAGTTCTTGATGACGGGCATGTTGACCGGGTCGAGCACGATGACGGCGTTGTCCTTCATGCGCAACGTGGAGGCCGCGTCGATCCAGTGGCCCTTCCAGCCGGCTTCGCGCAGCTTGCCGTAGACCTCGGTGGTGTAGTCGCCACCCTGGGCCGTGACGATGATGTCGCAGCGCTTGAGCTCGTCGATGTCGTAGGCGCTCTTGAGCGCCTTCTCGTTCTTGGCCATCGAGGGCGCGGCGCCGCCGGCGTTCGAGGTCGAGAAGAACAGGGGTTCGAAGTGCGCGAAGTCGCCTTCGGCCTGCATGCGGTCCATCAGGACCGAGCCGACCATGCCGCGCCAACCCACCAGACCAACCAGAGTCGTAGCCATGTTGTGTTTCCTCAGTGAACGTGTTTGATGTGGAGCCTTCGGGCGGCGGTCACTGCGCCTTCAGGGCGGCCACGACGGCCTCGCCCATCTCGACGGTGCCGACCTTCTTCGTGCCTTCAGAGTAGATGTCAGGCGTGCGCAGGCCCTGCTCCAGCACGGACTGCACGGCGCGCTCGATGCGGCTGGCGGCCTCTTCCTGGTTCAGGCTGAAGCGCAGCATCATGGCGGCGCTCAGGATGGTGGCCAGCGGGTTGGCCACGCCCTTGCCGGCGATGTCGGGGGCCGAGCCGTGGCTGGGCTCGTACAGACCCTGGCCCTTGGCGTTCAGCGAGGCCGATGGCAGCATGCCGATCGAGCCGGTCAGCATCGCGGCGGCGTCAGAGAGGATGTCGCCGAACATGTTGCCGGTGAACAGCACGTCGAACTTCTTGGGGGCCTTGACCAGCTGCATCGCGGCGTTGTCCACGTACATGTGGTCGAGCTCGATGTCGGGGTACTGGGCGTGCACCTCGGTGACGACGTCCTTCCAGAACTGGAAGGTCTCGAGCACGTTGGCCTTGTCGACGCTGGTCACGCGCTTGCCGCGCTTGCGGGCGGCCTGGAAGGCGACGTGGGCGATGCGCTCGATCTCGGGGCGCGAGTAGCGCATCGTGTCGAAGGCTTCCGGGGCGCCCTTGAACTCGCCATCGGGCGATTCGCGGCGGCCGCGCGGCTGGCCGAAGTAGATGTCACCGGTCAGCTCGCGGATGATGAGGATATCGAGACCTGCCACCAGCTCGGGCTTGAGGCTGGAAGCGTGCGTGAGCTGCGGATAGCAGATGGCCGGACGGAAGTTGGCAAACAGGCCCATGTTCTTGCGCAGGCCCAGGATGGCCTGCTCGGGGCGCAGCGGGCGGTCGAGCTTGTCGTACTTCCAGTCACCGACCGAGCCGAACAGCACGGCATCCGATGCCATGGCCAGGCTCAAAGTGTGCTCGGGCAGCGGGTGGCCATGGGCGTCGAAAGCGGCGCCACCGACCTTGGCTTCGTCCAGCTGGAAAGGCAGGTCCAGCACCTTCAGCACCTTGACCGCCTCGTTGACGATCTCGGGACCGATGCCGTCACCCGGCAGCACAGCAATCTTCATGACCATGGTGGTTCTCAGTTCTTCTTCGGATTCAAACGATGCGGTTGTTCAGCCAGGGCTTCTGGGCCAGGCGCTCGGCCTCGTAGGCCTTGATCTTGTCGGCGTGGCGCAGGGTCAGGCCGATGTCGTCAAAGCCGTTGAGCAGGCAGTACTTGCGGAAGGGCTGGACGTCGAAGGGCAGCTCGGTGCCATCGCCCTTGATGACGACCTGGCGCTCGAGGTCGATGGTCAGCTCGTAGCCGGGGAAGGCAAAGACTTCGTTGAACAGCTGATCGACTTGCTGCTCGCTCAGCACGATGGGCAGCAGGCCGTTCTTGAAGCAGTTGTTGAAGAAGATGTCGGCAAAGCTGGGCGCGATGATGGCGCGAAAGCCGTACTGGTCCAGGGCCCAGGGTGCGTGCTCGCGGCTGGAGCCGCAACCGAAGTTCTGACGCGCGATCAGGACGGAAGCACCCTGGTAGCGCGGCTGGTTCAGCACGAAGTCGGGGTTGGGCTTGCGAGAAGCCGGGTCCTGGCCGGGCTCGCCGGCGTCGAGGTAGCGCCACTCGTCGAACAGGTTGGGGCCGAAGCCCGTGCGCTTGATCGACTTGAGGTACTGCTTGGGGATGATGGCGTCGGTGTCGACGTTCTCGCGGTCCATGGGGGCCACAAGGCCCTTGTGAATGCGGAAGGCTTGCATGGTGATCTCTTTACTTGGAGGCCGCGCCCGAGATGGTTTCGCCAGCCTTTTCGATGTCCTTGCCAATGCCGTGCACGGTGTTGCAACCGGCCAGGGCGAAAGCAGCGAGGAGAGACAGCAGGGTGATCAGGCGGGACATGGGACGGGGCTCCGTTTGTGCGAGGTGGTGAGGGTTCAGGCGATGCGGCGGACGTCGACAAAGTGGCCTTGCATGGCAGCCGCAGCGGCCATGGCGGGGCTCACCAAGTGGGTGCGACCACCCGCGCCCTGGCGGCCTTCGAAGTTGCGGTTGCTGGTCGAGGCGCAGCGCTCGCCGGGCTCCAGGCGGTCGGCGTTCATGGCCAGGCACATGGAGCAGCCGGGCTCGCGCCACTCGAAGCCTGCGGCCTTGAAGACCTGATCGAGCCCTTCGCGCTCGGCCTGTTCCTTGACAAGACCCGAGCCGGGCACCACCAGGGCCAGCTTCACGTTCGAGGCGACGCGGCCACCGATGCGCTTGACGACCTCGGCTGCAGCGCGCATGTCCTCGATGCGGCTGTTGGTGCACGAACCGATGAAGACCTTGTCGATGCGGATGTCGCTGACGGCCTTGTTGGGCTCGAGCGCCATGTACTGCAGCGCGCGCTCCATGGCGGAGCGCTTGACCGGGTCCTTTTCCTTGTCAGGGTCGGGCACGTTGGCATTGACGCCGATGACCATCTCGGGCGAGGTGCCCCAGCTGACCTGCGGCTCGATCTGGGAAGCGTCCAGCTCGACGACGGCGTCCCACTTGGCATCGGCATCGGAATGCAGGGTGCGCCAGTAGGCGATGGCCTGCTCCAGCTCGACACCCTTGGGGCTGAAGGGGCGGTTCTGCACGTACTGGATGGTGGTGTCGTCCACGGCCACGAGACCTGCGCGCGCGCCGCCCTCGATGGCCATGTTGCAGACCGTCATGCGGCCTTCCATGCTCAAGGCGCGGATGGCGCTGCCGGCGAACTCGATGGTGTAGCCGGTGCCGCCGGCGGTGCCGATCTTGCCGATGATGGCCAGCACGATGTCCTTGGCCGAGCAGCCCTTGCCCAGGGTGCCCTCGACCTTGATGAGCATGTTCTTGGCCTTCTTGGCCAGCAGCGTCTGGGTGGCCAGCACGTGCTCGACCTCGGAGGTGCCGATGCCGTGGGCCAGCGCACCGAAGGCGCCGTGCGTGGAGGTGTGGCTGTCACCGCAGACCACGGTCATGCCGGGCAGCGTGGCGCCCTGCTCCGGGCCGATCACGTGCACGATGCCCTGGCGCTTGTCGCTCATCTTGAACTGCGTGATGCCGAAGCGGTCGCAGTTGGCGTCCAGCGTGTCGACCTGCAGCTTGGAGACGGCGTCCTTGATGCCGTCGCGGCGGTCGGTGGTGGGCACATTGTGGTCGCTCACCGCCAGGTTGGCCGACAGGCGCCACACCTTGCGACCGGCGATGTCCAGCCCCTCGAAGGCCTGCGGGCTGGTGACTTCGTGCACCAGGTGGCGGTCGATGTAGAGGGTGGCGGTGCCATCTTCTTCGGTGTGGACGACGTGCTCGTCCCAGATCTTGTCGTAGAGGGTGCGTCCCATGGTGCTCTGCCTGCTGCCTGCGGCCGTGTGCCGTTTGCGCAAGGGGCCCGTCGGGCCCCAAGGTGGTGGTGGGGAAAGACCAAGATTTTATGCGATGCGGCCCGGACACGACTGCGTCATGGGCTCATGCCACGCGCTCAAGCCCCCGTTCAGGCGCCCATCGGAAACGAAAAAGCCCCGCACGGGGCGGGGCTTCCTGGCTCGGGCGGCACCGGTTGGCGCCGCCGAGGGGGCCGATCAGCGCGAAGCGATGGGCTTGACGTCGCGCTTTTCGGCGCCGACGAACAGCTGACGGGGGCGGCCGATCTTGTACTCGGGGTCGCCGATCATTTCGTCGAGCTGGGCGATCCAGCCGACGGTGCGGGCCAGCGCGAAGATGGCGGTGAACAGCTGCACGGGGATGCCGATGGCGCGCTGGACGATGCCGGAGTAGAAGTCGACGTTCGGGTACAGCTTGCGGGCGACGAAGTATTCGTCTTCCAGGGCGATCTTCTCGAGCGCCATGGCCAGCTTGAACATCGGGTCGTTTTCCAGGCCCAGCTCGGTCAGCACTTCGTGGCAGGTTTCGCGCATCAGCTTGGCGCGCGGGTCGTAGTTCTTGTAGACGCGGTGACCGAAGCCCATCAGCTTGGTGGCCGAGTTCTTGTCCTTGACCTCGGCGATGAACTCACCGATCTTCTCGACGCCACCCTTCTTCTGGATTTCTTCCAGCATGTTCAGGGCGGCTTCGTTGGCGCCACCGTGAGCGGGGCCCCACAGGCAGGCCACGCCAGCAGCGATGGCGGCGAACGGGTTGGTGCCGGACGAACCGCACAGGCGCACGGTCGAGGTCGAGGCGTTCTGCTCGTGGTCGGCGTGCAGGATGAAGATGCGGTCCATGGCGCGCACCAGCACGTCGTTGACCTTGTACTCTTCGCACGGCGTGGCGAACATCATGCGCATGAAGTTCTCGGTGTACGACAGGTCGTTCTTCGGGTAGATGAACGGCTGGCCGATCGAGTACTTGTAGGCCATGGCCACGAGCGTGGGCATCTTGGCGATCAGGCGGATCGCGGCGATCTTGCGGTGCTCGGGGTTGTTGATGTCGGTGCTGTCGTGATAGAAGGCCGACAGGGCGCCAACTAGGCCGGTCATGACGGCCATCGGGTGGGCGTCACGGCGGAAGCCACGCAGGAAGAACTGCATCTGCTCGTTGACCATCGTGTGATTGGTCACGCGGTTGACGAACTCGTCCTTCTGCGATGCATTCGGCAGCTCGCCGTTGAGCAGCAGGTAGCAGGTTTCCAGGAAGTCGCAGTTGGTGGCCAGCTGTTCGATGGGGTAGCCGCGGTACAGCAGCTCGCCCTTGTCACCGTCGATGTAGGTGATCTTCGAATTGCACGAAGCGGTCGACAGGAAGCCGGGGTCGTAGGTGAACTTGCCACTCTGGGCGTACAGCTTGCGGATGTCAATCACATCCGGGCCGATGGAGCCCTTGTAGATGGGCAGGTCCATGCTGGGGCTGCCGTCTGAAAACGACAGGGTGGCTTTCACGTCGGACGGTGTCATGAGCACTCCTAGGGGTCGGTCTTTTGGGAAAAATCGTTGTGGGTCGAGGGCGGCCAGACTGGTGACAACCCGAGGTCGCCATTATGGTCCGAAGTTGCACTGCACCATCACGCGTCGGGTGGTGCGGGCGACAGAACATCAGGCCACGGGCACCCTCATCAGAGACAGCACGCGCCTGACTTCGGCGTTGTCCAGCTCGCCCTCCGGCTCCTTGCGGGCCAGCAGCAGATCCAGCAAATCATTGTCAGACAGGTCCATCAGCTGAAGCAAGCCCTGTACCAGCGAGTTGGTCAGGCCTGCCCCCTGCTGCTCGAAAAACCGATCGATGAAGATGTCGTTTTCGAGCAGCCCACGGCGGCAACGCCAGCGCAGGCGCCGCAACACGTCCGCATCGGGCGTGGCGTCGGCGTCAGGCAAGGTGGTGTCGGTCATGGTGCGGGAGCGGGCTTCAGGGCAACTTAACGGGACATCAGGGAAGGCAGCCGGCGTCAGACGGCGCGCTTGACCATCAGTTCCTTGATCTTGCCAATGGCCTTCGTGGGGTTCAGGCCCTTGGGGCAGACGTCCACGCAGTTCATGATGGTGTGGCAACGGAACAGGCGGTACGGGTCTTCCAGGTTGTCCAGGCGGCCAGCGGTGTCTTCATCGCGGCTGTCGGCGATGAAGCGGTAGGCCTGCAGCAGGCCGGCGGGGCCCACGAACTTGTCGGGGTTCCACCAGAAGCTGGGGCAGCTGGTCGAGCAGCTGGCGCACAGGATGCACTCGTACAGGCCGTCGAGCTCCTCGCGCTCTTCAGGCGACTGCAGGCGCTCTTTTTCGGGCGGCGGCGTGTCGTTGACGAGGTAGGGCTTGATGGAGTTGTACTGCTTGAAGAACTGGGTCATGTCCACGATCAGGTCGCGGACCACCGGCAGACCAGGCAGCGGCTTGAGCACGATCGTGCCAGGCAGCGTGCGCATGTTGGTCAGGCAGGCCAGGCCGTTCTTGCCATTGATGTTCATGGCGTCCGAACCGCAGACGCCTTCGCGGCAGGAGCGGCGGAAGGACAGGGTCGGGTCGACGGCCTTGAGCTTGACGAGGGCGTCCAGCAGCATGCGTTCGTGGCCGTCGAGTTCGATCTCGATGGTCTGCATGTAGGGCTTGGCGTCCTTGTCGGGGTCGTAGCGGTAGATCTGGAAGGTGCGCTTTTGAGTGCTCATGTTCGATTCCTAGGTGTGGGGCGCTACGAAATCAGAAGGTACGGACCTTGGGCGGCACGGACTCGACGGTCAGCGGCGTCAGGTTCACGGGCTTGTAGTCCAGGCGGCTGCCTTCGGAGTACCACAGCGAGTGCTTCATCCAGTTGGCGTCGTCGCGGTTGGGGAAGTCGTCATGGGCATGGGCGCCACGGCTTTCCGGACGGGCTGCAGCGGCCACCATGGTGGCTTGTGCGGCTTCGATCAGGTTGTCGACTTCCAGCGCTTCGATGCGGGCGGTGTTGAAGACCTTGGAGTTGTCCTTCAGGCCGATGGCCTTGACGCGCTCGCGCACGGCGGCGATCTTCTTGACGCCTTCGTCCATGCTCTTTTGCGTGCGGAACACACCAGCGTGGGCCTGCATCGTCGAGCGGATCTCGTTGGCCACGTCCTGCGAGTACTCGCCGTTCTTGGCCGAGTCCAGGCGAGCCAGGCGCGACAGGGTGTAGTCGGCGGCGTCCTTGGGCAGCGGCTTGTGGCTCTTCGTCTTGAGGTTGGTCTCGACGATGTGGTTGCCGGCGGCGCGACCGAACACGACCAGGTCAAGCAGCGAGTTGGTGCCCAGGCGGTTGGCGCCGTGCACCGACACGCAGGAGCACTCACCCACGGCGTACAGGCCGTTGATGATGTCGTTGGGCTTGCCGTTCTTGGGGACCACGACCTGGCCGTAGACGTTGGTCGGGATGCCACCCATCTGGTAGTGGATGGTCGGCACCACGGGGATCGGCTCCTTGGTGATGTCGACGTTGGCGAAGTTGTGGCCGATCTCGAACACCGAAGGCAGGCGCTTCATGATGGTCTCGGCGCCCAGGTGGGTCATGTCCAGCAGGACGTAGTCCTTGTTGGGACCGCAGCCACGGCCTTCCTTGATTTCCTGGTCCATCGAGCGGGACACGAAGTCGCGCGGGGCCAGGTCCTTCAGGGTGGGGGCGTAACGCTCCATGAAGCGCTCGCCGTTGCTGTTGCGCAGGATCGCGCCTTCGCCACGGCAGCCTTCGGTCAGCAGCACGCCCGCGCCGGCCACGCCGGTGGGGTGGAACTGCCAGAACTCCATGTCTTCCAGCGGGATGCCGGCGCGAGCCGCCATGCCCAGGCCGTCACCGGTGTTGATGAAGGCGTTGGTGGAAGCCTGGTAGATGCGGCCGGCGCCACCGGTGGCGAACAGCACGGTCTTGGCGTGCAGCACGTGCACGTCACCGGTTTCCATCTCCAGTGCGGTCACACCCACGGCATCGCCATCGGCGTCGCGGATGATGTCCAGGGCCATCCATTCCACGAAGAACTGGGTGCGGGCCTTGACGTTTTGCTGGTACAGGGTGTGCAGCAGGGCGTGGCCGGTGCGGTCAGCCGCGGCGCAGGCGCGCTGCACCGGCTTTTCGCCGTAGTTGGCGGTGTGGCCGCCGAACGGGCGCTGGTAGATGGTGCCGTCCGGGTTGCGGTCGAAAGGCATGCCGAAGTGTTCGAGCTCGTACACGACCTTCGGGGCTTCGCGGCACATGAACTCGATGGCGTCCTGGTCGCCGAGCCAGTCGGAGCCCTTGACGGTGTCGAAGAAGTGATAGTGCCAGTTGTCTTCGGACATGTTGCCCAGCGAGGCACCGATGCCGCCTTGGGCAGCCACGGTGTGCGAGCGGGTCGGGAAGACCTTGGACAGGACAGCGACGTTCAGGCCAGCCAGGGAGAGCTGCAGCGAGGCGCGCATGCCGGAGCCGCCGGCGCCGACGATGACGACGTCGAACTTGCGGGTGGGGAGGGAGTTAGCGATGGCGGTCATTTCTTACAGTCTCCAGAGCACTTGGATGGCCCAGCCGGCGCAGCCGACCAGCCAGACGATGGTGAACACCTGCAGGGCCAGGCGCACGCCAACGGGCTTGATGTAGTCCATCCAGATGTCGCGGATGCCGACCCAGGTGTGATAAAGCATCGAGACGATGACCACGAAGGTCAGCGTCTTCATCCATTGCTTGGCGAAGATGCCGGACCAGCTGTAGTAGTCGAGCGTGTCGGCGCACAGGACCTGGATGAGCAGGACGATGGTGAACAGGGCCATCAGCACGGCCGTGACGCGCTGGGCAAGCCAGTCACGCAGACCGTAGTGCGCACCGGTGACGATGCGCTTGGTACCGTAGTTTTGGGACATGGTTGTTTCCTGAGGAGGGAATCGACGTTCGGATCAGGTGGCGGGGATCAGGTGGCGGGGATCAGGCGGTGGGGCGGGCTCAGAACACGCCGAAGAGCTTGAGACCCAGCACGGCGGTCAGGCCGAAACCCAGCACCAGGGTCACGATGGCCGACGACTTGCCCTGCTCCTTGGTGACGCGGTGGGTGGCGTCCATGATCAGGTGGCGAACGCCGGAGACGAAGTGGTGCAGGTAGGCCCAGATCAGACCCAGGGCGACCAGCTTGAAGAACCAGCCGAAGTCGCCGGCGAACACCGAGGTGAACTCGTCGTACGAGATCTCCGAGGTGACGCTGGTGTCGAACATCCAGATGATGAAGGGCATCAGCAGGAACATGACGGCGCCGCTGATGCGGTGCAGGATCGACACGATGCCGGCCGGAGGCAGGCGGTACGAGACGATGTCCGTGACGTGGATGTTCCGATAGACGGGGCGTGGGGTTTTCGCGTTGTCTGCCATGTTGTGTGGGCTCCTGCCGAGCGTCAAAAAACTGTCGAAATAAGCCGGCGATTTTAGGGCAATCACCAAGCCCGGGATCCCGCCCTCCCCGTGGTCATCTGCATGACAGGCCACCGGCAGGACGAAAACTGCGTGCAAAACGTCAATTAACTCAGTTCGTTTCGGTAGTAATGCCGGTCGGTTCGGTACAGCCCGCGACGCAATTCGACGGGCTGATCGCCGTAGGTGAAGGCCAGCCGCTCCACGCTCAGCAGCGGCGTGCCGGGCGCCACCTTCAGCAAGGCGGCCACGGTTTCATCGGCCGAGACGGCGCGGATTTTTTCTTCGGCGCGGATCATGCGCACGCCGAATTCGGATTCGAAGAGGCCGTACATCGGGCCGCGGTATTCGCTCAGGCGCTCGGCGGTCAGGCCCTTGAACAGGGGCGCCGGCAGCCAGATGTCGTCGAGCACCACCGGTTGGCCGGAAAAGTGCAGCACGCGGCGAACCTCGACGACCGCGTCTTCCGGGCGCAACTGGAGCACGGCGGCCACGTCGGCGGGCGCGGGCATGCGGCGGCAGTCGAGGAATTCGCGCTGGGTCGAGCCCTGAGCCGTGGTGCTGGGGTCGGAGGCCAGGCGCAGGAAGCGGTACTGGACCTGCTCCTCGGCGTGGGTGGCCACGAAGGTGCCCTTGCCCTGACGGCGCAGCAGCAGGTTCTCGGCGGCCAGTTCGTCAACGGCCTTGCGCACCGTGCCCTGGCTGACCTTGAAGCGGGCGGCCAGGTCGATCTCGGAGGGGATGGCTTCGCCAGGGCGCCACTCGCCGCTTTGCAGGCTGCGCAGGATCAGGGTCTTGATCTGCTGGTAGAGCGGGCTGAACGATGGGGCGTTCAAGGCCGGCGCCGAGACGGGTGCACCCGAGCCGGCGGGCGGCGTCTCAGAGGCAGCGGTCATGGGCGGGGGGGTCACCACAGCGTGTGTTGTTTTGTCAGAGTGATCGGGTGGATCAGGCCTGGCCGAGCCGTGCCCGGGTCAGGCTCGGTCGAACGGGCGCCATTGCACCACATTCGCGCGGCAAAGTCCATGATCGCATGAAAGATGTCTTATATAAGACAGAAGATCATTGACGCCGCTCGCGCTTGTCCCTAGACTGCCGCGCGACGCTACACTTGCGGTCTTCCTTTTACCCCCTTCTCTCACATCGGAGTTGCCATGAGCAAAGCCCCCGTTCGCGTCGCCGTCACCGGCGCCGCTGGCCAAATCGGTTACGCCCTCCTGTTCCGCATCGCCTCGGGCGAAATGCTGGGCAAGGACCAGCCCGTCATCCTGCAACTGCTGGAAATCCCCGATGAGAAGGCCCAGAACGCCCTGAAGGGCGTGATCATGGAACTGGAAGACTGCGCCTTCCCGCTGCTGGCCGGCATCGAAGCCCACAGCGACCCGCTGCAAGCCTTCAAGGACACCGACTACGCCCTGCTGGTGGGCGCCCGTCCCCGTGGCCCCGGCATGGAGCGCGCCGACCTGCTGGCCGCCAACGCCCAGATCTTCACGGCCCAAGGCAAGGCACTGAACGCCGTCGCTTCGCGCAACGTCAAGGTGCTGGTCGTCGGCAACCCCGCCAACACCAACGCCTACATCGCCATGAAGTCGGCCCCGGACCTGCCGGCCAAGAACTTCACCGCCATGCTGCGCCTGGACCACAACCGCGCTGCTTCGCAACTGGCCGCCAAGACCGGCACCAAGGTTGGCGACATCAAGAAGCTGACCGTGTGGGGCAACCACTCGCCCACCATGTACGCCGACTACCGCTTCGCCACCACCAACGGCAAGTCGATCAAGGACCTGATCAACGACCAGGTCTGGAACGCCGACACCTTCCTGCCGACCGTGGGCAAGCGTGGCGCCGCCATCATCGCCGCTCGCGGCCTGTCGTCGGCTGCTTCGGCTGCCAACGCCGCCATCGACCACATCCGTGACTGGGCCCTGGGCTCGAACGGCGAATGGGTCACCATGGGCGTGCCTTCGAACGGCGAGTACGGCATCCCCGCCGGCATCGTGTTCGGCTTCCCCGTGATCACCAACAACGGCGAGTACAAGATCGTCGAAGGCCTGGAGATCGATGCCTTCTCGCAAGAGTGCATCAACAAGACCCTGGCCGAGCTGCAAGGCGAACAAGACGGCGTCAAGCACCTGCTGTGATGCGCTGAGCCGCGGAGGGCCTGGCGCCTTCCGCGAGCAGCAAGACAAAAAGCCGACGGGCCTTTGCGGGCCGGTCGGCTTTTTTCATGGTCGGGGCGCTGCCCGCCCCGCCCCACTCAGTTCGTGAGCCTGAAGACGGAGATGACCTCCGTCAGGCGCGTGGACTGGTCCTTGAGGCTTTCGGCCGCGGCGGCCGACTGCTCGACCAGGGCGGCGTTCTGCTGGGTCATCTGGTCCATCTGGTTGACCGCGATGTTGACCTGCGAAATGCCGTCGGACTGCTCGGACGCGGCCGTCGAGATCTCGTCGATGATGTCGTTGACGCGCTGCACCGACTCGACGATGGCGTTCATCGATGTGCCGGCGTCCTGCACCAGGGTCGAGCCGGAAGAAACCTGCTCGACCGAGGTGCTGATGAGGGTGCGCACCTCCTTGGAAGCCTCCGCCACGCGGTGCGCCAGGGCCCGGACCTCGCTGGCCACCACCGCGAAACCGCGCCCCTGCTCGCCTGCACGGGCAGCTTCCACCGCTGCGTTCAGCGCCAGGATGTTCGTCTGGAAGGCGATGCCATCGATGACGGCGATGATGTCGGCGATGCGCTTGGAGCTCTCGGTGATGGCCTGCATGGTCGTCATGACCTGCGAGACGACCTGACCGCCTTGTGTCGCGGCCTGCACGGCGCTCTGGGCCAGTTGCGTGGCCATGCGGGCGGAGTCGGCGGTGTGCCGGATGGTGCCCGAGATCTGTTCCATCGACGAGGCGGTTTCCTCCAGGCTGGACGCGGCCTGCTCGGTGCGACCCGACAGGTCCATGCTGCCGGCGGCCACCTCGTTGCTGGCCGTGGCGATGCTGTCGGTGGAGACGTGGATGTCGTGCACGATGCGGCGCAGCGAGGCCTGCATCTCGTGCAGGCTGCCGACCAGTTCGGCCACCTCATCGCGCCCGGTTGCCACGACCGATTGGGTCAGGTCGCCCGAGGCGATCATGCGGGTGGCTTCGGCAGCGGCCGAGAGCGGACGCGTCACCGAGCGGGTGATGCGCCAGGCACAGATCGCACCGGTGACCAGGCAGGCCAGCCCCAGCACCATCAGGATCAAGCGAGCCTGTTCCGCGGCCGCGGTGATGGCCTGGTTGGTGGCTTCGGCGACTTCGCGCTGGTGAACCTGGAAGGCGTGGATGGACTCGAGGTAACGGTCGGCGGCGGGCAGCAGTTGGCCATTGAGGGCCTCCTTGGCACCCGGGTCATCGAGGTCGAGCAGGCCGAAGATGTTGTCGCGCGAGGCGATGTAGGCCTTGCGGCGATCGGCGATCTCCTGGAACTGGGTGCGCTCCAGGTCGGAGACGAGGTCGGCCTCCAGGGCCTTTTGCATCTCGCTGATTTCGCTCGAGGTCGCCTTCATCAGGGGCGTGTAATGGGCTTTGACGTCGGGGTGACCGCCGGACTTGGCGATGGCCAGGGTGCGGTTGACGTTCAGCAGGGTGAGAGACTCCCAGCGCTGGGCGCTGTTGGCTCGCTCGGTGGCGGCGTGGGCCTGCTCGATGCCCGTCAGGGTGCTGCCCAGACGCAGCCAGCCTACCAGGGAGATCAGCGCTGCCAGCAAGAGCACCAGGCCGAAGCCCAGGCCCAGCCGAGCGCCCAGTTTCAAGTCGTTGAGTCTCATCGGATCGTCCAGTCTCTGTTGTTGCCGTCTCAGGTGTTGCCGGTCGGCGGGGGGGACCCTGTTCCGACGCGGGGTTGCATCCGATCGCCAAAGACCACACGCAACTGCGTAAACTTTCGGCAGTCAGGCGGCTTCACATGATGGCAAGCGCGCACCAGGATGGCGCCAGACGTGACTTTCTTCACACCCCAGCCGTCCGGAAACCCTAAAAGGCATCCGTCAAACGGCCCAAAAGCGCCAGCCCACATGACCACCCTGACGACCATCCACCCTCGCCAAGCCCTGTTCGGCACCGAGCCCCACCCGGCCGCCCTGCCCGTCTGCGACCACTATGCGGGCATCGAGGAGCGCATGCTCAAGAGCCTGAAGCTGCAAGCGGAGATGGCCGAGGACGCCGGCCACGCCGTCTTCGACGTGACGCTGGACCTGGAGGATGGCGCCCCCGTGGGCGGCGAGGCCGAGCAGCTCGACCTGGTCTGTGGCCTGGTCAACGGCCCGCTGAACGCGCATGGGCGGGTGGGCGTGCGGGTGCACGACCTGCATCACCGGCATTTTGAGCAGGACGTGGACACGCTGGTGCGCCAGGCCGGCGAGCGGCTGGCCTACATCATGGTGCCCAAGATCGATGGCGAGGTGGACGCCTCTCGCGTGCTGCACGCCATCCAGTCGGCCCGCGAGCACCACGGTGTCACGCGCGCGCTGCCCGTCCACGGGCTGATCGAAACCCACCGTGGTGTGCAGGAGGTCGCGGCCATCGCGCGGCTGCCGGGCTTCGAATCGCTGTCTTTCGGGCTGATGGATTTCGTCTCGGAGCACCGCGGCGCCATCCCGGCTTCGGCCATGGGCGCCGAAGGTCAGTTCGCGCACCCGCTGGTGTTGCGCGCCAAGGTCGAGATCTCGGCGGCATGCCATGCGGCCGGCATCACGCCCTCGCACGGCGTGGTCACCGAATTCAAGGACACGCGGGCGCTGCTCAAGGCCGCGACCAAGGCCGCACGCGAGCTGGCCTACACACGCATGTGGAGCATCCACCCGGCCCAGATCCCGGTGATCCTGGATGCCTTCACGCCGGTGGTGGCCGAGGTCGACGAGGCGGTGGAGATCCTGCTGGCGGCGCAGGCCGAGCACTGGGCACCCATCTCGCACCACGGCGTTCTGCACGACCGCGCCAGCTACCGCCACCACTGGTACGTGCTGGAGCGCGCCTGGGTGACAGGCCAGCCGCTGCCGGCCGAGATCGAAGAGCGCTTCTTCAGCGGCGCGTGATCACCGACGAGTGATCACCGACGAGTGATCACCGACGCGTGATCACCGGCGAGAGAGCGAGCGCTCGATGAAGTGCCTGGGCACCGTCGGGCGGGGCACGCGAATGTCGAACCAGGCGCGCACGTCCTGCTCGAGCAGGAAGCCGTGCATGAAGTTGTAGATGGCCTTCTTGAGCGCCTGGCCCAGCATGTCGTGATCGACCCCGGTCGGGTCGGTGAAGCCGACGTCGTTGCGAGCGAAACTGCCCTCTGGCAAGGGCAAAAGCTCGATGCCGTACTCGGAGGGGTTCAGGCCCACGGGAGAGTGCACCGTGCAGGCAAAGCGGTGGAAAAAACCGGAGTGGATGCAACCCTGCTCGAAGAGCTGGCGCACGTACTCCAGCGCGTCGACCGTGTCCTGCACGGTCTGAGTGGGGAAGCCATACATCAGGTAGGCGTGCACCATGATGCCGGCGTCGGCGAAGGCCCGCGTCACGCGCGCGACCTGCTCGACCGACACGCCCTTCTTCATCAACTGCAGCAGGCGATCGGAAGCGACCTCCAGGCCACCCGAGATGGCGATGCAGCCGCTGTCGGCCAGCAGCTGGCACAGCTCGGGCGTGAAGGTTTTTTCGAAGCGCACGTTGCCCCACCAGCTGATCTGCACACCGCGGCGCAGCAGCTCTTCGGCCAGGGCGCGCAGCACCTTCGGGGGCGCGGCCTCGTCGACGAAATGAAAGCCCGTCTGGCCCGTCTCGGCGACGATGGCCTCGATGCGGTCGACCAGCACGGTGGCGGACGCTGCCTCGTAGCGCGAGATGTAGTCCAGGCTGACGTCGCAGAAGCTGCACTTCTTCCAGTAGCAGCCGTGGGCCACGGTGAGCTTGTTCCAGCGCCCATCGGACCACAGCCGGTTCATGGGGTTGAGCATGTCCAGCAGCGAGAGGTAGCTGCCAAGTGGCAGGCCGTCCCATGTGGGCGTGCCGACGTCGTTGAAGGGCACGTCGGGCTCCTGCCACTTCATGAGCTTGACCGCCCCTGCGTCGTCGCGCACGAAGGTGCGCACCAGGCGCTCGCGGCTGCGTCGGCCCTGCACGTGTTCAAGCAGCGCCAGCAAAGGGCGCTCGCCCGCATCCAGCGTGACGAAGTCGAAGAAGTCGAAGACACGGGGTTCGGCCAGCTCACGCAACTCGGTGTTGACGAAGCCGCCCCCGAGCACGGTGACCACATCGGGGTGGTGGGCCTTGATGGCCTGGGCGATGCGAAACGCCGCATACACGTTGCCGGGGAATGGTGCGGACAGCAACACCACCTTCGGCTGGTGGCGAGCAATGGCGTCGAGCGTCAGCTCGGTCAGCGTGGAGTCGATCAGGTTGGGCGGTGCGCCGAGTGCTTCGGCCAGCGGCTCGAAGCTGGGCTGGCTCATGGCGATCTGCTCGGCGTAGCGCACGAACTCGAAGCGCGGATCGATGGCGTCGCGCAGCACGTCGGCCAGGTCGTTGAGGTAGAGCGTGGCGATGTGGCGGGCGCGGTCCTGCAGGCCGAGGGCGCCGAAGGCCCAGGCCAGCGGATCACCGCCGTCATCGTCGGCCAGCGAGCCCGCGTAGGCCTCCAGCGAAGCGAAACGCGGCCCCTCGGGCAGGTATCCACGGCCAGCGATGCGGTGCGCCAGCGTGGCATCGCGGCCTTGCAGGAAGGCGATGACGCGGTCGATGGTCGCGAGGTAGGCATCGGCCTGATCCATGAACGACGCCACGGCCGCGCTGCGCCCTTTGCGGGGCAAGGCATCGGCCACGGCCCTCACGCGCGCCAGCCCTTCGCGTGACAGCAGGCGCAGCACGAGCGCCAGCGCCAGGTCTTCCTGCTCAGCCGGCACGCCTTGCGACCGCAGGAACCCGGTGAGGTAGGCGGTGGACGGGTACGGCGTGTTGAGCTGCGTCATCGGCGGGATGAGCGACAGCACGCGGGGGGGCTCGTGCGACATGCAGGCGGGGCGGGGTCTGGGGCTGGGGTGGCGAGATTGTGCCAGCCGGGGTGGTGACCTCGCTTCGAGACCCCGTTTCGTGAAGATGCGTTGCCCGGGGCGTGAATCCATCACACGGACCGCGGAAATGACAGCATTCGCCCCCCGTTGGAGGGGGGTGTCACATCCCCGCGGAGGTGCCCAAGCCCCTAGCATCCAAACCGTTGTACATGTTGTAACGAAAGCACCATGAAGTCCCTCCGACTCGCCACCCTGTCTGTCCTGCTGCTCGCAGCCTTCACCGCCCGCGCTGAATCGCTGGTCGTCAACGGCTCACTCAACGGCAGCATCGCCAACATGGATGTGCCAACCGGCTGGACGGTGCTGGCAGGCACGCCCGACACGGTGGACCCGACGAGCAATGTCGGTGTGTCGGGCTGGCTTTCCTTTGGCGTGGCACCCACGGTCTCGCCCGATGGCGGCACCTGGGTGGGCCTCGGCATCAACGGCAGCTACATCGAAAGCTTCGGCCAGTCGCTCAACGGCCTGACCGTCGGCCAGACCTACACCGTGAGCTGGCAAGCCGCCAACTTCGGCATCAACAACCAAGCCAATTCCTACCTGGGCAGCAACGCCATCGGCGTGATGCTCGACGGCGCCAGCATCGGCCAGGGCAGCACATTGAGCCTGTCCTCGAACTGGTCCACCCAGTCGCTGACCTTCGTGGCGACCTCGGCTTCGCAACTGCTGTCCTTCAGCCTGGCCAGCACGGAAAAGGCCTACCTCGGCATCGATGGCATCTCGGTGACGGCAGGCGGGGTGGCCCCGGCCGTGCCGGAGCCCTCGACCTGGGCGCTGATGGCCATCGGCCTGGTCGGCATGGCCGCGATGCGCCGCCGCCTGGGCTGATCTCCCTCACCTCACCGCCGCGATTTCAGCCAGGGCCCTGTTCAGGGCCCTTTCAATTTGCGCCACAGGGTGGTGCGGCTGATCCCGAGGCGGCGAGCGGCCTCGCCCCGATCGCCGCCGCACTCGGCCAACAGGGCTTCGATGCGGCCCTTCTCATCCCGCTGGGCGCCCATGCCCCTGCGCATGGCATGGGGAGCCTGGCGTGAGGCGTGCATTGGAAAGACTTCCGGCGCCAGGTTGCGCAACAGGTCTTCGGCTTGCTGAGGCGTTTGCAGCACACGCAGGTCTTCGTCGGACACACAAGCCAGCAGGCGCTCGATCACGTTGTCGAGTTCGCGCACGTTGCCCGGCCACGGGTGGCTCGGCGCCTGCTGCAGCAAGGCGGCCAGCAAGGGCGACAGCCCCTGCCCTCGCTGCAGCCACGCCGAGCGCTGGGCAGAAGCACCGGCCGCGCTCAGGCTCACCAGTTGCCTTTGCAGCAAGGCCTGCACGATCTCGGGCAGGTCTTCCAGCCGCTCGCGCAAGGCAGGCACCTCGATGCGCAAGATGTTGAGCCGGTAGTACAGGTCAAGCCGGAAACCTCCCTCGGCCACGCGCTCGGCCAGGTCTCGGTGCGTGGCCGCGATCACCCGCACCTGAACGGGCACGGGCTCGGTGGCGCCCACGCGCAGCACCTCGCGCTCCTGCAGCACGCGCAGCAAGCGGGTCTGCAGGGGCAAGGGCATCTCGCCGATCTCGTCGAGGAAAATGGTGCCGCGGTGCGCCGCCTCGAACAGGCCCACCTTGCCGCCCCGTCGCGCGCCCGTGAAAGCGCCGTCTTCGTACCCGAACAGCTCGCTTTCCAGCAAGGTCTCGCTCATGGCCGCGCAGTTGACGGCAACGAAGGGCATGTCGCGGCGCTCGCTGGCGCGGTGAATGCCTTGCGCGACGAGCTCCTTGCCGGTGCCGCTTTCGCCCAGCAGCAGCACGGTGGCCGGGCTTTGCGCGCAGCGCTCGGCCAGGGCCTGCACGCGTTGCGCGGCGGCGCTGCGGCCCACGAAGCCCGAGAGCTCGTATCGCGAGCGCGCGGCCTGGTGAGGCTGGATGCGCGCGCGGATGTGGCGGTCGACGCGCTGGATGGAGATCGGGTCTTGCGCCGTGAGCACCGCGCCGGTCAGCACGCCCTGCTCGACGATGGGCTGGCGGCTGACGATCAGGGCCTTGCCCTTGACGCGCTCGATGGACTCCAGCTCGGGCTGGCCCAGGCGCAAGGTGCCCTGCAGGCTCAGCTCCGGGCAGACCAGCCCCAGCTTCTGGCCGAGCCAATCGCTCGGCGCCACGCCCAGCCACTGGGCCATGCGTGGGTTGAGGGTGAGGATGCGCTCATCGCGGTCCACGGCGATGACGCCGTCGCTGACCTGCGCCAGGATGGTGTTGAGCCGCTCGCGCTTGGCCTGCTCGATGCGGGCTGCTCGGGCCACCTCGACCGCGTCCTCCAGCGCCGCGCGCACCGCGTCCATCGAATACAGGAAGAGCCCGGGCAGGCCGAGTTGCTCGGCCACGTCCACCGCCACCCCGCTGCCCACCACCACGCCCACCCCGGCCTGCTGCAACTCGCGCACGCAGGCGCGGGCTTCATCCTCGGTGCGGTAGCTGCGCTGCGCCACGTCGAAGTCGAACAGGCGGTCGAATCGGCTGAGGTCAGGCGCCATGCCCTCGTAGGTGACCAGGCCGATGCGGTCGGCCAGCCGCCTCGCCTGCGACAGCGCCTGCATCAGGTCGAACCCGCCCACCTTGACCAGCACCACGGGCACGTCCAGGTGCTGGCGCAGGTAGCCGCCGTTGGAACCAGCGGCCACGACCACGTCGACGGGCTGCTGGGATTGCAAGGACCGCACGCGCGCCACCGCCTGCTCGAAGCCCACGTCGAGCACGTCGACGCTGGCCCGATCGGCGACATCGGGGGCGAGCTCCTGAAGCATCTTGTTGATGCGGCGGTAACCCACGGCGACGATGCGCGGCGGGGCGCTGGGCGGGCTCGGGCGCCATGCTGGCGCGACCTCTGAAAGGTCCTCGGAGCGGGCGGTTGGGGGTGGCATGGGGAAGCCGTGTGGGGTGCTTGCTGTTTCAGCATTGTTCCATGTTTCAGGAGATGCGTTTCAGAAATGAAACATTGCAACCATGACGTCGGCAGGCCGTTCGCTTCCCTCTGCGCTCGACGCCCAATCAAATCAAGGACTTACCCCAAGTGCACGCCGCGCCGGCCTCGCCATGATCGCCCTGGCACACGCGTTGCGCAGTCCGTGTGAACCGCACCGCGCCGGCGCCGTCGATGGCACCGGCCTCACCCCACGGAGAACCACATGGCACAACTGTCTGCCGGCGCACGCTTCCGCCAGGCCCTGAAGGAAGAGGCGCCCCTGCAAGTCATGGGCACCATCAACGCCAACCACGCCCTGCTGGCCCAACGCGCCGGGTTCAAGGCGATCTACCTCTCGGGTGGTGGCGTGGCCGCCGGCTCGCTGGGCCTGCCCGACCTGGGCATCAGCGGACTGGAAGACGTGCTCATCGACGTGCGCCGCATCACCGACGTGTGCGACACCCCGCTGCTGGTGGACATCGACACCGGCTTCGGCCCGAGCGCCTTCAACATCGAGCGCACGGTCAAGAGCCTGATCAAGGCCGGCGCCGCCGCCTGCCACATCGAAGATCAGGTGGGTGCCAAACGCTGCGGCCACCGCCCGGGCAAGGAAATCGTCACCACCGAAGAGATGGTCGACCGCGTCAAGGCCGCCGCCGACGCCAAGACGGACAAGGACTTCTTCCTGATCGCCCGCACCGACGCCATCCAGGTGCACGGCGTGGACGCCGCCATCGAGCGTGCGATCGCCTGCGTGGAAGCCGGCGCAGACGGCATCTTCGCCGAAGCCGCCTACGACCTCGAGACCTACAAGAAGTTCGTCGACGCCGTGAAGGTGCCCGTGCTGGCCAACATCACCGAGTTCGGCAAGACCCCGCTGTTCAGCGTCGATGACCTGCGCCCCACCGGCGTGGGCATGGTGCTCTATCCCTTGAGCGCCTTCCGCGCCATGAACAAGGCCGCCGAAGCTGTCTACACTGCCATCCGACGCGACGGCCACCAGCGCAACGTGGTCGACATCATGCAGACCCGCGAAGAGCTGTACGACCGCATCGGCTACCACGCGTTCGAAGGCAAGCTCGACGCGCTGTTCGCCGCCAAGAAGTGATCCTTTCATCCGCCACTGCTTTCAATTGGAGAGACGCAACATGAGCGCCACCCCCGAGACCACCACCCCCGGTTTCAAGCCCAAGAAGTCGGTTGCCCTGTCCGGCACCGCCGCCGGCAACACCGCCCTGTGCACCGTGGGCCGCACTGGCAATGACCTGGCTTACCGCGGCTACGACATCCTCGACGTCGCCACCACCTGCGAATTCGAAGAAATCGCCCACCTGCTGGTGCACGGCAAGCTGCCCAACGTGGCCGAGCTGGCTGGCTACAAGGCCAAGCTGAAGTCGCTGCGTGGCCTGCCCAACGCCGTGAAGGTCGCACTGGAGCAGCTGCCCCCCTCCAGCCACCCGATGGACGTGATGCGCACCGGCGTGTCGGTGCTCGGCTGCGTCAAGCCCGAGAAGGACGACCACAACCACCCCGGCGCCCGCGACATCGCCGACAAGCTGATGGCCTGCCTGGGCTCGATGTTGCTGTACTGGTACCACTTCGCCTACAACGGCAAGCGCATCGACGTGGAAACCGATGACGACTCGATCGGCGGCCACTTCCTGCACCTGCTGCACGGCGAGAAGCCCCGCGACAGCTGGGTGCGCGCCATGCACACCTCGCTGATCCTGTACGCCGAGCACGAGTTCAACGCCTCGACCTTCACCTCGCGCGTGGTCGCCGGCACGGGCTCCGACATGTACTCGGCCCTGTGCGGCGGCATCGGCGCCCTGCGCGGCCCCAAGCACGGCGGCGCCAACGAAGTGGCCTTCGAGATCCAGAAGCGCTACGACAACCCGGATGAGGCCGAGGCCGACATCCGCGCCCGCGTCGAGAAGAAGGAAGTCGTGATCGGCTTCGGCCACCCCGTCTACACCGTGAGCGACCCGCGCAACGTGGTCATCAAGAAGGTGGCCGAGGACCTGTCCAAGGAACAGGGCAACATGAAGATGTACGACATCGCCGAACGCCTCGAGTCGGTGATGTGGGAAATCAAGAAGATGTTCCCCAACCTCGACTGGTTCTCCGCCGTGAGCTACCACATGATGGGCGTGCCCACCGACATGTTCACGCCGCTGTTCGTGATCGCCCGCACCAGCGGCTGGTCGGCCCACGTGATCGAGCAGCGCATCGACGGCAAGATCATCCGCCCGAGCGCCAACTACACCGGCCCGGAAGACCAGAAGTTCGTGCCGCTGAAGGACCGCAAGTAATTCAGCAACAAGGGCGCCACTGGCGCCCTTTCACCTTCAGCCCCCCAGGCGCCCCCGACACCCGCTTCGTTCTCCGCCCCACACGGTCATGAGCAACATCAACACCCAATACCGCAAGCCCCTGCCGGGCACGAACCTCGATTACTTCGACACGCAAGCCGCCGTCGAAGCCATCCAGCCTGGCGCCTGGGCCACCCTGCCCTACACCTCGCGCGTGCACGCCGAGAACATCGTGCGCCGGGCCGATCCGGCCATCGTCACCGATTGCCTCAAGCAGATCATCGAGCGCAAGCGCGACCTGGACTTCCCCTGGTTCCCGGCCCGCGTGGCCTGCCACGACATCCTGGGCCAGACCGCGCTGGTGGACCTGGCTGGCCTGCGCGACGCCATCGCCAAGGAAGGGGGCGACCCCGCCAAGGTGAACCCCGTGGTGCCCGTTCAGCTGATCGTGGACCACTCGCTGGCCGTGGAGTGCGGCGGCTTCGACCCCGATGCCTTCCAAAAGAACCGCGACATCGAAGAGCGCCGCAACGAAGACCGCTTCCACTTCATCGAGTGGACCAAGAAGGCGTTCGCCAACGTGGACGTGATCCCCGCGGGCAACGGCATCATGCACCAGATCAACCTGGAGAAGATGTCGCCCGTGATCCACTCGGACAACGGCCTGGCCTACCCCGACACCTGCGTCGGCACCGACTCGCACACCCCGCACGTGGATGCGTTGGGCGTGATCGCCATCGGCGTGGGCGGCCTCGAAGCCGAGAACGTGATGCTGGGCCGCGCTTCGTGGATGCGCCTGCCTGAAATCGTCGGCGTCAAGCTCACCGGCCAACGCCAGCCGGGCATCACCGCCACCGACGTGGTGCTGGCGCTGACCGAGTTCCTGCGCAAGAACAAAGTCGTGGGCGCTTACCTGGAGTTCCACGGTGAAGGCGCGTCGAAACTGACCATTGGCGACCGCGCCACCATCTCGAACATGGCCCCCGAATACGGCGCCACCGCCGCCATGTTCAGCATCGACGAGCAGACGCTGGCGTACCTGACGCTGACCGGCCGCGACGCGAGCCAGGTCAAGCTGGTCGAGACCTATGCCAAGCAAGCTGGCCTGTGGGCTGACTCGCTCAAGAACGCCGTCTACGAGCGCAACCTCGAGTTCGATCTGTCGAGCGTGGTGCGCAACATGGCCGGCCCCTCGAACCCGCACGCCCGCGTGGCCACCACCGACCTGGCCGCCAAGGGCATCGCCGGCAAGTGGCAAATGCCCGCCGCCGGTGAAGGCACCATGCCCGACGGCGCCGTGATCATCGCTGCCATCACCAGCTGCACCAACACGTCCAACCCACGCAACGTCATCGCGGCCGCCCTGCTGGCGCGCAACGCCAACAAGCTGGGCCTGACGCGCAAGCCCTGGGTGAAGTCCTCGCTGGCCCCTGGCTCCAAAGCCGTCGAGCTCTACCTCAAGGAAGCCAACCTGCTGGGCGACCTCGAAAAGCTGGGCTTCGGCATCGTGGCCTTTGCCTGCACCACCTGCAACGGCATGTCGGGCGCGCTCGACCCGGTCATCCAGAAGGAGATCGTCGACCGCGACCTCTACGCCACCGCCGTGCTTTCGGGCAACCGCAACTTCGACGGCCGCATCCACCCCTACGCCAAGCAGGCCTTCCTGGCTTCGCCGCCGCTGGTGGTGGCCTACGCCATTGCCGGCACCGTGCGCTTCGACATCGAGAATGACGTGCTGACGGTCGTTGACGGCAAAGAAATTCGCCTCAAGGACATCTGGCCTTCGGACGAAGAGATCGACGCCGTGGTCCAGGCCGCCGTCAAGCCCGAGCAGTACCGCGCCGTGTACGAGCCCATGTTCGCCATTCAAGCGGACAAGGGCGAGAAGGTCAGCCCGCAATACGACTGGCGCCCGATGTCGACCTACATCCGACGCCCGCCCTACTGGGACACCGAAGGCGTCGGCGCACTCGCGGCCAACCCGCGCACGCTCAAGGGCATGCGCCCGCTGGCCATCCTGCCGGACAACATCACCACCGATCACCTCTCGCCTTCCAACGCGATCCTGATGAACTCGGCCGCCGGTGAATACCTGCACAAGATGGGCCTGCCGGAAGAGGACTTCAACTCCTACGCCACGCACCGCGGTGACCACCTGACCGCCATGCGCGCCACGTTTGCCAACCCCACGCTCAAGAACGAAATGGTTCGCGACGCCGACGGCAAGGTCAAGCCTGGATCGCTGGCCCGCATCGAGCCCGAAGGCAAGGTCGTGCGCATGTGGGAAGCCATGGAGACCTACTACGACCGCAAGCAGCCGCTGATCATCATCGCCGGCGCCGACTACGGCCAGGGCTCCTCGCGCGACTGGGCCGCCAAGGGCGTGCGCCTGGCTGGCGTGGAAACCGTGGTCGCCGAAGGCTTCGAGCGCATCCACCGAACCAACCTGATCGGCATGGGCGTGCTGCCCCTGGAGTTCAAGCCGGGCACCACCCGCCTGACCCTGGGCCTGGACGGCACCGAGACCTTCGACGTCGAAGGCGAACGCAAGCCCCGCGCCGACCTCACGCTCGTCATCCACCGCAAGAATGGCGAGACCGTGAAGGTGCCCGTGACCAGCCGCCTGGACACGGCCGAAGAGGTGTCGGTGTACGAAGCCGGTGGCGTGCTGCAGCGCTTTGCGCAGGACTTCCTGGCAGCCAACAAGGCCGCCTGAGGCCAAGGAGACGAAGACATGGCTCACGCACCGCAAGTGAAGATCCCCGCCACCTACATCCGAGGTGGCACCAGCAAGGGCGTGTTCTTCCGCCTGCAGGACCTGCCGGCCTCGTGCCAGCAGCCCGGCCAGGCGCGCGACAAGCTCTTCATGCGCGTCATCGGTAGCCCTGACCCCTACGCCGCCCACATCGACGGCATGGGCGGGGCCACGTCGAGCACCAGCAAGTGCGTGATCCTGTCCAAGTCCAGCGTGCCCGACCACGATGTGGACTACCTCTACGGCCAGGTCTCCATCGACAAGGCCTTCGTGGACTGGTCGGGCAACTGCGGCAACCTCTCCACCGCCGCGGGCGCCTTCGCCATCCACGCCGGGCTGGTCGACCCTTCGCGCATCCCCCAAGGCCCGCAAGGCGGCGTCGCCGTGGTCCGCATCTGGCAGGCCAACATCCAGAAAACCATCATCGCCCACGTGCCGGTGACCAACGGTCAGGTGCAGGAAACCGGTGACTTCGAACTCGACGGCGTGACCTTCCCTGCCGCAGAAATCGTGCTCGAGTTCATGGACCCGTCCGACGACGGCGACGAAGGCGGCTCGATGTTCCCCACCGGCAACCTGGTCGACGACCTGGAGGTGCCGGGCATCGGGACCTTGAAGGCCACGATGATCACGGCCGGCATCCCCACCGTGTTCGTCAACGCCAAGGACATCGGCTGCACCGGGACCGAGTTGCGCGAGCAGGTCAACACCGACCCCGAGGCGCTCAAGCGCTTCGAAGCCATCCGCGTGGCCGGCGCGCTGCGCATGGGCCTGATCAAGACCCCTGAAGAAGCCGCCACCCGCCAGCACACGCCCAAGATCGCTTTCGTGGCGCCGCCCACGCGCTACACCGCGTCCAGCGGCAAGGCGATCGAAGCCGGTGACGTCGACCTGCTGGTGCGCGCGCTCTCGATGGGCAAGCTGCACCACGCCATGATGGGCACCTGCGCGGTGGCCATCGGCACGGCGGCCGCCATCCCCGGCACCCTGGTGAACCAGGCGGCCGGTGGTGGCGAGCGCGAAGCCGTTCGTTTCGGCCACCCCTCGGGCACGCTGCGCGTGGGCGCCCAGGCCAGGCAGGTGGGCGGCCAATGGACGGTCACCAAGGCCATCATGAGCCGCAGCGCCCGCATCCTCATGGAAGGCTGGGTGCGCGTGCCAGGCGACGCGTTCTGAGGGTCGTTGCGGGGTGCGTTCCCGCACGCGTCAGGCAAACCGTCACGGGGCCGGCAAAGGCTGAAACCCACGGTACGAACTGACACATCCATGGGGCTTTTTCCGGCCCACGCCCCCCGGGATCGGTGGCAAGATGAAGGCTTCGGTGCCCCCTGCACCTCCCGGATTTTTCACAGCATGAACGCTCCCTCGCTCGCCCGCCGCACCCAGCGCATCCGCACCCTGGCCCTGTCCGCCGGCCTGATGATCGGCATGGCCGCCGCGGCCATCGGCCCGCAGCTGGTCCACGCATCCACCGCCGTCAAGGCATCGAAGTCGGTCATCAAGGGCGCCGCCCAGCCGGTCGAAAAGCCCATCCAGCTGGCCGCGGCCACCCCCGAGCAGCTGTTCGCCCAAGAGCGCGTGCTGACCGGCGCCTACAACTGCGAGTTCGGCCAGCACATCGTGGTGCAGCGCAACGAGGCCAACCCGGGCTACGTCGACCTGACCCTGGGCAAGCAGAAATGGCTGATGAAGCCGGTGCTCTCGGCCACCGGCGCCACCCGCCTGGAAGACGTGCGCGGCCAGGCCCTGCTGGTGCAGATCCTGACCAAGTCCATGGTGCTCGACACCAAGACCGGCAAGCGCCTGGTCGACGCCTGCGTTCACGAGGTGCAACGCAAGGCCGAGGCCGACCTGGCGGCTCAGCCGGCCCGCGCGTCGCTCTTCGACGCCCCGCGCTGAAAAATCCCCCTCATTCGTCGCGTGAAGTCCATTGATTTCACGCGGTCGTGGTGACATTCACCGCGGTGTAGGCGAAAATAGCAGGCTGCACGGAAATTGCATTTCCATGTGGTTGGAACGCTTGATTCGCCCCACCGCGGTGATTTTTTGTGCGCCACCCACGTGTCTGACACGTTTTTTGCCCCTCAAACCAGGTGAACACCATGTTGCAAGCCTATCGCCAACACGTTGCCGAACGCGCCGCCCTTGGCATCCCCCCTCTGGCTCTGTCGGCCCCCCAAGTGGCCGAGCTGATCGAGCTGATCAAGAACCCGCCCGCTGGCGAAGATGCCTTCCTGCTGGACCTGCTGACCCACCGCGTCCCCCCCGGCGTGGACGACGCCGCCAAGGTCAAGGCTTCCTTCCTGTCGGCCGTGGCGCACGGTGATGTCACCGTCAAGCTGATCTCCAAGGCCAAGGCCACCGAGCTGCTGGGCACCATGGTGGGTGGCTACAACGTCAAGCCCCTGATCGACCTGCTGTCGGACGCCGAAGTCGGCGCCGTCGCTGCTGAAGCCCTGAAGAAGACCCTGCTGATGTTCGACGCGTTCCATGACGTGGCCGAACTGTGCAAGGCCGGCAATGCCAACGCCCGGGCCGTGATGCAGTCGTGGGCCGACGCCGAGTGGTTCACCACTCGCCCGCCCGTGGCCAAGAAGATCACCGTGACCGTGTTCAAGGTGCCTGGCGAGACCAACACCGACGACCTGTCGCCCGCTCCGGACGCCTGGAGCCGCCCTGACATCCCGATGCACTATCTGGCGATGCTCAAGAACACCCGTCCTGACGCGGCCTTCAAGCCCGAAGAAGACGGCAAGCGCGGCCCGATGCAGTTCATCGAAGACCTCAAGAAGAAGGGCAACCTGGTCGCCTACGTGGGCGACGTGGTCGGCACCGGTTCTTCGCGCAAGTCGGCCACCAACAGCGTGATCTGGGCCACCGGCGAAGACATCCCGTTCGTGCCCAACAAGCGCTTCGGCGGCGTGACCCTGGGCGGCAAGATCGCCCCCATCTTCTTCAACACGCAGGAAGACTCGGGCTCGCTGCCCATCGAAGTGGACGTCTCCAACTTCGAGATGGGCGATGTCATCGACATCTACCCCTACGACGGCAAGATCGAGAAGAACGGCGCTGTCGCTGCCAAGTTCGAGCTGAAGTCGCAAGTGCTGCTCGACGAAGTGCAAGCCGGCGGCCGCATCAACCTGATCATCGGCCGCTCGCTGACCGGCAAGGCCCGTGAGTTCCTGGGCCTGCCCGCTTCCACCGCCTTCCGCCTGCCCCAGGCCCCCGCCGACAGCGGCAAGGGCTTCACCCTGGCCCAGAAGATGGTCGGCCGCGCCTGCGGTCTGCCCGAAGGCCAAGGCGTGCGTCCCGGCACCTACTGCGAGCCGAAGATGACCACCGTGGGTTCGCAAGACACCACCGGCCCGATGACCCGCGACGAGCTCAAGGACCTGGCTTGCCTGGGCTTCAGCGCTGACCTGGTCATGCAATCGTTCTGCCACACGGCCGCTTACCCCAAGCCCGTGGACGTGAAGATGCACCGCGAGCTGCCCGCCTTCATCTCGAACCGCGGTGGCGTGGCCCTGCGTCCGGGCGACGGCGTGATCCACTCGTGGCTGAACCGCCTGCTGCTGCCCGACACCGTCGGCACCGGTGGCGACTCGCACACCCGCTTCCCGATCGGCATCTCCTTCCCCGCGGGTTCCGGCCTGGTCGCCTTCGGCGCTGCCACCGGCGTGATGCCCCTGGACATGCCCGAGTCGGTGCTGGTTCGCTTCAAGGGCAAGATGCAGCCTGGCGTCACCCTGCGTGACCTGGTGCACGCCATCCCCCTGTACGCCATCAAGGCCGGTCTGCTGACCGTGGCCAAGGCCGGCAAGAAGAACATCTTCTCCGGCCGCGTGCTGGAAATCGAAGGCCTGCCTGACCTGAAGGTCGAGCAAGCGTTCGAGCTGTCCGACGCTTCCGCCGAGCGTTCTGCCGCCGGTTGCACCATCAAGCTGAACAAGGAACCGGTCGCCGAGTACCTGAAGTCGAACATCGTTCTGATGAAGAACATGATCGCCAACGGTTACGCCGACGCCCGCACCCTGCAGCGCCGCATCGAAGCCCAGGAAGCCTGGCTGGCCAACCCGCAGCTGCTCGAAGCCGACAAGGACGCCGAGTACGCCGCCGTCATCGAGATCGACCTGGCCGACATCAAGGAGCCGATCGTCTGCTGCCCGAACGACCCGGACGACGCCAAGTTCCTGTCCGAAGTCGCCGGCACCAAGATCGACGAAGCCTTCATCGGTTCGTGCATGACCAACATCGGCCACTTCCGTGCCGCAGGCAAGGTGCTCGAAGGCAAGAAGGACCTGCCGGTTCGCCTGTGGGTGGCCCCGCCCACCAAGATGGACGCCGCCGAGCTGACCAAGGAAGGCTTCTACAACACCTTCGGCCAAGCCGGTGCCCGCACCGAAATGCCGGGCTGCTCGCTGTGCATGGGCAACCAGGCGCAGATCAAGGAAGGCTCGACCTGCATCTCGACCTCGACCCGCAACTTCCCGAACCGCCTGGGCAAGAACACCAACGTGTTCCTCGGCTCTGCGGAACTGGCTGCTGTGGCCTCGAAGCTGGGCCGCCTGCCGACGCCGGCCGAGTACATGGCCGAAACCGGCGTGGTCACGGCCAACGCCGACTCGATCTACAAGTACATGAACTTCAACCAGATTGAAGAGTACGTGGAGACCGCCAAGGGTGTGAAGGCCGCCTGATCGGCCCCACCTGCCTGACCTCTCGGGGTCAGGCGCCTTGCGAAAACCCGCCCGGGCAACCCGGCGGGTTTTTTCTTGCCGCCTCGCCTTGCTTGGGGCCCGCGCCTCAGACCGGCAGCCCGTGCTGCGCCCGTGCCTTGCGGCACTGCTCGTCGCCCACCTGCACCTCGCGACAGGTCGATGAACGCCGGGGGTGGATGCTGCAGGCCACGTGGCGGCCCAGCTCGCCTTCGAGCGCCACGCAGCGCACCGGCTTGGCCGCCGTGCCCACCATGCAGCGCAGGGTCGGGCTCACCGGCTGGGTCAACGCCACGGGCACGGTGCCGCCAGGCGCGTCGTCGGCCTCGGCCCAGTAGAAGGACACGCGAAAGGTGGCGCAGCAAGCGCCGCAGGCCTGGCAGTCCCAGTCAGGCATCTGCGCCTCAGAAGCCACCGCGCTCCAGCCAGGCTTCGAGCATGTCGAAGCGGTCGAATCCCCAGAAGGGCTCGCCGTCGACGATGACGAAGGGGCTGCCGAACACGCCACGGGCCTCGGCCGCTCCGACCTCGTGCTTGAGCTGGTCTTTCACGGCCGGGTCGGCCATGCCCTCGGCGATGGCATCGGCGTCCAGCCCGATGCCCTTGGCCACAGCGCACACCACGTCGGCCTCGCCGATGTTCTGCCCGTCGACATAGCAGGCGCGGTACAGGGCCAGGGTCAGGTCCTTGGCGGCCTGCTCGTTGCTGCGCGCCACGAACAACACCGCGCGCGATGCATGGTGCGAGGCGATCGGGAACACCGCAGGCATCTTGAACGGGATGCCCGTCAGGCGAGAGATGCGCTCCCAGTCGCGCTTGACGTAGTCGCGCTTGAGCGGCACCTGCGTCAGCGGCAGCACGCCCGTGCTCTTGAAGATGACGCCCAGCAGCAGCGGGTGCCAGTCCACCGTGCGGCCATGGCGCTCGGCCAGGGCCTCGATGCGCTCGGCGGCGAAGTAGCCGTAGGGCGAGGAGAACTCGAAATAGAAGTCGATGGCGGCGGGCATGGGCTCGGGCTCGATGCGGTCGAGGAAGGGAAAGAAATGGGGCATTCAGCCTAGCATGAAGCTCCGACGTCCCTGCTTGTGTCTTCTTCTCGCCCCTGCTCGGGCCCCAGACGCCCAGGTGTCCGCCAACACCCCACAGAACACCCTATTCCGACTCGATGATCGTTGCGCGATATTCGGGAAACAACAAATTTCAGTTTGCCAAGCCGCTCGGGCGGCTGGCCCCGACGAACGATGACAAACCAGGCAGAAGTTGCCACGCCCGCCCGCACCTACCGTGGCGAAACCGCGCAAGCACGTCGTGAGCAGCGCCGCACCAAGCTGCTCGAAGCCGCGCTGGACTGCTTCGCCACCCGCGGTGTGGCCCACACCACCATGCGCGACATCTGCTCGCAGGCGCGCCTGACCGACCGCTACTTCTACGAGTCTTTCCGCAACACCAAGGACGCCTACGAGGCTGTCTACCGCTGGCAAAAGGAGCAACTCGTCGCACAAGTGGCCGAAGCGATGTCCTGCGCCCCCACCACGCTGATGGACCAGGCCGAGGCCGGCCTCAAGGCCTTCTACGCCTTCCTGCGCGAAGACGCCCGCCGCGCGCACGTGTTGCTCATCGACGGCTTCACCGGCGCCGCCCTGCCCCATGTGGAGAGCGCCCAGGAGGCCCTGGCCCAGTACATCCCGCTGATCCGCGAGGCAGCCTTGCGCATCTACCCCCGCATCAAGCGCGACTTCGACATCGACATGATGGCGCGCGGGCTGTTGGGCATGGCCACGCAGGTGGGGTCGGTCTGGGCCAGGAGCGGCTACGCGCAACCGCTCGAAGAAGTCGTTTCCTACAACCTTTACGCCTGGCGTGGGCTCAATGGGTGGGTCCAGGACATGGCGGCCGGGGCTCAAGCGGCGGGATAATCGCCGTTTTGTGGCTTTCGCAGGCCGGGCCCCGCCCACCTGCCCGCTGTGCATGCCTGATTCGGCACCCCTGACGGTTTCGGCGTTCCATCGACCTCCCACAGCCCGTGCGCCTCAGCAGGGCTTCGTCCTCACCGCCGCCCTGCTGGCCCTGGCCATGGGCGCCATCGCGGCCCTGGCCTTGCTGGTCACGGCCGTCGTGCTCTACCCGCAACTGCCCGACACCCGTGGCCTGGCCAACTACCAGCCCAAACAGCCCCTGCGCGTCTACACCGCCGACGGGGTCGAGATCGGCGGCTTTGGCAGCGAAAAGCGCCAGTTCGTGCCCTTCGAGCAGATCCCCAAGCTCATGCGCGACAGCCTGCTGGCGGTCGAAGACAGCCGCTTCTACGACCACCACGGCATCGACCCCATCGGCGTGCTGCGCGCGGTGGTGGCGAACGTGACGGGCGGGCGCACGCAAGGCGCGTCCACCATCACGCAGCAGGTGGCGCGCACCTTCTTCCTGACGCGCGAGAAGACCCTCACGCGCAAGATCAAGGAAGCGTTGCTGTCGCTCAAGATCGAGCACGAGTTGAGCAAGGACCAGATCCTCACGCTCTACATGAACCAGATCTACCTGGGCGCGCGCTCCTACGGCTTTGCCGAGGCCGCGCAGACCTACTACGGCAAGCCGTTGAGCGCGCTGACCGCGGCCGAATGCGCCATGCTGGCGGGCCTGCCGCAGAACCCGTCCAACGTCAACCCGATCAAGAACCCGACACGGGCCCGCGCGCGCCAGTTGGTGGCGCTGTCGCGGATGCACACCGAGGGCGTGATCACCGAGGCGCAATACGAGGCCGCCAAGGCTGAAAAGCCATCGACCCGCAACCCCGGTGACGCAGAAGTGCACGCCGAATACGTGGCCGAGATGGCCCGCGCCCAGGTCTATGCGCAGTATGGCGAGCAGGCCTACACCAGCGGCATGAAGGTGGTGACAACGCTGCGCGCCGCCGAGCAGCAGGCGGCCTGGAAGGCCCTGCGCAAGACCCTGATCGACCGCGAACTGGGCCTGGCCTGGCGCGGCCCCGAAGGCACCGAGGACCTGGACCGCGACCTGGCCGACACCGACCCGGCCGTCTCGCAGGTGCTGTCCGACTACAACGACGACGAGATGCTGCAGGTGGCCGTGGTGACGCGCGTGGCGGCCAAGCAGGTGACCCTGGTGCTGGCCGGCGGCGAGGTCATCCCGGTGAGTGGCAAGGGCCTGCGCCAGGTTCAGCCTGGGCTGTCGGCCAAGGCCAGCGACAAGCTCAAGCTGCGCCGAGGCTCGGTGGTGCGCGTGGTGCAGCAAGGCGGCGGCTGGGTCATCACGCAATGGCCCGAGGCCGAAGGCGCGCTCGTGGCGCTCGATCCGCGCGACGGCTCGGTGCGCGCCCTGGTCGGAGGCTTCGATTTCCAGCGCAACCAGTTCAACCACGTCACCCAGGGTTGGCGCCAACCGGGCTCGAGCTACAAACCGTTCCTGTACGCGGCGGCGCTGGAAAACGGCGTGATGCCCGAGACCGTGGTCAACGACGCCCCGCTCACCGTGGGCGACTGGAGTCCATCGAACGCCGACGGCCAGTTCGATGGCCCCATGCCCCTGCACACGGCGCTGGCCAAGTCCAAGAACATGGTGAGCATCCGCCTGGTGCAGCTGATGGGGCCGCAGGCCGCGCGCACCTGGACAGGTCGCTACGGCTTCGAGGTCGACAAGCAGCCTGACAACCTGACGCTGGCACTGGGCGCCGGCTCGACCACGCCACTGCAGCTGGCCAGCGCCTACGCGGTCATCGCCAATGGTGGCCTGAAGGTCAGCCCGCTGGTGATCAGCAAGATCACCGATGGCGCGGGCAAGGTGGTGTTCGAGGCCACCCCCAAGGTGCCCGATGAAAGCGACCGCGTGATCCCGGCGCGCAACGCCTTTGTCACGGGCACGCTGCTCAACGAGGTGGCGCGATCGGGCACCGCGGCGAAGGCCCAGGCCCAGCTGCGCCGCCCCGACCTGTATGGCAAGACCGGCACCACCAACGACGTGTACGACGCCTGGTTCGCGGGCTTTCAGCCGCACCGCGTGGCCGTGGTCTGGCTGGGCTACGACACGCCGCGCAGCCTGGGCAGCCATGCCTCGGGCTCGTCGCTGGCCTTGCCCGCCTGGATCCAGTTCATGGGCACGGCCCTGGCCAAGGAGCCCGTGGCGGAGATGCCCGTGCCCGAAGGCGTGGTGCGCACCGAATCGGGCTGGCGCTACAGCGAATGGGCCTCGGGCGGCTTCCTGGAGGAGCTGGGCGTGGACGACGAGCCCATCGACCCCAGCCTGATCCCCCGGCCTCCGGAGCCAGGCCAAGCCCAGAGCACGGAAGACCGCCTCAAGGGCTTCCTCGAGCGCCTGTTCGGGCGCTGATGCCTCAAGCCCACAGGCCCAGGCTGCGGGCCGTGAGCCAAAGCCGGCAGTCGAACTCCCACTGGTGGTAGTTCGGCGCCATGTGCGCGCACAGGCTGTAGAAGGCCTTGTCGTGCTCGCGTTCCTTGAGGTGGGCGAGCTCGTGCACGACGATCATCTCGAGGAACTCGGGCGGCGCCTCGCGGAACAGGCTGGCCACGCGGATCTCGCGCTTGGCCTTGAGCTGACCGCCCTGCACACGCGAGACGCGGGTGTGCGTGCCCAGCGCGTGCTGGATCACCTGGAGCTTGCTGTCGTAGGCCACCTTGCTGATCGGGTCGGCCCCGCGCAGGAAGCGTGCCTTGCGCTCCATGACGTGGTCGTAGAGCGCCTTGTCGGTGCGCACCTCGTGCACATCGGGGTAGCGCTGGCGCAGCACCTCGCCGAGCTTGCCAGCATCGATCAGGCCCTGCACCTGCTGCAGCAGGGCCGGCGGGTAGCCGCCCAGGTAGCTCAGGGCCTTGGTCGAGGGGTTCAGGGGAACGGCCGATGCAACCGCACCGGCACCCACACCCGCAACGCCGCCACGCGAGGACCGCCCACCGCCTTGCCCATCAGGGCGCGATCTGCTCGGCATAGTCGTAAAGCGCACTCAGGATGTCCTGCGCGCGCTCGTCGTCCTCACCGCGCTCCTCCATCAACTGGTCGATGCGCTCGAAGAACGCGGACACCGTGAGCCCGCCGCCCTGGCCTTCGTGAAGTCGGGCGCTGCGCAACCCGTTCCAGCGAACCTGCTCTTCGTCGTTGAGCGTGTCAGGGAAATTGCGCGCGCGGTAGCGAAAGAAGATCTCTTCCAGGCGCTCGTCGGCGAAGGCCGGGTGCTTGTCGGCCAGGGCCTCTGGCGAGAGGCCACGCAGGCGCTGCAGCAGGCGACGGTCGTCGTTGCCGACGAAGCCACCGTACAGGTCTTCATCGACGTCAACGGGCGCTGCGCCCGCGGTGCGATCAGGACGCGAGAACACCTCGGCCCAGATGCCGTCCATGCGGCTGCCCTGGGCCGCGGCCAGCTCGGCGCGCTGCAGCGCCAGCTCGACATCCAGGCCCCACTTGGCGCGGAGCTCGGGCGTGATGACCTTCAGGTTGCCGATCACCACAGGCGACTTGTTGATGTGGATGCTCTTGAGCGGCAGGCGGGTGACGCCTTCAGGCAGGTCGGCCGCCTTGGTGAACATGCGCAGGCGGATGTCGGCCACGCTCAGGTCGAACAGCTCGGCCGGGTCGTGCGTCAGGTCCCACACCAGGATCTCGTTCTTGTTGCTGGGATGCAGGGCCAGCGGCCACACCAGGGCCATGCAGCCGCGCTCGTGCCCGTACATGCCGGAGATGTGCACGAAAGGCTTCCAGCCCGCGCGGGGCTGGTCGAGGCCGGATTCGGCCAGGACCGCGTCCTTCTTGCGCAGCTTGAGGCAGAAGTCCCAGAGCTTGGGCTGGTGCTGCTTGATCAGGCGGGCCAGGGCCACGGTGGCGCGCACGTCGGACAGCGCATCGTGCGCGGCTTCGTGGGCCAGGCCGTTGGCGGCGGTCAGGTGCTCGAGCTTGAACGATGGGCGGCCGTCTTCGTGCTTCGGCCAGGTGATGCCGTCGGGGCGCAGCGCCCAGGTGCAGCGCACCACGTCGAGCAGGTCCCAGCGGCCACAGCCGTTCTGCCACTCGCGCCCGTAGGGATCGATCAGGTTGCGCCAGAACAGGTGGCGCGTGACCTCGTCATCGAAGCGGATGGTGTTGTAGCCGACGCCCACAGTGCCCGGCTGCGCCAGCTCGCGCTCGATGGCATCGGCAAACACGTGCTCCGGCACGCCCTGCTCCAGGCATTGCTGCGGCAGGATGCCGGTGAGCAGGCAGGACTCCGGGTCGGGCAGGTAGTCCGGCGCCGGCTGGCAGAACTGCATCAGCGGCTCGCCCACCTCGTTGAGGTCGGCATCGGTGCGCACCCCCGCGAACTGCGAGGGGCGGTCGCGGCGCGGCACGCGGCCGAAGGTTTCGTAGTCGTGCCAGTAGAAGGTGAAGTCGGCGCTCATGGGCTGATGGGCGGGCGCAGCGTTCAGCGCTTGCGCACCACCACCGAGCCGACCGAGTAGCCGGCACCAAACGAGCAGATCACGCCCAGGTCACCGGACTTGAGGTCGCCTCGGTGCGCGTGAAAGGCAATGATGGAGCCAGCCGACGAGGTGTTGGCGTACTCGTCCAGGATCAGGGGCGCGATCTCGGGCGTGACCTCGGCGCCGATGAGCTTCTTGACGATGAGCTGGTTCATCGACAGGTTGGCCTGGTGCAACCAGAAGCGGCGCACGTCGGTGGGCTGGATGCTCAGCGCGCTCAACTGCGTCTCGATGTGGGCGGCGGCGATGGGCACCACCTCCTTGAACACCTTGCGGCCTTCCTGGCGGAAGGTCTTGTCGCGGGCGTTCGGGTCGCTGTCTTCGCTGCGGTTGAGGTAGCCGAAGTTGTTGCGAATGTTGTTGGAGAACTGCGTGGCCAGTTGCGAGCCCAGCACCTCCCACTGGTCGGCCGAGGTGGCCGTGTCGGCGCGTTCGACGACGGTGGCGGTGGCCACGTCACCGAAGATGAAGTGGCAGTCGCGGTCTTTCCATTCCTGGTGGCCGGAGGTGATCTCGGGGTTGATGACCAGCACGCATTTGGCCGAGCCCGAGCGCACGGCGTTGACCGCCTGCTCCAGACCGAAGGTGGCGGCCGAGCAGGCCACGTTCATGTCGAAGGCGTAACCGCCCGCGCCGATGGCGGCCTGGATCTCGATGGCGATGGCCGGGTAGGCGCGCTGAAGGTTGGAGCAGGCGCAGATCACGCCGTCGACGTCGGCACCGGTCTTGCCGGCAGCGGCCAGGGCCTTCTTCGCGGCTTCCACACCGATCTCGGCGAGCATGGAAAGCTGCTCGTCGCTGCGCTCCTGAAAGCGCGGGTACATCCGCGACGGGTCCAGGATGCCGGACTTCTCCATCACATAGCGCTGCTTGATGCCCGAGGCCTTCTCGATGAACTCGGCGCTGGAATGCACCAAGGGCTGCACGGCGCCTGCCTCGATGGCAGCAGCGTTCTCGGCATTGAATCGATCGACGTAGGCGTTGAAGGCCTCGACCAGTTCAGCGTTGGTGATGGTGTGCGGCGGCTGGAACAGGCCGGTTCCGCTGATGACAACTGCGCTCATGGCTTCTCTCGCACGTCTGGCTCGGAGGAAAAACGGGATTTTGCCACCTTTCCCCCGACCGGGCACCTGCGGCCATCCGCAGCCAGGGCCGGACGCTCGGGGCAAGCCCCTGATGCCGCGTTGCACAATGCGGTCACAATCGGGCGCAAACGGCGGGCGCAAGATCCGCCGAAGGCGCCCGCGGGCACACCTGGGCGGCCTCCACAAACCAGATGGAAAACGGGATGGCAGAGAACGACATCGACGCCCCGCGCCCCCTGGACCGCCTCAAGGCCCGCCTGTTGCGCGCCGCCGCGGTCTGGTTGCTGCTTTGCCTGGCCTTGGCGAGCGCGCTGACCTGGCAACGGGTGCAGGACAACCGGCAGGATGTGCTCAGGCAAGGCAGCCAACGCCTGCAGGCGTTCTCGGACAGCGTGGACACCCACTTCCGGGCGCTGGCGGCGCTCAGCCAGGCCCTGGCCCAGCAACCAACCCTCGGTGACTTCCTGCTCGGCCAGCCGGTGCGCACCACCGAAGTGCCGACCGCCGAACAGCGCCTGGCCCTGCAAGCCCGGCTCAAGGCGATGCCATCCGTCAAGGCCATGAGCGAGCACCTGCTCGGGCTCGTGCACGACTTCCAGATCCGGCAGGCCTACCTGCAAGACGCGCAAGGCATCGCGGTGGCCGACAGCGCCTTCTCCGAGCCCATCACCACCCTGGGCGCCAGTTTCCGCACCCGCGAGTACTTCATCCAGGCCATGGAGCTCGGGGCGGGCTTCCAGTTCGTGATGGGCAGCGTCAGCCACAAGCCGGGGTTCAACTTCTCGGCGCGCATCAGCCGCGACGGTCGGCCTCTGGGCGTGCTGATCCTCAAGACCGACCCGCCGTCCATGCAACGCATGATGAACGACGCCGCCGGCCGCCTGCTGGCGGTGGTCGACCGCAACGGCGTCATCGTGGCCGGCAACCGCAGCGAGGACCTGATTCACCTGATGCCCGACGCGGCCGACCCCGGGGTGCGCGGCGTCGACGTCGATGGGGTCTACCGCGGCATGCCCGGGCGACTGGACTGGCACGACGGCCAGATCGCCGTGGGGGGCCAGCAGTTGCCTGTCTGGCTCATCAATGGCCAGCCCTACCTCGCGCAAAGCGTCAACCTACCCGACCACCCCTACCGGCTCTGGGTCATGTCTCCGCTGCAGGGCGAGCCCCGCATCATGCTGGTGGGCGCAATTGGCAGCCTGATCGCAGCGACCCTGGGTTGGAGCCTGCTGTGGCTCTACTGGCGGCGGGCCGAGCGCCTGGCCGCACTCGAGCAAGCCCGCAACGAAACCCTGGCCATGACCCGAGCCCTGCCCCTGGGGCTGTTCCGCTACCGCGTGGAAGCCGACGGCCGAGGCCACTTCGTGCACATCGGCACCGGGGCCAGGCGCCTGTTCGGCACGCTGACCGATGACTGGGAGCGCGCGCCCCAGAAGGCCTGGCAGGCGTGCGGCCGCACCGATGGGCGCCCGCCCACCGAGCCCCAGGAAATGCAGATCACCCTGGACGGGCAGCCCCGCTGGCTGAGCGTCAACAGCGCTGTCGAGCACACGCGCGATGGTGGCGCCACGTACGACGGTTACTGGCTGGACGTCAGCGCACGCCGCCGCGCAGAGTTGCGTTTCGAGCTGGCCTACCGCAATGCGCCGCTGGCCTACTTCTTCCTGCATGCCCACCGGGGCATCGAGCGCTGCAACCCGGCCACCCTCAAGCTCTTTCAGGCCCAGGCCGCTGAAGACCTGATCGGCCTCAAGCCCTGGGAGGCGCCCTTGAGCACCGCCGAAGGGACGCAGCAAGAGGCCCTGCGCCAGCGGGCACAGGCGCTCATGCAGACCTGCCGGGAAAGCCAGTCGGCCGTCCGCTTTGAATGGGCCCATTGCCGCCTGGACGGCAGCCATTTCGACGCAGACGCCACCTTGATGAGCCTGTCGGACGAAGACCCGGACCTCTTTTTCGTCATCATCGAAGACGTCACCCAGCGCAAGGCCACGCAAGCCGCGCTCAGCGCCGCCACCCGCGATGCCCAGGCCGCTGCGGGGGCCAAGTCGGCGTTCCTGGCCAACATGAGCCACGAGATCCGCACCCCGATGAACGCCGTCATCGGCATGACCCACCTGGCCTTGGCCGAGAACCCGCCAGAGCGGGTGCGCCACTACGTGAACAAGGCGCACCACGCGGCCACCGGCCTGATGCAGATCCTCAACGACGTGCTCGACCTTTCCAAGATCGAGGCCGGCCACCTGGAGCTCGAGAGCATCGAATTCGGCGTGCAGGACGTGCTCAACGAGGTCGCCGATGTGCTGGGCCTGGCCGCCGAGGGCAAGGGCATCGAGCTGCTGTTCACCGCCCCGCCCGACCTACCCAGCCGCCTCATTGGCGACCCGACCCGCTTGCGTCAGGTGCTGCTCAACCTCGGCTCGAACGCCGTCAAGTTCACCGATGCGGGCAGCGTGACGCTGGGCCTGTCCGCAGAGCACCTGGAGGGCGACGCCCTGCGCCTGCATGGCTGGGTCAAGGACAGCGGCATCGGCATGTCACGCGAGCAGATGGACCGCCTGTTCCAGCCCTTCACGCAAGGCGATGCCTCCACCACCCGGCGCCATGGCGGCACCGGGCTGGGCCTGGCCATCACGCACCAGCTCATCGAACGCATGGGCGGGCGCATCTGGGTGGAAAGCCAGCTGGGGGAAGGCTCGACCTTCCATTTCACCGCCAACATGCGCGCCAGCACCCGCCCACGCCCGATGGCCCCGACCCGCGAGAGCTGGGAAGGCCGGCGCGCGCTCATCGTCGATGACCACCCGGACGCCCGCGAGGTGCTGGCCAACATGGTCAAGGCCATGGGCCTGCAGGCTGAAGTGGCCGCCAGCGGCGAAGAGGCCCTGGCCCGGCTCGATGCGAGCCGCAAGCCCCACGACTGGCTGCTGGTGGACTGGAAGATGCCCGGCATGGACGGCCTCACGCTGGCGCGGCGGATCCAGGCCCGGCCCCGCCAGGAGCACCCATGCATCCTGCTGGTGACCGCCTTCGACAGGCAGGCCGCGATCGATGCCGCCACGGACGTGAGCCTGGCGGGTGTGCTGACCAAGCCCGTCACGCCTTCGACCTTGTTCAACAGCCTGACCGAGGCCCTGGGCGCCACCCGGTCCACCACGCGACCGCTGCAGCAACGCCCCGCCGACAGCATCCCGATGCCCATGCCGCCCGACACCTCCGGGCTGGCCGGCCGGCATGTGCTGCTGGTGGAAGACCAGCCGCTCAACCAGGAGCTGGCCACGGAGTTGCTCGAGCGCGCAGGGGTGCGCGTTTCGCTGGCCCGCGACGGCCTGGACGCCCTCGACACACTGGCCAGGCTGGAAGCCAATGGCCAGCGCCCCGATGGCGTGCTGATGGACTGCCAGATGCCCCGCATGGACGGCTACAGCGCCACGCAGCACATCCGCCAGGATGCGCGCTGGCGCTCGCTGCCCATCATCGCGATGACCGCCAGCGCCCTCGCCTCGGACCGCGAGCAGGCCCTGTCCGCCGGCATGAACGACCACGTGCCCAAGCCACTGGACATCGAGCAGATGTTCAAGGCCCTTCAGCGCTGGCTGGGGCCGCCACTGGCCTGACCGCAACCGCTGCGCCACCCAGCCCCGGACTGCAGGACCTGAATCGGCCTCAGAAAGGCACCTGGCTGAGCCAGCTTTGCGGGTGCCCATCACGCGGATGGGGCAGGCCCAGCTCCGCAGCGTGGAGCATCAGCCGGGTGGCCCTGGGCGCGCCCGAGCCCAGCGCCGGTCCTGCATCGGCATCGGCGCCATACAACGGATCGCCCACGATGGGGTGCCCCAAGGCCATCAGGTGCACGCGCAACTGGTGCGATCGCCCCGTCACCGGCTCCAGGCTGACGCGGGTGGTGCCGCTCTGCGCATCGCGATCGATGACGCGAAAGCGAGTGAGCGAAGGCTTGCCGCGCTCGAAGCACACCATCTGCCTCGGCCGGCGGGGCCAGTCGGTGATCAGCGGCAGGTCGATCTCGCCCTGATCGACTTGCACCAGCCCGTGCACCAACGCCTCGTAGCGCTTGCGCACGTCGCGCCCCGCGAAGGCGATGCTCAATGTGCGCTGCACATCGGGGCCTCGCCCGAACACAAGCAGGCCCGACGTGGCCATGTCCAACCGGTGCACGGTCAGCGCGTCGGCGAAGCGCGCCTGCACGCGCGAGGCCATGCAGTCCGCGCGCGCCGCCCCGCGGCCCGGCACCGACAGCAGGCCCGCGGGCTTGGCCACCACCACCAGGTCCTCATCGGCATGGATCAGGTCCAGGCCGTTGTCGGGCGGCGGCAGGTAGTCGATCTCGTCGTCGGGGTTGCTGGTCGACATGGTGGCACCTCAGACCAGCCGCTGGGGCTGGGCCGCGCCCTCTCTGGCGGCGTACCGCCGCGCCATCACCGCACACACGAACAGCTGCAACTGGTGGTACAGCATGATCGGCAGCACCAGCACCCCCATGGCCGCGCTGCCGCCGAACAGCAGCTTGGCCATGGGCATGCCCGAGGCGAGCGTCTTCTTGGAGCCGCAAAACACCGCCACGATCTCGTCCTCGACCGAAAAACCCAGGGCACGCGCCGCACGGCGGGTGAACCACAGCATCGGAAACAGGAACAGCGCCGCACCCAGCACGGCCTCGGCCAGCAGCAGCGGGCCATGGCGCGTCCACAGTCCGTCGGCCACCGAGTCGCTGAACGCCGACCACACCAGCAGCACGATCACGCCCTTGTCGAACACGTTGGTGACGGGCTTGATGCGCGCGAACCACTTCGCCAGCCATGGCCTCAGCAGGTGGCCGACCACGAAGGGCAGCAGCAGCATCTGAGCCACCTTGAGCATGGTCGCGCCCACGTCCATGCCGCCGCCATCGTGTCCCATGACCAGGCTCACCAGCAGTGGCGTGAGGAACACGCCCAGCAGGGTCGACAGCGTGGCGTTGAGCACCGCCGCCGCCACGTGGCCCCGGGCCAGGGCCGTCATTGCCACGGAGGACGACACCGTCGAGGGCAGCACCGCCAGGTAGAAAAAGCCCATCAGCAGGTCGCGCGAGATCCAGGGGCCCAGCGTGACCGCGCCCAGCGCCCACCACAAGGGAAACAGGACATAGGTGCAGGCCTGCACCAGCAGGTGCAGCTTCCAGCGGCTGGCTCCGGCCTTCAGGCTGTCGGTGGACAGGCCCATGCCGTGCAGGAAGAACAGCAGGAACACGCCCACGTCCGTGACCGTGCCCATGTGCAGCGGCCCTTCGCTGCGTCCCCATTGCGGCGCGAAAGAGGCCAGCACCACCGCGGCCACCATGCCCAGCAGGAACCAGTCGGCGGCACCACCTTGGGCGGCTGAGCGGGCGACAAGGGAAGCGGGGCGGCGGCGCATGGGTACAACAGGCAAAGGTGCCGGGCAAGGGTGACAGACAAAGGCGAAAGCCTAACCCATGAGCCTGACACACACAGGGCCATGGTCAACTGCCAGAATGGACGGATCGTCCACCGCAACCAGCAAAGGAGCCCCCATGGCCCGCACCGCCTCAGCTGCCGCCCACCCCTTCGCCGACACCCTGCAGTCCTTCAGGACGGCATCGGGCAAGTCGCTGAAGTTCCACTCGCTGCCGGCGCTGGCCCAACGCCACCCGAGCGTCAGCCGCCTGCCGGTTTCGGTGCGCATCGTGCTGGAGTCGGTGCTGCGCAACTGCGATGGCCAGAAGGTGACGCCCGAGCACGTGGCCCAGCTGGCCAACTGGCAGCCCCAGGCCATCCGCACCGAAGAGATCCCCTTCGTGGTGGCACGCGTGGTGCTGCAGGACTTCACCGGCGTGCCCCTGCTGGCCGACCTGGCCGCCATGCGCAACGTGGCCGAGGGCCTGGGCAAGAACCCCAAGCGCATCGAGCCCCTGGTGCCGGTGGACCTGGTCGTCGACCACTCTGTGATGATCGACCACTACGGCACCAACAAATCGCTGGACCTCAACATGAAGCTCGAGTTCCAGCGCAACGCCGAACGCTACGAGTTCATGAAGTGGGGCATGCAGGCCTTTGACACCTTTGGCGTCGTGCCCCCGGGTTTCGGCATCGTCCACCAGGTCAACCTCGAGTACCTGGCGCGCGGCGTGCACCAGACGGCCGATGGCGTGGCCTACCCCGACACCCTGGTCGGCACCGACAGCCACACCACCATGATCAACGGCATCGGCGTGGTGGGCTGGGGCGTGGGCGGCATCGAGGCCGAGGCCGGCATGCTGGGCCAGCCTGTCTACATCCTGACGCCCGACGTGGTGGGCTTCGAGCTCACCGGCCGCCTGCGCGAGGGCGTGACCGCCACCGACCTGGTGCTGACCGTCACCGAAATCCTGCGCAAAGCCAAGGTGGTCGGCAAGTTCGTCGAGTTCTTTGGCGAGGGCACGGCCTCGCTGCCCCTGCCCGACCGCGCGACCATCGCCAACATGGCGCCCGAGTACGGCGCCACCATGGGCTTCTTCCCGGTCGACGACAAGACCATCGAGTACTTCAAGGGCACGGGCCGCAAGAAGTCCGAGATCGAGGCCTTCGAAGCCTACTTCAAGGCCCAGCAGCTCTACGGCGTGCCCAAGCGTGGCGACATCGACTACACCAGCGTCATCAGCCTGGACCTGGGCAGCGTGGTGCCCTCGCTGGCCGGCCCCAAGCGCCCGCAGGACCGCATCGAGATCACGCACCTCAGCCGCACCTTCGGCGAGCTCTTCAGCAAGCCGGTGGCCGAGAACGGCTTTAACCAGCCCGCCGAGAAACTCGCCAGGAAGTTCCCCGTCCAGCTCGAAGGCAAGCCCGTTGACATCCGCAACGGCGACGTGCTGATCGCGGCCATCACCTCCTGCACCAACACCTCCAACCCCGGTGTGCTGCTGGCGGCCGGCTTGCTGGCCAAGAAGGCCGTGGAGGCGGGGCTGAAGGTGCAGCCACACATCAAGACCTCGCTGGCGCCCGGCTCGCGCATCGTCACCGAGTACCTCGAAAAAGCAGGCCTGCTGCCTTACCTCGAAAAGCTCGGCTTCAACGTCGCGGCCTACGGCTGCACCACCTGCATCGGCAACGCCGGCGACCTGGCGCCCGAGCTCAACCAGGTCATCACCGACAACGACCTGGTCTGCGCGGCCGTGCTCTCGGGCAACCGCAACTTCGAAGCGCGCATCCACCCCAACCTGAAAGCCAACTTCCTGGCCTCGCCGCCGCTGGTCGTGGCCTACGCCATCGCGGGCAACGTCATGGTCGACCTGATGACCCAGCCCGTGGGCACGGGCAAGAAGGGCAAGCCGGTGTACCTGGGCGACATCTGGCCCAGCAGCGAAGAGGTCCACAAGCTGATGAAACACGCCATGGACGGCAAGGCCTTCAAGGCGAACTACGAGAAGGTCAAGACCAAGCCCGGCAAGCTCTGGGAGAAGACGCCCGGCGTCAAGGGCCAGGTCTACACCTGGCCCAAGAGCACCTACATCGCCAAGCCGCCTTTCTTCGATGGCTTCGAGATGAAGCCCCAGGCAGCAGGACTGGGCGTTCAGGGTGCGCGCGTCATGGCCCTGTTCGGCGACTCCATCACCACCGACCACATCTCGCCGGCCGGCTCCATCAAGGAGGCCTCGCCAGCCGGCCAGTACCTGCTGGCCCACGGTGTCAAGAAACTCGACTTCAACAGCTATGGCTCGCGCCGTGGCAACCACGAGGTGATGATGCGCGGCACCTTTGCCAACGTGCGCATCAAGAACCTGATGCTGCCCACCCTGCCAGACGGCAGCCGCGAAGAGGGTGGCCTGACGCTGATGCAGCCGGGCGGTCAAAAGGCCTTCATCTACGACGCGGCCATGCAGTACATCGCCGCGGGCACGCCCACCGTGGTCTTCGCCGGCGAGGAGTACGGCACCGGCTCCAGCCGCGACTGGGCGGCCAAGGGCACGCAATTGCTGGGCATCAAGGCCGTGGTGGCGCGCAGCTTCGAGCGCATCCACCGCTCCAACCTGGTCGGCATGGGCGTGCTGCCGCTGCAGTTCAAGGGCGACGACAGCTGGCAGTCGCTGGGCCTGAAGGGCGACGAGGTCATCGGCATCGACCTGGGAACCGAGATCAAGCCTCAGGCGGACGCCACCCTCACCATCCAGCGGGCCGACGGCAGCGTGCAGAAGGTGACGGTGCTGCTGCGCATCGACACGCCCATCGAGGTCAGCTACTACCAGCACGGCGGCATCCTGCCCTTCGTGCTGCGCCAGTTGCTGGCGGCCTGAAGCCGTTTTCACCGCGAACGGAGCACCGATGGCCGAGGCCTTCAAGAACCTGATCGGCCCGGCCACGGTGCAGGCCGTCTCCCACCACCTGCGCCGCGTGCACCGGCGCTTCGACACCACCAGCTTCGAGGCCCAGGCCCTGGATGGCCTGCAGGACCTTGAGTTCAAGGCCCGCGCCCAGCACCTGGCCCGGGCGCTCATGGCCCACCTGCCCGAAGACTTCGATGCCTGCGCCGGCCTGCTCGAAGCCAGCCTCAAGCGCGTGCCATCGCTGCACTTCGAACACGACCCGGACGACGAACTCGGCACGCTGCAGACCGACGACAGCGGCGTGGCCGGCTGGGCGCTGTGGGCTTATGGCGAGGTCATCGTGCAACGGGGCCTGCCGCACCCTGAGCGGGCCTTGCAGGCCCTGCACGCCATCACACAGCGCTTCACGGCCGAGTTCGCCATCCGCCCTTTCATCCAGGCACACCCCGAACTGGCCTTCACCACCCTGCAGCGCTGGCTGGACGACCCCAGCGCCCACGTGCGCCGCCTGGTCAGCGAGGGCAGCCGCCCCCGACTGCCCTGGGGCCTGCGCCTGCAGGACCTGGTGCGAGACCCCTCGCCCACCCTGCCCTTGCTGCAGCGCCTGCAAGGTGACCCCACCGAGTACGTGCGACGCAGCGTGGCCAACCACCTCAACGACATCGGCAAAGACCACCCCGAGCTGCTCGTGCAATGGGTGCGCCAGCACCGCGACGACACGCACCCCACGCGCTCGCGCCTGCTGCGCCATGCCAGCCGCCACCTCATCAAACAAGGCCACGTCCCGATGCTGGATTGCTGGGGCGTGGGCGCCGCATTCGAAGGCGAAGTGAGCCTGTCCGTGCCACGGAGCACCGTGCGCATTGGCGAGGTGCTGCCGCTGACGATCGCGCTCATGGCCACCGGCACCGCACCGCAAACCCTGGAGGTGGACGTGCGCGTGCACCACCGCAAGGCTGATGGCCAGTTGCGCCCCAAGGTGTTCAAAGGCAAGCGCCTGACCTTGGCGGCTGGCGAAGGGGTGAGCTGGACGCAGTCGCTGTCGTTCAAGCCGGTGAGCACGCGCACGCTCTACCCCGGTGTGCAGGGGGTGGATGTGTCGATCAACGGCCAGCCCCATGGCTGGGTTGAACTGACGCTGCAGGAACCCGCCCTGTCGCGCTGATGCTTCGGGGTGACGGAGATTGACCCGCGGCTTGCGCGCAGGCGGGTCTGTCCCGGATTGAACGCCTCCCACCAGATTGTTATTTTCCATAACATTCCAACTCGGGAGACCTCCCATGCGCCTCGTTCGCCAACGCTTGCTGGCCGCTGCCCGCTGCGCCACCACCACCCTCGCACTCGCCTGCGCCTTCACGGGTGCCGCCCTGGTTGCCACCAGCGCCCAGGCCGCCCCGACCTCCACAGAAGCCGCCACCCGCCACCCCATCGTGCTGGTGCACGGTTTCATGGGCTTCAAGGAGATCCTCGGCGTCGACTACTTCTACGAAGTGCCGGCCCTGCTGCGTCGAAACGGCGCCAAGGTCTACGTGGCCGCCGTCTCCGAGGTCAATTCCAGCTCGGTGCGCGGCGAGCAGCTGCTGCAGCAGATGAAGCAATGGGCCGCCAGGGACGGCGTCAAGAAGTTCAACCTGATCGGCCACAGCCAGGGCGGCCCCACCAGCCGCTACGTGGCCGGCGTCGCGCCCGAGCTGGTTGCCAGCGTGACGACCATGGCCAGCCCCACCATCGTCACGCCTGAGCAGGACGCCGAGAGCAACATCGCCAATGGCATCCGCCAGTACGGCTCATGGGTCGAGTTCGCCGGCACCTTCGTGGCCTGGATTTCTGGCCAGTCGAAGCTGCCCCAGGACGCATCGGCCCTCACGCTCAAGGAAGAGCTCGACGACTTCGCCAAGCGCTTCCCCGCCGGCCTGCCTGCCACCTACTGCGGCGAAGGCGCCCCGGTGGTCAACGGCATCCGCTACTACTCGGCCAGCGGCATCGGCGTGAAAACCAACGCCTGGGACATCTCCGACCTGGCGATGCAGGAGCTCTCCGAGCCCTCGGACGGCGCGATCATTTCCTGCGCCGCGCGCCTGGGCAAGGTCATCCGCGCCGACTACCCCTGGAACCACATCGACGAGATGAACCACATCTTCGGCCTGATCGGCAAGGGCGCGCCGAGCCCGGCGCAGTTCTACCTGACGCACGCCACCCGGCTGAAACTCGCAGGGGTCTGATTCAGGACTGAATCACACGTGACGCATCAGAGGGCCGCCGCCACCGCCGCGGCCTTTTTCTCGTCGAAGCCCACGGCCAGCACCTTGCCGCCTTGCTCGATCACGGGGCGCTTGATCACGCTGGCCTGCTTGAGCATCAGCGCCTTGGCGCTGGCCGCGTCGACCACGCCGGCTTTGGTGGCCTCGTCGAGCTGGCGCCAGGTCGTGCCCTGGCGGTTGACCAGCACCTCCCAGCCCACCTGCCGGATCCAGTCGTCCAGGCGCTGTGCGGGCACGCCCTGCTTCTTGTAGTCGTGAAAGACAAAAGACGCGCCTTGCTCGTCGAGCCAGGTGCGCGCCTTCTTCACGGTGTTGCAGTTGGGGATGCCATAAACCAGCAGGGACATGTTCAGTGCTCCGGGAACGGGTGAGTGCCTTGAGCCCTGAACTGTGGCACAGCCTTGTGGGCCGTGCCACGCGCTGGGGATGAGATCCGATGAAATCGATGGGTGGGGCTCAGACCTGCAGCACGAACACCGGCGCCAGGCTGGCGAGCTCCTCGTCGGTGAACAAGCGGGAGCGGATCACGAAGCGGTGTCGGCTGCTGCCTTCGAGGGAGAACATGCCCGCGCGGCCGAGGGTGACATCCAGCGTCAGGTGGGTGCGCTGCCACACCTCGAACTGCGCCGCGCTCATGTAGAACGGGCAGCCACCCACTTCGCCGAGGCGCACATCCGACGGGCCGACCATGAACTCATCGAGCTCGAAGCACATGGGCGAGCTGCCATCGCAGCAGCCGCCGGACTGGTGGAACATCAGCTCACCATGCTCGGCTTTGAGTTGCTCGATGAGGGCCAGCGCCGCAGGCGTGGCCGTCACGCGCTGGGCCCCCATGGTCAGAAGAAGCCCAGGGCCTGTGCGTTGTAGCTCACCAGCAGGTTCTTGGTCTGCTGGTAGTGGTCGAGCATCATCTTGTGGGTCTCGCGGCCGATGCCCGACTGCTTGTAGCCACCGAAGGCCGCGTGCGCCGGGTACAGGTGGTAGCAGTTGGTCCACACGCGCCCGGCCTGGATGCCCCGGCCCATGCGGTAGGCCCGGGAGCCATCGCGACTCCACACGCCAGCGCCCAGCCCGAACAGCGTGTCATTGGCCAGCTGCAAGGCCTCGGCCTCGTCCTTGAAGGTGGTCATCGACACCACGGGGCCGAAGATCTCTTCCTGGAAGATGCGCATCTTGTTGTGCCCACGGAAGATGGTCGGCTGCACGTAGAAGCCATCGCCGATGTCACCGCTGATCTGCGCGCGGCCGCCGCCCACCAGGCACTGCGCGCCTTCCTGCTTGCCGATGTCCATGTAGGACAGGATTTTTTCCACCTGCTCCATCGAGGCCTGCGCGCCGATCATGGTGTCGGTGTCCAGCGGGTTGCCCTGCTTGATGGCCTGCACGCGCTTGACCACGCGCTCCATGAACTTGTCAGCAATGGACTCCTGCACCAGCGCGCGGCTCGGGCAGGTGCACACCTCGCCCTGGTTCAGCGCGAACAGCGTGAAGCCTTCGAGCGCCTTGTCGAAGAACTCGTCGTCCTGCGCCATCACGTCGTCGAAGAAGATGTTGGGGCTCTTGCCGCCCAGCTCCAGCGTGACGGGGATCAGGTTCTGGCTGGCGTACTGCATGATCAGTCGCCCCGTCGAGGTCTCGCCCGTGAAGGCGATCTTGGCGATGCGCTTGCTCGATGCCAGCGGCTTGCCCGCCTCCAGCCCGAAGCCGTTGACGATGTTGAGCACGCCCGGCGGCAGGATGTCGGCGATGAGTTCCGCCAGCACCAGGATGCCCACCGGCGTCTGCTCGGCGGGCTTGAGCACGACGCAGTTGCCGGCCGCCAGCGCAGGCGCCAGCTTCCAGGCCGCCATCAGGATCGGGAAGTTCCAGGGGATGATCTGCCCGACCACGCCCAGCGGCTCGTGGAAGTGGTAGGCCACGGTGTGGTCGTCGATTTCGGCCAGCGAGCCCTCCTGCGAACGCACACAGGCCGCGAAATAGCGGAAGTGATCGATGGCCAGCGGGATGTCGGCTGCCAGGGTTTCGCGCACCGGCTTGCCGTTGTCCCAGGTCTCGGCCACCGCCAGCATCTCCAGGTTCGCTTCCAGCCGGTCGGCGACCTTGTTGAGCAGCGCGGCGCGTTGCGCCACCGAGGTCCTGGCCCAGCCCGGGGCCGCGGCGTGCGCGGCGTCCAGCGCCAGGTTGATGTCCTCTTCCGTCGAGCGCGCCACCTGGCAGAACACCCGGCCCGTCACCGGTGTGACGTTGTCGAAGTACTGGCCCTTGACGGGCGCAACCCACTGGCCATTGATGAAGTTGTCGTAACGCGACTTGAACGTGACGGGGGAGCCGGGGGTACCGGGGGCGGCGTAGAGCATGCGGGTCTCCTGGTGGGTGAGCGATGTGCCTTGAATCGGGTTGCGGTGGGCAGGCGGGAGATCAGACCTGCCCGAGGGCTTGTGGCCCGCCGCACTTCTTTCAGCGCAGGGCGCGTGCCACCTGGGGTTCGACCTGAGCCCACCGCTCACACCCCCTGGACGGCCTCCCGACCACCCCGGGCGAACCCGTTGTCACCCACCGAATCCCTGCGCTGTGTCAACGAAGCACGCTGTACCGAAATGGCACAGGGAGAGCCCGGGTGTGTCACCCCCGTCCCGGGTGGATACTGCCCTCGCCATGCGCCCGAACCACCTGCCCGCCACCTCACCCGAGCTGCAGCAAGCCCGCCGCTGCCTGCTGGAAACCGGCGACCTGCCGCTGGGCCTGGTGGACGAAACCTTGCAGCGCTCCTGGCAGCGCAGCCAGCACGCCGGCATCAGCCCGCTGGGAGGCCTGGGCGAGCCCCCGCTTTGCAGCGAAAGCGAGTTGCGCCGCGCCGTGGCCACCGAACACGACTTCCTCGCGCAGGCCCGCCCCGTCATGGACTTCGTTTTCGACCAGATGCGCGACTCGGGCAGCCTGGTGGTGCTCGCCAACGCACGCGGCCTGCTGCTGCACAGCCTGGGCGACGCCGACTTCCTGGGCCGCGCCGAGCGCGTCTCGCTGCGCCCCGGCGCCCTCTGGCATGAAAGCGACCGGGGCACCAACGCCATCGGCACCTGCCTGGCCGAAAGCCGCGCCGTCGTCATCCACGGCGCCGAGCACTACCTGGAACGCAACGGCTTCCTGACCTGCGCGGCCGCGCCAGTCTTCGGCCCGCGCGGGCAACTGCGCGGCGTGCTCGACATCTCCGGCGACCACCGTGGCCACCACCCGCACACCTTCGCCCTGGTGCGCTCGGCCGCGCGCATGATCGAAGACCGGCTCTTCCACGCCCGCCACGCCGGCGACCGCATCCTGCGCCTGCACCCGCTGGCCGAGGGGCTGGGCGGCGTCGGCGAAGGGCTGCTGGCGCTGTCCGAGGACGGCTGGGTGGTCGGCGCCAACACCCTGGCCCAGCAATGGCTGGCCCTGCCCGCCGAACGCATCGGCGCCTGCACGCTGGAGCAACTCACCGGCAACGGGCTGGGCCTGTGGCCACCAGGGCGCGTGCGCGTGCTGCAGGGACAGCGTGGCTCGGCTCAGGTGCTCCATGCCCGGCTGGATGGCCAGGAGCGCGTGGTGATCCAGGCGCGATCGTCCGCATCGAATCCGATCCGCTCGCCCGCACCCGCAAGCGACGCGCCCGACCGCGGCGACACCGAACAAGCCCCGGCCCATGGCCACATGGCCGCCGACGCACGGCCATCAACCGACCCACGCGTGACCGACGCCTTCTCGCGCGCCAGGCGCGTGCAGGCCCAGGGCATCGCCCTGCTGATCCAGGGCGAATCCGGCACCGGCAAGGAGGTCCTCGCCCGTCGCCTGCACGAAGAAGGCCCCCGCGCCGGCAAGCCCTTCGTGGCCGTCAACTGCGCCGCGCTGCCCGAGCAGTTGATCGAGGCCGAACTCTTTGGCTACGTTGGCGGCGCCTTCACCGGCGCCCGCCGCGAAGGCTCGCCCGGCCGCATCCGCGAAGCCCACGGAGGCACTCTCTTCCTCGACGAGATCGGCGACATGCCGCTGGCCCTGCAGGCTCGCCTGCTGCGCGCGCTGCAGGACAAGGCCGTTGTGCCCGTTGGCGGCAGCCAGCCCGTGCCGGTCGACTTCCTGCTGGTGAGCGCCACCCACCGCCGGCTCAAGGACGCCATCGCGGCAGGCAGCTTCCGCGAAGACCTCTACTACCGCCTCAACGGCCTGAGCGTCACCCTGCCCCCGCTGCGTGAACGCCAGGACTTCGATGCGCTGCTGCACGAGATGCTGACGCGCCTTGCCCATGACATGGGCCGCCCTGCCATCGAAGGCGTGCACCCCGGCCTGCTGGCCGCCCTGCGCCTGCACGCCTGGCCGGGCAACCTGCGTCAGCTCCACGCCCTGCTGCGCACCGCCTGCGCCCTGCTGCCCGAGGACGCGCGAGACCTCGACTGGTCTCACCTGCCGGAGGACATGGTCGATGAACTCCGGGCCTCGAAGGCGCCCCGCGCCACAGCGCCACCCCCACCCAGCGACGACACCGACGCGGGCGAGACCAACCTGCGCCGCCTGTCCAGCCAGGCCATCCGGCAGGTGGTGGACGCCACGCAGGGCAACCTGTCGGAAGCGGCGCGGCGCCTGGGCATCAGCCGCAACACCCTCTACCGTTGGCTGCGCAAGGCGGCCGGCGATGCCCGGGGCTGACCTCACGGGCGGGCGCATCGTCCCTGAATCGCGCATGACTTGAGCCACATGGGGCCCAAATTACCCAGCATTCGGTAGCATGTCGGCCATGATCAACGCCGACCCCCAAGAACTCGCGAAGTTTTCCGACCTGGCCCACAAGTGGTGGGACCCGGAAAGCGAATTCCGCCCCCTGCACCAGATCAACCCGCTGCGCCTGGACTGGATCGACCAGTTCGCCGCCGTCTCGGGCAAGAGCGTGGTCGACGTGGGCTGCGGTGGTGGCATCCTGGCCGAATCGATGGCGCGCCGAGGCGCCAACGTGCTGGGCGTGGACCTGGCCGACAAGCCCCTGAAGGTCGCGCAACTGCACGCCATGGAAGGCGGCGTCGCCAACCTCGAGTACCGCAGCATCGCCGCCGAAGACCTGGCCGCCGAGCAACCCGCAGCCTTCGACGTCGTCACCTGCATGGAGATGCTCGAACACGTGCCCGACCCGTCCTCCATCATCCGCGCCTGCGCCAGCATGGCCCGCCCGGGCGGCTGGGTGTTCTTCTCCACGCTCAACCGCAACCCCAAGTCCTTCCTGTTTGCCATCGTCGGCGCCGAGTACCTGCTCAAGCTGCTGCCCCAGGGCACGCACGAGTTCTCGCGCTTCATCCGCCCGGCCGAGCTGGCCCGCTGGATCCGCGAGGCCGGCCTGGAGCTGGTGCAGTTCAAGGGCCTGGAATACAACCCCCTGACCCGCCGCTACTGGCTCTCGGGCGACACCAGCGTCAACTACATGGTGGCTTGCCGCAAGCCCCTGCAAGGCTGAGCATGGCACTGACCGGCTCCATCGCCTGGCCGCGCCCGGCCACCGCCGTCCTGTTCGACCTCGACGGCACGCTGGCCGACACCGCGGGCGACCTGGGCGGCGCGCTCAACCGCCTGCGCGCCGACCGCGGGCTTGAGCCCCTGCCCCTGGACATGCTGCGCCCCTACGCCTCGGCCGGCGCGCGTGGCCTGATCGGCGTGGGCCTGGACATCCAGCCCGGCCACCCCGAGTTCGACACCCTTCGCACGGCCTTCCTGGCCCACTATGACCAGTGCCTGGCCGAGACCACCGTGCTCTTTGAAGGCGTGCGCGAGCTGCTCGACGAAATCGAAGCCCGGGGCCTGAAATGGGGCGTGGTGACCAACAAGCCGCACCGCTTCACCTTGCCCGTGCTGCGCGCCCTGGGCCTGGTCGAACGCTCGGGCACCAACATCAGCGGTGACACGACCGCGCACCCCAAGCCCCACCCTCTGCCGCTGTTGACCGCGGCACAGGAGCTGGGCGTTGAAGCCTCGTCGGTGCTTTACGTGGGCGACGACTTGCGTGACATCCAGGCCGCACAAGCCGCGGGCATGCCCAGTGCAGCGGCCAACTGGGGCTACATCGGGCACAACGGCGAGGTGGGCAGCTGGGGCGCCGACGTGATCGCGGATCACCCTCTGGATTTGCTGCAGTCCCTGGGCTGAGCGCCCCACGTGTCCCCGCCACACAGAAAAAAGGCCACCTGCCCAGGTGGCCTTTTCATTGGCGGATGCAGCCGATCAGGCCGAACGCCCGTAGTTGTCCTGGAAGCGCACGATGTCGTCCTCGCCCAGGTAGCTGCCGGACTGCACCTCGATGATCTCCAGCGGGATCGCGCCGGGGTTCACCAGCCGGTGCACCGTGCCCAGCGGGATGTAGGTCGACTGGTTCTCGCTGAGC
>MERU01000003.1 GCA_001770725.1 Burkholderiales bacterium RIFCSPHIGHO2_01_FULL_63_240
AGCTGATCGCCCCGATCGCCATGGAAGAAGGCCTGCGCTTCGCCATCCGTGAAGGCGGTCGCACCGTCGGCGCCGGCGTCGTGGCCAAGATCCTCGACTAAAATCGCCAAACTGGTTTCTTGTCAGCAGGGGTATAGCTCAATTGGCAGAGCGTCGGTCTCCAAAACCGAAGGTTGTAGGTTCGATTCCTACTGCCCCTGCCACTGACTGACCACGGAAACCACCGCTGTCACACAGCAGCCCGCAGGCTCCACGAGTCTGCGGGCTTTTGCCTCACTCAACCCCCATCGTTCTGATCGTCATGGCCACCTCGGACATCGATACCGTTTCCACCAGCGCCGACAAGGCCCGGCTGGCCGCTGCCGGCCTGCTCGTGGTGGGTGGCGTGGCGGCTTTCTACCTGCTGGGTCAGCAAAGCCTGTGGCTGCGCGTCATTGCCCTGCTGCTGCTGATCGCCGCCGCCGTGGGCGTGTTCCTCACGTCCTCCCAGGGCAAGGAACTCATCGCCTTCAGCCAGGATGCCATCAAGGAGATGCGCAAGGTCGTGTGGCCCACCCGTCCGGAAGCCACGCAGATGACCCTCTACGTGTTCGCCTTCGTGGTGGTGATGGCCCTGTTCCTGTGGCTGACCGACAAGGGCCTGGAGTGGGTGCTTTACGACCTGATCCTGGGCTGGAAGCGCTGATCGCGCACGAACAACAACCGAGGTTCCGACACATGACTGACGTCCAAGCCGCTCCGAACGCCGCCCCCCTGCGCTGGTACGTGGTGCACGCTTACTCCGGCATGGAAAAGGCCGTCGAGCGCAACCTGCGCGAGCGCATCGACCGCGCCGGCATGCAAGACCAGTTCGGCCGCATCCTGGTGCCGACCGAAGAGGTCGTCGAGGTCAAGAACGGCAAGAAGTCCGTGACCGAGCGCCGTTTCTTCCCCGGCTACGTGCTGGTCGAAATGGTCATGAGCGACGACACCTGGCACCTGGTCAAGAACACCTCCAAGGTCACCGGTTTCGTCGGTGGCGCCAAGAACCGCCCGGCCCCCATCTCGGAAGACGAAGTCATGAAGATCGTCAACCAGATGAAGGAAGGCATCGAGAAGCCGCGGCCCAAGGTCGAATGGGAGAACGGCGAAGTCGTGCGCGTCAAGGAAGGCCCGTTCACCGACTTCAACGGCTCCATCGAAGACGTCAACTACGAGAAGTCCAAGCTTCGCGTGTCCGTCACCATCTTCGGTCGCGCCACGCCGGTCGAGCTGGACTTCGGTCAGGTCGAAAAGATCTGACGGCCAAAGGCCGGCAGATCTTTCGCCGAGGGCGCAGCCCGCAGGCAAAAGATGCGCAGGCAGCGGGCTTCATGGCCAGCAGAAGGGCTCCCGAGGGGAGCCCTTTGTTTTTCTCGCGCCACCAACCTGGGCCTCACTCCCCTGCCCGGGCCGGTATCCACTTCAGCAGCGTCTCGATGAGGTGCTCGGCGATGATGGGTTTGGCGATGATGTCGCGCATGCCGGCATGCTCGCAGCGCGCCTGATCGTCCTGCAGCACGGCGGCGGTCATGGCGATGATCGGGGTGGTGTGCCAGTCAGGCAGTTGCCGGATCCGGCGCGTTGCTTCCAGGCCGTCCATCACCGGCATGTGCATGTCCATCAGGATGGCGTCGAAGTCGCCCGGCTGCGAGCGCAGCACCATGTCCACGGCCTGTGCCCCGTCGCCCACCGTGCTCACCTCCACCTCCACCTGTTGCAGGAAGGCCTGCGCCACCATCTGGTTCAGGGCGTTGTCCTCGACCAGCAGCACGCGCCGCCCCTTCAGGCGCCGCCCGGCCACCCATGGCGACGGGGGCTCGGCGTGTGCGGCGGGAGGGTGGTGGGCGGCGTGCGCCTGCTGCAGGGCGCTGAGCAGCACGCTGCCCATCACGGGGTGGCTCAGCAGGCGCCGCTCGCCAAGTCCTTCTGTGGCCGCCAGCAGGCGGCTGCGTTGGTGGCCCTCGCCCAGCAGCAGCAAGGTGGGCCAGGCCCTCCCTGCGGCGAGCGTGCCCGTGCGCAGTCGCTGCAGGTGCCCGGCGAGCTCCTCGGGTTCACCAGGCCAGTCGATCAGCAAGGCCTCGGTCTCGGGGTGGGCGGCCCGCAACGCGGCCTCGATGTCTTCGGGCTGCTGGCCCAGTTGCCAGCTGTCGGTGGACAGCGCGGGCAGCCGGCGCCACAGATCGGGTGGTCGGGCTGCGGGGCTCCAGAACAAGATGCCCTGCCCGTCGAGGGCGGGGGCCGAGGGCCCGGGGGGCTCGCAGGCGCGCAAGGGCACCTCGAACCAGAACACGCTGCCCTGGCCAGGTTGGCTGTCCAGGCCGACCTCACCGTCCATGAGCGTCACGAGGTTGCGACAGATCGACAGGCCCAGGCCGCTGCCCCCGTACCGCCGGGTGATCGATGCGTCTTCCTGCGTGAAGGCGGAGAACAGCGCCGCGCGGCGATCCGCTGCGATGCCAGGGCCGGTGTCGCCCACCTCGAAGCGCAGGCGGTGGGGCACCTGCGTGCGCCTGACCGACAGCGTCACGCCGCCGTGCTCCGTGAACTTCACGGCGTTGCCCAGCAGGTTGTTGAGCACCTGCGACAGGCGCAGGCCATCGGCCATCACGGCGGTGGGCACCTGCGCGTCGATGTCGACGTGAAAGCTCAGGCCTTTCTGTGTCGTGCGGCCAGAGAACAGATCGACCGAGCGGCGCACCAGCTCGTCGATCACCAGCGCCTGCGGGTCGATGCGGAGCTGGCCGGCCTCCAGCTTGGAGTGATCGAGGATGTCATCGAGGATGCCCATGAGCGCGAGCGCGGCCTCGTGGGCGCGGCCGATGTCGCCTTGCACCTCGTTGGACAGGGGCTTGTCCAATGTGAGCCGCAGCAGGCCCAGGATGGCGTTCATGGGCGTGCGGATCTCGTGGCTCATGTTGGCCAGGAAGGCGCTCTTGAGGCGGGCGCTTTCCTGGGCCACATCCCGCGCCTGGGCCAGCTCGGTCAGGTCGGACCAGGTCACGTAGAAGCCCTGCGTGTGCCCGTGGTCGTCCTTGTCGGGGCGGTACTCCACGCGCGCGATGCGCTCCGGGCGGTCATCCTGCGCGGGCAGGGTGTGTTCGAACTGTTGCGGCTCGCCCAGCAATGCCCGCCGGATGTGGGGCGCATGGATGGCGTGGAGCGCCGGCCCCAGCAACTCCTGCGCGGTCATGTCGACAAGGTGCTGGGGGGCGACGCCGAACCAGGCCTGGTGGGCGACGTTGCCAAACCGGATGCGCCCGGCCTGGTCCCAGTAGGCAATGGCGTTCGGGGCATGGTCAAGGATGTCCTGCAGCGTGCGGTCGAGCTGGCGCAGCGTGCGTTCCTGCTCGGCGAGGCGGTGCGTCATCTGGCGCGTCGCCTCCTCCTTGGCCGCGCGGGTTTCCTGCAGCTGCAGGCTGCGCAGGATGGCCTGGGTCAGGCGCTCGGCATCCAGTTGGATCTTGGGCACGTAGTCGGCCGCGCCTTCCTGCATGGCCTCGACCACGAGGGACTCGCTGCCGGCCCCAGTGACCATGATGATCGGCCCTTCATAGGAGGTGAGCTCGCGGATGGCCCGCAGGAGGGCCGAGCCCGTGGTGTCGCCAAGGCAGTTGTCCAGCAGCACGCAATCGATGGCCTGGCTGCTGAGGATGCGCATCGCCTCGTTGCCGGACTCCGCCTCCATCGTGTGCGTGCTCAGGGAGCTGCCACGCAGGCAGCGGCGCACGCGCTCCCGATCGACGTCGTCGTCGTCGATGATGAGGATCCGCAGTTCGCGGGTGGGAGCGATGCTCAGCATGAAGGGACCCGGGTCACGGCAACTGGACGGCGCGTCGGTAGCCGTCGAGCAGTTGGGCCAGCTTGGCGAACTGTGGTCCGACCGCGGACTTCACCATGTAGCCGGCGACGTTCTCGTCGTAAGCCCTGCTGCGATCGGAGTCGGCGCTCGAGGTGGTGAGCACGAAGACGACCTCCTCCTTGAGCTTGGGGTCGGCCCGCACCGCTTCCAGGAATTCGAAGCCGTTCATGCGGGGCATGTTCAGGTCCAGCAGGATCAAGCGGGGGCGTGGTGCCTTGCGCCGCGCGTCTTGCTCGCGCAGCACCTCCAGCGCGGCTTGACCGTCTTCGACCCAGGTGACCGGGCAGGGCAGTCCTGCGCGCTGCATGCTGCGCATGACCGATTCGGCCGCCACATCGTCGTCCTCGACCAGCAGGACGTTGAGGGGGAGGGACTCACTCATCGTTGGTTCTCCTGGGGTACATCGGCCACCAGACGCGGAACTGCGCGCCTCGGCCCTGCGACACGGGCGAGACCACGTCGATGTGGCCCCCGTGGGTTTCTGTCATCCGTTTGCACAGGGCCAGGCCGATGCCGGAGGTCTCCGAGCGCCGGTTCGCCGACAGCGTCTGGAACAGCTGGAAGATGCGCCGCGAGGCTTGTGCGGGCACGCCCGGGCCGTCGTCGGTGACCGTGATCAGCATGTGGTTGCCATCGGGCTGGGCGACGACCTGAATGAGGCCGGCATCGCGGTCGTGGTGCTTGACGGCGTTGCTCACCAGGTTGCGCAGCACGGTCGACAGCGGGGTGCGCACGGCCTGGAAGCTGCGCGCGTCCAGCGCAGAGGTCTCGAGCGTGAAGCGCTCTGGCACCGGCTGCAGCTCGAGGATCTCGGCCAGGATCTCGGGCAGGGTCACGGCGCGGTAGTCGGTCTCGGTCTTGCCGGCGCGGGCGTAGCGCAGCAGGTCGTCGATGAGCGACTCCATGCGCTGGATGCGGGGCGAGATGCGCGCCAGGTTGCGTGCGACGTCGTCAAGTTTGCCGTCCGCCAGGTCCTGGGTGACCCAGTCGACGAGGTCCGAGATGCTGCGCAGGGGCGAGCGCAGGTCGTGCGACGCCACGTAAGAGAACTCCTGCAGGTCGGTGTTGGCCTGCTTGAGATCGGCCTCCAGCCGCTTGCGGGCACTGATGTCGGTGACCACCGCCAGCGTCATGGGTCGGCCTTGCCAGCGCACCCGGTTCAGCCCGATCTCCACGGCCACCTCCGTGCCGTCGGCGTGCAAGGCGGTCAGGTCCCGACCCTGGCCCATCATCCTTGCGCCGCCCGTGTGGGTGTACCCCTGCATCAGGCCGGCGTGCTGGGAGCGGTAGCGCTCCGGCACCAGTCGGTGCAGGGGCTGACCACGCAGGGACGAGGGCTCATGGCCGAGCGCGGCGCTCAACGCGGCGTTGCTCTGGGCGATCAGCCCCGCGTCGTCCACGAGCATCAGCCCATAGGGTGAAGCGTCGAACAGGCCCTGGAAGGCCAGCGCCAGGTCGTGTCGGTCGCTCATGTCGACCACGGAGGCCAGCACCATGCGGTCGCCCGCGGGTGTGACCAGGGGCGTCAGCCCGATTTCGACCGGGAAGACGTGTCCCAGGGCGTGCTGGCCGTTGAGCACGCGCCCTTCGCCCATGCGGCGGCGGCTGGGCGCGGCCAGGAACTGGCGCCGGTGCTCGCCATGCTGCGCGCGAAACGATTCCGGCAGCAGGATGTCCACGGATTGCCCGATGAGCCACTCGGCGGGGTGCCCGAACATGCGGCTGAGCTCTTGATTCACGGATGCGATCACGCCGTCTTCCGAGATCAGGATGAAGCCATTGGCCGCCGCGTCAAATGCCTGAGCCAGGATGGTGGTGCTGACATCCGCCGACGACGCTGGCAGGGGCTGTTCCATGCGCCATCTCCTCTCTGAGGTCTGTTTTGTGTTGGTTGGGGAGGGCTGGACGAATCCGACCGACCTTCTTTGTCAGGTTATTACGGCGACGCCCCCCACGGAAGAGGGGTGTCAATGGACTCACGCTCGTCAGGGTCTTGACAACCCGTGACTCCCGCTTGCTTTCCAGTTCGGGGCGACATAGAATGGCGGGCTTTTGTCCGCTTTGGCGGGCACGTTTTTCAGTCGCCGACGCATGTGCGACATGAGGAGCCCGGATGGGCGCCTGCCAGGATTGGGTCCTGGTGGGCATCGAACCGGGCGCTGGCACTCGACCATTCCGACAGGCCGTTGGGGTGGTTTTAGGAGAAAACATGGCCAAGAAGATTGTCGGCTTCATCAAGCTGCAAATCCCGGCCGGCAAGGCGAACCCGTCGCCCCCGGTTGGTCCCGCGCTGGGTCAGCGTGGTCTGAACATCATGGAGTTCTGCAAGGCGTTCAACGCCCAGACCCAAGGCGTCGAGCCTGGTCTGAAGCTGCCCGTGGTGATCACCGCCTACGCAGACAAGTCCTTCACCTTCATCATCAAGACGCCTCCGGCCACCGTGCTGCTCAAGAAGGCCGCCAAGATCGAGAAGGGCTCGCCGCGTCCTCAAGCTGACAAGGTCGGCAAGCTGACCCGCGCTCAGCTCGAAGAGATCGCCAAGACCAAGCAGAAGGACCTGACCGCTGCCGATCTGGACGCCGCTGTGCGCACGATCGCCGGTTCTGCCCGTTCGATGGGCATCATCGTGGAGGGCGTGTGATGGCCAAGCAAACCAAGCGTCAACAAGCCATGGCCAAGGTCGACACGACCAAGCTGTACGCCCTGGACGAAGCCCTGACCCTGATCAAGTCCGCTGCCAGCGCCAAGTTCGATGAGTCCATCGACGTGGCCGTGCAGCTGGGCGTCGATGCCAAGAAGTCCGACCAGGTCGTTCGTGGCGCCGTCGTGATGCCCAACGGCACCGGCAAGACCAAGCGCGTCGCCGTGTTCGCCCAAGGTGCCAAGGCCGAAGAAGCCAAGGCCGCTGGTGCTGACGTCGTCGGCATGGAAGACCTGGCCGAGCAAGTCAAGGCTGGCAACATCAACTTCGACGTGGTCATCGCCTCGCCGGACACGATGCGCATCGTCGGTACCCTGGGTACCGTGCTGGGCCCCCGTGGCCTGATGCCCAACCCCAAGGTCGGCACCGTCACCCCCGACGTCGCCACCGCTGTCAAGAACGCCAAGGCTGGTCAGGTCCAGTTCCGCGTCGACAAGGCCGGCATCATCCACGGCACCATCGGCCGTCGCTCGTTCGACGACGCCAAGCTCAAGGGCAACCTGGCAGCTCTGCTGGAAGCCCTGAACAAGCTCAAGCCCGCTTCGTCGAAGGGCGTCTACCTGCGCAAGGTGGCCGTGTCCTCGACCATGGGTCTGGGCGTGCGCGTTGACGTCGGCAGCATCTCTGCCGAGTGATCGTCGCCTGACTGCCTGCTGGCGGTCAAAGCAACACCGTTGGTCCAGGTGCTTCAGTGCCTGACCGACCGGGTCCCTTGCGAGTCTGGCAAGGGCGCCTGAAAAGAATTGGTGGGCTGCGGCCCCGTGGCAACGCGGGGGGCGCAGGCCATCAAAGACCGTAGGCGTGCGTGGCGTGCTTGTACAGGCGTCGCGTGCTTAATCAACCTCGGTTGGCCTACGCAGATGGCGCACCCGCTGTTGAAGTTTCCTTCGGGCCAGATTTGGTCCGTGGGTTCCCGAGGCAGAAGGTCGCTGCATCCGGTGTGTCCGGAGTCGGCCGTCCCCCATGGGGTGGTCGCCAAAGGGCACGTTTTTGAGGAGTAGACCTTGAGTCTCAATCGCAACGAGAAAGAAGCCGTCATCGCTGAAGTGGCTGCCCAGGCGGGCAAGTCGCAGACGCTTGCACTGGCTGAGTACCGCGGTCTCACGGTGGCTCAACTGGATCAGCTGCGCAAGAACGCCCGTGCCCAGGGTGTGTATCTTCATGTTCTGAAGAACACCCTGGCTCGTCGCGCTGTTGCCGGCACCCCGTTTGAAGTCGCTGCCGAGAGCATGAGCGGCCCGCTGATCTACGGCTTCTCTGAAGACGCCGTGGCAGCTGCCAAGGTGATCGCTGACTTTGCCAAGGGCAATGACAAGCTGGTCATCAAGGCTGGCGCTTACGCTGGCAAGGCACTGGACGCCAATGGCGTCAAGTCGCTGGCCTCGATCCCGAGCAAGGAAGTCCTGCTGGCCCAGCTGTGTGGCCTGCTGAACTCGCCGGTGTCGGGCTTCGCCCGCGTGCTGGCTGCCGTGGCCGAGCAGAAGGGTGGCGTTGCCGCTCCTGCTGAAGAAGCCCCCGCAGCCTGAGCAACCGCTTCGTACTGAATTTCAACATCCAACCGATTTTAGGAACCCAAAATGGCATTCGATAAAGACGCATTCCTGACCGCCCTGGACAGCATGTCCGTGATGGAACTCAACGAGCTGGTCAAGGCCATCGAAGAGAAGTTCGGCGTGTCCGCTGCCGCCATGGCCGCTCCCGCCGCTGGTGGCGCTGCTGGCGGTGGCGCTGCCGCTGCCGAAGAGAAGACCGAATTCAACGTCGTCCTGACCGAAGCTGGCGCCAACAAGGTCGGCGTCATCAAGGCCGTGCGCGAAATCACCGGTCTGGGTCTGAAGGAAGCCAAGGACCTGGTCGACGGCGCTCCCAAGAACGTCAAGGAAGGCGTGGCCAAGGCCGACGCCGAAGCTGCCGTCAAGAAGCTGGTCGAAGCCGGCGCCAAGGCCGAGCTGAAGTAATTCAGCGTTCGCCTGGTGGGTGCCCGCTGTGGGCGCCCACGATGGCGATCACCCGGGAAGCCGGGTCAGACAGCTGCCTCCGCAAGGGGGCGGCTTTCGGCTTTTCAGGGGTCAAAATCCTGAGCTCACCCGAAAGGCTCTTCAGTGGTAGTACACTGGAGGGCTTTTCGAGTGTTCTCTGAACCGACTGCGGAGAACTGGTTTGGTCGAGCCCACGTGCAACGCGGGGGTTGTCTGCCAGCGGTTGGTAGTGGCCAACCACCAAGCCTCGGACGCAAGGTCCGAACGGCCAGTCGCCGAACAACGGGCTGTTTCCTTGGCCGGGAACCAGCCTGAATTCGAAGCGGAACACCCACCGGGTGACCGAAACGGAGAGTTTATGGCGCAAGCAACCCCCTACAGCTACACCGAGCGCAAGCGGATTCGCAAGAGTTTCGGCAAGCGCGGCAGCGTTTTGAACGTGCCCTATCTGCTGACGATGCAGAAGGACTCGTACGTCGCATTCCTTCAAAAGGACGTCCCGCCGCAACAACGCAAACCCGAAGGCCTGCAAGCCGCTTTCCTCTCGGCGTTCCCCATTGTTTCGCACAATGGCTTCGTCGAGATGAAGTTCATCGAGTTCAACATCGCCAAACCGGCGTTCGATGAGCGTGAGTGCCAGCTGCGGGGCCTGACCTTTGCGTCGGCCGTGCGCGCGCGCCTGCAGATGATCATCTACGACCGCGAGACCTCCACGTCCCAGTCCAAGGTGGTCAAGGAAGTCAAGGAGCAAGAGGTCTACATGGGCGAAGTGCCCCTGATGACCGACTACGGCTCCTTCATCATCAACGGCACCGAGCGCGTCATCGTCTCGCAGCTGCACCGCTCGCCTGGCGTGTTCTTCGAGCACGACAAGGGCAAGACGCACTCGTCGGGCAAGCTGCTGTTCTCGGCCCGCATCATCCCCTACCGCGGCTCCTGGCTGGACTTCGAGTTCGACCCCAAGGACCTGCTGTACTTCCGCGTGGACCGTCGCCGCAAGATGCCGGTGACGACCCTGCTGAAGGCCATCGGGATGAACAACGAGCAGATCCTGTCGACCTTCTTCCAGTTTGACCACGTCAAGCTGATGGACGCCGGTGCGCAGCTCGCTTTCGTGCCCGAGCGCTTCAAGGGCGAAGTTGCCCGCTTCGACATCACCGACAAGTCCGGTGCCGTCGTCGTCGAGAAGGACAAGCGCATCACCGCGCGCCACACCCGCGCCCTGGAGCAGTCCGGCACCACGCACCTGAGCGTGCCCGAAGACTTCCTGCTCGGCCGCGTGCTGGCCAAGAACCAGGTCGACCCGGACACGGGCGAGCTGATCGCCAAGGCCAACGAAGAGCTGACCGAAGCGCTGCTCAAGAAGCTGCGCGTCGCCGGCATCCGTGACCTGGAGATCCTGTTCACGAACGAGCTGGACCAAGGCGCCTACATCAGCCAGACCCTGGCCACCGATGAAACCGCCGACGAGCTGGCTGCCCGCGTCGCCATCTACCGCATGATGCGCCCCGGCGAGCCGCCGACCGAAGACGCCGTCCAAGCCCTGTTCCAGCGCCTGTTCTACAGCGAAGACACGTACGACCTGTCGCGCGTGGGTCGCATGAAGTTCAATGCCCGCGCCGGCATCGACTCGCCGACCGGCCCGATGACCCTGTCCAACGACGACATCCTGCGCGTCGTCAAGATCCTGGTCGAGCTGCGCAACGGTCGCGGCGAAGTCGACGACATCGATCACCTGGGCAACCGCCGCGTGCGCTGCGTGGGCGAACTGGCCGAAAACCAGTACCGCTCGGGCCTGGCTCGCATCGAGAAGGCCGTCAAGGAGCGTCTGGGCCAGGCCGAGACCGAAGCCCTGATGCCGCACGACCTGATCAACTCCAAGCCGATTTCCGCGGCCCTGAAGGAGTTCTTCGGTGCGTCGCAGCTGTCGCAGTTCATGGACCAGACCAACCCCCTGTCGGAGATCACGCACAAGCGCCGCGTCTCCGCCCTGGGCCCGGGTGGTCTGACCCGCGAACGCGCCGGCTTCGAAGTGCGTGACGTGCACCCGACCCATTACGGCCGCGTGTGCCCGATCGAAACGCCTGAAGGCCCGAACATCGGCCTGATCAACTCGCTGGCCCTGTACGCCCGCCTGAACGAATACGGCTTCCTCGAGACGCCGTACCGCCGCGTCAACGACGGCCAGACCACGATGCAGATCGACTACCTGTCGGCCATCGAAGAAGGCAAGTACGTGATCGCGCAGGCCAACGCCTCGCTCGACAAGGACGGTCGCCTGACCGACGAGCTGGTCTCGGCCCGTGAGCACGGCGAATCGGTGCTGACCTCGCCCGAGCGCATCCAGTACATGGACGTGGCCCCGACCCAGATCGTGTCGGTCGCTGCCTCGCTCGTGCCCTTCCTGGAGCACGACGACGCGAACCGCGCACTGATGGGCGCCAACATGCAGCGTCAGGCTGTTCCCACCCTGCGCCCTGAAAAGGCCTTCGTGGGCACCGGCGTCGAGCGCGTGGCCGCTGTCGACTCGGGCACCGTCGTGGTGTCCAAGCGCGGTGGTGTGGTGGACTACGTCGACGCCAACCGCGTCGTGATCCGCGTCAACGACAACGAAACCGTTGCCGGCGAAGTGGGCGTGGACATCTACAACCTCATCAAGTACCACCGCTCCAACCAGAACACCAACATCCACCAGCGCCCCATCGTGCAACGTGGTGACGTGGTGGCGGTGGGCGACGTGATCGCCGACGGCGCATCGACGGACCTGGGCGAACTCGCCCTGGGCCAGAACATGCTCGTGGCCTTCATGCCCTGGAACGGCTACAACTTCGAAGACTCGATCCTGATCTCCGAGCGCGTCGTCGCCGAAGACCGCTACACCTCGATCCACATCGAGGAGCTGGTGGTCATGGCCCGCGACACCAAGCTGGGCAGCGAAGAAATCACCCGCGACATCCCGAACCTGTCCGAGAACCAGCTGGCTCGCCTGGACGAGTCGGGCATCGTGTACGTTGGCGCCGAAGTCGGCCCCGGCGACGTGCTGGTCGGCAAGGTGACCCCGAAGGGCGAGACCACCCTCACGCCTGAAGAGAAGCTGCTGCGCGCCATCTTCGGCGAGAAGGCTTCCGACGTGAAGGACACCTCGCTGCGCGTGGACCAGGGCACCGCCGGCACCGTCATCGACGTGCAGGTCTTCACCCGCGAAGGCATCCAGCGTGACAAGCGCGCCCAGCAGATCATCGACGACGAGCTCAAGCGCTTCCGCCTGGACTTGAACGACCAGCTGCGCATCGTCGAGGCCGACGCCTTCGACCGCATCCGCAAGCTGCTGATCGGCAAGGTCGCCAACGGTGGCCCCAACAAGCTGGCCAAGGGCACCGTGCTCGACGACGCCTACCTGTCGTCGGTGGACAAGTTCCACTGGTTCGACATCCGTCCCGAAGACGGCGAGTTGGCCAACCAGCTGGAATCCATCAAGAACTCGCTGGAGCAGACCCGCCACAGCTTCGACCTGGCTTTCGAAGAAAAGCGCAAGAAGCTGACCCAGGGCGACGAGCTGCCCGCAGGCGTCTTGAAGATGGTCAAGGTCCACCTGGCCGTCAAGCGTCGCCTGCAGCCTGGCGACAAGATGGCCGGCCGTCACGGCAACAAGGGCGTGGTCTCCAAGATCGTTCCGATCGAAGACATGCCCTACATGGCCGACGGCACCCCCGCCGACATCGTTCTGAACCCGCTGGGCGTGCCCTCGCGGATGAACGTCGGTCAGGTGCTGGAAGTGCACCTGGGCTGGGCCGGCAAGGGCATCGGTCAGCGCATCGGCGACATGCTGCAGCGCGAGGCCGCCGTGGCCGAGCTGCGCAAGTTCATGGAAGAGCTCTACAACACCTCGGGCAAGAAGGAAGACATCGCTTCCCTGACCGACGAGGACGTGCTGGGCATGGCCGAGAACCTCTCCAAGGGCATGACCTTCGCCACCCCGGTGTTCGACGGTGCCAAGGAAGAGGAAATCCGCTCGATGCTGCAGCTGGCCTACCCGGCCGACATCGCCAAGGCCAAGGGCCTGACGCCGACCCGCACGCAGGCCATCCTGCACGACGGTCGCACGGGCGAAGCCTTCGAGCGCCCGGTCACCGTGGGTTACATGCACGTGCTGAAACTCCACCACTTGGTGGACGACAAGATGCACGCCCGCTCGACCGGCCCGTACTCGCTCGTCACGCAGCAACCGCTGGGCGGCAAGGCGCAGTTCGGTGGTCAGCGCTTCGGTGAAATGGAAGTGTGGGCCCTGGAAGCTTACGGCGCCGCTTACGTGCTACAGGAAATGCTCACGGTCAAGTCCGACGACGTCAACGGCCGCACCAAGGTGTACGAGAACATCGTCAAGGGCGAGCACGCCATCGAAGCGGGCATGCCCGAGTCGTTCAACGTGCTGGTCAAGGAAATCCGGTCTCTGGGCATCGACATCGAGTTGGAGAGGAACTGACTTGTCAAAGTCCCGCCATGCGGCGTTGTTCGGTCGGTTGCATAGCGCAGCTATGCGGCCCTCCCTCTCGCCTTGCCTGGCGCGACTTTGCCGGCGTCATTTCTCTTTCCAATCGAACTGAATTTAGGAGAAAGCCATGAAAGGCTTGTTGGACCTTTTCAAGCAATTCACCCCTGATGAGCACTTCGATGCCATCAAGATCGGCTTGGCCTCGCCGGAGAAGATCCGCAGCTGGTCGTTCGGGGAAGTCAAGAAGCCTGAGACCATCAACTACCGCACGTTCAAGCCCGAGCGTGACGGCCTGTTCTGCGCCAAGATCTTCGGCCCGATCAAGGACTACGAGTGCCTGTGCGGCAAGTACAAGCGCCTCAAGCACCGCGGCGTGATCTGCGAGAAGTGCGGCGTCGAAGTCACCCAGACCAAGGTCCGCCGTGACCGCATGGGCCACATCGAGCTGGCCGCGCCTTGCGCCCACATCTGGTTCCTGAAGTCGCTGCCTTCGCGTCTGGGCCTGGTGCTCGACATGACGCTGCGCGACATCGAACGCGTGCTGTACTTCGAGGCATACGTGGTCGTCGACCCCGGCATGACCCCGCTCAAGAAGTTCAGCATCATGTCCGAGGACGATTACGACGCCAAGCGTCGTGAGTTCGGCGATGAGTTCGAAGCCCTGATGGGCGCCGAAGGCATCCAGAAGTTGCTGGCCGAGATGGATCTCGACATCGAGATCGACAAGCTGCGCAACGACATGACCGGCTCCGAGCTGAAGGTCAAGAAGAACTCCAAGCGCCTGAAGGTCATGGAGGCTTTCAAGAAGTCCGGCATCAAGCCGAACTGGATGGTCATGGAAGTCATGCCCGTGCTGCCGCCGGACCTGCGTCCGCTGGTGCCGCTGGATGGTGGCCGCTTCGCGACCTCTGACCTGAACGACCTGTATCGCCGCGTCATCAACCGCAACAACCGCCTGGCGCGTCTGCTGGAGCTGAAGGCCCCTGAGATCATCGTGCGCAACGAAAAGCGCATGCTGCAGGAAGCCGTTGACTCGCTGCTGGACAACGGTCGCCGCGGCAAGGCCATGACGGGCGCCAACAAGCGCGCCCTGAAGTCGCTGGCCGACATGATCAAGGGCAAGTCGGGTCGCTTCCGTCAGAACCTGCTGGGCAAGCGCGTCGACTACTCCGGTCGTTCCGTGATCACCGTGGGCCCGACCCTCAAGCTGCACCAGTGCGGCCTGCCGAAGCTGATGGCGCTTGAGCTGTTCAAGCCCTTCATCTTCTCGCGCCTGGAAGCCATGGGCATCGCCACCACCATCAAGGCGGCGAAGAAGGAAGTCGAATCCGGCACCCCGGTGGTGTGGGACATCTTGGAGGAGGTCATCAAGGAGCACCCGGTTCTGCTGAACCGCGCCCCGACGCTGCACCGCCTGGGCATCCAGGCCTTCGAGCCCGTGCTGATCGAAGGCAAGGCCATCCAGCTGCATCCGCTGGTTTGCGCCGCCTTCAACGCCGACTTCGACGGTGACCAGATGGCCGTCCACGTGCCGCTGTCGATCGAAGCGCAGATGGAAGCCCGCACCCTGATGCTGGCTTCGAACAACGTGCTGTTCCCCGCCAACGGCGAGCCCTCCATCGTGCCGTCGCAAGACGTGGTGCTGGGCCTGTACTACGCCACCCGCGAGCGCATCAACGGCCGCGGCGAAGGCATGGTCTTCTCCGACATCCCCGAACTCCAGCGCGCGCTGGACAACGGTGTGGTCGAGATCACCGCCAAGATCAGCGTGCGCCTGACCGAGTACACCAAGGACAAGGCCACCGGCGAATTCGTGCCCGAGACCAAGCTGGTCGCGACCACCGTTGGTCGCGCTTTGTTGAGCGAGATCCTGCCCAAGGGCCTGCCTTTTGCGAACATCAACAAGGCGCTCAAGAAGAAGGAAATCTCGCGCCTGATCAACACCTCGTTCCGCAAGTGCGGCCTGAAGGAAACCGTCGTGCTGGCCGACAAGCTGCTGCAAAGCGGCTTCCGCCTGGCCACGCGCGCCGGCATCTCGATTGGCATCGACGACATGCTGGTCCCGAAGCAGAAGTACGAGCTGATCGAGCGCGCCGAGAAGGAAGTCAAGGAAATCGAGCAGCAGTACGTCTCCGGTCTGGTGACCGCTGGCGAGCGCTACAACAAGGTGGTGGACATCTGGGGCAAGACCGGCGACGAAGTCGGCAAGGTCATGATGTCGCAGCTGTCCAAGCAAAAGACCATCGACCGCCACGGCAACGAAGTCGATCAGGAATCGTTCAACTCGATTTACATGATGGCCGACTCGGGCGCCCGCGGTAGCGCCGCCCAGATCCGTCAGCTCGCCGGCATGCGCGGCCTGATGGCCAAGCCGGACGGCAGCATCATCGAGACCCCCATCACGGCGAACTTCCGTGAAGGTCTGAACGTGCTGCAGTACTTCATCTCGACCCACGGCGCCCGCAAGGGCCTGGCCGACACGGCGCTGAAGACCGCGAACTCGGGTTACCTGACCCGCCGCCTGGTCGACGTGACGCAAGACCTGGTGGTCACCACCGACGATTGCGGCACCGATCAGGGCATCGCCACCCGTGCGCTGGTTGAGGGCGGTGAAGTCATCGAGTCGCTGCGCGACCGCATCCTGGGCCGCGTGCCCGCGATCGACGTGCTGCACCCCGAGACCCAGCAGGTGCTGGTTGCCGCCGGCACCATGCTCGACGAAGACGTCCTGGACGAGCTCGAAGCCGCTGGCGTCGACGAAGTCAAGGTCCGCACGCCGCTGACCTGTGCCACGCGCTATGGCCTGTGCGCCAAGTGCTATGGCCGCGACCTCGGCCGCGGTGGCCTGGTGAACTCCGGTGAAGCGGTCGGCGTGATCGCCGCCCAGTCGATCGGTGAGCCCGGCACCCAGCTGACCATGCGGACCTTCCACATCGGTGGTGCCGCTTCGCGCGCCGCCATCGCCTCCAGCGTGGAAGCCAAGTCGGACGGCATCATCGGCTTCAACGCCACGATGCGCTACGTGACCAACGGCAAGGGCGACCTGGTGGTGATTTCGCGTTCCGGCGAAATCGTCATCTCCGACCAGCACGGCCGCGAGCGCGAGCGCCACAAGGTGCCGTACGGCGCGATCCTCAACGTCAAGGCCGACCAGACCATCAAGGCTGGCCTGGTGCTGGCAACGTGGGACCCGCTGACCCGCCCGATCATCACCGAATTCGCCGGCAAGGCCCGTTTCGAGAACGTCGAAGAAGGCGTGACCGTGGCCAAGCAGGTCGACGAAGTGACCGGCCTGTCCACGCTCGTCGTGATCGACCCGAAGCGCCGCGGCGCCGCCAAGGTGGTGCGTCCGCAGGTCAAGCTGCTCGACGCCTCCGGCAACGAAGTCAAGATCCCGGGCACCGACCACGCCGTGACCATCGGCTTCCAGGTCGGCGCGCTGATCCAGGTCCGCGACGGTCAAGACCTGTCGCCTGGTGAAGTGCTGGCCCGCATCCCCATCGAAGGCCAGAAGACCCGCGACATCACCGGCGGTCTGCCGCGTGTGGCCGAGTTGTTCGAAGCCCGCACGCCCAAGGACAAGGGCTCGCTGGCCGAGATCACCGGCACCGTGTCCTTCGGCAAGGAAACCAAGGGCAAGGTTCGCCTTCAGATCACCGACCCGGACGGCAAGGTCTGGGAAGACCTGGTCCCGAAGGAAAAGAACATCCTGGTGCACGAAGGCCAGGTGGTCAACAAGGGCGAATCCATCGTCGACGGTCCGGCCGACCCGCAGGACATCCTGCGCCTGCTGGGCATCGAAGAGCTGGCTCGCTACATCGTCGACGAAGTGCAGGACGTCTACCGTCTGCAGGGCGTGAAGATCAACGACAAGCACATCCAGGTGATCGTTCGCCAGATGCTGCGCCGCGTGCAGATCGTCAACCCGGGCGACACGCACTACATCGCTGGTGAACAGGTCGAGCGCTCCGAGCTGCTGGACACCAACGACAAGATGCGCGCCGAAGGCAAGATGATCGCCACGCACGCCGACGTGCTGCTGGGCATCACCAAGGCTTCGCTGTCGACCGACTCCTTCATCTCGGCCGCTTCCTTCCAGGAAACGACCCGCGTGCTCACCGAGGCTGCCATCATGGGCAAGCGCGACGAGTTGCGCGGCCTGAAGGAAAACGTCATCGTGGGTCGCCTGATCCCCGCCGGCACCGGCATGGCTTACCACCAGGCCCGCAAGGCCAAGGAAGAGATGGACGACACCGAACGCCGTGCCATCGCCATGCAGGAAGCCCAGGAACGTGCCGCCATGGAACTGGCTGCGCTGGACGAGGCTTCTGGCGATGCGGCCCCGAGCGAGGGTGGCGCGACCGCCGAGTGATGACTTGAGCGACCGGCGGCTTGCCGCCGGTCTTCAGCTTCGCCCTTGAGCCCTGTGCTCAAACGACAAGGGCCCCGACTTCGGTCGGGGCCCTTGTTTCATTTCCGGGCGGGCGTTTGCGGTGGCTGCGGCGCCCGGGCTCAGCCGGCGGGCGCGCTGGGCAAGCCTGGGTGCGGCCAGTTCAGCAGCTCGGCCAGCCGCGTGACCACCCAGGTGGCTTCTGCTTCGCTGACGCCTGACTCCGGGGTCAGCAGGCCCTGCAGGCAGCGAGCCAGCACCTCCTCCGCGTCGGCACCGATCTCCACGTGAACGCTCTGGCAGTGCGTCGTCAGGTGCTGGGCCAGGTCTTCGCACAGCTCGTGGCGCGCCGCCACCTCGCTGGGAGGCAAGGTCCAGCGGTTGCGCGCATCGCGGTACAGCGCCTGGAAGCTGGGCGCCACGTAGACCTGGTTGTCATCGCTCATGGGTGGGGGACCTTTTCGACCAGCGCGAACCCGCGCTTTTCTGCCACGATGGCCACGCCATCTTCCGGTTTCAGCCGGTCCTTGCGCACCAGCGCCAACTGCCCCGGTGCGGGCTCTCCCGAGGGGGTCGGCGCGCCCAGGTAGAACGCGAAGCTCGGTTGCCGTGCGCGCCACTGCACCACCTCGGCCCCACGCGATCGGGCGACTTCGGCCAACTCGTGCACGGGCGATTGCAGCGTGCGCGCCCACCAGGGCAGCACGCCGTGCACCACCCAGAACGCCCCCAGCAGGGCCCCCAGCACCGCGCGTTCGGCCAGCGCGCGCCGTGGCCAGCACCAGACGGCCATCCACAGGCCGGCCACGGCCAGCAACTGCCACCAGGCGGGGCCAGGCGGCGCGGTGGCCAGCAGCGTCTGGTACAGCGGGTCCTTGGTCTGCGTGGCCAGCCAGCCGGCCACCTGCTGGCTCCAAGACAGCCCACCGAAGAGCAGCAACTGGCACAACGCCAGCGCCACCGCCATGCCGCGCGAGCTCAGCCGCGCCAGCGAGCCGGCCATCAGGATGAGCAGCGGTGTCGTGCCATAGAGCAGGTAGTGCGGCAGCTTCGTGCTCGAGAAGGTGAAGAACACCAGCGCGAAGCCTGCCCAGCACAGCAGGAATCGGCTCACCGGTTCGGCCCACAGCGGGCGAAGCCTGCCCAGCACCGAGATCAGCAGAGGCGTCCAGGGCAGGGCCAGCAGTGGCGCGACGATCAGCGTGTAGTGCGCCTGCCCCCCATGGCCCTCGCGGGTCTGCAGGAAGCGGTTGACGTTGTGCTGCAGGATGAAGCCGTCGATGAAGGCCATGCCGTGCCGGTGCAGTGCGTACACGTACCAGGGCGCGGCCACGCCGAAAAAGATGACCCAGGCCCAAGCGTCACCCAGCACCTGGCGCAGGCGCCCGAGCTGGCCAGACACCAGCAGGTAGACCAGCACCGAGGCGCCGGGTACCAGGCAGGCCACCGGCCCTTTGGTGAGCATGCCCAGACCCATCCAAAGGAAGGCGCGCCGCAGCGAGGCCCGGTCGCCTTCGGCCAGGTGGCGCCACAGGTCCAGGCAGGCCCAGCACATCAGGGCGTTGAGCAGGGCGTCCGCGGTGGCCGCGCGCCCGATCAGCATCACGCCCACCGAGGTCGCGACCACGGCGGCGGCGGCCCGCTCGGCCCGCGCGCCGGCCCAGAGCTCGGCGAAGCGAACCGCGGCCAGGCACCACATCAGCGCCGCGCAGGCCGAAGGCAGCCGCGTGGCCGCCTCCGTCACGCCGAACACCGCCAGCCCCAGCGACTGCAGCCAGTAGATCAAGATGGGCTTGTCAAAGCGGTCGGCGCCATTGAGCGTGGTGTGCCCCCAGTCGCCGCTGGCCAGCATCTCGCGCGAGGCCTCCGAGAAGGCGCCCTCGTCGACGTCCAGCAGGGGCGCACTGTCCAGTCCCAGCAGCCACAGCGCCATCAACAGGACCACCCACAGCCAGGTGGGCAGCCGCCCCAGCAGGCGCCGGCTGTCGTGCTGCGGGTTCAGCGATGTGCGCGAAATCAAGCCGCGCCCTCCCGCATGGTTGGTCGCGCCGAGGCCTGCCACCAGCTCCACGCGCCCCAGGCGCAAAGTGCCATCACGCCCAACTGCACCCCGAGGGGGACTTCCCAGCCTTGCCTGCTCAAGCAAAGGTAGAGCCCGAACCCCGGCAGGCTGAGCGCCACAACCTTGCACACCTGAGGGCGGCGCAACCAATGGGCCAATCGGGCGCTCGCCTGGAGGCGCCAGGTCAGGGGGGCGAGCAGCAGCCCCATGCCCGAACCGACGAGCACATCGCTGGGCCAGTGCGCACCCACCACCAGTCGGGAGATCGCCTGCAGGGCTGCCAGGATCCACCAAAGGTGGCGCCAGATCGTGGCCCGGCCTTCCTGGAGCACCAGCAAGGCCGCGACGGCCCATGCAGTGGCTGAGTGACCCGAAGGCATCGAACCCTTCTTGAGCACCTTGCCAATGACCTGGAACACCGGGTGATCGGGGCCAAAATAGGTGGCCGGCCGATCAACGTGAAGGGTTCGCTTCATGGCGTGCACGATCACGCCACCGATCAGCAGTGCCAGGATCAGGGCGGCCACGCGCCTAGGCTCCTGTGCGCTCAGGCTGGTCAGCAGCACGAAGCCGCAAATGCCAAGGCCAGACCAGGTCAGGAAAGCCCAGGGGACCGGCCAGTGGCGAAGCTGGGTCTGGATGTCCAGCAGCATCTGCCGGTCGAGATCTCGACCGGCCAAGACGGCGCCCAGGATCATGGCGACACAGGCCAGGCTCCAGGCGAGCCAGGGGGTGGGCGTGAGCAAAGCCCCTTGCGGGCGAGTGGATGCCAAGAGCATGGCGAGGGATTGTAAGTGTCGGCAGGGCGGGTTTGCTTTGGCGGACATCCACCCCTCCGTGCAAGCTGTTACAAGGGTTTTCACCTATCTGTGCGTGTTTACCCTTAACATGCCCCCATCGTTTCATCCCCCTCAAGGAGTGCTCCATGGCTCAAACCCTTGCTCGAATCCCTGGTCTTGTCACTGAGCGCCAGCAATTGCGCCTTGAAAAGGTCGGGGTGATCGCAGGCTTTCTGCTTGGCTTGGCCTTGGCTGTGGGTTGGGTGGGCTCAAGCCTGGCCGACCTGGGCGTGCCTGCCTGGCTGGAATTCGCCGCGGCCGCTCTGACCGTTGCCGTCACGACCCGCCTGGGCCTGTCGATGGCGGCGTCCCTGTCGCGCAAGTTGGCCGCCTGATCGCTTGAGCACCCTTGCTTGCACCGAGTCCGGTGCAAGGAGTGCGGCAGGCAGGCAGGCAAAAAAAAGCCCGCAGCGGGGTCCGCTGCGGGCTTTTCTGATTGGCCCTGGGGCCCAATCGGTTGGGGTTCTCAGCTGCGACGACGTGCGCGGGCGAAAGCCAAGCCAGCCAGGCCCAGGCCCATCAAGGCCCAGGTGCCGGGCTCGGGGACCGCGTTCACGGTCACGCCGGCCAGTCGGAAGCTGGTCAGCAGGCCATTGCCCTTGATGACGAACTGCGTGCCAGACAGGTTGCTGAACGAGAATTCATTGACGACCAAGCCGGAGCTGCTCGAGGCGCCCAGGTCGATGGTCTTGCTGCCGACCGTCAGGGTGGCGTCATCGATCAGGCGGTCCCACAGGGAAAGCTGCAGACCGGTCAGGGTGACGACCTTGTTGAACGTGAGGATCAGCGACTCGCCAGAAACGATCTCGCCAGCATCGGGGATGCCGAGGAAGCTGCTGCCAGACACGCCCAGGCCATCCCAGCGGTTGGCAACCTGGGCGGCTGAACCATTCGACTGCTTGGCCGTCACGACCAGGGCGATGCCGCCGGAGACGAAGCTGGGCGAATTGCTCACGGTATCGATCAGGCCGGCGCCCCCGTCCAGGTAAAAATCGAACGTGGGGGTGGTTGCCAGCGCCATGGCGGGAGCCAGGGCAAGGGCGGCAATGAGGGGCTTGACGATGGACACAGTCTCTCCTTATAGGGGGCTTGAGGCTGCTGCGCCTCTCGATGCTTTTTGAGGAATTGACCCGAATGTAATCAGAAGGCGCAGGGCAGGCATCACCCGGATTGAGCGGAGGGGACACCCTGCCTTGCATTGGGAATGCAGGGAGATTACAATGGAAGGCTTTTCGGCTTTCGCCGGGTTTTCCTGTGGCTGTCACGGATTCGCTCCGCTCTTGTGGTCGGGGCCTTCGAGGCGGTCAGGAGTGGCCTGGCGAGGGCCGTTTTGTGCTGGCAGCGGTTGGCCGCCGCCAGTGAAATCAACGGGAACCAAACAGGAATCAATCGATGCCTACCATCAACCAGCTCGTGCGCCACGGCCGTCAGGTCGAGGTCACGAAGTCCAAGTCGCCTGCGATGCAGAATTGCCCGCAGCGTCGTGGCGTGTGCACCCGCGTGTACACCACCACCCCCAAGAAGCCGAACTCCGCTCTGCGTAAGGTCGCCAAGGTGCGCCTGACCAACGGTTTCGAGGTCATCTCCTACATCGGCGGCGAAGGCCACAACCTGCAAGAACACAGCGTCGTGCTGGTTCGCGGCGGCCGCGTGAAGGACTTGCCCGGCGTGCGTTACCACATCGTGCGTGGCTCCCTTGACCTGCAAGGCGTCAAGGACCGCAAGCAATCGCGCTCGAAGTACGGCGCCAAGCGTCCGAAGAAGGCCTGATCGGCCCTCTGAGCAAAACAAGATTCGGTCGTCTTCACCGGCCTGTCACCCGAAGGTGGCACGCTCAAGAAGAGAAGGCCGAGGTGGCGGTTCTGCCGGAATGGTCCGGTCTGAACTGAGTAAGTGGAGTCTGTTGATCAGTCTCCAGATGCAGGCAAAAGTGATCCGCGATCCAGCCCGCATCAACTGAAGCATTGAAAGGAAACGAAATGCCTCGTCGTCGCGAAGTACCCAAGCGTGAAATCCTGCCCGATCCCAAGTTCGGATCGGTCGACCTCTCCAAGTTCATGAACGTGATCATGGAGTCCGGCAAGAAGGCTGTGGCCGAGCGCATCATCTACGGTGCCCTCGAACAAGTCGAAAAGAAGGCCGGCAAGGATCCGCTGGAAATCTTCAACATCGCTCTGAACAACATCAAGCCCGTGGTGGAAGTCAAATCCCGCCGCGTGGGTGGTGCGAACTACCAGGTTCCCGTTGAAGTTCGCCCCGCTCGCCGCATGGCCCTGGCCATGCGCTGGCTGAAGGAATCGTCGCGCAAGCGCTCCGAGAAGTCGATGGCCCAGCGTCTGGCCAACGAACTGCTCGAGGCCTCTGAAGGCCGCGGCGGCGCGATGAAGAAGCGTGACGAAGTGCACCGCATGGCCGAAGCCAACAAGGCCTTCTCGCACTTCCGTTTCTAAACCACCACCCCTGCAGCATCCACTGCAGCGGCGCCGGGCTCCAACAGGGCCCGGCGCCGTGACACTTGGAGTGACACCATGTCCCGCAAGACCCCGATCGAGCGCTATCGCAACATTGGCATCTCTGCCCACATCGACGCCGGCAAGACCACCACGACCGAGCGCATCCTGTTCTACACCGGTGTGAACCACAAGATCGGTGAAGTGCACGAAGGCGCCGCCACCATGGACTGGATGGAGCAGGAGCAAGAGCGCGGCATCACCATCACGTCGGCCGCGACGACCTGCTTCTGGAAGGGCATGGACATGTCCTACCCCGAGCACCGCTTCAACATCATCGACACCCCGGGCCACGTGGACTTCACCATCGAGGTGGAGCGTTCCATGCGCGTGCTCGACGGCGCCTGCATGGTGTACTGCGCCGTGGGCGGCGTGCAGCCCCAGTCTGAAACCGTCTGGCGTCAGGCCAACAAGTACGGCGTGCCCCGCCTGTCGTTCGTCAACAAGATGGACCGCACCGGCGCGAACTTCTTCAAGGTCTACGACCAGCTCAAGCTGCGCCTGAAGGCCAACCCCGTGCCCGTGGTGATCCCCATCGGTGCCGAAGACAACTTCCAGGGCGTGGTCGACCTCCTGAAGATGAAGGCCATCTTCTGGGACGAGGCTTCGCAGGGCATGAAGTTCGACTACCGCGACATCCCCGCCGAGCTGCAAGCCGACGCCAAGAAGTGGCGTGAAGGCATGGTCGAGGCCGCCGCCGAAGCCAACGAAGAGCTGATGAACAAGTACTTGGAAGAGGGCGACCTCTCCGAGGAAGAGATCAAGGGCGCCCTGCGTCAGCGCACCATCGCCTGCGAAATCCAGCCGATGCTGTGCGGCACCGCCTTCAAGAACAAGGGCGTGCAGCGCATGCTCGACGCCGTCATCGACTACCTGCCCTCGCCCGTGGACATCCCCCCGGTTGAAGGCACCGACGAAGACGACCAGCCCACCAGCCGCAAGGCCGACGACAGCGAGAAGTTCTCGGCGCTGGCGTTCAAGCTGATGACCGACCCCTACGTCGGTCAGCTGACCTTCGTGCGCGTGTACTCGGGCGTGCTGAACTCCGGTGACTCCGTCTACAACCCCATCAAGGGCAAGAAAGAGCGCATCGGCCGGATCCTGCAGATGCACGCCAACGAGCGTGAAGAAATCAAGGAAATCCTGGCCGGCGACATCGCCGCCTGCGTGGGCCTGAAGGACGTGACCACCGGCGAAACGCTGTGTGATCCCGAAGCCATCATCACCCTGGAAAAGATGGTCTTCCCCGAGCCCGTGATCGCACAGGCCGTGGAGCCCAAGACCAAGGCCGACCAGGAAAAGATGGGCATCGCCCTGCAACGCCTGGCTGCTGAAGACCCGTCCTTCCGCGTGCGCACCGACGAAGAATCCGGTCAGACCATCATCGCCGGCATGGGCGAGCTGCACCTGGAAATCATCGTCGACCGCATGAAGCGCGAATTCGGCGTGGAAGCCAACGTGGGCAAGCCCCAGGTTGCCTACCGCGAGACCATCCGCAAGAAGGTCACCGACGTCGAAGGCAAGTTCGTTCGCCAGTCCGGTGGTAAGGGCCAGTACGGCCACGTCGTGCTGACCGTCGAGCCGCAAGAACCCGGCAAGGGCTTCGAGTTCGTCGACGCCATCAAGGGCGGTGTGGTGCCTCGCGAGTACATCCCTGCGGTCGAAAAGGGCGTCATCGACACCCTGCCGAACGGCGTGCTGGCCGGCTACCCCGTGGTCGACGTCAAGGTCACCCTGACCTTCGGTTCGTACCACGATGTGGACTCGAACGAAAACGCCTTCAAGATGGCCGCTTCGATGGGCTTCAAGGACGGTTGCCGCAAGGCCAACCCCGTGATCCTCGAGCCGATGATGGCCGTGGAAGTCGAAACGCCCGAAGACTACGCCGGCACCGTGATGGGCGACCTGTCCTCGCGTCGCGGCATGGTTCAAGGCATGGACGACATGGTCGGCGGCGGCAAGATCATCAAGGCAGAGGTTCCTCTGTCCGAGATGTTCGGCTACTCGACCAGCCTGCGTTCGGCCACCCAAGGTCGTGCAACGTACTCCATGGAGTTCAAGCACTACTCTGAAGCCCCCAAGAACGTGGCCGACGCGATCATCACCGCTCGCGCCAAGTAATTTCAAGCCGGTCTTCGGCGCCACCTCGACCCTGTGTCGGTGTGGCTGGCTTGCTGCCCGTGGCAAGCCTGCGCCGGAGACCTAAAACCCACACGGGCGACTGTTCTTTGCTCTCTAGGAGAATCAAATGGCAAAAGGTAAATTCGAGCGGACCAAGCCGCACGTGAACGTCGGCACCATCGGTCACGTTGACCACGGCAAGACCACCCTGACGGCTGCCATCGCAACCGTGCTGTCG
>MERU01000004.1 GCA_001770725.1 Burkholderiales bacterium RIFCSPHIGHO2_01_FULL_63_240
ACTCCTTGCCACACGGGAGGCGTCCATATAAGCACCGCAGGGCAGTCATGCCAAAGGCATGACCACCCGCTTGGCGCCCGAGCCGATGCCGGCGCAGCGCCGCCCCGCGCTGCCCCGACAAAGCGCCCCACCCCACGCACGCCAGGCAAAACAAAACAAACAAGCAAGCCCAAAAACAAAAAGGCCCCACCAACCAGGCAGGGCCTTCTCATCCCGCGAAGGCCCAAAAGCCCTCGCAACCATCAAAACAATCAGAACGGATTCATCACGATGTCCGCCCGCCCCGGGTGGTTCGGCCGATCCAGCGGCCCCGGAATCGGCTCGTTCGAGCGACAAGGGAAGCTGTCCAGGTCGCGCCGCAAAAAGCTCAGCTCGATCACCGACGGCATCGGCACGCCTTCCACCAGCACCACGCCCGCGTAGTTGTTGGCGTGCAGGTGCACCGGCACATGGCTCACCAGCATCTTCTCCATCGTCTGCCGAAAGCGCGCATGGAAAGCCGGCTCCGCCAGCTTGCCCAGGTCGTGCAGCTCGCAAGCGATCACGTCAAAGCGCTTGAGGTCGGCATCGGCCACCGTCGGCAAAGCCTCGTACTCCGCCCCCTCCACGTCGAACTTCAGCAACGCACGCTTGGGCTGCAGCGCGTCCATGCGCCGCACCATCTCCGCAAAGCTCACGAAGTCGCCGATGGTCTCCGAAGCCCAGCCCTTCTTGTCGAAGATGAAGTTGGCATGCGGCGTCGGCGGGCCTTGCACCGTGTGGTCGAACTGCAGGATGCGCGCGCCGCGCTCGGCCATCACGTGGTCAAAGCTCACGTCATGCCCCACCCCGATGGACAGCACAACATCGCATTGCAGCGCGATGGCCGGCAGCACGTAGCCGCCGTCGTAGTCGTTGCCCACGCGGACCTTGGGCGTGCGCCGCGTGGCCCAGGGCCGCAGCAGGTCCAGGGCTTCCAGCACATCCTGCTGGGTCAGCGGACGGATCTCGTTCATGTTCATCGTGGGCTCCGGTGGGAGAAAACTGCGGTTGGGTGAAAGTCGCGCTCAGTCGTCGCGGCAGATGAGGGTTTCGAGCCGGTCCACGGCGCGGGCCCAGGAAAACCGTTGTGCCAGGTCCATGCAGTGGTCCTGCAGACGCGGGCGGGCGCTGCGCCAGCCGTCGACGTGGCTGAGCAGGGCCTGCACAAAGGCTTCGCCGTCCACCTCGCGGTAGCGGCCGAACACGCGGCCTTCGCCATCGACCTGCTCGCCCGCTCGACTGGCCACGCGGATGGCCACCTCGTCGCTGACGAAGTCGTCGGTGGCGCCGCCATCGGTCACCACCACGGGCGTGCCGCAGGCAATGGCTTCGAGCACCGGCAGGTTGAAGCCCTCGCCACGGTAAGGCGAGGCATAGCAGTCGGCCACGCCGTAGAGCAGGCGCAGCTCGGCGGGGTTCAGGTTGCCCGGCACCACCATGATCGCGTTGAGCACGCCCTCGGTGAACAGCGCGGGGTGGCGCTGCACCACGTCCTTGATCACCGGCTCGATGGACACGCCGTACAGGTCGCGCTGGTCTTTGAGGATCAGGCGCAGGTGCTGGTGGCGCTGGCGCGCACGCGCAAAGCCGATCAGCAGCAGGTCCAGGCCCTTGTTCCAGGTCGCCACGCCCAGGTTCAAAAAGACGAACTCGTCGTCGCGCAGGCCCAGGTTGGCGCGGTTGGTGGCGCGCTCCTCGCGGCTGAGCGGGTGGAAGGTGGCCATGCGCACGCCGTGCGAGATCACCTCGATGCCTTGCGCGTCAAAACCAAAGTCCACCAGCCGGTCACGCGACCAGTTCGTTGGCGTGACGATGCGGTTGCCACCCGCCGTGTAGGCGGCGCGATCGGGCTCACCGCCTTCGAAGCTCTTGGCGCCCAGGCCCAGCTCGGTGACCATGAAGGTCAGCTGCCGCACGCCGTCCTGGCGCACCGGCGCGATCGGCGAAGACAGGCTCAGCACCACGTCGGGCCGCTCGTTGCCCGGCTCGGGGATGGCGTCGATGCGGGCCATGTCCTCGGGCAGGAAGCCGCTGGCGTTGGCCTGGCGGTTCCAGCTCGCGATGGCGAAGGGCCGGTCGCGGTGCGACAGGCGCAGCGAAGGCCGCCTGACCAGCTCCAGCAACTGATGCTGGTTGACCAGGGCGATGGAGTGGTTGACCCCGCGCCAGCCTTCGACCAGGAGGTGTTTTTTCGTCATGGGCGGGCCCAGCTCATCAGGCCCTCGCCCACCGAGCGCAGGCTCGCGTTGGACTGGGCGCTGTCCATCAGCGCGTTGACGTAGGCCACGCGCTGCGAGAAGTGGTCCGTCTCGGCCGACATCACGTCGAACAGCGAGCGGCGGCCCAGTTGCGACCATTGCTGGAAGGTGGCCAGGCGCACCTTCTCGGTGTCACGCAGCAAGGACACGTAGCGGCGCGCGCGCTCCATCGAGGTCTGCGCGGCGTCGTACAGCTGCGCGGCACGGGTCTGGCGGTCCAGCACGGTCTGGCTCAGGCCGGTGCGTGCCGACTGGGCGCGCTTGTAAGCCGCCATCGAGGCCGCTTCCTGCGCGCCGCCGTTGAACAGCGACACGTTGACCGAGACCCCGGCGCTCCAGCCGCGCACGGTCTGCTCGCCGCTGCGCCCGCCGTTGCCGGAGAACTGCCAGTTCAGCTGGGGCTTCTGGCCGGCCTTGACGGCTTCGGCATAGCTGTCCAGCGCATCGGCTTCCTGGCGCGCGCGCAGCACCTCGGGGTGGCGCTCGATGAGGCGGTTGACCTCGGCCAGGTCCGGCGTGGCCATCAGGGCCCCCACGAAGCTGTCGTTGAGCGAGACCTGCTCGCCCACGAACTTGCGCAGCGTGAACTCGACCTGGCGCACCAGCGCCATCGACTGGTCGCGCGAGAGCTCGGCCTGCTGCAGCGACTTGCGCGCCTGCACCAGCTCGCTGGTGCGGCCCTTGTCGGCGGCCACGATCTGCTCGAGCGCGTCCACCAGGCAGCCCATCTTGCGGACCTGCTGCTGGTAGACCTGAGATTGCAAACGGTAGCGCTGGCGCTCCAGCGCGGTGTTGACCACTTCCAGCGCCACGCGCTCCTGGCTGATGCTCTCGCCCATCTTGGCGGCGTCGGCCAGGCGGGTGCGCCAGTCGATCAGGGACTGCAGGCGGCCGAAGTCGTACAGCGGCGCGGACACATTCACGCCCACGGTGGCGCGCCCGCCGTTGGCCGACTTGCTCACGCCATCGCCGTAGGAGCCCCCTGCGCCCAGGAAGCCATTGAGGCTGACCTGCGGCAGTCGGCCAGCGCGGATCTCATCGAGGTCGAACCCGGCGGCTTCGGCCAGCAGGCGGGCTGCGCCCACTTCCTGGCTCTTGCGCACGGCTTCGCGCACCAGCAGTTGCAGGCTGCTTTGCGGGTCCAGCGGGGCCGCCTCACCCTGGTTCAGGGGCATGGGTTCGCGGATGCCGCGGGGCTCCGGGTTGGACAGGTCATTGCAGCGGCCACCTGTCTGGGCCAGGGCGGCGCCCGACAGCAGGCACACGCCTGCAGCCAGGGTCTTCAAAAACCGCAAGGAACGTCGATGAGCGCGCATGGCCTTCACCTCTCTGTGAAGGCTTCGTTGTATCGCAGCATCGGTTTGAGCAAATAGCGGAGAACGGACTGTTCTCCGGTGCGTATTTCGACGTTCGCCGTCATGCCGGGGATCACGGGCAGCGGCTCGCCGTGCTGTTTCAGGGTCGACAGCTCGGTGCGGATGAGGGCCCGGTAGTAGCTGTTGTCACCGGAGGCCACCTTGCCTTCTTCGGTCAGGGCGTCCGGGCTGATGTAGTCGATGCGGCCCTGCAGGCCACCGTAGGTGTAGTAGTCGTAGGCACTGAGCTTGACCAATGCCGACAGCCCCAGGCGCACGAAGCCGATGTCCGCCGGCTTGACCTTGGCCTCGATCAGCAGCTGCGCACCCACCGGCGCGATCTCCATGATGGGCGCGCCCGCCTGCACCACGCCGCCGATGGTCGCCATCTTGATGTGCTTGATCACGCCACGGATGGGCGACTTGATCGAGGTGCGCTGCAACACGTCCTGCTTGACCACCATCTGCTCTTCGATCTGGGCCAGCTCCGTGCGCGCCTTGACCAGGTCGCTGCTGGCGTCCTGCCTGAAGCGGTTGGTGCGGTCCTGGATCTGCAGCATCAGGTCGTTGACCTGGCGGCGCAGGCGCATCACCTCGACATCGGAGAGCAAACCGCGCGAGGCCAGCGTCTCGGACATGTGCAGCTCGCGCTGCAGCAGCCCCAGGTTGCGCCGGTTCACGGCCACCGCCTCGTCCAGCGAGAAGCGCCGCGCATCGAAGGCATCGCGCTCGCCTTCGACCAGGGTTTCGTCCTTGGCCACGTCGGGCGGGAACACCAGCGCCCGACCCGTGGCCTCGGCGCTCAAGCGCGCGATCATGGCCTTGAGCGCCAGCCGCTTGGCCTGGCCTTCCTGCTGCGCTGCTTCCACGCGGGTGGGGTCGAGCTGCGCCAGCTCCTGGCCCTTCTCGACGACCATGCCCTCGCGCACCCGCAGGTCGCGCAAGATGCCGCCTTCCAGGCTGGAGATGACCTGCTCGCGCCCATCGGGCACGACCTTGGCCTCGGCCCGTGTGATCATGTCCACGCGCGCCGTGGCGGCCCAGAACACCGTCAGCGACACGAAGCCGGCCATCAGCCAGAGCACCCAGTTGGCGCGTGGCGTGCCCTCGGCCATGCGGGCCTGGCTCACGCCAGACAGAAACTGCTCGTCCCCGGGGAAGAAACGACCCGAGGACGACGAACGGCCTTTGCCACCGAAACCGGGCAGCCTCATCTTCATGATGGCACCCGGTACGGTGGGTCAGACAAGTCGACGAAGGACTCGTCGGCCGGGGCTGGCGGTGGCATGGGCTGGGCTTGCGCCGCCGCGGCCACCGCTTGCGGGCGTGGTGCGGTGGGTGCCGCCGCGGCCACGGGCGCAGCAGGCCCGGCCGCGGCCGCTGCCGCTACCGCTTGCGCCCCACCCTGCGGGCTGGCCACCGGCGAGACCGGCTGGCGCCCCGAGAGCGCCGCCATCACCTGGGCCTTCGGCCCGCTGGCCACCACGCGGCCCGAGTCCACCACGATCACGTGGTCCACCAGCTCCAGCAGCGCCGGCCGGTGCGTCACCACCACCAGCGTGCGCTTGGGCAGGATGCCTGCCAGTCGCCGCACGAAATCGACCTCGGCCTGCGCGTCCATCGCGCTGGTCGGCTCGTCCATCAGCAGCACCGAGGGCTTGGTGATCAGGCAGCGCGCCAGGGCCACCAGCTGGCGCTGGCCGCCCGAGAGCATGCAACCGCCCTCGCCCACCTGCATGTCCAGGCCCATGGGGTGGTTGGCCACCACCTTGTCCAGGCCCGTCATCTGCAGCACCGAGGCCAGCAGGCGCGGGTCGGCGTGCGCGCGGCCCAGCAGGATGTTGTCGCGCAGCGTGCCGGTGAACAGGCGCGGCTCTTGCGCCACGAAGCCCACGTGGGCGCGGTAGTCGGTCGGGTCCACCTGGCGCAGGTCCAGGCCATCGACCTCGACCATGCCGTCGGTCGGCTGGTAGAGCCCGGCCAGCAGGCGCAGCACGGTCGACTTGCCGCTGCCCATCTTGCCCAGGATGGCCACGCGCTGGCCCGGCAGGATGTTGACGTTCAAGTCCTTGAGCACCGACTGCGCGTGGTCGTGCGCGCCCTTCGGGTAGGCGAACGAGACCTCGCGCAAAGCCAGTTGCCCGCGCAGCTTGGGCATGGGCAGGTAGGGCCGATCGGGCACGCGCTCCGAAGGCAGGCCCATGATGCGATCGAGCATGCGCAAGGCCGCGCGCGCGCCCTGGTAGCGCGTCGCCAGGCTGATGACACTGCCCAACGGCGCCACCGCCCGCCCGGCGAACATCACCGAGCCGATCAGCGCGCCACCGGTGATGACGCCGTCGTGCACCAGGTGCACGCCCCACACCAGCATCACCACCGTGATGAGCTGCTGCGACACCGTCGAGGCGTTGTTGACCCAGCTGGAGAGCGCCCTGGCCCGCACGCTCGACTGCGACGCGGCGGCGTTGGCCTCTTCGTAGCGGCGCAGGAAGTGCCCGGCGGCACCTGCGGCGCGGATGTCCTCGATGCCTTCCACGGCCTCGACCATCACGCCCTGCATGTCGGCGTGCTGCTTGACGTTGGCGTTGAGCAGCTTGGCCAGCACGCCCTGGATCAGCCACGACAGCCCCAGCAGCACCGGCACCGCGATCACCAGCACCCAGCCCAGCGGGCCAGCGGTGATGAAGGTCATGGCGATGAACAGGAACACGAACGGCAGGTCGGTCAGCGTCGACAGCGTGGCCGAGGCGCTGAAGTCGCGCACCGTCTCGATCTGCGTGAGCTGGTGCGTGAAGCTGCCCGACGAATCGGGCCGGTTCTCCAGCCGCAGGCTCAGGGCCTTCTTGAACAGGATGTTGCCCAGCATCAGGTCGGCCTTCTTGCCGGCCAGATCGAGCAGGTGGCTGCGCAACTGGCGCGCCAGCAGGTCGAAGATCAGGGCCACGAACACACCGGCCGCCAGCGACCACAGCGTCACCAGCGCCTGGTGCGGGATCACGCGGTCGAACACCACCGACGAGAACAGCCCTGTGACCAGCATCAGCACGTTGGTCAGCAGCGCCGCGATCATCGCGGAGCGGTAGTACGGCATGAAGCGCTTGAGCGTGTGCCACAGCCAGTGGCCATCGGGCTCGACAAACTCGCCGTCGCGGTGCACCGTCTCGCTGGCCGTGGGCGAGACCATCAGCGCAAAACCTGTGTACTCCACCAGCAGGTCGGCCGCGGCGGCCTCCATGGTGATGCCCTCCACAGGCATGACCACTTCGTAGCGCTCCTGCCCGGGCGATGCGGCATCCGACTCGATGCGGCGCACCAGGATGCAGGCCTCGCCACCACGCAGCAGCAGCACCACCGGGAAGAGCAGCCCCAGGATCTGGTGCGGCTCGCGCTTGACGATGGCGGCCTGGAACCCCGCGTCGCGCATCACGCGCACGGCGTTGGTCGGCATCAGCGGCGAGGTGAAACCGGTTTCGCCCAGCAGCGAAGCCGCCGTGCGCTCTCGCCCATGGTGACGGCACAGCCACAGCAGCGCGTCCAGCAGGGGGTCTTCCGCGCGCGCATCCGCCGCCGTGCCCGGCGCGGGCTCGGTGTTGCCAGGCGGCACCGTGGTGTCGGCCGGCAGCTCGGTGGGAGGGGCGCTGTCCTGCTGCGTCAAGGAGAACTCCGTCGCTGAAGCCCTCAGGCCTCGCTCAGGGTGCCGGCCACAAGGGCCTCGAGTTGGTTTTCAAGGTCTCTCACCAGGCCCGGCGTGTCGAACAGCGGGGTCTGGAAACGGTGCTCGGCCAGGTAGCGGCGGTGGCTGGCCACGCGCGCCGGCTCGCGGCCCAGCGTGATCGCCATGCGTTCGTAGGCCTCGGGGCTGTCGGTCACCAGGTCGGGCAGGCCGACCGCGTGCAGCAGGCTGCCAGCCATGCGCGACACGAAGGTGCGCCCCGAGCAGGTCAGGATGGGCACGCCCATGAACAACACGTCGTTGGCCGTGGTGCCCGCGTTGTAGGGGAAGGTGTCGAGGATCAGGTCGGCCGCCGTGAAGCGGGCCAGGTAGTCGGCTGGTGCCACGCGCGGCGCAAAGATCAGGCGAGCCGGGTCCACACCATGGGCGCTCGCCTCGGCGCGCATGTTGGCCTCGGCCCAGCGGTTGTCGGCCAGCAGCCACAGGACGCTGCCCGGCACCTGCGCCAGCACGCGCATCCACAGCTGGAACAGCGCCTGCCCCATCTTGAAGTTGTTGTTGAACGAGCAGTAGACGAAGCCCTCTTCGGGCAGGCCGCACTGCGCCCTAGTGGGTGCATCGGAGGCCACGCGCTGCCGGTCGCTCGACTGGAAGCACTTGCTCAGGTAGAGCGGCCGCTCGGTCATGTAAGGCAGCAGCTCAGGCGGCATGACGAAGCGGTCGGCGATCACGCGGTCGATCGACGGCAGGCCCGTGGTGCCCGGAAAGCCCAGGTAGGTCAGTTGATGCCGCGCAGGACGCCAGCTCAGGATGTCGGCGCGCGCGCCCGAGGTCAGGCCCTGCAGGTCGATCAGCACGTCGATGTCGTCGGCAGCGATGCGACGTGCCACGGCCTCGTCGCTCATGGTGGCGACCGGCACGTGGTGATCGAGCGATCCACGGATGCGGGCCTGCAGCGCACTGCCGTCCTCGCGACTCCAGCAGTAGGCAAAGGTCTCGAAGCGGCTGCGGTCGATCAGCTCGATGAGCTCGACCGTCAGCAGCCCGACGGCGTGCATGCACAGGTCGCCTGACAGAAAGGCCAGGCGCAGCTTGCCCGGGCGTTGACGCACCGGCGACGCCAGCTTCGTCGTCACCGGCTTGACGCGTTCGTGCACGAAGGTGCGCGCGGCCAGCAGCTGCATGGCCGGGTCGTCGCTGGCGCCCAGCATGGCCAGCGGCGAGGTGCCCAATTGCAGCGCACAGGGCGTCACGCCAGGCACGGGCGCGTAAACGGGCCACTCGCACTGTTTCTGGCGGATGTGCACCAGGTGCTGGATGACGCGCGACTGATCGGGCTGCAGCAGCAGGCTGCGCTTCATCGCCGCTTCGGATTCGTCATAGCGACGCTGCTGCTCGAGCATGCGCGCGGAATTGTTCAAGGCGTGCAGCGGCAGCTCCAGGTCCACCTGTTGCCCGGCCTGCCCTTGCTGGGCCGCGAGCTGCAGCACCATGTCCCAGGCCGCCAGGGCTTCGTCATGGCGGCCCTGGTGCTCCAGTTGGTGCCCCAGGTTCAGGTGCGCCTGCAGGAAGCCTGGCGCCAGTTGCAAGGCCTCGCGGTAGGCGGCTTCGGCGGCCACGTGCTCACCCATGCCGCCCAGCACCGTGCCGTGGTTGAACAGCGCGATGTGGCGCTGCGGTGACTGCGTGTTCGCCAGCCAGGCCTCGTAGAGGCTGCGCACGAGGTCCGCGCGCACCACCACGTCCGGGCGCTGGGCCACCTCGAGCAAGGCCATCAGGGGCATCTGACCCGAGCGGGCCTGAGCCAGCGCCTGTTCGAAGGCACTGGTGGCCAGCGGCGGCTGCACTGCCCCCGGGCGCAACAACTGATCGTCTCGGCTTCGGTCCATCGACACACGTCCTGTTCTGCCCCAGTGGCGGGCGCCATGGGGGATGTGTCGATGCTAGGCAAAGGCCCGGGGGGGCTTGAGCCGGATTACAGCGTCAGGAAGCGGTCAATTCTGACCGCCAACGAAAAAGCCCCACCGGCGTGAGCAGGCAGGGCTTCTTTGTTCTGGAGGCGCGGCCCGGAGTCGAACCGGGCTGGACGGATTTGCAATCCGGTGCATAACCGCTTTGCTACCGCGCCAGGACTTGAAAAAAGGGAAGCCAAGTCAAACCGGGCTTCCCTTCGAATTTGGAGCGGGATAAGAGACTCGAACTCTCGACCTATACCTTGGCAAGGTATCGCTCTACCAACTGAGCTAATCCCGCGTGTGCCGCAAAACTGCAGCCATCGCCTGACCGTGAAAGTCTTGATTGCGTCTGGTGTCGCAATCAGCGAAGAACGCAACTATACACCGAAATTCGCTCTGCCTGCAAGGTGTTGCGTGTTTTCATCGCCACCAGGGGCGCCCCGCCCAACGCCCGCTGCACGCACGTTCGACCGCGGGCCAGTTGCTCGCGCTCGGCTCGGTATGATGGCCGCCCAGGCCGGCGTGGCGAAATCGGTATACGCAAGGGACTTAAAATCCCTCCTCCTCACGGAGATGCGGGTTCAAGTCCCGCCGCCGGCACCAAGGACACGACTGCCCCACAGCACAGTCATTGATCGGCGAGCCCTGCCGTGCTCATCACATGAAGAGCGCGATGAGGATGATGATGGGGATGGGAACGCCCAGGAACCAAAGAAGCAGTGATCGCATGGCGGTCTCCTTGAAGTCATGCAGGGTCAGAACTGGTCGCGGTGACGGCCACCCAGCGTGCCCATGAAGCTCGCGACGAACGCACCGATCAGCAGCGAGATGAAGCCCCACAGCGCCGCCTTGGCCGACGCGCTGCGCGCCTTGTCGGTGGCTTCCTTGGCCTGCTCCCTGGCAGCCATCGCCTTGGCCTGCAGGCTCGCGAACGCCTCGGTCACGCGCTTTTCGGCCTCCTGTTGGCCCAGGCCGGTGCGCTGCGCAACCAACTGGCCGAGGTAGCGCGCGTCATCGGCTGGCAGCGCATTGGCGCTGGCGGCGTTCGCGAAGATGCGGACCGCCTCCGCCGTCGGCGGTGGCGCATCCTGCCTCACCGGTGCAGCGACAGCGGTCTCCGTGCCACGTGGCGCAACCGCGGCGCTGTCTGGCTCCTCAGCGCCTGCATCGGGGCTGCTGGCAGGCGCCGAAGAAGCAGCCGTGGCCGCACCCGTGCCCACGCGCCTGAACAGCGTGTCGACAAAATAGTCCGGGCTGAGGCCCGCGGCGCTCGCGGCCGTCGCGGTGGCTGGGGCGGCAACCACCGCAGTCGCCCCCGCTTTGGCGCCGCCGCCGACGATGGTGCCGATGGCAGCCGTCAGCATGCCCGCCGTGGCCAGCATGGCGATGGACCAGGCCAGGAACCCATGCGCGGTGTCGCGGAAATAGACCTCGTCCGTGTGGACACCGCCCCAGCGGTGGCGCAGCCGGCCGGCCAGGTAGCCCCCCAAACCCGAAGCGGCGAGTTGCGTGAACGTGATCCACGCAATGGTCGAGACACCGAACGTTTCGGCCGACACGCCTTGTGAGGACCAGGGCGAGACCGACGACAGGCCCAGCCCGACACCCAGCACCAGCAGGATCAATGACAGCGACGCGGCCCCCGCGGCGCCAGCGAAGACCGCCCCCCAGCAGATGCTGTGCGAGTGGACGGTTTCGTCAACGTCGGCGTCAACGCGCAACGGACGGTTGACCGGTGGCAAGGTGCTTGTGTTCATGCGGGATCCTCCTGGTGGCAGCCGGTCGTGGCTTCGACTTGCTGTGTGATTCGCGGGGCGACCATGCAAGCAAGTGCATGACGCTGACACCTCCGTGGGGCATTCGGTGTGCCCGCGCTTCGGCGCGGGCAGCTTGCCGTCCGAGACCGGCCTGTTTCCGGGTCACCGATCACACGACGGGAGGATCGGTCTCGCGTTCCGGATGCCGATGCCGGGCCAGGCCTGCGATGAGGGCGTGCGCCCCTGCCGAAGCATCCGATGTCAATGTCAGGCCCGGGTCCGCCTCGCCATTGGGAAGCGATTCGGGCAGGCCCGCGATGCTGAGCAGTTCCGCCCCCGCGCCCAGCACCAGGATGGTCTTGCCATGGCGAAACTGGTCACGGATGGCTGCCAGCACGTTGCCATCAGAGCCCAATGCAGGCACGGCAGCGCTGCCATCGGGCAGCACGAGGGCGTCGAACAGGAAGCCCGGTTCGTTTTCAAAGGAGGCATCGGCCTCGATCTCGACACCGTCGTCCGTTCGGACGGGACCGATGCGTTCGGCGAGGATGCGCGGCACGGCACCGGCCGCCACCAACTTCGCATGGACATCCGCCACGCTGCGACCGACACAGCCATCGGCCACCAGCATGGCCACCTTGCGACCGCGAACCGATCCATCGCCCGGGCGGGCCATCAGCGACAGCGACGGTGACACGCTCACCTCAGGCTTGACGCGGCGTTCGAGCGCGCGCGGCATCGGCGCTGGCAAGGGCGACATGTTCAAGCCCTCGGCGATCGTTGCGGCCAGGTCTTCCGACACGTTGCGCAGCATCGAGATCACGCGCTGACGAATCGCCGGCACGGTCACCTTGCTCAGCTCAAACCGGAAGGCCGCCGCGATGTGCGCCTGTTCGGTGGGCGTCTGGCTGTTGTAGAACAGCGTGGCCTGGTTGAAGTGTTCGGCGAACAACTCGGGCTTCGCGCGAACCTTGCCCTGCTCCTCGCGAGCGCGCAGCCGGGAGGCGACAGATGTGAAGCCTTGCGCGGCGCCCGCCTGGAAGGGGCACCCGCCTCCGAGTGAGTTGGGCTCATAGGCCACCTTGCCACGGTGGATGGCCTGTCGGTGCATGCCGTCGCGCTGGTTGTTGTGCACTGGCGCGATGGGCGAGTTGATGGGGATTTCGTGGAAGTTCGGCCCGCCGAGCCGGCTGATCTGCGTGTCCACATAGGAGTGGATGCGTCCAGCCAGCAATGGGTCGTTGGAAAAATCGATGCCGCGAACGACGTTGGCGGTGCAGAAGGCCACCTGCTCGGTCTCGGCGAAGAAGTTGTCCGGGTTGCGGTTCAGCACCATGCGCCCAACCGGCCGGATCGGCACCAGCTCCTCGGGCACGATCTTGGTGGCATCGAGCACGTCGAAGCTGAACTTGTCGGCCTGCTCCTCGGTGAAGACCTGCAGGCCCAGCTCCCACTCGGGGTAGGCGCCGCCCTCGATGCGCTCCCACAGGTCGCGGCGGTGGTAGTCCGGGTCGGCGCCAGAGATCTTGACCGCCTCGTCCCAGGCCAGCGAATGCGTGCCGAACCTGGGGTTCCAGTGGAACTTCACGAACACCGACTCTCCCGCCTCGTTGACCAGGCGGTAGCTGTGCACGCCGAACCCCTGCATCGTCGCGTAGCTGCGCGGGATGGCCCGGTCGCTCATGACCCACAGCAGCATGTGCGTGGACTCGGGCATCAGCGACACGAAGTCCCAGAAGGTGTCGTGCGCACTCGCCGCTTGAGGCATGCCGTGATGGGGCTCGGGCTTGACCGCGTGCACGAGGTCAGGGAACTTCATCGCGTCCTGGATGAAAAACACCGGCATGTTGTTGCCCACCAGGTCCCAGTTGCCCTCGTCGGTGTAGAACTTGACCGCGAAGCCGCGCACATCGCGTGCGGTGTCCTTGCTGCCGCGCTCACCGGCCACCGTCGAGAAGCGAACGAAGACAGGCGTGACCTGGCCGGCTTCGCGAAACGGGGCCGCCATGGTGAGTTCGGGGATCGGCTCAAGGCATTCGAAAAAGCCGTGGGCGCCAGAGCCGCGGGCATGCACGATGCGCTCCGGGATGCGCTCATGGTCGAAGTGCGTCAACTTGTCGCGCAGGATGAAGTCCTCCAGCAGCACCGGCCCACGCACACCGTATTTCAGCGAGTTCTGGTTGTCCGCGATGGGCACGCCCTGGTTCGTGGTCAGCCGCTGGCCACCGCCATCCACGCGAACGCGGTCCAGTGATGAGGCCGCGGGGTTGGTGCCTGGCGCGGCGGCGGTCCCGACCTTGGTGGAAGGGTTCGCCTCGGACAGCGTGCTCGCGCCGGGGAGGTCCGAGCGCGGCGACACCCGGGCGCCCTCGGGCGGCTGGCGGCCATTCGCAAACCCGTGCTCCGCCGCCTTGCTGGGGTTGAATGGCATCGCCGCGGCCAGCTCACCGGTCTGGGCCGCCCGTTGGGACAACACGTCATCCGGGGCAAGAGCGGGGTTGGCGGGTCCGCTGTCCGTGTTGCGAGCGGCGGCTTTGGCGGCCGACTTCTTGTCGGCGGAGGTGCGGCCGGGCTTGGGGTTGGGCATGGGGTTCTCCTGATCGGGGGTGGGGCCGACAGAAGCCATGGCAAACGAAGTTCCCGCCTGAGGCGGCGCCCGCGAACGATGGCTGGGCGGGGCGCGAGGGATGTAGGTTTTGCCAGTCGAAGATGGATTTACCGCAAGCCTTGGCCGGCTCGCCCACTTGCGCCAACAAAAAAGCCCCACCGGCGTGAACGGGTGGGGCTTTCGCTTGTTTTGGAGGCGCGGCCCGGAGTCGAACCGGGCTGGACGGATTTGCAATCCGGTGCATAACCGCTTTGCTACCGCGCCAGGGGTGCTGCGAGTATCCAGCAAAACCGGTGTCGAATGCGACTTCCAGCGGCTTCGCCAGAGAAAAAGGGAAGCCTTTTGGGCTTCCCTTCGGAATGTGGAGCGGGATAAGAGACTCGAACTCTCGACCTATACCTTGGCAAGGTATCGCTCTACCAACTGAGCTAATCCCGCATCGCAAGACAATCAGATTGCTCTTTTTGCCTGCTGTCTTCGCTTGCGTTGATCACGTTTGGCGCGTGATCAGCGAAGACCCGAACTATAGCGCGCTTTTGGCCTCTTCGTCAACACGCGCTCAGATTTTTCAATGCTTGAGCAACTCGTTGCTGGCAGGCGACGGCGCCGCGGCGGCTTCGGGCTTGGCTTCCACCTTGGCCTCTTCTTCAGGCAAAGGCGTGGGCTGACGCTCCAGGGCCACTTCGAGCACCTTGTCGATCCACTTGACCGGCACGATCTCGATCTGGCTCTTGACGTTCTCCGGGATCTCCGCCAGGTCCTTGACGTTCTCCTCGGGGATCAGCACCGTCTTGATGCCGCCACGGTGGGCCGCCAGCAGCTTTTCCTTCAAGCCACCGATGGCCGTGACCTCACCGCGAAGGGTGATCTCACCCGTCATGGCGACGTCAGCGCGCACCGGGATGCCCGTGAGCGCCGACACGAAGGCCGTCGTCATGGCCGCACCGGCGGACGGACCGTCCTTGGGCGTGGCGCCATCGGGCACGTGGATGTGGATGTCGCGCTTCTCGAAGAGGTCGTCCGTGATGCCCAGGCGGCGGGCGCGCGAGCGCACCACCGAGCGAGCGGCCTCGACCGACTCCTTCATCACGTCGCCCAGCTGACCGGTGCGGATGATGTTGCCCTTGCCCGGCATGATCGCGGCTTCGATGGTGAGCAGGTCGCCACCGACTTCCGTCCAGGCCAGACCGACCACCTGGCCGACCTGGTTTTCCTTCGTGGCTTCGCCGTAGCTGTACTTGCGCACGCCCAGGAAGTCGTTGAGGTTCTCGTCGGTGACGACGACCTTCTCGGTGAACTGCTTGAGCGCAAAGCCCTTGATCACCTTGCGGCAGATCTTGGAGACCTCGCGTTCCAGCGAGCGCACGCCGGCCTCGCGGGTGTAGTAGCGGATGATGCCGCGGATGGCGCTTTCAGCCACCTCCAGCTCGCCCTCCTTCACACCGTTGTTCTTGATCTGCTTGGGCAGCAGGTAGGTCTGAACGATGTGGACCTTCTCGTCTTCGGTGTAGCCGGCCAGGCGGATCACTTCCATCCGGTCCAGCAGCGCCGGCGGGATGTTCAGCGAGTTCGACGTGGCGACGAACATCACATCGGACAGGTCGAAGTCGACCTCGATGTAGTGGTCACCGAAGGTGTGGTTCTGCTCGGGGTCGAGCACTTCCAGCAGCGCCGAGGACGGATCGCCCCGGAAGTCCATGCCCAGCTTGTCGATCTCGTCGAGCAGGAACAGCGGGTTGCGCACGCCGACCTTGGACAGGCTCTGCAGGACCTTGCCCGGCATGGAGCCGATGTAGGTGCGGCGGTGGCCACGGATCTCGGCCTCGTCGCGCACGCCGCCCAGGGCCATGCGCACGAACTTGCGTCCGGTGGCACGGGCGATGGACTGGCCCAGCGAGGTCTTGCCCACGCCAGGGGGGCCGACCAGGCACAGGATGGGGGCCTTGACCTTGTCGACGCGTTGTTGGACAGCGAGGTACTCGAGGATGCGTTCCTTGACCTTGTCGAGGCCGTAGTGCTCTTCGTTGAGCACGGTCTCGGCCAGGGCCAGGTCGTGCTTGACCTTGGACTTCTTGCTCCAGGGCAGGTTGACCAGGGTCTCGATGTAGTTGCGCACCACCGTGGCCTCGGCCGACATGGGCGACATCAGCTTGAGCTTCTTGAACTCGGCGTCGACCTTCTTGCGTGCCTCCTTGGGCATGCGGGCGGACTCGATCTTCTTGGCGATCTCTTCGAGGTCGGCGCCCTCCTCGCCTTCACCGAGCTCCTTCTGGATGGCCTTGACCTGCTCGTTGAGGTAGTACTCGCGCTGCGACTTCTCCATCTGGCGCTTGACGCGGCCACGGATGCGCTTTTCGACCTGCAGGATGTCGACTTCGTGCTCGAGCAGCTCGAGCAGCTTTTCCAGGCGGGCGGACACGGTCACCAGGTCCAGCACCGACTGCTTGGCTTCGAGCTTGAGCGGCAGGTGGGCGGCGATGGTGTCGGCCAGGCGGCCGGCGTCGTCGATGCCGGAGATCGAGGTGAGGATCTCGGGCGGGATCTTCTTGTTGAGCTTGACGTACTGGTCGAACTGCTGCGTCACGGCGCGGCGCAGGGCCTCGACCTCGGGCGTGACCTGAGGCTCGGGCGGCACGGGCACGACCACCGAGGTGAAGAATTCACCGCTGTCGTCGATGGATTGCGTGTTGGCGCGCTGCACACCTTCGACCAGCACCTTCACGGTGCCGTCAGGCAACTTGAGCATCTGCAGGATGCTGGAGACGCAGCCGACGTCGAACATGTCGTCGGCCTTGGGCTCGTCCTTGCCAGCGGCCTTCTGGGCCACCAGCATGATCTGCCGGCCGGACTCCATGGCCGACTCGAGGGCCTTGATGGACTTGGGGCGTCCCACGAAGAGCGGGATCACCATGTGCGGGAAGACCACGACGTCGCGCAGCGGCAGCAGCGGCAGCGAGATGGGATCGGAAGGAAGAATGGGGTGTCCAGACATGAGGGGCTCACTTTCTCTGATGCCCACGTGGGGCCTCAGGGGCTAAACACAAGGGCACCGTGAAAACCAGTCGACCGATATCGCAGGAGGTTCTCAGCGGTGCCCCACGGAGCGCTTTCAAACGCGCTCAGGCACTGGCCTTGGCCTGTTCCCGATACACCAGCAATGGCTTGGCGTTTTCTTCAATGGTGGATTCATCCAGCACAACTTTTTGCACGCCCTCCTGTGTGGGAAGTTCGAACATGGTGTCCAGCAACGATTGTTCCAGGATGGAACGCAGGCCACGGGCACCGGTCTTGCGCGCCAACGCCTTGCGGGCGATGGCGGCCAGGGCGGCGGGCCGGATTTCCAGCTCGACACCGTCCATGTTCAGCAACTGCTGATACTGCTTGATCAGCGCGTTCTTGGGCTCGGTCAGGATCCTGACCAGGGCATCTTCGGTCAATTCGCCGAGGGTCGCCACCACCGGAAGGCGGCCCACCAGTTCGGGGATCAGGCCGAACTTGATGATGTCCTCGGGCTCGACCTCGCGGAAGACCTCGCCCACCTTTCGGTCTTCCTTGCTCTGCACGGCGGCACCAAAGCCGATGCCGGACTTGACAGAGCGGTTCTGGATGACTTTCTCGAGGCCATCGAAGGCGCCACCGCAGATGAACAGGATGTTGGTCGTGTCGATCTGCAGGAAGTCCTGGTTGGGGTGCTTGCGGCCGCCTTGCGGGGGCACCGAAGCCATCGTGCCTTCGATGAGCTTGAGCAGGGCCTGCTGCACGCCCTCACCCGAGACGTCACGCGTGATGGACGGGTTGTCGGACTTGCGCGAGATCTTGTCGATCTCGTCGATGTAGACGATGCCGCGCTGGGCCTTGTCCACCTCGTAATTGCAGTTCTGCAGCAGCTTCTGGATGATGTTCTCGACGTCCTCGCCCACGTAACCGGCTTCGGTCAGCGTGGTGGCGTCGGCGATCACGAAGGGCACGTTGAGCAGGCGCGCGAGCGTCTGCGCCAGCAGCGTCTTGCCGGAGCCGGTGGGGCCGATCAGCAGGATGTTGCTCTTGGCCAGCTCGACATCGGGCTTCTTGCCGTCGCCCGAGCCCATGTGCTTGAGCCGCTTGTAGTGGTTGTAGACCGCCACCGACAACGTGCGCTTGGCCGTGTCCTGGCCGATCACGTACTGGTCGAGGCTGGCCTTGATTTCGCCGGGCGTGGGCAGGTCACCGCGCGAGGGCCTGGTCTGCTCGGACTCCGCCGCCACTTCGTCGCGGATGATGTCGTTGCACAGGTCGATGCACTCGTCGCAGATGAAGACCGACGGGCCGGCGATGAGCTTCTTGACCTCGTGCTGACTCTTTCCGCAGAAGGAGCAGTAGAGGATTTTTTCGCTGGAAGAGCCTTTTTTGTCTGCCATGGTGCAGGCCTGTCAGGTGGCGGCAAGGGCCGGAAAAGATGGAAGCGGTGAGTGGGGGTCAGCCGCGCTTTTCCAGCACCTTGTCGATGAGTCCGTAGGTGGCGGCCTCTTCGGCCGTCATGTAGTAGTCGCGTTCGGTGTCGTTCTGGATTTTGTCCAGAGGCTGGCCGGAACGCTCGGCCAGGATCTTGTTGAGCTGCTCGCGGGTCTTGAGGATCTCGCGGGCATGGATCTCGATGTCGGTGGCCTGACCCTGGGCGCCGCCGAGCGGCTGGTGGATCATGATCTTGCTGTTGGGCAGGGCAAAACGCTTGCCCTTGGCACCGGCGGCCAGCAGGAAGGCACCCATGGAGGCGGCCATGCCCATGCACAGGGTGGACACGTCGGGCTTGATGAAGTTCATCGTGTCGAAGATCGACATGCCTGCGCTGACGGAGCCACCGGGCGAGTTGATGTAGAACGAGATGTCCTTGTCGGGGTTCTCGCTCTCGAGGAACAGCATCTGGGCGACCACCAGGTTGGCCGTGGCGTCGTTGACGGGGCCCACCAGGAAGATCACGCGCTCGCGCAGCAGGCGGCTGTAGATGTCGTAGGCGCGCTCACCGCGACCCGATTGTTCGATGACCATGGGCACCATGCCCAGGTTTTGAATGTCCAGTGCGCTCATGTGCTTCCTTGTACGCGTCGGTGCTGAGGCCCTGCCGTGGGCAAAGGCCTCGGTTGAAATCATTATGACGTGCGATCCGGGTGTGCCGAAGGCCGGAAAAGGCGTCGCTACCTTGACGTCGTTTTTCCGTTGCGCGCAAACAGCGCGGAAAAACACCGCCGTGGCCCGCGCGCCTCAGGGGATTTCCCGTGACGAAATGCCCGGATCGCAGGCGAAAAGGTTGCACAAAACAAAAGGCACCGGCAATCACTCAGGATTGCCGGTGCCCTCAGCGCGAGCCCCGGGGGGCTCAGGCCGGGATCAGGCGCCTTGCTGGCCCATCAGCTCTTCGAAGCCCAGGGCCTTGTCGGTGACCTTGGCCTTCGACAGCACGAATTCGGCCACGTTGCCTTCGATGACGACGGCTTCGACTTCGGCCATGCGCTGGCGGTCGCTCATGTACCAGGCCACCACTTGGGCAGGCTGCTCGTAGCTTTGGGCCAGTTCCTGGATGTGGGCCTGCAGCTGCTCGGGCTTGGCCTGCAGGTTGTTGGCCTTGACCAGCTCGGCCACGGTCAGGCCCAGGCGCACGCGGCGCTCGGCCTGGGGCTTGAACATTTCAGCCGGGATCGGGGCCTTGTCGGCGTCAGGGATGCCGCGGGCCTTGAGGTCGGCGCGGGCGGCTTCGACCATGCGGTCGGTTTCGGCGGCCACCAGGGACTGGGGCAGGTCGAAATCGACGACCTTCAGCAGGGCTTCCATGACGGAAGCCTTGTTGCGGGCCAGGACGCGGAACTTGACTTCGCGTTCGAGGTTGCGCTTGACGTCGGCGCGCAGGGCTTCAACGGTGCCTTCGGCTAGGCCCAGGGACTTGATGAAGTCCTCGGTCAGCTCGGGCAGGTTCTGCTGCTCGACCTTCTTGACCGTGACCAGGAAGTCGGCTTCCTTGCCGGCCACGTCCTTGCCGTGGTAGTCCTCGGGGAAGGCCAGGGGGAAGGTCTTGGACTCGCCGGTCTTCATACCGCGAACCGCCTTCTCGAAGGCCTCGAGCATCTGGCCTTCGCCGACCAGGAACTGGAAGCCCTCGGCCTTGCCACCTTCAAAGGGCACGCCGTCGATCTTGCCTTCGAAGTCGATGGTGACGCGGTCGCCGTCGGCGGCGCCTTCGGCAGCCGGGCGCTGGGCGAAGGTGCGGCGCTGCTTGCGCAGGATCTCGACGGTGCGGTCGATGGCGGCGTCGTTGACGTCAGAGGTCACGCGCTCGACTTCGGCGGCGGTCAGGTCACCGATGGTCACTTCGGGGTAGACCTCGAAGGTGGCGTCGAACTGGAGTTGGCCCTCAACGGGGCCGCCTTCCTTTTCGGCGATGCGGGGCTGACCGGCCACGCGCAGTTGGGCTTCCTGAGCAGCCTTGGCAAAGGCTTCGCCCAGTTGGTCGTTGATGACTTCGTACTGGACGGAGTAGCCGTAGCGCTGAGCCACGACGTTCATCGGCACCTTGCCAGGACGGAAACCGTCGGCCTTGGTGGTGCGAGCCAGCTTCTTGAGGCGGGCATCGACTTCGTTCTTGAGGGCATCGGCTGCCAGCGACAGCGTGATGCGGCGCTCCAGCTTGTCGAGGGTCTCCACGGTGATCGCCATGATTTGAACTCTCTGCAAAAGGTGAAAAGAAAAGGGTTGTCTGTGGTGCGCGGGGGGGGACTCGAACCCCCACACCATTGCTGGCGTCAGGACCTAAACCTGGTGCGTCTACCAATTTCGCCACCCGCGCACAGACAGCGGACGGTTCGTCGGCCCACCCCCAGGGGGCCTGGGGGCGCCAGCCGGCGAACCAGGTGATTCGGTCGGAACCCGAGATTCTACTGCGGGGCCGACCCCGTTTTGCCCATGACGCGCCAAAGGAAAACGCGAGGCACCTGCGTTCAGGCGGAGGCCTCCTCGGCGCGGCGCACCCGGAACCAGGCCGCGTACATGGCCGGCAGGGCCAGCAAGGTCAGCAAGGTCGCCACGATCAGCCCCCCCATGATGGCCACGGCCATGGGGCCCCAGAAGACGCTGCGGCTGAGCGGGATCATGGCCAGCACGGCGGCGGCGGCCGTCAGCACGATGGGGCGAAAGCGCCGCACGGCCGCACCGACGACCGCGTCCCAGGCGGGCACGCCGCGGGCGCGGTCCTGCTCGATCTGGTCGATCAGGATGACGGAGTTGCGCATGATCATGCCCATCAGGGCGATCACGCCCAGCAGCGCGACGAAGCCGAAGGGCCGGTTCAGCGCCAGCAGGGCCATGGCCACGCCGGCGATGCCCATCGGGCCGGTCAGGAAGACCAGCATGGCGCGCGAGAAGCTCTGCAGCTGCAGCATCAGCAGCGTGAAGATGATGAACAGCATCACCGGCACGTTGGCGAAGATGGAGCCCTGCCCCTTGGAGCTTTCCTCGGCGGTGCCTGCCAGCTCGATGCGGTAACCCGGCGGCAGCTTGGCCTGCAGGGCCTGCAGCCTGGGCCACAGGGCCTGGCTGACGGTCGGGCCCTGCACGCCGTCGCGCACGTCGGCCTGCACGGTGATGGCGAAGTGACGGCCCTCGCGCCACAGCACGCCCGGCTCCCAGACCAGCTTGGGCTTGGCCACCTGCAGCACCGGGATCATGCGGCCCGTGGCGCTGGGCACGTAGGCGTTGTCCAGGGCCTCGAGCGTGAGGCGCTCGGATTGCGGCACGCGGAACTCGATGTCGATGAGGCGGTCGCCTTCGCGGTACTGGGCCAGCGTGGCGCCCGAGGTCAGGATGCGGCTGGCCTGTGCGATGGACTGCGAGCTCACGCCCAGGGCACGGGCCTTGTCCTGGTCCACCGACAGGCGGATGGCCTTGACCGACTCGTTCCAGTTGTCGTTGACACCCAGCAGGTCGGGGCTGGTGCGCAGCACTTCCTTGGCCTGGTCGGCGATGCCGCGCAGCACGCTGACGTCTTCACCCACGATGCGAAATTGCACCGGGTACGGCACGGGCGGGCCGTTGGGCAGCAGGCGCACGCGGCCACGGACCTCGGGAAACTCGGTGGCGAGCACATCGGGCAGCGCGTGGCGCAGGCGCTCGCGCTCCTGGGCGCTCTCGGGGATGAGCACGACCTGGCTGATGTTGCTTTGCGGAAAGATCTGGTCCATCGGCAGGTAAAAGCGCGGCAGGCCACTGCCGATCCAGGTGCTGACCGTCTTGACGCCTGGCTCCTTGAGCATGCGGGCCTCGAAGCGGCGCGCGATGTCCTCGGAGGCGCGGATGCTGGCGCCCTCTTCCAGCCACAGGTCGACGATGAGCTCGGGGCGACTGGAGTCGGGGAAGAACTGCTGCTGGACCTTGCCCATGCCGGCCACGCCCAGCACCAGGGCCAGGATGGTCAGGCCGATGGTGACCCAGCGGTGCTGCACGCACCAGTTCACAAGGCGCTTGAAGCGGCTGTAGAACGGGGTGTCGTACAGGTCGGCGGTGTGGCCTTCGCCCACCTTGGGACGGGTCTTGAGCAACAGCAGGCCCAGGTAGGGCACGAAATACACCGACACCAGCCAGGACAGCAGCAGCGCTGCAGCCGTGACCGCGAAGATGGCGAAGGTGTACTCGCCCACGGCCGACTTGGCCATGCCGATGGGCAGGAAGCCCGCCGCCGTGATCAGCGTGCCGGTCAGCATGGGGATGGCCGTGATGTCGTAGGCCGCGGTCGCGGCGCGCACCTTGTCGTAGCCCTCTTCCAGCTTGTGGACCATCATCTCGACGGCGATGATGGCGTCGTCGACCAGCAGGCCCAAGGCGATGATGAGCGCGCCCAGCGAGATCTTGTGCAGGCCCACGTTGGCGTAGTACATGACCAGGAAGGTCATGGCCAGCACCAGCGGGATGGTGATGGCCACCACGAGACCCGGCCAGACGTCCAGGCGCAGCGGCTTGGTGTGCAGCCCCAGGCTGATGAAGCTCACGGCCAGCACCACGACCACGGCCTCGATGAGCACCTTGACGAACTCACCGACCGAGGACGACACCGACTGGGGCTGGTCCTGGATCTGGTCGAGCTCGATCCCCACGGGCAGGCCCGCGCGGATGCGCTCGGACGTCGCCCTCAGGTCCTTGCCCAGGGCGATGATGTCGCCGCCCTTGGCCATGGAGATGCCCAAGGCGATGACCTGCTTGCCCTGGTGGCGCACCTTGACGGCGGCCGGGTCCTGGTAGCCGCGGCGGATCTGGGCGATGTCGCCCAGGCGCAGGTTGCGCGACTGCCCGGTTGCCGGGTGGGTCACGCGGATCGGCACCTGGCGCAGCTGCTCGATGTTCTGGAAGGCGCCGTTGACGCGCATCTGCACCGTCAGGCGCTCGCTGGTGTAGACCCCGCCGCTCTCGATCGCGTTCTGCGCGTTGAGCTCGGCCACCACGTGGTTCATGTCGATGCCCAGCTGCGCCAGCTTTTGCTGCGGGATCTCGACAAACACCTTCTCCGGCTGCACACCGAAGAGCTCGACCTTCGCCACCCCCGGCACACGCAGCATGTCCGAGCGCGCCTGTTCGGCGAACTGGCGCAGCTCTTCCTCCGTGAAGCCGTCGGCCGACAGCGAATAGATGCTGCCGTAGACGTCACCGAACTCGTCGTTGAAGAAGGGGCCGATGACGCCTTGCGGCAAGGTCGCGCGCATGTCGCCGATCTTCTTGCGCACCTGGTACCAGAGGTTGGGGATCTCCTTGGGCGGCGAGGAGTCCTTGACCACCATCAGCGTGAACGATTCGCCCGGCTTGGTGTAGGACTGGATGCGATCGGCATAAGGCACCTCCTGCAAGGTGCGCTCGATCTTGTCGGTGACCTGCTCGGCCATCTGCTGCGCGGTGGTGCCCGGCCAGTAGGCCCGCACCACCATCACGCGGAAAGCGAACGGCGGGTCTTCGTCCTGGCCCAGCTGGAAGTAGGCCGCGACGCCCAGCAGCATCAGCACCACCATGAGGTAGCGCGTGAGGGCGCGGTGCTCCAGCGCCCAGCGAGAGATGTTGAAACGCTGCGCCTGGGGCTCAGCCGTGTCGTGTTCGGTGTGACTCACCACCTGCTCCTGATCGGGTCGGTTGCTCGATGATCCGCGCGGGGATCAGGAACGGGAAGGCGTGGCAGAAGGTGCGGAGGACGCAGCTGGCGGAACGGCCGGGCGCTCGCCCAGGCCGGGTTCGACGTAGCGCTTGACCTTCTGGCCCGGGTTCAGCACGTGCACGCCAGCGGTCACCACCTCCTGGCCAGGCTGGAGCCCATCGGCCACCAGGACCACGTTGCCGACGATGTCACCGGTGACCACGGGTTGCGGCTTGACGGTCATGGACTGGCCGTCGAGCACCCAGACCACCGATCGGCCTTCGCGCTGCGCCAGGGCATGCAGGGGCAGCTGGATGCCACCCTTGATGCGCGTGGGGGTGCGCACGAGCACGGCAGCCGTCTGCCCCAGCTCGGCCTGCAGCTCGCCGATGTCGGCCTTGACCAGCAGCGTGCGGGTCAGGCTGTCGGTGGCGCCGGCCACCTCGCGGACCTTGGCCGCTGTCCACTCGGTCGTGCCCCAGCGGCGGACCTGGATGCCTGCGGGCTTGCCGATCAGGGCGCGCACCGTGGGGCCCATGTCCTCGGGCACCGCGAAAACGACGTCACGCGGGCCGTCCTGGGCCAGCGTCAGCACCGGTTGACCGGCGCCGACCACCTGACCGGGCTCGACGTCCACCGAGGTGATGACACCGGCTGCGCCGGCCGCCAGCGAGGCATAGCCAGCCTGGTTGAGCTGCACACCCGCCTGGGCGCGCGCCTGGCGCAAGCTGGCCTGGGCGGCGCGCTCGGCCGTGGTGTGGCGCTCGAGTTCGGCTTCGCTGATGAAACCTTGCGAGCGCAGCTCCTTGAAACGGGCGAGGTCGGCGCTGGCCTGAGCGGCCTGGGCCTCTGCGGCCGAGAGCGCGGCCTTGGCGGCATCGGCCCCCAGGCGCAGGTCTTGCGGGTCGACCTGGGCGAGCAACTGGCCCGCCTTGACGCGCTGACCCAGCTCCACCGCGCGCTGCGTCACCTTGCCGCCCACGCGAAAGGACAGGCGCGATTCGGTGCGGGCGCGGATGTCGGCCGAGAACTCGCGTTGCAGCGAGCCACCACCGTCGGCCAGCACCATGGTGCGCACAGCGCGCACCGGGGTTGGCTGCTCGGCGTGCTTGCCACAAGCGGTGAGGAGAAAGACCGACGCGAACAGGGACGCGAAGACGGACGCGGAAGGGGCAAGTTTTGCCAGGGGCCAGCGCATGTTGAACAGGATTCGAATCAGGAAGAACGACCGTCAGCAGGTCGGGTCGGATCATCCTTGTCACCTTTGGTGGCACAACAACTGACCCGCGGGTCAGTAATGTAGGCACGCGTGTGCGCCCATGTCAATTCAGCTGTTGAGACAATGGCGCACTCTTTGCCCGCCCGCTGTTGTTTACCACGGGTAAACCCGATACCCCACTCCAAGATGTCCGACACCCCTCCTCCTTCGTCGCCCACGTTCCCGCGCCCGGGCAGCAGCCTGGCCCACGCCCTGCGGCTGACGGCGGCCACGCACCGCCCTGCCCTGGCCTGCTGGCTCAACTGGTGGCACGAGACGGCCCGCATCCCGCTGGACGTGCACGATGCGGGCGTGGCCGAAACCAAGCTGCGCTGGTGGGTCACCGAACTGCAGGCCACCGAACAGGGCCACCCCAATCACCCGCTGATGCGCGAACGCGCGGCGCTGTCGCTGCCGCCTGGCGCGAGCTGGCCGGAGGCGCCGGTGTGGCTGGCCCAGGTCGAAGGCCTGATCCAGCTGGTGCACCAGAACCGCTGGATGGACGAAGCCCACTTTGTCCACCATGCGCAGCAGACCACCGGCCTGGCTTGCGAGGGGGCGGCACGCCTGCTGGGCGCCGACAGCGAACCCGCCCTGCAAGCCGCTCGGCTGCTGGGTTGCGGCCTGCGCATGGGCCACCGCCTGGCCCGCCTCGGGCAGGACGCGCGCGCGGGCTGGGTCATGGTCGGCATCGACCTGCTGCAGACCCATGACGTGAAGGCCCATCAACTGGTCAAGCCCGTGCCGGGCCAGACCCCGCCAGGATGGACGCCCCTGCTGGCAGACTTGGCCCAACGGGCGCGACAGCCGCTGCAGGACGCCCTGGCGCAGATCAGGCGCCTGCCTGCCGCACAGGCGCGGGCGCTGCGCCCGCTGGTGCTGCTCGGCCACCTGGCCCTGATGCAGGTCGATGTCGTGGCCACCGCCGGCGATGCCGTGCTGCACCAGCGCCTGCTGCCCACGCCCTGGCGCAAGGCCTGGATCGCCCAGCGCGTGGCCTGGGGCTGGTTGCGCTGAGCCGCTGCGGCCCGATCAGCGGGCGAAAGGCGCCGCCAGCGGCTCGCCCACGAACAGGCTCTGGCGCGGCCAAGCCACGCTCTTCCAGTAGGCTTCCATGGCCGATGCGCCCTGGGCATAGAACAGCAGCAGCAGTTGCGGATGCGGGAACTTCTGCAGGTGCGCACAAGGCTCGCTGACGGTGCCATGGCTGGCCGTGGCGCCCGCCTGGATCCAGGACATCACCGTCATCTGACCGTGGGCCTTGTCGAGGATGCCGCCAAACGAGGTCAGGTGGTCGGCAAGCGCACCAGGCAGGAAGCGCACGGTCTCCAGGCCATCCACCTGAGCCCGCCCCGTCAGGTAGATCAGGACGCGATCGGCGTTGCGCAAGGCCTCGGTCTGATCCAGGTGGACCTCAATGCCGAACTCCGACGCAGGCCCTGCCGGCGGGAACAACTGCCGGCGCACGCTGCGCAACGAATCCGAGGTGCTCACGAAATGCACATGGGCTGGCGCCCCAGTGCGTTGGCTCAAGGACCCATCGGATTGCACCCCCCTGTTGATCAGGGCCTTGGCCTGCGCCACGTCCGGTGCGGCCAACAGCATCCCCAGGCGCATGCCGAAGTCACGCATCGGATGAAGGGATGACGAACCGAAATACCGAGACGGTTTGCTGGGCGAGCAGGTTTTCTCGCACAACGATGGATCAAATCCCAAGGCCAGCGCACCCGTGATGCTGTGGCATTCGACCGCTTGAGGCTGGCGCCAGGCCAGCGCGAGTCCTTGCGTGCGGGTGCCAAAAAATCCGTCGATCTCCCGACGCAATGCCTGGAACTCCTGCCGATCCAGGGTCGCTTTCACGGGAAGACGCACCCTCAGCACCTGCGAAGCCGGGATCTTGCGTGCTCGGATGTAGTACTCGCCGACCTCGACCGAATAGGGGTCGTCCAGGTTGATGACGAGCCCCAGTTCCGCTGCGGTGATTCGCCCCCAGACGGCAGGTACCGTGATCCACCGACGCCCCCCTGGATTGACGGCCACGCCATCGTCCGACGAGGAGGCGCCCCTGGAGATCGAGGCATCGGACGCGCCGGTCTGCGCCTTTGTCGGCAGGGCAGCCAAGACACAAACCAATGAAAGAAGAACAGACGCCATCACGCTGGCGCCAGGCAAAAACGAACCGATTCTGTGCATGGCCGTATCAGATGCCAAAAAAGGCACATGGGAAAAGTGGAACTGCACTCAAGGAACCGCCAGTTTCGCCGATTGATGCTTCATCCCACGTCCCAAAAGGCCATTGCGCCGAAGGAAAACCCGATGAGCGATTCCAGACCAGACGGCACGTCCATCCAGGTGCTGGGCAGGATGTTTGCCCTGCTCGACACCCTGGCCCACGGCAACGAGGCCATGTCGTTGAAGTCCATCAGCGAGCAGACCAGCCTTCACCCCTCGACAGCCCACCGCATCCTCAACGACCTGGCCACCGGCGGCCTGGTCGAGCGGTCCGGCCCCGGTGCCTACCGCCTGGGCATCCGACTGGTTGCCCTGGGCAACCTCGTCAAGGCTCGACTGGACGTGCGAGACCTCGCCGTTCGCCCCATGCAGGAGCTGCACCGCGTCACCGGGCAATCGGTGTCGCTGTTCGTGCGCCACGACGAAGAGGCCCTGTGTGTGGAGCGCACCGTCTCCGAGCGCAGCGGCGTGCAGGTCACCCGCGTGATGGGCCTGCGCCTGCCGATCACTGGCTGCGCGGCCGGCAAGGTGTTGCTGCTCAACGAGTCCGCGCTGGTGCTCAGCGCCTTGAGCCAGACCGCCGGCCTGCGCGCCGAAAGCCTGCAAGCCGAGTTGAGCCAGATCCGCCAGGCGGGCTTGGCCACCGATGTGGAACCCGGCGAGCCAGGCTCACAGACGGTGGTGGTGCCGATCCACGATGACCTCGGAGGTGTGGTGGCCAGCCTGGCGCTCAACATCGGTCACGCGCGCGGCGTACCGCCAGAGTGGCAGGAAGCCCTCAAAGCCTGCGCTCAGCGCATCTCGCTGGCCCTGGGCTGGCAGGACCCCTCGGCGAACTGAACACCAAGGGCTCACCCCCTCCAGCATGCAACGGGCCCCTCGGGGCCCGTTGCATTTGGCTTGCCGCGGTCAGGTCAGATCAGGAAGTGACCTTGGCAGAAGCGTGGGTGGTCAGTGCGCCCTTCTGCGCGGCGTTCTCAAGCCAGCGGCGCACGCGCTCGGCATCGGCCTGACGCGAGTACTTGCCCGCCGAGTCCAGGAACACCATGATGAACTTGCGGCCCGCCATGCTCGCCTGCATGACCAGGCAGCGCCCAGCCTCGACGATGTAGCCGGTCTTTTGCAGTCCGATGTCCCAGGACGGGCTGCGCACCAGGCTGTTGGTGTTGCGGAACTGCAGTTGGCGGTTGCCCAGGCGCACGGCGTGCTCGGGCGAGACCGACAGCTCGCGGATCAGCGGCTGCTGGTAGGCCGCCTTGACCAGCGTGGCCAGGTCACGGGCCGTGGCCTGGTTCCCGCTGTTCAGCCCCGTGGGGTCGACGTAGCGGGTGTCGTGCATGCCCAGCAGGCGTGCCTTGGCGTTCATGGCGCTGACGAATGCCGTCAGGCCGCCCGGGTAGGTGCGCCCCAGGGCGTGGGCGGCTCGGTTCTCGGACGACATCAGGGCCAGGTGCAGCAACTCGCCCCGGCTGAGGGTCGAGCCCACCGCCAGGCGGGAGCTGCTGTTTTTCTCCGTGTCGACGTCGTCGCTGGTGATGGTGATGGCGTCGTCCAGCGGCAGGTGCGCTTCGACCACGACCACGGCCGTCATGAGCTTGGTCAGGGACGCGATCGGCAGGACGGCCTCGGGGTTCTTCGACAGCATGACTTCGTTGGTGTCCTGGTCCATCACCAGGGCCACGCTGGACTTCAGCTCCAGCGGGTCCTGCGTCTGGTGCAGGCCGTAGAGCTGACCGAAAGAGGCCCCCTTGGCACCCGAAGCCGCGACCAGGCTGGCCGTCGGGCGCGACAGCGCGTTGGGCGAGCTCACGGCGATGCGGGAGAAGGCGGGAACGTTCTCGGCGCGGGTCACACGGGCCGGCTGCACACGCGCCACGGAGGCCGTGCGCGATTTGACCGAGGAACGCGCGGCCACGGCACGGGAAGCGCTGGCGCGCGAGGCCGTCACCTTGCGTTTGCGACTCTGGCTGGACGAGCGCTCGCTGGCCTGCTTGCGGGGCGTGGCCTTGGCCACTTTGGTGGACTTGGCCTTCTTGGCGGTCTGGGCCTTGGGCTCACGCGGGGTCGACTTGGCCTCGGCCAGCTTGGGCTGAGAAAACATGGCCACACAGGCCATCAATGCCATCAACACCCAGTGGGATGCCTTCAATTTTCTGTCCACCACGTTACAGCCCTTTCGTCCACACAGGGAGTGTAATGAAAATGACGCGTAAATCAAGGACTTACGCGTCATTCATCAAGCGGCCTGGAGCATCAGGCCATCGGTGCGAGGGTTTTACCCCTGCGCGGCCACCCTTTCGGCCTTGCTGTGCAGCTTGTTGAGGGCTGCCAGGTAGGCTTTGGCGGACGCCACGACGATGTCCGGGTCGGCTCCGACCCCGTTGACGACGCGACCACCGTGTTGCAAACGGACCGTCACCTCACCTTGAGATTCTGTGCTCCCTGACGTGATGGCATTGACGGAGTACAGGAGGATTTCCGCGCCACTTTTCACGACAGCCTCGATGGCCTTGACGCTGGCATCGACCGGGCCGTTGCCATCGGACTCGCTGCGGTGCTCTTCACCACCGGCGGCGAACACCACGCTGGCATGCGGGCGCTCGCCCATTTCCGACTGCTGCGACAGCGCGACCAGGCGGTAGTGCTCCTGCTCGCTGGTGACGCTTTCGTCGCCCACCAGGGCGATGATGTCCTCGTCGAAGATCTCGCTCTTGCGATCGGCCAGTTCCTTGAACTTGGCAAACGCCGCGTTGATCTCTGCTTCGGAGTCCAGCTCGATGCCCAGCTCCTGCAGGCGCTGCTTGAAGGCGTTGCGGCCCGAGAGCTTGCCCAGCACGATCTTGTTGGCCGACAGGCCGACGTCCTCGGCGCGCATGATCTCGTAGGTGTCGCGGGCCTTGAGCACACCGTCCTGGTGGATGCCGGAGGCGTGCGCGAAGGCATTGGCGCCCACCACGGCCTTGTTGGGCTGCACGACAAAACCGGTGGTCTGCGAGACCAGGCGCGAGGCCGGCATGATCTGGCGGGTGTCGACGCCCACGTCCAAGCCAAAGTAATCACGGCGGGTCTTGATCGCCATGACGATTTCTTCCATGGCGCAGTTGCCGGCGCGCTCGCCCAGACCGTTGATGGTGCACTCGACCTGGCGAGCGCCGCCGATCTTCACGCCGGCCAGCGAGTTGGCCACGGCCATGCCCAGGTCGTTGTGGCAGTGCACCGACCAGATGGCCTTGTCGGAGTTGGGCACCTTGGCGCGCAGCTCGCGGATGAAGTTGCCGTAGAGCTCGGGGATGGCGTAGCCGACCGTGTCGGGGATGTTGATGGTGGTCGCGCCCTCGGCGATCACGGCCTCGCAGACGCGGGCCAGGAAGTCGATCTCGGAGCGGTAGCCGTCTTCGGCCGAGAACTCGACGTCGGACGTCAGGTTGCGGGCAAAGCGCACCGAGTTGCGGGCCTGCTCGAGCACCTGCTCGGGCGACATCCGCAGCTTCTTTTCCATGTGCAGCGGGCTGGTCGCGATGAAGGTGTGGATGCGCCAGGCGTTGGCGCCCTTCAGGGCTTCGGCGGCGCGGCTGATGTCGCGGTCGTTGGCGCGGGCCAGCGAGCAGACGACGGAGTCCTTGATGACGTCTGCGATGGCCTTGATGGCCTCGAAGTCACCGTTGGACGACGCGGCGAAGCCCGCCTCCATCACGTCCACCTTCATGCGCTCGAGCTGGCGAGCGATGCGCAGCTTCTCTTCGCGGGTCATGGAGGCGCCGGGCGACTGCTCGCCATCGCGCAAGGTGGTGTCGAAAATGATCAGCTTGTCGGTCATGGGGGTCTCCTCGCCCGGTGGTGGGGCAAGCGGTGACGCCATCGGCGCCCCGATATCGTTCAGCAAACCAGGTCAGCGGTGCAGGCCGGCCTCTTCGGGCTCGTCGGTGGAGGTGGAGATCACGCTCACGCGCTTGCCCTGGCTGAGCTTCCACGCGTACACACCGTAGCCGGACAGGCCATACACCACGAAGACGCCGAACAGCACGATCGGCGGGTGGATGGTGATCACGGCGATGCCCAGCGCGATCGCGACGATCACGATGAAGGGCACGGTCTTGCGGAAGTTGACGTCCTTGAAGCTGTAGAACGGGATGTTGGTGACCATGGTCAGCCCCGCGTACAGCGTGAAGGCAAACGCCATCCAGGTCAGCCAGGCGGCGTCCTGGGGCACGTAGCCGGCGTCGGTCACGACCCAGATCAGGCCGACAACGAGGGCCGCAGCAGCCGGGCTGGGCAGGCCCTGGAAGAAACGCTTGTCCACCACCGCGATGTTGGTGTTGAAGCGCGCCAGGCGCAGCGCAGCGCACGAGCAATACACGAAGGCGGCGATCCAGCCCCACTTGCCCATGCCCTTGAGCGCCCACTCGTAGACGATCAACGCTGGCGCAGCGCCGAAGGACACCATGTCCGAGAGGCTGTCCATCTGCTCGCCGAACGCGCTCTGCGTATTGGTCATGCGCGCGACGCGGCCGTCCAGGCTGTCGAGCACCATGGCGCAGAAGATGCCGACGGCCGCCTGGTCGAAGCGGTCGTTCATGGCCATGACGATGGCGTAGAACCCGCCGAACAGAGCGGCCAGGGTGAACAGGTTGGGCAGGATGTAGATGCCCTTGCGGCGCGGGCGCAGAGGCTCGGCCGGCGCTTCCGAGGAAGCGTCGACGGATTCGTCGGCGCCAGGTTGCTGATCAGGGAGGTTCATGCGGACACCAGGGTCGCCAGGACGGTGGTGGTGGCGGACACGCGCTCGCCCGGGGCGACCTTGGGCACGGCGTGCGGCGGCAGGTAGATGTCCACGCGCGAGCCGAAACGGATCAGGCCATAGCGCTGGCCGCGCGTGAGCGTGTCACCGGGCTTGACGTGACAGAGGATGCGGCGGGCAATCAGGCCAGCCACCTGCACCAGGGTCACCAATTGGCCGTTGGACTCGATCACCACGGCGTTGCGCTCGTTGCGCGGCGAGGCGGTGTCCAGGTCGGTGTTGATGGTGGCGCCCGGGAAGTACTTGACGTCGCGGATCACGCCATCGACGCTGGCGCGGTTGGCGTGGGTGTCGAAGACGTTCATGAACACGCTGATGCGCAGGGCTTCGCGGTCGGCGTAGGGGTCGCGGGCCTTTTCGATGCGCACGACACGACCGTCGGCAGGCGAGAGCACGGCGCCAGCCTGGCTGGGCACAGCGCGCGGGGCGTCGCGCCAGCTCAGCAGCAGCCAGGCGGCAGACAGGGCGAGCGCCAGCAAGCCCCAGGCGTCGCTGACCAGGAAGGCCAGGAGCACGGCGGCCAGCAGCAGGCCCAGGGTGAGCGGGCGATGGGTCCGGGTGAACAACTGCAGGATGGACATCATGGTGCGGGCGAGGATACCACCCCGGCCGCCGCCGGCGCAGGGGCGGCCACCACCGGGCGAAGCACCCGCTGGGGGAAGGGAATTTCCACCCCCAGGCGGTCGAGTTCGGCCAGCAAAGCGAGGTTGACGGCGGAACGGGCCCCCAACTGGCCGGCCTCCGGGTCCATGATCCAGAACGACACCGTCAGCTCCAGGCCGTCGGCGGCGAACTGGGTCAACAGCACCGAAGGCGCCGGGTCCTGGATCACCCGGGGCACCTTCGCGACCACGGCCTGCAGTTGCGGCATGAGCGATGGCAGGTCGGTCCCATAGGCCACCTGCACCACGGTCGACATGGACACACGCCGGTCGGCCAGCGAGGCGTTCTCGACCCGCTGGGTGATGAGCACCTCGTTGGGCACGATGGATTCACGTCCGTTGGAGGCCCGGATGACCGTGAAGCGGGTGTTGATGTCGGTGATCACGCCCTCGAAGTTGTCCACGCGCACCAGGTCGCCGATGCGCAGGCTGCGCTCGGCCAGGATCACGAAGCCGCTGACGTAGTTGGCGGCCAGCTTCTGCAGGCCCATGCCCACGCCCACGCCCAGCGCCCCGCCGAACACCGACAGCGCCGTCAGGTCGATGCCCACGGCCGACAGCGCCAGCATCAGGCCCACGACCAGCAGCAAGGCCCGCAGGATGTTGGCCGCCATCTTGCGCAGCGAGAGGTTGTCGGTCGCACCGCGCAGCAGGCGCGATTCCAGCGCGGACGAGAGCGACAGCGACAGGATCATCACCAGCACTGCGCTCAGCGTGCCCTCGATCAGGTTGCGCAGGCTGACTTTGCTGGAGCCGATCTTCCAGGTGATTTCGTCGAGTTCGTCGAGGACGATGGGCAGCACACCGGTGATCCACAGCACCGTGGCCAGCCAGGCGCCCCAGGACACCGTGCGCTCGACCACCTTCACGGCGCTCGACGCGGGGAACGCCGCGCCCAGCACCTTCACGGTCAGCCGGATGACCGCCAGCGACGACAGCACGGGGATGGCGAGGCGGAACACGGCCAAAGGGATCGTGTCCTGCAGGACCCGGCGGGCGATCAGGGCCAGCACCAGCGCCAGCACCGGAAACAGGATGCCGTCGATGACGTGGTAGCCGAACCAGATAGAGCGCGGGTCGGGCTGCTTGCCCCGCAGGAAGCGGATGAGCAGCCAGGCCAGGCCCAGGCAACCGAGCACCACCGCCAGCTCGATGAGCGCGGTTGGCTGTTGCAGGCGGGTCAGCAATTGCTCCAGCTCGGCGGCGGTCAGGGGGCGCGTGTGGGTGCTCGCAAAGCCCGCCGAGGCGGCGTCCGAAGCAGGCCCGAGGGGCGAAGCGAACGAAGAAAGGGAAGCAAGGAACGTCACGGGGGTCGGAATCAGTATTCGATCAGGGTGCGGACATGCGCCGCGACGCTGCGCGCCAGGGCGCTGAGGTTGTAGCCACCTTCCAGACAGGAAACGATGCGGCCCTTGGCGTGCACACGGGCGATGTCCATGACGCGCTGGGTGATCCAGGCGTAATCGGCCTCGACCAGGCCCAGGCCGCCCATGTCGTCTTCGCGGTGGGCGTCGAAGCCCGCCGAGATGAAGATCATCTCCGGCTTGAAGTCTTCCAGGCGGTAGAGCCAGTAGCTCTCGATGACATCGCGGATGACCCGCCCGTCGCTGCGCGCCGGCACCGGCACGTTGACCATGTTGCCGGCCCGGCTCTCGGCGCCGCTGTAGGGGTAGAACGGGTGCTGGAACAGGCCGACCATGAGCACGCGGTCGTCGTTGGCCAGGATGTCTTCCGTGCCATTGCCATGGTGCACGTCGAAGTCGACCACGGCCACCCGCTGCAGGCCGCGCACATCCAGGGCATGGCGGGCCGCCACGGCCACGTTGTTGAAGAAGCAAAAGCCCATGGTCTGGTCGTGCGTGGCGTGGTGACCTGGCGGGCGCACGGCACAAAACGCGTTCGCCAGCTTGCCGTCGAGGACCGCGTCGGTGGCGGCCACGGCGGCACCCGCGGCGCGCCAGGCGGCCGAGCGGGTGCCCGGGCAGGCCCAGGTGTCGGGGTCGAGCGCACGGGTGTCGCCCGTGGCTTCGAGCTGCTGCAGGAAGTCGTCGAGCGTGAGCACGTAGTTCAGGTCGTGTGCCAGGGCCAGGTCCTGGTTGGACGCCATGGGCACGTCCTGGGGCAGCATGAGCATGTCCAGGCCCACGGCACGCAGGTGGTCGTCGATGGCGTGAAGCCGGGCCGGGCACTCCGGATGCCCCTTGCCCATGTCATGGGCCAGGCAGTCCGGGTGGGAGAAATAGCCGGTGGTCATGGTTCAGAAAGCGCCTCGGCGCTCCCGGGAATCGGTTAAGGTCTTGCCATGCTTCGCAACGATTCGCACGCATCCGTGTCCGCCAGCCCTGCTGTGGGCATGCCAGGCGCCAGGGCTTCGCAGCTGACGTCGCTCATTGATCAGGTTAGCACGATCATCGTGGGCAAACGGGAGCAGGTCTCGCTCAGCGTGATCTGCCTGCTGGCCTCTGGTCACCTGCTGGTCGAAGACGTTCCCGGGGTGGGCAAGACCACGCTGTCCCAGGCGCTGGCGCGCTCGCTGGGCCTGAGCGCCGCCCGGGTCCAGTTCACCGCCGACCTGCTGCCCTCCGACCTCATCGGCGTGAGCATCTACGAGCGCCAGAAAGAAGCCTTTGTCTTCCACCCGGGGCCGGTGTTCGCCCAGGTGCTGCTGGCCGACGAGATCAACCGGGCCGGCCCGCGCACGCAAAGCGCCCTGCTCGAAGCCATGGAGGAGCGCCAGGTGTCGGTGGACGGCCAGACGCTCGCCCTGCCCAGCCCCTTCTTCGTCATCGCCACGCAGAACCCGGGCGAGCAGCTCGGCACGCACCCCCTGCCCGAATCGCAACTCGACCGCTTCGCCATGCGGCTGTCGCTGGGCTACCCGGACGCCGTCGCCGAACGCTCGCTGCTGGCGGGCTCGGACCGGCGCCTGGCCTTGCAGACGCTGCAACCGGTGATGACGCCCGAGTCCTGGCTGGCCTGCCAGAGCCAGGTCGATTCGGTGCACGTGGCCGACAGCCTGCTCGACTACGTGCTGGCGCTCATCCATGCCACGCGAGATGGCCGCTGGTTCGCTCAAGGGCTGAGCCCGCGCGCCGGCCTTTCGCTGCTCAGGCTGGCGCGAGCGCGGGCGCTGGTGATGGGGCGACAGCACGTGTCGCCGGAAGACATCCAGGTGCTGTGGGTGCCGGGCGTGGCCCACCGGCTGCAGCCCTTGAACCAGTCGGGGCGCAGCGCCGCAGCCCAGGCCCGGGCCCTGCTGGAGGCGACGCCGGTGCCATGATGGCCACCGCGACGTCGCGCCTGCGGCAACGCTGGTCCAACTGGTGGGAGGCGCGACTGCCCCGCCAGGACGAGTTGCGGCTCACGCAACGCAACCTCTACATCCTGCCCACGCGTGCTGGCTGGGGCTTCGCCGCCGTCGTGAGCGTGCTGCTGCTGGCTTCCATCAATGAGCAGATCAACCTGGGCTATGCCTTGGCCTTCTTGCTGGGCGGGGCCGGCCTGGCTGCGCTGTACCAGACCCACGGCAACCTGCAAGGCATCAGCCTGAGCCTGGGCAGCCCGTCCAGCGTGCACGCCGGGCAGACCGTGCAACTGCCCGTGACCCTGGCCAACCAGCACCGGCGCCTTTGGCGCTGCGCCCTGGCCGTGTCCGCGGCAGGCGCAGACACGGCATCGACCCATGGCACCGTCCAGTTCGCCGACCTGCCGCCGGGACAGGATGCGTGCGTGGTGATCGACATCCCCGCTCGCCAGCGGGGGCGGCAGGCCCTGCCCAGGCTGGTGATCGAGACGCGCTACCCGCTGGGCCTGTTCCGGGCATGGTCGTACTGGCGACCGCGCTCGCAAGTGATGGTGTGGCCCACCCTGGACGCCCACGCCCCCCCTCTGCCGACCAACGACAGCCCGGATCCCAAACTGGCCACCGCTCACCAGAGTCGCCATGGCCAGGACATGCCGGAAGGCCTGCGCGACTACCGCCGAGGAGACCCGGTGCGCTGGATCGCCTGGAAGAAATCAAGCCTGACCCTCGCCACGGGGGCTGGCCTGGTCACGCGCGAACCCGCTTCGAGCCGGGCCCCCGACCTCTGGCTGGACCTCGAGCACAGCCAGGGGCTGGGCGGGCTGGACACCGAGCAGCGCTTGTCCCGGCTGGCGTCATGGCTGGTGGCCGCCGAGCAGGAAGCCGCGGCGATGGGCCGCGCCTATGGCCTGAAGCTGCCAGGTCAGGTGATCGCCTGCGGTCAGGGGCCGGCACACCTGCGTCACTGCCTGGACACACTGGCCACCTGGCCGGGCGGCGCCACCCCAGCGACGGAGCGGACCTGATGAGCCGCCAACCCAGCACCCGACTCAGCCGCGAGGGCCGCGACACCTTGTGGCTGCTGGCCGTGATCACCCTGTGCATCCTGCCGCACGTCGGGCGCCTGCCGCTGTGGTGCAGCGTGGGCACCGCGCTGGCCATCGCCTGGCGCGCCTGGCTGGCCTGGCACGACGCCCCGCTGCCGCCTCGCTGGGTGCTGCTGGTTGCGCTGGCCGCGGCCACCGGCCTGACCCTGGCCACGCACCAATCCCTCTTCGGCCGGCAAGCCGGCGTCACCCTGGTGACCCTGCTGACGGCGCTCAAGACGCTGGAGCTGCGGGCACGGCGCGACGCCTTCGTGGTGACATCGCTGGGCTTTTTCCTGGTGCTGACGCAGTTCCTGCATTCGCAGGCCATCGGCCTGGCCGCGCTGATGCTGCTGGCCACCTTGGGCCTGCTGAGTTCGCTGGTGCTGGCGCAGCGGCAGCAGGGACGCCCACCCATTGCCGCGGCGGTTGGCGCCGCGGCACGCTGCATGGTGATGGGCGTGCCAGTCATGCTGGCGCTGTACCTGCTCTTTCCGCGCATCGGGCCCCTGTGGAGCGCCCCGGCCGACAGCGGACCGCGCACCGGGCTGTCCGACCGCATCGAGCTCGGCGAGATGCCCGAACTCGCCCTGGACGACAGCGTTGCCATGCGCGTGCGCTTCCAGGGCCCGCCCCCCCTGCATCACGAGATGTACTTCCGTGGCCCGGTGCTGGACCGCTTCGATGGGCGCCACTGGACCAGCAGCGCCACCTTGCAGCAGCTGACGCGCAAGACTTCCGCGGCCGCCTCCGCAGACCCGACCGGGGCGCCGCAGCCCACCGGCCGGCAGGTCGACTACCAACTCACGCTCGAGCCCAACCGGCTGCGCACCGTCCCCCTGCTGGACGGCACCCTGGCCGCACGGATCGCATCGGGTGGCACTGAAGCGAAGCTGCGCCGCGATGGCCTGAGCTGGCATGCGCAGCAGCCCCTGACCGAGCGCACCCAGATCGATGCCAGCGCCTGGATGGGCGCCCGCGACACCCGCGACCCAGCCACCGAAGAGGCCGGTCGCAACAACCTCGCCCTGCCCATGGGCCACAACCCGCGCACCCTGGCCTGGGCCGCGCAACTGCGCCATCGCCCCGACCTGCAAGCCGCCGATGCGGACGCTTTGGTGCAGGCGCTGATCAGGCACATCCGACAGGGGGGCTTCAGCTACACCCTTGCACCGGAAGAAGCGGCTGCAGAGACTCGCGAGGACACGCCCGATGGAGCCCGTGGCCGCGCTGACGACGCCCAGCGCACACACCCCATCGACCGCTTCTGGTTGGACCGCAAGACCGGCTTTTGCGAACACTACGCCACCGCCTTCGTTGTGATCCTCAGGGCGATGGGCGTGCCCGCGCGCGTGGTCACCGGCTTCCAGGGCGCCGAGGTCAACCCGGTGGATGGCCTGCACGTGGTGCGCAACAGCGACGCCCACGCATGGGCCGAGTACTGGTCACCACATCGTGGCTGGACGCGCGTCGACCCGACCGCGGCGGTCGCACCCAACCGCATTGACCGCCCCCGCCCGCCCATCCGCTACCCCGAGCAGCTGCCACAAGCCCTGCAAGGGCTCGACCCGGCGATCTGGAGCGGGCTGCGGGCCTACACGGACGCTGCCAACCACCGCTGGAACGTTTGGGTGCTGCAGTACTCCCGGCAGAAGCAGATGTCCATGTTGCGCGATTGGGGCTTCGAATCACCGGACTGGGTCACCCTCGTGCGGATCTGCGCGGCCATCGTTGGTGGGCTCGCCATCGCAGGGGTGTTGTGGCTGTGGTGGCAGCGCCCTCGCCTGCGTCACTCGCCATGGCATGCCCCTCTGATGACGCTGCACCGGGCGATGCTCGCTGCGGGCATGTCGCCGCCGGCCGGCTGTCCGGCGCCCGCCCCCGCCTTGAGCTGGGCCAGCGCCATCGAGCGACAGGCCTGCTCCCCCCAGCAGGCCGAGGTCAGGCAAGCGCTCGTCGAACGCCTCCGCCGCCTGGACACCCTGCGTTACGCCCCATCGCAAGCCGACACGCGACGCCACCGCCAGGCACTCGTCAAGGAAGTGCTGGCGCTGCTGGCCCAATGGTCGCGGCTGGCGCCTCCCACGCGCCCTGCGACGCCAGCGCACCACGGTGCCCGGGTTTGATCCACCCGGGCTTTGGCACACTGCCTTGATCGCACGCGCCCACCCTGCTCCATGCCCCGCACCTCGTTGACCGCCCTGCCCGCTTTCGCCCTGCGCCCCCCGCACCGACACCCAACCCGCCACGCCTTGCTGATGGTTGGCGCCGCGGTGACGCTGGCTCTCGCAGCCTGCGGTTCGCCAACCAGCCTCCCAGCAGGCCACGGCAAGGGCGTCGACGCTGCTGGGCGTGACACGGGGCCGTCGACGGCGGTCACCGGGGCGCCCCCTGCATCCCTCATCGCCTCGCCCACCGCGACTTCATCGGCCTCGGCTGCAGCGCCCGCGGCGCCCGCAGCGATCGCCACGCCCATTGCCGTGCCATCGGCGGACATCACAGCGCCACGGGCCTTGCCGGCAGACCAGTCCAGCTACGCCGGCCGGGCCGACGCCGCGCAGCTCGCGGACGAGCTCGCGCGCCAGCACGAACTGCCCTTGCCATGGACCCGGGACGTCATCGCCCAGGCCCGCTACCGAGAAGTGATCGGCCGGCTGATCATGCCGGCAGCCAACCCCGGCGCCAAGAACTGGGCCGCCTACCGCAGCCGCTTCGTCGAGCCCCAGCGCCTGCGCTCCGGCCAGCGCTTTTGGCAATTGCATGCGGCCGACCTGCAACGTGCCGAGGCCCGCTACGGCGTGCCTGCACACATCGTCGCTGGCGTGATCGGCGTGGAAACGCTGTACGGGCGCGACACCGGCCGCTTCCGCGTGCTCGACGCCCTGACCACGCTGTCACTCGACTTCCCCAAAGGTCGCAGCGACCGCAGTGCCTTCTTCCGCCAGGAACTAGGCGAATTCCTGCTGATGTGCCGCGAACAGGGGCTTGAGCCGACCCAGGTGCTGGGCTCGTTCGCTGGCGCCATCGGCTGGCCGCAATTCATGCCGAGCTCGATCCGACGCCACGGGGTGGATTTCGACGGCGACGGCCACATCGACCTGATCAACAGCCCCACCGACGCCATCGGCAGCGTGGCGAATTTCCTGGCAGCCCACGGCTGGCAAGCGCAATGGCCCACGCATTTCCAGGTGCAACCTCCGGGCAGGGGCCCGCAACTCGACGCCCTCCTGGCGCCGGATATCCGCCCGACATTCACGGCCAATCAAATGCAGGAACTCGGCGCGCAGTTGCCCGCAAGCGCCATGAATCACCCGGGGCCGCTGGCGATGGTGCTGTTGCATAACGCCGGCAAGGCGCCAACGATCATCGCGGGAACCCGTAATTTCTATGCCATCACCCGATACAACCAGTCCAGCTATTACGCGCTGGCCGTGATCGAGCTTGGAGAAGCGATTTCCCGCGCAGCGGCACGTGGCAATCCATAACCCATTTACCTTGATTCACACTTGCTTGCCATGTGGATTTGCGGGCTTCAAAAACGTGGGTATAGAATCTGGCAATCTGCAGCGAGCACCCTCCCATCTCGCCACTGCAGATTCGGATGATCTTTGATTAAGTATCCAGCCTGGGCACCGGGCAACAAAGGAAGCACATGAGCAACTACCAGGAACTCCTCGCGCAGAAGGCAGCACTCGAAAAACAAGCCGCCGACCTCGACAAGCAGCTCCAAGAGGCCCGTCGCGCAGAGCGCTCCTCCGTGATCAACCAGATCAAGTCCCTGCTGGCCGAGCACGGACTGACCGTTGCCGACTTGGGCCTCAAGCCTGGCAAGCCCGCCACCACTGGCGCGACCGCTGGCAAGAAGGTGGCGCCCAAGTATCGCAACCAGGCCACGGGCGAAACGTGGACCGGCCGCGGCTTGCAACCCAAGTGGATTCAGGCCGCCATCGCTGCCGGCAAGAAACTGGAAGATTTCGCGATTTGAACGACTTCAAATTCGCATGAGAAAAAAAGGGCCTGAATCATTCGGCCCTTTTTTTTGGCCGAATCCGGCCCATCGCCGCCGCACCCCACGGTTGCAGCCCTTCACTGCGGCGAAGCAAAGTCCCCAGCCACCCCCATCACGAAAGCCTCCGGGCGGATGTAGCGCCGCCAGGCGTCGTTGACTTGCTCCAGCGTGAGCGCCCGCAAAGCCGCGTCCACCTTCGCCGACAAGGAGAAATCCCGTCCGAGGTTCAGGTTACCGGCCCAGGCCGCGGCCAGGCGATTGTCCTGCGACCGCCCCAGCTGGCGGAAACTCAGCAAGCTGCCTTGCGCAGCGCTCAACTCGGCCTGCGTGAAGCCGGTTTTCAGCGAGCGCTCGATTTCCTCGCGGAAAGCCTTTTCCACCTTCTCCCGATTCCGCGGCGCGAAGATTGCCTTGGCCACCCACTGGGAATGCAAGTCGCGCTGACCCCAATCAACGGCGCTGTACACGCTGTAGGACAGCCCTTCTTGCTCACGGATGCGGCGCCACAGTCGCGCATCGCCACCGCCGCCCATCAGGTGGTTGGCCATCATCAGCGCCGGGTAGTCGGGATGGGAGTCATTCACCGGCAGGCCCAAGCGCACTTCCATGCTGGCGTTCTGCTTGTCCGGCGTGCGCAGGCTCAGGCGCACGGGGGGCACCGGCTGAAGCGGCGTCGGCACGGGCACCCAGGCTTCGTCCGAACGCCAATCGCCGAAAGCCGTTGACAAGGCCTGGCGCACCTGCTGCGCATCGAAGTCGCCCACGATGCCGATGCGCGCATGCGAAGCCGACAGGAAGCGCCGATGGAAGGCCAGCACCTCTTCACGCTGGAGCTTGCGCCAGTCGGCGGACACCTCATCGAACGAACGCGCGTGGCGCACGTCCCCCACGGGGTAAGGGTCACCATGGCGCGAGAGGGCCTCGTCCAGCAGCGCGGCGGGCTCCTTGCGCTGGGCCTCGATGCCCGAGAGGGCCTGACGGCGGATTTCCTCCAGGCCTTCGGCTGGCAGCGCGGGGCGCCGCAACATCTCCGCCACCACCGCCAGGGCCACAGCAATGTGCTCACGACGGGAGGACAGGCTGACCGACAGCTGCCCTGCCCCCGCGTTGACAGACACCTCGGTCTGCAAGGCGTCGAGCCGGTCTTGCAAGGCCTGCCGCGACAGCGTCTGCGTGCCCTGGTCCAGCAAGGCGGCCAGCGCGGCCGGCGCCTCGCCCCAGTTGGCCAACGACTCGGCCGTGCCATGGTGGAACACCAGCGTGGCCTGCACCGCCTCCGAGCGAGTGGGCTTGGGCAGCAAGGCGACCTTCATGCCCGGCGGCAGATCGAAGCGCTGCGTGCGCGCATCGATGCTGGCGGGGCTGGCATCGAAGGGCGCCACGTCCACCGCCGCGGATTGCGGCTTGAAGCCCTTGAGCACCTCGGCCAGATCGACCCGCGCGGGCGCGGGCGCACGCACCGGTTGCGCGGTCGGCACGTATTCGCCCAGGGTGCGGTTGGCCTGCACGAAGTAAGCCACCGCCACCCGCTGCACATCGGCCAGTTTCATGTCGCGCACGCGATCGCGCGTCAGGAAAAAGAGCCGCCAGTCGCCTTGCGCCACCGACTCGGACAAAGCCACCCCGACGTGCTGCGGGTCGGCGAACAGCGCGTCCCAGTCCTTGAGCCAGCGGGCCTTGGCGCGCGCCAGTTCTGCCTCGGTGACGGGCTCCGCAGCGAACGATTCGATCGCCCTGAGCAACGCGTCACGCGCAGGCTGCACCGCCTGATCCGCCCCCAGCTGCACACCCGCGATGAAGAAGCCTGGGTCGGCCAGGCCCTGCGTGAAGGCGAAAGTCGAGGCCGCCAGTTGGCGCTCGGTGAGCTGCTTGTGCAGGCGCCCGGAAGGGGTGTCCCCCAGGATCAGCGACAGCAGCGACACCGCCGCGTGATCCGCGTGGGCGCCCGGCATCACGTGGTAGCCCGCGTACAGCAGGGGCACGCCCCCGGTGCGCCGCAGGGTGACGCTGCGCTCACCATCCTGAGCAGGGTCGAGCGTGTAGGGCTGGCGCAAGGGCGACTTCGGGCGCGCGATGGGCGCGAAAGCCTCGCGGATCCAGGCCAGGGTGCGCGGCACGTCGAAGCGCCCGGAGACGATCAGCGTGGCGTTGTCGGGCCGGTAATGGCGCCGATAAAAGGCCTGCAACTGCGCGATGTCCACCCCTTCGACGTCGGTGCGTGCGCCGATGGTGGACTTGCCATAGTTGTGCCACTGGTACATCGTGGCCAGGGTCTTTTCCAGCAGGACGCGGCCCGGGCTGTTCTCGCCCATCTCCATCTCGTTGCGGACCACGGTCATCTCGCTGTCGAGGTCCTTGCGGGCGATGAAGCTGTTGACCATCGCGTCGGCCTGCCAGTTGAGGTACCAGCGCAGGTTGTCCTCGTTGGCGGCGAAGCTCGCGTAGTAGTTGGTGCGGTCCAGCCAGGTGCTGCCATTGGCGCTCAGGCCGCGTTGGGTGAACTCGGCCCACACCTTGGGGTGCCTGGGCGAGCCCTTGAACAGCAGGTGTTCGAGCAGGTGAGCCATGCCGGTCTCACCGAGGCCCTCGTGACGCGAGCCCACGCGGTACGTCAGGTTCACCGTGGTGGTGGGGCGCGCTGCGTCAGGGACCAGCAGCACCTGCAAGCCGTTGGGCAGCCGGTACTCGCTGATGCCTTCTGCCCGGGCCACGGGCTGCCAGGCGGCCACCGGAGCAGCCTGAGGCTTGGCTTGGGCCACGCCCGTCAGCAAGCCCACCGACAGGCTGGCGCAGGCCAGTGCGAAAGCAGGCCGCCACAGCGGCCATCTGTTCACGAACCGCATGGCAATGGCGTCGCGCTCAGCGGTTTGCCGCCGGGGCAGCGGGTGCCGTCTGCGTCGTCTTCGGCGCAAGCATCACGCGGGTCTTGCCGCCGGTGGTGACCAGGATGACGGCGTCGCCGGGCAGGAAATTCTCGCTGCCGGCTGCCTGAACGATGGCCCGGCGCTCGCCATTGGGCATCTGCAGCAGGATCTCGAGGGCCGACTCGCGGGTGCCGAAGCGTTCGGCCGCGTTGCCCACCACACCGCCCACCACCGCGCCCACGACGGCCACCGCCGCCGACGTCGGGTTGTGGCTGCTGGCCATGCTGCCACCGATGCCACCGACGACCGCGCCCGTCGCTGCGCCAATGCCGCTTTGCGAGCCTTCCACCGTGACCGGTCGCACGCCAAGCACGACGGCATCGGCGACCTGCGACAGGCGCTGGGCGTCACCAGGCTTGATGACATCGGGGCTGGTGGTGGAGCAAGCCGACAAGGCGGCCGCCAGGCACACACCCGCCGCAGCGAACAAGGAACGAGCCGGAAAAAGGGAAGCAGAGCGGGGAACAGCGCGCATGATCAGGACCTTGGGTTGGACTGATCTACTTTAGCGCAGCGCCCATGCACATCGTTGACAGGCGGGTTTCCCAACGTAAAACCCGCCGCCCTCGCGCAAGCTCAATCGTCGATGCCCAGCTCCTGGATCTTGCGCGTGATGGTGTTGCGACCGATGCCCAGTTTCTGCGCGGCCTCGATGCGGCGACCGCGCGTCAACTCAAGCGCCGTGTGGATGAGCTGGGCCTCGAATTGCCGGGTCAAGGCATCCCAGACGTCGGTCTGACCCGCGTTGAGGCGCTCGCGCGCTTCGCGCTGCAGGTCGAGCAACCAGCTCCCGCCCGCAGATGCGGCCACGGGCTCGGTGGCAACCACCTCACCCAAGCCCCCTGTGGCGGACGCAGGCGCTGCGATGACCTCGCCCAGAGAACGGGGAGCGTCGGACAACGCAGCAGGCGGGGCCATGGACGCTGGCGCCCAGTCGGTTGCCACCGGCGGTGCCGAGGCAGCAAAGGGCTGGGCCGCCAACGCGGCAGGCGCGTGGTCGTGCCCTGCGCCGACCGCACCGTCGAGCAGCTCGGGAGGCAGGTCCTTGGTCTCGATGACCTGGGCCGGCGCCATCACGGTCAGCCAGTGGCAGATGTTCTCCAGCTGACGCACGTTCCCCGGGAAGTCGAAGGTGGCCAGCTTGGCCAGCGCCGGCTCGGAGATGCGCTTGGCCTCGACGCCCAGGTCCTTGGCGCTCTTTTGCAGAAAAAAGCGCGCCAGGGTCGGGATGTCCTCGCGGCGTTCGCGCAGCGCCGGCAGGCGCAGGCGGATCACGTTCAGGCGGTGGAACAGGTCTTCGCGGAAGCCGCCGAGGCGCACGCGCTCTTCGAGGTTCTGGTGGGTCGCCGCGATCACGCGCACGTTGCTCTTGAGCGGCTGGTGGCCGCCCACGCGGTAGAACTGCCCGTCCGACAGCACGCGCAGCAAGCGCGTTTGCAGGTCAAACGGCATGTCGCCGATTTCGTCGAGGAACAGCGTGCCGCCGTCGGCCTGCTCGAAGCGGCCTCGGCGCATGGTCTGCGCGCCGGTGAAGGCGCCGCGCTCATGGCCGAACAGCTCGGACTCCAGCAAATCCTTCGGGATGGCCGCCGTGTTGATGGCAACGAAAGGCCCGTTGGCACGCGGGCTGTGCTTGTGCAACGCCCGCGCAACCAGCTCCTTGCCGGCGCCGGACTCGCCAGTGATCAGCACCGTGACGTTGCTCTGGCTGAGCCGACCGATGGCGCGGAAAACGTCCTGCATGGCAGGCGCCTGACCCAGCATCTCGGGCATCTGCGTGACGCGGTCGTCGAGCACCTCTTCGCGCACGCTTTCTTCGACCGCGCGGCGGATGAGCTCGACCGCCTTGGGCAAATCGAAGGGCTTGGGCAGGTATTCGAAGGCGCCACCCTGGAAGGCCGAGACGGCGCTGTCCAGGTCGGAGTAGGCGGTCATGATGATGACCGGCAGACCAGGATGGCGGGCCTTGACCTTGCTCAGCAGGTCGATGCCCGAGCCGCCAGGCATGCGGATGTCTGACACCAGCACCTGGGGTTCATCGACCTCCAGGGCCGCGAGCACGTCGCGGGGGTTGGTGAAGCTGCGCACCGGCAGCTCCTCGCGGGCCAGTGCCTTTTCAAGCACGAAGCGGATGGATTGGTCGTCGTCAACGATCCAGATGGGTTTCATGCTGGCCTGTGGTTGTCTGCGTCATCGGGCGATCCGTCCACCGGGCCAAGGGTCATGGCAAGGGGATGAGGATCCTGAACACCGTGCGACCGGGTTCGCTTTCGCATTCGATGGTGCCCTGATGCTGTTGAACGAAGGTTTGTGCCAAGGTCAGGCCCAGACCGGATCCGCCATCGCGCCCCGACACCAGGGGGTAGAAGACGCGATCACGGATGGATTCCGGGATGCCCGGGCCGTTGTCCTCGATATGCAAGACCAGTGCCAGTCGGTGCAGGGCCCGGTTGATGGTGACGCGTCGGGACACGCGGGTTCGCAAAACGATGCGGGCATCACCTTGTGAAATGCGATCGACCAGGGCCTGCGCCGCGTTGTGGGCGATGTTGAGCACCGCCTGGATGAGCTGCTCGCGGTCGCCACGGAAATCAGGCAGAGAGGTGTCGTAGTCGCGTTGGACCTTCAGCCCCTTGGGGAACTCGGCCAGGATGAGCGAGCGCACCCGCTCGCACACCTCGTGGATGTTGACGTCGCCCACCACGTGCGGGCGACGGTGCGGCGCCAGCAGGCGGTCGACCAGCGATTGCAGGCGGTCAGCCTCGTGGATGATCACCTGCGTGTACTCGGTGAGCGATTTGCTCTCGAGCTCCATCTGCAGCAGCTGCGCCGCGCCCCGGATGCCACCCAGCGGGTTCTTGATCTCGTGGGCCAGGTTGCGGATGAGCTCCTTGTTGGCCTGCACCTGGTCCAGGGCGCGCTCTTCGCGGTCCTGGCGGGTCTGCTGCTCGACCTCGACCAGCTCGACCAGCACCAGGCTGCCCTGCCCCAGTCGCGTGACGATGACCTGCACCGGCAGCGGCTCGCCATGGCCATGCAGGTGGCGGCGCAGCTCGGTCTGCAGGCGGCTGGTGGCGAACTCGTTGCGGGCCACGGCGGAGACCACATCTCGCAACAGGCCGGGCGAGACCACCCAGTCGTAGATCGATTCGCGCAGCATGGACTTGCGCGACAGCCCCAGACCCTCTTCAAAGGCCGAGTTGGCATACAGGCAGCGGCCATCCGGCACCACCACGCACACCATGGTGCCGAGGTGATCGAAGGCTTCCAGCCCACCAGGCACCATGGGATCGACGCGGGACACCGCCTGCACGATGTCGGCGGGCGCGGGAGAAACAGCAGTCATCGGAGGAAAACCTTGTCTGGCAGCCGGCGTCAGCGCTGGCCGAACTTGCCCAGCTCGCGCCGGAGGGCGGCGACATCCGCTTCCTTGCGGGTCAGCGCGGCCTTGAGCTCCTCGACGCGGTCGAGGTACTTCTGGTAGTTGCGCTCGTCGCCGCGGCGCTCGGGCTGGCCCTCGTTGTACTCCTTGCGAAGCGCTGCAAGGGCATCTTCTTCCTTCTTGAGCTCGGCTTCCAGGATGCGCTTGGCGTCGCTGTCGCGTGCCTTCTGGTCGTCGGCGCCCACCTTGTCGCCCTGAGCGGATGCAGAGCCCGCCGGGCGAGCGGCGTTGCCCCGAGGCACTTGGGATTGGATCACCGTGATCGGCGCGCCCTCCAGCGTCTTGCAGCCTTTGTCGCGGGCTTCCTTGGCGCTGAGTGAGTCGGTGTAGAGGTTGCCCGGGCAGCGGTAGACAGGTTTGTCCTGGGCCCACGCGGCGGTGGTCACCAGCAAAGCGCAGCAGGCCAGGACAGTCAGCTTGGGAGACAGGCGCGTCGAAGTCGTCATCGTCATGCGGTCAGTCGGCGTGCAAGCCGGATGCCTTGCAGTATGCCCCCAAGGCGGGGCAAAGAAAAAGGGCGGCCGAAGCCGCCCTCTCATTGCGAACCGCTTGCGCGGATCACAGTGCGTAGTACATGTCGTACTCGACCGGGTGAACGGCCATGCGGAAGCGCGTGACTTCCTGCATCTTCAGCTCGATGTAGGCGTCGAGGTAGGAGTCGGTGAACACACCACCCTTGGTCAGGAAGCCGCGGTCGGCGTCCAGGGCTTCCAGAGCCTGGTCCAGGCTGTGGCAGACGGTGGGGATCAGCTTGTCCTCTTCGGGCGGCAGGTGGTACAGGTCCTTCGTGGCGGCTTCGCCCGGATGGATCTTGTTTTCCACGCCGTCCAGGCCGGCCATCATCAGGGCCGAGAAGGCCAGGTACGGGTTGGCCGAAGGATCGGGGAAGCGAGCCTCGATGCGGCGACCCTTGGGGTTCGACACGTACGGGATGCGAATCGAAGCGGAACGGTTCTTGGCCGAGTAGGCCAGCTTCACCGGGGCTTCGAAGCCAGGCACCAGGCGCTTGTACGAGTTCGTGCCGGGGTTGGTGATGGCGTTCAGGGCACGGGCGTGCTTGATGATGCCGCCGATGTAGTACAGGGCGAACTCGCTCAGGCCGGCGTAGCCGTCGCCAGCGAACAGGTTCTTGCCGTCCTTCCAGATGGACTGGTGAACGTGCATGCCGGAGCCGTTGTCGCCAACCAGGGGCTTGGGCATGAACGTGGCGGTCTTGCCGTAGGCGTGGGCCACGTTGGTGATGATGTACTTCTGCAGCTGCAGCCAGTCGGCGCGCTGGGTCAGCGTGGCGAACTTGGTGCCGATTTCCATCTGGCCGGCGTTGGCCACTTCGTGGTGGTGCACTTCGACCGGGATGCCCATCGATTCGAGGATCAGGCACATTTCCGAGCGCATGTCCTGGCCGGAGTCGACCGGGGGCACGGGGAAGTAGCCGCCCTTGACGGTGGGACGGTAGCCGGTGTTGCCGTGCTCGTACTTGGTGCCGGTGTTCCAGGCGCCTTCTTCGGCTTGGATCTCGAAGAAGCAGCCGGACATGTCGTTGCCCCAACGGATGCCGTCGAACACGAAGAACTCGGGTTCCGGACCGAAGAAAGCGGTGTCGCCCAGGCCCGAGGACTTCAGGTAGGCTTCGGCGCGCTTGGCCAGGGAGCGGGGGTCGCGCTCGTAGGCCTTGCCGTCAGCGGGGTCGATGACGTCGCAGGTCAGCAGCAGGGTCGGTTCTTCGAAGAAGGGGTCGACGTTGGCGGTGTTGGGGTCCGGCATCAGCAGCATGTCGGAGGCTTCGATGCCCTTCCAACCGGCGATGGACGAACCGTCGAACGCGTGGCCCGAGGTGAACTTGTCTTCATCGAAGTGCGAAACAGGCACGGACACGTGCTGTTCCTTGCCACGGGTGTCGGTGAAACGGAAATCAACGAACTTGACGTCGTTGTCCTTCACCATCTTCATCACGTCGGCGACCGTCTTGTTGGCCATCAGGAGCTCCTAGCAACAGGCTGAATGAAAGCAGGAAGAGAAATTTTTCTGTCTCTGGTCCAGAAACAGCGCGCAGTGTAATAGCAGAAAGCGTGCCTCCCGGCTGAGGGCGGGCAAGGCGACAGTGGATTCACCCGATGGGATGGGGCCTTGACGCCTGGATGCGCCATCCGAGGGCGCACCGCAAAAGACCACGGCGCACATGGTGAAAACCGAAACCCGCTGACAGCGCAGACAAAAGCACCAAACAAGTGCAAACAAGCCTCAAAAATCAATCTCGCACTGATTCAGGGCCAACGGATGCACCAAATTGGATCAACCCCTCGCGCAAGGCAGCGAACGCCGCATCCACATCCCCTGCCCGCCCTTTCACCCCGAGTTCGATGTGGCGGCCATGCACCGGGTGGTCAACGCTGGGCAGCGAAAAGACCTTGACCGGAGAAAACCGCGCCTCGATGTCCAGCATCAGGGGCGTCAGCCTGGACTCGATGGCGCCGTACACCACCACCGAACGCTCGGCCAGGCGTCCTTGCCCGTGGAGGTCGGCATGAAGGGTGTCGAGCGCCCAGGCGACCATGGGCCAGGCCATCACCGGGAAGCCAGGCACGAAATGCACGCGCCCCTCCAGGGTGAAACCGGGGATGCGGTTGTAGGGATTGGGGATGATGGCGGCCCCTTGCGGGAAGCGCCCCATCTCCAGGCGGCGCAGGGTGTCGCTCGATTCAGGCTCGAAAGGCGTGCCTTCTTGTTCGGCCATCTCGCGGCAACGCGCCAGGATGAGCTCCCGGGCTTCGGGGTGCAGCGCCAGCGGCTGACCGATGGCCTCGGCGGCGCAGGCGCGGGTGTGGTCGTCGGGGGTGGCGCCAATGCCGCCAAAGGAAAACACGACGTCACCGGTGGACAGGGCGTGCCGCAGGTCGGCGGTGATGCTGGCGGGATCGTCCCCCACGTAGCGCACCCACGAAACGGCCATGCCGCGCTCGGTCAGCAGCTCGATGGCCTTGGCGAGGTGCTTGTCCTGGCGGCGACCGCTGAGGATTTCGTCGCCGATGATGATGAGGCCGATGCGTGGCGCGCGGAGATCAGGCATGTTCTGCGGAGGTGGGGGTGGAGGGTGAACTGGGCAGCGCCTCCACCCGCAAGGCCGCCAGCGCGGCCAGCAGGTAATGGGCGAACCACAGGCTGGAGAAAACGAACACCAGGGTGTAGAGCCACAGCGAGACAACCAGGATGAACGGCGCCAGCACGATGGCCAGCACGCCCAGCGCCCACACGGCCGCAGGGGCCGCGCCCAGGTAGCCGCACACCACGCCCATCAGCAGCAGGGTCGTGCGGTGGCGCTTGAGCACGGTGGCTTGCTCTTCGGGCGTGGCGACGTCGGCCAGGGTGTCGTGGGCCATGACCCGGTAGGTCAGCCAGCCCCAGATCAGTGGCGGGATCACCAGCGCGAACAGCGGTATCAGCCAGAGCGGCAGGGTCACGATCAAGGCCCCCAGCGCCACGACGGTGCTTGCCAGGGACAAGGCGACCGAGCGCCAGACCGGTGTCTGGTGCCGGGACGCCAGGTGGGGGAAGCGGCGAGCGCGCACCAGCTTGACCGCGGACGGCGTGATCATCCACGCCACCAGCAGCAGGCTCAGCACGACCACCAGGGGCACGACCAGGATCAACAGCAGCACCGGCACGAGCGCGGCCCGCAACCCTTGCAGGCCCATGCCATCGAGCCAGGTCAGCAGAGACTGGCTCAGCGACCATTGGTCCAGGACCTGTCGCAGCGCTTCGTTGGCATCGCTCCAACCCCACCACCCCAGGCCCAGCAGCAAGGTGGCAGACAGCAGGATGGGCAACAAGGTCAGCCAGATGACCCGCGGGTGCAGGCAGTAGGCGACGGCGCGCCAGGCGGCATCGATGGCCAGCGCGGCGGCGGGCAACTGCCGGGTGTTCACGGGCGATGCAGGGATCACGGTGGGCGTGGTGTCATCCATGTCGCGCAGCATACCGAAGTGCGCCAAGGCCCGCAGAACCTCCGCGAGCCTGTCGTCAGGCCTCTGCAAGCACCCGTCAGGCCGGGTCCGGATCAGGCGCCAGGCCAGCGCTTCAGGGGCGCCCGCACAAGCGCTTCAAGCCGAGCCATTGCTGGGCCCAGAAGCCCTGGCCGTAGTCGCGTCCGCCCTGCTCGGGCAGCTGGTCGCGGATGCCGGTGGGCTCGTAGCGGCCATCGAAACGGGCCGTGCCGAACAGCAGGTCCCACACAGGAAACAGCACCGCGAAGTTGCAGCCCCCCAGCGTGCCGGGCCCCTGGCTCTCGTGCCCCATGCCGATGGCGTGGTGCTGGCGGTGAAAACGCGGGCTCACCAGCAGGCGCTCACCCAGCCAGCCGAAGCTCAGGCGGGCGTTGGCGTGCGACAGGCTCTCGAGCAACTGCGTGACGGCCACCACGGCCACGAACTGTCCTGGCGCCACGCCGATGGCGCGGGCTGTGAAGGCCAGCAGCACATCGCGGATCAGGTCGTCGAGCAGGTGGTTGCGGTTGTCGCTCCACAGCGTCATCTGGCGCTGGCTGTGGTGCACCGCGTGCAAGGACCACCAGCGGTCGAAGTGGTGCTGGCCACGGTGGATCCAGTAGTCCAGCAGGTCGAAGGCGAGCAGGTAGAGCAGGAAGCTCGCCCAGGCGGTGTCGAGCACGCCGGGCCACAGCGGGGCCACCATGGCATCAAGCTGCACGCCCTGCACGCCCTGCACCGCGGCCTCGCCGAACAGGGTGTCGAGCAACGGGTCCACCGAGAAGAACATGGCCAGGCGGAACAGGCCCAGGCGGTGCAGCAGGGTGTAGAGCACATCGACGCGAACGGCCGGCCCGCCATGCGGCTGCGACTCGGCTGGCCACCACCGCTGCAGCGGCGCGAACAGCAGCATCATCAGCACAAGCTGGATCAGGCCCACGAGCAGCCAGCCGGTGGCCGCGTAGCCGTCTTCCAGCAAGTTGCCCTGGCCTGCGTGGAACAGCAAGGGCTGCACCGCCGACTCGAACAAGGCCTGCTGGAGCCGCCCGAAGGCATCGGTCAGGGGCTGGATGATCAGTTCGTCGAGCATGGGGACAAGCTGCTTCTCGGCGGTTCAACGGGCGGGGGTGGGAACGGGAGCACGGGCATCACGCGGAGCCAGCCCCGCAGCGCCAAACGTGGGGTGTTGCCCGAGCGTTTCAAAGCAGAACCCACGCGCCTTCAGCCCGACGATGAGCGGCTCCAGCACAGCAGGCGCCCAGGGGTCCTGGCGGCTCCAGATGCCCAGGTGCATCAGCAGGATCTCGCCGGATCGCACGCGCTGCAGGGCCTGCGCCAGCAAGGCCGCGTTGGGGTATCGGCTGCTGTCGAGTTCGTCGCCCAGGAAGCCGTTGGGGGTCCAGGGCACGTGTTGCCAGCCACATCGCTGGGCCACGGCCAGCAGGCGAGGCGAGGTGCGCCCACCCGGGGCACGGAAGATGGCGCGCATGCGCTGCCCGGTCATCTGCTCGAAGCGGGTGGCCGGGCGCTGCAATTGCTCGCAGTAGCCGGCATCCGGCAGGTCAAAACGCTCACCAATGCGCGCCCCGGCCGTGGGCTTGACGCGCAGGCCCTGGGGCCGGTCGGCCTGCCAGACCACGTGGTCCCAGGTGTGGGAGCCGAAGTCATGGCCCTGCGCGGCCAGTTGTTTCCACCAGCCGGCCCAGTGCTCATCGAGGGTGCTGCCTTCAGGGCGTGCGCCGACAGGTTGCGTGCGCTCGTTGGCCAGGAAGAAGGTGGCCTTCACTTGCTGGCGAGCCAGCACCTCGGCCACCAGCGGGGCCACGCCCATGTGGCCGGTGTCGATGGTCAGGTAGACGGGCTTGTCGCAACGGGCGGCCGCCAGCGCCTGAGCCGGCAGGCTGAACACCAGCGCCAGTGCCAGGGCCACCCAGGCACTGGCATGAATGTCAGTTGCGCGGCGCATGCTGCAAAGTCCAGACACCGTGCGGCGATCGGCCCACGGGCACCTGCTTGATCACCTCGCCCTTGACCGTGTCGATGACGGTCAGCTGACGCGCCCAGCGCGAGGTCACCAGGATGGTCCGGCCATCGGCCAGGAGGTCCATGCAGTCGGGCCCACCCGGCGCGGGGTAGGTGGCGACCACCTTCCAGGTCTGCAGGTCGATGCGGCTGATGGTGTTGCCCGCCCGGTTGCTGACCAGCACGTGCCGCTTGTCGCCCCAGGCGCGAAAAGCGTGGGCACCATTGCCCGTCTCGATGCGCTTGATGCGCACCGGCTTGGCGCCACTGACGTCGTAGACCTCGACATAACGGTCGCCCGTCAGGCCGATCAGCACATGGCGGTCGTCGGGCGTGACGTAGACGTCGGCGGGCATCTTGCCCACGCGGATGCGCCAGCGGATGGCCTGCGAGGCGAGCTCGATGCCCACCATCTCGTCGCTGTCCTGCATGGTGACGTAAGCCACGGTGCTGCGCGAATCGATGTTGATGTGACTGGGCGTCTTGGCCGTGGTGACACGCTTGATCAGCTTGAGGTCCACGCCGCCCTTGGGCGAAGGCGTCGACTGGTAGATGTCGACGTGGTTGAGGCGGTTGGCCGCCGTCAGGAACCACTTCATGTCCGGCGAGAACCGCAGTTGGTAAGGATCGACGATGCCTTCGATGACGCGCTGCACGGCACCGGTCCTGGGGTCGAACAGCGTCAGCGAATCGGACAGCGCATTGGCCACCAGCAGCGACTTCTCGTCGGGCGAGAGGTAGAGGTGGTGAGGCTCCTTGCCCGTGGGCACACGCCGGATCTCCGTGTAGCTCACCGGGTCGATGATGCTGATGTTCGCGTCCAGCGAATTGAGCACGAAGATGGGAGGGCGAGCCGGCGCCGCAGCGGGCCCCGCCACCGGCGGCCGAGGCTTGGGTCGGTCCCCCAGGGCCAGGACCGGCCCGGCGACGCCCGCCAGCCCGACCGACATCAGCCCTTGGGCAACCAGGCCCATGCCGCCGAGGGCGACAACCCGGCGTGACGCCTCGACGGGCGCCATCGGCGCCTCGGGCACCTCGCGCAGAAATTTGTCCCCACTCATCCCCAGCGAACCTTTTCGTCAGTCAAGCCTTCCAGTTTAAGCGCGACAGACCGGCTCGGCGATGACATGGGTCAGCGCACGACAGCGATGGCCTCGGGGTCACTCGTCTCTGCCGAGCACCGAACCCAGCAAACCGCCCACGCCGCCAGCCGCCACGCCGCTGAGCAGGCCGCCCTCTTCGCGGCCACCGCCGCCCGGCGTTTGCGGCGCCGCGGCAAAGATGCGCGAAGCCAGGCGCGAGAAGGGCAGGCTCTGCAGCCAGATGTGGCCCGGGCCGCTCAGCTTGGCCAGGAAGAGGCCCTCGCCACCGAACAGCGCCGTCTTGATCTTGCCGACGTACTGGATGTCGAAGTCCACTCCAGCGGTGAAGGCCACCACGCAGCCGGTGTCGACCATCAGGCTTTCGCCAGCCTGGAGCTCGCGCCGCACCACCGTGCCGCCCGCGTGCACGAAGGCCATGCCATCGCCCTCGAGCTTTTGCAGGATGAAGCCCTCGCCACCGAAGAAACCGGCGCCCAGACGCTTCTGGAACCCGATGCCCAGCGAAACCCCACGGGCCGCGCACAGGAAGGAGTCCTTCTGGCACATCAACGTGCCGCCGAGCTGCTTGAGGTCCATCGGCAGGATCTTGCCGGGGTAAGGCGCCGAGAACGCCACCCGGCGCTTGCCCTGCCCCTGGTTCGTGTAGATCGTCGTGAACAGGCTTTCGCCGGTGATCAGGCGCTTGCCGGCGCCCAGCAGCTTGCCGAAGATGCCGCCCTGCTGCTGCGAGCCGTCACCGAAGACGGTGTCCATCTCGATGCCGGGCTCCATGAACATCATGCTGCCCGCCTCGCCGATGGCGGCCTCACCCGGGTCGAGTTCGACCTCGACGAATTGCATTTCGGCGCCGCGAATCTCGTGATCCACCACATCCATGGCCATGTTGGTCTGCTCCGTGCTGATGAGTCTGTGAAAGACAAGGGAAATCGATGGGCCATCCGACCCTCGTCCTGAGGGGTGTGGCCCGCGTGGTGTCCCGCCCAATCGGGGATACTCTGCCGCGTGATTGTGTCCGAAAGCCATGCCGCCTCTTTTTGATCTGCACCTGCCAACCCTCACGCTCGTGGTGTGTGTGGTGCTGTTCACAGCAGCCGCCACCATGACGCTGGTCGGTCGCACCCAGCGCACCTACCTAGGCTACGGCTGGTGGACGACCGCGCAATGGCTCAACACGGCCGGCGCCATCTGCCTGGTGCTCAAGGATCACCATCCCTGGCTGCTGCCCGTCAGCGTCTTGCTGACGCTGCAATGGCCGCTGACCATGCTGGGCGGCCTGCGGCAGTTCTACATCCGCAGCGACTTCCGCACCGCGGCCTGGGTCGACCTGGCCGTGCTGGCCGTCGGTGGCGGGGCCTACATGGCGATGTGGATGCATTCGCCCCATGACGTCGGCGCCCGCGTGGCCACGTTCAGCCTGGCCAGCGTGACGGGCTACCTCTACGCCGCCTGGCTGGTGCATGGCGTGCGGCACCAGGGCCCGGGCCGATCCGGGCCCTACCTCAAGGCTGTCGGTCTGTTCATGCTCGCGGCCGCCGTCATCCAGTTGCCCCGGCTGGTGTCCGCGCTGGGGGTGTGGGGCGCCCCCGTGCCCGACCCGACCCAGATCCAGCAACCCGTGGTGCTGGTGGGCCTGGTCGCCGGCGTCATGTTCTCGGTCTACATGTGCCTGCTGCTGACCTACGAGCGAACAGAGCAGGACCTGCGCGAGTCCCACCAGCAGCTGCGCCTGATGGCCGACTTCGACCTGCTGACCCTCGTGCCCCACCGTCGCCACTTCCAGGAGCTGGCCACCCAGGCCCTGAGCCTGAGCACCCCGGGCAGCGCCACCCTGATGCGCTTTGACATCGACCACTTCCGGCTCTTCACCGTCGACCACGGGCACGCCGCCGGCGACGAAGCCCTGAAGTTCGTCGCCTCCACCGCCCGCTCGCTGCTTCGCAGCCGTGATCTGATGGGGCGCCTGGGTGGCGAGGCCTTCGTGGCCCTGCTGCCCGACACCGGCGTGGCCGACGCCCTGCACGTGGCCGACCGCATGGTGCGCCACGTCGACAAGGTGCGCAGCGGCCAGCAGCGCCCGGCGCTGAGCCTGAGCTTCGGCGTGGTGCAGATCCAGCCTGGCGAGTCGATCGACGAGGCCATTCACCGCGCCGACGAGGCCCTGGCCGAAGCGCGCCGCCAGGGGCGCAACCAGCTCGTGCGGGCCGACGACCTGGAAGGCCGCCCCGTCTTTTCTGCCAGCCGACCGCTCGGCCTGGACTGATCTGATCGCGGCTGCCGCGACAATCGCGGCATGTCTGCATTCGACGTTGTCATCATCGGGGCTGGCGCGGCGGGCCTCTTCTGCGCCGGCGTGGCCGGCCAGCGTGGCCTGAAGGTCCTGCTGCTGGACCATGCGCCCAAGGTCGCCGAAAAAATCCGCATCTCTGGCGGGGGCCGCTGCAACTTCACCAACCGCGAAGTCGGCGTGGCCAACTTCCTGGGCGAAAACCCCGCCTTCTGCCGCTCGGCCCTGAGCGGCTACACACCGCAGGACTTCATCGGGCTGATCGAACGCCACGGCGTGCGCTGGCACGAGAAGCACCGAGGCCAGCTCTTTTGCGACCACCGCAGCGACGACATCATCCAGCTGCTGCTGCGCGAGTGCGAAGCCGGCGGCGTGCAGCGCTGGCAGCCCTGCCGCGTCGATGGCATCCGGCCATTGGGCTTGCAGGCCGATGACGGCAGCCGGTTCGAGCTGGACACCGACCGGGGCGTGTTGCGAGCCCACCAGGTCGTGGTGGCCACCGGCGGCCCCTCGATCCCCAAGATCGGCGCCACCGATGCGGGCCAAAGGTGGGCCCGTGAGCTGGGGCACCGCGTGGTGCCTCTGCGCCCTGCCCTCGTGCCCCTGACCTTCGACGCAGCCAGCTGGGCGCCATTCGCGGAGCTGGCAGGGCTCTCGCTCGAGGTCGTCATCGAAACGGCCACCACCGTGCCACCGGTGCAGCGTGGTGGCAAAACCAAGGGCCCGCACCTGGCACGGTTCACCGAAGACCTGCTGTTCACCCACCGAGGCCTCAGCGGCCCAGGGGTGCTGCAGATCTCCAGCCATTGGCAACCCGGCCAGCCGCTGAGCATCAACCTCAGCCCCACCCACGACCTGGCCACCGAGCTCAAGGCCGCCAAGACTGGCTCGCGCAAGCAGCTGTCCACCGCCTGGGGCCTGGCCCTGGGCGAGGCGGTGCCGCAGCGCCTGGCTCAGACCTGGCTGACACAGGTCGCGCACAGCTTGCCCAGCCTGCAGCCCCAAGCCGCCCTGGCCGAACTCAAGGACAAGGACCTCGAAGCCCTCGGTCAGGCGGCCAACGCGTGGTCCATCACCCCCTCGGGGACCGAGGGCTACGCCAAGGCCGAGGTCACCATCGGGGGCGTCGACACCCGCGAATTGCAGCAGCAAAGCATGGAAAGCCGCCTCGTGCCCGGCCTGCACTTCATCGGCGAGGTCGTGGACATCACCGGCTGGCTGGGTGGCTACAACTTCCAGTGGGCCTGGGCCAGCGCCATGGCCTGCGCACAGGCCCTTCAGCCCACGCCCGCGAACGTTTAAGATGCCGCCCCATGAGCTCCACGCATTTCGGTTTCCAGCAGGTTGACGAGTCCCAGAAGGCCCAGCGCGTGCGCGGCGTCTTCGACTCGGTGGCCAACAAGTACGACGTCATGAACGACCTGATGTCGATGGGGCTGCATCGCCTCTGGAAGGCGTACACCATCGCCGCCAGCGGCGTGCGCGAAGGCCACAAGGTGCTCGACATCGCCGGTGGCACGGGCGACCTCTCCGAGGCCTTCGCTGCCCGCGTGGGGCCCACCGGCATGGTGGTGCACACCGACATCAACGAAGCCATGCTGGGCACGGGCCGCGATCGCCTGCTCAACAAGGGCCTGGCGCTGCCGACCACCCTGTGCGACGCCGAGAAGCTGCCCTTCCCTGCCGAGACCTTCGACATCGTCACCGTGGCCTTCGGCCTGCGCAACATGACACACAAGGACGCCGCCCTGGCCGAGATGTGTCGCGTGCTCAAGCCGGGCGGTCGCCTGCTGGTGCTCGAGTTCTCGAAGGTGGCCAAGCCCCTCGAAAAGGCTTACGACTGGTACTCGTTCAAGGTCCTGCCACGCCTGGGCCAGCTCGTTGCAGGCGACGCGGCCAGCTACCAGTACCTGGCCGAGTCCATCCGCATGCACCCCGACCAGGCCACCCTCAAGGCCATGATGAAGACGGCGGGCTTCGGCCATGTCGACGTCCACAACATGACCGGCGGGGTCGTGGCGCTGCACCTGGGCATCAAGTGCTGAACGCGGCGCGGGCGCCCGTGACCCGTTCGACGCACGACAGGCATCGCTGAACATCCGAGATCCATCGGGCAGGCTCGTTATCATGGGCGAGCTGTCCCATTGGCCCTCGAAAATATCCGAAAAACAGATGCGTTCTCCTCGCCCCCGCCGGGAAGCGCCGACCGTTGCGGCCGACGAATTCACCGTTGAAGCCCTGTCTGAACGCACGGGCGTGAGCGTGCGCAACGTTCGCGCCTATCAGACGGCCGGCCTGATGCCGCCACCGCGCCTGCAGGGCCGCACCGCGCTCTACAACGCCAAGCACCTTGGCAAGCTCGAGCTCATCCGCGACCTGCGCAAGCAAGGTTTCAAGCTCGATGCCATCAAGGACATGCTGACCGGCACGCCCGATGGCGCCTGGACCGAATACTCCCTGGTCAGCCACCTTTTCTCGACGACCTTCTTCACCGTCGAGAAGCCCCAGCGCAAGGCCATTTCCGAGATGGCATCGCACTGGGCTCAGACGGCGACCCCGCAGCAAAAAGACCGCCTCAGCGAAAACGGGCTGTACCGCAGCATCGGCCCGGACGAGGTCGAGATGCTGTCGCCTGCGCTCGAGCGCATCGGCATCCAGCTCGCCGAGCTCGACGTGCCGCTCGACACCGTGCTCGACCTGCAGGACGAGCTGATTCGCCACAGCCGAGCGATTGCGCGGGCTTATGTTGAGCAGTTGTTCATCGCCATGGTGCGCACGGTCACGCAAAGCCACGCCCAGCGCGGCACGTCCGCCACGGGACACGATTCGGCGACCGCCAACGTCGGCGTTGACCTGCGCCTGGCAGAGGTGATCAAGGCGCTCTTCGAGCGCCTGCGGCCGCTGGCCATCGGCTCGGTGAGCGCGGCTTTTCCGGTGGTGCTGCAACAGGAATTCGATCGCGCGATCCAGATGCAGCTCGACCAGGCGCGTGGCAACGACAGCAAAGCGCCTGGCCCTTGACGCTTCAAGGCGCCTGGATTGGCGCCCCGGTCACGAAGAAGGCGCCGCCCGCCACGTGGTGGATGCTGCGCTGGGACTCCTCGGCAGGCAGGTGCCACCGACCATCGCTGAAGGCCGTCGGATCGGCCCATGCCGCGATCACCTCGGCCAGGAACAGGTCGTGCCGCGCCGCCACCTCCGGCTCGGGCAAGAGCCGGCACAGCAACCACGCGAGGCAACCCTCGACCAGGGGCGTGGCGCGCTCGAGATCGCTGAGGGTGGCGCCGTTGTCATGCGCCGCGGCGGGTTGCACCGCCTGCAAGCCACAAGCGTCGAACTTGTCCAGCCCTTGCGCCGCCAACTCGCGGCCACTCAAGGACCCCGCCTTCATCACGGCAGCCAGCATGCCGGCCCTGGGCACGCTCAGGCCAAAGCAGCGCGAGGCATCGATGAGGCCACGCGTGAAGGTGTTGCGGTCGATGACCACGGCCACCTTGGGTGGCAGGAAGTCGAGCGGCATGTTCCAGGCCGCGGCCATGACGTTGCGTTGACCGGCGTGCGCAGCCGTCACCAACACGGTCGGTCCGTGGTTGAGCAAGCGGTAGGCCTTGGCAAGTTCAACGGGTTGCATGGCGGTGTGCCCAACGCATGAGCGCAATCGAAGCCGAACAAGATCGCAATGGCGCAGCCAGAAACACGAAAGGGCCAGAAGTTTCCTTCTGGCCCTCGTGATTTTCTTGGTCGGGGCGGCGGGATTCGAACTCGCGACCCCTTGCACCCCATGCAAGTGCGCTACCAGGCTGCGCTACGCCCCGACAAGAATTAGACTATAGCATGTTTTGAGCCTTGAATTCAAGGCCGCAGCCCTGGATTCAAGACAGCAGGTCGCGAATCGACAACAAGGAAATGCGCAGGCTGGCGGCCGCTTCGGGCGACAGCTCAGAGAGGTCCGGCAGTTCGGGCGACAGGAACGCCGACTCGGCCATGACCGACGGCGAAGCCTGCAGTGCGCGCGATGCGGTCAGCGCCGAGCCACTGCCAAGGCGCTCGGACGCGATCAAGGCGGTGGACACGGGCAAGCCGTCCGGCAGGTCGGGGTGATCGCCGTCATCGGCTTCGGTGCGGGCAGCGTGGCCCAGCTCGGTCAGGCGGTTGCGGGCCCCGCTGATGGTGAAGCCCTGCTCGTACAGCAACTCGCGGATGCGGCGCACCAGCAGCACCTCGTGGTGTTGGTAATAGCGCCGGTTGCCACGCCGCTTCATGGGCTTGAGCTGCACGAACTCCTGCTCCCAGTAGCGCAGCACATAAGGCTTCACGTGGCAAAGCTCGCTGACTTCACCGATGGTGAAGTAGCGCTTGGCCGGGATCGGCGGGAGGTCGTGGCTGGTTCGATCCATGTTCCCTGCTGGTGCCTGCTTGTCGACGCGAAAGCAAAAAAGCCCGTCGGATCAATCAGATTCCGACAGGACCTCAGACTTTACTCCAAGTCCTCGCCAACGGGAATGTCGCCTTGCACCATGCCCTTGAGCTTGGCGCTGGCATGGAAAGTCACCACCTGACGGGCCTTGATGGGGATGGCCTCGCCCGTGCGCGGGTTGCGGCCCGGGCGCGGCGCCTTCTGGCGGATCTGGAAATTGCCAAAACCGGAAAGCTTCACGTCCGTGCCCTGCACCAGCGTGTCGTTGACCAGCTCGAAGAAGGCCTCGACCATGTCCTTGGACTCGCGCTTGTTCAAGCCGAGTCGCTCGAACAGCAACTCGGACAGCTCGGCCTTGGTCAGCGTCGGCGTCTCGATGGTCGGCAGCAGCACCGTCAGGTCGCTGATCTTGTCATTCATGCGTGGTCTCTCCCCTTCTCACGCTTCAGGCCCGCACGCGCGCGCCCACCTTGTCGGCCAGATTCTGCAACACGGATTGCACGGCGGCTTCGATGCGCTCATCGTTGAGCGTCTGTTCGTCGTCGCGCAGCTCGATGCGCACGGCCAGGCTGCGCTCGTCTTCGGCGATGCCGGCCACCGCCTGCTTGGGCTTGTAGATGTCGAACAGGCGGGCGCCGCGAACCAGGCCATCGGCCTGCGCCGACAGGATGGCACCGATCAGGGCATCGTGCGCGGTGCGGTCGTTGACCACCAACGCCAGGTCGCGGAAGACCGACTGCATGCGGGGCACGCTGGTGAAGCTGGGCACCGGGCGCTGCACCAGTGCGTCGGCGTCCAGCTCGAAGAGCACAGGGGCCTGCGGCAGGTCATAGGCCTGGCGCCACTTCGGGTGCAGCTCGCCCACAAAGCCCACTGCGCGGCCCCCCACCACCACCTGGGCGCAACGCCCCGGGTGGAAAGCCGGGTGCTCGGCGGCCACGAAGGTGGCCTGCAGCGGTGCCAGCAGCGACTCGACATCGCCCTTGACATCGAAGAAATCGACCTGGCGGGCGGCCTGCCCCCATTGCAGCGCATCGGCCGGGCCATAGGCCAGGCCCGCCACCCGCACGGGCTGATCAAAACCAGCGACCGTCTGCATGCCATCGGCGACCGAAGCGTCGCGGCGGAACACGCGCCCCACCTCGAACAGGCGCACGCGGTCGGCCTTGCGGGCCAGGTTCGTGCGCAGCACCTCGACCAGGCTGCCGATCAGCGAAGAGCGCATGACCGACAGCTGGCTGGCGATGGGGTTGAGCAACTCAATGGGGTTGGCGTTGCCCGCGAAATCGGCTTCCCAGCGGGCTTCGACGAAGCTGAAGGTGATGGCTTCCTGGTAGCCACGGGCGGCCACGGCCCGGCGCACGGCGTACAGGCCGCGACGGGCCTCGGGGCGCACTTCCGAGACCACCGGCGCCTTCGGCGCGCGGCGCGGCAGCTTGTCGAAGCCGATGACACGCACCACCTCTTCGATCAGGTCTTCTTCGATCTGGATGTCGAAGCGCCAGCTCGGCGGTGTCACGATGAGGTGGGTGTCGTCCTTCAGCGCCTGCGTGCCGTAAGGCAGGTCCAGGCGCTGGAACACGGCCTGCACCTCGGCCAGGCTCACCGGCATGCCGATGACGCGCTGCGCGCGCGACAGGCGCAGCGTCACGGGCTTGCGCTCAGGCAGGTGCACCTTCAGGTCGTCCAGCGGGCCAGCCTCGCCGCCGCAGATGTCGAGGATCAGGCGGGTGACGCGCTCGATGTACTGCGCGGTGGGCGCCGGGTCCACCCCACGCTCGTAGCGGTGCGAGGCGTCGGTCGAGAAGTTGTAGTGGCGCGCGCGCCCGGCGATCGCCTTGGGCCACCAGAAAGCAGCCTCCAGGTAGACGTTGCGGGTCTCATCGCCCACGGCGGTGGCGTCGCCGCCCATGATGCCGGCCAGTGACTCGACCTGGCTTTCATCGGCGATCACGCCCACCTGCTCGTCCAGCGTGATGGTGTTGCCGTTGAGCAGTTTGAGTTGCTCGCCAGCACGCCCCCAGCGCACCGTCAGCTCGCCGCGAATCTTGTCCAGGTCGAACACATGCGAGGGCTGGCCCAGCTCGAACATCACGTAGTTGGAGATGTCGACGAGGGCCGACACCGGACGCTGTCCGCAACGCGCCAGGCGCTCGACCATCCAGGCCGGCGTCTTGGCCCGCGGGTTCACGCCACGGATCACTCGTCCACCAAAGCGACCGCACAGGTCGGCCGCCTCGACATTGACCTTCAGCCGATCGTCGATGGCGGGCTTGACCGGCTCGCTGGCGGGCAAGTGCAAGGGCGCACCGGTCAGGGCCGAGACCTCGCGGGCGATGCCCGCCACGCTCAGGCAGTGCGCCAGGTTGGGCGTGAGCTTGAGCGTGAACAGCGTGTCGTCGAGCTGGAGGTGCTCGCGGATGCTGACACCCACCGGTGCGTCATCGGCCAGGATGTGCAGGCCGTTGGACTCATCGGAAACACCCAGCTCCTTGGCCGAGCACAGCATGCCCAGGCTTTCCACGCCACGCAGCTTGCCCTTCTTGATCACGAAGGCCTTGCCGTCAGCCCCCGGTGGCAGCTCGGCACCCACCATCGCGCAAGGCACCTTGATGCCCGGGCGCACGTTCGGCGCCCCACAGACGATCTGCAGCACCTCACCGGTGCCCGCGTCCACCTTGCACACGTTCAGGCGGTCGGCGTCCGGGTGCTTGGCGACTTCCAGCACCTGGGCCACGACCACGCCCGTGAAGTGCGGCGCCACCGGCTGCAGCTCTTCGACTTCCAGGCCGGCCATGGTCAACAGGTCGGCCAGTTGCTGCGTGCTCAGATCGGGGTTGCAGAAGGTGCGCAACCAGGACTCGGGGAATTGCATGGAAAGGGGTCCTTGGGGATTCAGTTCTGTTCGGCGTCCAGCACCACGCGGTAGCGGGCCTTGCCGGCGCGCAGGTGGTCGAGGGCCTCGTTGATGCGGCTCATCGGGAAGTGTTCGGTCTGCGGCTCGATGCCATGGCGCGCGGCAAAAGCCAGCATGGTGTCGATGTCCTGGCGCGAGCCCGTGGGCGAGCCCGACACGCTGCGCTGCCCACCGATCAGCGGGAAGGCCTCGACCTCCATCGGTTGAGGCAGGATGCCCACCAGGTGCAGGCGGCCATTGGGCGCCAGCGTGGACATCAGCGCCTTCCAGTTCAGCATCACGTTGACGGTGACCAGCACCATGTCCAACTGGCCCGCGATGGCCTTCATCGACTTCGGGTCCGTGCTGGAGACCACGCGGTGCGCGCCCAACTGCAGCGCCTCATCGCGCTTGGACTCGCTCGACGTGAAGGCCGTGACCTCGCAGCCCCAGGCCCGTGCGAACTTCAGCGCAAGGTGCCCCAGGCCACCGATGCCGACCACGCCCACGCGGTGCACCGGCTTGATGTCGAAGTTCAGGAAGGGCGAGAACACCGTGATGCCGCCACACAGCAGCGGGCCCGCCTTGGCCGGATCCAGCCCTTCGGGGATCGGGCTGACCCACAACCAGTGGGCGCGCACCTTCTCGGCGAAGCCGCCATGGTGGCCCACGATGGTCGCCACGCCGGCACGGCACAGCTGCGGCTGGCCGCTCAGGCAGCTCGGGCAGGTCTGGCAGCTCATGGACATCCAGCCCAGGCCCACCTTCTGGCCCAGCTTCAGGCCCTTGGCGCGATCGCCCAGGCCCACCACCGTGCCCACCACCTCGTGGCCACCGACGATCGGGTAGGCCGAAATACCCCACTCGTTGTCGATCAGCGAAAGATCTGAGTGGCACAGCCCGCAATGTTCGACGCGGATCTCGACCTCTTCGGCGCCCAGCGGGCCCGGGTCGTACGAGAACGGCACGACGGGCTTGGCGGCTTCCTGGGCGGCCCAGGCCTGGATCGTGGTGGGGCTCGTGGCGGTGGTGGTCATGCGGGCATCCTCATCAGACAGGTTGGAGACATCGACACGCAAGCAGCGAAAGAAGCGGCTGAGGGCAGGCGCCCTGCCCTCGCCCACCGCTTCACTGGAACTGCTGCAGGAAACGCAGGTCGCCTTCGTAGAACAGGCGCAGGTCGTTCACACCATAGCGCAGCATGGTGAGCCGGTCCGGGCCGAGGCCGAAGGCAAAGCCAATGTACTGCTCCGGGTCCAGGCCGAAGTTGCGCACCACGTTCGGGTGCACCTGGCCAGCGCCACCGACTTCCAACCAGCGCCCCTTGAGCGGACCGGAGGCAAACGCGATGTCGACCTCGGCCGACGGCTCGGTGAAGGGGAAGAACGAGGGGCGGAAGCGGATGTCGAGCTCGTCGGTCTCGAAGAAGGTGCTGAAGAAGTCGCCCAGCACGGCCTTGAGGTCGGTGAAGCTCACGCTCTCGCCGATCCACAGGCCTTCGCACTGGTGGAACATCGGCGAGTGGGTGGCGTCGCTGTCGACGCGGTAGGTGCGGCCCGGCGCGATCACGCGGATCTCGGGGATGCGCTCGCCACGGGCGAGTTGCTCGGCGTGGTCCTGCACGTGCTGCATGGCGTAGCGCACCTGCATCGGGCTGGTGTGCGTGCGCAGCAGGTGCCCACCTTCGACGTAGAAAGTGTCGTGCATGGATCGCGCGGGGTGGTCCTCCGGCGTGTTCAGCGCGGTGAAGTTGTGCCAGTCGCCTTCGATCTCGGGGCCATCTGCAACGGCGAAACCCATCGAGCCGAAGATGCCTTCGATGCGCTCGATGCTCAGCGACACGGGGTGCAGGCCGCCTTCGCCGCGGCGGCGACCGGGCAGGGTCACGTCCAGCGATTCGGCGCGCAACTGCTGGGCCAGCTCGGCATCGGACAGGGCCTGGCGGCGCGCGTTAAGCAGCGCCTCGACTTGCTGCTTGGCCTGGTTGATGGCCGCGCCACGGGTCTTCTTGTCTTCCGGGCTCAGGGCGGCCATGCCCTTGAGCAGCTCGGTGAGCGAGCCCGACTTGCCCAGGAATCGGGCCTTGGCGTTTTCGAGGTCAGCAGGCGTGGCGGCGGCGTCGAACGCGGACTGTGCCGATTGCACCAGGGTCTGCAGGTCGCTGGACGAGTCGTTCATCGGATGCATTCGAAAAAAAAGGCCAACACGGGGTTGGCCTTGGGTTCAGTCGAGGCCACCGGCAAGCCGGCGGCCATCAGTCTGACATGGGTGCTGCGAGATCAGGCAGCCAGTTGGGCCTTGGCCTTTTCGACGATGCTGGCGAAAGCAGCGGGGTCGTTGACAGCCATGTCAGCCAGGACCTTGCGATCGATTTCGATCGAGGCCTTCTTGATGCCAGCAATGAACTTGCTGTAGGTCAGGCCCAGGGCGCGGCTGCCGGCGTTGATGCGGGCGATCCACAGGCGGCGGAATTCGCGCTTCTTGGCGCGGCGGTCACGGTAGGCGTACTGACCGGCCTTCATCACCGCCTGCTTGGCGATGCGATAGACGTTCTTGCGGCGACCGCGGAAACCCTTGGCAAGGGCGAGGACTTTCTTGTGACGGGCACGGGCGGTAACGCCACGTTTGACGCGAGGCATGTGTAGCTCCTTCTGCGTTGACTAGAGGACGATCGAGACGGCTGCTGCAGGTCTTACAGACCGGCGAAAGGCAGCATCTGGGCGATGTGGCCCATGTTGGTCTCGTGCACGTTGACGGCGCCGCGGAGCTGGCGCTTGTTCTTCGTGGTCTTCTTGGTCAGGATGTGGCGCTTGAAGGCTTGGCCGCGCTTGACGGTGCCACCGGGACGAACGCGAAAACGCTTTTTCGCGCTGCTCTTGGTCTTCATCTTGGGCATGTTGATGCTCCTTATGACTTGTTCCTGTCAGGCGCCACGGCACCCACGTCCGTGTCTTGATGGCCTGCAGGCACTTCGATTGCCTCTGCGGCGCCTTCAAAAGCACCGCAGAGGCTTGGAGGCCGCCAGAAGCAACAAAGCGGCTCAACCTGGGTTGCCCCTGGGTGATCCGCCTCGCAGACTGCTGTCGGCTTCGGCCGGCGGGCGCCCCTTCAATACGAGGCAAACCCACCAAAGCCTTAGATGATAACAGATTATTTCTTCTTCTTGGGGCCCAGCACCATGATCATCTGGCGCCCTTCGAGTTTCGGCATGTTTTCGACCAGCGAGCAATCCTGCAGGTCATCACGCACGCGTTCCAGCAGGCGCATGCCCAGGTCCTGGTGGGTGATTTCACGACCGCGGAAGCGCAGCGTGACCTTGCCCTTGTCGCCGTCTTCCAGGAAGCGGCGCAGGTTGCGCAGCTTGATCTGGTAGTCGCCTTCGTCGGTGCCCGGGCGGAACTTGACTTCCTTGACCTCGATGACCTTCTGCTTGAGCTTGGCGTCGTGGGCCTTTTTCTGCTCCTGGTACTTGAACTTGCCGTAGTCCATCAGGCGGCAGACGGGGGGATCAGCCGTGGCGGAGATCTCGACCAGGTCCACATCGTGCTCAGCCGACAGTCGCAGGGCTTCCTGGATGCTGACGACGCCGAGGGGCTCGTTCTCCGGTCCGTTCAGGCGGACTTCGGGTGCAGTGATTTCGCGGTTCAGCCGGTGCTTGCGCTCGTCGTTGCGCGTGCGGCGGTCAAAGAAGTTAGCGATGTCGGTTTCCTTCGGGCCCGGCGCTGAAATCGCTCGGACCAATGGTCTGTGAACACGCGCCCGGTGATCAGTGACCGGCTGTCCAGACTGCATGAACAAGCTCGGCACGCATCAGACCCGATCGGCGATGTCTGGGTCGAGCTTCGAAGGAGAAGTCTTCATCGACATCGCGCCGGGGTTCTGTTGCCCCGGGCGCGCAGGAAGGACAGGATGGCACCGTTTGGCAACACCGTTGGCAACCATGGACTTGAAGGCACGCCCAAAGGAAAACCACGGTCATGAACACACGGCTGCTAAGCCTGACCTTTGCGCGCGAAAGTTTACACGCTCCCGGCTCGTTGCGCAAACCCAACGCCCCCTCGGTCCCGTTCCGATCACCCTGGTTGGGTGCCCCGTGGCAGACTCCGACCATGGCTTCCGCGATGTCCCGCCCCCCCATCCGCCCCCATCGCCCATGTCCTTGACCCGCCGCTGGCGCCGGATCCTGCCGAGCATGTTGGCTGCGAGCCTGTTGCTCGGCGCCGGCACGCTTGCGGCCCAAGACGCGCTTTCCCCGGCCAGCGCACCCGCCGGCATGAAGGTGCTGCGCGTCGTCAGCGACGAGAACTTCCCTCCCTACACCTATCGCAACAGCGATGGCGGTCCCGAAGGCCTGCTCATCGACCGTTGGCGCCTGTGGTCCCGCAAGACCGGCGTGCCGGTCGAGTTCAACCTGCGCAACTGGTCGCAGGCCCAGCAGGCCCTGCTCGCCGGCGAAGCCGATGTCATCGACCTGATCTACCGCACACCTTCGCGCGAAGCCAAATACGACTTTTCCAGGCCGTATGCCGACATGCCCGTGGGCATCTACAGCCATGCCGACATCCAGGGCATCCACAACGCGGCCACGCTCAAGGGCTTTCTCATCGGCGCGCAGGACGGCGATGCCTGCATCGAGCAACTGCAGGAAGCCGGCATCCGCACGATCGCCACTTACCCCAATTACGAACAGCTCATCCGCGCCGCCCAGCGCCAGGAGGTCAAGGTCTTCTGCCTCGACGAAGGTCCTGCGCGCTTTTACCTCTACAAGCTCGGCGTGGACACCGACTTCAAGCAATCGTTCGTGCTCTACACCGGTCAGGCTCACCGCGCCGTCAAGGAGGGGCAAACCGCTGTGCTGGACTTCGTCGAGCAAGGCATGCGAGCCATCACCGAGGGTGAAGAGCAGGCGCTGCGCGACAAGTGGCTCGGCGCCCCCAGCGAACCACCCCATGTGCCCCGCGAAGTGTGGTGGGCGGCGGGGGCCGTGGTGGCTGGCGCCGGGCTGTTGCTGCTGTGGAACATGCAGTTGCGCCGTCGGGTCGGGACCCGCACCGCCGCCCTCCAGGGCGCGCTCAAGGCCCTGAGGCAGGCGCACCAGGACACCGAGGTGGCTCGCGCCGATCTGGCCGCCACCCTGGATGCCATCCCGGACTGGTTGATCGAATTCGATGACGCGGGGCGCGTTGTCAATGCCTTCGCCGGCCGGGAAGGCAGCGCAATCGAGGCAGACACCGCACGCCTGATCGGACAGCCTCCCGCCGCCTTCCTGCCCGAGGCGGCGGCCGACATCGTCCTGGAGTCGATCGACACCGCACGCCGCGAGGGGCGCGACCTGGGCCGCAGCATCTGCCTGGATGTGTCCTCGGGCCAGCGCTGGCTTGAGCTTTCCAGCACGCGCAAGCTGCACGGACAGCAATTGCATGTGCTCATGCTCGCCCGAGACATCACCCAACGGCATCAGGCCGAGGCCGACTCGGCCAAGGCCCGGCTGGCCCAGGCCGCAGCGGAGCGGGACAAGCTCTTCAAGGTGCTCTATGAAATGGCCCCGGTCGCCATGGCCTTCCAGCGCGGCGACCAGGTGGTGTCCGTCAACCAGCGCTACATGAGCCAGCTGGGCCTGACCGCCGAAGACATCCGCCACCCAGACCAATGGTTCCAGCGCGCCTACCCCGACCCCGCTTACCGGGACTGGGTCATCCAGCGCTGGCAGCAGGACATCGACCAGGCCCGCCATGGCGATGGCACCGTCCCGGCGCGCGAATACCACGTCGTGACCGGGCATGGTCACACGCTGGACGTGCTGATCGGCGGGCAACTGCTGGACGACGGCCTGCTCATCACCCTGCAGGACATCACGCCGCTGAAGCAGGCCAAGGAGGCCGCCGAGGCCGCGAACGAGGCCAAGAGCGCCTTCCTGGCGACCATGAGCCACGAAATACGCACCCCCTTGAACGCCATCATCGGGCTGACCACCCTGCTGCTGCGCGGCGACCTGCTGGACCCATCGCGTGTGCGCGATCACCTGCTCAAGATCGAGGGCGCAGGCCAGTTGCTGCTGGGCACCCTCAACGACATCCTGGACTTCTCCAAGATCGAGGCCGGCAAGCTGGAAATCGAGCGCCAGCCTTTCGAGCCGCGCACGCTGCTGCGCCAGCTGGCCTGGACCCTCGAAGACCAGGCCCGAGCCAAGGGCCTGACACTGTCGACCCACGCCAGCGCCGACGTGCCCGAGCAAATGGTGGGCGACCCCATGCGACTGGGGCAGGTGCTGCTGAACCTTGGCGGCAACGCGGTGAAGTTCACCGAAGCCGGCGGCATCGAAATCCGGTTGAGCGCGACCCAGGGAGCGCGCGGCACCCCCGTGCTGCGCGCAGAGGTGCGGGACTCAGGCATCGGCATCGACGCCGATGCGCTGACACGCCTGTTCACCCCCTTCCAGCAGGCCGACAACTCGACCACCCGGCGCTTTGGCGGCACCGGGCTGGGCCTGGCCATCAGCCGCCGCATCGTCGAGCTCATGGGCGGGCGCATTGGCGTGGAGAGCAGGCCTGGTCAGGGCTCCACGTTCTGGATGGAGCTGCCAATGACCGAGGAAGACACCCCCGCCAGGCAGGAGCCTGCAACGGGCGAGGCGCACACCACCCCGATGCTCGCGAACCTGCCCGCGGGCCTGCAGGTGCTGCTGGTGGAGGACAACGACCTCAACCGCGACCTGGCCTGCGAGCTGCTGAAACTGCACGGTCTGACCGCGCACACGGCCGCCAACGGCCGCGAAGCCGTCGACGTGGCCGCACGGTCCGATCTGACGCTCGACCTGATCCTCATGGACATGCAGATGCCGGAGATGGACGGGCTGGAAGCCACGCGCTTGCTGCGCCGCATGCCCCACCGCCAAGCCGTGCCGATCATTGCGATGACGGCCAACGCATCGGTGGACGACCGCCAGCGCTGCATCGACGCAGGCATGAACGACCACCTGCCCAAGCCTTTCGAGCTCACCCGCCTGACGCAGACGCTGCAACGCTGGCTGGCACCGCGCGCCGACCAGGGCGGCGGGCCAGCAGCCTGATCGGCGGCCTGATCAGCGGCGCTCGTCCGCCGCCTGGTGGATGAGCGCGGTCAGTGCCGACAGCTCCATGACACCCAGGTCCTGGTTGCCACGGGCGCGCACGGCCACCTTGCCGGCTTCCTTTTCCTTGTCGCCCAGCACAATGAAGTAAGGCACCTTCTGCAGCGCGTGCTCGCGGATCTTGTAGGTGATCTTCTCGTTGCGGGTGTCGAGCTTGGTGCGGATGCCGGCCTTGGTGAGCGCCGCGGCCACATCGCGTGCGTAGTCAGCCTGCGCGTCGGTGATGTTGAGCACCACGGCCTGCACCGGCGACAGCCACACCGGCAAGGCGCCAGCGTGCTGCTCGATGAGGATGCCGATGAAGCGCTCAAGCGAGCCAAGGATGGCGCGATGCAGCATCACGGGGTGCTTGCGGTCGCTGGCCTCGGTCACGTACTCGGCGCCCAGGCGCTCTGGCATCGAGAAGTCGACCTGGATGGTGCCGCACTGCCAGTGGCGTCCCAGCGCGTCTTTCAGCGTGTACTCGATCTTCGGGCCGTAGAAGGCGCCATCACCCGGGGCGATGGTGAACTCGCTGTTGGTGGCCTTGAGGCTTTCCATCAGCGCGTTCTCGGCCTTGTCCCACACCTCGTCGGAGCCGATGCGCTTTTCAGGGCGCGTGGCCACCTTGTAGATGATGTCGGTGAAGCCGAAGTCGGCGTAGACCTTCTGCAGCAGCGCCGTGAAGTCCACGCACTCCTGCAGGATCTGGTCTTCGGTGCAGAAGACGTGGCCGTCGTCCTGCGTGAAGCCTCGCACACGCATGATGCCGTGCAAGCCGCCGGTGGGCTCGTTGCGGTGGCACTGGCCGAACTCGCCGTAGCGCACAGGCAGGTCGCGATAGCTCTTGATGCCCTGGTTGAAGATCAGGATGTGGCCGGGGCAGTTCATCGGCTTGAGCGCGTAGTCGCGCTTTTCCGACTCGGTGGTGAACATGTTCTCGCGGTACTTGTCCCAGTGGCCGGTCTTCTCCCACAGCGTCTTGTCGATGATCTGCGGGCCCTTGACTTCCTGGTAGCCGTTGTCGCGGTAGACCTGGCGCATGTACTGCTCCACGGCCTGCCACACCGTCCAGCCCTTGGGGTGCCAGAACACCACGCCTGGCGCGTGCTCGTCGATGTGGAACAGGTCGAGCTCGCGCCCCAGCTTGCGGTGGTCGCGCTTCTCGGCTTCTTCCAGGCGGGTCAGGTACAGCTGCAGGTCTTCCTTGCTCGTCCAGGCCGTGCCGTAGACGCGCTGGAGCTGCTCGTTTCGGTGGTCGCCGCGCCAGTAGGCGCCAGCCACCTTCATCAGCTTGAAGTGCTTGAGCTTGCCGGTGCTGGGCACGTGCGGTCCGCGGCACAGGTCGGTGAAGGCGCCTTCGCTGTAGAGCGACACGTCCTGGTCGGCCGGGATGCTCTCGATGATCTCGGCCTTGTAGTGTTCGCCCAGGCTCTTGAAGTAGGCCACGGCCTCATCGCGTGGCAGCACCTTGCGCTCGACCTTCTCGTCCTTCTTGGCCAGCTCGGCCATCTTCTTTTCGATGGCGGCCAGGTCTTCGGGCGTGAAGGGGCGCTTGTAGGCGAAGTCGTAATAGAAGCCGTCTTCGATGGTCGGGCCGATGGTGACCTGCGCCTCGGGGAACAACTCCTTGACCGCGTAGGCCAGCAAGTGGGCGGTGGAGTGGCGGATGACGTCCAGACCGTCGGCGTCCTTCTCGGTGACGATGGCCAGTTGCGTGTCGGCCTCGATGCGGTAGGACGTGTCGACCAGGCGAGCGGCATCACCCTGCCCCACGCGGCCGGCCAGCGCGGCCTTGGCCAGGCCCGTGCCGATGGAGGCCGCCACTTCGGCCACGGTCACCGGTTGCGCAAATTCACGCTTGGAGCCATCGGGCAGTTGAATCGAAATCATGTTGGTGTTCCTCAGTGGGGGTTGCCCTCCGGCTTGGTGCAGCCGCCGGTCGAGAAGTGTTCGGGCAACAAAAAAGCGCGGTGGCTGCCGCGCTTTCTGGTTTGTAGGAGCAAACAGGTTTGCGAAAGCAGCGGCCAGCCGACTAGACCTCGGTCGAGGTGAAAGTGGAGGTCGAAGTTCGCGGTGTCATAACCGTGTGTGCCTTTCTACGTTCCTTACGATTTGCCAGGTCGATGTGCACGCATCAGGCGCGCAACAGATGCCCGATTGTAGCGGCCGGAAATGAAAAACGGCACCCGAAGGTGCCGTTCTTGCGTTCAAGCCGATCGGGCAACGGGCCTTGCGGCCCGCGCAGATCAGTGGAACTGTTCTTCTTCGGTCGAGCCGGTCAGGGCCTTCACGGAAGACGAGCCGCCTTGGATCACGGTGGTCACGTCGTCGAAGTAGCCAGCGCCGACTTCCTGTTGGTGCGACACGAAGGTGTAGCCCTTTTCGCGAGCTGCGAATTCGGGCTCTTGCACCATTTCGGTGTAGTGCTTCATGCCTTCGCCGCGGGCGTAAGCGTGGGCGAACTGGAAGGTGTTGAACCAGTTGATGTGGATGCCAGCCAGCGTGATGAACTGGTACTTGTAGCCCAGGTCCGACAGGTCTTGCTGGAACTTGGCGATCTGCTTGTCGTCCAGGTTCTTCTTCCAGTTGAAGGAAGGCGAGCAGTTGTACGACAGCAGCTTGCCGGGGCACTTGGCGTGCACGGCTTGAGCGAACTCACGGGCGAAGCCGATGTCAGGCACGCCGGTTTCGCACCACACCAGGTCGGCGTAAGGAGCGTAGGCAACGCCACGGCTGATGGATTGCTCCAGGCCGTTCTTGACGCGGTAGAAGCCTTCTTGGGTGCGCTCACCGGTCAGGAAGGGCTTGTCGTTGGCGTCGTGATCGGAGGTGATCAGGTTGGCGGCTTCGGCATCGGTGCGAGCCAGAACGATGGTGGGCACGCCCATCACGTCAGCAGCGAAACGAGCAGCGATCAGCTTCTCGATGGCTTCTTGCGTGGGAACCAGCACCTTGCCACCCATGTGACCGCACTTCTTGACAGCGGCGAGCTGGTCTTCGAAGTGAACGCCAGCGGCGCCAGAAGCGATCATGTTCTTCATCAGCTCGAAGGCGTTCAGAACGCCACCGAAACCGGCTTCAGCGTCAGCGACGATGGGCAGGAAGTAGTCGATGAACTGCTCGTCGCCGGGGTTGATGCCACGCGACCATTGGATTTCGTCAGCACGCTTGAACGTGTTGTTGATGCGGCGAACCATGGTGGGCACCGAGTCGTACGCATACAGCGACTGGTCGGGGTACATGGTCTCGGAGGTGTTGCCGTCGGCGGCGACTTGCCAGCCCGACAGGTACACGGCTTCCAGGCCAGCCTTGGCCTGTTGCATGGCTTGACCGGCGGTGATGGCGCCGAAAGCGTTCACGTAGCCCTTCTTGGCACCGCCGTTGACCTTTTCCCACAGCTTTTCAGCGCCGCGCTTGGCCAGGGTGTACTCGGGCTGCATGCTGCCGCGCAGGCGAACCACGTCAGCTGCGGAATAGCCGCGCTTGACGAGCTTCCAACGGGGGTTTTCGGCCCAGTCCTTTTCCAGGGCAGCGATTTGCTGTTCGCGGGTGAGTTGAGTCATGACGATCTCCGGGGTTGAAGGGAGGTGCTAGAAAAGCCGTGACTCTATCAGGATTTCCGCGGACCGGCGCGGACTTATGTCTTATATAAGACCCCCTCATTCGAGGGGGTCGTTAACCCGCAACCACAGCGGCGCGCCCCACCCAAGAAAAAACCGCCTGGCCCGGCTTCGGGCGCAAGCGGTTTCGCACGTTGCATGGTTCGATGAGGCGCCGCGCGCCCCGCCGGATCAGTGCTGCTTCTTGAACGCTTCCAGGCCCGCGACCACTTCGGCTTTGGCGTCCTCGATGCCGGCCCAGCCGACCACCTTCACCCACTTGCCGGGCTCCAGGTCCTTGTAGTGCTCGAAGAAGTGCTTGATCTGGTTGATCAGCAGCTCAGGCAGGTCTTCCAGCTTCTGGATGCCCTTGTACATGGCGCAGATCTTCTCGGTGGGCACGGCCACCAGCTTGGAGTCGCCACCAGCCTCGTCTTCCATTTTCAGGATGCCCAGGGGGCGGCAGGGGATGACCACGCCCGGCTGCAGCGGGAAGGGCGTGACGACCAGCACGTCGACCGGGTCGCCGTCGGCGGCGATGGTCTGGGGCACATAGCCGTAGTTGCAGGGATAGTGCATCGCCGTGCCCATGAATCGGTCGACGAAGACGGCGCCGGTCTCGTGGTCGATCTCGTACTTGATCGGGTCGGCGTTGGCGGGGATCTCGATGATGACGTTGAACGCGTCGGGCGCCTTGGCGCCGGCAGGGACGTTGAGCAGGCTCATGGTGGTCTGTCAGCTTTGAGCAGTTGGGATGCGGTGAAGTCGAGAGTGTAGGCGAGGTCCTGCACCGCATCGCCGCCTCGGACACCACCGTTGAAGCGGCGAAAATGTCAAAAAACAGACAATGTTGCAATCGGTTGCTGCACCGCACAAAAAAAGCACTTGCAATCGCCGGCAGCAATCCTATACTTGAGTCATGTTGCAACGCAGCAATTGGAGTTCGAAGCTGCGGTTTGCGATCAACCCTTCATAACGGAGATTGAAATGCTGACTGCCGAACAAATCCTCGCCTCTCAAAAAGCCAGCCTGGCCACCCTGTTCGACCTGGGCCAGAAGGCCTTCGAAGGCGTCGAGAAGGTCGTCGAGTTGAACCTGCAAGTCGCCAAGACTTCGCTGGAAGAAGCTTCCGAGCACGCCAAGGCTGTCCTGGCCGTCAAGGACGCCCAGGAACTGCTGGCCCTGCAGGCTTCGCTGCTGCAACCGTCGGCTGAAAAAGCCGCCGCCTACGGCCGTCACCTGTATGACATCGCTTCGACCACCAGCGCTGAAGTCAGCAAGCTGGCCGAGTCGCAAGTCTCCGAAGCCCAGAAGAAGTTCGCCGCCGTCGTCGACAACGCCGTCAAGAACGCCCCCGCCGGCACCGAAAACGCCGTCGTGCTGGTGAAGTCGGCCGTCGCCGCCGCCAACAACGCCTTCGACTCGGTTCAAAAGGCTGCCAAGCAGGCTGCTGATGTCGCCGAAGCCAACTTCCAGGCCATCACCAACACCGCCGTGAAGGCATCCCAGGCTGCCACGACGGCCGCCAAGCGCAAGGCCGCCTGATCGCCGCCCTGCCTTGGTTGACAAATCTTTGCAAGGATGCCGGAGCCTGTTGCTTGAACTTCCAACCAGCGCCCTGATCTCATCAGGGCCGCTCTGGACAAGCGGCACTCCCTGAAAGGTTGTCTCCTCGGTACCTGTCGAACCTTTTCTAAGGTACCTTTCAGCCCGGTGGCTTGCCACCGGGCTTTTTTCTTGCCCGCCTCCTGGATGCGCCCCCGTTCATGATCCCCTGGCTGGAATCAGACACTCCGTTTCCCGACACCCGAGAGGCGTTGGGCCCCGACTCCGACGCCCCCGGGCTGCTGGCCGCTGGCGCCGACCTCGGCACCACGCGGCTGGAGCAGGCCTACCGTCGTGGCATCTTCCCCTGGTTCGGTGAGGGCCAGCCCATCCTCTGGTGGAGCACCCACCCTCGCATGGTGCTGCCCGTGGCGCAGTTCAAGCTCTCGCGCTCCTTGCGCAAGACACTGCAGCGCTTTCGGGCCGCACCTGGCTGCGAGGTGCGTTTTGACTCGCACTTCGACGCGGTCATGCACCACTGCGCCCTCACCCCCCGCGATGGCCAGCGCGGCACCTGGATCGTGCCGGAGATGCGCGCGGCCTATGGCCAATGGCACCGCGAGGGCCATGTGCATTCCGTGGAAACGTGGGTGGACGGAGAGTTGGTCGGCGGCCTCTACGGCATCCACATCGGCCGCATGTTCTTCGGCGAATCGATGTTCTCGCACCGCACGGACGCCTCCAAGATTGCCCTGGCCGCCCTGGTGTGCTTCTGCCGGGCCCATCAGGTGCCTGTGATCGATTGCCAGCAGGAGACCTCGCACCTGGCGTCCCTGGGTGCCCGGCCATGGCCCAGGGAGGATTTCGAGTCCCACCTCAAGCAGGTGGTCGATGAATCCGGGCCCTCCGATTGGACCTATCATGATTCATTCTGGGATCAACTGATCCCCCGGTGAACCCCTCACGAAACCTGCCGTGACGCATCCCAAAGACCTGCCGCTTGCCTCCCTGCAGTTCTATGCGACGGCACCCTACCCCTGCAGCTACCTGGACGGCCGCACCGCCCGTTCGCAGGTGGCCACGCCCAGCCACCTGATCAACGCCGACGTGTACTCTGGCCTGGTGGCCACCGGCTTTCGGCGCAGCGGCATGTTCACCTACCGCCCGCATTGCGACGGCTGCAAGGCCTGCGTGCCCCTGCGCATCCCGGTGCAGCGGTTCGAGCCTTCGCGCAGCCAGGCGCGCGCCTGGCGCGCCCACCAGCACCTCGAAGCCCGCGTGCTTCGCCTGAACTTCAGCCCCGAGCACTATCAGCTTTACCTGCGCTACCAGCGCGGCCGGCACCAGGGTGGCGGCATGGACCACGACTCTGTCGACCAGTACACCCAGTTTCTGCTGCACAGCCGGGTCAACTCGCGCCTGGTCGAGTTCCGCGAGCCTGCCTCGGCCGATGGTCAGCCAGGTGTGCTGAAGATGGTGTCCGTGCTTGACGTGCTCGAAGACGGGCTCTCGGCGGTCTACACCTTCTACGAGCCCGAGCCCGACACCAGCTACGGCACCTACAACGTGCTGTGGCAGATCGAGCAGACCCGGGAGCTGGGTCTGGAGCACCTCTACCTGGGCTACTGGATCGAGGCCAGCCCCAAGATGGCCTACAAGACGCGCTTTCGGCCGCACCAGCTGCTGCTGGGCGGCCAGTGGCGCGAAGGCTGATCAGGGCGTCAGGAACACGTCACCCGCCACGGTGATCGTCAGCGTGCCCCTGCCAGGGGCCAGAGGCAGGGCCGCATCGGCCATGGGGGCAGCGGCCTTGGCCATCGCCATCATGGGCACCGGGCGCCCCTCGAAGCCGGCGTCCGTGGACGACACCGACACCGCGCCCAGTGTGTAGCCCTTCATGCCGAAGTCGGTCGCCAGTTGCCCGGCCCGGGCCCTGAACTGGCGGATGGCTTCGGTGGTCAGCGAGGCCTCGTGCTGCTCGCGCAACGCGCGCGACAAGCCGTAGCGAACCTGCGTGACGTTGAGCTGGTTGAGCTTGCCCGAGACGGTGGACACCTTGCCCGCATCGGTGCCGGAGATGACCAGTTGGGCCGATCCCTGCCAGCCAGTGATGCGGCTGTTGTTGCCGTAGCGGGGGTAGAGGTTGAAGCCGCCTGTTTGCACGCTCACGGCCTCGGGTGCGGCGCCCTTGATGAGCGCACGCGCTTCGGTCAGGGCGGCTTCGAGCACGCGCTTGAGTTCGGCCTGCACGTCGGCGGCCTGGCTGCCGTCCTTGACGGCCTCGAGCACAACGGTCAGCTCGTCCTGCACCACTTCGCGGTGAGCGGTGGCGCTGAAGTTCACGGTGTTCTGGCGGGGCGCTTCGGCCTGCGCGCCACAAGCAGCCGCGGCCAGCAGGCAGGCGGTCGTCAGTTGGCGAACAGCGGGGCGGCGAAACAGGGTCATGGTCAACCTTTGTCGGTCAGTTGGAGACCCATTCTGAACGCGAAATGCCCCTGTTGCGCCGACATCCATTCAGCTTGACGGGAGCGTCATCCTCGGGCAAGAATTGTAACAACCGGTCAAATACGGCCGTTTGCGGTCCGCAAACTGCGCACAATCCGCGCTTGTTACAAATGCCTAGGAACGCACCATGACTTCCAACAACGCCAACCAGCGTCCCGACCGCGTCCTCGTGGTGGACGACGATGCTCGGATCCGCGACCTGCTGCGGCGCTACCTGAGCCAGGAAGGCTTCGAGGTGCTCCTGGCCGAGGACGCCAAGGCGCTCAACCGCCTGCTCACCCGAGAAACGGTCGACCTGATCGTGCTCGACCTGATGCTGCCCGGCGAAGACGGCCTGTCCATCTGCCGTCGCCTGCGTGCCGCCAACGACGTCACGCCCATCATCATGCTGACGGCCAAGGTCGAGGACGTCGATCGCATCGTCGGCCTGGAAGTCGGCGCCGACGATTACCTGCCCAAGCCTTTCAACCCGCGCGAGCTGCTCGCCCGCATCCACGCCGTGCTGCGCCGCCGCCCGGCCCAGGAGGCCCCTGGCGCACCCGCCAAAGAGGCTCAGACCGTCACCTTCGGCCCCTTCGAGTTCGACCTGGCCCTGCGTCGCCTGAGCAAGGAAGGCGAGCCCATTGCCCTGACCACCGGCGAGTTCTCGATGCTCAAGGCCCTGGTGCGCCACCCGCGCCAGCCGCTCAGCCGCGACAAGCTGGCCCAACTGGCGCGTGGCCGCGAGTTCGAACCGTTCGATCGCAGCCTCGACGTGCAGATCTCGCGCCTGCGCAAGATGATCGAGCCCGATCCGGCACAACCCCGCTACATCCAGACGGTCTGGGGCGTGGGCTACGTGTTCGTGCCGGACGGCGGGGCCTGATCGATGCCGAAAAAACGGTTCGCACTCAGCCTTTTCTGGCGCACCTTCATCTTGCTGGGTTTGCTGCTGACCGCAGGCATCTTCGCCTGGGTCCAGACCTTTCGTGCGCTGGAGTTCGAGCCGCGTGCGGTGCAAGCGGCCCAGCAGATCGCCAGCCTGGTCAACCTGTCGCGGGCGGCGCTGCGCTACTCCGACAGCATCAACCGGGTCACGCTGATCAAGACGCTGTCCGACCAGGAGTCCATCCGCCTCAAACCGCGTGAGCCCTCGGATCGCTTCGAAGCCTTCGAGGTGAGCCGCTTCACGCGCGCCATCGGCGAGCAGTTGCGCTCACGGCTGGGGCCGACCACGGTGGTGGCCAGCAGCGTCAACGGCGTGCCGGGGCTGTGGGTGGGCTTTCAGATCGAGCGCGACAACTACTGGCTGCAGGCCGACCCAACCCGGGTCGAGCCCTTGACGGCGGGCACGTGGTTCGTCTGGGTGGGCATCGCGCTGGTGGCCACCGTGCTGGGCTCGGCCATCATCGCGCGGCTCATCAACCAGCCGCTCAAGGAGCTGTCATTCGCGGCCAGCCGCATCCGCGAGGGCGAGTACGACTCGGTGCTGGATGAGTCGATGATCACGCGCGAGATCCGCGAGGTGAACCAGGGCTTCAACCGCATGGCGCGCGAACTGGCCAAGGTCGAGGAAGACCGCGCCGTGATGCTGGCCGGCATCTCGCACGACCTGCGCACGCCGCTGGCCCGCATGCGCCTGGAAGCCGAGATGAGCGTGGTCGACGAAGAGGCCAAACGCAACATGGCCGCCGACATCGACCAGCTCGACGCCATCATCGACAAGTTCATGGACTACGCCCGGCCCGGCGAGGTCGAGCTGGTGGCGGTGCATGTCTCCAGCGTGGTGGACAAGGCCATCAGCCAGTTCCGCGACACCAAGCGCATCCGCATCACCGCCAAGCTGCCCATCGACACGCGTGTCATGGCCGACGAGACCGAACTGGGCCGCGTGCTGACCAACCTGTTCGAAAACGCCCGCCGCTACGGTCGCAACACCTACACGGGCGTGACCAACGTGGACGTGAGCTACACGCGCTCGGGCGCCTGGGTGATCCTGTCGGTGCGCGACCACGGGCCTGGCGTGGCCCCCGAGAAGCTGCCGCAGCTGACCACGCCCTTCTTCCGTGGTGACGCGGCCCGCACCGCTGCCACGGGCGCCGGGCTGGGACTGGCCATCGTGGACAAGGCGCTGCAGCGCATGGGTGGCTCCTTCGAGCTGGCGAACGCCCCGGGTGGCGGCCTGGTGGCGCACATCCGGCTCAAGCGCGCGCCCTGACCTTCACTTGAACACCCTGCTGACTCGGCGAGTTCAGCATGGGTGCTTCTTCGCAGCGATCAGAGGCGGTAAAGCAGGCAGACGGCCCGTGCCTCGATGGCGCGGCCCTCGCCCACCGGCCCCATCTTCTCGGCCGTCTTGGCCTTCACGTTGACCACGGCCTCTTCCAGTCCCAGGGCCTGGGCGATGCGTTGGCGCATGGCGCCGATGTGAGGCGCCATCTTCGGCGCCTGGGCCACGATGGTGGTGTCCAGGTTGACCACGCCCCAGCCGGCCTCGTTCACCCGGCGATGCGCCTCCTGCAGCAGCACGACCGAATCGGCGCCCTTGAAGCGTTCATCCGTGTCCGGGAAATGGCGGCCGATGTCACCCAGGCCGGCCGCGCCCAGCAGCGCATCGGTGATGGCGTGCAGCAGCGCGTCGGCGTCCGAGTGGCCAAGCAGGCCATGGGAGTGCGGGATGGTGACGCCGCCCAGGATCAGGGGGCGGCCGGTGACGAGGGCGTGGGTGTCCCACCCTTCTCCGATGCGGATGGCAGGTGCGCTCATGGGAAAGAAAGCGATGAGGGGTGACCAACCGCGATTGTCCAGCGAGACGGGCGCGTGGCGGCGCCTTCGGGCAAGAAAAGCATCGAGCCCGCTCACCTGCAGCGCGCAAACCGCCACGCCGCCCAATGCACAACATCAGTGCGCGCGGCCATCAAAAAACCTCAGCGCACCAATTCAACTCATTTTTGGAGGCCAGCGGGGCCACTTGCGCCCCAAAAACAGGCATGCATTTTGCTTGCTTTTGGTGCTTTCGACGTCAATGGCCGAAAACGACTCAGATCGGTGCGGCCTCCTCCGCTGTGGAACCAAGCAATGGATCAACTCAAACAAGGCGCTGACGCGCTGTTCATCCTCCTGGGCGCCGTGATGGTGCTCGCCATGCACGCCGGCTTTGCCTTCCTCGAGTTGGGCACCGTGCGGCACAAGAACCAGGTCAACGCCCTGGTCAAGATCCTGGTCGATTTCTGCGTCTCGACGCTCGCCTACTTCTTCGTGGGCTACACCATCGCCTACGGGGTCGACTTCTACGCCGGCGCCGGCACCCTGGCTCAAAACAACGGCTACGCGCTGGTGAAGTTCTTCTTCCTGCTGACCTTCGCCGCGGCCATCCCGGCCATCATCTCGGGCGGCATCGCCGAGCGCGCCAAATTCGGCCCGCAGCTGATCGCCACGGCCGCCATCGTGGGCCTTTTCTACCCGCTGTGTGAAGGCGCCATCTGGAACAACAAGTTCGGCGTGGGCGACTGGCTGCAGTCCCTGTCGGGCACCCCCATGCACGATTTCGCAGGCTCGGTGGTCGTGCACGCCTTCGGTGGCTGGCTGGCGCTGCCGGCCGTGCTGATCCTGGGGGCGCGCCGCAACCGCTACCGCAAGAACGGCGAGATGTCGGCCCATCCGCCTTCGAGCATCCCCTTCCTGGCGCTGGGTTCGTGGATCCTGGCCGTGGGCTGGTTCGGCTTCAACGTGATGAGCGCCCAGACCATCGACAAGATCTCGGGCCTGGTGGCCGTGAACTCGCTGATGGCCCTGGTGGGCGGCACGCTCGTGGCGGTGCTCATGGGCAAGAACGACCCGGGCTTCGCCTACAACGGCCCGCTGGCCGGCCTGGTGGCCGTGTGCGCTGGCTCGGACATCATGCACCCGGCAGGCGCGCTGGTGGTGGGCGGCATCGCCGGGGCCATCTTCGTGCTGATGTTCACCCTGGTGCAGAACAAGTGGAAGATCGACGACGTGCTGGGCGTGTGGCCCCTGCATGGCCTGTGCGGCGCCTGGGGGGGCATCGCTGCAGGCATCTTCGGGCAGGCCTCACTGGGTGGCGCAGGCGGCGTGAGCCTGCTGACGCAGACCGTGGGCACGCTCGGCGTGGTGGTTTTTGCGCTGCTCAGCGGCTTCGTGGTTTACGGCGTGCTGAACAAGGCATTGGGCCTGCGCCTGTCTCAAGAAGAAGAGTTCGAAGGAGCCGACCTGTCGATCCATCGGATCAAGGCGACGCCGGAACACGAGGCGTCCTGGTAAGGGTCGGCCAGCACCAACTGGACAAAATGGCCATTTCAGCTAAAATGGCCACACAGATCACTCCACAGGCCGACACCATGACTGCCCTGCAACTGCGCAACCCCTTGGGTGACAACGTGGACGTTCCCGAGTTCTCCGCCACCGAAGCCAAGAACAGCTTCGGGCGCGTGTTGGACGCCGCTTCCAGCCAGGGCATGGTGGCCATCACCAAACGGGACCGCCCCACCGCCGTCGTGCTGTCGCTGGACGCCTACCAGGCCCTGCTCGATGCCCGCGACCAGGCCCTGGGCAGCCTCAGCCACGAGTTCGATGCCCTGCTGCTTCAAATGCAGACCCCGGCTTCGCGCCAGGGCATGATGGACGCCTTTGACGCCTCGCCCGAAGAACTCGGCGCGGCCGCGCTGGGCGCTGTGATGCCGGCTCACTGAGCCTGCGCAAACCGCTTTTCCCGGCGCCTCGACGCGCCACACGCCTCAGGCGCACCCCAGAAGGTGCGCCTTGTCGTTTCAGACCATCAAACAGAGAGACTGCCCGTGGACCAGACCGCCCACGTTCCCCGCATCTTCGTGCTGGCAGGCACCAACGGCGCTGGCAAAAGCAGCATCGGCGGGGCCACCATCCGCGCCCATGGCGCCCAGTACTTCAACCCGGATGAGGCCGCCGCGCGCATCCGGGCCGCGCAGCCCCACCTGAGCGCCACGCAGGCCAACAGCGCCGCCTGGCACGAAGGCAAGCGCCTGCTGCAACACGCCATCGCCCAACGGCTGGACCACAACTTCGAGACCACCCTGGGTGGCCAGAGCTTCGCCCGCCTGCTCAAGCAGGCCGCCCAGGCCGGCATCGAGGTGCGCATCTGGTACGTGGGGCTGTCCAGCCCCGAGCAACACCTGGCGCGCGTGAAGGCCCGGGTGCGCAAAGGCGGCCACGACATCCCCGAGGCCGACATCCGCCGCCGTTTCGACCAAAGCCGGCTGCAGCTGATCCAGTTGCTGCCGCACCTGACGGAACTGCGCGTCTACGACAACAGCCACGACGCCGACCCTCATCAAGGGCAGGCACCCAAACCACGACTGGTGCTGCACTGGCAGGCAGGCGCGGTGCGCGTGCCGGTGGGGGCCGAGGCCCTGGCTCAGACGCCGGAGTGGGCCAAGCCTGTGGTGATGGCCGCGCTGAAAGCGGCAGCCCCCAAGCTCAAGGACGTCAAGGGCGCGTCGCCAGCAGCCGCTCAGCCAAAGCGAAATCGCCCGGCCAAGTGACCTTGATGTTCTCGAAGTCGCCCGTCACCAGACGCGGCGCGTGGCCCAGCACCTCGATGGCACTGGCTTCGTCGGTGACCGCTGCGGCCGTGGCCGGGTCTGACAAAGCACCGACCAACGCGGGCTGAAGCAGGCCCAGGCGAAACATCTGGGGCGTCTGGGCGGTCCACTTGGCGGCGCGGTCCACCGTCTGGTGTGCGCGGGCTTCACCCGCCTCACCTGCCACCGAGGCCTTAAGGGTGTCGGCCAGCGGCAGGGCCAGCAAGCCACCCACCTCGTCGCCGTCGCAAGCGTCGATCAGCCGTTCGACCCACTCGGGCCGCAGCAGACACCGCGCCGCGTCGTGGACCAGCACCCAGTCGTGCAGCTGTGCCCCTCGGGCCAGCAACTCGGCCAGGCCGTTGCGCACGCTCTCGGCGCGGGTCGCACCACCGACGCGGGCCACCCAGGCCCGCTCGCCGATGAAGCCGGGCGCGTGGTGCTCGAACTGCTCGTCCGAAGGCGAGAGCACCACCAGCGTTGCCGCCAGCCTTGGCACGGCCTGCAAAGCTTGCAGGGTGTGCGCCACCACGGCACGCCCGGCCACCGGGTGGTACTGCTTGGGGCCACCCGCGCCTGCGCGCTCACCCACGCCCGCACACGGCACCAGGGCGAAACAACGGGGCTGGAAGTCGGACGAAGCGAAGGTGATCGGCATGGGCTCGGACATGATGCGATTGTCTCGCACCTAAAATGGCGCTCGCTGTCGATGCCCCGATGCGCCCGGCCACACCTGTGCCCGGGCCTTTCGCCATTTCAGGTCGCCTCGGCCACCCATGGGCTGATCCAGCCCCCTTGCGCGCCCGCTGCCCCTGCCCCTTCGCGATCCCTCAGCCATGCTGCCTGCCCTGCCCTTGCCCGCCATCGCCCCCGGCAAACGCTTCACCGTGCCCCGCCCCATCGGTTCGGGTGATGCGGCCTTGCTGGCCCATTTCGCCCTGGCACGCAAGGGCCAAGGTCAGCTCACGGCCCTGCTCACGGCCGATCCGGCCGACGCGCAACGCCTGCTCGACGAGGTCGCCTTCTTCGCGCCCGACCTGCGCTGCGCCATCTTCCCCGACTGGGAAACGCTGCCCTACGACACCTTCTCGCCCCACCAGGACCTGATCTCGGAGCGCCTGGCCACCCTGTGGCGCATGCAGAACGGCGTGGCAGGTGATGGCGACAAGGGCGTCGACCTGGTGATGCTGCCCGCCACCACGGCGCTGACCCGGCTGGCCCCGCCGTCGTTCCTGGCTGCCTACACCTTTCACTTCAAGCAAAAGCAAAAGCTCAACGAGTCCGCGCTCAAGTCGCAGCTGACCCTGGCGGGCTACAACCACGTCAGCCAGGTTGTCTCGCCTGGCGAGTACGCCGTGCGCGGTGGCCTCATCGACCTCTACCCCATGGGCTCGCTGGTGCCCTACCGGGTCGACCTCTTCGGCGACGAGATCGACTCCATCCGCACCTTCGACCCGGACACCCAGCGCAGCCTCTTCCCCGTGCCCGAGGTGCGCCTGCTGCCTGGTCGCGAGTTCCCGATGGACGAAGCCGCGCGCGCAGCCTTTCGCGACCGCTGGCGCGAACGCATCGAGGGCGACCCGAGCAAGTCGCGCATCTACAAGGACATCGGCACGGGCGTGGCCACGGCAGGCATCGAGTACTACCTGCCGCTGTTCTTCGACGAGACCTCGACCTTTTTCCAGCACCTGGGTGACCCAACCCAGGGTGGCGCCGCCATCGTGCTGCATGGCGACATCGACGAAGCCCTGCGCCGCTTCTGGACCGAGACGCGCGAACGCCATCGCTTCCTGCAGCACGACCCCGAGCGCCCGCTGCTGCCGCCCGAAGACCTCTTCCTCAAGCCCGAGGATTTCTTTGCGCTGGCCAACGCCCATGCCATGCTGGTGGTGCGGGGCACCGAGCCCACAGACTGGGCACGCCCGCTGCCCGACCTGAGCGTCGAGCGCGGCGGTCAGGACCCTTTGCGCAAGCTCGAGCAGCACCTGAGCCAGACGCAAGCCCGCGTGCTGGTGGTGGCCGAGAGCGCCGGCCGCCGCGAAAGCCTCATGGAGCTGCTGCGCGACCACAAGCTGGAGCTGCCCAGCGTTGACCACCTAGAGGCCTTCGTCCAGAGCGACCACCGCCATGCCATCACCGCCGCGCCCTTGGCCGCCGGTTTCATCTGGCAGGCGGACACCAAACAGGGCAACGCGCAAAGCCTGCACCTCGTCACCGAGACCGAGCTGTTCGACGCCAGCCCGGCCACGCGCCGGCGCCGCAAGAAGAACGAGCAGACCACCGACGTCGACTCGCTGATCAAGGACCTGTCCGAGCTGAACGTGGGCGACCCGGTGGTGCACAGCAACCACGGCATCGGCCGCTACCAGGGCCTGATCAACCTCGACCTGGGCGACGGCCCTTCCGAGTTCCTGCACCTGGAGTACGCCGACAAGGCCACGCTCTACGTGCCGGTCAGCCAGCTGCACCTCATCAGCCGCTACACCGGCGTCAGCGCCGAAGAAGCGCCGCTGCACAAGCTCGGCTCGCCGCAGTGGGACAAGGCCAAGCGCAAAGCCGCCGAACAGGTGCGCGACACCGCGGCCGAGCTGCTCAACCTCTACGCCCGCCGCGCCGCCCGCGAGGGCCACGCCTTCCGCTTCAGCGCGCAGGACTACGAGGCCTTCGCCACCAGCTTCGGCTTCGAGGAAACGCCCGACCAGCGCGCCGCCATCCACGCCGTCATCCAGGACATGATCAGCCCGCGCCCCATGGACCGCCTGGTCTGCGGCGACGTGGGCTTCGGCAAGACGGAAGTCGCCCTGCGCGCCATGTTCGTGGCCGTGACCAGCGGCAAGCAGGTGGCCCTGCTGGCGCCCACCACCTTGCTGGCCGAGCAGCACTATCAGAACATCGCCGACCGCTTCGCACAGTGGCCCGTGCGGGTGGCCGAGATGTCGCGCTTTCGCTCGGCCAAGGAAATCAAGGGCGCCATGCAGGGCCTGGAAGACGGCACCATCGACATCGTCGTGGGCACGCACAAGCTGCTGAGCGAATCGGTCAAGTTCAAGCGACTGGGCCTGCTCATCATCGACGAAGAGCACCGCTTCGGTGTGCGCCACAAAGAGGCCATCAAGGCCATGCGTGCCGACATCGACGTGTTGACCTTGACCGCCACGCCCATCCCCCGCACGCTGGGCATGGCCATGGAAGGCCTGCGCGACCTGTCGGTGATCGCCACGGCGCCCCAGCGACGCCTCGCCATCAAAACCTTCGTGCGCAGCGAAAACTCCAGCGTCATCCGCGAGGCGGTGCTGCGCGAACTCAAGCGCGGCGGCCAGGTCTACTTCCTGCACAACGAAGTCGACACCATCGAGAACCGACGCGACAAACTGGTCGAGCTGCTGCCCGAGGCGCGCATCGCCATCGCCCACGGCCAGATGCCCGAGCGCGAACTCGAGCGCGTGATGCGCGACTTCGTGGCCCAGCGCCACAACGTGCTGCTGTGCTCGACCATCATCGAAACCGGCATCGACGTGCCTTCCGCCAACACCATCGTCATCACCCGTGCCGACAAGTTCGGCCTGGCGCAGCTGCACCAGTTGCGTGGCCGCGTGGGCCGCTCCCACCACCAGGCCTACGCTTACCTGCTGGTGCCCGACGTCGAAGGGCTGACCAAGCAGGCGGCGCAGCGCCTGGACGCCATCCAGAACATGGAAGAGCTGGGCAGCGGCTTCTACCTGGCCATGCACGACCTCGAAATCCGCGGCGCCGGCGAGGTGCTGGGCGACAACCAGAGCGGCAACATGATGGAAGTGGGCTTTCAGCTCTACAACGAGATGCTGGCCGAAGCCGTGCGCGCCCTGAAGTCAGGCAAGGAGCCCGACCTGCTCTCGCCCTCGGGCCTGTTCGGCAGCAACACCGACATCAACCTGCACGCCCCCGCCCTGCTGCCCGATGCCTACTGCGGCGACGTGCACGTGCGCCTGAGCCTGTACAAGCGCCTGGCCACGGCCGATTCGCTCGAGAAAATCGAAGGCATGCTGGAAGAACTGGTCGATCGCTTCGGCAAGCTGCCGCCCCAGGCCCAGGCCCTGTTCGACACCCACAAGCTGCGCGTGCAGGCCAAGCCCTATGGCGTCGTCAAGATCGACGCCGCGCCCGGCATCATCAGCGTCACCTTCCGCCCCAACCCACCCATCGACCCGATGCGCATCATCGAGCTGGTGCAGAAGAACCGCCACATCAAGCTGGCTGGCAACGACAAGCTGCGCATCGAAAAGGAGTTGAAAGACCCCAAGGACCGCGCCCAGTACGTGCGTGACCTGCTCAAGCAGCTTGGGCAGCCGCTCAAGGCCTGAGCACGGTTCATGCCTCGCGCTGCACGTCTTCCAGCGCCATCAGCAGGCTGGCGCGGTCTGTCTCGGCCACCTCCTGCCAACGGCGCCCGGTGAGCGCCCCCTCGATGGCCCACAGCAGGTTCAGGCTCACACGACGATCGTGGTCGCGGACACGCACGAAGGCACGCACCGCGCCCAGCTCCTGCAGCTGAGCCAGGCTGGAGATGCCCGCCGCAGACAGAGACTCGATGCTGCGAGGCCCCAGGTTGGGCAAACCACTCAACAGGCCGTTCGGCTGACGCCCCCGCCCGGGCCTGGCATCGGGATCACTGGTGCGCTGGCCGCCTCGCGCCAAGCCTTGCGCGCCTTTTGTCGCCTTCTTGGCCTGAGCCCGCAGCGCCGCCTGCCAAGCCAGCTGACACCAAGCGGCCATTTCCTCCTGGCTCTCCAATGCTTCGGGCGGCGCCTCGTGGTAACTCAACTGCACCGTGCGCCCCCTGGCCGTGAACGAAAAGGCCTGCAAATCCCGCCCTGCAAAAACAGGCCGGGATTGTTCGTCCACCTTGAAAAAGAGCCCCCCGTCCGACAGCAGGGCGAACATGAGCCCGTCTCGGTACAAGCCATGCCCGCCGAACATCGCTCGTGCATGGACCTCGGCGAACGCGCGCATCAGGTCAAGGATGTTTCGCACGGAAGAATCCGATGCGCTGGATGGCTCACGTTTCATGTCAGGCCTCACCCCGAGTTGCCCCTCGGTCACAGGCCCGGGAACAAGGGGTTGTCAAGTGTGAAGAATTCACAGTAATGTGCACCCAGTTCCAAACTGGCTGGTCCCATGCCGCCTCAACCGGAAAACACCATGATCAACAAGTTCGCCATCGCCTCCGCCCTGACCGCAGCCGCAACGCTGTCTCATGCAGGCGTCATCGTCAGCGCCCAGTCTGTCTCGATCCTTGTTGGAGCACCCGGTGTCGGTGACATTGTCAGCACCTATGACACGTATGGCTTGCTGGATGACTACGTCAGCGGCGAGACCGACTTTGACACCTACATGGCCAGCAACCCCCTGCACGTGGCCGACTTTGATATCTCCGACGGCGGCACCACGTATTACTACGAGTGGTTCTCCGAGTACGGCAACCCCGCAGCCACCGTCTCCTACGACCTGGGGTCCGTGCAACAGACCCTGGGCATGGCCCTGTGGAACGAAGATGCCAACGGCATTGGCAAGCTGAACGTCCTGGGCTCCGTTGACGGCACCACCTGGACCACCCTGGCCAGCAACATCACCCCCACCAACCACGCCTTCAACACGGACTACGGCGCAGACGTCCTGTCCTGGGGCACGACCTCCGCACGCTACATCAAGCTGGAAATGAGCGCATGCCCGGCCGGCGGCTCATGGATTGGCTGCAGCATCGGTGAGGTGGCCTTCAACGTGTCTCCCGTCCCCGAACCCAGCAGCCTCGCCATGACTGGCCTCGGCCTGGGCCTGATGGGGTGGGTTGCCGCCAGCCGCCGCCGCAAGCAAGCCTGAAGCTCCTTCCCCTACCCCACCATCGGTGCCCGTGGCGCTGTGATAATCACAGCCTCCCGCGCACCGATTTTTCTTTTCATGCCTGCTCATTTCCACGCACCTGGACTCGCCATCCAAGGCCTCACGCCACCATTGCACTGGTCCTCGTTCAAGGCCATCGCCTTCGACATGGACTCCACCCTGATCAACATCGAGTGCATCGATGAGATCGCCGACGCTGTCGGGAAAAAGGCCGAGGTGGCCGCCATCACCGAAGCAGCCATGCGCGGCGAAATCACCGACTTCAAGGACAGCCTTCGCCGCCGCGTGGCCTTGCTCAAGGGCGTGCCAGCCGAAAGCCTGGAACAGGTCTACGCACAACGTTTGCGCCTGAATCCTGGTGCCCAGGCCCTGATGAATGCCGCAAAGGCAGCGGGCCTGCAGACCCTGTTGGTGTCCGGCGGCTTCACTTTTTTCTCAGAACGGGTCAAGGACCGCCTGGGCATGCACGAAGCTCACGCCAACGTCCTCGCGATCGAAGGTGGCCTGCTCACGGGCGAAGTCGTCGGAGACATCGTCGATGGCGAGGCCAAGAAACGCCACTTGGCTGAACTGTGCGCCCGCCTTGGTTGCCCGACCCAGGCCGCGATCGCCGTGGGAGACGGCGCCAACGACCTGCCCATGATGAGCATCGCGGGCCTGAGTGTCGCCTACCACGCCAAGCCCAAGGTGCGCGAGCAAGCCATGGTTTCGATCCAGGAAGGCGGCCTGGACCGCCTCCTTGAATTGCTGCATTGACACCCTTGGACCGCTCGCTCGCGCACTGCGCCGCGCTCACCGAGAAAAGCGGATGAACATGGAAACCAGCACCAAGGTGACCACCACTACCTGAGCGGACGCCATCCGCCAGAGCAGGGGCTGATGCAACTCAGGCACCTGGGCCTGCGGATGGCGCATGCGCGCCGAATGCAACAGGCCCACGGTCATGCCCATGAGGATGAACAGCGTGGGCACGAAAGTTCTCGACAGGAACCAGGCACACACCAGGAATCCGACAAATGACGTTCTCAGAAGGACGGCATATTGCGCATGCGCATCATCGGATTTCAGGCAGCGGATGATGCGATTCAATGCCTGAAACGCAAGAACGATCAGCCCGATCCACAAGAAATACCCGAGCAACCCCAACTCCGCAAAACACAAAACAAAGGAGTTGTGCGCCGTTCGCTCGTGATGCTCGGTGAAATTGCCATATCCAACCCCCAAGAAGGGGTCGCTCTTGAGCATCTGGATGCCGTCGTTCCAGGCATCGATGCGCTCGCTGGCCGAACGCTCCTTGCCCGTCAAGCCTCGATCCCCACCCACCAACCCCAGTGAGAACGCCAGCACCCCTGCCATGCCGAACAGCGCCGCCCAGACCTTGCCAATGCGGTCTTTGAAGAAAAACAGCAAGGCGGCAGCCACCCCCAGCATCCCGCCCCGGGAATGGGTCAAAGTCAGCACATACCCCAACAAAGCCAACCAGGGAGAAACCAGAATCATCCGCCAAATGGCCGATGCCTTTTCTGGCAGGTGCATGAACAACCAGGGCGCAACCACGATGATCGTCTGAGCAAAATCGTTCGGGTCATTCAGGAAGCCGACGCTGCGCAGCCGCCATATATATGCCCCCGAATCATCAAGGGCCGGCACAGTGGGCCGCTCCTTGGGCAGGATGACATTCTCATGCGCCAACTGCGGAATGATCAGCATTTCCAGATTGACACCTTGATGAAAAGCCAGCAACCCCTGAAAACAAAGCACCACGACACAACCCAGGAATAACTTGGTCAGCGTTTTGAATCGTTCAATGGTGTCGACATTCAAACATGTCAGGACAAATAGCATGGCCGGGGTGCTGATGACGCCGAAGGCGCCCATCGCCGCACTCAGGTCCGAGTGCAACAACACGGATACAAAGACCACCACGGACAGCCACGCCAGCACAGCGAAGTGCTGGCGGCTGGCAGCTCCACCCCCGCGTTGCCGGGCCTCGACCACAGATGCCAAAAAAGTCACGGCCCACAGTATCAGGATGGGGCGATAAGCCATGATTTCGGGCGCGAACTGCTCGATTGGCCTGACGAACACCATGAACACGTAGAGCAAATAAGCTCGAAATCCCACTCGCCATCCCCCTCAGAACACCCGATCTTGCGCTCGAACTGTAACAAACCCACCGAGTCTGATGCAGGTCGGACAGCGCCGGAAACAAAAGCCGACGCACCCAATATGTGAGACCCGTCACATGCCAACAGAATCATGGGCAACGTTTCGTGACCGAATCGTCAAATCTTCCTTGGCAAAACACGCCGCAGCGCAAATGTCAGCAGCAAGCGGCGTCAACGATTTGTTACGCACCCAACCGCCCCCTGGCCGAAACTGCCTTCAACCCATCGGACAATCCAGCCTGCGAGCCGAACCGATGAGGACGTGCCAACGCATCGCTGAAAAGGATAGCGCAATGATTGCTCAAAGCCCCGCCGCCCCCGCCCTGACCCAGGGGACCGACGGCTCTCTCCAGACCCTTCCCCGTCGCATCCACCGTCACAAGGTGGGCTTTGCGGCCCTTGCGCTCCTCAGTGCCCTGACCTTGGCTGGTTGCGGCGGCGGCGGTGGTGGCGATGGCGCCACCGACGAAATGACGGAGGCCGAACGCCTGCGTCGCAAGACGAGCACGTCGACCACCACGTCGCCGACGGCTCCCACGACGCCGACCACCGAAACGACCACGACCCCCCCCTCGACGGGCACGGGCACCACCACCCCGACCACACCGACGTCCGAAGACACGACGGCCCTGCCGAGCAGCACCCCTGCCGACATGACCGAAGGCCTGAACGGCATTTGGCCGCCGCCCTCGCGCAACCTGTCGTCCTCTGCCTGCTCCACCCGCCTGGTCGGCAAGCGCAACACCTATGATGTTGGCCCCGGCAAGCAATACACCGAGCTGACCGATGTGCCCTGGCTGTCGCTGCAAGGCGGCGATGTCGTGAACATCCACTACCGCTCGACCCCCTACCGCACCAAGGTCGGCCTGCGCCCCCTGGGCACCGCCACGGCGCCGGTCTACATCAATGGCGTGACCGACACTTCCTGCAACCGCCCGATGGTCTCCGGCGCAGGCGCCGTCACCGCCAAGGACGCGATCGCAGCCAACTTCTTCCCGCTGGTGTCCAACCTGGGCGTCTTCACGATCTTCCGCCTGCCCACCGACAGCCGCGACACCTACACGCCGGGCTACATCACCATCCAGAACCTGCACATCTCGGGCGCCAGCTCGAAGAACACGTTCACGAACCACACCGGTGCCACCCAGGCCTATGACGATGGCGCAGCCGCCATCTACGCGGTTCGCGTCAACCACCTGACGGTCGAGAACTGTGAAATCACCGGCAACGGCAACGGCGTCTTCACCAACACGCGTGGTGGCTCGTCGATCGACCACAGCGCCTACCTGGTGTTCCGCCGCAACAAGATCCACCTCAACGGCAACGCCAACCGCTCGACCGAGCACAACTTCTACACGCAGGGCTATCGCGTCCTCTTTGAAGGCAACGACATCGGTCAGGCCTACGGCGGCTCCTCGCTGAAGGATCGCAGCAGCGGCACCGTCATCCGCTACAACCGCGTCATCGCCTCGGCCCGCGCCCTGGACCTGGTGGAGACCGAAGAGGAATACGCAACCACCGTGCAGTCGGATCCGCTGAACGATTTCGCCTGGGTTTATGGCAACGTGATCATCAACGATTACTACCAGCCCCTGGGGATCTCCGGCCGCCCGATCCACTTCGGTTTCGACAACACGCCGTCCCGTGCCCGCAAGAACACCCTGTTCTTCTACGGCAACACCTACATCAACCGCAGCACCTGGACCAAGTGGTACTACACCACCGTCTTCCAGCTCGGCGGCAACGATGACTGGCTGCCCTACCCCGACATGGCTGTCGAGGCTTCCGGCAACGTGTTCTGGAACGACGATGGCTCCACCCAGTGGCGCTTCCTGGCCAACAACACCAACGGCAAGATCCGCTTCCGTGGCACCAACTACCTGCCCACCAACCGGTACCAGGATGACAGCGTGGTCTCGGGCACCTCGACTCGCCGCTACGACTACACCGGCCACACCATGATCGAAGGCGACGCCCCTGGCATCGACGCTGCCACCTTCGTGCCCAGCTCGACCTCGCCTGTGTTGAACAAGGGCATCCTCGGCCCCAGCTTCACCCCAGCCGCAGCCACCGCCGCCAACCTGGTCGTGGATCGCGAGTTCACCGCACCGTTCGGCACCCGTGCTCGGGTCCTGAAGGGCGCAGCCCAGGACCTGGGTGCCTTCGAGCAGCAGTGATCTCCCCCGCCCCATGAAGAAGGCCCCGACCGGGGCCTTCTTTTTTTCCTGTTTGCCATTCACATCGGGGGCATCCGCGCGGAAATCGCTCACGGGTGCCGCCGACTCGACTGCTTATGATGCGCGCATGACGCAATCCTTCACCCGGCTTGCGGCCGTCAAGGCCGCAGCCATCATGTCGCTGTCGACGTACGCAACCGTCATCCTCGGGCTGGTGGTGAGCGCATTGCTGGCGCGCAGCCTGGGCCCCGAAGACTACGGCCGCTACGCATACGTGCTCTGGCTCGTGGCGTTGCTGATGTCACTGGGCAATCACGGCATCCCCAGCACAGCCACGCGCTTCATCTCTGAAACACTGGGAGCCGGGCACCATGACAAGGCCGCCGTGATGCATGGCTGGCTGCAGAAAATGCAGCGAATCACCCTGGTGCTGGTTTCACTGGTCTTCATCGTGTCCCTGCCTTTTCTGAGCCCCACCGGCTGGGAACACGAGCACGCACTCCTGGCGGGCATCTGCCTGATCTGCTTCCTGCCCAAGGCCACCTACCAGTTCCACACGGCGGTGGCCAAAGGGCACTGGGCCTTCTGGGTCGAGGCATGGGGCAACATGATCGTCAGCGTGATCTACACCATCGGTGTGGCGATCCTGTACTGGATGCAGTCGGGGCTGCATGCGAACCTTTGGTGGTTTGCCATCGTCTGCGTCTTTCACGTCGTGCTGGTCCGCCTCCTGCAGAACCGCGCAGGCATCCACCCGCAGTCAGGCACACTCGATGCACCTGACCTGGCTCGGATCAAGCACGCCATGGGGTGGACGGCCTTGCAGTCGCTGATCACCGCACTGAGTGCGCGCACCTTCGAGATCTACCTGCTGGGGCGTTTGATCGGGCTTGCCGAAGTGGGCTACTACACCATCGCGGCCAACCTGGCCCGCGGCGGCATCGAGTTGCTGTCATCCAGCCTGTCGACCCTTCTCATGCCGACCCTGGCCAGGGCGCGAGGTCAAGGTGGCTATGAGCAAGTTCGACCGCTGCTGTCCGATGCCAATCGCTATTTTTTCTTCCTTGGCGTGCTCATGGCCGGCGTTGGCGTGATGTGGGCGCCCCCTGCCATCCAGCTCATCTACGGCGCGCGCTATGAAGCCATCATCCCTGTCCTGCAGTTGATGGTCGTGCTCAGTGGCCTGGCCTTGCTGGACAACCCCATCTCTTCGCTGCTGCTGATCATCGACGATCAGCGCATCCGGACCGTTCGCGCCGTCTCATCTCTGGTGGTCAGCGCCGCCGCGGCCTTGCTGCTCATCCCTTCTCACGGGCTGATGGGGGCAGTGTGGTCCAGCGCCGTGAACGCGGTGGTCATCATCGGCGGCTTTGGCTACTACGCGTACCGCATGATCGGCTTTCGACCGCCATGGCTCGCCATGGGCGGGATTGCTGCCTCCGGGCTGTGCGCAGCGGCTGCAACACAGGCCCTGCTGTGGATCGACAACGGAGCCGCGATGCACTGGCTTGCTGGCTGTCTGTATGCCGTGACCATGATCACCATGACCGTTGGCATGCGGGTGTGGAGCCCCAAGGACGCAAACCTGCTGATCGCCTTGCTCAAGAAGAAAGAGCGCGTCTTCTCTCGCTTGATCGCCAGGCTTGAGCACTGGTCAATGCGCCATTCATCCCCCTAAAGTGAATAGTGATCTGCAACACAGGCTTTGCTATCCTGAGCAAATCATCAACACGGGGATGCCGGGCCCGCACAGGGCGGCCGCCGGATCATGAACCTATTGCTCGTTTCGCCCGCACTCCCGCCACATCAGGCGGGAGAGGCTGAATACGCGTCCCTGCTCACCCGACAACTGGTTTCTCAGGGGCATCAGGTCACCGTTCTGACCGAAGTCCAAGACGGGCAAGGCGAGCCCATGCACCAGGGTGCGCGGCTGTACCCGATCATGCGAACCTGGGGGTGGTCCGAGATCTGGCGCCTGATGCGTGTGGTTCGCGAGGTGCGACCGGACGGCATCATCATCGTGTTCACCGACTGGTTGTTTCGTGATCACCCAATGATCACCTTCGTGCCGCTCTACCTGAAATGGATGGGAGCCAACAGCCGCGTGCTGACTGTTTTTCAGCTGGAAGATGGCATCACCCCTGACGGTCTGGGCAACCGTGTGGCCCAAAAACTCCTGAGCCGGATCGCCCGGCTTTGGGGGCTCCCCTGTGTCCACGGGTATGGGGCATTGCTGGCTGCGCCGCATGCCGTCGCCGCCCTCGGCTCTGGCATCTTGCAGAACATCCGCGCCAAGGCGCCATCGCCCGACCTGCGCGCCGTTCTCACGCCCCCACCACCTCTGTTGCCCCCCGAACAAGATCAACAGAGCTCCTCCCGCACCGACGTCCGCAGCCGCCTCGGCGTGCCCGATCACGCCATCTGTTTGGCTTACTTCGGATATGTGTACCCTGGCAAAGGTGTCGAAACCCTGTTGAACGCAGTGCGCCGACTCAAAGACCAGGATCGGGACATCCACCTGCTGATGGTCGGAGGGGGGCGTCACAGCCGCGTGCCAGCCAATGCCTTCGAGCAGCGCATGCAGGCACTGTGCGAATCACTCGAGCTGATTGACTGCGTCCACTGGCTACAAGGGTACGAGTCCGGGTCGGTGGACAGCAGCGCCGAACTGGCCGCAGCAGACATGGCCACCCTGCCATTCGATGACGGGGTCGAACTTCGGCGCAGCAGCGTGGCGGTGGTTGCCGCTGCGGGCTTGCCCTTGATCACGACGCACCCTCAAGAAACAGGCAGCCCTTTCAAGGCAGAGGAAAACTCCCTGTTGTGCAGCCCTCAGGATGCCATCGGCCTGAGCGATGCCATCACCCGCATCGCCGATGACCAAGCCCTCAGCGACAGGCTCCGAGCAGGCTCGAAACAGTTGGTGCGTGAATGGTTCTCATGGCAGCGCAGCATCCAGCTCATGGAGTCGGCGTTGAGCCCGGACCAGGCCCTGACGCACTGAGCCAGAGGCCCGTGCGAAAACCCAAGGGACGCATCAGACCGCTGAACGCATGGCTTCAGCCAGGCGGGAAGCGATCCTCTGACGATCGTAAAGCGCCTGCGCAGACCGGAAGGCTCGCTCGCCGAGGGCTCTCGCTCGCGAAGGATCGGACACCAACGCCAGGCAAGCCTCTGCCAAGGCCGCCGGGTCATCGCGCAGCAAGATCTCCGATTCAGGCGCGAGCGCCAGCCCTTCTGCGCCAATCGTTGTGCTGACGATCGGCATGCCTCGCATGGCGGCCTCGATCAGCTTCACGCGGGTGCCTCCACCCGTCAGGATCGGGCAGACGACCACAGCGGCTTCGGCGTACACGGCATCCAGGTCATCCACGAACCCCATCACCTTCACGCCAGGCGGCATCGGCGATGGCATCGGGATGGTGTCACCCGCAGAACCAACCAACCACAACTGAGCGTCCGGACGCGTCGCTTGCACACGGGGCCACACCTCGCGGACGAAAAACGCAGCCCCTTCGGCATTGGGTTCGTAGGAATAAATGCCCACCATCAGGAAGACCGGGGCCACGTCGGTTTTCTGATATCGCGATGGGCCAGCCGCAACGCCATTGGGCACCGTCATGACGCGCTCGGGCGGCACGCCAACCAGGCGGCTCAACAAGCGCGCGTCATCGTCAGCACAGACAAGGGTTCGATGCGCACGACGAACCGCCCGAGATTCCATTTTCTTGATCGCCCAGATGCCTGCCTGCGTGATCCACTTCTCCCGCCCGGCAGGCAGCTGCGCCGCCCGACGGCGCGCCACGACGTGCTCGACATCGTCCATGTCGAAGAACGTGGGCGGCAAGTCCGCCTGCCCCGACAACAAGCTCATGCTGGGCAAGCGATGCGCCAGAACCAGCGCAGGTCGTTGCTTGAGCGCGTCCGTCACCGCAACGACCTGCCCCCCAGCCACGGCCGCACGGTATCCGATGGACAGCACGGGTGACAGGCACCCGAGCAACTGCTGGAGAAGGTAAGGCGTGCGGCGATCAGGCTGCGTGCGCAACAAGGCCTGCACCCTGGCTTCGATATGCCAGTGCGAAGCCAACTCTTGCTCGATGTGCGCAGACGTCGCCACGTCATCAGCGCACTCGGGTGGCCTTGCACAAACCACATCCAGGGCGAACCCGGCTTGGGCCGCCGCATCCAGCAACATGCGAAACCGCTGATAAATGCCGTGCCGGGTCTGGCCAAGGCGATCCAGCCGCAAGCCGGTGACGACAAGGCAGCGAGCGGCCTTGCTCATGCCAAGCGCCCCACAGCACGGCGCAGGCCGCGAGTCCAGGCCAGCGGAACCAGGGCCCGCAGCAGGAAGGCCAAGGTTTCCTGGTTGAACCTCAGTCGGACCGCGCGCCATGCTTCCAAGATGGCTTGCCCCTGACGATCGCTGCGCAGCAAGGCACGTGCATGCCTGAGGCGGATGTCGGCGAACGTGTCGGCCAGCAGGCGAGGATGGTCCGTGGCATAGGTTGGATGGCGATGCAAAAAGGCCGCGTACACACCCAGGATCTGCTCATAACCCGCCACGCTGTCACTGCTGAGGCTGCCTTCGACCACCCGAACGTGCACTGCATCGAACATCAATCGAACGTACCCCCGCCGCCCATGGAGCAGGCGCAAGTAAAGGTCGATGTCTTCCGCCCGACGCAAGGATTCGTTGAAGCCACCGACATCCAGAAAGACCTGGCGGCGCATGAACACGCTTGACATGCCGAGATACGGATGTCGAAACACGGCCTCGAAGCTCTCCTCGAGCCGATGTGGCGGGATGCCTTGCGGCCAGTCATGTCGCTGCGCCAGCGCCACGTGATCGATCTGCTGAACGCTGTTGGACAGCACCATCAGCGCCCAGGGATGAAGGCGAGCCAGCGCCAGGCAGCTCGACAGCATCTGCGGATGCCACAAGTCATCCGAATCGACAAAGCCCACCCACTCACCCTGTGCCGCGCGAACACCGGCATTGCGGGCCGCTGCCACGCCCGCATTGGTTTGGTCGATCACCTTGACCGAAGGATAACGAGCCACGACCCCCAAGGTGTCGTCCGTGGAGCCATCGTTGACCACGATGACCTCGACATCCGGCAAGTCCTGCGCCAGCACGTGTTCAATCGTTTCACCGATGAATCGGGCGCTGTTGTATGCAGGGATCACGACGCTGACGACTGGCACACCCACCCCTCAGGACAAGGATTCCAGGAAAGACACCAAGGCAGGGCCATGGCGCTCTGCGGCGAACCGCTCCCGGCAGGCCCAGGCTCGGGCTCGCATTTCGGCAACCCTGGAGCGATCTCGCAGCATGGACATCAGATGGGCCCCGCTGTCGAAGGAATACACAGGATGATCCGACCCGAGGTATTGGCGGGAGCCACTGTAGCCCTTGGCTGGCAAAGCCACCGGCACACCTGCCGCCACACTGGAGATCAGCCGATCGGGGACCGTGAGCTCAAAACGGGTGGCGTCCTCGCAGGCACTCAGGTTGTAGGCGATCAGGCTGGCGTCATGCGACGCCATCTTGCGGATCAACTCAGGCTGGGACAGGGGTGAGAACGGCTTGCGCAGTGGGTGCCCATCCGTCGTCTCGGGCGAGGTGGCGTGATGCAGCTCAACGCCAGCTTGCAGCATCTCCAGCATCAACGGTCGCAGGTCATCGGCTGCGTGGATCGTCCTGGACGACAGGTCCGTGCGCCCGATGAAAATCAGGTTGGGATCGGCCCGCCCTTGTGGCTGCGCCTCTGCGGACTGGAAAGCGCCCGTCCAGCAAGGTGGCAGCACCATCGCTGGCAGCCTGGCGTCGATGAGCCCGGCTTTGAGAAAGTGATCGCGCATGGCGACATCGGGAAAGAGCACGCCATCGAGCACCGAGCAAGCGCGCTTCATCATCCAGTTCTGACGGGCCACCCCCATGGCGTCGAGCGCAACGGGGTAGCACAGCACCATCAGCACCAGTTTGAGGCCGGGCATGCGCCGCTTGATGCCAATCAGGTCAGCCAGGGGCTCCGTGCCCCAATAAGCCACCAGGGTGTCCGCGGAAGACGCCGACACGGCCTGCTCCACACCACGCAGGTAAGCAGGCAGGAAAGTGCCGGTGAAGCGCCCGACTCGCTGCAACGATCGGCTCCAGCCGCCCGCCCCCTGAGAGGACATCCAGCTGCCAGAGTCAGGCACCCAACTCGTGGGCCTGCGGCCCTGAATCATCACCTCCAAAGAGGTGCGGTGGTCGATGTCAGGGCCCAGCAGAGCGATGCCACGCGCCATGAAAACCTCAGGCTTGTGCCGTCATCACAACGACGCCATCGGCATCGGCATAGAGCATGTCTCCGGGCCACACGGGCACGCCCTGGATGGTGACCATGACGTCGGTCTGCCCCTGTTGGCGCTTCTCGGTCGGCATGGGCATGCAGCCCAGCGCGCGGATGCCGACATCGCATTCGGCCAGTTCGGCCACGTCGCGCACGCAACCATCGATCAGCACACCCGCCCAGCCATTGCGTTCGGCCGCCTTGCCCAGGTTGCCCCCCAGCAGGGCCTTGCGGGTGGAAGCGCCGCCGTCGACCACCAGCACACGCCCCTCACCGGGCGAATCGACCATCGCCTTGACGAAGGTGTTGTCCTCGTGGCATTTGACCGTCACCACGCGACCGCTGAAAACCTTGCGCCCGCCAAAATCACGGAAGACCGGAGGCAGGACGCGGAATGTGCCATCCGCGTTGTTTTTGTGTTCATCGCACAAGTCGCAGGTGGAGAAGGTCTGGCTCATGTGGCCCCTCGCGTGGAAATGACAGATTTATGCGCCATTATCGGGCCACTCATCCCTCCCAGAACACCGACTTGCGCCCCCGAAGCAAAGGGGCCTTGGTCGCCCCGCGCCTGCCATGACACGCATCGCCCTCGTCACGCCCATGCTGCCCGTGCCCCACGACATGACGCGCGGGCGCTACATCCACGAAACCGGCCGCTCGCTGTCGCGCATGGCGGAGGTGAAGGTTTTTTTTCAACAGGCCCGCTACCCAAGGCTGCCACTGATCGCCCCGCGCAGTTTCATCGATGGCACCGTGGGCAGCGACCACCAGGTCGATGGGCTTGAGCTGGAAACCTTCACCTACCCGGTCCTGCCGGTCGTGTCCCGGGCCATCAATGGCCACGTGAGCGGGCACCTGTTGCTGCCACGCGTGAAGGCGTTCAAGCCTGACATCGTCCTGGCCTACTGGGTCTACCCCGATGGCTACGCAGCGGTTCGCGTGGCCCGTCAGCTCGGGGTGCCGGCCGTCGTGGGCGCGCTGGGTTCGGACATCCACGTGCGCAGCGGCATCAACGACTTCATGACCCGCAAGACCATCCGCGAAGCCGATGCACTGCTGACGGTCAGCGAAGCCATGCGTCAGACGGCCATCCGCGAATTCGACGCCCCCGCGGACAAGGTCCACACCATCGTCAACGGCTTCAACACCTCCGTCTTCCATCCTCGCGACCAGCAGACCATGCGACAGCAGCTCGGCATGGATGCGGACGAGTCGTCCATCGTGTACGTGGGTCGCTTCGTCGAGGCCAAGGGCTTGCGCGAGTTGCTGACGGCCTTCACGGCGCTGCGGCAGACTCGCCCCAAGCTCAAGCTCAACCTCGTGGGCGACGGCGTGATGAAGGCAGAGCTGCTGGAGTTGATCCGTCAGTCCAACCTCGGCGATGCGGTCCGGGTGCCGGGGGGCATGGAGCCACAGAAGGTGGCGGAGTGGATCTGTGCCAGCGATGTGCTGACCTTGCCCAGCTGGTCAGAGGGCTACCCCAACGTCGTGGTGGAGGGCGCGGCGTGCGGACGGCCCGTGGTGGCCACGGACGTGGGCGGCACGCGGGAAATCATCGATGAGCACAATGGCATCCTGATCCCGCCACGAGACCCACTGGCCTTGCAGCAGGCGCTGGAGCACGCACTGGATCGCGCCTGGGACCACCAGGCCATCGCGGCGCGCATGCAACGCACCTGGGACGACGTGGCTGTCGAGACGCTGCAGGTTTGCGAGGACCTGCTGAGGCACCGCCAAAGGTGAGCCCTGATCAGGGCCTGTCAGCGACCTCGGCCACGAAGTCCTGCAACTGCAGGATGTTGTGGCGCCACTGGCGATGCTCGGTGATGTAGGTGCGGGCAGCGCTCCCCACCTGGCGCAGGGTGGCCTCGTCACGGCTGCGCGCCAGCACCTGGGAGACGGCCTCATCCAGGTTGCCGGCCTGGAACATCCAGCCGGTTTCTCCCGGGCGCAGCACCTCGCGGATCGGCAGGAAGTCCGGAGCGATGGGTGGCACGCCGCAGGCCATGAACTCGAACAGCTTGACCGGCGATGTGTAGTCTCCCGCACTCGGCAGGATGGCCATGTCCATGGCGGCCAGCAATCCGGGCACCTGGTCGTGTGGCACACGTCCCACGAGGATGACCTGCTCCTGCAACCCCTTGTCGGCCACGAAAGCCTTGACCTCGTCGAACTTGGCGCCATCACCCACGAGCAACAGCTTCAGGTGCGGAGCCGCTGCCAACCGGTCGGCGATGCGGTAGACGAACTGGTCGATGGCGTGCCACGGGACAAAGGCGCCCAGGTAACCGCAAACCACATGACCCTCAAGCCCCCACTTGCGCCGCGCCTCATCGCGCTGCGACTGGGTGAAGGTGAACTGGGCGATGTTGGCCGCATTGGGCGAGACGATGGTCGGTGCGATGTGCCCATGGACCTCGATGGCGCGATCACGGAACACCGAGGACACGAACACCAACCCGTTCGCACGCCGGAACACCCAGCGCTCGATCACCATCGCCAGCGACTTGAAGAAGAGCGGACGCACGCGCTCGACCGCGGCGGAGTCGTTGACTTCGAGGATGACGGGAAGCTTTCTCCAGCGAGCCAGCAACACCGTCACGAAGAGATAGAGCGAGTAACGCTCGTAGATGAAATCCAGCCCGGGGTTGCTGCGGAAATAGCGCCACAGCCGCCAACCTGCCATGCCGTTGTAAGCCAGCTCGGCCAACTCGAATGCAGGCTCGGGCAGGCGAGACACCCACTTCATCATCCAGGTGGCCTGAGATGTCGGCGACATGGCCTTGGGGGTGGAGTAAGGATCCGCTCCCGGCAGCGAAATGATGTCGACCGTCACCCCGTCAGCGCGCATGGCGTCCGTGATCCCACGGATGTGGACGCCCTCGACCGCCTTCCCCTGGGTTCGGTGGTGATACAGCATGTGCCGGATCCGGCGGTTGTTCTTCTCAGTCAAGACAAGCCTCTCTCGAGCCAGTGTAGCATCGGGCCATGTCCAGCCATCCCCCCGTTTCCAGGCCCCATCCCCTGCGCATCGTGCACGTGGTCGACTCACTTGAAGTGGGCGGGCTGGAGAGGGTCACCGCAGACCTGGCCATGGCCCAGCACCAGGCCGGCCACCGCGTGACGGTGTTCAGCCTGTTCACCACGGACGGGCTCAAGGCAGAACTTCAACAGGCCGGCATCGAAGTCATCGAGGGGCACAAAAGGGCATCACTGGACCGCGGCGCGCTGTCTCTCTTGCGCCGCACCCTGCGCCAACAACGCGCGCACATCGTGCACGCTCACAACTTCGTGCCCAATTACCACGCCGCGCTGGCCGGGCTGGGCCTGTCCGCCCGCCAGGTCTGCACCCTGCACGACATGGGCTCGCGACTGGTCAATCCGCGACTGCGCCGACTCTTCAAGCTGTCGCTGCTGCGCACGCACCAGGTGGCGATGGTCGGCTCTCAAGTGCATCGGCAGCACACGGGCTCGGGCCTGGTGCCGTCGGCCCGCGCCCACGTGGTGCTCAACGGGATACCTGTGGAGCGGTTCGAAGGCTCGGCACAGGCCCGCTCCAAGGCGCGAGCCGAGCTGGGACTGGGCAGCGACGACCTCGTGATCGGCTGTGTGGGCCGGCTGGTGCCGCTCAAGAACCACCACCGGATGATCGAGGTCATGCCACGCCTGTTGGCCCGCCACCCCGACTTGCGACTGCTCATCATCGGGGACGGCGAACGGGCCACGGCACTGCGGGAGCTGGTGGATGGGATGCAACTGGGCAAGCGGGTGATCCTCGCAGGTCAGCGCCAGAATGTGGGCACCCTGCTGCCGGCGCTCGACATCTTCGCCCTGCCCTCGCAGACAGAAGGCCTGTCCATCGCCCTGCTGGAAGCCTGCGCAACCGGGTTGGCCGTGGTGGCCACTCAAGTGGGCGGAAACGTCGAAATCATCCACGACAACCAGACGGGTCTGCTGATTCCTGCGGACGACAACGATGCCCTGTTCTGTGCGCTGGATCGCCTGGCCTCGGACGCTGGCTTGCGCCGGGAGTTGGGCCACCGAGCCAGCACATGGGTTCGCGACAACGCATCTGTCCAAGCCCTCATGAAGGCCTATGAACACGTCTACCAGGCGGCACTTCCTGGCTGACATGGCCGCGCATCACCCCTTCTTCAGCGCCTCGCGAAAGAAGGCAAACGCGCGAGCCATGCCCTCACGGGTCGACACCCGAGGCGTCCAGCCCAGGGCCTTGAGTGCAGCATTGCTGTAGCGCAACGGCTGGTACATCGACTTGACCACATAGGGCGTGAACAGCGCGGGCAGTTGGCCTTTGGAGCGCCGGTGGTACCAGACGATCAGGCGGGATGCGAGCATGAACAGTGGGTACGGCAGTGGAATGCAACGCAGGCGCTCGACTTCACGGCTGTAGGCTTTCAAGTAGGCGCGACAGGTGGGCAGGTCGTCATCGACCACGCTGAACACGCTCCCGGCCTGTGCCTTGAGCGCGGCCATCGCCGCGGCATCAGCGCAGTTGTCCACGTAGGTCAAAGGCAGGATGGCCGGACCACCGAGCGAGACAAACAGCCCCATGGCCTTCAGCCCGACACGAGAGGACAGCGCTCCGCCGCCCGGCCCGTAGATGACCCCAGGCCGCAGCACCACCCCTTCAAAGCCATGGCGCTGCCTGAACTCGTTGAAAAGGTGCTCCTGGCGAGTTTTCGCATAGCCATAGGCCCCGCGCTCCACGCCCACAGGCTCAATGGGCACCCGCTCGTCCAGGACATCACCACGGCCCAGGTCGGCCGCCTTGTAAACGGAAAACGAGCTGATCAGGACGATGCGCTTGACCTGGGCTTCGCAGGCTGCTTCCAGGAGGTTGCGCGACGTCAGCACGGTGTTGGCGAACATGTCGGCGGCCGCGCCCTTCATGCCTGCCGCGGCATGGATGACACAATCGACGCCCGAAACCAGGGGTTGCAGCTGCCCCCTCGACAGCAGGTTGGCCTGAACCACCTCGATTTCGGCATCGGGCGACAGCCCTCGCCATCGCTGCATCAGCGATGCCGGGACGGTGCGCCGCACGTGCACGCGCACGGACTTCACGCCCAGCCCGAGCAGGCTGTCGACGATGCGACTGCCCAGGAAGCCTCCGGCTCCAGTGACGAGGACCTTCATGCCTGCCCCCTCATGCCCACGACCAGGGTGTCGATCAGGCGGCAGACCCTCAAGATGTGCTCCGGCGGGATCGGGTCGGCACCACGGTCTTCAACGGCGTCATAAAAGCGGTTCAGGAGCACGCGCATGCACTGAAAGTAATGGTATTCGTGGCGACGGAAGAGCCCGACATTGCGCCAGCCGTTGCGCCAGAACTGGCGCGCCTGCACGAAAGCCGGGAACAGCCGACCGATCGATGCCGGCTGGGACCAGCTGGCGCTGTGCACCAACGTCCGGGTTGTGTAGTCGAGTTCGACCGAATCTCGGGTGCCAACAACCCGAAGCGTGTGCGCCACCGGCTTGCCGTGCGCACTGATGTAGCCCGTGACCGTCAGCTTGTCACTGCGCAGCATGAATCGCAACTCGTCATGCAATTCGTCCAGCACAGGATCGCCAGATGGCTCGCGACGGCGAAACGACAGGACCTGCGCCTGGACATCGTCACCCACATGGGCCATGACTTTGGCGAGGACGTGGTCCAGCACATTGTGAAAAAGCTTGCCCGGCAGGCGGTGGACCCAGTGATTCGGGTCCGACATCACGGCCAGGCCATAGTCACCGGCCAGGTTGTAGCCGTAGTGGGTGTCGAGGTGCACGATGTCACCCAGCGCCCCTTTGGACAACAAACGCTCCAGCTCCAGACCGGGCGGCTCGTAGTTGTAGAGGTAGTTCACGCTGACGCGCTTGCCAACTCGCGCGGCGCAATCGGTGATGCAGCGCGCATCGGCCTCGGTCAGGGCGAAAGGCTTTTCAACGAAGACATGGCAGCCGGCTTCCAGCGCCAGCGTTGCCAGGAAGACATGCGAATCGGGCGGCGTGGCGATGTGCACCACGTCAGGACGCACCTCGGCCAGCATCTCGCGCATGTCCGTGTAGCGACCGGGCACGTTCATGCGAACGGCCAACTGCTCCACCATGAGGGGCTCCAGGTCGCACACAGCCACCACCTCACCGCGGCCCGTGGCACGAATCTGTTCCACGTGACCATCTGCGATCTTGCCGCAACCCACCACTGCAATCTTCAGCACAACTCCCCCGGATGTGATGCGACGCCCGGCTCAGGAATCACCAGGTCAGCGCAGGCGCGACGATAGCGTCAGGCAGCAAACCAGGCAGCCCCCAGGTCCGGTGTTTCCTTGAAAACAGACGCATGGAAGGTCCGGCACGGCCTAACATACCCGCTTCAAGACAAGGCGATCCTGCCACCTCTGCATCGACATGAGCACGTCCGAACTGGCTTTTTTCACTGCGGCAGGGCTGATCTGCTACACCTATGCATTTTATCCAGTGGCCATCTGGCTCCTGGCCAAATTGCGCCCCACCGCCCCTGCCCCGCTGCTGCCCGACGAAGCCCTGCCTGCGGTCACGGCCGTGATCGCCGCGCACAACGAAGAGTCCAGGGTCCTGAACCGACTGAACAACCTGCGGGCGCTGAACTACCCTCAAGACCGGCTGCATGTGATCTTCGTGTCCGACGGCTCGACCGATCGCACGGCCGAGGTGCTGCGCGGTCACGCCAACGTCGAAGTCATCGCCTACCCTGAGCGCAGGGGCAAGGCCCACGCCATCAACACCGCACTGCTGACCGTGAAGACGCCCGTGGTGCTGTTTTGCGATGTGCGCCAGGAAGCCCGCCCGGACGCCCTGCGGGCCCTGGTCTCCACGCTGATGCAACCCGGCAACGGGGCTGTGAGCGGCGAACTCGTGCATCGGACACCCGGCACGCAGGTGGCCGCCAACATCGGGCTGTACTGGCGCTATGAAAAGTGGATCCGCCGATCAGAGAGCCAGGCCCGCTCCGTCGTGGGCGCGACAGGCGCCTTCTACGCCATCCGAACAGCGCTGTTTCGCCCCCTCGAGCCTGGCACCCTTCTGGATGACTTCGAGACCCCCATGCAAATCGTCGCGCAAGGCCATGCCGTGCGTTTCGATGCACGGGCAGAGGTCTTCGACGACCTGCAAACCGAGATGGCCGGTGAGCGCAAACGCAAGCTGCGCACGCTGGGCGGCAACTTTCAGAGCTTTGCCCGCCACCCCTGGCTGTTCATGCCCTGGCGCAACCCGATCTGGATCGAGTTCGTCTCCCACAAGGTGCTGAGGCTGGCCGTTCCCTATGCGATGGCCGTGGCGCTGGCCAGCAGCTTGTGCGCCGGCGCAGCCTGGCTGCAGGCGCTGGGCCTGCTGCAACTGGTGTTCTACGGCGCGGCCCTGGCAGGGATGAACTCCACCTTGGCGCGGCGCAACCGGCTGGTGGCCTTCGCTGCGGTTTTTGTCGAGCTCAACTGGACGGCGCTGCAGGCAGGCGTGCAGTTCGCCACCGGCCGCCTGGACACGCGCTGGGACAAGACCTGACCCCTCTCAGCTCAGCTCAGGCTGGGTCGGCTTTTGATCGGTATGCAGGCCGCGGCACCACATGGTCGCGGTACTGCCCCGGGTCTCCCTGCAGACCAGCCTCGGCGGCTTTGGCGATGTTGTACATCTCGCGAGCGCTGACGTAGTGCAGTTTCCAGTCACGCCCATCGTTGTAGCGCCTCTGCATGTGCTCGAACGCTTCGCGCATGGGGCGACCCAGCAGGGTGTCGGTGTCGCGCTCCTGGGTGCCGTGGGTGTGCACCTTCACGAAAACCCATTCCGGCCGCCCTTCGACGTGGATGCCCGTGCGCACCCAGTTGTCAACCCGATCAGGCGTGGGCGGGCAGCTCGTGCGCACGTCCGCGTTCTCGATGCGAGGGATCAGCCCGAACTTGCGGGATGAAAAATTGAACCCAAGCGGCCCCTGGATCAACATCAGGTCACCCCAGGGCTGCCCCCCCACGCGCACAGGCCGACCGCGATCGTGAGACTTCGGCGCGGCCGGGTCATCCTTGGCGTAGTAGATCTGGTTGATGGTCGACGGCTGGCAGGGATCGGGGGCGGCGGGAAAGGTGAAGTCGGCGTAACACCCTTCTTCGCGCAAGACGATGAGCTCGTTGTCGACGCCACAGCAAAAGCCATCGCCTCGCGGATGGGAATTGTCCAGCGCCCAGTTGCCATGGATGAAGGACCACAGGATCTGGCCCGTCACAGGGTCGCGCGGCAGGGCGTCGTGGTCATTGGCCAGGATGCCGGTGAACCGGCGCAGCTTCTCCCGCAATCCGGCATCGGTGTCGTGGTGGTGGTGAAGGTGAACCTCCAGCTCACCCAGGCCCATGCGACAAAGCTCGACCAGCGGCTCGATGTGCTCGGGGCGATATTCTTCTTCGGGATAAAAGAAGGAATGAATCGGCTGGCGACCATCGGCGTCGCGCAGTCCTTCACAGAGTTTCGGGTATTCCTGGCGCCAGCGCGCCACGCGAGCGCACTCGACGTCGTAAGACGGCTGCTGATATTGCGGCTCGAAATGGTCGACAAAACAGAAAAGGAGGTGCTTCGTCGTGCCCGGGGGCACCTCGGCGCGGGCCCAATCGTGGCGGATGTAGGAGCCAAGCCAGTTGAGCAGGTGCTTCTGGCGAACCTCACGAGCAACCAAAGCCGCGGCAGCCAGCAACACCCCCCCGAACCCGAGCAACACCCACATCATTCGCTTCTTTCTTCGTGTTGTGCCTGAATGACACCTTTCCTGCCCATCCCCCAATCGGGATCGTGCGCGAGCAGAAATCCGCAAACTCTAACATTGCAGGTTGTATCCTAAGGGAGCCATCCCCTGGTTACGCGCCCCCCGGGCCACGGGGAAAGCGTCCTGACCGAATCGGATTTCGGGCATGATCCGCCGATTGAAGCCCCCCGCCCAGGGGCACTGGCTGGCAGAGGCCGCCAGTTGCACAGCTTGACAGCCAACAAAGAGAGGTCTCCATGGTTTCCACTCCGCGCAACACGATTCGCATGACAGCCCTGGCCGTCGCGCTGGGCTCGGTCTGGTTGATCAGCGGCTGCAGCAGCACCCGCGGCCTCCCCCCGGCACCGACTTCCACGGAAAAATCGGCTGAGCATGTCTATCAGATCGGCGCGCTCGACGAAGTGTCGGTGGTGGTCTGGCGAAACCCGGATCTTTCCTCGACGGTCACCGTTCGTCCCGATGGACGCCTGTCGCTGCCCCTGGCCGAGAACATCGTGGCAGCCGGCAAGCGCCCCGAAGAGCTGTCGCGCGAAATCGAATCGGCTCTGGCCAAGTACATCCGCGACCCGGTGGTCACGGTGCTCGTGACCCGCGCGCAGGGCGAAGCCAGCCGCCAGGTCCGCATCATCGGCGAGGCCGCCCGTCCGCAAGCGGTGGCCTACCGTCAGAACATGTCGTTGCTGGACGTGATGATTCAAGTCGGCGGCCTGACCGACTTCGCAGACGGCAACAGCGCGGTGCTCGTGCGCGGATCCGAAGGCGGCAAGCAATACGCTGTCCGGCTCAAGGACCTGGTGCGCCGAGGCGACATTTCCGCCAACGTCGAGATGCAGCCAGGTGACATCCTGATCATCCCCCAAAGCTGGTTCTGATCGAGCCATCTGCGGGTCCCTAGCGGTCTTTGATTTTTCCCCTGCGGCTTCACTGAAGCCCGGTGCGTCACCCCCAGCATGGACGACTTGTTTCGACAGATCACCGGCATCCTCGTGGCCATGTGGAGCCGACGCTGGTTCGGCCTGGCCGCGGCCTGGGCCGTGTCTTTGCTTGCCATGGCGGCAGTGACCATGGTGATTCGCGACCGCTACGAGGCATCAGCCAAGGTGTTCGTCGACACCCAGACGGTGCTCAAACCATTGATGAGCGGCCTGGCCTTCCAGCCTGACGTGGACCAGCAGGTTCGCATGCTGGCGCGCACCCTCATCAGCCGCCCCAACGTCGAGCGACTGATCTCATCGCCCCGCGTCGGCCTTCAGGGCCTGAGCCCCAGCGACAGAGAAAAGACCATCGACCGGCTGACCCGTGAAATCAAGGTTGCCCCCAGCGGTGATGCCAATCTCTTTGCCATCACCTACCGAGACATCAATCCGCAACGCGCCCAGATCATGGTCGACGAACTGGTTTCCCTGTTCGTGAGTTCCGGCGTGACGGACAAGCAGCGAGACTCCGAGCAGGCTCGCCGCTTCCTGGACGATCAGATCAAATCCTACGAAGCCAAGCTGACGGAATCGGAGAATCGCCTCAAGGATTTCAAGCTGCGCAACTTCGGTCTGACCGGCACATCCAACCAGGATTACTTCGCCCGGATGTCCGCGGCCACGGAAGAGGTCAACCGGCTCAAGATCGAACTGCAGGCATCGGAACAGGCCCGGGATGCCCTTCGCAGGGAGCTTTCGCAGGAAGACCCGAGCATGCCGGTCGAGGCCATGATGCCCGGCATGGTGCCCATTCAGTCGGACACCGAAGCCCGCCTTGACGCGCAGCGCCGGCAACTCGACGAGTTGCTGCGCCGCTACACCGATCAGCACCCGGATGTGCTGGCCGCGCGGCGCACCATCACCCAGCTTGAACAGCAGAAGCGATCCGAGCAGGATGCCCGCCGCAGCGAGGGCAAGCGCGGCCCGGCCCCCACCAGCCCGGTGTTTCAGCGCATCAGGGTGTCGCTGGCCGAGGCAGAAGCCAAGGTGGCCTCGCTTCGTGGGCAGCTTTCTGCGCAGCAGTCGCAACTGGAGCAGGCCCGATCGATGGCCGGGCGCATGCCCGAGGTCGAAGCCGAGCTCACACAACTCAACCGCGACTACGACATCGTTCGCAAGAACTACGAACAACTGGTCGCACGACGCGAATCCGCCTCCCTGGGCGAAAAGATCGACCTGACCACCAAGGTTGCCGATTTCAGGGTGGTCGAGCCTCCCCGGGTGTCGCCCACGCCAGCCAAGCCCAGCCGCATGCTGGTCTCTGTGATGGGTTTTCTTGCGGCCATCGCAGCAGGGGCTGGCATCGCCTTCGCCCTGACGCAGGTCTTCCCAACCGTGCAGGACTCGCGAGGCCTGCGTGAAATCGGCGGACGCCCCATCCTGGGGTCCGCGTCGCTCGTCATCAGCCCTCAGGCCTCGGACGATGTCCGCCGAGCCAACCACCTGTTCTTCGGTCTGACAGGGCTGTTCGTGATCGTCAACGTGTTCTGGCTGATCGTGATCAGGCAGAACTGGCTGCCCTGAGGAATCCGATGAACACCATCGAACAAGCGGCCAAGCGACTGGAGCAACTTCGGCGCGCCGGCGTCCAGTTGCCGGATGAAACGGCCAACATCGCGCGAGCCCCCTCCGTCGCCGCCAGCGAGACCTCGCAACCGCCATCAGCTGCCGAGCCACGCCCGGCCCCCGCTTCCTCGCCAGCCGCCCCGCCTGCCCAGGCGTCCGAGCGCCGCAGCAAGGAGGTGGCGCTGGATCTGCTGCGCATGCAGCGAGCGGGCCTGCTGGTGCCCGGGCAACCGCGCTCGCAGCTGGAGGAAGAATTCCGCATCATCAAGCGGCCGCTGCTCGAGAACTTGCGCCAGGAAGGCCCGATGCGTCCGCACAGGGCCAACCTGATCATGGTCACCAGCGCCCAGGCAGGCGAAGGAAAGACCCAGACCGCACTGAACCTCGCCATCAGCATCGCCATGGAGCTGGATCACACGGTCCTGCTCGTGGAGGCCGACGTGCTCAGGCCCTCGGCACTCGCCCGCCTCGGCGTGCAAGCCAGCAAGGGGCTGCTTGACCTGCTGGAATCACCCACGACGGAGCTGCCCGATGTGCTGCTGCGCACAACGGTCCCGAAGCTGACACTGCTGCCAGCAGGCACGGCCAGCTCACGCTCCACCGAACTGCTGGCCAGCGATGCCATGGACAAGCTCCTGCAAGAGCTGGCCAGCAAGTACGAAGATCGCGTCATCATTTTTGACACCCCCCCGCTGCTGTCGACCACCGAGTCCAGGGTGCTCGCATCGCACATGGGTCAGGTGGTGATGGTGACCGAGGCCAACAAGACCCCGGTCTCGATGATCAAACAGGCCTACACCACCGTGGAAAATCATCCAGTGGTGCTGGGAATGCTGAACAAATACCGCGGACCGAAAGGCAGCACGGCTTATGGCTACTACGCACCGTGACGCCCTGACGTGCGCCTGGCTCCTGGCCGGCGTGAGCGGACTGCTGCAGCATGCGAACGTGCATGCGCAGGAGCGCACCCACAGCGTGACCCCGTTGATCGGGGTCAAGCTGGAGCACACGGACAACGTTGATGGCGTCAGCGATGGCTCCGGCCAGGACCCACGCAGCGAAAACATCCTCACCCTCAGCCCGGCACTGATTTTCCAGCACCGTGGGCCCAGCAACACCCTCGACGGTCGGTTCGGTGTGCTGGTCGAGAAGCGCTTGCAGAACACCAGCTCCGACCGGATCTTGCCTGATGGCCTGCTGCGCTGGCGCTCCGAGCTGCGCGAACAAGGCCTGGGGCTGGACGCCAGCTTGCTGGCGCAGCAGGTCAAACCGGTGATCAGCTCCGTGGGCAGCACCTCTGACAGCACCAACACGAGTGCGACCGAAACCCGCGCCAGCATCAGCCCATTCCTGGAGCGGCGACTGAGCGAACGCAACAGCCTCATCGGCCGGCTGAACGGCTCCCTGCAACGCACAGATCCCCGCGAAGACCTGCAACGCTCGACGCGAACCCGATCATCCGGCGCCCAACTCGCCTGGGTGACCCGGCCCGCACCCTTTGGCTACTCCCTGGAAGCCAGCACCCTCAACGAAAACGCTCGCTACGAGACCCCAGCGCAGTCCTCGAGCGTGGCGGCGATCACCGAGCGCGGTGAAACCCGTCAACGGACCCTGCGCGCCACGCTGCTCTACGCTTGGCACGAAGAGCTGGAGTTGGGGTTGATCGCAGGCACCGAGAAGGACGAGCGAGTGGCGAGCCTCGACACCGCCGGATTGCGTCTGCGCACGGAGCGTCGGTTCGACGGCCCGTTTGGCGGCCTGCTGGCCACCTGGCGACCCACGCCACGGACCACCCTGAGCGGCCAGTTCGAGTCCCGCGAAGCCGGGCGCAACTGGAACACCGAACTCTCGCACCGACTGCGGCGCACCACCTTCGCCCTCACCGGGTCCCAGACCACCTCACGCAACGCCCCCACACTGCTCACGGGCAGGTCAGCGCCAACAACCACCGCCCCCAATCCAGACACCGGTGGCATCCTGACCGGTGCACCGACCACGGCGATTCGCGGCGAGGTCGCCAGCGCAGCCCTGTCCGTCCAACGCGATCTGGCCATGCGAGTGACCTACGAAGGTGTGCGCAGCACGCTGAGCCTGGCATCCGGGCGCTTCCGGTCGCGCGCCCTGCTGAGCACCACCACGTCCGCACCGGGCACCGAGCGCAGCCGCTACAACGCCGGCACGATCTCCTACAGGCTCACCCCCGAAGTGAGCCCGGTCGCAGGCTTGCGCTGGAGTCGCGCCCAGGACACCGCAGGCTTGTCACGCCGCGAATGGCTGATGAGCCTTGGCGTGAACATCCTGCTGTCACCTCGCACCACCCTCGAAGGCGGACTGAGCCTGCTGCGCAGCACCGCCACATCTGCCTTGAGGCCGGACGGCGACCACACCACCATCCACAGCGCCAACATCCGGCTGGAGCACCGCTTCTGAAGCACCACGCATGTACGAGTCGTACTTCGGCCTGAACGGCGCCCCCTTCCTGCTCAACCCGGATCCCAGCTTCTACTTTGACAGCCGGGGGCACAACAGCGCCCTCTCGTACCTGAAGTTCGGCCTCTACCAGGCAGAAGGTTTCATCGTCATCACCGGTGACATCGGGGCCGGCAAGACCACCCTGGTGCGCACGCTGCTCAGTGACATCGACCACGATAAAGTGGTGGCCGCCCAGTTGGTGAGCACCCAACTCGAGGCCGGTGACCTGCTGCGCTCGGCGCTCACCGCTTTCGGGGTGCCGGTCAAGGGCCAGACCAAGGCCGAGCTGATCGCGTCGCTGGAGGCCTATCTCACGCTGCTGGCCACCCAGAACAAGCGCGCCGTGCTGATCGTCGACGAGGCCCAGAACCTCAGCCGCGATGCCATCGAAGAGCTGCGAATGCTCTCGAACTTCCAGTTCGGCAACCAGGCGCTGCTGCAGAGCTTCCTGATCGGTCAGCCCGAGTTGCGCGACATGCTGCTGTCGCGCAGCCTGGAGCAGTTGCGCCAGCGCGTGATCGCGTCTTATCACCTGGGCCCCATGGACCGGGAAGAGACACGGCGCTACATCGAACATCGCCTCAGCAAGGTTGGCTGGCAGGACAACCCACACTTCGACGACGACGCATTCGACGAAATCTACCAGTGGACTTCCGGCATCCCCCGACGGATCAACCTGCTTTGCAACCGGCTGCTGCTGGCCACCTTCCTGTCCGAAAGCCACGTCGTCACCGCTGCCGATGTCGCCCGCATGGCACTGGAGATCCGCGCCGAGATCGGTGAGGTGACGCCCAGCGCACCACCGGCCGGCTCAGGACTCGCCCCCTTGGCCGCCCCCCAGGCGCACGAGCCGCAACTGGCGTCTTCCGCCTACCCGGCTGGCATCCCGACGCTCACGGACAACGTTGTGTCGGCGCCCCTGCAGCCCCAGTTCACGACCGCTGCGCATTTCCATGGCACCCCGGGCATCGGCGCCCAACCACATGTGCTGCTGGTCACGGCTTCCCGCGCTGGCTGCATCCGTGCGGCCGCCCTTCAGAAAACCTTCCTCAGCCGCCAGGACCTGCCGCCCCTGCAGACCCTGCTGATCGAGGCCCCGGGCCGCTTCGAGCTGAGCTCCGAATGGTGCGAGCACATGGACCTGGCCGCCCCCGACGTGTCCATCCGCCTGCCGGGCGGCTCTTCGATCGCCCAGACCGCCGATGCCCTGCGCCAACTCGATCGCCTGTTGATCGAATACCGGCCCGCCGCGGTCATCGTGCAAGGTGGAGAAGACGCCGCACTGGCCGCCAGCCTGGCTGCGCACCGCCAGGGCATCCCGGTGCTGCACCTGGAGGCCGGCCTGCGCAGCTTCGACCGCAGCCGCCCTCAGGAGATCAACGCCATGATGAGCGATCACATGGCCGATCTCCTGCTGACCTCCGAGTGGGTGGCCCATGACAACCTCACGCGCGAAGGCCTGCCGGCCGATCGCGTGGTCTTCGTCGGCAACCTGATGATGGACACGATGCGCGCCATGCTTGCCCAGGCCGCTCCCCCCAAATACACGTTGCGACAGTTCAACCAATCGCCAGAACTGCTCAAAGCCGGCCGTGGCTACGCCGTGGTCTACCTGCAGGATCAGGGCGTCGCCCAGAATCCGGAAGCGCTGCTGGAGCTGGTCATCACGCTGAAGTCGGTTGCGCGGGACATGCCACTGATCTGGACCATGACCGACGCGACCCGAGCCTGGCTCGAAGAAAACCACGTGCTGGAAGGCGTTTCATCCAGCCAGATCGGCCTGCTGCCCATCATCCCCTACTTCAAAATGATGGGGCTCATCGGCACCGCCGCCTGTGTGCTGACCGATTCGTCAGCCGTGCAAGAGGAAGCAACCATCCTCGGCGTGCCTTGCCTGACCCTGACCAATTACACCGAAAGGCGTATCACGGTCGAGCAAGGCACCAACATCGCCGTGGGGCGCAACAGCAGCATCATCCACCGAGCCATCGCCGAAGTCATCCGTGGCGGAGGCAAGAAGGGGCGCCTGCCGAAGTTCTGGGACGGCTTGTCCGGCCAGCGAACGGCCGATCACCTTGCCGCATGGTGGAAGCAACGCCGACCTCGGGCTGTCACCCCCTGAATTGACCACCCCACCCGAGGGGGTTACTTGGACTCAAAACGACAGCCATCCCCCTAATGTCCAGGGGTCCCCCACAAACGGAGGATATTGGCCCGTGCGCATCCCGCTGACAATCGCCTCATTACAAAATCTTACCAAAGCAGGTCATTCGTTGCAGGCCCTGCCTGTGAGACGGCGCGACAGAGAGGCACCACATGCTGCGGGTTTTCCAACACCACATTTCGCTGGCCACCCTGGCCGAGTTGATCGCGGACAGCCTGACCAGCTTCCTGGCGATCATGCTGGGGGTCCTCACGCTCGCCCACTTCTACGGTGACGGCGATGCCCTGGGCGTCTCCACGGTGTTGCGCTCCGGCCTGGGCTTTGCCCTGCTGATCCCCCTGCACTGCGGCCTCGTGGGCGTTTACCGCGAAGGCGCCACCCGCCAGACCGCCCGAGCCAAGCTCGGCCGGGCCGTGCTCGGCTGCCTGATCGGCGCGCCCATCGCCTACCACCTGGCCGTCAAGACCCTGGTCGATGGCACGCAGGCCCCGCAGCTCATGGGCTTCGCCATCGCCTACCTGATGGTCGGCCTGGTGCTGGTGCGCGGCCTGCTGCTGACCGCTTGGCACGGCTCGCTGGTGCAACAGCGTGTTTTGATCGTTGGCACGGGTAACGAGGCCCATGCCGTGGCCGCCGACCTGAAGTCGCGCCGCCGCACCAGCCACGCCGTGGTCGGTTTCTACCCGGCCGGCCAGTCCGTGCTGCCCGGCGACGACAAGCGCTTCAACATCTTCTCGCGCGACACCGCCATCGACGACATCGTCAGCAAGCACGACGTCAACCAGATCATCGTGGCCGTCAAGGAACAACGCGGCGGCAACGTCCCCATGGACCAGTTGCTGCAGGCCCGCATCCAGGGCATCCCCGTGATGGACCTGGCCACCTTCTACGAGCAGACCACCGGTGAAGTGCCTGTCGACAGCCTGAAGTCCAGCTTCCTGGTCTATGGCCGAGGCTTCGCCCAGGACCGCACCCGCGCCCTGGTCAAGCGGGTGTTCGACGTCGTCACGTCCTCGCTGCTGCTGACCCTGGCCTCGCCGATCATGGTCATCACCGCGATCGCCATCAAGCTGGAAAGCGCCGGCCCGGTCATCTATCGTCAGGAACGCGTGGGCCTGGCGGGCAAGGGCTTCATGTGCCTGAAGTTCCGCAGCATGTGCACCGACGCCGAAAAGGATGGCGTGGCCGTGTGGGCCAAGAAGAACGACAGCCGCGTCACGCGCGTGGGCCGCTTCATCCGCAAGACCCGCATCGACGAGCTGCCGCAGCTGCTGTCGGTGCTCAAGGGTGAGATGAGCATGGTCGGTCCGCGCCCTGAGCGCCCTTCCTTCGTGGCCCAGCTGCGCGACCAGATCCCCTTCTACGATGTGCGCCACAGCGTCAAGCCAGGCGTGACCGGCTGGGCTCAGGTGCGCTACGCCTACGGCGCCTCGGTCGAAGACGCGCTGCACAAGCACCAGTACGACCTGTACTACGTCAAGAACAACTCGCTGTTCCTGGACCTGCTGGTCCTGTTCGAGACCGTCAGCGTGGTGCTGTTCCGCGAAGGTGCTCAGTAAGGCGACGCTGAGTCACTTCCCTGCGGAAGGCGGGCTTCGGCCCGCCTTTTGTTTTGTGCGCGACAATCCCGGGTTCGCCGGATCGCTCCCGCCTTGTGAATTCCCCAGAAGCCACTTCCTCCTCTGCCCCCCGCTCGCGCCTGAAACTGGTGCTGACCTGGGTCGTGGGTTTGGGCCTGCTGGGCTGGTTGTTGCAGCACGTGCCGCTCGAACAAGCCCGGGAGGCGCTGTTGCGGCCTTCGGCCGACACCTGGGGCCTGACCTTGGCCGGCCTGCTGATGAGCTATGCCCTGCGTGGCGCGCGCCTGCAGGTGGTGCTTGACCTGGACAACCACCAGGCACCACCTAGGCGCTGGCTCGGCCTGCGCACCGACGCCCTGCGGGTCATCCTCATGCACAACGCCGCGGTCAACCTGCTGCCCATGCGCGCAGGTGAACTGAGCTTCCCCTGGCTGGCCTCGCGTGAACTGGGCTACCCGGTGGCGCGGGCCGTGGCCTGCCTGCTGTGGATGCGCCTGCAGGACGTCACCGTGCTGGTCGGGCTGGGCATCGTCCTGTGGCCAGGCCTGCCCTGGCCCTGGCGCGTGGCCGGCCTGCTCGCCATCGTGCTGGGCTGGATGGTGCTGCTGGCGGCCCTGCGTGCCTGGGACCGCAGGCACCCGAGCGATGCCTCGGTGCCAGCCGGGTTCCTGGGGCGCTGGCTCAACAAGCTGCGCCACGCCCTGCTTGAATCGGCCCACCACCGCTTCGCCGCGTGGCTGCTGACCCTGTCGAATTGGGTCATCAAGCTGGCCGCGGGCGCCGTTCTGCTTTCGGCCATCGCCGAGGTCCGGGTGCTCGTCGCCTGGGGCGGCGCTTTGGGTGGAGAATTGGCGGCCATCGTGCCGCTGCAAGGCCCGGCCGGTTTCGGCACCTACGAAGCCGGCGTCTGGGCTGGCATGGCCACGAACCTGGGGGCCGCGTCGCCCCATTCACTCCAGTTGGCCCAGGCCATCCCGGCAGCCATTGCGCTGCACCTCTGTTTCCTGGTGTGCGCCGTCGTTGCCGGCGTGGTCGCGCTCCTGCTGACCCGACTCAAGCCGGCACCCGCCACCCGCTGAACACGCGACAACACAAGAAGAAGCCATGAACACCGTTGTGACCCCTGCTTCCACCCCCTTGGCCCTGAGCGACGTGCCCATGCACCGCCTGTCCATCGTCGTGCCCATGTACAACGAGGTGGAAAACGTCGAGCCTTTCGTGACGGCCGTGCACGAGGCGCTGGCCAACTACGGCTTCCCCTGGGAGCTGCTGATCGTCAACGACGGCAGTCGCGACGGCACACAGCAGGCGCTGGACGAACAGGCCCGCCTGCGCGGCCCGCACGTGCGACCCATCCACCTGTGGCGCAACTTCCGTCAGACGGCGGCCATGCAGGCCGGCATCGACGCCGCGCGTGGCGACGTGATCGTCACCCTGGATGGCGACCTTCAGAACGACCCGAAGGACATCCCGAAGCTGGTGGCGCGCCTGCTCAAGGACGACATGGACCTGGTGGCCGGCTGGCGCCAGAACCGCCAGGACGGCCTGTGGCTGCGCAAGGTGCCCTCGCGCATCGCCAACCGCCTGATCCGCAAGGTCACGCAACTGGAGTTTCAGGACCTGGGTTGCAGCCTCAAGGCCTACCGCGCCAGCGTGCTCAAGCGCGTGAGCCTGTATGGCGAGATGCACCGCTTCATCCCCGCGTGGATGGCGACCGTGACATCGCCGGCGCGCATGGCCGAAGAGCCGGTGAGCCACCACGCACGCACGCGCGGCGAGTCCAAGTACGGCATCTCGCGCACGTTGCGCGTCGTGCTCGACCTGCTGGCGGTGAACTTCTTCCTGCGCTTTTCGGGCCGGCCCGGCCACTTCTTCGGTGGTGTGGGCCTGGGCGTGGGCCTGCTGGGCATGCTGATCCTGTCTTACCTGGCCGTGCTCAAGATGTTCGGCGAGCAGATCGGGGGCCGGCCGCTGCTGTGGCTGGGCTTTTTCTGCGTGCTGGGCGGCCTGCAGTTCCTCACCACGGGGGTGTTGGCCGAGTTGCTGATCCGCATCTACTACGATCGGGGCGATGTGGCGCCATACCACACCACCCAGGGCCCTGAACTGGCCGCAGAATCCGCCTGGCACCAGCCGCGCTGAAGCTCAGTTGCCCCGCCGTTCCGTCGTCCTGCCGTACCCAGCCGTACCCGCACTGCCATGACCGCCCCAACGCCCGCCCCCGCGTCGCCTTCGACCGAAGCCCGCAAACCCGCCGGTCAGCGTTGGCCGGCCATCTGGGGTCCCCGTCTGTGGGCCTTGATCGGGCTGGCGCTGGTGTTGCTGCTTTATCGCACCTGGGTGGTTCACCACAGCGGCATCTCGCTGTTCTTCGATGAAGCGCAGTACTGGGACTGGTCTCGCAGCCTGCAGTGGGGCTACTACTCCAAGCCGCCGGTGATCGCCGCGATCATCCGCGCCAGCACCACGCTGTTCGGCGACGGGGTCATCGGGGTCAAGATGCTGACCATGCTGCTCTACCCCGCCACGGCACTGGCCATGGTGGGCCTGGCCCGCGCGTTGTGGCCGACCAGCAGCGGCGTTCGCACCGGCATCGTCGCCGGGGCCTTGTTCCTGTGCATGCCGATGGTCGGCACGATGGGCCTGTTCGCCAGCACCGACGCCCCCCTGATCCTGTGCTGGACGCTGGCCGCCTGGGCGCTGTGGCGAGCCCAAGTCACCAATCGGTTCCACCACTGGGTGCTGCTTGGCATCGCCTGTGGCGTGGGCATCCTGAGCAAGTACACGATGGCGGCTTTTGCCATCACCGCCTTGTGGGTGCTGTGGGCCGTGCACGGCCCGCGCCGCGGCGTGCTGCGTGTCGGCCCCTGGGTGGCCGTGCTGCTGACGGTGCTGATCGTCTCGCCCAACCTGGTCTGGAACGCGCACAACGGTTTCCCGACGCTGCAGCACACGGCCGAGCTCACCACGCAGTCCGAGCGTTCGGGGGGCGTGCTCAAGTTGCTTGAGTTCCTGGGCGGCCAGCTGATGATGCTGGGACCCGTGGCCATCGTGGGTGCCGCCTGGTTGTGGTGGCGGGCGCGGACCGTGCCGAGCGCGCCTCTGGCGCCGGGCAGCCAGTGGGCCGCCAGCACCCAGGTCTCGCCCCCCAGCCAGTGGGCGCACACCACCGCCATGGGTGGACAGAGCCTGCCCCCCGGCACGCAGCCCGAGCGCAAGGCTGCGGCGCGCACCTCGGCCTATTACCTCGCCTCGGTTTCGAGCTACCGCTACCTCTGGATGCTGAGCCTGCCCCTGCTGGGCATCGCCGCGGTTCAGGCCTTCATGGGCGGCGCCCACGTGAACTGGGCCGCGCCGGCCATGGTGGGCCTGACGCTGCTGCTGGCTTCGCTGCTGAGCGCACCGCTGGTGCCCCTGGCCGCACCCCGCCCGCACCGCTGGCTCATCGCCATCCTGCTGAGCAACGTGATCCTGACCTCGCTGGCATTGCACGCCCGCGACATCCTGACCGACCCGGTGAACCCGAAGCTCGACGTGCTGGTGCGCATGCGTGGCTGGGACGAGGCCTTCCGGCAACTCGAGCCCGTCATCACCGAGCCTCGCATCGCCGGCCTGCCTGTGCTGACCGATCAGCGCGTGCTCATCACCCAGGCGCTGTACAACTGGCGCCAGCACAAGGTGCGTGCCTTCTACTGGAACCCCGAAGGCAAGCGCGACAACCACTACCTGCTCCAGCACAGCCTGCCCAACAAGATCGGGCCCGACGTGCTGCTGCTCACGGCCGATCCCAAGCCCGACGAGATCACCTCGCGCTTCGCCATCGTGCGGCCGATGAAGTCGGTGCGCATCGAGGTGGCCGACCAGCGCTTCGTCGAGGTGCACGCCTTCTTCCTGCGCGGCTTCCTGGGCTACAACCAGCAGACCTACATGGAGCAGTCTGGCGGCAGCGCCCCCGTGCTCGACACCCCCTGATTCCTCCATGTCCGACGAGCGCTCCGACACGGCGTCCCACACCGAGGACACCGGCATGGACACCCGGCTGATCTGGGCGGTGTTCTTCTTCGTCCTGGCGGTGTACGCCAAGTTCCCGGCGCTGGACCTGATCGTTTCTTCGCGCTACTTCGACGCGAGCGGGGGCTTTGTCCACGCACACGACCCGCTGGTGGTGCTGCTCTACGACTGGACACCGCCGATCGGACGCGGCCTGGCCCTGCTGGCGGCCTTGCATGCCCTGTTCGCCCCGCTGCTTGCCAAGGCCCTGGACGCCAGCGGGCGGCCCGAGGTGGCCCGGCGCTGCCGGGGCCCCTGGCGCCATGTGTCGACCGTCTTCCTGTGCGCGGCCCTGCTGGGGCCTGGGCTCATCATCGAAGGGGTGTTCAAGAACACCGTGGGCCGGCCCCGCCCGGTTCAGGTCGAGGCCTTCGGTGGTGTCCAGCCTTTTCAGGGGCCCTTCGCCGTCGGCGACAACCCCGAGGCCCACCGCAGCTTCTGCAGCAGCCACGCCGCGGCCGGCTTCGCCCTGATGGGCCTGGGCCTGACGTGCGGCCCGGCTTGGCGCCGCCGCTGGTTCCTGATCGGCCTCGTCAGCGGCGCGGTCATCGGCGCCGGGCGCATCATGCAGGGCGGACACTTCCTGAGCGACGTGATTTTTGCGTTCTACGCCGTGTGGCTGTCTTGCGAACTGGTCGCCTGGGTCGACCACCGTCGGCGGCAACGCAGCCAACCCCCACCTTCACGCCCCAACCGCCCCACGTTCTGATCGCCGTTGTGCCGCACAAGCGACCAGACCGCTTGCAAGCCTCGCCACCCGCCCCCACCTGACAGCGCCATGAACAGCCCCACCACCGTCAGCTACGACTACGACCTGCAGGACGCCTCCGGCGCCACCTGCACCGCCCACGCCTGGGCCCGCGTGCCTGCGCCACTGAGCCCTTCGGCCAAGACCGCCACGAAGGCGCGCATCGCCGAGCTGCTCAAGGCCCGCAACGCCGTGCTGGTCGCCCACTACTACGTCGATGGCGACCTGCAGGACCTGGCCCTGGAAACCGGCGGCTGCGTCTCCGACTCGCTGGAGATGGCCCGCTTCGGCCGCGACCACGCTGCCCAGACCCTGATCGTCGCCGGCGTGAAGTTCATGGGCGAATCGGCCAAGATCCTGTCGCCGGGCAAAACCGTGCTGATGCCCGACCTGGACGCGACCTGCTCGCTCGACCTGGGCTGCCCCGCCGACGATTTCACGAAGTTCTGCGACGCCCACCCCGACCGCAAGGTCGTGGTCTACGCCAACACCAGCGCCGCGGTGAAGGCCCGCGCCGACTGGATGGTGACCAGCTCGTGCGCGCTGGCCATCGTCAAGCACCTGAAAGACCAGGGCGAGAAGATCCTGTGGGCGCCCGACCGCCACCTGGGCCGCTACATCCAGAAGGAAACCGGCGCCGACATGCTGATGTGGAACGGCGCCTGCATCGTGCACGACGAATTCAAGGGCCTGGAGCTGGACCTGCTCAAGAAGGACCACCCCCAGGCCCTGGTGCTGGTGCACCCCGAGTCGCCCGAGAGCGTCGTCGCCCAGGCCGACGTGGTGGGCTCGACCTCGCAGTTGCTGAAAGCCGTGGTCGAGTCGAACGCCCCCGAGTTCATCGTGGCCACCGACAATGGCATCCTGCACCGCATGCGCCAGCTGGCGCCGACCAAGGTGCTGATCGAGGCCCCGACCGCCGGCAACAGCGCCACCTGCAAGAGCTGCGCGCATTGCCCCTGGATGGCCATGAACGGCCTGCAGGGCGTGCTCGACTGCCTTGAAACGGGCGTGGGCGAGATCACCGTCGACGAAGCCACCCGCGTCAAGGCCCACGGCTGCATCGACCGCATGCTCGACTTCGTCGCCAAGAACCCATCCGCCATCACCAAGCCGGCTCAAGGCTTCGTGCCCAACATCGGCTCCGCCTGAATCATGTTCGATCACAACGAAACCCTCGAAGAAGCCCGTGCCCGCAACGTCCGTGACGCCCTGTTCGAGGACGTGGGCGTGTGCGACTGGACCGCGCAACTGGTGCCCGCCAAAGAGCGCGTGCAAGCCCGCCTGATCGTGCGTGAAGAGGCCGTGCTGTGCGGTCGCGACTGGTTCGAGGCCTGCCTGTTGCAGCTCGACCCCGATGCCACGGTCGAATGGGCCTACGCCGAAGGCGCGCTGATGGCGCCCGACACCCCGGTCTGCCACATCCAGGCCGATGCGCGCGCCCTGCTGACAGCCGAGCGCCCGAGCATGAACTTCCTGCAAACGCTCTCGGCCGTGGCCACGCTCACGCGCCGCCACATGCAGGCCATCGAGGGCGCTTCGCCCAACCCGCGCGGCTGCGTGGTGCTCGACACCCGCAAGACCCTGCCCGGCCTGCGCCTGGCGCAAAAGTACGCCGTGCGCGTGGGCGGTGGCGCCAACCAGCGCCTTGCGCTCTACGACGGCATCCTCATCAAGGAAAACCACATCGCCGCGGCCGGATCGGTCACGGCGGCCTTGCGCAACGCCCAGGCCCTGGTGGCCGCTCAGGCATCGCCGTTGCGCGAGCAGATCACCATCCAGGTTGAAGTGGAAACGCTTGAGCAACTGCGCGAAGCCCTGGCCGCAGACGCCACGAGCGTGCTGCTCGACAACTTCAGCCTGGACATGATGCGCGAGGCCGTGCGCATCAATCAGGAAGTGGCCCAGGGCCGCGCCTTGCTGGAGGTGTCCGGTGGCGTCACGCTGGCGCAGTTGCGCGGCATCGCCGAAACCGGCGTGGACCGCATCTCCATCGGCAAGCTGACCAAGGACGTCCAGGCCGTGGACTTCTCCATGCGGGTGCTTGGGCGCCTGGGCTGACCCCGCCACGGCATCGGAACCATGCGCGGCGAACGCGTCCCCTACGGCGAGGGCAAGGCCCGGCTGCTGGCCGCCGCTGCACAGTGGATGGCCGAACACGGCAGCCTGGCCGGGTTGACGCTGCGGTCGCTGGCGACGCTGGCCGGCATCAGCCACAACGCCATTTACCGGCACTACCGCTCGGTCGAGGACATGGCCCTCGATCTCGCAGCCGACTTTGCACAACAACTGCGATCGGGGCTTTCGCAAGCCCGCGACGAGGTCAAGTCAGGTGCGGGGCCAGCGCGCACCGTGGTGGGCTGGCTCTTCGACTTTGCCCTCGCGCACCCGGCTCATTTCAAAACCGCGCACCTCACTCGCATGGGCCCGCCCGGGGCGGCCCGAGAACTGCTGGAGGCGCAACTGGCCGAAATCCGCCAGGACATGCGCACGCAGCTGACCCACAAGAAGATGCTGCCCGAGATGCCAGCTGACGACCTGGATGCCGCCCTGGCGCTCATCATCGAGAACACCTTCCAGCTGTGCATCCGGTGCATCGAGTCCCCGCAGCAGCGGCCCGCCCTGCTCCTGCGGGCCGAGCAGGTGTTCACGTGGGTGCTGGCGGGGGCCGCGCTCACGGCGCAGAGAGGTGGTCTGCCAAAGCCCGGCCCATGATGACGTTTTCCTCGGCATGGGCCCCGGGGGTGTCGAAGTCCCCGCTCATGCGAACAATGACCACATCCTGACGTGGCAAAACGTGGATGGCCTGGCCAAACACACCCAGGGCAGAGAAATCACCACGCTCGCCGGCCAGTGTCCACCAGTGGTAGCCGAACCCGTACAGCCCCAGCTCATTGCCATCGCGAGGGACGTTGGACCAGTTGCCGGGATCGCCATCCAGGCGCGTCGACCGCCTCACCCACTCGGCAGGCAGCAACTGCTGCCCATGCAACAAACCGCCCCGGGCGTAAAGCAGGCCGAACATCGCATAGCTGCGCGTGGTCGCATACAGGCAGCACAGGGTGAAGGCGTTCTTCTTGCGATCCACGAGCACCTTCGCGTCATCGGGCGTGGCCATGCGTTGCCAGAGCCTGCTTTGCAGGTAGGCCTGATAGGGCATCCCAACGGCCTTCTCCAGTGCCCGGCCGATCGCCTGCGAGTTGATGCTGGCGTACTGGTAGCGCGAACCCGGGGCAAAGCTGGCCTGCAAACCGACGTCGTAGGTCTTCTCGGACAGGTCCTTCCCGCTTTGACCCAGGGTGTAGTAATCGGTGATGACATCCATGAACAGCTTGAAGCGGTCCGCCTCTTCGTCATAGCCGATGCCCGACGACATCTGAAGGGCCTGCTTGAAGGTCACGCCTGCGAAACCGTTGACCGCCAGGGAGGGGTCGTAGGCGTCCATCCGATCGTCCACGGAGCGAATGGCTCCTTCGGCGATGGCCACGCCGACCAGGGCCGAGAGCACCTGTTTGCCAATGGACCAGGACTGGTGAAGCGAGCGCCGCGTGTAGGGGAATCGGTTGTACTCATGGACGATCTTGCCGTCCTTGAGCACCAGGAAGGCGCGCACCTTCGCTTCGGACAGGTACTGGTCCAGCGACTTGAGCTGTCCTTTGAACTCGTACTTGAACTCGGAGATGGGCGCGCGGGGTGGGCCCGACTTCAGCTCGATGGGATAAGGCGAGGCCTCGACCGTCTGTCGCGGCAACACCAGCTCGGGCAGGAACAGGGGGGCCGGCAGCCCCTGGGCCGAGGCCGCTGCGGATGCGCTGAGCGCGCTCGCCATCACCAGACGGCGCCAGCCGTGAAGGGTTCGGATCATCGTTTCTCCAGGAAGATGGGCAACCGTGTGCCGAGGCATCAAGCGATGCGGGATTGCAGGCCAGGCATCTGTGCCAAGGCATTCGTTCGATCGACCATCGCACGCTCGGTGCTCGAGAAGGTCGTGTTGAGCTCGGGGTTCGGGTCGCCTGGCCATTTCAGCGCGTACACCGTCTTGGAATACGGAAAGTCTGTTCCGTACAGGATGTGGGACGTGTCCGTCACCTGTTTTGCCGCGGCCATCGCAGGCGGTGCGGCGGACAAGGCGGTGTCGAAGTACAGCCGGGAAAAGGCGCTCTTCTGCGCGTCGAGGTGCAAGGCCAGCAACCCCGCGCGATAGGAAAGGAACGGGATGGTGCCGCCAGCATGGGCCAGCATCCAGCGGATCCTGGGGTATCGCCAGAAAATGCCCTTGTAGAGCATGTTGGTGGCCGCGCGGGTGGTCTCGAAAGGGAATTCCAGAACGAAGTTGGGGATGTCGACCTCTGGCCTCAGCGGGGGCGCGACCGGGTGAACGAAAACGAAGGCGCCCAGTTCGTTGAGCGTCTGCATCAGGGGGGCCAAGGCGGGGTCGCCCAGGTACGTGCCCATGTGGTTCGAATACAGCCCCACGCCGTCCATGCCCAGCACCGTCAAGGCGCGCCGGGCCTCGATGCACGCCTCCTGAACTTCTTTCTCGTCAGACGGATTCGCCATCGGCAAGACCGCAAAGCCACCGAACCGCCCATGGGCAGGGCTGTAGGAAGGCACGGCAAGCAAGGTCTGCCGCACGTAATCGTTGAGATCGCGCGCCATCTGCACCCGACTGGCCCGATCAGGCAGGAAGCCAAGCCCCGGCTCCGACAAGGACACCACTTGGGCCTGGATGCCGAACTTGTCCATGAAGCCCAGCGCCTCGCTCACCGACCAGGATGGCAGCGGGATGCCGCCGTCGCCCTCCACGCCATGGGCCGCAAGCGCCTGCCGGAAGAAGGTCGGGATGAAGTGCGCGTGCACGTCGATGCGCTGCCCCCTGCTGGCCGCGCCAGCAACGCTGGACCAACCCGCAGCGCTGGCCGCGGCCCCCATGCCCAAGGCTCGCCGCAACCAATCGCGGCGGCCCGCGCCTGCTTTTTGCTCAATTCGATGCACCGGTGGCTCCCGTGTCCAGCAAGACATGAGAACAAATGTACACATCGAACCACCGACGCACTCACCTGGATTTCCACGGAATACAGCACGCTACCGCAGACCAAAGAGCCCTTGACAAGGCGCACGCTGACGTGATCGGCTGCGCCATCGCCGAGAATGTCGGCAAGCCACCATCCATCCCTTGAACATGCCCGCCGACTTCACCACCCTCCACAACTACTACGAACAGCAAGTCGTGAACATGGTGATGGACCTGGCGCACCGCTACCCGTTGCTGACCGAGGACCACCACCCCGACGTGGCCTGCGTGGCGCTGAACCGGCTGCCACCGCGCTACATCCGCCACCAGGTGGACCTGGCCTTTCACATGACCGAGAAAGAGCGCCAGGACAGCGAACAACTGATCCAGGACACCGTGGTCTACGCCTTCGAATTCGTGCAGGCGCGCTTCGCGATGCGGGCACGTCGCTGATTCAGCTGGCAGCCCTCGGCGCCAGCCCGGCCGTCAAGGCAGCCAGGCGTCCTTCTTCTTGGGCTTCTTGCACAGGATGGTCGGGAAGCTCACCGGCAGCGTGCGCGGGTAGTCGCGGCTGAAGTGCAGCCCGCGGCTTTCCTGGCGCGAGAGGGCCGAGCGCACGATCAGCTCGGCGCAATCGACCAGGTTGCGCAGCTCCAGCAGGTCCCGGCTGACGCGGAAGGCCGCGTAGTAGTCGTCGATCTCGCTGCGCAGCAGCTTGATGCGGTGCAGTGCGCGCTCCAGGCGACGCGTCGTGCGCACGATGCCCACGTAGTTCCACATCAGCAGGCGCAGCTCGTCCCAGTTGTGGGCGATCACCACCTCTTCGTCGGCATCGGTCACCTGGCTCTCGTCCCAGTCGGGCAGCTTGGGCGCCTTGGCCTGGCGACTGGCCTCGATGTCTTCGGCGCAGGTGCGGCCCAGCACCACGCACTCCAGCAGCGAGTTGCTGGCCAGGCGGTTGGCGCCATGCAGGCCGGTGTAGGTGGTCTCACCCACGGCGTACAGGCCTGGCAGGTCGGTGCGCCCTTGCAGGTCGGTGACGACGCCACCGCAGGTGTAGTGCGCCGCTGGCACCACCGGGATGGGCTGTTTGGCGATGTCGATGCCCAGCGACAGGCAGCGCGCGTGGATGGTGGGGAAGTGCTCCTTGAGGAAGGCTTCGCCCAGGTGGGTCGCGTCGAGCCAGACGTGGTCCAGGCCGTGCTTCTTCATCTCGAAGTCGATGGCACGGGCCACGATGTCGCGCGGGGCCAGCTCGCCGCGCTCGTCGTGCGCGGGCATGAAGCGCGTGCCGTCCGGCAGGCGCAGGATCGCGCCTTCACCGCGCAGGGCTTCGGTGATGAGGAAGCTGCGCTCCTGCGGGTGGTACAGGCAGGTCGGATGGAACTGGATGAACTCCATGTTGGCCACGCGGCAGCCCGCGCGCCAGGCCATCGCGATGCCGTCGCCCGTCGAGGTCTCGGGGTTGCTGGTGTAGCGGTAGACCTTGCCCACACCGCCGGAAGCCAGCACCACGGCAGACGCCGCCAGGGTCTCGACGCGGCCATGGACCAGGTCGAGCGCGTAGACGCCATGGCAGCGCCCGGCATCGAGCGAGCGAACAGCCGTGTCATGCTGAGAGCGCTTGAGGTGCCGATTGGTGATCAGGTCGATCGCCATCCACTTCTCGCGCAGCTGGATGTTGGGGTGGCGCTTGACCTCGGCCAGCAGCACATCGTGAATGGCCTTGCCCGTGGCGTCGGCCGCGTGGGCAATGCGGCGCACGGCGTGACCGCCTTCGCGCGTGAGGTGCAGACCCAGCGGGCCTTGCGGGTCGGGCGAGAACGGCACACCGCTGGCCACCAGCCACTCGACGGCCTCGGCGCTGTGGCGGGCGATGAATTCGGCCGTGCGCTCGTCGACCAGGCCAGCGCCGGCCTCCTGCGTGTCGCGCACATGGGACTCGATGCTGTCGTCGCTTCCCAGCACCCCGACGATGCCGCCCTGGGCCCAGGCCGTGGCGGCTTCTTCCAGCTGCCGCTTGGCCAGCACGATGACGGGCTGGGTTTCGGCGAGGTTCAGGGCCACGGTCAGGCCAGCCAGGCCGGCTCCGATGATGACGACGGGCAACTGCGCTGCCGGAGCGACGGATGGGTCTTGCATGAGCGTGGATTCTATCGGCCCCCCAGGCATGGGGCCTGCTCCTGACCCGGGCATGTCCCGCCTGCCGACATGGCTCATGCCCAAAGGCCCCCTCGGATGGCGCTGCTAACATCCAGCGCGTCACACCCCCGCCGGGCCTGGAGAGATCGCATGAAGCTGGATGGACAACGCGAAAGCGGAAACGTCGATGACGTGCGCGATTCGGGCGGCGGCAGCGGCCCGCGCCTGTCGCTGCCAGGCGGCAGGCTGGGCCTGGGCACCGTCGCCATTGCGCTGGTCGCGAGCTACTTCCTGGGTGTCAACCCGATGACCGTGCTCAACCTGCTGAGCGGCGCGCCCGGCCAGTCAGGCAGCGAGGTCCAGCGCCCCGAGCCGAGCGCAGCACCCGCGCAGGACGAAGGCTCTCGCTTCGTGCGCCAGGTCCTGGCCACCACCGAAGACGTCTGGCGCGGCCAGTTCCAGGCCCAGGGCGCAGAGTACAAAGAACCCCGCCTGACGCTGTTTCGTGGCAGCACACCCACCGCCTGCGGGCAGGGCGAAGCGGCCATGGGACCCTTCTACTGCCCGGCGGACCAGCGCGTCTACATCGACCTCGACTTCTACGACACCCTCAAGAACCGCCTGGGCGCGCCCGGCGATTTCGCCCAGGCCTACGTGATCGCGCACGAGGTCGGCCACCACGTGCAGAACCTGGAGGGCACCAGCGCCAAGCTCGATCAGGCCCGCCGCCGAGTCAGCCAGGCCGAGTACAACGAGCTGAGCGTGCGCCTGGAGCTGCAGGCCGACTGCTACGCGGGCATCTGGGCCCACGACACCCAGCAGAGCAAGGGCCTGATGGAGTCGGGCGACCTGGAAGAAGCCATGAACGCCGCCTCGCAGATCGGTGACGACGCCTTGCAGCGCGGCTCCGGCCGCGAAGTGGTGCCAGAGAGCTTCACGCACGGCAGCAGCGCCCAGCGCATGCGCTGGTTCAAGCGCGGTTTCGAGTCGGGCGACATGGCCCAGTGCGACACCTTCAACACCCGGGCGCTGTGAACACCCACCGCGCAGCGCCCTGAAAGAGAACGTGAAACAAGCGCGCAACCAACGCGCATCCCCCACGCATCACCACGAGGAGACACCCGCGATGCAAGCCTGGTTTTGCGAAACCCTGGATGGCCCCGAGGCCCTGACCTGGAAAGAAGCCCCGACACCCGAGCCGGGCAAGGGCGAGGTGCGCGTGGCCATCAAGGCCGCCAGCCTGAACTTCCCCGACCTGCTGATCGTGCAGGGCAAGTACCAGATGAAGCCGCCCCTGCCCTTCGTGCCCGGCGCCGAGTTCGCTGGTGTGGTCGAAGCCGTGGGCGAAGGCGTCAAGCACCTGAGCGTGGGCACGCAGGTGGCGGGCTTCGCCGGCACGGGCGGCTTCGGCACGCACGTGGTGGCTCCGGCCGCCATGCTGATGCCCCTGCCACCGGTGTTCTCGTTCGAAGACGCCGCTGCCTTCCTGTGCACCTACGGCACCACCTACCACGCGCTGATGGACCGCGCCGCGCTCAAGGCCGGCGAGACCGTGCTGGTGCTGGGCGCCGCCGGCGGCGTGGGCACCGCCGCCATCCAGATCGCCAAGGCGGCTGGCGCCAAGGTGATCGCCGCGGCATCGTCCGACGAAAAGTGCGCACTGTGCAAGGAGCTGGGCGCCGACGCCACCATCAACTACAGCACGCAGAACCTGCGCGACGAACTCAAGACGCTGACCGAGGGCAAGGGCCCGGACGTGGTCTACGACCCGGTGGGTGGCGAGCTGACCGAACAGGCCTTCCGCTCCATCGCCTGGCGCGGTCGCCACCTGGTCGTCGGCTTCGCCAACGGCGCCATCCCCAACCTGCCGCTCAACCTGGCGCTGCTCAAGGGCGCTTCGGTGCTGGGCGTGTTCTGGGGCGAGTTCGCCAAGCGCGAGCCGCAGAACAACGCCGCCTGCCTGATGCAGCTGGCCGCCTGGTACATGGAAGGCAAGATCAAGCCGGTGGTCGAGCACAAGCTGCCGATGTCGCAGCTCAAAGAGGCCTTCACGCTGATGGGCTCGCGCCAGGTGCGCGGCAAGCTGGTGCTGCTCAACGGTTGATCGGCGGCTGATCAGGGCGCGCCGATGCATCGGCCTGGGCCAGCGCCCAGGCGACGTGCTCGGCCACCAGGACCTGGTGCTCACCCAATGGGGGCGGCTGCTGCTGCCACGCCTGCAAGGCCTGCAGCAACGCATCGCGCAAGGCGGGTGGGCACCCCTGCGGCTCGCCATGCAGCCGCCCTGCCAGCGTGTTGCCCATGGCCACCGCGATGTTGCGCTGCCAGCGCGCAAAACCGATGCGGCGGATGGCACTGCCCTCTGTCTGCTTCAGAAAAGTGGCTTCATCCCAGCGCCACAGCTGCAGCAGCGTGGGGTCGGCCAGGCTTGAACGCACATCGAAATCCGGCACCACCGCGCGCCGGGCGAACTTGTTCCACGGACAGGTGAGCTGGCAGTCGTCGCATCCGTAGATGCGGTTGCCCATCAACGGGCGAAGCTCATGCGGGATCGGCCCGCCCTGCTCGATCGTCAGGTAGGAGATGCAGCGTCGCGCATCGACCAGGCCTTCTTCCACGATGGCCTGGGTCGGGCAGACGTCGATGCAAGCTCGGCAGGTGCCGCAGCGTGTGGGCTCGGGCGGCGTCAGCGGCAAGGCCACATCGACGTAGATCTCGCCCAGGAAAAACATCGACCCCGCCTCGCGTGAGAGCAGCAACGTGTGCTTGCCCCGCCAGCCAATGCCACTGCGGCTGGCCAGCTCCACCTCCAGCACCGGCGCCGAGTCGGTGAACACGCGGTGGCCGAAGGGGCCGATGTGCTCGGTCAGCCGGTCGACCAGCTTCTGCAGGCGGGTGCGCAGGACCTTGTGATAGTCCCTCCCCCGCGCATAAGCCGACACGGTGGCGGCACCGGGCGAAGACAGCCTGCGCCACTCCACGGCCTGCCAACCTTCGGGCAGGCTCTCGGGCAGGTAATCCATGCGCGCGGTGATCACGCGCACGGTGCCTGGCACCAGCTCGGCGGGCCTGGCGCGCTTGAGCCCATGCGAGGCCATGTAGTGCATTTCCCCGTGGAAACCACGCGCCAGCCAATCCATCAATCGCGGCTCGGCACTTGACAAATCGACATCGGCTACGCCAATCTGAGAAAATCCCAGTTCTGTGGCCCATTGGCGCATGTGCGCCAGCAGCTCGCCCCCCTGTCCGACGCCCTGCCGGATGTCGTGTGAGGCGCAGTCGGGTCGAAGTTCATGACGCATCCGTCCATCCTAGCAAGCCATCCGGCGCTCGCCACGCGCGAAGACACCTGGCCCGACGAGGCCGGCTGCAGCGCGCTGGCCGAACGGCTGGCAACGGCGGCCGCGCCTGCGTTGCGCCAGGGCGGCAGCCTGGTGATCGAATTGCACGGCACCCTGGGCGCGGGCAAGACCACCTTCACGCGGCACCTGCTTCGCGCGTTGGGCGTGCAGGGTCGCATCAAGAGCCCAAGCTACGCGGTCGTCGAGCCGCATCAGGTGCCCGGCATCGCCATCCACCACTTCGACTTCTACCGCTTCAACGACCCACAGGAGTGGGAAGACGCGGGCTTTCGGGACCTGTTCGGCGCGGCCGGGCTCAAGCTGGTCGAGTGGCCGGACAAGGCCGCCGGGCTGCTGCCCTGCCCCGACCTGAGGCTGCTGATCGAGCTGTCGGGAGAGACCAGCCGCCAGGTGCGACTGCAAGCCTGCACCCCCGCAGGGGCCGCAACGCTGAACGCGTTGGCCGAAGAAGGAGAGGCCGCCCATGGCTGAGCCGGACACCTCCCGCCGCCAGTTGCTCAAGGCCCTGGGTGGCACCGCCCTGCTGGTGCTGGGCCCGGTCGAGCTGGCCTGGGGGGCCCAGTTGGTCGCCGTTCGCCTGTGGCCGGCAGACGCCTACACGCGCGTGACGCTGGAGTCGGACACCGCCCTCAATGCCACCTTCTTCTCGGTCGATGGCCCCAACCGGCTGGTCATCGACATCGACGGCCTGGAGCTCAGCCCGCAGATCAAGGAGCTGGTGCGCAAGGTGCGCGCCGACGACCCCTACATCGCCGGGGTGCGCGTGGGCCAGAACCGGCCGAAGGTGGTGCGCCTGGTCATCGACCTCAAGCAGGCCATCAAGCCCCAGGTGTTCGGCCTGGCGCCGGTGGCGGCCTACCAGCATCGGCTGGTCTTCGACCTCTACCCCAAGCAGGCCATCGACCCCCGACTGGCGCTGCAGGCTGCGTCGGCGCCCACCAGCGCGGCAAGCGCGGCTTCTGCCCCGAGCGGCCCTGCGGGCAACGTCGGTGCCCAGCCTGGCACCCAGGGCAGCTCGTTCTCCGACCAGGCCGCCGAGTCCGTGAACGACGCCTTGGGCGAGTTCATCGGCAGCCTGCCTGGCAAGGCCGGCTCGCCCACGGAGCGCCAGGCGCAAGCCACGGCACCCACTGGCCGCAACCCATCCGCCCCAACCGACCGCACAGCTGACCGCGGCAAGGACACGCCCGAGCGCCTCGCGCCAACCCAGCGCCTGATCATCGTGGCCATCGACGCGGGCCATGGCGGAGAAGACCCAGGCGCGGTCGGCCCCAGTGGCCTGTATGAAAAAGACGTGGTGCTGTCGATCGCCCAGAAGCTGCGCGCGCGCATCAATGCCCAACCGGGCATGCGCGCCATGCTCACGCGCGAGTCCGACTACTTCGTGCCGCTGAAGGACCGCGTGGGCAAGGCCCGGCGCGTGCAGGCCGATCTGTTCGTCTCCATCCACGCCGACGCCTTCATGAACCCGCAGGCACGCGGTGCCTCGATCTTCGCCCTGTCGGACAAGGGCGCCACGAGCGCCGCGGCCCGCTGGATGGCCAAGCGAGAAAACGCGTCCGACATGGTCGGTGGCGTCAACATCAAGGCCAAGGACTCTTCGGTCATGCATGCGCTGCTGGACATGTCCACCACCGCCCAGATCAAGGACAGCCTCAAGCTCGGCCAGGCGGTTCTGTCGCACCTGGGCAAGGTCGGCAAGCTGCACAAGGCACGGGTCGAGCAGGCTGGTTTTGCGGTGCTCAAGGCCCCGGACATCCCATCCATCCTCGTGGAAACGGGCTTCATCTCGAACCCGGACGAAGAGTCGAAGCTGCGCGACGAGGATTACCAGGCCAAGCTGGCCGATGCGTTGATGTCGGGCATCCGCCGCTACTTCGAGCGCAACCCGCCGCTGGCACGCAATCGGGCGCTGTGACCTGACCAGAGGGGGCGCCAGAGGTCATCTCGCCCCGGCGCATGCGCTGCCCTGCGACGGCCTGCGACGGCCTCCGCTCAAGCGGCGCTGGCGGCCTGCTTGTCGGCGCGGGCGGCGCGCCAGCCGCCGTACAGGGCGATCAGGCCGGGCACGATGATCATCGCCAGGATGATCTTGCTGAGGTGCTGCTGCACGAAGGGGATGTTGCCAAACAGGTAGCCGGCCACGCACAGCCCCACCACCCAGATCACGGCGCCCACGACGTTGTAGGCCGTGAACTTGGTCCGGTCCATCTCGGCCACGCCGGCCACGAAGGGCGCGAAGGTGCGGATGAAGGGCATGAAGCGGGCCAGGATGATGGTGACGCCGCCATGCTTCTCATAGAAAGCGTGGGCCGCATCGAAGGCCTTGCGGTTGAAGAAGCGCGAGTCTTCCCACTGGAAGACCTTCGGGCCGAAGTAACGCCCGATGCTGTAGTTGAGCTGGTCGCCGGTGATGGCGGCCACCAGCAGGATCGCGATGGCCAGCGGCAGGCTCATCGCGTCGGCGGCGGCCAGGGTGCCGACCATGAACAGCAGGGAGTCACCCGGCAGGAAGGGCATGACCACCAGGCCTGTCTCGACGAACACGATCAGAAAAAGCAGCGCATAGACCAGCGTGCCGTAGGCGTCGACGAACTCCTTGAGGTGCTTGTCGATGTGAAGGATGAAGTCGATGAGGAAGGTGACGATTTCCATGGCGGGCGCCCCGGTGGGCGTCATGAAAGCGGACAGGGGTGGTGCAAACAGAGGCGCCAGGCATTCACCACTCGGCATGGAGGCCCGCGCCCCGACGCTGGCAAGCGTCGCTTTTACAATGATGGCATGACAGCTGACCCCCTCCGCTCCGGCGGGTTCCCTTCCGAGGCCACCGACACGCCCGTTCCGGGGGGAGCCGCGCCCAGGCGCACCATCCAGGCCCTGCCCGATGAACTGGTCAGCCAGATCGCGGCCGGCGAGGTGGTCGAGCGCCCGGCCTCCGTGGTGCGCGAGCTGGTCGACAACGCGCTGGACGCGGGCGCCACCCAGGTCACCGTCAAGCTGATGGGCGGCGGCGTGCGCCAGATCCTGGTCGAAGACGATGGCTGCGGCATCCCGGTGGCCGAGTTGCCCCTGGCCCTGCAGCGACACGCCACGAGCAAGATCCGCTCGCTGCACGACCTGGAGCACGTGGCCACCATGGGCTTTCGGGGCGAAGCGCTGGCCGCCATCGCCTCGGTGTCCGAGTCGTCGATTGCCAGCCGCACCGCCGAGGACGCGCACGCCCACCGGCTGGACGCGCGCTCGGGCGAGCTCAGCCCCGCGGCGCGCGCCATCGGAACCAGCGTCGAGGTGCGTGAGCTCTTTTTCAGCACGCCGGCGCGGCGCAAGTTCCTCAAGTCCGACGCCACCGAACTGGCGCATTGCCTGGAGTCGGTGCGCCGCCATGCGCTGGCCCGCCCGGACGTGGGCTTCAGCGTCTGGCACGAAGGCAAGCTGGTCGAGCAGTTGCGCCCTGGCTCGCTGCAACAGCGCGTGCACGACATCCTGGGCGACACCTTTGTCGAGGGCAGCCGAGAGGTCGAGCTGCAAATCGGGCCGATGCGCGTTTTCGGTCGCACCGGCCTGCCTGACGCGGCCCGCTCGCGTGCCGACTGGCAGTATTGCTACGTCAATGGCCGCTACGTGCGCGACAAGCTGATCGCCCACGGCATCCGCTCGGCGTACGAGGACGTGCTGCATGGCAGCCGCCAGCCCACCTACGTGCTCTTCATCGAGATCGACCCCGAGCGCGTGGACGTCAACGTGCACCCGACCAAGATCGAGGTGCGCTTTCGCGATTCGCGCGAGGTGCACCAGGCGGTGCGCAAGGCGGTCGAGAAGGCCCTGGCCTTGTCGCGGGCGCAGGCGGCTTCGGTCGCCGACACCAACACCGATGCCAACACCGATGCCAACGCCGATGGGGCCGCCGGCAACTCGCCCACCGCGGGCGCGTTCGCCATGTCAAGCGGCGACGCCTCAACGTCTCCCGCCCCGGCCTCGCCCATTCTTTCTACACGCCAGGACGCCCTGCCCTGGCAAGCCGCCGACAGCGCCAGCGAACGCCGCTGGGCCGGCTGGCCCGCGCAAGCCGCACCAGCCCAGCCCGCCGCGTTGCAGACCGGCGGATCGGTGGACGCTTTCGCGGGACTGAGCCTGCCTCGCGTCGTGCGGCAGACCGAAGACGGTGCGCTGCACGAGCCGAACGCGACCTTGGGCGTCCAGGGCGCCTGGGCCGGCTCGAGGGGATCGGGCGGCGCAAGCCCTGCGGCGCAAGCCGGCGCCCCGGCCACCACCTCCCTGCCCGAACACGAATGGCCGCTGGGCCGTGCCATCGCGCAGATCGGGGGCATCTACGTGCTGGCCGAAAACGCCCAAGGCTTGATCATCGTGGACATGCACGCCGCCCACGAGCGCGTGGTCTACGAACGCCTCAAGGCCCAGCTGTCTGCCGACCGCCTGGCCAGCCAGCCGCTGCTGCTGCCCCAGACTTTCGCCGCCACGCCGCAAGAATGCGCGACGGTCGAGTCGCACCAGGAAACCCTGCTGCAACTGGGCCTGGATGTCGGGCTGATCGGCCCGGGCAAGCTGGCCGTGCGCGCCTTGCCCACCGCCCTGGTGCAGGCCGATGGGGTCGAGCTGGCCCGGTCGGTGCTGGCCGACCTTGCGCAGGTCGAAGCCAGCGACGTGCTGCAGCGCGCCCAGCACGAGTTGCTGGCCACCATGGCCTGCCACGGCGCCGTGCGCGCCAACCGCCGACTGACCCTGCCGGAAATGAACGCCTTGCTGCGCGACATGGAAGCCACCGAGCGCGCGGACCAATGCAACCACGGCCGCCCGACCTGGCGACAGCTGACCCTCAAGGACCTGGACGCGCTCTTTTTGCGCGGCCGCTGAGAACCCGATGACCGAACGCAAGAAGATCAGCCTGTCGCGCCCCGCCGCGACGGGCGACACCCCCTCCGCCCACAAGCCGCCCGTGCGCGGCCCGGGCACCGCACCGCGCAAGCGCATGACCGCGGCCGAGGCCGAGCAGGCGCGTGCCGAGCGGGCTGAACGCGGCGCCCCCCACCCGCGGTCGGACCACCGCGACGAGCGGCGGGACGATCGCCGGGACGACAGGCCCCGCTTCAGCGAGCACGCCCCCCGAGGCGATGCCCCCAGGCGAGACCGCCCGCGCCAGGATTCGCGCCAAGGTGCGCGCCCTGACCACCGCCGAGACGCTTCGGATCATCGCGAGCCCCGACCCGCGCCCCCCGCGGCACCACAGCCTCAGCCCGCCTTCCAGCGCCCCGTCGAAGACGATGGCCGCATGCGCCTGTCCAAGCTGATGAGCGAACGCGGCATGGCCTCGCGCCGCGAAGCCGACGAATGGATCGAAGCAGGCTGGGTGCGGGTCAACGGCGAAGTCATCGCCGAACTCGGCCTGCGCGTCCCGCCCGACGTCACCATCGACGTCGATCCGCAAGCCCACCAGCAGCAGGCCCAGCGCGTCACCATCTTGCTGCACAAGCCCATCGGCTACGTCAGTGGTCAGGCCGAGGATGGTCACGAACCCGCCATCGCGCTCATCACGCCCGACAACCGCTGGTCGGACGACAAGCTGCCGCTCAAGCTCAACCGCGCCCACCTGCGCAACCTGGCGCCGGCCGGTCGACTGGACATCGACTCCACCGGGCTGCTGGTGCTGACCCAGGATGGCCGCATCGCCAAGGTCCTGATCGGCGAGGACTCGGGTGTCGAGAAGGAGTACCTGGTGCGCGTGCAGAGCGTGGCCCAGCCAGAAGCCGAGAACGTGCACGCCGTCACCCCCGAGGAAGCCATCGAGCGCATGCGCCATGGCCTGGAGCTCGACGGCAAGCAGCTCAAGCACGCGCAGGTCTCGTGGCAGAACGAGCAGCAGTTGCGCGTGGTGCTGCGCGAAGGCCGCAAGCGCCAGATCCGGCGCATGTGCGAACTCGTCGGCCTGAAGGTGGTGGGGCTCAAGCGCGTGCGCATGGGCCGCGTGGTGCTGGGCAAACTGCCCGCCGGCCAATGGCGCTTCCTGCGCCCGGACGAGCGTTTCTGAAGCGGCCCATGTCCGCTGCACACCACGCCGCCGCCCCAGCCACAGGCGCCAGCGCCATCCCCACCTGGGTCGTCGTCACGGCCCTGGGCCTGCTCACCGGCCTGCAGCCGCTGACGACCGACCTCTACCTGCCCGCCCTGCCGCAGATGCAGCAGGGGCTGGGCCTGAGCCCGGCGTCGGCGCAATGGACGCTGTCGGTGCTGATCCTGGCTTTCGGCATCGGGCAACTGGTGTGGGGACCGGTGTCCGACCGCTTCGGGCGCCGACCGGTGCTGCGCTGGGGACTGGGGCTGTACACGCTGGCCAGCGTGGGTGCGGTCCTGGCTGTCAACCTCGAGACCATGCTGCTGGCGCGCATGGCGCAGGGCGCGAGCCTGTCGGCGGCGGTGGTGTGCGGCCGGGCCATGGTGCGCGACCTCTACGCGCCCGAAGAAGGCGCCCGCACCATGGCGCGCGGCATGACGGGCCTGGGTTTGCTGGCCTTGTTCGGTCCCGTCATGGGCGGACTGGCGGCCACGCATGGCGGCTGGCGCGCCACCATGGCCCTGCTGGTCGTCTTCGGTGGCTTGATCTGGGCCTTCGTCTGGCAGCGCCTGCCTGAGACCCTGCCCGATGACCGCCGCCAGCACCAACTCGATTGGGGCTCGATGGTGCGCCAATGGATCGGCATCTCCGGCCACCCCACTTTCCGTGCGCACGCGCTGCTGACGTCGTGCACCTACGGCGGGCTCTACGTCTACCTGGCGCTCTCGCCCTTCGTGTTCATCGAGCTGATGCACGTGGGTCGCACGGCCTTTGGCGGGGCCATGGCCACGCTGTCGCTGTCCTACCTGGTGGGCACGCTGTTCTGCCGCCGTTGGCTGCCCCGCCATGGCCTGCTGGGCACCGTGCGACTGGCGGGCTGGTGCTCGCTGGGCGGTGGGCTGTGGATGGCGCTGGTCTCGGCCTGGCAGGCCAGTGGCCTGGGTGATGCTCATCCGGTGCACCCGGTGGCCATGTTGCCCGGCCTGTGGCTCTACGCCTTCGCCCACGGCATCCACCAACCCTGCGGCCAGACCGGCGTGGTCGCCGCCTTCCCGACGCAGGCCGGTGCCGCCTCGGCCCTCTCGGGCTTCGTGCTGGCCACCACCGCCTTCTTCGTGGGCGCGCTGTTGTCGTGGTGGACCTCCCTGCCTGGCTGGGCCGGCACCTTGCACCCGATGACGCTGGGCCTGGCCCTGGGAGGTGCCCTCACCGCCTGGACAGCCCTGCGCCGCGTGCAACGGCATGGCCTGGCCCCCCACGCAGCCTGACCGCACCATGCACACCACACCGCACGACGACGCCCGAGCCGATGAGCCCCTTTGGGTGCTCACCGGCCCCACGGCCTGCGGCAAGACGGCCGTCGCGCTGGCGCTGGCCGAACGCTTGCGCGAGACGCGGCCCATTGAAATCGTCAGCATCGACTCGGCCCTGATCTACCGCGAGATGGACATTGGCACGGCCAAACCGACCGCCGAAGAGCTCGCACAGGTGCCCCACCACCTCATCGACATCGTCGACCCGCTGGAGCGCTACAGCGCCGCGCGTTTCGTGGTCGACGCCACCGAGGCGATCTCGGGCATCCGCTCGCGCGGGGGCACCCCGCTGCTGGTCGGCGGCACCATGCTCTACCTCAAGGCCCTGCTAGAAGGCATGGACGAGATGCCCGCCATCCCGCCCGAGGTGCGCGCCGAACTCGACGCGCGCATGAAAGCCCTGGGCAGCGTGGCCTTGCACGCCGAGCTGCAGCAGGTGGACCCGGTCACCGCGGCCCGCCTTGCCCCGGGCGACACACAACGCATCCAGCGTGCCCTGGAGGTGTTCCATGGCACGGGGCAGCCGCTGTCGCACTTTCACCGCAAGCAGTCCGGCGGGCCCTCCAGGTTGCCAGCGACGCTGGTGTCCCTGGAGCCCACCGATCGGGCCTGGCTGCACCGCCGCGTGGCCCTGCGATTCGAGCAGATGATGGCGGCCGGCTTCGTGGACGAGGTCCGGCGCCTGCGCGCTCGTGGCGACCTCGATGCCGACCTGCCCTCGATCCGCTGCGTGGGCTACCGCCAGGTCTGGGAGGCGCTCGACGCCGGCCTCGACCTGGGCGACCCAAGGGTGCTTGCCGAGGTCACCGAGCGTGGCATCGCGGCCACCCGCCAGCTGGCCAAACGCCAGGTGACCTGGTTGCGCGGCATGCCGAGCCGGCACGTGCTGGCCTGCGACGACGGCCGCGATGCGCAGGCGCTCGCCGAAGCCGCCTGTGGCGTCTTCACGGCGCCGCCAGGGGTCCTTCCAGCCAGCCCGCAGCAGACTTGATCTGAGTTAAGGCCTGGCGCCATCGGCCTGCCTAAAGTCCCCATCCACGTTGGCTCGATTTGGCCGACTCAGATCAAGGGACCCCCATGCCACACGAGCTTTTCCGCCAGGGCGACCACGCCTGCCTGATGTTTTCCAACCTCGGAGACGAGGGCGGTGAAGCCGTTCAGGCCAACCAGTTCCTGATCGTCGATGGCGATCAGGGCGCCATCATCGACCCGGGCGGCAACCTCGCCTACAGCGAGCTCTACCTGGGCATGACGCGGCACTTCCCGCCATCGAAGCTGTCGGCCATCCTGGCCTCGCACGCCGACCCCGACATCATCGCCTCGCTCGACCGCTGGATGACGGCCACACCCGACGCCAAGCTCTACGTCTCGACGCTGTGGGAGCGGTTCGTGCCGCACTTTTGCAAGCCGGGCAAAACCACGGGTCGCGTGGTCGGCATCCCCGATGGGGGCATGCGCCTCACCGTGGGCCGGCGCGAGCTCATCGCCCTGCCGGCGCACTTCATGCACGCCGAAGGCAACTTCCAGTTCTACGACCCGACGGCCCGCATCCTGTTCTCGGGTGACCTGGGTGTCTCGCTGGTGTCGGGGGAAGAAGCCCTCAAGCCCATTGCATCGCTGAGCCCCCTGCCGCGCGGCATGGAGGGCTTTCACCGCCGCTACATGGTCTCCAACAAGGTGCTGCGTTGCTGGGCCCGCATGGTGCGCGAACTCGACATCGACATGATCGTGCCGCAGCACGGCTCACCCCTGGTGGGCGACGCCGTGCCACAGTTCATCGCCTGGGCCGAGGGCCTGAGTTGCGGCATCGACCTGATGAACGACACGCACTACCGCGTGCCAGCCTGACCGGTTCACAAGGCGTCAGTGCGCCCCGCCATCCACGGCGGCAGCGCCCTTTTTGACCTTGGCCAACCAGATCAAGGGGATCAGCAGCAAGAAGAGCACAGCCGAAGCCAGGAAGACGTCATCGGCCGCCCGGGTGAACGCCTGCTGATCGATCAAGCGGTTGATCTGCGCCGCGGCCTGCTGCATCGACATCCCGGCCGACTGCAGCACGGACAACGCATCCACCGCCCCCGGGTCGGTCGTGCTGATGTGCTCGACCATGTGCGCATGGTGCATCGTGGCGCGGCTGTCCCAGATGGTCGTGACCACCGAGGTGCCCATGGCCCCCGCCGTGATGCGCACGAAGTTGCTCAAGCCCGATGCCGACGGGATGCGGTCCGGTGTCAGCCCCGCCAGCGTGATCGCGCTCAAGGGAATGAAGAAGAACGCAATCGCCCCGCCCTGCAGGATGGTGGGGATCATGATGGTCGTGAAGTCGGCCTGCACGGTGAAGCTCGAACGCATCCACAGCACCAGCGCGAAGAACAGGAAGGCCACCGTGGCCAGCTTGCGCGGGTCCACCTTGGTCACGTTCTTGCCCACGATGGGCGACAGCAGGATGGCCAGCAGCCCCACCGGGGCCACCGCCATGCCCGCCGCCGAGGCCGTGTAGCCCATGTACTGCTGAAGCCACATGGGCAACAGCACCACGTTGCCGAAGAACAGCCCGTAGCCGATGGACAGGGTCAGCACCCCGAAGAGGAAGTTGCGCGAAGCGAACAGGCGCAACTCGACCACCGGGTGCTCTTCGTTGAGCTCCCAGATCAGGAAGACGACAAAGCCCACCAGCGCGACCAGGCCCAGCGCCACGATCTCGCCGCTCTCGAACCAGTCCAGCTCCTTGCCCTTGTCGAGCATGATCTGCAGCGCACCCACCCACAGCACCAGCAGGGCCAGCCCCACCTTGTCGATGGGCAGAACCTTGATGGGTGTCTCGCGCTTGGCGTAGATGCGCCAGGTCACCGCGGCGGCGGCCAGGCCCACCGGCACGTTGATGTAGAAGATCCAGGGCCAGCTGACGTTGTCGGTGATCCAGCCCCCGAGCAAGGGCCCGGTCACCGGCGCGACCAGCGTCGTCATGGCCCACATGGCCAGCGCCGTGCCCGCCTTCGCGGGTGGGTAACTCGACAACAACAGCGTCTGAGACAGCGGGATCATCGGGCCCGCCACCAGGCCTTGCAGCACGCGGTAGCCGATCAGCGTCTCGAGCGAGCCAGCCAGGCCGCACAGCCAGGAAGCCAGCACGAACAGCAGCACGCTGGCCGTGAACAGCCGCACGGCGCCAAAGCGCTGCGTGAGCCAGCCGGTCAGCGGCACCGAGATGGCGTTGGCCACCCCGAAGCTGGTGATCACCCAGGTGCCCTGCGTGGGACTCACGCCCAGGTCACCCGCGATGGCGGGCAGCGACACGTTCGCGATGGACGAATCCAGCACGTTCATGAACGTGGCCAGCGACAGGGCCAGGGTGCCTAGCGCCAGCGAGCCGCCCTGCAGCGGCGCGTGCGGTGCGTTGGACATGGGTCTCAGGCGCCTGCGCTGGCGCGGCCGCCCCGCCCCAGGTTGCGCTCGACGATGCGGTTGACCAGGGCATCGGCGTCCTTCTGCAAGGCGTCGAAGACGTTGGTGTGGGCCACGTCATGCGGACGCGGCTCGGCCGCCAGCACGCCACCTTCCTGCCGACTCACGTCCACCTCGACCAGCATGGACAGGCCGACACGCAAGGGCCGCTCGGCCACTTCCTTGGGGTCGAGCGCGATGCGCACCGGCACGCGCTGCACCACCTTGATCCAGTTGCCCGTGGCGTTCTGTGCCGGCAGCAGCGCAAACGCCGCACCGGTGCCCGCGCCCAGGCCCGCCACCGTGCCATGGAAGACCACCTTCTGGCCGTAGACGTCGGCCGTCAGCGTGGCCGGCTGGCCAATGCGGATGCGCTGCAGCTGGCTTTCCTTGAAGTTGGCATCGACCCAGGCCTGCTCCAGCGTCACCAGCGACATCACCGGCGCACCGGGTTGCAGGCGTTGGCCCACCTGAACGCTGCGCTTGGCCACGAAGCCGTCAACGGGTGCGATCAGGGCCGAGCGCTGCAGGGCCAGGTAGGCCTCGCGCACGCGGGCGGCGGCGCGCGCCACGTTCGGGTGTTCGGCCACCGAAGTGCCATCGGTCAGGGACTGGTTCGACACCAGTTGCTCGCGGGCAGCGGCCAGCGCCGACTCGGCCGCGGCCACCGCGCTGCGGGCAGACTGCCATTGAGCCTGCGCGTGCTGGAACTCTTCCTTGCCGACGGCGCCGGTGGCCACCAGCGGGCTGCGGCGCTGCACATCGTCCTGTGCGCGGGCCAGGTCGCTCTGCACCCGGGTCAGGTCAGCCTGGCGTGATTGCACCTGCGCCGACAGCGTGCCGTTGTTGGCGAACAGGGTGCGCACCTCGCGCACGGTCTGCGCCAGCTGAGCCTCGGCCTGGTCCAGTGCCACGCGCGCATCGGCCTGGTCAAGCCTGACCAGCACCTGACCGGCCTTGACGCGGTCGGTGTCGTCGGCGCCGATGGCCACCACCGTGCCGCCCACCTGGGGCGTGATCTGCACAACGTTGGCCTGCACGTAAGCGTTGTCGGTGTGCTCGAAATGGCTGGCCACCAGCGCGTAGTAGGCGCCATAGGCGGCACCGCCCAGCAGCACCACCGCGGCCACGATGGCCAGCGCCTTCTTGCGTTGCGGTGCGGCCTGCGGCGTCTCAGGCGTGGGGTTCGTCGAAGGCGAGGTCATGAACGGTCTCCGGACAGCGAGGGGTTGTTCTGGGTGATGGGCGCCACGAGGGGCTGTGCCGTGGTGGCGGGCGGCAACCAGGTGCCGCCCACGGCGCGGATCAAGGAAAAACGCGTGTCGAGTGCGCGGGCCTTGAGGTCCACGGCCTGGCGGCGCTGCGCCAGCACGGCGGACTCGGCCGACAACACAGTGAGGTAGCCGCCCAGCCCCGCGCGGTAGCGCTGCGTGGCCAGGTCGTAGGCCGACTCGATGTGCCCCTGCGCGGCCTGCTGCTCGCTTTGCTGGCGGGCCACCGAGCGCACGCTGTCGACCTGGTCCACGGCTTCCTGCACGGCTTGCAGCACGGTCTGGTTGTAAGTGGCCACGGATGCATCCTGGTCTGCCACGCGCACGCTGAGGTTGGCCAGGCGGCGGTCGCCATCGAACAAAGGCAGGTGGATGGCCGGCAACAGGCCCCATTGCAGGCTGCTGGCCTTGAGCACCTGGCTCAGGCCGATGGCGTTGTAGCCGGCATAGCTCGTCAGGTCGATGTTCGGGTAGAAGGTGGCGCGGGCCGCGTCGCTCATGCCACGGGCCGATTCGACGCGCCAGCGCGCGGCCATCACGTCGGCGCGGCGCGCCAGCAGGTCCAGCGGCAGGCTCTGCGGCACGTCGGGGGTGCGCAGGCGGTCGAGCGACACGTTCAGGTCGTCCAGAGACTTCGGTGCTCGGCCGACCAGCACGGCCAGGGCATGCCGGGCCAGGTTGACCTGTTCGTCGAGCGCGGTGATCTGCTGGCGGGTGTCGGGCACCGCGCCCTGCCCTTGCCTGAGCTCCACGTTGGTGTCCAGGCCCGCATCCACCCGCTGGCGGATCAGGGCAAGCATCTCCTCGCGCTGGGCCAGGGCCCGCACCGCCACCTCGCGCTGGGCCTGCAGGCGACCCAGCTGCACGTACTGGCGTGCCACCTGCGAAGACAGCAACAGGCGCGCGGCCTGCAAATCGGCTTCGGACGCGCGACGCTGGCCGATGCTGGCCTCGATCTCGGCGCGCTGCTTGCCAAACAGGTCCAGCTCCCAGCTGCCTTCGAGCTGGAGGGTGCCCGTGGTCAGCGTCGAGCCGGCCACCGGGTGGGGGTACAGACCATGCTCGGTGAAGCGTTGGCGGTCCACCTCGCCGGTGAGCTGCAACTGGGGCTTGTCGGCACCGCTGCTGAGCATCTCCTGGGCCTGCGCACGCTGCAGGCGGGTCTGCGCCACCTGGATCGTCGGGCTGCCTGCCAGGGCTTGCTGGATCAACGCGTCGAGTTGCGCATCGCCACACACCGTCCACCAGGCGGACAGGTCCTCGGACACCGGACGCGGCTCGGCCGCATCGACCCCCAACGCCGAGGCATCCAAGGCGGCCAGCCTGGGCTGGATGGCCTGGTGAGAACACCCTGCCATGAGCGCCAGCAAGCCGGCGGCCAGCAACGGCGCCAGCGGTCGTTTCGCGAAAGTCGCGGAAGTCAAGGAATTCAAGGAATTCACGAAAGGCAAACGATTCAATTCCGTCATCGGAAACACCTTCTTGCGGGCTGCAGCAGCCATGTCGTCTTCGATCGGGCTCGCCAGGGCGCGTCAGTGCGCGTCGGGAGGCGCGGCGCCTTCAGCCGGGTCACCGGCCAGCGGTCCGTCCTTGAGCGCCTCGGCGTTGGCCACGATGCGCCGCAGGAACCCCATCAAGGTTTCCCACTCGGTCGCAGAGAACCCCTCCAGCATCGTGTTCGAGACATCGCAGAGGATGCCGGGCACCGGCTCAGCTGCCTTCTCGCCTTCCGGCGTGAGCGTCAGGTGCACCACGCGGCGGTCTTCGGCGGAACGCTCACGCCGGCACAGGCCTTTGGCCTCCAGGCGGTCGAGCGTGCGCGTCAAGGCGCCGGCGTCCACCTGCAGTTCGCGGGCAAGCGCGGCCAGGGTGTTGGCCTCGCCGCGATGGATCAGGAACAGCGGGGCCCACTGGGCATGGGTCAGGCCGGTGAAGCCCAACTGCCGATCGACCGCCCCCACCATGAGCTGGCCGATGCGGCGCATGAGGTAGCCCATGCTGTTTTCTCGGGAGTAGGTCGCCCGGTCGTAGATCGGGGGATGATCGCGCTTGCCTTTCATGTCCTCCAATTTATTTGCCTACGCAAATATTGTCAAGGCATCATAATCACCGGCATGCAAACTTCGCACGCCGTCCAGCGCGGCATGCGCCCCAGACCAGACCCAACATGTCCACGCCCAGCCCCGCCGCATCCGGCAAGTCCATCCGCCCGCTGGCCTCCCTGCGTCCCTTCCTGAGGCCGTACCTCGGCCGCATCGCGCTGGCCGGGCTGTTCCTGGTGCTGGCCGCGGTGACGACGCTGGTGCTGCCCCTGGCCCTGCGCACCCTGATCGACCAGGGCTTCGTCTCGCCCGACCCTGGCCAGCGCGTGATGCAGATGCGTCAGCACTTCCTGGCCCTGTTCGCCGTGGGTGCCGCCTTGGGCGTGTTCTCCGCCTCGCGCTACTTCATGGTCACCTGGCTGGGCGAGCGCATCACCTCCGACATCAAGCGCGCGGTCTACGCCCATGTGCTGCGCCAAAGCCCGGAGTTTTTCGAGACCACGCAGACCGGTGAGGTGCTCTCGCGCCTGACCGCCGACACCACGCTGATCCAGACCGTGGTGGGCACCAGCGTCTCCATGGGCCTGCGCAACGTGATCATGGCCATCGGCGCCCTGGCCATGCTGATCTTCACCAACCCGCTGGTGATGGCCCAGGTGCTGGGAGGTCTCGTGCTGCTGGTGCTGCCGGCCATCGCCTACGGCCGACGCGTGCGGCGCCTCTCGCGCGCCAGCCAGGACCGCATCGCCGACTCTTCGGCCATCGCCGCCGAGGTGCTCAACGCCGTGCCCGTGGTGCAGAGCTACACCGCTGAATCGCGCGAAGCCGACCGTTTTGGCGAGGCCACCGAGAACGCCTTTCGCACCGGCGAGCGCCGCATCCGCGCACGCGCCGTGCTGGTGGCCTTCATCATCATCGCCACCACCGGCGCGCTGCTGTGGGGCCTGTACCAGGGCACTCAGGCGGTGATCGATGGGCGCATCACCGCGGGCCACATGGGCCAGACCGTGGTCTACGTGATCCTGCTGCTGAGCTCGGTCGCGGCCCTGTCCGAGGTCTATGGCGACATCCTGCGCGCCGCTGGCGCCACCGAACGCATGATGGAGCTGTTGCAGGCGCGCTCGCGCATCGAGTCGCCCATGCAGGCACGCGACTTGCCGACCACGCAAGCAGGCTCTCACGTGAAACTGCAAGGCGTGCACTTTCATTACCCCTCGCGACCCGGCCAGCCCGCACTCGAAGACTTCACACTGGAAGTCTCCCCAGGTGAAACCGTGGCCCTCGTCGGCCCCAGCGGCGCAGGCAAGAGCACCGTGTTCCAGCTGCTGCTTCGCTATTACGACCCTCAGGCCGGACACGTCGAACTCGATGGCGTGAAGCTGCCTGAAGCCAGCCTCGACGAGCTGCGCGAACGCATCGGCATCGTCCCGCAGGACAGCACCATCTTCTCGGCCAGCGCGATGGAGAACATCCGCTACGGCCGCCCCGGCGCCACCGACGACGAGGTCATCGCCGCGGCCCGCGCCGCCCACGCGCACGACTTCCTGCAGCGCCTGCCCGAGGGCTATCACACCTTCCTGGGCGAGCGCGGCGTGCGCCTGTCTGGCGGTCAGCGTCAGCGCATCAGCATCGCCAGGGCCATGCTGAAAAACGCGCCATTGCTCTTGCTCGACGAAGCCACCAGTGCGCTCGACTCCGAGAGCGAGCGTGCGGTGCAAGCTGCGCTGGAAGAGGCCATGAAGGGCCGCACGACCCTGGTCATCGCCCACCGCCTGAGCACCGTGGTCAATGCCGACCGCATCGTGGTGATGGACGGCGGTCGCATCGTCGACGCAGGTACCCATGCCGAGCTCATGGCGCGCAATGGTCTGTACGCTCGGCTGGCGGCCATGCAGTTCGACCAGGCCGCCGCATGAGGCTCGGGTGTCATCCAGGACGCCCCCTCGCGCGTTGACCAGCATGCGCCGGCTTCGGCACCACAAGGAGTTGACAAGATGATTTCCAAGACCAAGCACCGCTCTGTCCAACGCACCCTGATCATCGGCAGCACCATCGCCGTTGCCTTGTTCACCACGGGCTGCGAAACCATGGGCCCGCAGGAAAAAGGCACCGCCGCCGGAGCAGGCATCGGTGCCGTGGCGGGTGCGGCCATTGGCGCGATGACCGGTGGCAAGAACACGGTCCGTGGCGCTGCCATCGGCGCGGCCGCTGGCGCCATCGCCGGCAACCTGTGGTCCAAGCGCATGGAGGACCAGCGCCGCGCCATGGAAGCGGCCACGCAAGGCACCCCCGTCGAGGTCACCCGAACCGACGACAACCAGCTCAAGCTCGACATCCCCAACGACATCTCGTTCGCCACCGGCAGCGCGGCCCTCAAGCCCGAGTTGCGCGGCGTGCTCGACACCTTCGCACAGGGGCTGAAGTCAGGCGGCAACGGCACCTTGGTGCGCGTGGTCGGCCACACCGACAGCACCGGCAGCGACGCCATCAACAACCCGCTGTCGCGCGAGCGCGCCGAGAGCGTGCGCGACTTCCTTGAAGACCGTGGCATCGGCAGCAATCGCATCGAGGTGAGCGGCCGTGGCTCGCGCGAGCCGGTGGCCAGCAACGACACAGCGGAAGGCCGCGCCAAGAACCGCCGCGTCGAGATCTTCATGCGCGACCCGGCTCAGGCCAACTGACGTCGATTCACGCCCGGCGCAACCGTTTGCGGCAGTTGGTTACCCCTCGACACAACCTCTGCCGCGCGCATCCCTAAGCCTAGGGACGCCCATCGTCCGATTGGCCGACCCCCATCACCTAGAGTCGCTGGATCGACTCGAAAGATGGGGACACGATGCCGAAGAATCCGATCCTTCCCGGCAAGAAGTTGCCTGGGCTGCTGCAACCTGCAGGCCCGATCAAGCCTGACCTCGACATCAAGCTGCCGCCTGGCGTGTTCGTGCAAAGCGCGGTCAGCAGCCTGTTCCAGCCAGGCCGCCCTGGCAAGCCCGCTGTGCGGCCCGACGACCTGCTGGCCGTTCGCTTCGAACTCGTGAACCTGCAGGTGCAAGCCGGCACGCCACCGAAGGTGCGCAAAACGGCTTCGGGCGACAGCTTCATCGTCCTGCACTTTCCGCCGCAGTCCATCGCCGAAGAGGTCTTCTTCGAAACCGCTGCACCGGGCATGGACGTGCCCGACGTGCCGCCACAGCCGCCCGGCGTCGAGCCCAAGCACCAGCCCGCCAGCACCGAGACCCCGGCCGAAGCGCCCATCCGTGCACGCGTTGCCAACGAATCGCGGGTTGCCTTCAAGGTGCCCAACGGCTTCGAGGCGCCCTACTCCATCGACGGGCTGCTGCAGGCCTGCAACCAGCTGGGCCTGAACGTGCCCGCCAACGCCCTGCCCCGCACGCGCCCCCTGCCCGTGCTGCCGGGGTTCGTCAAGGCCGCCGACCTGGCCAAACTGCCCAAGCTGCAGCGCGCGCGCCTGGCGCTGGGCACGGTGCGCAGCCGGCAACTGGCCATCAGCGAAGGAGGACAGTCGGCAGTGGTGCGCGCCCGCATCGGGCAGTTCGAGCTCGGCAGCACTGGCCTGGGCTCGCTCAAGCTCGGCGACATCCGCGGCCCCGTGCTGCCTGCCGCGCGTCCCAAGCCCGCCATGCCCTCGGCGCGTCAGACCGCCATCGAGATGCCCTGGCGCCTGATCCTGTCTCCTCATGCGGGCGAGCGCTTCCAGCACGCCACCGGCCCGGTCACCTCGCCGCTGACGGGCCGCACCGAGCTGTGGCACACCCGGCTGGTCGCGCCTGCCGCCGACGGCAGCGTCATCCAGCCGCCGCACCTCGACCCGCGCCGCACGGTGCGCGCCGTCTGGGCCCTGACCGGTGAAGGCTCGGGCACACCGATGCAAAGCGCCTTCCCGTCGAGCACGCAATTGCCCGACACCGGCTCGCCGCCCTCGCCCTTCCTGGCCACGCTCGACGACTTCGATCGATTCCAGATCGCCCACCTGTCGTCCAACTTCGAGCTGAGCAACTACAGCCCCGAGCCCATCGACACCCACCAGCTGATGCTGTCCTCGCTGGGCGGCTGGCTCGATGCGCGGGGTGAATGGGACCCACCGGGCCTGTCGGTCGAGGAGTGGAGCCACCGCGCCAGCATGGGCCGCGACCACTATGTACGCGTGGTCTACAAAGGCTTCCTCTTTCCCTTCGGCCACCGCGTCTCGCTCATCAAGGTCAGCGAGCGCAAGTTCCACAACGGCACGCAGAACACGCCCAAGATGGAAGGCAACCCGGCCTACCTTCGCCAGCGCATGTTCATCGTCGTGCGCGAACGCGAGCGCACTTTCGTCGACGAGCAACTGCTCAAGCCCGATGGCAGCTCCTTCCAGCGGCAGTTCCCGTTCAACAGCGTGCGCATCCTGACCACGGTCACGCCCAACCTGGACAAGCCCAACGTGGGCGCCAGCGTGGTCAACACCAAGCAAGGCACGCCCTATGGTCAGAAGGTGTTCTGGCCCAGCGTGGGCGGCCAGCCCTTTGCCTTCCGTTGCGTCGGCACCGACATCGACGGCCGCAAGGTCAGCTTCGAGTTGCCGCTGATCTTCATGGACAACAGCACGGCCAGCCCGCGCTTTCGAGCCAAGCCCACCGACAAGCTCCTCAGCCCCGACTACGTCACCGCCGAGCTGCACGCGGCCCAGGCGGCCAAGTCCTGGCAGGCCAACCCCGGCCGCCGGCGCGCGCTGCTCAAGGGCCAGCGCATGGCGCTCGCGCCCAGCCTCAAGCCTGGCGACACCATGGTCGAGGCCGTGCACATGGACATCGGCGTCGAGACCCTGGCCAAGGGGCTGTCGAGTTCGCCCAAGCTGTCGAGCAACGGCCTGCGCAGCTACTCCGAAGAGCTCAAGCGCCCGATGTTCTACCCGAGCGTCACCGAGGTCGAGGCGCGCATCGCCGCGCTGTCGCAGCTCACCGGCTCGGGCGCCACCAACGTGCTCAGCTGGAACGCGCATTACCTCAAGCAGGGCTTCGCGGGCAACGTGGGCGAGGTCTTTGCCAACGTCGCGGGCAACGCCAAGCTCGATTTCTCTTCGCAAGGCGACCGCTCCGGCGGCTTCGTCATGCCCAACCTCTCGCCCAAGGCGCTCACGCGCGCCAGCGGCCCGGCCTCGCTGGACCCGGCCAAGCTGGTCTCGGGCACCAACATCGGTGGCACCGACCTCTTTCCAACGTCGCTGAGCGACCTGCCCCTGCCGCTGCTGTTCGGCTGCATCCCGCTGGGCGAGGTCATCCAGGCCGTGGCCAACCTGGGCAACAGCCCGGACAAGATGCCGCGCTTCGCCTCGGAAGCTGCCACCCAGCTCGAGTCCTTCATCGGCACGATGGTCCGCGCCTTCGAGATGGTGCGCAACCTCGGCGGCCAGGGCACCTCGCTGGGCAAGGCCGCGGTCGACGTGCTGCGCGGCATCCTGGCCGACCTGCAAGCCCAGGCGATGTCGCTGGCGCAGGCCGAGACGCAGGAGCTGCGCGACGCCATGGCCCAGTTGCAGGCCACCTTCGACGCCGTGCGCGCCAAGCTCGCCGCCGTGGTGCCCGACACACCCGATGGCGCCAGCAGTGGCACGGTGCTGCCCTCGATCGACAGCCTCCCCTCGCTGGCCTCGATCCAAGGGCCCATCAACAACGCCATCTCGGCACTGGACACGGTCGAGGACAAGCTCGAAGACTCGCCCCTGCCCGCCGGCTTCAAGCAAGGCAGCCTGGGCCTCATCCATCAGGCCCGCAACACCTTGCAGGACGTCCAGACCCTGCTGACGCTGATCCCGCAAGGCAAGGCTTTGTTCCAGGCGCTCGACGGCATCGTCGGCAACCCGGACGGCCTGGGTGACCTGCTGGGCAACCCGGCCGCGCTGGGCCCCAAGATCACGGCGCTCAAGAACGCCCTGGCCGATGTGCGCACCACGCTGGCGGGCTTTCGCCTGCTCGAAGGCGCCGCGCGCAAGGCCGTGCTCGACGTGCTGCAGGCGCTGGTCGACATCCTTGACGTGGCCGACGACATCCTGGAGGTGCTGGCCGGACTGCTGGGCGAAGAGCTCACCATCCGCTTCGACTGGAGCCCCGAGATCAAGCCCTGGGGCTTCGAGCCTGGCAAGCCGCTGTTCCGCCCGAACGACGCGCACGGCTTCGTCGTCGCCGTGGAGGCCAAGGTGCGCAAGGATGGCTCCAGCGCGCCCAAGATCAGCGTGGTCTGCGGTCTCAAGCACTTCGACCTCATCCTCATCAACCCGGCCGCCTTCCTGGAGCTGAACTTCGAGAAGATCGAGTTCAGCGTGGACACCGGCGCCAAGATGAACGTGGACGTGCTGCTGTCGGACATCAAGTTCGTCGGTCCGCTGTCCTTCGTCGAAACGCTCAAAGACCTGATCCCGCTCGACGGGTTCTCCGACCCGCCCTACCTTGACATCACCGCCAAGGGCATCGATGCGGGCTTCTCGGTGGCCCTGCCCAACATCGCGGTGGGCATGTTCTCGATCAGCAACATCAGCCTGGGCGCGGGCTTCACGGTGCCCTTCATCGGTCAGCCGCTGTCGGTGCGCTTCAACTTCTGCACCCGCGAGCAGCCCTTCAACCTCACGGTGTCGATGTTCGGTGGTGGTGGCTTCTTCGGCGTCACCATCTCGCCAGACGGCGTGCAGATCCTGGAGGCCGCCTTCGAGTTCGGCGCCTCGGTGTCGATCGACTTCGGCGTGGCCTCGGGTGGCGTCGAGGTCATGGCCGGCATCTACTTCCGCATGGAACAGGACGCGGCCTCGCTGACCGGCTACTTCCGACTGGGCGGACACGTCAGCGTGCTGGGCCTGATCTCGGCTTCGCTGGAGCTCTACCTGGAACTGCGCTACGAGTTCGAGACCGGCAAGGCCATTGGCAAGGCACAGCTGACCATCGAAGTCGAGGTGTTCTTCTTCTCGGCCGACGTGACGATCACCTGCGAGCGCAAGTTCGCCGGCTCCAACGGCGACCCGACCTTCCGCCAGCTCGTGGGCTTCGATCCATCGCTGTCGTTGGCCGAAGAGCTTGCACAGATCAAGACCGGCCCGGCCGACGCCACCGACTACGCCTGGCGCGAGTACTGCGACGCCTTCGCCTGACCGCACCTCGCCCCAAGCACCCGTTTTCCTGGAGCCTGATTCATGGCCAAACAATCCATCCTCTGGACCGTCCTGCCCTTCGGCCGCGTGGCCGACGGCCCGCAAGCCGGTTCGCTGCGCCTGTCCATCGTCGTCTCGCCCCGCCTGACGCCGCAAAACGCCGCCGAGCAGAAACTCGGTGCGGCTGGCTTCGCCGACTTCCACAACTGGCCCGAGACGCTTGAGCAAATCAAGCTTGGCCTGCGCATCGGCAACCAGACCGTGCCCGTCAAGCGCATCTCCAAGGCCGACCCGCAGCTGTGGCAGCAGATCTTCGGCGCCGACACCCCGGTCGCCGGCTTCACCTTCCGGGACATGAGCCGGGTGAACCTGCGCTCCTTCCCCGTGCGCAACGTGCTGGGCTTCGTGCGCGAACACCATGGCCGCATCGCCCAGGCCAACCCGGTGGCACCACCGACGCTGCTGCCCTGGCGCGGCGCCGACCCGGCCCTCAAGGACATGCTCGGCAGCCTGGGCACGCGGGTAGAGAAAATCGACCTGGGCCACACCTCCATGGAGGTCATGCACCCGGGTTTCGATCGCTTCTTCGACGACGACAAGCAAAAGGCCCTCGAAGCCACCGTGGACCGGCTCGTCTTCAGCGACAGGGGGCGCTACCGGATTCCCGTCACCGGCATCGACGGCCAGACCACTGAGAAGCAGGTCGCGACCATCCGCGCGCTGCCCTCGGACTGGCAGGACCCGGCCCTCGGTGGCCCAGACGCCGCGCTCATGAGCCAGTTCGCCAGCGCCGCCGAATACAGCTTTTACCAGGCCAACCGCTTCTACCGCCGCCAGCCAGCCACCAAGGCCGAGCAGGCCATGCGCCGCCCGAACTTCGCCAACGTGCCCGCCGCGCCCAAGGCACCGGAGTTCGACTTCCACCGCCTCGTGGCCTCGCTGTCCGACATGCCGCAACTGCTGCGCAAGCTCGGCCTGATCATCGACGTGGTGCTGCCCGAAGGCAACCCCATTGCCCAGGCGCTGAAGAATCAGGCGCAGGCCGAGGGCACGGTGGGCGTCGAAGTGCTGGCGTGGGCGGGCCACGACCTGGGTGCCGACCGCTACCCTCGCACCGCCTGGCGCGCCACCGCGCGCCGCTTCGTCACCCGCGCGCGCACCAGCGACCAGAAAGACGGCCTGCTGGCCCTGGCCGGCACGGTCGATCCGACGCTCACGCCCAAGGTCAAACAGCGCAGCGACTTCGACCTCTTCCAGGTGGACCCGGATGGCGCCGCGCTCAAGACGGTCGACTTCCTGCTCTCGGCCCAGAACCTGGTCGGCCGCAGCATCAAGCCCGGCAGCCACGGCGCCGTCACCTACACCACCGGCGACAAGCAGCCCGTGGCCGCGCTGCGCTCCGGCGGCCTCGGCGTCTCGCGCCACGGCCGCGCGGCCCAGGTGGCCATGTTGGCCGCCGCAGCCAAGCTCAAGAACGACGCCGCCCAGGTGTCCGCTGACGAGTCGCGCAAGGTCGTGCTGTTCGCCGAAGACGTGACCCGCGGCTACCGCATCGACGTCCACACCCGCGACCGCTGGCACAGCCTGTGCGCTCGCGAAGGCGACTACACCCTGCAAGCCACTGGCGAGAAGATCGAACTCGAGCCCGATGAGGGCTACATCAAGGGCGCCTCGACGACCGGCGACGGCCAGGACGACCACTACCTGCACGAGACCCTGTTTCGCTGGACGGGCTGGAGCCTGGTCGCGCCCCGTCCGGGCCGCACCATCCTGGCCGTCGACCAGCCGGGCAGCGGCCTGCAAGGCGAGACCGTCACCGAGGTCGACGACCGTGCCGAAAAAGGCCACGGCGTGCTCGCCCAGTTCAAGGCGCAGAAGGGCACCCTGCCCCGCCTGCGCTTTGGCTGGACCTACCGCTTCCGCGCTCGCATGGCCGACCTGGCCGGCAACAGCCTGGGCCTGGACGACCCCAGCCTGAAGGACGACAGCCAGGTCACCGAACCCGTGCCCTACCTGCGCTTCGAACCCGTTGACCCACCGGTGCTGGTTCACGCCCACCGCGTCAGCGAGGGCGAATCGCTCGAGCGCCTGGTGCTGCGCAGCAACCACGACAGCACGCCCGCCGACTACCTGCAGTCGCCCGATTTCAAGACATCGACCCAGCAGCCACCTTCCGCCGACTTCGCCTACGTTGCCACCTGCGACCGCCACGTGGTGCCGCCCAAGTCCTCGCAATTGCAGTGCGAGCAGCACGGCCTGTTCGACGAAGCCATGGGCAGCGGCGACCCGGTGCGCGTCAAGGCCGCCTACGCGCTGGCCGGCCGCGAAGCGGGCACGCTCTACGACCAGACGGACGGCAGCGACATCGAACTCGTGACGCCCACGTCGGTGGCCGCATCGGCGCGCACCGACTCCGTCCCCCCGAAACTGCCCGACGCCGAGCACCCCACCGGTGAACGCCTGATCGGTGGCCAGTACATCGTCCACCACGAGCAGTTGGTGCAGACGCCTTACCTGCCCGACGGCGCAGCAGCGGGCCTGGCGATCACCGCGCTCACCCGTGGCGACATGCGCCGCATCGGCGTGATCGAGCCCGCCATCCTGGGTGAAGACGCCGCCATCGTGCTGGGCCCGCAGGAAGAGTTGGTGATCGTCGTCCGCCACGGCAAGAAGTGGCCCGACACCACCGGCCTGCGCATCGTCATGGCCGAGCGCCAGCCCGCCCCCCAGGTCGACGACAACACCGCTCAGGAAGAGCCCGTCACGGCCGCCGACCGCCCCGCGTGGGATGCGGACAAGCGGGTGCTGACCCTCTTCGTGCGCAAGGGCCACATCGCGCGCCTGCGCTACGCCAGCCTGCTCGACAGGGAGTTCCTCTCGCACATGGGACTGCCCCTGTGGAGCAACAGCGGCGCCGAGTTCCAGAAGATCGCGCGCCGCGCCCTGCTGGGCCTGCACTGGATGGTCACGCCCCAGCGCGAGCTGACCCTGGTGCACGCCACGCAACAGCCCGTGTGCACGCCGCGCCTGCTGACGATCAGCGTGCAGCAACGCCAGCCCGGTGACACCTTCGCCGACCTGCAGGCTCGCGTGCAACTGCACGGCCCCAGCACCGGCAAGTTCGAGGTCGAGGCCGAGTGGGACGAATGGCTCGACGACCTCAACCAGCCCGGCCCCGTGCACCGCGTCATGAGCGGCCAGCTCGCCGAGATCCCGTTGGCCGACAACCACGAGAACCTTTTCAGCCTGTCTGCCGTTGCCGAGGCACAAAAGCCCCCCGCAGGCAACGCAGGCGGAGGCAAGGGTGACCGCGCCCTGGGCAACCGCCACGAGTTCGGCGACCAGCGCTTCCGCCTGGTGCGCTACCGACTCAAGGGCACGACGCGCTTTCGCGAGTACCTGCCGCCCTCGCTGTACGCCCAGACCCCGCTGGTGACACGCACCGGCCCGCAGGCCTTGCCAACCCAGGCCAACGTTGGCGCGCCAGACGACGCAGGAGCGCCGGTGCTGTTCAACGTCGCGGGCAGCCAGCCCAACGGCGTCATCGTGCCGCACACCGGCATCCCCGACACGCCGCCGGTGATGTGCGTGCTGCCCACCATGAGCTGGCAGCGCCAGCTCGGCGCCGCTCGCACCGAGCAGCTCAGCACGCGCCTGGGCAACAGCCTGCGTGTCTACATCGACCGCCCCTGGTTCCAGACCGGCAACGGCGAGTTGCTCGGCGTGGTGCTGCACCCCAACGACAACGGCGCCTTCAACAAGCTCACCGAGGCCCAGGTGCCTTTCATCACGCAGTGGGGCCTGGACCCGTTGCACGACAGCGACCACCCCAAGGCCAATGCCAAGGCCACGGACTTCCCGGCCCGCGTGTTCGCCGAAAACGTGCCCCTGCTGGAAAACGGCCAGACGGTGACCGTGGTCGGCCACCGTGTGCAGTGGGACGCGCAGCGCAAGCTCTGGTTCGCCGACATCGAGATCGCCGCCGGCACCAGTTACATGCCCTTCGTGAGGCTGTCGGTCGTACGCTACCAGCCGCATTCGCTGCCGGGCCACAAGGTCTCGCGCACCGTGCTGACCGAGTTCACCCAGGTGCTGCCGCGCCGCAAGGCCGTGGTCAAGCGCGTGGGCCAGCGCGACTTCTCCGTCACCCTGCACGGCCCCGTGCCCGAGTACGGCCCGATCCGCCTGCTCAACGACTCGGCGCACATCGGCATCTCGCTGATCCCGCAGCCGGGCACCGAGATCGAAAGCGGCCGCAACCGGATCGAGTTGGTGCTGCAATCGCGTGACCCGCAGATCGACTCCGACCTGGCCTGGAGCGACGTCAAGGTGCTCGCCAGCGGCCTGGCCCTGCCGCCAGGCGCGACGGTCGACCGGGTGCCCGGCGGCGTGTTCGTGAGTCCCGCGGGCGCTGCGGCCAAGGCAGGCGACTCGGCCGCGATCAAAGTCAAGCCCGGCATCGTGCCCACGAACACCAAGCCCTTCACGGTGCTCGACCGCCTGGGCGAGGTGCAGCGCTTCGAGCGCGAGCTCAACGTCACCCTGCCTCCGGTCTTCGAGCTGTTCGACCCGGCCATCTGGCAGGGGCGCGCGAGCTTCTCCGCCACCGACCCCACCCCCTACCGCCTGGTGGTGCGCGAATTCGAGCGCTACTACACCGACCGCACGATCCCTGAACGCCATGGCGACCGGGTGCTGCAGCGCCGAGTGGTCGAAGAGCGGCTGGTCTACACGGAGTTCTTCCCGATCTGAGTGCTTCAACAGGTCAGCAAAACCTTCCCCGGGCTTTCACCACACGAGAGATCGGGCCACCTCAACAGCCGGGATAATCCGGCTGTTGCCTTTTCTGGCGCCCCATCTCAGACCCCGACGTGACCAGCTCCACCGCCCAGCGCCCCGTGCGCAGCCAGTACGAAGACTTCATGCGCCACGTGCACACCCATGGCGTGCTCAAGACCGACCGCACCGGCACCGGCACCCGCAGCGTCTTCGGTCACCAGATGCGTTTCGACCTGTCCGAGGGCTTCCCGCTGGTCACGACCAAGAAAGTGCACCTCAAGTCCATCATCGTGGAGCTGCTTTGGTTCCTGCGCGGCGACGACAACGTCAAGTGGCTGCAGGAGCGAGGCGTCACCATCTGGGACGAGTGGGCGCGTGAAGATGGCTCGCTCGGTCCTGTCTATGGCGTGCAGTGGCGCAACTGGCCCAAGCCCGACGGCACCCACGTCGACCAGATCTCCGAAGTCGTCAAGCAGCTCAAGACGAGCCCGGACTCGCGCCGCATCATCGTCAGCGCCTGGAACCCGGGCCTGATCGACCAGATGGCGCTGCCGCCCTGCCACGCCTTCTTCCAGTTCTACGTGGCCCCCCCGCAAAGCGAAGGCGCGAAACCGAAGCTCAGTTGCCAGCTGTACCAGCGCAGCGCGGACATCTTCCTGGGCGTGCCCTTCAACATCGCGTCCTACGCCCTGCTGACCCACATGCTGGCCCAGCAGTGCGACATGGACGTGGGCGACTTCGTCTGGACGGGCGGTGACTGCCACATCTACTCGAACCACACCGAGCAGGTCGAGCTGCAGCTCAGCCGCGCGCCGCACCCCTACCCGGTGCTCAACATCAAGCGCAAGCCGGCGTCGATCTTCGACTACGAATACGAAGACTTCGAGGTGCTCGAATACACCCACCACCCGGCCATCAAGGCCCCGGTGGCGGTCTGAGGGCGCACGGCAGATGTCCCGCACGCTCTCGCTCATCGCCGCCGTGGCCCGCAACGGCGCCATCGGCAAGGACAACGCCCTGCTGTGGCGCCTGCCCGAAGACCTGAAGTTCTTCAAGCGCACCACGCTGGGCTGCCCGGTCATCATGGGGCGCAAGACCTGGGACTCCATCGGCCGCCCGCTGCCGGGCCGGCGCAACATCGTCATCACCCGCAACACCGCCTGGCGGGCCGATGGCGCCGAGGTCTTCCATGACCTGGCCAGCGCCCTGGCCGCCACGGCCGACGTGCCCAAGGTGTTCGTCATCGGCGGCGGCGAGCTCTATGCCCAGGCCCTGCCCCTGGCCGACGAGCTGGTGCTGACCGAGGTCGATGCCGACTTCGAGGGCGACACCTTCTTCCCGAAATGGGACCGCGGCGCCTTCACCGAAACCAGCCGGGAAAGCCACAAGGCCGACGCGGGTTGGGCTTACCACTTCGTCGTTCGGCAACGAAACTGAGCCCGTCCCACCTCTGGAGGTTTGCGGGGCAAGTCTGACGATTCGGTTTTATCGAACCATCAAGTCCACAAATTCGAATTCTCCTGCGGATTGATTCCGCCGACAATGCTGGGTTTTGCCCGCAAACCGGCCTGCCACATCGAACGAATCAAGCCATGGAATTCCTGCTCGACCCCAACATCTGGATCGCCTTCGCGATGCTCACCGCCCTGGAAATCGTCCTGGGCGTGGACAACATCATCTTCATCTCGATCCTGGTGGGACGCCTGCCGGCCGACGTGCGCGACAAGGCCCGCCGACTGGGGCTTGGCTTTGCCATGGTCTCGCGCCTGGCGCTGCTGTTCTCGCTGAGCTGGGTCATGGGCCTGAAAGACGACCTCTTTCAGCTGCTTGGCCAAGGCATCAGCGGGCGTGACCTGGTGCTGCTCGGCGGGGGCCTCTTCCTGCTCTACAAGGCCTCCCACGAAATTTTCGTGGAGGTCGAAGCGCGCGAGCAGGACGGTCCGCCGCAAACCGATCCGGCCACCGTCAAGGCTGCTGGCACCCGCCTCTTCTGGAGCATCATCGGCCAGATCGCCATCATCGACATCGTCTTCTCGCTCGACTCGGTCATCACCGCCGTCGGCATGGTCGACCAGATCGGTGTCATGGTGGCAGCGGTCGTCACCTCGGTGGGTGTGATGCTGTTCGCGGCCAAGCCCATCGGCGAGTTCGTCGACGCCCACCCCTCCGTCAAGGTGCTGGCCCTGGCCTTCCTGGTGATGGTCGGCATGGCGCTGACGGCAGAAGCCTTCGAAGCCCACGTGCCCAAGGGCTACATCTACGCTGCGATGAGCTTCTCGCTGGTCGTTGAAGCGCTCAACATCCGCGCCCGCAAGAAGCGCCTGGCAGCCGCTGCTCGCCCCTGAGCCTGCTGCAGAACAGCCCGCACCAGGCCAGGCGGTTCACGCCGCCCTCACCTCGGGGACCACGGGGGCCAGCACCGACACCACGCGGTTGCGGCCCTCGCTCTTGGCCTGGTACATGGCCTGGTCCGCACGTCCCAGCGCCACCTCGGGCGACTCGCCTGAACGCAACAGGGTGACCCCGATGCTCGCGGTCAGGGACACGTTCTCACCGGTCAAGCGCAGCGGGTGATCCACCAGCAGCTTGCGCAGGCGCTCGGCCACGCCCTGTGCCTGCTCGGCCGAAGTCCTGGGCAGCAGCACGGCGAACTCCTCGCCCCCCAACCTGCCCATGGTGTCCTGCACACGCATGCAGCGCTGGGCCACGGCAACGAAGTGCCTCAGGGCATCATCGCCCGCGCTGTGCCCCCAGGTGTCGTTGATGCGCTTGAAGTGATCGAGGTCGATCAGCAGGATGGGCAAGGCCGGGCGCTCGGCACCGCCTTCGCTGAGCTGCTGCAGGCGATGCAGGAAGGCCCGCCGGCTGTGCACCCCGGTCAGCTCATCGCGGTCGACCAGCCTGCGCAACTCGCCATGCGAGTACTCGGCCACCAGCAACAGCACGCAAAAGGCCATCACGTTGAAGGCCACCGCCGACTCCAGCAGGATGAAGGGCGAGATGGACGTCATCCGCGCCAGGGTCATCGGCCCATGCAGGTCAAATGAAAACAGCCAGGGGCGCCCCAGCATGAACAAACCATGCAGCAAGCTGGCCGCCGCCAGCATGTAGCGAGCAGGGTACTGCCTGGGCCCACCCTTGGCCACGGCCTGGGCGGTCAAGACGAACAGCACGCCCAGGGACAGGCTGTGGACGAGGAAACGGGCGGAGAAATCGGGCCGCACGGTGGTGAAGAACACCGCCACCGAGGTCACGGCGGCGATCATCAAGGCGCCGATCCAGTGAGGTGGATGGGGCTCGCCCACGTGGCGCCGTGCGCCCACGTAGATGAAATAGCCCATGCCCAGCAAAAGCCCCTGAGCCACGGCCACTGACAACGCGTCTGGCAGACGCCCGCGGGTGAGCAACTCGAAACAGGCCAGAAAGCCCAGGCCATGCGCCAGGATCCACCAGGCCAGACCGGGTACGAGGCGGTTGATGCGCCAGACCGCCGCCATGACGAGCGACATCAGGCCCATCAGGATGGTCATCAGGATCAGCAGGGTGGGACTGTGCAAGGGATCACCAGCAGGAGGACTTCGAACCTGGGCGCGGTCGGCGATTGTGTCACGCGGCCAGCGCACCAACCCATCCGCGCTTATTCGTCCACCTGGTGAAAACCTTGAGCAATTTTTCGCGCAGCCATGCCTGCTCTCGGTATACCCGCGACCCGGCAAGGGCAACGCGTGAAATTCCAAAGCGATGCGGGCAGACTGCCACGTCATGCCCCGCATCCTCATCATCGAAGACACGCCAGCCAACCTGCAGCTCACGCTGGCCATCCTGGAAGGCGCAGGTCACACGACCTTGAGCGCCCCGACCGCAGAGCAGGGGCTGCGCATGGCCAGCGCCGAGCCGGTTGAACTGATCTTGATGGACATGCGCCTGCCAGGCATCGACGGCATGACCGCCACCCGCCTGCTCAAGGAAGACCCACGCACACGCCACATCCCCATCATCGCGCTGACCGCTTCGGCCATGAAGGGCGACGAGCAGCGCATGCGGGCCGGCGGCTGCGCGGGTTACGTGGCCAAGCCCATCCGGTATCAGGTGCTGCTGCAGACCGTCGATGAGGTGCTCGCCCAGCACTCAGTGACCACAAAACACAACTGAACGATCCCACCCAAAAAGCACCAGGGAGCGAGTGCACATGGCTGAGAACGACACGCTGGACTTTCGCCTGCTCTTCGAATCGGTACCGGGGCTGTACATGGTGCTGACCCCCGATCTGCACATCGCGGCGGTGAGCAACGAATACGCGCACGCCACCAAGACCGTGCGGGCACAGGTCGTCGGGCGCCACCTCTTCGAGGTCTTCCCCGACAACCCGCAAGACCAGACCGCCTCGGGCGTGAGCAACCTGCGAGCCTCGCTGCAACGCGTGCTGGCATCCCACGAACCCGACTGGATGCCCCTGCAGAAATACGACATCCGCCGGCCCGACTCGGAAGGTGGGGGCTTCGAGGAGCGCTACTGGAGCTGCCTGAACTCGCCCGTGCTGGACGAGCACGGCACCCTGCGCCTGATCATCCACCGCGCCGAGGACGTGACCGAGTTCGTTCACCTGCGCCAGCGTGGTGCCGAGCAGGACAAGGTCACACAGGAGCTGCGCGGCGCGATCGAGCGCGCCGAAGCAGAGGTCTACGTGCGGGCGGAACAGGTGGCCAAGGCCAACGAGCAACTGCAGGCCCGCAACACCGCCTTGCATGAGAGCGAGACCCGGCTGCGTCGCCTGGCCAGCGAGCTGGAAGTCGTCAACGCCGAGATGACAGAAAAGAACCAGATGCTTGAAGAGTCGAGCCGCATGAAGTCTGAGTTCCTCTCCAACATGTCGCATGAATTGCGCACGCCGCTGAACGCCATCATCGGCTTTTCTGAGCTGCTCAAGGACGGCCTGGTGGGGCCCCTGGCGCAACGCCAGCGCGACTACATGGGGCACATCTTCGAAGGCGGCCAGCACCTGCTGGCGCTCATCAACGACATCCTGGACATGTCCAAGGTGGACGCAGGCAAGGTCGAGCTGCAGTTCGAGGCCGTCGATGTGCAGGCGGCACTGGCCGACGGCCTGCGCGTGGTCGAGGAAAAGGCACACGCCAAGCAACTGCGCCTGAGCAGCAACATCACCATGCCCATGGGCGAGGTCATGGTGGACGCACGCCGCTTCAAGCAGATCCTCTACAACCTGCTGTCCAACGCGGTGAAATTCACGCCACAGGGTGGTCAGGTCAACTTGTTGGCAAAGCGGGTGAACCGCCACGACGCTGCCTCCACCTTGCCCGGCTTCCCGGTGGGACGCCGCACGGGGCTGCCGCCAGGCAATGGAGACGATTTCCTGGAGATCTCGGTGACCGACAGCGGCATCGGCATGCGACCGCAGGACCTCAAGCAGCTGTTCACCCCCTTCACGCAAATCAACCACCCGGCCAACCGGGGCATCGAAGGCACGGGCCTGGGCTTGGCCATGGTGTTGCGCCTGGCCGAGCTGCATGGCGGCGCGGTGGCCGTCAGCAGCGAACCCGACCGCGGCACCTGCTTCAGCGTCTGGCTGCCCTGGCGCCACGACACCGTCACCAGCTCTGATGCCAATGCCATGCTGGTCGCCCCACGCGGCGTCGCACTGGTGATCGAAGACGACGAACGCGCTGCCACGCTGATGCAGCTGCAACTGGAGACGCAAGGCTTCGTGGTTCGCCATGTGCACTCCGCCGAGGCGGCGCTGGCACTGGGCGATGAGCTGGTGCCCGACCTGATCACCCTGGACATCGTGCTGCCAGGCATGGACGGCTGGGCGTTCCTGCGCCGCGTCAAGGCCACACAACGCTGGGCGCAGGTGCCCGTGGTGGTGGTCTCGGTGCAGCCGGATGGCTTGCTGGCCCAGTCGCTTGGGGCCTCGCTGGCTTTGCAAAAACCCATCCGTTTTGAGGAGCTTCAGATGGGCTTGAGCCGACTGGGACTCAAGCCTGGCGCCCATGACGTGACCGCGCTGGTCGTCGACGACGATCACCAGGCGGTGGAGGTGCTGGCCCAGCCTCTGCAGAAGCTCGGTTGCGTGGTGCTGCGGGCCTATGGTGGCGCGGAGGGGGTGGCACTGGCGCGCCGCTTCAAGCCCGACCTGCTCATGCTGGACCTGGAGATGCCCGAATTCAACGGTTTCCAGGTGGTCGAAGAACTCAAGCGCGACCCCAGCAGCGCCGACATACCCATCATGATCGTCACAGGGCGAGATCTGAGCGCGCGGGAGCGCGAGCAACTCATCGGGCAAGTCAGCCAGCCCATCCTCCACAAACAGGGCGGCGGCCCCGACTGCTTCATCGGTGAGGTGCGACGCGCCCTCGCGCACGTCCTTTTGCACTGAGCCAACCGTTCGCGCCGAGGCGGCGATGGTCCGATCGAAATTGCGTTGAAAATCGCTGGATCACCAAAGATCAAGCCCATGAAACTCGCCACCTGCGAGTTCAATTAGCGTTTCAAGGGAGTTCAACACATCCCACGCAACGACCATAAGCTGTTGTCAACAAACAGCTTTTCTCCCATAGCGTCCCATCACGTCTCACTGAAGCACAACAAAAATGGGTAGCTAGCTGGGTAGCTAGCGGACTAAAATTGCGCCTAGCTACCCATTGGAGGACGAGCCATGGCACGCCGGGGAAATTTGCTGGACGATGTACAGATTCGACGCTGGGTCGCAAAGGGCGCCGCCATCGCGCGATCTGATGGCGATGGCTTGACTTTCACCTTGTCGAGTGCAGGAACCGCCACGTGGGTTCTGCGCTACCGAGTCTCTGGTGTGCGCCGCAAAGAAATCACGCTTGGAAACTATCCGGACCTGACCCTCGCTGCAGCCCGAAAGCTTGCTCGTGAGCGACGCGTTGATGTAGACCAAGGCAAAGATCCTGCCGCGGACAAGAAGGTCCTGAAAATGAGGACCCAGATGGCTTGGACAGTGCGGGAGTTGATCTCGGACTACAAGGAAAAGAAGCTGACCACACCGCCATTGGCGGAGGGAACTGTCTACTACCGAAAGTGGGATCTGGACAAGATTATCGGACCCAAGTTGGGCTCCATGGAAGTACGCCACGTCACCCCTGCTGACATCGTGCACGTGATTGAGTCCAGCAAACGTTCCTGGACGATCTGCAAACGCTTGCTCACTTCAGCGAAATTGCTTTTCGCACACGCGTGCGGCAAGCGCCTGATCAATGTGAACCCATGCGTGGGCATTGACCTCACTGCTTTGATGGGCGCACGCCCACCCATTCGCAAGCGCGTGATGCTGGCCGAGGACGAACTGCGTGCGCTCCTGAAGGACATCAGCGACATTGGCGTTGAAAACGGCCTGGCCTTCCGCATCTTGCTGGCCACCTGTGTTCGGTCCATCGAACTGGCCAAAGCCAGATGGGAGCACATCGACTTCGAACTTGGTACTTGGTGGGTGCCGGCCGAATCGGTCAAAACGCGCACAGGCTTTTTGGTCCCCATCACACCAACAGTTGCAGAGTGGTTCAAAAGTCTCCAGTGCCTCTCCGGTGACTCCCCTTGGGTTTTGCCTGCCAGAACGGATCGACGCCGCAAACGTGTGGGTGACACTCATGTGGGAAAAACGACGCTTTGGGCGGCAATCACCCGGGCCTTTGATCGCGGCGACATCGACGTGCGGCGCTTTACCCCTCACGACACCCGTAGCACGGCAAAGGGGCATATGCGAAACATGGGGATCCCCAACGACATCACCGAGATTGCACTCAATCACGCGCTCAAAGGCATGGAGGCTGTCTACGATGTGCGCGAGGAGATCCCCGAGCGCCGTCAAGCCTTGGAAAAATGGGCGGCCTTCATCGAGGCTTGCGAAACTGGCCGCCCCTGGAATGTGCAACCTATACGGCGCGTGGCTTGATGCACTTACAAAGGTTCCGGTTGCAACCCATATTTCTTCGCAATGCCCCGCGCCATCTCAGGAAACAAAACGCCGAGCACCTTGTCGTAGGTGCTCGGACGCAGGTAAGTCACGTCTTGAAGGTCGACCCCATCAATGATGGATTGCCTCCATCTGGCATAGCTATCAGCCTGTGCCTTTGTGAAATGCGCCTCTAGACCATAGGCCTTCACAGCCATCGTGTAGATGGTGTGCCAACGCTTGTTGTCAGGCCCGCTCTGCATGATGGCGTTGAGCACTTGGTAACCCGTGTTCATGTCATACCCCACGCCTCGGTTCTGCTGGATCGACAGGATGCGGGTAACCATCCCGGATTCGTCCACCATCATCCGATCAAGAGCGCCTGGCAGTCCATGCGCAGCAAGCGCCTCAGAAGCTTCCTCCACTTGCTGCCAAAGTTCGCTGTCGCTGCCCAAGAATTGGGGCTTGGGGCCATTGCCCACGTGCTTTCGCCCTGCCCTCTTGATACCGACGTTGGCGTCGTGAAACGACGTCATCGCAGAGATGTACCTGGCGGCCCAGTACGCTGCGGGTTGAGCAAGGTAGGCGGGGCGGCGCAACTCCAAGAGTCGCTCGCGGTAGCGCAAGGTCACAGGGTGTTCATCAATCGCTGATTCAAGCACCCGGCGCTTGGCCCGCAGGACGGGGTGGTGCACCCACCGCTTCCCGAGCAACTGGTTGACCACCAAGTCACGCAAATTCTCGCGTGTCACCGTCCCGCCCAGCGAGCCAATGTCAATCTCCAGTGTCGGCATGTCCAGATCCCGAATCCGCCGCAACTTCTCGTCGTCGATGCCATGCGTCACAGTCACCTCGACCAGGATGGCTGCAGGCCAAGTGAAGGGGTACGTGTCTTCTTCGTCTTCGTCGAAGTCCCCGGCAACCCAAGTCATGGTCCCGCCCCAACCGTGAACCTTGCCTGGATTCAGATCTGCAATGACATCGGGAACGATGCTCGCCACCTTTTTTTCAAGACGAACGTCGCCAAAGTCGAGTTGACGAGGCCCTGTCATCCACATCTTGCGGATGCTGGCCGTCTCCCACTCTCCGGCGAACTCATCTGGCGGATCCCGTTCCACCACAACCTCCAGGCCCGGGGTTGCAATGGACGATGCACTTTCAAGGATGGCTTTCACCTCGCGGTGCAGCACCGTCTCGCGCCTCAAAACAGGAACGAGGCTTGGCTCCACGTCTTTCGGCAACTGTGCCAGAAACTCAGCTTCGTCTGCCGCATCCCAACTGTCGAGTGCATCCTTTGCGGCTTTGGCCGCGACTGCGTCACCTTCAACAGCCAGACTGGCGTCATTCCAGTGTGAACACCAGTGCATATCTGGAAGAATTCGCAGTCTCGCGCGGATCTCCTCCGGGTCCATCATTGCAAGGGATGGATCTGAGAGCGAAAGCGTCACGACGGCATGCCCCAGTCCATCAGACCCAGGCTCGCGCACCCCCGTCAGATCAACCAGCAACTGCCGCCCGTCATCCAAGGTCAGCAGCGCCGTGGCGTGGTCGTGCATCGTCGCGTTTACGATTGAAATGTGCTCGGTGGGTTGTTCCACCCAGACCTCATACCCATGCCCGAGAAAACCAAGTGCCGTTCGATTCATCCGTCGCCGCGGCAACACCAACACCCCCAACTCCAACAAGTGCCGAGTTGCCGCTACGCGGGCAGCAACCAGTGAACAGTCGTCTTTGTGCGCGCCGTCAGGATGCCGGAAATGAGCCGTTGGTCTCACCCGCAAGGGCTGACCCGCCATCACCGGAGTGAGAGGCAAATCACAAGCTGGGCAGATGCAGGCAGCGGTCCGACTGACGACGTCCGAATCATGTATGTAGCGCGGCTGACCAGTTTTTGCGTCGTGCGCCCACTTCAACGGCACAGCAGACACATCCGCACCAGAACCCATACTTGCCGAGCCGCTACGGTCAATTTGCCATGTGCTCATTGATTGCGATCCTCTTCCATATTGGATTGAGCGTGAATGCACTGATGCCAGGGCGAAGTGGATTTTCAGAGATACTTCGACCACTTGACAGTCATTATCCCGATCAGAATGAGCGCGCCAAGACTCGCATGATTCAATGTGCCCGATGAGCAAGCCCACCGAACAAACCGTCAAGCGCTTATTCGCCCTGTCTGGCAACCTGTGCACCTTCCCTGGTTGCTCCCTACCCATGGTCGAAGCCACTGGCGTCGTCACCGGCGAGATATGCCATATCCACGCAAGGCGAAGCGGCGGGCCGAGGTTCGCCCCAGATCAGACAGAGAAAGAACGGCAGGCTTTCAACAACCTGACTTTGATGTGTGGCCCTCACCACAAAGTCATTGATTCCCAGCCAGAAATTTACTCTGCCGACGTCCTCAGGGAGATGAAGTCGGTTCACGAAGGTGCAGCGGGTCGGCCCGAGCAACCGACTGATGGCGTCTATGCAAAGATCCTTCTGAACCATATGGATCGCATTGAGGTGGTCAACAACTCTGGCAACGTTGCGATCAACAGCCCTGGAGCGATTCAAGCGGGCACTGTCGTTCTCAAGACCACACGCAAATCAGTCACGGTCACGCCTCCGCCAAACACTGTTGGTGCCGATGCGCAACTCAGCCTCTACGTTCAGTACCTGATCTCCCGCTACAACGAGTTCGCGGGCTCAGATCCAAGGCGCGCCACAGCATTCAATCCCAGCGTGATTTCCAAGAACATTGAACACAAATTCGGCGCGCCCTGGCGGCTCCTATCTGTTGCTAGTTTCGACGAGGTATGTGGCTACCTTCAGCAGCGGATCAGCAAGACAAGTCTGGCCAAGCTGAACAACAGCAAAGGCAGACCTTCATTTTCAAGCTACGCCGACCACCTCAGGAAGAACGCCTGACGCGCTGCGTGCCACCCATCGGAGAAACCTCTTCGACAGCTTTCTGATCAGTCCGCGATGGACGGCCCAAACAAATCGTTGGTGATCTGTTCCCCACGACCCACCTCCTCACCTTGCTGATCACCGCCTGGGCGAGACGCCACGATGGAAACGACGTGTCCGCTCTGAATGAGCAAGCCATCGTATGCAAGCACCCGCAGTCGATTGATCCTCTTCGTGCCCTTGGGGAACTGGATCAGATCGTCGTACAGCCTGGGGTGATCAGCACGCGCCAGTTCAAATACCAGCCGGATTGGCTCTCCACTGACCTTGGCGTTGCCGTTCATTGCTTGCTCCCCGACGGCATCGCACCTTGATCAGCCCGTGGGGCGGCCATCACCGTTCGCGCATAGTTCTGCCCTGCCAGTTGAAAGCCCCGCACATTGGCGAACATGGGTTCCTTGACCTCATGGATCTTGTGATTCGGGAACGCGGCCTTCACCGCCTTCTTGAATAGGAAGGCACCGCCTCCGACCAAGATGATGTTCTGCAAGCTATGTGGCGATTCGATGTACTGCTTCATTGCCGACACGGCCTGCTGCGCCACCGCCTCAGCCATGGGCATGAATCTGGTGATGTCGTAGGACTTCTGGAAAATCACCGGCTGCTTGCCCGTTCGCAAGGCCAGATCGATGGCGTCGAGGTCGCGATAGGGGCTGCCGATGTCTTTGGTGATCTCGGCGGCGATCAGTCGCAGCACATCCGACATGCCACGGTTGAACGAATGGCTTTGCTTTTGAACCTGCCTCATGCCCCTGGCCACCAACCAGTCGAAGGTTCGTGAGCCAGGGTCGATGATCAAGCTCTGCTCGTTGCCGATGGTGGCCATCTTCTTGTGCACCGATGCGTAATGCGCCAGCGCTCCCTGAGGCTGCGCCACAGCGAGTGCCTTGACGACAGTCACCGTCTTGCCACTCCCAACGTCATGCGTTCCCGTCATCGCCTTCTCCAGCGCCGCCTTCTTGAGGTGCAGCAGGGCCACAGGCAGGCCCACCACCAGGAGGTCGATGCGACTTTGCTTCATGAGATGCAGGGCGCCTCGAAGCAAGGCCATGTACTCGGGCGTGTCGGTGTACTCGTCGTGCAATTGGGTTGCACGCACGGAATCGGCCACCAGGTGGACATCGGGCCCGACCTCGTAGAACAGGTGTCCGATGGGGATGGACACGGTTTTGCGCCGCTCGGATGCCGACCAGGCCTGAGTCTCGCTGGCGCTCGGGTAGGCAATGGAAGGGAAGTTGGCGCAGCGGATCTCGGTACCCTCCGTGCCAACGACGTATTTGGTGTTGCCTGATCCGACATCCACCGCTCTGACGATCAAATCCATGATGAGCCTCCAAGGCGTGGGTTCATGAGCGATCAGCATCAGCAAGCTGACACGATCCCGCCACGGCAAACCCCGACTCAGAACACCCGATTTCGGCATCGGTGCAGATTCACTGTCAGCCTGCATGCGCCGCAATGACATTGGCCTGTTGCCAAACCTTCGGGCTCTGGGTTCTGGGGTCGCGTGTGTCACCACGTTCTCATTCGAATGACACTCGTCAACCCCTCTCGCCACGCCCGAGGCAGGCGCCGTCGATGTCCATCTCAGCCCATCGAGAACCTGTGTTGGGAACCAGAGGCAGGATTTTTTGATGTCAAGCCCACGGGCTGTCTGGCGCTTGTGCCCTATCAGTAAATAAGCACGACTCAAGGGCATGTTGCGCGCCCCTAGTTCGCCACGCTCAAACGCCCGGCTATGTGGGCCATTGCGGCTGTGGTCCTTGACCTAAGGGCCCCCGGCGAGTCCACTACAGATTCCCGAGAGCTGTCCTGGCTCTGCTCCTGATGGAGCAAAAGGCGTCGCAGTCGTTACCTGCCCTCCAAGCTCCGGTCCTTGAACCGGAATTCGCCATCGCCCCAGAGGTGATGGTCCTGAGGTTTTCTTCGCAGTGCATGCACCGATGGCCCTGCCAACTCCCTGAGTTGGGCGTTCCTGAAACGCGCCACGGTCTTCGAGCACGCAGTCGGCACCCGATGCCGAACCGCTGTTCCCGCCATCCCTTGAGCACGCGCTTCGGCGCACCGCACGGTTGTGCTTGCCTCTTTAGGCTCCCCGTGCGACCACGCTCATGAACTCGGCACCGCCCTGGACTTTCGGTCAGGGGTGGACCCATGCGAGTGGATGGCGCTTCGAATCCAGAACTGATCCACCACGGACGCGAGAGGCCAGACCTCCGCGCCGATGCCGCCCATGCCCCTGAGGTAAGTCGGCATCACCAACCCCATGGCTGCAGAAGTGCACGACTGGGACGGATCACCCGTTTCGTTTTTAAGAAAGACCGAGTTGACCGGTGTCGATGCATCCAAGCAAGCACACCGACCGACAAACCTTTGGGTAGGCGCCGCACCTGTCGTGGTCGCGTGCGGCGCTGAATTCTTGACCACGAACCGATGGGGCGACGGAATCCGTGCCATTGGCGATCTCCAAGAGATTCCACCTTCACTCACGACCAACCCGCTGTTCGGGCGGCGGACCCTTGACCATGGGCACACATCATGTCTGACTCATCCACCCCTAGATCCACAAAGCCCAGATCATCACGGCGCCGGGTTCAGGAGGCATCCAGCCCTGGGCGCTCAAGCCAGCACCAACCCGCACGCCGTCAAAGTTGGGCAGGCAAGTCGCCCCAGGACATCCTGGCCAACTACCCCACAGGCAAGACGCCTCCGCTCAAGGTGCTGGAGGTGTTGATCGAACTGTTCAACGCCCTGCACACCTCGATGGCCAAGACCGTCTCACACAAGACACGGCAAGAGCGCGCCCAGTTCCTGCGCCGATTCTTTCGGGACTTGAGGACAAAGGCCGGGTTCAAGACGGTGCCTGACCCGCGCAACCTGGGGCAAAAGCACATCCGGGCCATGGTGCAGGTCTGGCAGCAGGAGCACCTGGCCCCAGCAACGATCCAGACCTACCTGAGCTTTCTGCGCGGGCTGGCCATGTGGGTGGGCAAACATGGCTTCGTGCGATCACCGGACCACTACGGCCTGAGCGTTGAGGAATACCAGCGCCATGAGTACGCCAGCCGGGACAAAGGTTGGTCCGCACATGGGGTGGACATCGACACCGTGATTGCCCAGGTCTGTGACCACGACAGCTTTGTGGGGGCCTCGTTGCGGCTGATCCGCGCCATGGGCCTGCGGCGAAAGGAGTCGGTGCTGTTTCGGCCATTTGAGAGCATCGTGCCCTTCGAGTCCACGGGCCTTCCGCCCGAGGACAAGTCGGCAGATCGATACGCCAGGATCAAAGGCAAGGGAGGCCGGGTGCGTCACATTCCACTGGACAGCCCTGAGCGACTTGCCGCCGTGGCATTCGCGCAGGGCGTGGTCAGCAGCCAGGATGCCCACATGGGCAACCCTGCCCATGACCTTCGCAAGAACCTCAGGCACTTTGACTACGTGTTGACCAAGTTCGGCATCACCGTGCGCGAACGGGGGGTGACCGCACATGGCCTGCGCCATGAAGTGTTGATCGGTCACTATGAGGCCCTGGCCGGGACCGCGCCCCCAGTTCGCGGCAATGGTGTTGTGGCGCCCGAAGTGGATCGCGCGGCAAGACAGGCTGTGGCCCTCCTCGCTGGCCATGCCAGGCCACGTGCCGCATGCGCATACCTTGGCGCGGTTCAAGCACAACCTTCGTCAGGATCACGCGATGGGGATGACAAGCGCGAGGCAATGTCAAAAGCAGTGTCATGACGAACGCTGGCGGCGCAGGACCATGTCTGCGCCGCCAGCGTTGGGCAAGCTGTGCATGTCCTTGACTCAGACTGCTGACTCGGCAAGTTCATTGACCTCAGACTGAGAGTCGTCCAGGCTGGCAGCCCCGCCTTCGTCTGCTGCCGCTTCCGAGGCGGAGGGGCCCCTCAGGCATGGCGGCAACCAACCGGAGCCCGCCAAGGCCAACTCAGCGGCCACCACGGCGGCATCCTTCTTCATACCGGCCAGCGGTGCTGCTGCGTTGATGTCCACCGCCTCAATGACCACGTCCACCACGCGGCTCTTGGGCACATGGTTCAGGTAGGACGGGCCGTTGGCCGTCCACCAGCGGCGCATGTCCAGGCCCAAGGCCTGTGCCAGCGCGTCCGTGCGTTGGGTGGGTGACTCCACACCCTGAATGCCGGTGACCGAGCAGGCCACCACCACGGTCAGCAGTTGGAGCACTGTGGCTTGGTCTTGCGCCAGCAACCAAGGGAACACGGCATCCAAGTCTTGCGGCAGCTTCTGCGCCCAGGCGCTGCGCTCAGCCTCCATGCGCAGCCATGCCGGGCTGGCTTCGATGTCATCGGCTGCGGACTGCAGCGCAGACTGGCTGTCCGTGACCGATACATCCAGCACCTGAGGCTGCTGGTGGTAGCGGTAGTCTCGGCTCAGGAACAGCTTCTGGGCCAACTGAGCCGTGAGCGCGACCAGGGCCACGTCCGGGCGCGCAATCAATTCGGCCTGCACGGCGGCGACACGGTGTGCCGTCAGGCGGCGCATCAGCTTGTCGGAGTGAACCGGGCGAACCTTGGCCAGTGGGCCGGACAGCATGTCCCCTTGTGCACCGCCCTCGCCTGCCTGCCCTGCGCCCTGTGTCAGGACATGGGCCACGGCGCTGCGGTCCTCCGGGCGGATCAGGCCACATTTCACCGTGGCCGCACCGTTGTGCCCCACGTGGACCACGCACCCGGCCTGTGCCATCAAGTCAGCGGGCCACACGCTCAGTTCGTCTTCGATGGCCTTGAGCCGCAGTTGCAAGGCTACTTGCTCACTTTCAAGCTCCTGGTATGCCGCGCCGTCACCCTGGTCCGCGTCATCGCCGTCCATGTCGTCCAGCACCTCCAGGCGTTGTTGCACAGCCTGAATCGCAGCGTCCAGTTCCGCCAGCGCAGTGGCCTCTTCCTCCGTGGGTTCGCGCCGGACTTTGCGCAACTCGGTGTGGCCGGTGTACTCGTCACGGTCATAGCGCACCCGCACATCCACCCATTTCCAGCCTTCGGCACGCACCTGCTTGGCCTTCTTGTTGAGTTTCTCCACGGCCAAACGTTCCAGCAATGACGCGTCCAGCAAGTAAGCCTTCTTCTCGTCGTCGCTGAACAGGTCACGGCGTGTGGCCCCACCGGCCTTTTCGTATGCCTTGAGCGTCACGTACTTCGCCACCGGATCACGGTCGGACTCGATGTCGCCCTGCGTCAGCAATTGCCGCAGGTAGTCAGGGCGGCGGTTCCATTGGGGCAAGCCAGCCCAGGCCTGCTCCTGCTTCTCGTGGTCATCGACCGACGCCAGCACCATCAGGCATTCCAAGCTGATGTCATCCGCCCGGAACTCGTCCATCAGCTTGGGCGACACGCTTGCCAGCTTCATGCGGCGCTTGACCACCAGGGGCGTGACACCGAAGGCCGCAGCCACTGTCTCGACGGACTTGCCCTCGCCCAACAGGCGCGAGAAAGCCAGGTACTCGTCGGCGGCATGCATAGGCACATGGAAGATGTTCTCGGACAGGCTGGCCATCAGCGCCTTGTCGGCAGGCACGATGAGGATGGGCACGGGGTAGTTGTCGGGGATGTCGCCGTTGCTCATCAGTAGGTTCAGCGACTCCAGGCGGCGGCCACCGGCGCACACTTCAAACAGGCCACGCGGGCCCTTGATGACGATCAGGTTCTGCAACACGCCGCAGTCCAGGATGGACGCAGCCAACTCGGCGATGCTCATCTTGCTGGTGCTGCCGCCTGAGCGCACCTGATGGTCTGCCGACAGCACCAGTTTGTTCAAGGGCGCTGTTGTACGGGGGGATGCCGCAATCACGGCATCGATCTCTGCCTTGGTGAATTTCATGGGGGGCTCCTGCTCGGTTGAGGGACATGCCTTGTGCGTGTCCATGCATTCAGAATCTCATCCGGCTCGCTGAAATCAAGGGTCGTGGACTGAGGTCGTCCACAGGCCGTCATCGAGCATCGTTCATGGGTGCCCAAGACCCCTTCCACCCATCGATCCACAAGGGACTTAGGAACGCAGCCCTGGCTTGAAGCGCTGTACCATTTCCACTGTTTTGGTCTGCTTGCCACGCGCGCAGATCGCCCACCCTTGATCGGTCAGGACACGCTGTAAGTACGCGCCGATATTCACCGACGAGGTCATTCGTTGAACGCATCGGCTACCGCTTCGCTTTCTGTCCTGCGCTTCTGGCGTGATCTGGAAGTTTTCAACATCCCGAGCGCGCCATCGGCCAAGGACAGCAGCGACCAGATCAAGATCGTCACGCTCAGACGCGGCGATGTGTTGCCTTGGCAACACCCTCACTTTCAGCCAACACAAGAACATGGCTATGTCCATGTGGTCTATGTGGGCGTGGCCGACACCGAAGACCTCTCCCGGTTGATGCTGCAATCGGTTTTCCCTGACGAAGACCTCAGCGAGCGCGAACGCCAACGTGCTGTCGGCAACGGCTGGCTCGCCGCCTTCGTCGCCAACGAAAATGGCCACCCCAAGCTCGACAGCTACCTGCCTGCAAGCTTTGCCCACGGGGTCGATGCACTGTGGCATTCGGAGCCATTGGAGAACGTCAATGCCCGACTGGCACGCGCCATGGACGAGTTCGGACAACGACGCCACCACCTGCGGCCCGTCGCCACTGATGCGCAGCAAACGCCGCCCACTGACCAGCCCGACACCCCACCAGCGCCAAGCCCCTTGACCTGGAGCGATCTGGACGAAGAGTTGCGCACCGTGTGCAAGCTGCTGGGCCCAGGGGCCAATGTCAGCGGCCTGGACTGGCGGGTGGTGGTGCAGGTGGAACGCGTCAAACGCAAGAAGCTTGATGACAGGCTCAAGAGTGCGGTGGACTACCTGAATTCCTTTTACCTGGATGACCTCAACCGCCTAATCACACAGGCGGGCAAGAACAAGCCTTTCGGCAAAGCCCTGAGCACTTTTCTGGGCGCACCCATTGCCCCCGAGCAGCGCATCGACATCCTGAACGACCACGCGGCCATGGGTGAATTGGTGAGCGTGGCCCGCTTGCCAAGCGCCCGTTGGCCAGCTTCACCAGTGGCCCCACTGGTGCTGGCTCAGCAAGCTGCGGTGGCCCAGGTGCTCAGCACCTTGGGACGCGATGGCGGCACGCTGGGCATCAACGGCCCACCAGGCACGGGCAAGACCACCTTGCTGTGCGATGTGATTGCCGAGGTGATCACCGAGCGCGCGCGCAAGATTGCCGCGCTGAGCCGCCCCATCGAACTGTTCGAAGACAGCGTGAGCGTGGCGGGCAAAAACTTCTTCCCGATCAAGGCCAAGGTGGTGGGCGGCTCGTCCATCGTTGTGACCAGCACCAACAACAACGCGGTCAAGAACATCACGCAGGAGCTGCCCGCGCGCGCGAAGGTGCACAGCGAGTTTGCCTCGGCCACCTACTTCGACGAAGTGATCCGCGAGGTGTTCGCGGCCCAGAAGGTGGTGGACGACGACAAGCAACCCATCGACTGCTGGGGCCTGGTGGCCGCCGCGTTGGGCAATGCCGGCAACCGCCGCTCTTTCGCCCGGGGATTTTTTCGGGACGAACCACGTCAGGCACCCAACACCGAAAGGACAGCGTCCGACAACGCACAAGAAGGCAATGCCCTAGGTGCGACAGCTCAAGCCAGCACGCCTGCGCCCGTCGATCCGTTGCCACCCTCGATCAAACAACTGCTGGAAGCGGCCAGCAACGACTACACCCGCTACCAGGGCGAATGGCATGCGGCCAAGAAGTCCTTCGTGGCGCTGCAGGGTGAGTTCGACGCCTGCCGAGGTGTTCTGCTTCAGGCTGAAAAGGCGGCTCAGCGGATCGATGCTTGCCAGCAGCGGGTCAATGCCCAGCGTGATGCCGCGCAGGCCCAGGCCCAAGCGATCGACCAAGCCAGCCGTCACCTCGCGCAGCTTCAGGATAACAAGTCCATTCAGCATGCCCTGGTCGATTCCCGGCGGGCCACGCTCGACCAGGCGCGTTCGCAATGCCTCCCCAACCTATGGGACAAACTGTGCGCTTTGTTTGGGCAGGACACCGAACGCATGAAGGCGCTGCGCGCCACACTGGTCGAGCCCACGCGGGCATTGGCGCAAGCCGCCGAAGCGCTGGCCCAACTGGCGCAGGATGGCGCCATGGCCGAAGCAAGGCTGGAGCAACAGCGCGAGACGCACCGCGCCCAGGTCTTGACACTGCAGGGTTCCGAGCGCGAACTGCAAGGTCACCAACGTGCGCTGAAAGCCGGATACGACGCTGGGGCACGGCACTTCCCCGATGCCAGCTTTTGGCAACTGCCCGCCGATCAGCGCCATCGCGCGTCGGTGGCGGTCAGTCCCGCTCTGGATGCACTGCGGGCCCGCATCTTCCTGCAAGCCATGGAACTGCACCGCCTGACGGTGCTGGCCAACGCAGGCAAGTTCATCGGCAACCTGCGCGCCGTCAACGGCATGCTCACCGGTTCGCTGAAAGACAAGCTGCCCCTGGAGCAACGGCCCCTGTTGTGGGACGCCTTCTTTTTCATCGTGCCGGTGGTCTCGACCACCCTCGCCTCCTTCGACCGTCTGTTCGCTGGCATGGGTCAGGACAGCCTGGGTTGGTTGCTGATCGATGAGGCAGGGCAAGCCACCCCGCAATCTGCAGCCGGTGCCATCTGGCGCAGTCAGCGGGCGGTCCTCGTGGGCGACCCCTTGCAGATCGAACCCGTGTTCACCGTGCCCTTGATGCTGGTCGAAGAGTTCCGCCGCCGCCACGCCGTGGACCCCATGTGGTCGCCCAACGACGAGTCGGTCCAGACCCTGGCCGACCGTGTCACCCGCCATGGCTCCTGGGTCGCAAGCCAAGCCACGAAAGACGGCTTGGGCGCTGAGAAGGCTCAGCCCATCTGGACCGGTATGCCATTGCGCACGCATCGCCGCTGCGACGATCCCATGTTCAGCGTGTCCAACCGCATTGCATACGCCGAACAGATGGTGCACGGCCGCGTTGACGAACTAGGCCAGCCAGACAAAACCAAGTTCACCTGCGTGCTCGGTGACAGCGCCTGGCTGGACGTGCGAGCCACCCGTGCCAGCCATCCGGTCATCGAAGACGAACTCCATGTCCTGGTGAACTGCCTGCGGCAGCTTCAGCAGCAACCGGCCTTCACACCTGCCAGGAAGGCCGGAGGCAAGGACAAGGCCGCCAAGGTGTTCGTGATCTCGCCGTTTCGCAAGGTCAAGAACGCCTGCATCAAGCGGATCAAGGATGCAGGGTTGGGCCAGATCGAGTGCGGCACCGTGCACACCTTTCAGGGTAAGGAGGCAGAAATCGTTTTCCTGGTGCTGGGCACGGCCTCTGGGCAAGCCGGATCCGGTGCCCGAGCCTGGGCCTCAGGCAAGCCCAATCTGCTGAATGTGGCGATCACACGGGCCAAGCATCGTCTGTATGTGATCGGGGATGTCGAGCAATGGGGCACTCTGAATCACTATTCCGAGCTGCGCCTGGCAATGCCCCGCCGTCCAGTTCACCCGCACACACCCCACCATGCCCATGAGTCTGTCTCCCCCTGACTGGCCTGGGCGTTCAAGGAATGCATCGGCCGGCGCCTTGCGCCCATTTCATCGCAACACGAGCACATGAACACCCCTTTCCCCTACCCCCTGTCGCTCCTTGCGGCCAGCTGGCTGCTTTTTGGCGTATCCCACAGCTTGCTGGCAGGCAAGACGCTTGAGCCGCTGTTTGGGCGTCACAGCAGGCTGGCGTACAACGCGATTGCTGTGGCGATGGTGGCCTTGCCATTCGTCATCTGGGCCAGCCTTCCAGCCACAAGCCTTTGGCATGAGCCCAACTGGCTGCACTGGTGCCGCCTGGCACTCATGATGGGTGCGCTGGTGGGTTTCATCCACACTCTGAAGTTCTACTCGCTGGCTGGATTTCTGGGGTTCAGGGTCGATGCCTGGCCGCTCACCTTCAGCCCCTGGCACCGCTGGATCCGCCACCCCTGGTACTTTCTGATGCTGGTGCTCATCTGGACGCAACCATTGACCGACACCTGGCTCGTCTGCGCCGTGTGCATCACGCTGTACCTGGTGATTGGTAGCCGGATCGAAGAGAAGCGCATCCTGCGCCACCACCCAGGTTCTTACGCGATCTACCGCCGCATCGTGCCTGGCCTGCTGCCTTTCAAGGGCCGAGCCCTGGACGAGGCCACGCGCCTGCGCCTGGAAGCCAAGGCCTTGACCGAGACATGAACGCCCGAGGCTCATCGCAAGTCATGCGGCTTATCCACAAATTCTGGGGATAAGTCGGGGCCTTCGGCCCTTTGGAGGCCCACTTTCCTTCAGGCCAAGCCTTGCAAACCTGGCTTGCCACATTTTTGAGCGCATTGACCAGGTCCGCATACAGCCAGCGCTTTGCGATGGCCGATTGCCTAAGTGGCTCGCACTAGGTTGACAACTGGGCCACGTTCGTTGCCGAGCGCAATGCAATTCGCTGGCTGTCCATGCGCCAATTGGCAAAGTTGTCTTGCCCTGCCGCTGCTCTCTCAAATCGCACGCTGAATTCCTTCGAATCGGCCATGCCGAGTGCCGTCAGAAGACCCGATTTGATGGCCGCCCCACCGGCCTTTAGGTACAGAGGCAGGCCATTGCGATCCAGGTACAGCAGCGTGCGCGGAAACCAGAATTCACGCGTTCGCCCCTCGACTTGCTGTACCAGCGAACGCAAACTCAGGAAGGCATCGGCCTGCATGATCTCTGTGAACGTTGTTCCGCCAGCGACGATACGGTCGTGGATCAAGTCGGCCTGAATGGAGATGCGGCGCAAGCCAAGTCGCCGGTTTCGTCGCTCGTCCAACGATCGGAGGTTGGCTTCAAACTCCAGAAAGCTGCGATCACGCTGGTCGCCGTGACGGTCAAAAACAAAGACCTCGCTGCACACCTGATTCAAGGTCTGCCAGGCATGCTCTCGAAGCAACGCCCCGACGGTCAACAACATGAACTCCCAACCCAAAAAGCGGTAGATGTCAAACCACTCCTCTCGGTAAGAATTCATGCCCTCAGGCGGGGTGCGCAAAGACAATACGTGCTCCAGCAGCGCCAGTGTCCGCCGCCAGGCCTTCGGGGTGTCTTGCCCAAACGCAGCCTTCATGGACACGTACTGATCAAACTGATCTCGCAAAGGCTTCGCGCGGCCAATCGCCGCCACGATTTCATCGTCGTAATCCGCTGTCTCCTTGGGTACCAAGAGTTTTGCAAGCTCCAGCTGGAACTGCTTGACGTAAGCCGCCTCCAGGCCATCTGCCGTCGCCTTGCCTTCCTCCGTAGCGCTGCGAAGGGCCTGAAACTCACGCACCGGAATCGCCGTGGCGAGTGCGTCATCCAGGAACTCAGGCGCAGCCCCCAACTCTGGCCGTTTGTACTTGGGCCGGTCGTAGATGGCGCGCAAGAGCTGACCGAACCCGTCGCCGTACACATCGTCGTTCGACAGATCGATGTAGATCCTCGACTTCATGAACGTGGGCAACACGGCCTGCCGGTTGGCGTCGTACTCCACCACGATGGGGATGAACTTCTCTTGCTTGACTTGCCCGTAGATCTCCGCCGAGATGATCTCGGTCTCGGTGCCCACCCCGCCTTTGCGCGCATCGGCCTTGGCCTTGTAGTGCGAGTCACAGATCACCAGAACCTTTGAAATCTCGGGGTCAGTGACCATGCTCTCCATGAAGGCGAACTTGTCCTGCCCTTCCTTCAGATCCCATTTGTCGAGGCGCACCATCACGCCGTTGGCCATCAATTTAGAAGCCAGTGATTCGACAAAATCTTCATGCGCGGGGGAAGACCAGCTGTACGACACAAAAACGACTGGGCGTTGAGTTGAGGTAGCCAACAAGAACTCCAAGATGACATCGACATCAGAACACTGGCAAATACTTGCGCTGCGCGCCTAGGCCAGGTTTTGGCCTATCGCGCCCAGCCCAGATCACGAAGCACGAACCCCAGAGCCTCAATGGCAAAGGCACCATCAGCGTCCGTGACGTCACGGGTGCCCAGGCGCTGTTGCTCATTGGACTTGCCCCTGGGGTGGAGCTTACAGACCACATCTGCCGCCGCACGAAACAGCTTTGATTCCGGTGGCAGCTTCGCAATCAGCGCGCCAAGGTCTTTCTCAATGACCTTCGCATCCTCACCGGCATCCAGATGAAGGTGAGCGGACAAGATCACACCCATCGCATCGCGGCACAGATCCACCACCGTGATGCCGCTGGATCGGTGAGCCCCGTCCACCACCTTGATGACGGCGGCACTGACGCGCTCTCTCGCTGCCGACGGAATGGCATCCAGGACAAGATCCGGCAGAAAGCCGAGGTTCGAGCGTGCACGCATCGTGACCAAGTCTTCGTCATTGCCAGCACGCTCCACCGACACGATGTTCCAGACGGTGACGGCCGAGCCGGCCCCCAGCACCACCAGCGTGCGTGGCGTGGTCACCAAGCGTTGGCTCACATTGCCCATCGGGCTGAATGAAATCAAGGATTTTTTGAACCGACCATCTGGCTCCTGACGACCAATGTCTTCAGCAACAACAGGGTGCTTGTGAACGCGCCAGTCGTCAGGCTGAGAACGCCCTGCCACCTCGTAGAACCTGCCCCGCCGAATCCGGCTGACAGGGTCAAAGTAGTCTTCACGGAACACGCACGACGCATCGCGCAAGGCACCACTGGCAGGCACACGGCGCCAGTCTGCTTCCGCCTGGACAAACGTGGCGACAGACACCACAGGTGCAGGGGAGACGCCATGCCCGTAGTTGGAAAGGCCTTCATACATCAGCCAGGTGTTGGGATCGAAAGCAATCATGTGATGACAAGGCCGCTCAGGCAGAAGGCCGGTTCATCCAGCCACCACTGGAAATCAACCGGGAGATGCTGGCGTCAAATGCGCGCTTGAAATCCGGGTCAGAGGCGTACTGTTTGTACAAGTCCAGTTCCCGCCTGCGCTCCATGCTGATGGCCTGCTGGATGATTTTTTCCAAGGCCAACTGCCTGTTCTGTGCATCAGGGTTGTCTTCAACCTGGGCGCGGTAATCAACGTGCGCCACCACGTGCTTGGCGATGTTGATGAACTTCACCCGCTGCTCTTCCGGCGTTGCTTCCCAGCCTGAAAAGTGGCGCTCGTTGAAGGTGCGCACAATGTCTTCCAACGGATCCTTATCGCCCTCCCCCATGTGCGCACCGCGCAGATTGGGGTTGGCTGGCTCTTGTTCAGCCTCGGATTCATCCAGGCCGATCTTGACCTCCAGACGCGAACGCTCCAGGCCGTAGGTCGACAGGTCCACGCTGTTGAGCAACTCGTCCAACTTGTCCTGATCGGGATCTTTGACCTTCAGCTTGGGGATGAGGAACTTCAAGAACCAGTGCAGCATCTCCCAGTTCACGTTGTTGAACGGCAAGATGGCCGCCACCTGGGCATAGATCTTGACGAACTGCTTGGCCTTGATCTTGAAGTCGATGCGTTTTTCATCGTCCAGGTCGGCGTCAAACCGTGCCACCACTGCGTCGATGATCGGCGCCAGTTCCTCTGCCTGTGCGCTGGCGAAGAACTTCTCGTTGAAGCTCTTCACCTCGCTCCAATCGAAGATGCCAAAGGCATCCAGCGCATCCTTCAGGTCATGCAGCACGTTCACGTCGGTGGGCTCACTCAGCGACGTGGCCGTGTAGAACGGATCGAAGGCAGCCTTGATGTCGTCCACCGAGTTATAGAAGTCCAGCACAAAGGTGTCGCGCTTGTCGAGCTTCCAGTTGCAGCGATTGAGGCGAGAGAGCGCCTGTACCGCCAGCACGCCCTGCAGCTTCTTGTCCACGTACATGGTGTGCAGCATGGGCTCGTCAAAGCCGGTCAGGTACTTGTTGGCCACCACCAGGATCTTGAAGTGATCCTTCTCGAACTCGTCGGGCAGGTCGCGCACGGCGATTCCGTTGATGCTGTCTTCGGTGTGCTTGACGCCGTCCACCGTCTTCTCGCCAGAGAACGCCACCAGCACCTTGAACGGCGCGTTGGTTTCCTGCAAGGCGGTGCGGATGGCAAAGAAATAGCGAATGGCACACTCGATGTTGCGGGTGACCACCATGGCTTTGGCCTTGCCCTTGAGCTTCTTGGCCTGCCACACACTGCTCATGAAGTGATCGACCATGATGCGGGCCTTCACTTCGATGGTCTTGGGGCTGGCTTCGACAAATGCCTTGAGCTTCTTGTGGGCCTTGGCGGTATCGAACAGCGGGTTGCCTTCGACCGACTTCTGCACCTCGTAGTAGCTCTTGTACGTGGTGTACTTCTCCAGCACATCGAGGATGAATTTCTCCTCGATGGCCTGCTTCATCGAATACAGGTGAAAGGGGTAGAACTTGCCGTCTGCGCCTTGGCGGCCAAACTTTTCCAGCGTGGCAGGCTTGGGCGTGGCCGTGAACGCAAAGTAACTGGCGTTTTTGCTCATCTTGCGGCCCGCCATGGCAGCCAGGATCTTGTCCTGAATGTCCTCGGGCGCTTCGGCGTCTTCGCCGCCAATGGCCTCGTTCAGGCTGTCGGCGCTGGTGCCGGATTGCGATGAGTGGGCCTCGTCGATGATCACCGCAAAGCGTCGGTCCGTCAGGGCGTCCATGCCTTCAACGATGCGGGGGAACTTCTGCACCGTGGTGATGATGACCTTCTTGCCGGCCTCCAGGTTGTACTTCAGCTCCTGCCCGCTCTCGCAGTGGGCCACGATGTTCTTGGTCTCGGAGAACAGCTTGATGTTGTCCTTGAGCTGGGTGTCGAGCACGCGCCGGTCTGTCACCACGACCACAGAATCAAACACATTGGCCGTGCCCGCCTGGTTGTACAGCTCCACCAATTGGTATGCCAGCCAAGTGATGGAGTTGGACTTGCCCGAGCCCGCCGAGTGCTGGATCAGGTAGCTCAGGCCCACGCCGTTCTGCTGGGCGTCGGCCAAGATGCGGCGCACCACGTCCAGCTGCTGGTAACGGGGGAAGTACAGCGCCTTGCGCTCCTTGCCGGTCTTCTTGTCCTTCTCAACCGTGAACTTGGCGAACTGTTCGATGATGTTGCTCAGGCTGCGGCGCGCCAGGATCTCTTCCCAGAGGTAGGCTGTTTTGTAGCCGTTCGGGTTGACCGGGTTGCCCTTGCCGTGGTCCACGCCCTTGTTGAATGGCAGGAAGTTGCTGTCCTTGCCCGCCAGGCGGGTGCACATGTAGACCTCGTCCGGGTCTGCGGCCAGATGCACCAGGCAACGTCCGAACTCGAAGATCGGCTCGTTGGGATCGCGCAGGTTGTACTGCTTGTAGATGGCGTTCCAGACCGTTTGCCCGGTCCAGGGGTTCTTGAGCTCAATGGTGGCGATGGCCAGGCCATTGACGAACAGCACCATGTCGATGGACTTGAGGCTGTCAGTCTCGCTGTAGTGCACCTGCCGGGTGACGCTGAACACATTGGCCTCGTAGCGGGCCAGCACATCGGGGTTGAGCTGGTTGTAGGGCTGTCGGTAGAGCAAATCGAAGTGGGCGTCATCCACATCGAGCCCCTTCTTGAGCACGGCCAGCACGCTGTCTTTTTTGATCTTCTTGCTGAGCCGCTCCAGCACCAGGCGCTGCCAGTTGGGGCGGTCCTTGAGCTTGGCCACTTCCTGGGGTTGGGTGGATTCCAGAAAATCCCAGAACAGCTGGCGATCGACCGCAAAGGTTTGGTCAAAGTCAGCCGGGTTGCCAACGCGATAGCCATCCTTGACCAAGGCTGTTTCAATGTGCGTTTCAAGCGCGGCTTCGTTGGTTTGACTGACCATGTTGCTCCCAAAAATTATCTTCGTACTGATCGGCCGGTTACGGCGGACGCAATCACGGCTTTCTTGAGCTCTTCGAGTTGGCCGCACTGACTTGCTGCAGCGGCCAACGCAGCATCCACCTTCGCGACACTTTGGTCGAGAAAGGCAACTATCTCGTTCTGCTCATCTAGCGGTGGAATGATGATCGGCGCGTTGGCAACGTCGAACAAGCTCAGCCCTTCCTTCAGCCCGTATTGGCAAAGGTAGAAGTAGGAACCGCCTTGAGCGGCTAGGCTGTAGGCGACAAATCTGGGGTTGGCATCAGCCAGCCTGATTAGGCTCAAATGCTGGTTGATATAGGCCTCTTGTCCGCCGAGGCTGGCAACTGCGACACGACCGGTGTTCGCACCCGTGATGCAAACCAAAACATCGCCATCTTGCAACCGTGTTCTTTTGGCTTCTGCCCCCCTTGGGACAACGACACGATGCGCACTATCCAGTTCTATCCCGAGCGAATTATTCAAATTGCCGCTTTGAAGAAAAACTGCTCCGTCGTCGGACAGCCTGTCTGACCACCCACGTGGGCCTGATGTGATGAACGACGCCACCGATTTCAGTCTCTTCAATTCCCAGTGCTCAGGAACGTTCGATAGCCATGACAAACCAGATTTCTTCAACGGGACAGCGCCATGTAAGCCACGAGTCACAGCGTCGTAAACCAAGCACCGTTTGCTTTCCTCTAGCAATTCGATCAACTGTGCTTTCTTTGCAATGGCGGAGTCAATCTCGGCGGTCTTCTGATCAAGGAAAGCAACGATGCTATCTTGCTCGTCGCATGGCGGCAACAACGTCGATAGCTGCTTGAACTCTTGCCAGTACAGGCGCTTGCGAAAGTCCGTGATGCCCTTGGAAGCCCGGTTCATTTCGCCGATGAGCCAGTCCGTGCGGTACAGGTATTCAAAGTAGGCAGGGTTCAACGCGGCGGTCGGCGCGGCCACCACGTATGCAGGGCTGACCAAGCCATCCGTGCGAACCGCCCCAATGGCACCTTGCCAGGCCCGCATCATGTTGTACGCAACGTCACCAGGGCGAACGCGTTTATAGCTGGTGCGATCGGCCATGCGCGTTCTGGTGCGGGCGTTCTCTTCTTCGTTCTGCTCGTCGTCTGAAACACCCGTGTGCAGGGACACCGAAAGAACCGGCAGGCCATCTTCGCCAGCTTCCTGGCGCTCCTTGAACAGGGCACGATTGGCCACGACCTGCCAGTGAGATGGCACATCCGCCAACCAATCCAGGCCACTGGGCTTGTACTGTTCGTACCGCAGCATCACTTGCCCGCCTTCTTGCTGGCCGCAGGCTGGCTGCCATCTTGACCACCCGCCACGGCGCTCTCGGCCGCCCACTCCTGCAAGCGCTGCTGCAGCTCGTCTTTGCTGGGCAGGTACAACTGGTATTCCGAGGCGTGCACATTGGCATCCTGGGGCAGCGTGATTTCCACCAGCGCGTCGTTCTTCTTTTTGCACAGGATGATGCCGACGGTCTTGTGCTCGTCGTCGCGCTTCACGAAGCGGTCAAAGTAGTTCACATACATCTGCATCTGCCCCAGGTTCTGGTGGGTCAGCTTGCCGAGCTTGAGGTCGATCAGCACATAGCAACGCAGCAGGCGGTTGTAGAACACCAGGTCCACGAAGAAGTGCTCTTCTTCAAAGGTGAAGCGCTTTTGCCGGGCCTCGAACAAAAAGCCCTTGCCCAGCTCCAGCAGGAAGTGCTCGATCTTGTTGATGATGGCCGCTTCAAGGTCGGATTCTGAATAGCTGCTGCGCTCTTCCAGGCCAAGGAACTCCAGCACATAGGGCGTCTTGATGAGGTCCTTGGGCGCTTGAATCAGGTCGCCTTCTGCAGCCAGTTGCCCGATGGCCTGTGGGTCGCGGCTCAGTGCCAGGCGTTCAAACAAGCCACTGTCGAACTGGCGGCGCATCTGCGCCAGCGTCCAGGTGCCACGGGCCGCCTCGATCTCGTAGAAGCGGCGCTCGTCGGCATTGCGCAAGCCCGTCAGGAACACATAGTGCGACCACGACAGTTCAGCCAGAAACCCCGTGGGGCTCGATTCGTCAGACGCTGTCTGACGAATTTCGGGCTGGCGCTCCGCGTAGGCCTGGTAGAACAAACGGCAGTTCTTGAGGTTGGTGGCCGAGAAGCCGCGCCCAAAGCGGTTAGTCAACTCAGAGGCCAGTCCGTCCAGCAGGCTCTGGCCATAACCCGCCCGATCTTGCCCGCCCTGCAGCGCCTGCACAATCTCGCGCCCGATGAGCCAGTAGGCCAGCACCATCTCGCTGTTGACCGTGCGCGCGACGCGCTGGCGCGCATCTTCCAGGATGGTGACGACACGGCCCAGCAACTCGCCAGGCAAGGCCGCTGCCTGGGGCGCCACAACCTTGCGCGGGCTCATGCCCCTGCCCCCACAAAAGCCACCAAGGCCTTGAGCAGGCCATCCGTCTCGGCTTCCAGGGCCAGGATTTCCTGGGTTACCGCTTCCAGGCTGCGCAATGGCTTGTGCTGGTAGAAGTATTTGTTGAAGCTGATTTCATAGCCGATGACCGTCTTGTCCAGCGCGATCCAGGCCTCGTCCACATGAGGGCGCACTTCCTTGATGAAGTAAGCGTGGATGACGCCAGAGGCGGGCAGGCTGGCGTCCAGTGAGAGCGGCACGTTTTCGGTGTCGCGCAACTCGCTGTCAGGTTCGTACTCGATGTACTCGCCCGCCTTGGCCGCTTTCTTGCCGCCCTTGGTTTCAGCGGCGGCCTGCACCTCTGCTGGCCAATAGCCATGGTCGGCCAACTTGTCGGCCGTGGTTTTCAGTTCGGCCAACAAGTCCTTGAGCTTGGCTGCGGTGAGCTGGTGTCGCTTCTTGATCACCTTGGCTGCGCGCGGGTCTCGCCAGCTCACGGCGTTCAGGATCTGCTTGCGCTCGTTCGCAGCAAGCTTGAGGCCCAAAGCTTTGATGGCATCGTCCACCAGGGCTTCGAACACATTGAAATCAAGGTGCTCCGCACTGCCGATCACCCCAGCCAATTGCTGAGCGGCTTGCATGATGGATCGCTGCGCCAGCCAAGTGGTCTCAGACAACAGCTCTTTGCGGCTCTTGGGCGAAAGGGTGATTTCTTCGCGCTCAAGGTGGTTCTCAATGGCCTCGGCATGGGCCTTCAGGCCGGTATAGACCTCTTCGCCATACTTGCCGTGCACCCATTCCATGATCTCCTGCATGCCCGGCGTGTAGCGCAAGGTGGCCATGCGCTCGGGTGTGAACTGGGCTGCCAACCGCAATGGGCGCTCCACCGTGACTTTGTAATAGCCGAAGTCCCGGTTGTGGAAGACCTTCGAGATGCCATCCGCCGGCATGGTCAGGTACAACTGGGTGATCTGCTCAATGTGCTCGTCGGTGAACTCGCAGTTCTTCTCTCCCAGGTTCTTGCGCAGTTTCTGGAACAGGTTGGACGCGTCGATCAACTGCACCTTGCCCTGGCGCTTGGCAGGCTTGTTGTTCGTGAGCAGCCACACGTAGGTGGTGATGCCGGTGTTATAGAACAGGTTGTTGGGCAGCTGGATGATGGCTTCGAGGTAATCGTGCTCGATCAGGTGGCGGCGGATGTTGCTCTCGCCACTGCCTGCATCACCGGTGAACAGGGCCGAGCCGTTGTGGACCGATGCAATGCGCGAGCCGGCAAACCGCACAGGGCTGTCGGCACGACGCTTCATCTTGTCCACCATCTCCATCAGAAACAGCAACTGCCCATCTGAGGAGCGAGGGATGGCCGGGTAAAAATCAAAGCGCTCGCCCGTGTAGTCGGACAGGTTGACCTGGAAGCGGTGGTCAATGACTTCCTTGCCTTCAACAATGCTCTTCTGGTCGCTCTTCCATGACTTGCCGTAGGGCGGGTTCGTCAACATGAAGTCGAAGCGCTTGCCAGAGAAATCGTTGGTGGCCAGCGTCGAGCCAAAGCGGATGTTCTCGGGGTCGTTGCCCTTGATCATCATGTCGGACTTGCAGATGGCATAGGTCTCGGGGTTGACCTCCTTGCCGTACAAGAAGACGCCCACCTTGGCCTTGATCTCGCCTTCAGGGTCGGTCACGAAGTCCTGGGACTCGGTCAACATGCCACCGCTGCCGCAAGCGGGGTCGTAAATGGTCAGCGGGTTGGGAAGCTGATCCTTGACGGGGATGAACACCAGGTTCGTCATCAGCTTGATGACCTCACGCGGCGTGAAGTGTTCACCGGCCTCTTCGTTGTTCTCTTCGTTGAACTTGCGGATCAACTCTTCGAACACGTAGCCCATGCCCAGGTTGGACAAGCCAGGCTGTGTGCGGCCATCCGGGCCCTTGCGATCATCCGGGCTGAGGTTGATTTCTTCGGAGACGAATTTTTCGATGACGTCGTGGAGCACGTCGGACTGCGCCATCTTGCGGATCTGGTTGCGCAGGTCGAACTTGTCGACGATTTCCTTCACGTTGTCCGAAAACCCGTCGAGATAATTCTTGAGGTTGGCTTCCAGTTGCGTGGGGTTGCCCAGCAGGCTCTTGAGCGTGAACTTGGACGTGTTGTAGAAGACGTAGCCAGACGCATCGCGCAGGCCGTGCGGGTCCAGATCAGCCATCGCCGCGTCTTCTTGCTGGAACCGCACTTCTTCGAGCACACCCGCCTTGCTCGGCTCAAGCAAGCAGTCCAGGCGGCGGAGAACGAACATAGGCAGGATCACGTCACGGTATTTGCCCCGTACAAAAACGTCGCGCAAGCAGTCATCTGCAATGGACCAGATGAACGAGACGATCTTGTTATGTGCTGCGTGATCCATAAATACCTGGGAAATCGGGGGAAATCGCGATGGGCATGATTTTCCACCGAGCCAAGGCTCGATTGGATCACTGAATGTCTGGGGCTTGCGCCATACAGCAACGCCCAACTGCTCGGAATCGCTGGACGAGAGCCCCGGAGACTTGACACTGTATAAATCCACATGGAAAATGTGATAAAACGCTACCTGTAGTGTTTTTTACCCCACCCAGACACTAAATAGCGCCTGCCACAAGTACACCTCATGTCAGCACCTGCCCCCTGTTCAGCGTCGCAGCCAGATCAAAACAAGGTATTCCAAGTCCTTGCGCTTTCAGGCGGCGGCTACAGAGGCCTGTACACCGCAAAAGTGCTTGCAGACATCGAGCAGGAGCTCCAGGGGCCCATCGCAACCAAGTTCGATCTGATCACAGGCACCTCGATTGGCGGGATCTTGGCGCTGGCCCTCGCATTGGAAATCCGGGCGCAAACGATGGTTGACCTCTTCGTCAAGCACGGCGAGGATATCTTCAAAAAGCGCTGGTCTTTTCTGGGAATGGTGCGCGCACCCTATTCGCCCGCATCGCTCAAGGCGCAGCTTGAGGCCCCCGAAGTCTTCGGCGACCGACTCCTGGGCGCTTGCCTTCACCCCGTGATGGTCCCCTCCATCAACTACACAACGGGTGAGCCTGTTGTCTTCAAGACGGGGCACCACCCCACGTTCAAACGAGACCACAAACATCGCCTGGTGGACATCGGGCTTGCGACCAGTGCTGCGCCGGCCTACTTTCCGCGTCATGTGTTCAATGGGGGGCAGTATGTCGATGGTGGGTTGTTCGCGAACTCACCGGGACTGCTCGCGCTCCATGAATCGCAGCATTTCTTCGGTAGAGATATCAAGCACATCCGCATGCTGAGCATCGGGACGATGTCGTCGAAGTTCACCGTTGACCCTCGGCACAACCGGCAAGGTGGCGCCTACGACTGGGGTGGCTGGAACCCCAGCAACATGCCCAAGAGGCTCTTTGGGTTGTCCATCTCCGCACAAGAGGTTCTGACTGACAAGGTGCTGGAGCACCGTCTGGAAAACCGATACCTGCGCATCGATGACGACCTGTTCGATGAACGTGCCCGAGCGGTCGCGCTTGACAAGGCCGATGCCCACGCACGTGAGGTGCTGCTCGGCGCCGCCATTGAGCGCTCGAAACGATGCATCAGTGACCCACGTCTACTGGCTTTCTTGGAACACTCGCCACCCAAGTCAGTCTTCTTTCACGGCGAACACGCATCTCCTTGACCGGGGTCTCTCATGCTGAAACTCAATCGACTGCTGTTCGCCACTTCCGAGACCGATGTCTTCATCGACCGCCTCGCCCCCACCCCACATCAACGGGAAACCTTGGTTCAGGCCAAGAACGACATTCGGGATCATCTGCGGCCACGCATACGAGCGGCGACAGTGGCCGTGCTCGGCATGGACAAGGCAGTCGACCCCAAATTCCGCACCCAAGGCTCCTGGTCGTACAGGACCTGCATCCAGCCGGCATGGCAGCCACCCCAGGAAATGGATTGGGACTTCGGTGTGTACTTACCGGTCACCGTGTGGGAAGACAATGGCCCGCCACACAAGATGGCGAAGCTCTACTTCACGCTGGTGGAGAGACTACTGGCGGACCTTTGCACGGACAAGGGTTGGGAACTGATCAAAGGCAAGGACACCTGCATTAGGATCCAGATCAACAACTGGGCGCACATCGATATCCCTTTGTACGCTGCGCCTGAGGAAGAGTTCGCGACGATCCTGGAAAAGTCCTTCTCCGCTCAGTTGACGCTTGACTCGGCGCGAGGCGCCCTGGTTGAGAATGCGGCGTTCGGCGAGATCGCAGAACAAGAGTGGGCCGACCTGGATCACATCGTGATGGCAACACGGTCTGGCGAATGGAAATCATCAGACCCTGAAGCTGTCTCGAAGTGGTTCCTTGACCGTGTGAAGGAACATACCGATCAGCTGCGCCGGGTGTGTTGCTACCTCAAGGCTTGGCGTGACCTGCATTGGAAAGCTGGCGATGGGCCCACGTCCGTTTGCATCATGGTGGCCGTCGCACAGAAGTTCGAAGCGATCCGCGGTCGTGACGATCTGGCTTTGGAGGCGGCGTCCAGGACCCTCGCCAACGCTTTGCGCGGAGATATCCGTGCGCCAGGCATTGACGAAGGCAAGGAAGACTTCAACAAGCGCTTGAATCCGGCGCAACGGGAAGAGGCTTCAGCCATGGCCAGCACCCTGGCGCAGCAAATTCAGGCTGCGCGACTGAAGCCCGTGCACACGCCGGGTGATGCCATCGACATCATCCAAAGCCAACTTGGATTGCGCATCCCAATGCGGACCGATCTGGTCGAGCCAGACAGCGGCAATGATGCGGTGAGAAGCGTGCCTGCTCGTGAGGTCAGCCGCCCGATCGTCAGAGCCACCACTGCTGGCTGATGACCCCGGGTGATGCGCAGCTGACCAACGCCCTGCGGTTGCTTCGCATGCGTGGCTTTGAGCCTGCAGGCAACCGTGCCGGCACGCGTTCTTTTGAGGGCGATTTGACTTGCCGTGGTGGCAATGTGCGCGTTCGGCTGAGCATCACGGACTGGGACTTTCTGCGTTATCCATCGATCATCGTGCTCGATGGCACTGACGGCTTCCCTCCCCTCGTTCCGCACCTGACTGCAGAAGGATGGCTTTGCTACTTTGCAGCAGGATCAGTTGTCCTTGATCGCTACAACCCAGCTGAAGCACTCGCTCAGTGTCTTGACCAGGCCAAGCTGGTCCTTGAACAAATCCGCTTTGATGCGGACTATCGCAGGGGCGACATCCAAGACGAATTCATGGTGCATTGGCTCAATGGCCAATCGACGGCCATCTGGGATGTGCTCATTGGCACCGTCGCACTCGGTGCCACCTGTACCAACTACTGGCTCGTCGACATCAACGGTGTGCCGACCGCATTGATCGCAGATTCCGAAAAGGAAGTTGCGGCCTTCGCTGGAGCACTCGGTGCTTCAGCTCCCGAAAAGACAACCTGCCCGTGCTGGCTGTTCCAAACCGACGTGCTTCCTGTTGTGCCGGATGTCATGCCATCAACCGTGAAAGCGTTATTCGCCTGGCTAAAGGCGTGGGACAAGGGCATCTCGAACGGCGTTCAGCGTATCCTGGAGAAGGAGCCCCGATACCTCAAATACAAGCAAGCGACCTTTGCCGTGAAAACGCCCATCGGCTGGCTCGGATTCGGCTTCGATCTCGACCAAGTCCAACGGCTGGGCGCCATCAAGAAGCCGCGGCTCTACAAACAGCACCTCCACGGCAAAGGCGGCACACGCGGCATCATGCGATTGTCCATTTCGGAGTTCGGGCCTGCGTTCGTCCACAGTCGAAACTTGACTTTCAAGGACCTCAGCGGCCGGCAGATCAAGGTTGTGGGATGCGGTGCGATTGGCTCCTATGTCGCTCTATCTCTGGTTCGACTTGGCGCTGGAGCCAATGGTGGAAAGTTGACGTTGATCGACCCCGACAAACTCAAACCGGAGAACATCGGAAGGCATGTGTTGGGCTATCCGGCACTGTTCAAATCCAAGGCGACCGCCTTGCGTGATGAACTTGTTCGCCAGTTCCCTTTCTCCACCATTGACGCGTGTCCGACTGACGTCCGTGGCGTTCCTGCATTGTTCTCCGCCGATTTGGTGATCGATGCCACTGGCGAAGAGTCTGTGAGCGAGTTTCTCAATGCCCGCAGAATCGCCGAGGCGACGAAAACACCTTTGTTGCACGCGTGGATCAAAGGGAATGGGCAGACTGTTCAGACGCTTTGGGTTCAAGGCAGCAAAGGGGGATGCTTCCGGTGCCTGCGGTTGGCAGATCACAAGAACTACAGAGAAGAAAGATTCAAGGTCCTTAAAGAGGACCCCGTGCGCAGACTCATCGGGTGCACCGGCTTTACGCCATATGGTGTTGCGGCGCCGATGCATGCCGCGACATTGGCCACTGAAACCATCCTTGACTGGTTGCAGCGCGATAGCCCAAGCCCCCGGTTTCGCACCCGCTCAGTTGCGAGCGCCGACGTGTTCGAAGTCAAGAACCAGGATCTCACCCGCCTGGCCGCCTGCCCAGCGTGCGGTACCAATGATGTTGCGATCCCAGCCGTACGGTAGCACTGAGGCACGGGTTCTCATTGAGCCCAAAGTTCTCGCTCGTCTGTCCATCTACAGGCAACTGCGGCCCCGAGACCCTGAGTCGGGTGGAATCCTCTTGGGATACCGGCGAGGAGAGCACCTGCATGTTGTTGACGCCACCGAGCCCCATCCACGCGATCGCCGGAGCCGCTTTGGATTCCACCGTAAGGAGTCGTACCACCAGTCCATGGCTGTCAGGAAATGGACTGAAAGCGGCCAGAAGATGGACTACCTCGGGGAGTGGCATACGCATCCAGAGCAGCTGCCAACGCCTTCATCAACCGACATCAGAAGCTGGCTGGACATCACCGACAACAAGACCAATCCCATGGTGTTTCTAATCATCGGTATCTCCAATGTCTGGGTGGGTGTCGGGCTTGGTAGCGGCCACAGATCAACCGACTTGCTGGTGCCATGAGCGCATGCATGCGTGGACAACGCCACCGTCAATCGACGGGATTTGGGGGGCTTCTTCGCATGGATAACACGCCGTGAGGCTCAAGTCATGTTGATTTGGCACCATCTCTCCAGCAGACTGAAAGGGCTACCTGTGGACATCGCGTTCACGCAGCCTTCAATGGAGATCTAGGTCTCCCAGAAGTCCAGCCATGCTGGCGTCGCAGTCGTGACCTGCCTTGTAGAAGCTGAACCTCGGTTCAGCTAGGCCATTTCAATGGCCTAGTGCCTCGTTCAGCCCTCATGCTGAACACCGTGTCATCGGCGCACCTCACCGTGCCGCCGCCGAGCCGCTTCAACCGCCAGGGCTGAAGCATCCCAAGTTGGGGAACCACCATGTTCCCCATCGGGACGAGGCGTTCCCCTTCACACCCTGAAGGAGAACGTCATGAACGCAGGCCCTCATGCGACAAGGGAAACGCGCGCCATTTGCGTGCTGTTGGGTGGCTCCGGGCTTGCCCGCGAGCCTGTGATCAGTCCTGCAGTGCTACCCGCATTGCTGAAGCCTGCGCCGCCTGTCTCGCGACAGGTCGAACAGGTCATGGCTTACCGTGCTGCCGCCTGAACCACTTGACTGTGGTCCAGCATCAGCACATCGATACCGTGGCGATTAACCTCGCCCGCAGTTCGGGTCGAACACGAGACGAAGCTCTGGCCTTCGTTGCCTCGCCCGTCTTGTGCCCGCCCGCGTTCGCATCCCATTGAAGTCAAGCCCGATTGATCGGGAGCCCTCGACTTCATGGGATGCGAACCGTCTTTCATGTGCCTCGGCCATTCGGCTGTGCTGCACTTCCACGCAACCCTTTGGGGAGTCCACCGTCTCCCCGCCGGGATAGGTGTGCCCTCCTCCTTTCTGGAGTTCACACCATGAATCATGAAGCGTCCCGCGTTCGCCCCAAACGCAGCTGTGTCGAGATTGAAGAGTCTCGCGCCTGGATGGGCTTTTACCGCCGTGTGGGTCAGGACCCTGTTATGGCCGCCGAAGTCATGGCCCAGTTGGAAGCTGATCCACTGATGAAGCGCAACCACCTGGCCCTGTACCTGTGCTGCAAGCAATCCTTGCGGACACACAAAGCCACAGCCGCACGCAACAGGCGCATCGGTCAGTTCGTGCGTTGGCTGTTCCATGGCGTTTTTGTTGCGCCAGCTTTGGCACTTCGCCACATGCTGCTCCAAGGCGGCGACATCGCCGTTGAATGCCTGCCACCTACTGCCAACGAACCGGCAGCAACCCAAGTCAAGCGCCTGAAGAAAGCGCCGGAGTTTGCCCAGGCTCATTCGTCTTTTGAAGCTCAAGCTTCTGTGCCCAAGGACGCGCCATCCGCCACCTCGGGAGAGCCGTCAAAGCCCAATGCTGTGTCTCAGACAGCCTGATTGCCCGCACGTCAAGACCACCGCGTCTTGACCGTGCCGGGGCCAGCGCCCTGGCCCAGCCCAGATCGACCCACGCGCCTGCCCATCTGCTGGTGGTGCATGCCGCGTCCTCCCCCATTTCGCCCGTATCTGCCCGAGTGGCAGTGCGGCACACCCACGGAAGGAATTTCCCATGACCACTGCAACCGACGCCTTGTGCGCCATCGAGAAGCGTGCCCACCGGGCCATCGTGCAGGAACTGCGCTTGCTGATCAAGGAAGTGCAGGCCCTTCAGCCTGGCCTGGCAGGTGATGACAGCGCACATGCCCATGCACTGCTGCTGAAGCTGGAGCACCTCCGACAAAGCCAAGTGGTGGACAGCGTCTGCGATCAGCCGCCCATCCGGTTGGCCGCGCAAGGCTGATACCGACCTGATAGCGAAACAACACGCCTGCGGGGCCACGGCCCGAGCGGCGGTGCGTCCCCAGGCTTCCACACAAGGAATCCTCATGACCACCGTCACACTCAACCTGGAGCAAAAGCTCTATGTCATCACGGAGCGATCAGGCCACAGTTGCTTTGGCTTTGACAATGCTCGCGATCATGCCAACCAGATCGCACAGCAACTCGACCAAAGCCACCTGGCCTTTGCGCCAGGCGACTACGCCACGCTGGCGGGCTATCAGAAATACCTGACGGCCACAGCCGCATGGGGCCGATCCCCACTGAACCACCGCACCTACTTTGCGCCCGGGACCGATCCCAAAGCGGCCAAGGTGCTGGAGTCCTATCGCCGAACTGGCGAGAAGATCCGCCTGATACTTGGCGACCTGGCCACGGGTGAACCGTGGCTTGATGAGCATGGCGTGGTCGGCCGCATTAGCCGATCTGGCGGCATGCTCAAAATCCCCCTGCTGGTCGAGCCTGGCGAGTCAGGTGGCGGCGCCATTTTGACCGACTGCATCCTGTGCCTGGTGGACTGGCAGACCGGCAACACGCCGTATCGGCATCCAGCCTATCGCGAGGCCAACTTGAGCCTGTCGCCCAATGAATGCCCTGACCTGCCATGGGCCGTGAGGCGAGGCAGCGATGCCATCGCTTGTTTCGCGGACATCAGCAAGGCCGCTGCCTACCTGGCCTTCATGCGCGGCGCCACCATCGAGCCACGTGTCTTTGCTTGATGAACCGCCAGGCGGCGTGCTCCATGCTACGCCGCTGAACGGCATTGCTGGTACTCCCGGTCGATCAGCCAATGCAGAAACTGGGTGTCCCTGGAGACGCCCCAATAGTGCGCCTTGCATTGCGCGATGTAGGCATCCAGGTCAGCCAGCGTGCGGATGCCGACAGGCTCCAAATCGGTGATCAGCTTGAAGCGCTCAATCTCTCGCCGAGTGAGCCGGATATGGAGGCCAAAACGGATCATGGTCGTGCTCGTTGCATGGGTTCGAGTCGCCATCTTGGCGAAATTTCAGGCCCGTGTCACGGCTTTGGCCACCCACTGAAACAAGATTTCTGTACTGAACTTCAGGTGATATTCAGCTATCACCCAGGCGTGCACTCGACAATGACCCGGTTCCATGGGGCCTTGTCCATGGCATGCAGCGATCAAGGCTTGAACGCTTCTGACCATCACGACACACTGCCCACCGCTACCTGCATTCCATCGCGGAATGCGCTCCGACCTTGAGTCGGCGTCGCAGTCGTCACCTGCCTCATTGACCGTGCTGGCCTCGCGTCAGCACATCCCGAGCGGGAACATCCATCCCCTCGGGACTGGACGTTCCCGCTTTTCCTTTTTGTGAAGGAGAAATCCGTGAATGTCACCCACTTGTCCAGTGCCGAACTGGTCAGCGAGTTACTCGCCGCACCTGTTCGCCAAGCTCCCCTCCCTTTGCCCTGCGCCTGCGATGCAGCAGCGACATACCAGGCCGTTGAGCACGCTCCCCCTGAGCTGGCCCACAAACTCAGCATCGCACGTGAGCTGCTGCTGCGAGACATGCGCGCCAAAATGCTGGATGGACCGGTCATGGCGTCACCCAAGGTTGTCAAGGACTGGTTGTGCATGTACTGCGCCGGTTTGGAGCACGAGGTGTTCCTTGTGCTGTACCTTGACGCCCAGCATGTTCTGATCGAGGCCGAAGAGATGTTCCGGGGAACATTGACCCAAACGTCTGTTTACCCTCGTGAGGTCGTCAAAAGCGCGCTGGCCCACAACGCGGCATCCGTTTTGTTGGCCCATAACCACCCGAGCGGTCAATTGTCGCCAAGCAGTGCAGACGAACTCTTGACCCAGACGCTGAAATCCTCTTTGATGATGGTGGACGTGCGCGTGCTCGACCATTTCGTCGTAGGAGGAGACCGCGTCCTGTCTTTTGCGGAACAGGGTTTGCTGTGAAGAGGCCGGCCACCCTAGCCCGCATGGCACAGCCTCATTCCTGCCAAGAAGGAGTCCGCCTTGGATAACCTAATCGTGACCAGGTTGTTGGAACTGGTCGAGCCTCTGGCCGCGCTGTCGATCAGCCACTTGACGGCCACCACACGCCAGAAACTGGCCAATGACGATTTGTCAGTCAACGTGTACCCGAACGACTATGGTGGCTTCGTCTACGTGGGCGACCCACCCTACACGGTGCCCGCTGAGAGCGATATGGCCACGATCTTCGAAGCAGCCAGATTGGCTGGCATCGTCTGGCTCAAGTTCGACAGCGATGCAGCCATCGTGGACGGGCTGCCGATTTTCGAAGAGACCGATCCCCTTTGACCCCCACCGGGCGTCGCGCCCTCAGGCCGACGCCCATTTTTTTGCGCCATCTACAGTCACCCCGCGATCGCGCATCGCATCCAGGTCGATCACGGCGTCGGCCATGGCGGTCAACTCCGGCGTTTGCGACACAAAAAACTCCCGCTGGTAGCCGCCCACGCGCAGCACCTCGCGCTTCATGGCCATGAACATGCGTTTGCGCTCGGGGTCCAGCGCCCCATCGGCTTCGTCAGAAAACAAGGCGTCGTAGCGCCGACCTGCATGCTGCGCCAGGTACAGCGCCACCGCCCGCGTCAGGCACTCGTTGACCCACACGCGCTCCCCTCCGCTCATCAGGCCCAGGCTCTTGCAGTCCCCCGACTCGCCGTCATGCACGACGATGTCAAAGCCCTCGCGTTGCTCTCCCTTGCCTGTCTCCACCAGCGTGAGGATGGACACGGTGAAGCGTGGGCCATAACAGGCCAGCAGCAAGTCATTGGCCAATCCAGACAAAGCCGGGCCTGCATCGTCAATGGCCAGGGCGATCAGGCCATCGTTGCTCATGCATCGGGCAAACAGGTTCCAACTTCCCAAGCTGTCCTCCGCTCGGGCCATGCGGGATTGCACCTGCACACGCCGATGAGCCAGGGCCCGCACCTGAGCCATCAATTCAATCCTGGACTGGGCATCGCGCTCGGCGGCCAAGTGGGCTTGCTCAGCGATGGACAAGGCCAGGCGCGCTTGGGCCTCAGCCTGGGCGGCAGCAGCCAGCATCTGATGGTCAAAGGGCGTTGGCAAACCATGAAGCACCGCGTCCAGGCGATTGAGCGCCTCCCGGAAATGCTGCGCCTGTTGCACCAGCGCCTGCGCGATCCGCTGGCGTGTTGCCTCGATCTGTTGGCGCTCGGCCTGCTCTTCGGTCGTCTCGTTGCCTTGGGTCCGGCCAAGCTCTGCCATCAATGAGGACAGTTCAAGCTCAAGGGTCTGCAAGGCGGCGCAGGCTTGGCTGATCTGGCCCGCCCTGGTCGCCAGCAGCGACAAGCGAGACACCCGTGTTCGAGCCATGTCGCCCAAGCGTTCGGCCCGGGCCAGCGCTTGCGGCGCCTGGGCCAGCTCTTCGTACCGATGGCGGATCAGGGAGAGTTCCTGTTCTGCGAGGGCCTTGTCCTGCGCCAGGCGGCTGATCTGGCCTTGTGCGCTGGGTATGAGGGTCTGGGCTTCATGCGCATCCCCCAGCAGCTTGCATTGCCCTTGCAGATCGGTGCCTGCACAAGGCACCTCACCAACCAGGCCAAAGCGGTGCGCCAACTCCTGAGCCTTCAAAGCCGCCCTGCCTGCCTCCAGTTCAATGCTGGCGAGCTTCTGCACCAGCAGTCGTTCCGTGGCCTGTGCATCCCTCATCGCCTGCACCTGCTGTCGGCACACAACGATCTCCTGTTGCCTGGCACTCAGCACCAGTTCAGCCAGAGGCAGGCGATGTGCCGCACGCTGGACAGCGCCAGCCTCTTCGAGCACGTTCAGGCACTGGCGACGTGACTGCATGACCGTGCTCTGCCGAGACTGCGCATGCGTGCGCCGACTGTTGATGCGTTGCGCCAAGCGCTCCAGGCCCTGCAACGCATCCTGCTCTTGAGCCTTGAGCCCCTCGATGGCTCGCGTGCCGGCAGCGATCAACGCCTTGCGCTCCTCAAGCAACTGCGTACGGCGCGCCTCGGTGCTCTGTGACTGATCCCGTTGAGCCTGCAAGAGGGCATGGCCAACCCGATGCCCATCCAATGCCTGCAGCGCTTGTTGTCGCTCAATCAAGGTCTGCGCAACTCGGTCAGATGCACCTTGCAAGCGATGCAGCCCCGCATCCAGGCGAGCCTGCTCCGCATCCAGCCCGGACAACTCCTGCCTGATGGCCGACAGCCCGGCCTTGATCAGCTTGGCGGTGTCATTGGCCTTTTGCCCCAACGCTCGGATTTCTTCCTGGCCGAGCAAGTCGGACAGCAGGCTCTTGATCTCGGCATTGCGGTAGGTGCTGAGCTGGCGCTTGCCCTGCGCCGAGAACGCCGAGGTGAAGAAGGTATCAGCGCTGCCACAAATCGCTTCAACACAGCGGGTGTAGGTCTCGACCTTGCCGTCGGACACCAGACCATCATCAAGGCACACGGGGCGCCATTGGCCCGCATCACTGAGCGCATGCAAATAGGCCTCGGTCTTGCGGCGCCCGTTGAACCGGATCACCACTTGGGATCGATAGCACCGCCCCTCATGTGACCAGGTCAGATCCTTCTCGTTCTCGGGCAGACAGACATGGTCGTAGTAGGAAAAGCCGCCGGGGCCGCTCAAGGCCGCCCGTGACGGCATCGTCAGATAGGGGTGCATGTTGTCCATCAGCGTGGTCTTGCCCCGCCCATTGGCCCCGGCAATGGCGACGAGTTCAGCGCCATCGGCCAGGCGCTCGAAGTCCAGGGTCAACACGTCTTGCCCCAGGCCATAACGGATGCCCCGAAAGCCTTTGAGGGTGAGTTTCAGTGGTTGCATGGTTGGCTCCAGCGGTTTGCTGAAACCAGTTTCCGACGCGATGTCACGTTGTCAACGTCTGCCTGTCAGTACGGTGAATGCCAGCACTGCAGCGGTTGCGGTCATTCAAGTTGAATGACCGAATGACCGCTTCCGACCCAATCCAGTCTGTCGAGGAGTTGAGAAGCAGTCGCTGCCGACGGCGGCGACCGATGAAGATGCCCTGCGTTTCGGTGCCAGTCAGCGTCTTGCGGCCCGCGCGGACGAGCCTTTATCGGTGGGGATGCACCACAGATTCCACCCACCTGAAGTTTCACTTGGCACCCCCGCTGGCCTTCGACACGTAGAGCGCCAGCGCCGCAATCTCTGCTTCGGTGAGCTTGTCCTTGTACGAGGGCATCTGGCCCAGCCCGTTGCGCAGCGCCTTCGCCACGCGCGCAGCGTCGGGCTTCAACTCGTCCAGCACCGGGCCGACGGCGCCCTCGGCGCCCGCGGCCTGCAAGGTGTGGCAAACGGCGCACGACGGGACGACGCCTTGCAGGAACAGCTTCTTCCCTAGCGCGAGTTGCGCGCTGTCGTCGGCCGCCAGCGCGGGTAGAACGGGCAGCGCCAGGCCGGCGACGAGCACCGACGCGACCCTCATTGCATGCAACATGAAGCGCTGCTGGATGGTGCTGCGCATGATCAGGCCACCGTCACTTTCACGGCGTGGTCGGCCCAGCTCGTGTTGTTGTAGCCGCCGGCGTTTTCCATGCGCTGCTCGGGTTGCACGTTGCCTGCCGTGTCGGTGGCGCGGCTGGCCAGCGTGTGGCTGCCGGCCGGCAGCCTGGCCGGCAGCACGAACTGGCGCCAGGCATAGCGGCCGAGGTCGGGCCCGGTGAGCCGCGCGTCGCTCCAGGTCTTGCCGCCGTCCAGCGACACCTCGACGCGCTTGATGCCGTTCATCCCGCCGAAGGCCACGCCCTGCACTTGCACCAGGCCGGCCCTCACGCCAGCTGCGTCGGGCGCGGGCGAGTTGATCCACGACTTGACCGTCATCTCTTGCACCGACGGCTGGCTCGGGTCGCCTTTGCCGCCCGGCGGCGAGATGCGGTACCCGTGCGACATGATCTTCGCGTCCGTCTCCTTGGCCGTGAAGGCCAAGCGCTTGATGTACTTGATGTTGTTCACGCCGGTGTAGCCGGGCACGATCAGGCGCGGCGGCCGGCACCGAGCGCTCGACGATGATGCTCAGCGGGTCCAGGCCTTCGGGCAGCTTCTCGCCGCCGGTGCCGGTCAGGTAACCGGCGCCCGGCACGACGCCGCCCAGCGCTTCGGCCACCACGCGCACCGGAACGCCGGTCCACATCACGCAACCCGCCGCGCCCACCTGCCAGGGTGTGCCACTGGGCTTGCTGGGGAAGTAGCCGCGACCATTGCCCGAGCACTGCAGCACCATCGCGGTGGTCTCCACGCCCATCGTCTTCAGCTCGCGCAGCGTCAGCTTGCGCGGGGCCTTCACGCCTTCGATGGCCACTTCCCACGCGTCGCGGTCGGCCACGATGGAGGCGTCGGGCGCCGGCAGGTTGTTGCGGATGTAGAGCTGCTCGGCCGGCGTGATGACGCCACTGCCGAAGGCCGCGCGCTTGGTCTCGATGGTGGTGCTGCTGTGCACGATGACGCTGGCCGGGTCTTTCCAGTTCACGTAGGCGGGCAGCGGCTTGGGCGTGGCGCTGGCCACTGGGGTTTCGCCAGCCGCGGCGGCACCGCGCGTGAAAGTGGCCAGGCCGGCCGCGGCCAGGGCGCTGGCGCTGCCGGCCAGCATCTGGCGCCGCGGCAGCGAGTTCAAGGTCTTGTTCATCGGGTCTCCTTGGGGGTCGGTGTGGAATTCGGTGGGGACATGTCGGTGGCTGGACCGAACTGGCTTTGCGCCACGGCCAGGGCCTGCTTCTTCTGCGCCACCAGCACCAGCGGCTTGCCGTCGCGCGAGGTGATGACTTTCCAGTGCACGTTGCCCCACCAGCCGCTGCCCTCCGTCAGCGCCACCGCCTTGTCGAAGGCGAACACGGTGACCATGCCGCCCTTCTCGAAGAAGGTGGTGAGGTGGTAGACGAGGTGGCCGTCGATGTCGCAAGGCCGCATCAGCTGCGGGAAGCCGGGCACAACCTGTTGGCCGGCCAGCCCCAGGTGCTGCAGCAAGGGCGCGCTGGCCATGAAGGTGCCGCGCAGCGTGCGCTCGAAGTATTCGTGTTCGATGGCGCCGCGCACGAGTTCTGGCGGGCGCATGGCCAGCACGGCGCCGGTGCCGCTGCCTGCCAGCAGCAGGCCCAGCACGGCGCGCTGGAAGCTGCGCCGCGCCATTAGCGGCTGCGCCTTGCGGTACAAGTGCGGCGGGGCGTCGATGGGCTCGAAGGCCAGCGCCAGTTCGGCGCGCGTGCGCAAGTCGAACGCGCTGTCGGGCAACTCGGGCGGCCGGAGTTCGCGCTTCATGACGGGGTCTTCCGCAAGGGCGTGACCTGGGCGCCGCCGGGTGCCCGCACTGGCACGCCCATCACCTGCTTCAGCGCGTCGCGCGCGCGAGCCAGGCGCGACAGCACGGTGCCGGGCGCAATCTCCAGCGCCTCGGCCATCTGCGCGGTGGGCATGTCGTCGAAATAGAACAGCACCAGCACCTCGCGGTGGATGGGCGCCAGCCGCGCGAGCGCCTTGACCACGTCCAGCTTGTCGTCCAGCCCGGCGTCGGGGGCGGCCTGCTCGGGCTGCTCGTCGTCGTCCAGCGACTGCATGCCCGGCGCGGCCTGGCGGAAGGCGGCGCGCCGCATGATCTGGAACAGCCAGGCCCGCGCCAAGGCCGCATCGCGCAACTGCTCGCGGTGCTTCCAGGCGTTGGCAAAACAGTCCTGCACCACGTCTTCGGCGATGTCACGCGAGCCCGTCAGCGCCCAGGCGCTGCGCAGCAGGAAGCGGTAATGGTCCCGCACCCATTGGTTGTAGCGGGACTCGGCAGACTGGAACAGCATGGTGATCAAGAGCGGACAGCGCTGCGGTTCATTCCATCGCCATCGTCAGTGCTTACCCTCAGGCTGGGCATCACGGCCCGCGCGTGCCACCCAGCGATGGAAATTCGGCTGCCGAACCCGCGCTAGAGCGCTGCTGCAAGGCCGCCAGCCGCCGCGTCATGCTCTCGATCTCGATGGTCTGGCCGGCGATGATCTCCTCCGCCAGTTGCCGCGTGGCCGGGTCGCGGCCGTGCTGCAGCACCAGCCGCGCCATGTCGACGGCGCCGGCGTGGTGCGGAATCATCATCGCCAGGAAGTCGATGTCGGCCTGGCCCACGAAGCCCGGGCCGTGCATGTCTTGCATCATGCGGGCCATCGAAGCGTCCATCTCGCGCTCGAAGGCACTGACTCCATGTTGGGCGTGTCCGCCCCTCATGCCCTTCATGCCCTTCATGCAGTCTGCCCCTTGGCACCCACGCGCACGTAGACCAGGTTGATGCTCTTCTTGTTGCGCAGCGCTCCGGAAGGCAGGGTCAGGTTGCCCAGCGGAATCTGCGCGATGAAGACCGGCTTCAGCGGGTCGCTGACGTCGAAGGCGCTGCACACCGTCTGGCCGGCGTTGGGCGTGCCGGGCAGTTCGTCCTGCTCGTGCGCCACGTAGAGCAGCGTGTTCTCGGGGTTGGTCCACAGCCCGTGCGATTCGCGGCCGTGGCTGAAGAAGGTGCCGACCACCTTGCGCTGGCCGCTGGCTGCGCTGCGGTCGATGATGGCGATGGGGCTGGAGGCGACGCCGCCGGGGCCCCCGTCGTCGATGCGCGCCAGGCTGGCATAGACCACGCTGCCGCGCGCGTTGCTGACGAACTCGACGTGGTTGGGCCGCGCGCCCATGCCCAGCGGCACGCTGTCAATGAGGTCGAAACCGCCCCGCGTCGAGCGAGAAGACAGCGCATCGGCCAGCTTGTGCGAGAACCACACCTCGGCGCCGTCGGGCGTGGTCTTCATGAAGGGCGTGAAGCCGGGCTTGTCCTGCGCACTGATGTCCAGTGTCGTCACGCGCTGCGGCTGGCTGTGGCCATCGGCGCCCGGGTTGACACGGAACACGTCGACCTGCGACACCTTCTGGCTGGCCACGAAGGCCAGCGTGCCTTCGCGGTTGAACCATACCTGGGCCGGGCCGTTGATCGTCGGCAGGAACTGGCGGATGGCCGTCGAACCTGTGTTGTCGGTGCCCTTCAACTGACGCAGGGCGAGTTCGACGTTGACGATGGCGATGCGGTCTTCCCCGCGCAGCGTCACCCAAAGCTCCTTGCCGTTGCGCGTGAAGGTGGGCTCGTGCGGTTCGCGGCCCAGCAGCAGCCCGCTGCTCAGGCGTTCGGGGTTGGTCGTCATGCCAGCGGCCGGGTTGGGCGTGTTGCCGATGACGCGGCGCTGCTCGGCGTCGACGAGGTAGATGTTGCTCGAGCCGCGCCCGCTGGTGGCCAGCAGCCGGCCGTCGGGCGACGGCACCGCGCCGTGGGCGTCGATGCAGCCGTGGTACAGCGGCTTGTGGATCATCGCCGCGTGCGTCGGCGCCACGCCGGCGGTGACATAGCGGAAGGGCGGCCGCGGGTCTTCGTCGAAGCTGGTCAGGTTGATGGTGCTCTCGACGGTGTTGGTCCTGGGGTCGATCACGACCAGCGTGTTGGAGTCTTCGTTGGTGATGAAGACGCGGTCGCGCGGGTCGATGCCGGTGGCGGCGGCGGCGCTGGACGGCGCCTGGGCTTGCGCTGCGGGCAGCGCGCTGGCGGCTGCGGCGGCCAGCGAGTATTTGAGGATGTCGCGACGTTGTGTGCTTATGGGTGCTTTCTGTGTTCAGTGCAAAGGTGGACGGCAGTGTGTGACGCGTGACCTCGCACCCAACGACGGGCGGCGGCGGTGCGTCAGGCGCTCGCAGCCAAGAGCGCACTGCAGGGCGTTTCATTCCATGGCGGTGCAAACCACCTGCGCCGCGGGACTTGCTGTTGCCTTTAGCGCGGGGTGCCCAGCTGTTGGTAGACCTCGGTCGACACCCGCGCCAGCACGCTGCGGTCGACGTCTGACGACAAGGCGTAGCCGAAGGGTCCGTCGACCCAATAGAACACGTTGACGGCGCCTTCCTGCGCGAAGCGGAAGGCGGTGTCAGCGTTCTTCGCACCCGGTTTCGCATCCGGTTTCGCGGCCCCGCCCGAGCCCGCGGCGCTGCCCACGTCAGCGACGTCATTGGACACGTACAGCGTCAGCTTGCTGCCCTGCTCGTTGCGGTACATGAACTGAGCCACCGGCCCCTGGCCACCTGGCAGCAGGCGCCCGCCTTCCAGCGTGTAGCCCTGCGCCTGCAGGTGCGGCGGTTTCATCGGCGCGCCCATGCGCTTGGACAGCCAGGCCACGAGCTGGTCTTCGTGCGCGGCGTCCACTTCCACGGGCCGGCGCACATCGGGGCTGTAGACCGCATGCGCCACGGCGGCGCGCTGCGCGAAGCCGCTGGCAGACACCAAGGTCAACCCACCCGGGGCCGGTTTCACGGCCGCCATGCGGGCCGCATCGTCACCGCCAACACCCGCGCGGGCGCCAGCCCCGGCGCCGCGCAGCCCCCAGCCCGTGGCGCCGCTGATCACGGCGATGGCGAGCCCGGCAGCCAGGCGCTGCAGGTACCAGGGCGTCGGCGACACGGTGCGTGGGCCCGCCGACTTGAGCAGGCGCTGCGGCGGCTGCTCGTCCAGCACCGGGTCGAACAAGGCGTGCAGTTCTCGCTTCTGCGCGCGGTAGGTCTCGACGCGCTGCGCGTCGTCGGGACGCGCGGCCAGGAAAGCAGCGATCGCGGTCTGGCGCTCTGCGGGCAGGTGGCCATCGACGAACGCATGCAGGTCGGCCTCGGTGACCGGGGGGGTGGGCGGTGGGGGGCGATCGGTGCTCATGGGGTGCTTCGTTGTGCTGTCATTTGACGACCTTCAGCCGCACGGGCTCGGCACGGCCTTCCATCAGGCCGCGCAGACGCTCGCGGCCGCGCGACAAGCGCGACATCACCGTGCCGATAGGAATGCCCAGGGCCTGCGCCACGTCGGCGTAGGCCATGTCTTCCAGCGCCACCAGCAGCAGCACTTCCTTCTGCTCGACGGGCAGCAGGTCCAGCGCGGCCTGCAGGTCCAGCACCGCCAGCCTGTCACCTTGCGTCGGCGCCACCGGCACCTCGGGGGTGTCGTCGTCCATGGTCACGGTGTGCAGCCTGGGCCGGCGCACGCCATCGGCGTGCAGGTTGTGCATGATGCTGAAGAGCCAGGCGCGCATATCGGCCACGCCGCCCCACAGGCCCGACTTGGCCCAGGCCCGCTCCAGCGTGTCCTGCACCAGGTCGTCGGCATCTTCATGGTTGTTCACCAGCGCCCGGGAATAGCGGCGCAGGCGCGGCACCCAGCTCAGCAGGTTGGAGTCGTCTTGCATCGGCGGCTCGCGGCGTGCGGGGCTGGGTGTGGATCGTCGACAGAGGTCATTCCTTGATTATGTGCCAGACGTCTTTGAAGTTGTCGCCAGCGCGGTCGCCGGGCTTCTGGTCGGCCTGGTAGGTGTAGACCGGCTTGCCCTTGTAGGCCCACTGGCGCGAGCCGTCGTCGCGAACGACGATCGTGTACGAACCGGCGGGCTGGTCGCTGGCGGCGGCCATCGCGGGCGGCCACAGCGTCGCGCAGGGGCCGTTGCAGGCGCTCTTGCCACTGCTGGCCATGTCCTTATCGAAGGTGTAGAGCGTCATGCCCTTGGCGTCGACGAGCACGCCGTTGGCGAGCTTGGCCGGCACGTCGGCCGCCATGGCGCTCGTCGGCGGCGCCGCGAAGGAAGCCGTGGCGATGAGCATCGCGGCCAAGGTGGGGAGATGTTTCATGGGGGCGTCCTGGGTAGAGTGCTGATGGGCTGAGCGGGTGGCTCAGTAAGCCGCAGCCACTGCCAGCTTGGGGTCGATCTGCCAGGTTTCGCTGACGATCTTGCCTTCGCGGTAGGTCAGCACGTAACGCACCTTGATGGGCATCTTGCCTTCGAAGACGACGTTGGCCGAGACGGTGGCGCCCTTGGGGTTGGCCGACTCTTCGATTGAGCCGATGGTGAGTTTCAGCGGGCCGACGGCCTTGCCGAACTTTTCCCAGGTGCCGCGGATGGCGTCGGTGGTGGCGTAGGTGCCGTCCAGCGGGCCGCCGACCCAGTTCAGCTGGGCCTGGTCGGCGTAGCCGCGCATCACGATCTGCGTGTCGCCCGAAGCGATGGCCTGGAAGTGCGTGCGGGCGTCGTCGGAAGGGGCGGCGAAGGCGCTGCCGGCGGCAAGGGTCAGGGCGGTAGCGGCGAAGGTGAATGTCTTGAACATGGAGGGCTCCGTTGAAGGCTTGATGTGAAGTGAGGGTGGTCGGTGGTGGATGAAGGGTCCATGAGGTCCCGACACAAGGGCAGACGGCGCCGGCAGGCGGTCTATTCCGGCCCACGCAAAAACTTTTTCTGTCACGCCATCGGCAGTTGACCCGCCCGACACGCTCCACCAATTGCTCCGATGAAGCGAACCCTGACCTTCCTGCTGCTGGCCAGCTTGTTCACCGCCGCGACCGGTGCGCTGGCGCAAGGCATCACCGACCCCATTGGCAACCTACTGCCCACGTACATCGGTCCGCAGAACGGCGACGTGGATGTGGCGAGCGCGTTCGCCGGCTACGACCCGGCCAGCGACACCTTCAGCTTCTCGGGCACCTTTGCCGACGCCCTCGGCACCACGGAGGGCGCCTTCTACTTGCGGGGCCTGGACCGCGGTGTCGGCACCGAAGGTTTCGTGAGCGGCAGCCCATCGGTCGGCCAGCGCATGAAGTTCGACGCCGCCGTGTTCCTGCGGCCCGACGGCATGGCTCGCGTGATCACCTTCGTGGGGTCGGTGGGCACGGGCGTCGAACTGGGGGCCGGTACCGGCACTATCGCCGGCGGCTGCGCGCCTCAGGGCGCCAGCCGCTGACCGTCTTGCGCAAACACCACCCCGCCGGCGTAGTGCGCGGCAATCGACGCCTTGACGGCATCACGCTGCGCGTCGAGCGCAGGTGACAGGTGGCTCAGCAGCAGCTGGCCGGCGCGCACCGCATCGGCCACTTCGCCGATGGCCTTGGGTGGCGTGTGCAAGGTGTACAGCACGTCGGGCGAGCCGGGTGGGTCGAGCACCACGCTGTTGAAGACCAGCAGGCTGGTGCCTTGGGCGATTCGCCGCAGACCCGCCAGCCAGCTGGCGTCGATGTCGCCGCTGAAGGTGATGCTCTTGCCGGCGTGGTCGATGCGGTAGACCACCGCCGGTGCGTCGCGGTGGTGGCCGGCCACGGAGCTGATGCGCAGGCCGCCCTCATCGAACACCGTGCGCACTTCGGGCAGGGCTGACGCCGTGGCGGGTGCGTCGATGTCGTTCACTTGAAAGCGCAGCGGCGCCGAGAAGTCCTTCAGGTAGCCGAAGGCGCCCTGCTTGCCGAACAAGAGGTCGATGAAGCGGCTGGTGGCCGGGAAGTCGGCATCGTCGGCATCGAGCGCACGCCGCCCTGCCGGCCCGAAGATCTTGAAATCGACCGGCCCGCGGTTGGACACCGCACGGGCCTTGAAGAGGCCTGGCAGTCCACCGGCATGGTCCACATGAAGGTGCGTCAGCAGCACGATGTCGGCCCGACCCAGCGCCAGCTTGGCTTCACCCAGGCGCACGAAAGATCCCGGGCCGGCGTCGACGAAAACACGCGCCACGCCATCCACCAACACCACGAAGGCCGAGCCCGCGCGGCCGGTGGCACCCGGGCCGCCCGAGCCCAGCACCACGAGTTCCAGCGCCGGCGGGGCGGCCGTCTGGGCCTGAGCTGCGAACGCGGCGGGCAGCGTGCACATGGCCAGACAAAGTGCCGCCAAGCGGCGCCGGCAGGGGTTGGCCAGAGTTTTCATTCGATCCTTTGTGCGGGCGGGGCGACAACGGGGCGAACCGGAAGCGGCAAGCCCCCGGCTCGGTCGTGCGGTGCGCCGGTTCTCTGACAGTTCCCGGTTTTCAGTACGCCGCCACCGCCTGCGCAGCGGCCACCGTGGCGACGATTCGCTGCCCGGCACGCTCGACCTTGGAGATGCTCAGGTCCTCGTTCAGCACGTAGGCCGTCTTGCCGTCGCGCGTGAACACGATGGCCTGGCGCGGCTGCTTGAAGCCGGCGATGGTGGCGACCACCTTCAACGTGGCCACGTCGATCACCGACACCGTGTTGTCGGCCAAGTTGCCCGAGTAGACGAAGCGGCCGTCGGGCGTGAGCGCGGCGCCGTAGGGGTCGCGGCCCACCGGCACGGTGCCGGTGACGCGGCGCGCGGCGATGTCCACCACCGCGATGTCGTTGCTGCCGCTGTTGGCCGCAAACAGGGTCTTGCCGTCGGCGGTGACGGAGATGGCGCGGATCTTGTTGAAGCCGGTGATCTCGCCCTCGATCTTGTCGGTCTGCGTGTCGACGATGGTCACCTTGTCGCCCAGGAAGTTGGTGACGTAGAGCTTCGCGCCGTCCGGGCTCAGGCGCACGCCCTGGCGCGGCTGCGCAAAGCCGGTGATCACCGCCTTGGCCTGCCCGCTGGCGGTGTCCAGTCGCGTCACCGTGCTGCTGGCCTGGTTGTTGACATACAGCGCGCTGCCGTCCTTGCTGAGCGCGGTGCCGAAGGCGCCGGGGCCGGCCGCCAGCGTCGACGCGGTGGCCAGCGGCTTGAGCGTGGTGGTGTCCAGGCGCGTCACCGTGCCCAGGCTGCTGTCGGAGACATAGAAGCTCTTGCCGTCGGGCGCGAACACGATGTTGCGCGGCGTGACGTAGCCGCGCAGCACACCGCGCACGGCACCGGTGGCCAGGTCGTAGACGATGACGTCCGGGCGCTCGCTGTAAGACACCACGGCGGTGGCCTCGTCGGGGCTCAGCGCCAGCGAGTTGTTGCGGATCTGGCCGTCGAAGGTGACGCGGGCCGGGGTGGCTTCGGCGCCGTTGGCGGCGTTGGCGGGCACGCTGGCGGCGACGAGGACGAAGGTGCTGCACCAGGCCAGCGCGGTGGTGCGGAAGAAGGTATTCATGGGATGTCTTTCGGAGAGTGTTGAGAAAAGAGGGAAAGGCTTGCTGTGGTGGACGAGGAGAGCCCGTGGTTTATTCCGTCGGGCCGTGAATTCGAGGCTTCAGCCGAGCAGGGCCGGTACCCAGCGGTTGATCAAGGCACCGCCGACGATGAGCCAGCCGAACAGGATCAGCGCCAGCAACAGCGGCTTGGCACCGGCCTTGCGGATGGCGCCGATGTGCGTGGACAGGCCGAGTGCGGCCATGGCCATGGCCAGCAGCGCGGTGTCGATCTCGGTGGTCACCGCCACCACCGAGGCCGGCAGCCACTGCAGCGAGTTGAACAACACCACCGCGACGAAGCCGAAGGCGAACCAGGGCACGGCGAGCTTGCCTGGGGCCTGGCCCGTGGCGGCGGAAGTGTGGGCGTGGCGTTTGTCGTCACGTGCCAGCCAGGCCGACAACATCACCAGGAACGGCGCCAGCATCATCACCCGCACCATCTTCGCGATGACGGCCGAGTTGGCCGCGTCCGGGCCCACCGAACGCGCCGCGGCCACCACCTGGGCTACCTCGTGGATGGTCGAGCCGGCGTAGATGCCGAAGCCGTTGGCGCCACCCGGAATCAGCGCCCAGTGCTGGTTCAGCTCGAACAGCGCCGGGTACAGAAAGATCGCCAGAGTGCCGAACACCACCACCGTGGCCACCGCCACCGTTACCTGCTCGGCGCGCGCCTTGACCACCGGTTCGGCAGCCATCACCGCGGCGGCGCCGCAGATGGAACTGCCGGCGCCGATCAGCATCGCCGTCTTGCGGTCCAGGCCCAACCAGCGCGTGCCGATGAAGCAGGCCAGCGCGAAGGTCGAGCCCAGCACCAGCGCGTCGATGGCGACGCCGGCGATGCCGACGTGGCCGATGTCCTGCACCGTCAGCCGCAGGCCGTACAGCACGACCCCCAGGCGCAGCAGGTTCTGCTTGGACACGTTGACGCCGGCACCGCTGGCCGCGGCCAGGCGCGGCACCAGCGGATAGACCGTGTTGCCCACCAGCATGCCCAACACGATGGCCAGCGTCAGCGCACTGAAGCCGTGGTCCTGCAGCCAGCCGATGTGGCCCAGCGCGATGCCGGTCGCGGCCAGGGCGCCGCTCAAGGCCAGGCCGGGCAGCAGGGCTGCCAACTGCAAGCGCAACCGCGCTGCCCGGTGGCCGGCTGACGGGCCAGGGCTGGCTTGTGAGGTCGACAGCGCGTGCATCACGCCAGCACCCAGATCAAGGCGATGCCGGCGCACAGCAGCACGGCCGCCATCGGCACTGCGACCGGCATCCAGCGCAGCACCTGCGGGTCGATGCTGCTGTCGGCGGCCAAGGTGGTCGAGACGGCATGGGCCACGTCGCGGGTCGGCCCCATGAAGCCCGCCACTGGCCGCCGGGCAGCAACCCATTGAAGGGCATGCAGCGCCTGTGGGGCCAGCGGGCCGGGTGCTGCGGGGCGTGGGGTTGTTCGTTCAAGGGTCAGCATGTCGGGCTCCAGATGCCGGTGGTGGCGCGGCGGGCCGCCGCCCCGTGATCGAGCGGCCAGGCAAATTTAGAGCTTGGCAATCAACCCGTCCAACGGGTTGTATGACTAAGATGTACCTGCGAAATCGATAACAAAGGCAATCACCGTGGACGTGCTTCGACTCACCCTGCGTCAGCTGCAGATTTTTGTCGCCGTGGCGCGCAGCGGCAGCACCACGGCGGCCAGCGCTGAGATAGCGCTGTCGCAATCGGCCACCAGTTCGGCCGTCAACGAGCTGGAACGCCTGCTGTCGCTGCGCCTGTTCGACCGCGCCGGCAAACGCCTGCTGTTGAACGACAACGGCCGCGCGCTGTTGCCGCGGGCTTTGGCTTTGCTCGACGGCGCCGCAGGCATCGAGCAGATGTCGCGCGACGGCAGCGCGCAGGCGCAGTCGCTGCGCATCGGCGCCAGCACGACGATTGGCAACTACGTGTTGCCCAAGCTGCTCGCTGGCTTCATGGGGGCACAGCAGCCCGGCAGCGCCGCCGCCTGGCGGTCGAAGGTCGTTATCGGGAACACCGCCGCCATCTGCGATGCCGTGACCGCTTTCGAACTCGACGTGGGGCTGATCGAGGGGCCCAGCCACCAGCCGGAGCTGGTGATCACCCCCTGGCTGCAAGACGAGATGGTGGTCGTGGCTGCGCCCGACAGTGCGCTGGCCCAGTCAAGCCGGGCGGGCGATCGCATTCCCCTGCGCACGCTGCGTGAGGCGGTCTGGCTGGTTCGCGAAACGGGCTCTGGCACGCGCGAGGCCACCGACCAGAGCTTGCTGCCCCACCTGCGTTCTTACCGGCGCAGCATCGAGCTAGGCAGTTCGGAGGCCATCCAGCGTGCCGCTCAGGAAGGGTTGGGGGTGGCTTGCCTGTCCGCCTGGGTAGTGAACGATGCGCTGGAGGCTGGACGTCTGTGCCGCGTCTCCACGACATTGCCGCGGCAGCTTCGGCAATGTCATCTGGTTGTGCATCGTGAGAAGCAGTCGACGCCCGCGTTGCTGGCGTTCATCGCCCAGGCAGATGCGACTGCTGGGGCTGCCCGCTAACGTCCCGGCCCCGCTTCGCATGTCGAAGGTTCAGCCCTCGGCGACACGCGATTACCCTTCAGCTAGGCGCCGACGCCCGCTCCGCCCACCTGCCCATTGATCGAAGCTTTGATGCAATGAGCTGGTCTGGGTAATCGACGTCCGCTTCCGGACGCACCACCCAACGGCTGCTTGTGGCCGAAAGCTAACGTCCGGTGTGGGCTGATCGGAGGACTGCGATCAGCCTTGGCCTGCCGCTCAGGTGCGTGGGCACAACGACTGCTCATGGCAGATCCGCGTTGGTCGATGGCACCCCTCATCCACCCTGCACGTGTATGACTGCGGAACGGTAGATCGACACAGCAGAACGTCATCGCTAGACACCATTCGCGGCTCATACGCCCTTGATGCCACCATCACCGCAACTTAGGCATTTCGCTTCCAAAATTCTGCCAGCGATTTCATCGGGCTGTGAACACACCAATTCACCAAGGCATCTCAGCAGCCCCGCATGCTGAACACCCGTTGCCTGCGCCCAAGCCGTGACTTTCTGTTCCAAACTGTCCAACTGCGAAATGCCCGCCGCTCTGGTCCGCACAACCGGCACGATGCGCCCTTCTAACTTGACTTCAGCTGCCGCACCCAACGCCTCCTGAATGGCCTGGCGATTGACCTCATGGCGATCTTCGTCCGCCACCGTCCACCGGACACGCACGAACGCCCCGGCAACGTCCTGTTGCGCCACCGCATCCCGCAAGGTGTCGAGGTCTGGCTTGCCGTCAAACACAATGTCAACCGTTCGCCGAGCAGGTGTCGGCTGCAGCGTGCAGACCGCTGACGAGGTATCCACCTCCCACAGCAGCCAGCCCTTGTCGCCATCCTCCCCATAGTGGAAGCGCCCGATGGAGCCCGCATAGGCGATGCGCTGCTGCCCATGCCGCGCCTCACAGTCCCATGCCTGATGTCGGTGGATGTGCCCCAGCATGAAAGCCTGGGCCTCGGCAGCAAACAATGCGCCCGTGGTGAACTCGTGGTCGAATCCGGCCATGGGAACGCCGTGCTCGCTCATGCAGCCAAAGACGGTGCCATGCGATACGCCGATGGACGGCACCGCCAAGGTCTGTGCGCGTCGGTTGCTCTCGGCAAACCCGGCCAGCAAGACGGCCAGGTGCTCGCCCACTGCCTCGGCAGCAGCCCCCGCCCCCACCGTCGCCGCCACAGCAGCCTTGTTGACCGTGGGCACGCAACTGAACAGGGCCATGAGCCCATCTGGCAGCACATCGAAACGCCAGCTTGAAGAAACCTGCCAGCAGCCGTTCGGCATGAGCGCCACTTGTCCAATCTGGTCGACCACATGGACAGGGTAACGCCCGCCCAAGGATTTGAAGATGGACAGGGTGCCCGGTGGCTCATGAGAGAACGTGCCTTGCAGCATCAGCACCGGACAATGGTCAGCCAGGCGACGCACCTGCGCCACCAGGCGTTCGGCAGCGGGCGAATGCAGGTCCAGGGCGTGATCGGTTGAATCCCCAGACAGCACTGCAGCCTGCACACCTGAGGCCATGGCCATGTCGATGGCTGCCCCGAAACAGCGGTCGGCCTCGATCAGGTTCTTGGGGCCGTAGTGAAGGTCAGAAAAATGAGCAATGCGAACCATGCCGTATCTCCTTCATGTCACCCGGTGCAGTTCGCTCTCGATCTTGTCGAGGTAGCCCTGCGGGTCGTTGCGATAGCGATCCAGTTCATCCCAAGCACGGCGACGACCATGCGGGTTAAGCCGCCACCCTCGGCCCCACCGTCGGTCGGCGTAGGCCTGGTATTGGTCCGCAGCAATGCCATAGGCTTGGGCACGCGCCAGGAGGTGTTCCAAGGTGAGATCCCCGTCATGCACCGGGGCGTCCTTGGGTGCCTCAGCGATCACCGACGCCACAACGGCATCCACATCGGCATCCACATCGGCACCAGCACCCTCCCACGTTGGGGCCCCATCCAGGACCTGAGTGGCCAGTTGCGCTTGAACAATGGCCGTGTCTTCGTCCTCCCTGTCACGCAACAAGGCGGTCACATCCACAGGCGCTTCCAATTCGATGATCCATTGCGGCACACGGGTGGGCAGGCCCGTCTCGTCGATGTGGGCAACCTCCATCAAGCGCTTGGTCAGGTAAAACGGGGTGCGTTGCCGATCCAGAAAGCCAGAGATACGACCGCCACGCAGAAAGCCGATGGTTTCGAACTTCTGGATGGCCGCGTTCATCGCGTAGAAGCTGTTTGTAGGCAACTCGAACGCACTGATGGAGCGGATACCCGGGATGAAGAACAGGAACCGCCCGGTCAGGTTGCAGCGCCGCTGCTGGTAGTCAGCGCAGGACTCGGGCTCGCAAATGCCGCCGTTGTCTTCGCGCAGAACCGTCTTGCGCCCACCGAAGATGCGGATAGAGCGCCGGCCCGTGTTGTCCATGGGCACAGGTGCATGGCACATGCAGTGGCGCACACGGCCATCAGCCGAATACTGCGACCAGTAGCGCTTGTCCTGCGCCCCCCAGGCCGCGAGTTCATGCGGCATCACGGTCTGCCACTGGTCAGCCGGAAAGACGATGGGGAAGCGATAGAGGTGAAGGCCTTCACCACGGTCCTCGCCATAGGCTTGCAGGATCTGCTTCGGTGTCTCGGGATTGGGGAAGTCTTGTGCCCGCACGGTAAACCAGGGCACGTTGCGCGGGATCAGCGGTGACTTGAGTTGCGGCATCGCACCCACGATGGCGCGTTCGATCTGATCGAAGGACTGGCCGGCTTCAACGCCCTCGTCGTAGAGGCGTTGAGCCTGGGGTTGCTCCGCCGCCTTGCGGGTGAGCACCTTGATGCCTGCGCGGATCTTGCCGCCTGTGGGGATGCGGGCGGGGCCTTGCCTGAGCAGAGTCGGCAGTGCTGCCGAACCGCCCTGGACCGTGACAGTGGTTTTGACCATGGTGGCGCTCCTTCATGAACATTCGATGGTTCATGCTCTCGCGACTTCATGCGACGTCAAGCCTAAAAACCTACGGCGAGGTCCCGTCTAGATCTAGTGCGGCACGGTGACAAGGTGGTGTTCTATGCAATCAGCGAGAACCGCAAGCTGACGGTGAAGTATGTTCAGCCTGTGAAACAGGCATGCAGCGCGGCTCTTATCTGCCTGCGCAACAACCACGTTGTTGTTGAATAGGCGGGCATGGCACCGATCCGAATGAACAGAACACACAGCAATCCCCCGGCTTTGGGTGCAGCAGCGTATGGCAGGCCGTGCACTCGTAGTAGAACTGGCAGGCGTCGGTGGGCATGGTTTCCTGTTGTGCGTGGCCGCACTGTGGACAGGTCAGCACGGATTCAAGGATGACGGCGCTCATCGTGGCGTCACTTCTGCAAGGCAGACGGATAGCCAGCGTTCGTCGTGGCTGTGGTCAACGCGTCCGGCTTGGCCTTGTCGGCGTCATAGGTGACGATGGCTGTCTTGTTGTCGAAATCGATTTTGACCGCACTCACGCCCGGCACCTTTTCCAGCGACTTCTTGACCGTGATCGGGCACAGCTCGCAGGTCAAGTTCTGCACGGCCAGTGTGACGGTTTTCGGGGTGGTTGCCAACACGGCAAGTGGCGCGCTAGCCAGCAGAGCAATGATCAGTTTTTGCATGGAAGTCTCCTTTCAGTAGAACAGTGAGGCGAAACACGGCACGGCCAGCAGGCCTAGCAGCAGCAGCGTGACGACCCAAAACATCAGGCGCTGTCTTTGGCGTGCGCGTGGATCAGCGCACGGCGTCCCGGGCGTGCAGACCTGGGGCGCCACGTAGAGCTTGCGAAAAGCCAGTCCAAGGAAGAGCAGCGTCAGGCCGATGAAAACAGGGCGGTACGGCTCCATCGCGGTCAGGCTGCCAACCCATGACCCACCGATGCCCAGTGCCAGCAGAACAAGGGGTCCTACACAGCACACCGATGCCCCGATGGCGGCCAGCGCACCTGCGATCAACGAACCTTTTTCAGTGAGTCGTGCCATGTCGTTTTTCTAGAACTTGTTTGTCCAAGTGTTACTCTAAATCCCGTACTTAGGTACAGAGTCAAGGGGAATGTGATGGCAACAGAACTGACCATCGGCAAGCTGGCCGACGCTGCCGGAGTGAGCATCGAGACGATTCGCTACTACCAGCGGCGCGGCCTGCTGAATGAGCCACCCAAGCCACTGGGAGGGCATCGGCGCTATGCTCCCTCGCAAGCCAAACGCCTGCGATTCATCAAGCGGGCGCAGGCACTGGGTTTCACGCTGGAAGAGATCGGTGCATTGCTGACCCTTGATGCCGCGTGTGCCTGCGGTGAGACTCGGGCTCTTGCTGTGCGCAAGCTGGGACTGATCAAGCAGAAGATGGCTGACTTGGCGGCCATGCGACAGGCACTGGGCGACTTGGTCCAGCAGTGTGACGATGGCAACGGTGAGGCCAGCTGCCCCATCATCGATGTACTGGCATGTGATTGATGTCATCGCGTCGTTGTCAAGCCAACCCCGAAAAGCCAATTTGACAAACAACATTCGCTTCGCCTAAACTCCGTTCTGCGCAACAGACATTAGCCAAATCGCTCCACATGCCCACGCACGCCTTCACCGTTCGCAAGCTCGCCGACTCGGCAGGGGTCGGTGTGGAAGCGGTGCGCTTTTACCAGCGTCGCGGGTTGTTGCGTGAGCCTGCGCGTGAAGGCAATGGCTTTCGGCAGTACGACGAGGGTGACGTGCGGCGCTTGCGTTTCATCAAACGTGCGCAAGAGCTGGGCTTTTCCCTCGACGATGTGGCCTCGCTGGTGTCTTTGAGCGCCGAGACCGATCAGGTGCGCGTGCGCGAGATCACCCAGCAACGTGTGCTGGACATCCGCCAGCGAGCCACCCAACTGGAAGCCATGGCCGTTGCCCTTGAAGGCTTGGTCACTTGTTGCCAGAAGTCGGCCAATGGCGATCACTGCCCCATCATCGCGGCCCTGGTCGATCACGCCCCCCGACCCGCAGAGCAGGTGGCCGCATGACCATGCCTCGCGCGCTCAAGCATTGGATTTGCCGACTGATGGTCGGCGTGATCTTGTTTGCGCAGATGAGCGTGGCAGCCTACGCTTGCCCCAGCAACATGGTCTCCGGCAATGCCACAGCCGACGCCATCACCGCGATGGGCGCCATGGTGGATTGCGAGCAGATGGGCGAAGGCATGGGAAGGCACCTGGACCAAGCCAACCCTGGCCTGTGCGCCGAGCATTGCCACCCCACCCAACAAAGCGATCACACCCAGGCGCCTACCGTGCCTGCGGCGCTGTTGATCGCGCTGTACACCGTCGCCCTGACGGTGGATGCGTCAAGGCCGGATGGCCTGGCGCCGACTGCGGACAGCCGCCTTCACGCGGCGCCACCACCGCTGTCCATACTGCACTGCTGCTTCCGAATTTGACACGCCGAGTGACGCGGCGCTGACGGCCTGACGGTCGCCTCAGCGCCTGGTCGTGCGGGTTGCTGGCCAATGCAGGCGCGTGGCGTTCTGCCTTGCCTGCCCTGTCCCGCGCACGCCTACGCCATTGGCTTCATTCGGAGGTGTCATGTTTCCCCATTTTTCGCTCTTGTCACGCAGGAGCATGCAACTGGTCGATTTCGGCCATCCCATTTGCATGCGCATGCTCATGCGCATTCGCACGTGCTTCCAAGGTGTCGCCGTTCTGGTGGCCCTCAGCCTCGCATCCTTCCACGCCCATGCCGGGGATGTCCTGACGTTTGAACAGGCTCTCAGGCTTTCCCAGGCGCGCTCACAACAACTGGTGGCCCAGAACCACGCCACGGCGGCTGCCCGCGACATGGCGGTTTCGGCCGCTCAGCAGCCCGATCCCGTCCTCAAACTGGGCATCAACAACCTGCCCATCAGCGGACCTGATCGCTTCAGCGTCACCCGCGATTTCATGACCATGCGCTCGGTGGGCCTCATGCAGGAGTTCACCCGTCAAGACAAACGCCTTGCACGGTCCGTGCGTTTCGAGCGAGAGGCCCAGGCCAGCGAAGCCAGCCGCGCTCAAGCGCTGACTCAACTGCAACGAGACACAGCCATCGCCTGGCTGGATCTCTACTACCAGGAACGCATGCTGGCCCTGGTCAAGGCCCAGCGCGATGAAATCCGCCTGCAAGTGGAGGCGACTGAGGTCGCCTATCGAGGGGGCAGAGGATCGCAAACTGAAGTGCTCGCTGCCCGCGCAGCGCTTGCTCAGGTGGATGACCGCATTGACCAGGCCATGCGTGAAGTGAGCACAGCGCAGACCGCGCTGCGCCGGTGGACAGGTCGTGCAGCCGACACGCCCCTGGCCGATGCGCCCGACACCCGCCATGTTCCCTCGCACCTGAACGATCTGGAAAGCACCCTGACCACGCACCCTGACATCACCGTCCTGATCCGGCAGGAAGAGATGGCCCAGGCCGACGCAGACCTGGCCCGAGCCAACAAACAAGCTGACTGGGGTGTGGAGCTGATGCTCAGTCAACGTGGGCCCGGCTATTCCAAGATGGCCTCTGTCAATGTCTCCGTTCCCTTGCAATGGGATCAGACGAGCCGTCAAGACCGCGACCTGGCTGCCAAGTTGGCCACCGTTGAGCAGATGCGCGCCCAGCGCGAAGAAGCCACACGGGAGCACCTCGCCCAGGTCACGGTAATGCTCCAAACCTGGCAGAGCAGCCGGGATCGCCTGCGCCGCTACGACAGCACCCTGATCCCCCTGGCGGGCGAGCGAACACAGGCCGCTTTGACCGCCTATCGAGGCGGCAGCGGCACGCTGGCCTCCGTGCTGGAGGCTCGCCGCATGGCCTTGGACACCCAGATGGACCGACTGCGACTCGACATGGACACCGCTCGCATCTGGGCGCAGCTCAACTACCTGATTCCGGTGGCACACGACGTGGCCATGCCCGTTCTTGACCGCTGACACGGAGCCCTACATGAAACTCAAAAAACTGGTGATCGCCATGATTGCCGCCACAGCACTGAGCGCCGCCGCATATGGCCTGTACGCATTGGGCATGCAAAGAGGCATGGGCATGAATGCCGATGCTGATCAGCGCCCCGCTCAACCCGCCACTGAAGCAACCGCCACCCAAGCCCTGCCGCAAAGCGTGGCCGAGGGTGAAGACGCCACCCGGCGCCACATCGCCGATGGCCTCAAGGCTGGCGACATGGACCCGGTCACCGGCAAGAAGGTCCTGTACTACCACGACCCCATGGTGCCGGGCAACAAGTTCGACAAGCCCGCCAAGTCGCCTTTCATGGACATGATGCTGGTGCCTGTTTATGCAGACAGCGACGGAGACCAGGGCAAGGTCACTGTGAGCCCACGCATCCAGCAGAACCTGGGCGTGCGCACCGCAGAGGTCACCGAGGGGGTGCTGTCGCCCCAAGTTTCTGCCGTGGGCAGCATCGCTTACAACGAACGCGACCAGGTTGTCATGCAAGCACGGGCCGCCGGGTTTGTGGAGCGGTTGCATGTGCGCGCCACGCTGGATGCGGTCAAGCAAGGTCAACCCCTGGCCGATCTCTATGTGCCTGAATGGGTGGCTGCACAAGAAGAGTTTTTGTCTGTTCGCCGCATGCAGGGCAACGACCTGGGCAGCTTGGTCGATGGCGCTCGCCAGCGCATGCGTCAGGTCGGCATGAGCGAGGATCAGATCAAGCGCGTCGAGCAAACCAGCAAGACCCAGCCGCGCGTCACCCTGGTGGCACCCATCAACGGCGTGCTCAGTGAGTTGATGGTGCGTGAAGGCATGTCCGTGATGCCTGGGGCCACCTTGTTGCGCATCAACGGCGTGTCCACGGTTTGGGCCAACGCCGAGGTGCCGGAGAGTCAAGTCGCGCAACTGCGCCCAGGCACCAAGGTGCAGGCCCGCAGCCCGGCTGTGCCTGGCACCACCTTTGAAGGCACGGTTCAGGCCCTGGTGCCAGAGGTCAACCCTGGCACCCGCACCCTCAAGGCCCGCGTGCAATTGAACAACCCAGGCATGCACCTGGTGCCGGGCATGAGCGTGGCCATGCAGTTCATGGACATGCGTGCCGAGAAGGCCTTGTTGATCCCCACAGAGGCAGTCATCCAGACGGGCAAGCGCACCGTGGTGATGCTGGCCGAAGACAAAGGGCGGTTCCGCCCGGTCGAGATCGAGGCGGGCATCGAGAGCGATGGGCAAACCGAGGTCAAGCGCGGTCTGGATGTGGGCCAGCGTGTGGTGGTGTCATCGCAGTTCCTCATCGATTCGGAAGCCAGCCTCAAAGGTGTTGAGGCGCGGCTCAATGGCGCACCGGCACCCACCATGGACAACACCGCCCCCAGACACGAAGGTCAGGGCAAGGTGGAAGCCCTGGCAGACGAGGCCATCACCTTGTCGCACGGGCCGATTGCCTCACTCAAGTGGGGCGCCATGACGATGGATTTCAAGGTGCCGCTCAAGGGCGGGCTGCCCCGCCATCTGGAAGTGGGGGACCCGGTGAGCTTTGAGTTCTACATGGATGCCGATGGCATGCCGCAGTTGACCCGACTGTCGCACCTGGCACCTGAGCCCCAGCCTGCGTCCGAGGCACCCCATCACACCCATGGCCCAGCCAAGCAAGGGAGCAAGCCATGATCGCCCGCCTGATCCGTTGGTCCATCACCAACCGCTTCCTGGTGCTGCTGGCCACCTTGATGCTCAGTGCATGGGGGGTGTATTCGGTCGCGAGAACGCCCCTGGACGCCTTGCCCGACCTGTCTGATGTGCAAGTCATCATCCGCACCACCTACCCGGGCCAGGCACCGCGCATCGTCGAGAACCAGGTCACCTACCCCTTGACCACGACCATGCTGTCGGTGCCTGGCGCCAAGACGGTGCGGGGGTACTCCTTCTTCGGCGACTCTTATGTCTACGTGCTGTTCGAGGACGGCACCGATCTGTACTGGGCCCGCTCGCGTGTGCTGGAGTACCTGAACCAGGTTCAGTCGCGTTTGCCTGCCAGCGCCAAGGCGTCGCTGGGGCCCGACGCCACGGGCGTGGGCTGGATTTACCAATACGCCCTGGTGGACCGTGGAGGCACACAGGATGCGGGTCAGTTGCGTGCCTTGCAGGACTGGTTCTTGAAGTACGAACTCAAGACCGTGCCCAATGTGGCGGAAGTGGCCTCGGTGGGCGGCATGGTGCGCCAGTACCAAGTGGTGTTGGACCCCGGCAAACTGGCCACCTACGGCATCCCGCACACCCAGGTGGTTGAGGCCATACAGAAGGCCAACCAGGAAGCGGGCGGCTCGGTGCTGGAGTTGGGCGAGGCCGAGTACATGGTGCGCGCCTCGGGCTACTTGCAATCGCTGGACGATTTCCGACAAGTGCCCTTGATGACCACCGACGCAGGCGTGTCAGTGCGCCTGGGGGATGTGGCCCGCATCCAGATGGGGCCCGAGATGCGCCGGGGCATTGGTGAATTGGACGGTGAGGGAGAAGCCGCTGGCGGCGTGATCGTGATGCGCTCAGGCAAAAACGCGCTGGAGACGATTGCTGCGGTGAAGGCCAAGCTCAAGACCCTGCAAGCCAGCTTGCCCAAAGGGGTCGAGATCGTGCCGGTGTACGACCGATCCACCCTCATCGAGCGCGCGGTGGAGAACCTCTCGCACAAGCTGCTCGAAGAGTTCGCCGTGGTGGCCGTGGTGTGCTTTGTCTTTTTGTTTCACCTGCGCTCGGCCCTGGTGGCCATCATCTCGCTGCCCCTGGGCATCCTGGCGGCTTTCATCGTCATGCACTACCAAGGGGTGAACGCCAACATCATGTCGCTGGGAGGCATCGCCATTGCCATCGGCGCCATGGTGGATGCAGCCGTGGTGATGATCGAGAACGCACACAAGCACTTGGAACACTGGGAGCAAGCCCACCCCGATCAATCGCTGGAAGGTGCCGAGCGCTGGAAGGTCATCGGCGATTCGGCGGCCGAGGTCGGGCCCGCGCTGTTTTTCTCACTGTTGATCATCACGCTGTCTTTTGTGCCAGTGTTCACGCTGGAGGCGCAAGAGGGGCGGCTGTTCTCGCCGCTGGCCTTCACCAAAACCTATGCCATGGCGGCGGCAGCGGGCTTGTCGGTCACGCTGATCCCCGTGCTGATGGGCTACCTGATCCGTGGCCGCATCCCCAGCGAGCAGAGCAACCCGCTCAACCGACTCCTGATTGCCATCTACCGCCCACTGCTCAATGCAGTCTTGCAAGGCCCCAAGCGCACGCTGGCGGTGGCCGCCGTGTTGCTGTTGCTCAGCTTGTGGCCCTTGCAGCACATTGGCGGTGAGTTCATGCCCAAGCTGGACGAGGGCGACCTGCTCTACATGCCCACGGCCCTGCCAGGCTTGTCCGCAGGCAAGGCCGCCGAGCTGCTTCAGCAGACCGACCGTTTGATCAAGACCGTCCCCGAGGTGGCCAGTGTCTATGGCAAGGCAGGCCGCGCCGAAACCGCGACCGACCCGGCACCCATGGAGATGTTCGAGACCACCATCCAGTTCAAACCCAAAGACCAATGGCGCCCCGGCATGACGCAAGACAGGCTGGTTGAAGAACTGGACCGCATTGTGAAAGTACCCGGCTTGGCCAACATCTGGGTGCCCCCCATCCGCAACCGCATCGACATGCTGGCCACCGGCATCAAGAGCCCCGTGGGCGTCAAGGTGGCGGGCACCGACCTGGCCACCATCGACCGACTCACGGGTGAGATCGAGCGTGCGCTCAAAGATGTGCCCGGTGTCAGCAGCGCCTTGGCTGAGCGCCTGACCGGTGGGCGCTATGTCGATGTCAACATCCGCCGCGATGCCGCCGCGCGCTTTGGCATGAACATCGCTGATGTGCAGTCGCTCATCAGCTCGGCAGTGGGCGGCGAGAACATTGGCGAGACGGTGGAAGGCTTGCAGCGCTTCCCGATCAACCTGCGCTACCCACGCGAGACACGTGATTCGCTGGAAAAACTGCGCACCTTGCCCATCGTGAACGAGCGTGGAGAGCGCCTGGTCTTGTCCGACGTGGCCGACATCCGCGTGACCGATGGCCCGCCCATGCTGCGCAGCGAGAACGCCCGCCTGTCAGGCTGGGTGTATGTGGACATCCGGGGGCGGGATCTGCGATCAGCGGTGCAGGACATGCAAAAGGCCGTTTCAGCTAAGGTCAAGCTGCCACCGGGCTACTCAGTGTCCTGGTCAGGCCAGTTCGAGTTCCTGGAGCGGGCCACGGCCAAGCTCAAGGTGGTGGTGCCCTTCACGCTGCTGATCATCTTCGTGCTGCTGTACCTGACATTCGGTGCATTTGACGAGGCCTTGCTGATCATGGCCACGCTGCCCTTTGCCCTGGTGGGCGGCATCTGGTTGCTCTACCTGCTGAGCTACAACCTGTCGGTGGCTGGGGCAGTCGGGTTCATTGCATTGGCTGGCGTATCCGCCGAGTTCGGCGTGATCATGCTGCTCTACCTCAAGCAGGCTTGGGGCGAGCGCATCGACAAGGGCCAGGTCAGTGTCGATGACTTGCTGGACGCCATCCGTGACGGTGCCGTGCTGCGCGTGCGCCCCAAGGCCATGACGGTGGCAGTGATCCTCGCGGGCTTGCTGCCGATCATGTGGGGTGCAGGCACGGGCTCCGAGGTCATGCAGCGCATTGCTGCACCCATGGTCGGGGGCATGATCACGGCGCCACTGCTGTCGATGTTCGTGATTCCGGCTGCGTACCTGCTGATTCGCCGCAGCAAAAAGGCAAGGCGCGCCACGCAAGCGCCTCACATGAAACATGCCTGAAGGCTGTCACGCCATCACCCACAACAACAGCCACCTCGACTGGCCTTCTCGGGTTTGAGCGGCCCATTTGTCACCACCACAGGGGTGTAGCCAGCCTCCTGGATTGCGTCGCGAAGTTCATCTGCATCTGCCTCGGTGGGTTCGATCTGGACTTGGTGCGACTGCAACTCGATCCGTACAGTGGCCTCTTTATCGATGGCCCGCACCGCCTTGGTGATGGTGCTGACGCAATGGCCGCAAGTCATGTCCTTGACTTCAAAAGTGATCATCAGAAACTCCGAATGGTTTTTGGTGGGTTCACTTTCAAGCTTCCCACAGCAGGAAGGTCAAGCACCTGTTTTCAATAACCATGCCATCAAAGCAAGTAATTGCCACATGACTTTACATTCCCACGATGGGAAGCTTGAGGATCCACGACAAATATCAACCACCTATACGGGCACACCATGATCTCCCCGCAAAAGCCGCTGGCCACATTCCGAATCGACATCCCCATCTCGGGGATGACTTGCGCTTCTTGTGTGTCCAGGGTAGAAAAATCGCTCAAGGCAACGGCTGGTGTGCAAAGCGCCAACGTCAATTTGGCCACCGAAGTGGCCTCGGTCCAAGCGGACCCATCTGTGAACCTTGAGGTACTCAGCGCAGCCGTCCGCGAGGCCGGCTACGACCTGAAGACCACCGATGTGGCCCTCCATGTCGAGGGCATGACCTGCGCCTCTTGCGTCACCCGGGTGGAAAAAGCCTTGCTCAAGGTTCCCGGCGTCTTGTTGGCCTCCGTCAACCTGGCAACCGAACAGGCCGCCGTGCGTGCACTCTCCACGATCCCACCCGCATCTCTCGTGGCAGCCGTCACCAAGGCAGGCTATGTGACTCAATTGAAGCAGGAAGCCGAGCCCGCAAAGCCCAACACCCTGCCGACATGGGGGCCCGTGGCGATCGCTTCTGTTTTAACCTTGCCACTGGTATTGCCCATGGTGCTGCAGTTGGTGGGGATCGACTGGATGCTCAATGGCTGGCTGCAACTCGCACTGGCCACGCCGGTGCAATTCTGGCTGGGCTGGCGCTTCTACCGGGCAGGATGGCGGGCCGTCAAGGCCAAGGCCGGCAACATGGACCTGCTGGTTGCGCTTGGCACGTCCGCAGCCTTCGGCCTGTCCGTCTACCTTCTGATGCGGCATTCACAGCACGGCATGCCGCACCTCTATTTCGAAGCCTCGGCTGCAGTGATCACGCTCGTTCTCCTGGGCAAGTGGTTGGAAGATCGCGCAAAGCGGCAGACCACGGACGCGATTCGCTCTCTCAACGCCTTGCGGCCGAGCACGGCACTGGTTCGACGCGATGGCGTTGACGTCGAAATGCCCGTGGCCGACGTGAGGGTCGGTGACCTGGTGAGCATACGCCCGGGTGACCGCGTGCCCGTTGATGGCGAAATCATTGAGGGGCGCAGCCATGTGGATGAATCGCTCATCACAGGCGAAAGCCTGCCTGTCGCCAAACAAGTGGGTGATCAGGTGACCGGCGGGGCCATCAACGCCGAGGGCATGTTGATTGTCAAGACGCAGGCCGTCGGTGCCGAAACAACCCTGGCACGCATCATCCGGCTGATCGAGTCGGCCCAGGCGGGCAAGGCACCCATCCAGCGCATCGTGGACCGTGTCAGCGCCGTGTTCGTTCCCGTGGTGTTGGGGGTCGCGCTACTCACCTTTCTGGCTTGGCTTGGCATCAACGGAGACTGGGAGCATGCCTTGATCAACGCCGTGGCCGTGCTGGTGATCGCCTGCCCATGTGCATTGGGCCTGGCCACACCCACGGCGATCATGGTCGGAACAGGTGCCGCCGCACGCCGAGGCATCCTCATCAAGGATGCTCAGGCATTGGAGATCGCGCATTCGGTGACCGTCGTGGCGTTCGACAAAACAGGCACACTGACGGAAGGCAAGCCGACGCTGGTAGCCGTTGTCCCGGCCGAAGGGTCAGGCATTGACGAAGTGGTCGCTCTGGCCGCAGCGTTGCAACAAGCAAGCAGCCATCCGCTGGCACTGGCAGTCACCACCCACGCCCGCGACGCCAGCCTCACCATCCCCTCTGTGCGAGATGCCAAGGCACTGGCGGGCCGGGGCGTCGAGGGCATGGTGAGGGGAGCCAAGTTGATGCTGGGCAACACCAGACTTTTGAATGAACTGGGGGTGGATGCAGGTGCGCTCGGCACGCAAGCCGATGTGTTGGAGCGGCAAGGACGGACCTTGTCATGGCTTGTGCAGCAAAACGCAGGCGGCTTTGAACTGTTGGGGCTGATGGCCTTCGGAGACACCGTCAAGCCCACGGCAACTGCAGCGGTGAGAAACCTGCACCAACTGGGCATCAAAACCCTCATGCTGACCGGCGACAACCAGGGCAGCGCTGATGCGGTCGCGCAGGCCCTGGGTATTCTCGATGTGCGAGCGGAGGTGCTGCCCAGCGACAAAGCGGCCATCGTGCAAGCCTTGCGCGCCAGCGGTGAGGTCGTGGCCTTCGTGGGTGATGGCCTGAACGATGGCCCTGCCCTGGCTGCAGCATCTTGCGGTTTTGCGATGGCCGGAGGTGCTGACGTGGCAACCGAGACCGCAGGCGTCACGCTGATGCGCGGCGACCCCAGGCTGGTGGCCGACGCCCTGGATGTGTCGCGGCGAACCTATGCCAAGATCAAGCAGGGGCTGTTCTGGGCCTTTGCCTATAACGTCCTGGGCATCCCACTGGCGGCACTGGGCATGCTCAACCCCGTCATCGCGGGTGCCGCCATGGCGCTCAGCAGCCTCAGCGTCATCGCCAATGCGCTCTTGCTGCGCCGTTGGCGGGGTGCGATGGAAAACGAGTTGCCACAGCACACCAAGCCTGCCACCGTCAATTCACAAGGAGCCGCTGCATGAGCGAACACATGAACATCGGAGAAGCAGCCAAGGCCTCTGGCGTGTCGGCCAAGATGATCCGGCACTATGAAAGCGTGGGGCTCTTCCCCGGCGCTTTGCGAACCGATGCAGGTTACCGCCAGTACACCGACAAGGAGGTCGGCACCTTGCGCTTCATTCGGCAAGCCAGAGACCTCGGGTTCTCGCTGGATCAGATCCGCGAACTGCTGGGACTATGGCAAGACCGTCGACGCCCAAGCCGCCAAGTGAAGGCGCTGGCCCAGGCCCATCTGCAGGAGTTAAATCAGAAGCTCCAGGAATTGCTTGCCATGAAGGCCACCCTCGAACACCTCGTTCATTGCTGCCATGGTGATGACAGACCGGACTGCCCGATCCTCGATATCCTGGCAACCCCACATGCCCAAAGCGAAACGAAGCCCGCGCGGAGCGGGCTGCGGTCAGGTCGGCAAAGTTGACCTGGACGATGTGGGCAAGCAGCGCATCATCCAATCAATCCAGGTGTCCTTCACTGATCAGGTTGCCAAGCCTTGCCACCTCGTTGCTGCTCGCAACTATCTTCTTCCCGTCGACGGTTTCTAACGTTTCACCTTTTTTCATGTAAACGGCTTTTCCATACTTACTTTCCTTCGCCATTTTTCCATCCTTGAAAATGTAAAGCGTGCCACCATCTTTCAGTTGATGCGTAGCAGCGGCCTGATTTTTAGCCGCATCACCAGCATAAGCAGACCCGACAAATCCAATCAAGGCGACAAGCGTGATCAACGAGGTAGAATTTTTCATGGTGTTTCCTCTTAGAAATTGGCAAAAATGTGGCCTTCGAATAAAATATATAAGGCCACGACATGCAATTTAACCGCTGCCACCTTACATAGACATGACGTCGCGATGACTAATTTGACAGCATCTCGTCAATATTAAAACGTCTTGAAAACTCATCCGTCATTCTTGAAATAATGTACTTGTCATAGACCCTTGCCAATTGCGCATCATTGCCACCCAAACGGATGTTCTTTTTGAACAAGGCCGTACGTCTGGACCCAGGTATATCTGGTCTGCGTGAGGGAGCATTGAAAACTTGCCTGACCCGAAATCCGGAGCGCACAGCACACGCGTTAACCCAAATATCATCCGCATCAGGACACGTCGCCCGGTAACCGAGTCCGACTCGTTTGAGCAGAAGCAGAAAATCAGGTGGGTAAAGTACACCACCCACTCCAGTGGAGAAATTTAGATGGGAGGGGACACTGCTATTGCAAAGCGGCCATGCGATGTAGGGCATCAATGCATCGCCATTCGTTAAGACAGACCGAGCGCGCAAACAATGAATAACGGCCTTATCGCTCAACCAGGCATCAAAAAGATGCTTGAAAGCAAGATGTTCGTAAAAAACATCGTCGTCAATGGTGATCAAAGGTCGAACGAAAGAGGCATTCATCTGCAGATAAGGTTGCAGCTTTTTGTGAGGCCCATCGTTTTCGCAGGTTATCACCTCCAATCCACGATGACACAAACGCGTCAACGATTTCGGCAATCGCCCCGGCCAATCTTCCCGAGACAAGAACAGAATGACTCTTCTGGGCTTAATTCCGCTGCACGCAGATTCGATCGCCAAATGAACCCTGTTGACACGATCTCCGTGTGAAGTGAGGGACACATCAAACGCTGAGCTCTCGTCCACCAATTTTTCTTTCGATAACCAGTTTTTCAATGCATACCGAAGAAAAAGAAGATAGCTCTTCACCACAGCCCCAAAATAAAAAGCACTCCCAAATCAGGCCAAACACCATCTTCAGCAGAGTGGGCACTGAATTGGACTATGGGCGATCCTCTAACCAATCAACCGATCAGATAAATTGCCCAAGCAAAGCCTGATTGAATCGATCTCGGAAAAACACCACCGAGCAAAGACAGTCAACACCAACTCAACAAGCCTGGCGCCTAACGTGATTTAACACTTTCGTCAGGGCGCATTTTTATTTCCGTCACGATCATCTTCCCACCCTCGCTGAGGACCATGAATTTCACCTGATCACCAGGCTTGAGATTGGACAAGATGCTCTTGTCTTTGGCGGTAAACACCATGGTCATGCCTGGCATGTCCAGGTGCTTGATGTCACCATGCTTGATGGTGACTTTGCCGTTGGTCTGATCAATTTTCTTGATCTCGCCGTCGGTCATTGCGGGAGCCTGCGCGGACTCCATCTTCGAATGATCCATATCTGCTTGCGCGAAAGAAGCAAGTGGAGAAGCGATACCGATGGCACAAGCCGATACGGCTAAAAACTTAGCAATGGCGTTCATTGTTGACCTCATGAGTAAGAGTTAAAAACCAGAACCGATCCGTCTTTGCGGATCAGCAGCACTTGGTATGGATCGCGGTGACCATCAAAGTCAGGCCCATCCATCCCAGGAGATCCGACAGGCATGCCAGGCACAGCCAAACCCAGGGCATGTGGCCTGTCTTTGAGCAACCGGCGGATATCGCGCGCAGGGACGTGCCCCTCGATCACATAGCCGGACACCACAGCCGTGTGACAGGATGCCTGCCGCTCCGGCATCCCAAGGGCGGCACGCGCGGCCTTGTTGCCCTCATCCACCACGGTGACGACGAAGCCATTGTGCTCAAGGTGCGAGACCCACAGCTTGCAACAGCCGCAGTTGGGATCTTTCCACACCTTGATTGGTGTTCGCTCCGCAGTCTCTGAGGCCGCCCAAATCGTCGGCGTACATGCCAATGACAAGGCCGCCATCAGCACTTTGCGCCTAGAGCGCAATGGAGACACAGATTGGTCTCGCATGATCATTTCTTCGAAACCTGGACCTTGCCCTTCATGCCCGCCTCGTAGTGACCAGGAACCAAGCACGCGAAATTCACTGTCCCGGCTTTAGTGAACTGCCAGACGATTTCACCTTGCTGCCCAGGCGCAATGGTCACCTTGTTGGGCTCGTCGTGCTCCATGTTCGGGAACTTCTTCATCACCTCCAAATGCTCCAAAAGTTCCTTTTCGGTCCCCAGGTTCATCTCGTGCTTGATCTGGCCTGCGTTTCTGACGACGAAGCGCACTGTTTCGCCCTGCTTGACTTGAATCGATGCAGGTTCAAATCGCATCTTGTCGCTCATCGAAACCTTGATCGTTCTGGTGACTTTCGATGCCCGACCAGGCTTGCCGATGGCGGTTTCTTCAGCGGCCTGGGTTCCTGCACCATGGTCATGCGCATGGTCTCCCCCAGCAAATGCGGAAGCGGACAGCGTCAAGCAAGTTGCAGCAATGAAGTGGGTGGCGAATCGACGTTTGTTCATCATGAAAAATCCGTATCAAGAGGTTGAGAATCAGTGATCGCTGTGAGACGTCGGCTTGCGGGCTCGCACCTCGACAGCCTTGTCAGGCTTCTTGGCCCGGGGCATAGATTGCCCACCTTCAGACTTGAATCTGGCAGGCTCACTCAAGGGGCCGGTATATTCATGTGCCACGGTGCCTGCAGGATGCTTGAACCAACCAGGGTCCTTGTAATCGCCATGCTTTTGGTTCTTGCGAACCTTGAGCACACTGAACATGCCGCCCATCTCGACCGAGCCAAAAGGCCCTTCGCCAGTCATCATGGGTACCGTGTTGTCAGGTATCGGCATTTCCATCTCGGTCATGTCGGCCATCCCACGCTCGCCCATGACCATGTACTCAGGCAAAAGGCCCTTGATCTTTTTGGCAACGCCACGGTGATCCACACCAATCAGATTTGGAACGTCATGCCCCATGGCGTTCATGGTGTGATGGCTCTTGTGGCAGTGAAAAGCCCAGTCCCCCTCCTCATCGGCCAAAAACTCGATCTGCCGCATTTGCCCAACGGCAACGTCGGTGGTCACCTCGTACCAGCGAGTGCTCTTCGGCGTCGGGCCACCATCGGTGCCTGTCACCAAGAATTCATGTCCATGCAAATGGATGGGGTGGTTCGTCATCGTGAGATTGCCAACCCGGATGCGCACTTTGTCGTTAAGTCGAACGTTGAGCGAGTCGACCCCGGGAAAGATGCGGCTGTTCCACGCCCACAGATTGAAGTCAAGCATGGTCATCGTCTTGGGGGTGTAACTGCCCGGATCGATGTCAAAAGCATTGAGCAAGAAGCAGAAGTCTCTGTTGACCTCATCGATCAACGGGTGCTTGTTCTTCGGGTGCGTGACCCAAAACCCCATCATGCCCATGGCCATCTGTGTCATTTCGTCGGCATGGGGGTGATACATGAACGTTCCTGGACGACGTGCCACGAACTCGTAAACGTAGGTCTTCCCCACAGGAATGGCGGGCTGATTCAAACCGGCCACACCGTCCATGCCGTTGGGCAGCCGCTGTCCATGCCAATGGATGCTCGTGTGCTCAGGCAACCGATTGGTGACATAAAGCCGAACACGGTCGCCTTCAACCACCTCGATGGTGGGCCCAGGGCTTTGCCCGTTGTACCCCCACAGGTGCGCCTTGAAGCCTGGCGCCATCTCCCTCACCACGGGCTCGGCAACCAAATGGAACTCCTTGACGCCTTGGTTCATCCGCCAAGGCAAAGTCCAGCCATTCAAGGTCACCACAGGGTTGTAAGCACGCCCTGTTTCAGGAACGAGAGGAGCCATGGTGTCCGAACTGGTCTGAATCACCGGCTCAGGCAACGCGGCCATCGCCACGCGACTGACGGCACTGGCTGCCACGGCGCCACCAGCAATGCCAGCCATCCTGAAAAAATCTCTTCTTGACGACATCTTTGTTCCTTTGATCAATGACCGCCACCGGCGCTGGGAGCTGCGCCGCCGACGGACAAGGTGGTACTGGTGGGGCGCCCGATCAGCGATGCCTGCATCGCGGCGTCGGCCAACCAGAACTGTTGTTCAGCATCGATGGCGGCAATCACAGTTTCCACTTGATCCCGGTAGTCGGCCAGCAACTCGAATACACCGATGAGCATGCCGTTGTAGCGAAGCTGGTTCTCATCCGAGATGACCTTGCGCAAAGGCAGAACCTCGTCTCTGTAATGCCTGGCGACGTCATGAGCAGCTCGATAAGCCGAATAGCTCTCTCGCAGGTTGGAGCCTGCTGAGCGTATGACGGCCTCAAGCTGATTGGCCGCAGCCAAAGTACGCGCATTGAAGGCGTCGCGCTGCATACCGCCCCAGTCAAAAATTGGCAGTCGCAAGGCCAACTCATAACCTCTGGCAGTGGAACTTGTTCCCGCTGCGTTATCAAATTTGGTGTTCCTGCGGGCGGTCAACTCGATGTCGGTAAACGAGTTCACCAGTTCAAGACCCTGAGCCTTGGCATACGCATCGAAATTGCTCTGGGCCAAGCGAATATCCAGTCGAGATTGAGACGCCTGCGCACTGAATGCCTTCGGATTCACCGGTTCCTTGGGTAAGTCGGGGAGACGATCTGGAAGCCTCAGTTGATCGACTTGGGCATCGTTCAAACCAAGCAGACGTACCAACTCCTCTCTGGCCGCCGTGTTCAGATGGCTTACAGAGGCCAACCGGGTTGCTGCGTCGGCATAAAAGGCCTGTTGCCTGGCGCGCGAAACTCGGTTGAAGTTGCCGACCGCTTGCATACGCTGCGCCAGTTCTGCGCTTGCTTGGGATGCCTCATAGACCTGTTCGGCATACTTGAGCGTCTGTTGAGCGGCCACAGCACGGACCCAAGCCTGGCGGACCAAGGTCACTTGGTCCACAACGTCTGCAGCCAGCTTTACCTGTGCTTGTTCGATTCGTCGGCTGGCAGCACTCTGTCGCCAAGGTAGAGAGATGAGATCAAGCAAGCCAAAGGACAAAGCGCGCCCCAACTCCAGCTCATCGCCAGCGCGCAAGCGCTCAAAACTGAACACCGGATTGGCGATACGGCCTGACTGAGCCGTCTGAGCTGCTTCAGCCCAACTCTGCGCCAGAAGGGCTTGCATGGAAGGGCTATTGACCAACGCCAGCTCCACTGCTTGCGACTGGCTCAAAGGCTTTTCCAACAAAGAGTGGGCTCGTCCGCGGAGTTTTGTCTTTTCAGAATCGTTCGTCGCCAGCGACAGATTCCCCTGCGTGAAGCCCGGGGTTTCGTCGTTGATGCGCTTGACCGATTGACCAATGTCGATGCTCGCACAACCAGAGAGAACACCCAAACCGATCGCAGCGACACCCGCTCTCAGCGGTACTCGATTGAACAGCCTTTTCATCGACGGCTCTCCCCATGACCTGCGTGCGGATCATCGCGTTCAGACTCGCTGCTCGGTTTGATGTTGGGACCACCACGCGACTCTCGTGCGTAAGCTCGCCAACCACCAATGCGACCGACCAAGTCGTTGGACTCTTTCCAGGCCGCGAGAACCGGATCGGAAAAGCCCTGGTAGCTGCCAATAGGGGATCGGTAGGTCACCATGAATTCAGGTGGCGCGATTGGTTCAGCACTGGCAGGCTGCTGGGCTTGGGTCAGCCCCCCCATGGCTAACAGCACCAGACCCAGTGCGGGGCGAACAACATAGGACGATTGGGCCAATAGCATGTCTTCCTCTTGGCAAGCTGTGATTTCAAGCTGCCATTGTGCTCAGGTCAGCCTGTCGAGAACCTGTTTCGCAGATGACAGTTTTGTCATCTGCGAAACGCACGTCAGAATGGCGGCAAACTCAGGCGCTGGCAGGAACTGGAGATCACCGTGCGCATCTTGATCGTAGAAGACGAACCAAAGACCGGGGAGTACCTGCGCCAAGGGCTCAGCGAAGCAGGGTTTGTTGTCGATCTGGCGACCAACGGCCCCGACGGGATTCACCTCGCCAAACACGGTGCGCACGATCTGGTGATCCTGGACGTCATGCTGCCAGGTCTCAACGGGTGGCAAGTGCTGAGCACCTTGCGTCAGCAAGGCCTGGAAATGCCTGTCTTATTTTTGACAGCCCGCGATCAAGTCGAGGATCGTGTCAAAGGGCTGGAGTTGGGCGCCGATGATTACCTCATCAAACCGTTCTCGTTCGCGGAGTTGCTGGCGCGGGTTCGAATCATCCTGCGCAGGGGGCGGCAGCATGGTGACGGCCCAACGTTGTGCGTTGCTGATCTTGAGATGGATCTCTTGCGACGACGCGTGACCAGAGGTGGCGTGAGGATCGACTTGACGGCCAAAGAGTTCGGTCTTCTGGAGCTACTGATGCGGCGACAAGGTGAGGTGCTGCCGCGTTCTCTCATCGCATCGCAAGTGTGGGACATGAACTTCGACAGCGATACCAACGTGATCGAGGTGGCCATTCGACGCCTGAGGGTCAAGATCGACGAAGGCCAAAACATGAAGTTGATTCAAACAGTACGAGGAATGGGGTACGTTCTCGAAGAGCCTGGAAGGTCTGCTCAGTGAAGATCGAACGACTGAAGGCGTTGTCACTGACCGCTCGCTTGACATTGTTCTTCACCTTGACGTCCGTGTGCATTGTGCTGGGCTTGGGCAGCCTGCTTATGTACGCTGCAGACCAGCATTTCATCGATTTGGACCGCTTCACCCTCAGTGACAAGCAACTCCTCATCAAGGACATCCTAACGAAGTCGCGCTCTCAAGATGACGCCCGCAAAAGATTGAGCGAGGCCTTGAATCACCACCACGGCATGTACATCTCTGCCAAAGGCATTGACGGATCAACACTCTACAGTTCAGATCGGTTTTCTCCACCTGGGCAAGTGGCTCCGGGGCTGAGCCAGCCTGACGAGCAGGTGATTCAAAGGTGGCAGAGTCAAGGGCGGGAATACCGGGCGCTTCGCATGCAGCAAAGCCCTGGATACGACCCCACCAACGCCCTTGACGTTGTTGTGGCCATTGACACGAAACACCACGACGAATTCATCGCCCAACTCGGCCGAACCTTAGCGATTTACACGGTACTTGCGATGATCGCCAGCGGCATGTTCAGTTGGTTTGCTGCCCACCAGGGTCTTGCTCCGTTGAGGGCGATGAAATCGCGTGCTGCGACAGTTTCCGGGAGGCAACTTGACGAGCGGATGCCTGTCGGCTCAGTTCCCATTGAGATGGCCGATCTGGCAAAGGAACTCAACAGCATGTTGGACAGGCTGCAAAGTGATTTTCAGCGTTTGTCAGATTTCTCCTCTGATCTGGCGCATGAACTGCGCACACCTATCAGCAACTTGATGACGCAAACACAGGTTGTCCTGTCATCGCAACGTGACACGGAGACCTATCGAGATACCCTGGCATCTAACGTCGAGGAGTTTCAGCGCTTGGCCAGAATGGTGTCAGACATGCTTTTTCTGGCCAAGACTGAACGCAGCTTTGCCATACCTCAAAAGGAGCATTTTCAAGCGTCATCAGAAATCCAGAAACTCGTAGAGTTTTACGATGCCGTCGCGGAAGAAAAATTTATCCGCATCAACGTTGTGGGCGATGACCTGATCACAGGTGACAGGCTGATGTTCAGGAGGGCCGTCAGCAATCTGCTGTCAAATGCCCTTCGCCACACACCGAGCAGCGGAGACGTTTGCATCTCCGTGCGAAAAGCAGAGCCCTATATCGAGGTGGCTGTTGCCAATTCGGGCGAAGACATCGACCCCAAGGTTTTACCAAGGTTGTTCGATCGATTCTTCCGTGCAGACCCCGCTCGGGCTCACCCATCCAGCGACGGCGCAGGGCTGGGACTGTCCATCACGCGCGCCATTGTCGAAGCCCACAGCGGAAAAGTCGCCGTCACCTCAGAGCACGGGCGCACCTGCTTCACGCTGAGTTTCCCGGTGGGCGACAGGGCGAACCCGACCCACGCCTGACATGCTCATTCTGTTGTTGAATTGGCATCCAGGCACCCGGTGCCGCGCAATGCGCGCCCTCTGCCATTGATCTAGATCAAGCTGGCTGGCGTTAATGGCCTCAATGACACCAAGATAACAAACCTGTAATCTCTGACTCACCTGCATGAAAGGTGCTGCCACTAAGCTGAACTCACCACAACCGTTCGCCTAGCGAATACTGGAGTCAGCATGATCGTCAATCAACGCAACTTCTCTGCCGCAGCCCTGGTTTTTTTGGCACTGAACGGAATGGCCTTTGCACAATCAAAGGCAGAAGATCACTCGGCACATCACCCTGCGGCGTCGGCATCCGCGTCAGTTGTTGCCCCAAGCGCATCGACTTCGTCGGCCATGAGCGAGTCAATGGGCATGCACGCCCACATGGAAAAGCACCACGCCGAAATCCAGCGAATCATGAAGATCCGAGACTTCAAGAAGCGCCAGGAAGCCATGAATGAGCACATGAAAGCCATGAAGGAAAGCGGCTGTCCAATGATGAAGGACGGCATGGGCATGGGCCCGGCATCCGGTACGAAAAAGTGATTTCCACGTAAACACTCGCAATACACGGAGCGCAAATGACAAACGCACACACCCATCACCAAAGCAGCACTGGACGCCCATCGTTTCTGAGGTCCCCGCTCGGCGTAGCGTTGATCATGGTCGGCGCCATTCTGGCGTTCTTCGTATTGCGAGAGCACTGGTCGCATGTCGTGGGTAAGCTGCCCTATCTGTTGCTATTGGCATGCCCACTGATGCACCTGTTCGGGCATGGACATGGCGGTCACGGAGGGCAAAAGCACGGGTCTGACACGCCACAGAAATCGGCAGATTCTGGCAAGACAACCCGATGAAGTGCATACAACGTGAGTTTGGAGCGGCCTACGAGGCCCATGCTTTCATCACACCAAGGTTCCTGCCGCGCTTTTTCCAATCACCGCTGGAGAGTTGCCCGTGAATGAAAATCACAGCCATCACCACTCACCAAGCGATAGCACCGCATTGCTTGACGACGAAGTCAAGGATCCAGTTTGTGGCATGACGATCAGGCAGCAATCGGCACTGACCGAGAGCTACGCAGGCAAGATGTTCTTCTTCTGTAGCGAACGCTGCAAAGCCAAATTCCTCTCAAGCCCAGATCGGTTCGTCTTGCCAAACGAGGCGCAGCAGGCTGAAGCAACACCTCCTCAGTTACCAGCCTCGGAGCAACTCACAGGCGCCACCTATACCTGCCCCATGCACCCGGAGGTTCGTCAGGACCACCCGGGAAACTGCCCCAAGTGCGGCATGACGCTGGAGCCCTTGCTTCCCATCCTGGATGACGACAACCCTGAATTGCGTGACTTTCAGCAGCGCTTTTGGTGGACGCTTCCACTAACTGCCGTCGTATTCGTGCTGGCAATGTTCGGACACAACCTGGGGCTGATGGACATGACCGTCCAAAGCTGGGTGGAACTGATCCTGGCCACACCCATCGTGCTATGGGGCGGTTGGCCCTTCTTCTATCGGGGCTGGCTATCGGTGGTGCATCGCAGCCCCAACATGTGGACACTGATCGGCCTGGGCACTGGTGCGGCGTACTGGTACAGCGTCGTGGCCACCGCTGCGCCACAGGTCTTTCCTGCTTCTTTCATGGCGATGGGGCGTGTGGCGGTTTACTTTGAAGCCGCTGCCGTGATCATTTCTCTGACGCTGCTTGGACAGGTGCTTGAACTGAAAGCGCGCTCTCAAACGTCAGCTGCCATCAAGTCGCTCCTGGGTTTGGCGCCCAAGACAGCCAGGAGGCTAAAGCCTGACGGAACCGAAGAAGATGTACCGTTGTCCCATGTCCACGTGGGAGACCGCTTGCGCGTAAGGCCCGGAGAGAAGGTTCCTGTGGACGGCGTCGTGGAGGAAGGCACGAGTGCCGTGGACGAATCCATGCTGACTGGTGAGCCCATTCCCGTGAGCAAACGATTAGGCGACAAGGTAATAGGCGCGACGCTCAATACCAACGGTGCGCTGATCATGCGCTCGGAGCGAGTTGGATCGGAGACCATGCTGTCGCAGATCGTGCAATTGGTGGCCCAGGCGCAGCGCTCCAAGGCCCCCATGCAACGCATGGCCGATGTCGTAGCCGGTTACTTCGTGATGGCCGTGATCAGCATTGCCCTCTTGACATTCTTTGGCTGGGGATTCTTCGGGCCTGATCCGAGCTGGGTGTACGGCCTGATCAACGCGGTATCTGTGCTGATCATCGCCTGCCCTTGTGCGCTGGGCTTGGCCACGCCCATGTCCATCATGGTAGCCACCGGAAAGGGAGCCACGCAAGGTGTGTTGTTCAGGGATGCTGCGGCCATCGAACGCATGCGTCAGGTCAATGCATTGATCGTGGACAAGACGGGTACGCTCACAGAAGGCAAGCCAGCCTACGACCGCGCAGTGGCAGCGCCTGGCTGGGACGCCACCGAAGTATTGAGGTTGGCAGCAAGCCTCGATCAAGGTAGCGAGCATCCACTTGCCGATGCCATCGTTCGAGCGGCTCGTGAACAGGGCCTGCTCTTGGACAAGCCGATCAATTTTGAATCTGGCACAGGCATTGGCGTACAAGGGGAGGTAGATGGTCATCGCTTGGCGCTGGGCAACACCACCCTCATGCAACAGATCGGGGCTCCCGTAGAGAAACTTGTGCCGCAGGCAGAAGCGTTGCGCGCGGAGGGCGCCAGCGTCATGTACCTGGCTGTCAATGGCCAGATTGCCGGCTTACTGGCTGTCTCTGACCCCATCAAATCAAGCACTCCTGAGGCACTGACCGTCCTTAGGGAGGCAGGTATCCGAATAGTGATGGCCACAGGCGACGGACAGACCACAGCAAAAGCGGTCGGCGCACGGCTGGGTATCGATGAGGTTCATGGCGAGGTCAAGCCCGCAGACAAACTCTTGCTGGTCGAGCGCCTGCAGAAAGAGGGGTGCGTGGTGGCCATGGCGGGCGACGGCATCAACGATGCACCGGCGCTCGCTCGCGCGGATGTGGGTGTCGCGATGGGAACGGGTACAGATGTGGCCATGAACAGCGCCCAGATCACCCTGGTCAAAGGCGACCTTAGAGGGATTGCCACGGCGCGCATGCTATCCATGGCGACCGTGGCCAACATGAAGCAAAACCTGGCTTTCGCGTTCTTCTACAACGCCTTGGGCATTCCCATCGCAGCGGGTTTGCTGTATCCCCTGACCGGGTGGCTGCTGTCCCCATTGATTGCGGCTCTGGCCATGAGTCTGAGCTCCGTGTCGGTGATTGGCAATGCCCTTCGGCTACAGCGCTTCAAGAAAAAGTGACGCACTTGAAATCCTGGTCTACCTGCCTGCGCTGGTACTCCAGCAGGGCAAGTCCATGTGGCTCCTGCTGCCTGCTGCGACAGCGCTGAGTTTGTTCTCCGTGGCTGCCGACGCTGCACCCCACGGCGGCCGGGCGTACCTACGCGGTCTGTGGTGGTGTCTACATTTTTGGGGCCTTGGCGTGACTGTGGCAAGTGGATGGCATCACCCCAAGCCGCTGGGACAGCGGTCTGGGCCTGCATGGCGCTGGCGGGGAAGGCCTTCATTGCGTTTCAGCCAACGTCGTCCTGACCTCAGTGGCCGTGTCGATGGTGCGCATCCGGGAAATGCGCGTGGCTGTGGCTCATAGGCAAATGGCGATGAACGTGCTTGTGCGGCACACCCAGCACGACAGGGCCAGCGTGCTCATGTTGATGGTGCGCATCGTGAACGTGCTCATGCGCGTGTTCCAGGGCCTCATGCGAATGCTCGTGAGCATGGTCCTCCGACAAGTGCAGCCAGACACCCCAAGCCATCAAGGCCGCAGCGACCAGCAACTGAACCGTGACAGGCTCGTGGAGAAGCAGCACAGACACCAGCGCGCCAAAGAACGGTGCAACGGAGAAGTAGGCCCCTGTGCGCGACGCACCCAGATGCCGCAGCGCCAGAACGAACAAGGTCAGGCTGGCGCCGTAGCTGAGAAACCCGAGTAAGCCCGCAGACAAAGTGGTCTCCCAACCGGGCCACCCCGCGCCCAGCGCCACGGCCAAAACCAGATTGCTGCTGCCTGCGCTCAATCCTTTGGCCATGGCAATGAAGCCGGCGTCGTTCAAGGCGACTTTGCGCGTCAGGTTGTTGTCCACCGCCCAGCCCAAACATGCCCCCAGCACCGCCAAAGATGGCCAGAGTGTCGAAGTGGCTACGTGCTCAGCAGCACCTGGCCAACTCAGCACCAAGGCACCGGCCACGATGGCAGCCATGCCCAGCACGATGCGTCGGTCCACGTTCTCCTTGAACACCACCCAGGCCAGCACGGCAGTCAGCACACTCTCCGCATTGAGCAGCAAGGACGATTGAGACGCGGACATGCCCGCAAGCCCAGTCATCAACAAGACAGGCGCTGCGATGCCGCCCGTCACGATGGCGCCTGCCAACCACCCCCATTCGCGCCAAGCCAGGGTCACCGGAGGTACACGCTGAATGCGACGCACCACCCACAAACCCATTCCGGATCCCAGGTACAACAGCGCCGCCAGCAGCCATGGGCTGGTCTGAGCGAGCAGAACCTTAGCAAGCGGCGCGCTCACACCGAACAACAATGCGGCCAACAACGCGGACATCACGCCGACATGTCGATGAGAGAGCAACTTTTGGATCATGGGTGAGCAGGTTCAGGCAGGAAGGAAGGATGTCGTGACTCAAGGGCCCTTGCTTCCAGAGTTTATTTTCTAAGCGCCAGACGGCAGTCGGTGATGCTGACCTCAACCCAATCGCCCACCTCGACATCGACATCGTTGGGTATCGCCACGATGCGCTTTGCCCTCAGGTTGGGATTGCCGCCATAGCTATAGGAAGCCACGGCAAACCGGGTTTTGCCCGCCTCAGCACCCAATGCCATTCGGCAATCTTCCTTGCTTGATCGCACCGCCAACTGATCCTTTTCGATGGCCACAACCTGCGCTCGCCGCCAACCTTGCGAGTAGGCGTTGCTCGATACCTGCGGCCCCGTCGTGCAGGCGGTGGTCAAGGCCGCAAACACAACGACCAGTGCTATTTTCAGTTTCAGCATGATGAACTCCTTTGGGTTGAGGCAATCAGTTCGCAGGGGAAAAATCATCTGTGCGATGCGTCCATCGGTAGAGCAGCGGCAGCACGAACAGGGTCAATACAGTCGATGACAGGATGCCGCCGATGACCACGGTGGCCAACGGCCGCTGCACCTCGGCGCCCGTGCCAATGGCTACCGCCATAGGCACAAAGCCCAGGCTGGCCACCAGCGCGGTCATGAGCACAGGCCTCAGGCGTGTCAGGGCCCCTTCTCTGATCGCTGGCTCCAGGGTCATGCCGCCTTCGCGCAGACTTCGGATGTAGGCAATCATCACCAAGCCATTGAGCACGGCCACACCCGACAATGCGATGAAACCCAGCCCTGCCGAGATCGACAAGGGAATGTCCCGCAGCCACAGCGCCGCCACACCGCCCGTCAGCGCAAAGGGCACACCGGTGAACACCAGCAAACCATCCTTGACGTTGCCAAACATGGCAAAGAGCAACAGGAAGACCAGCAACAAGGCCACGGGCACCACGATGGCCAGACGGCGCGAGGCCGATTGCAATTGCTCAAAGGTGCCGCCCCAGGTGGTCCAGTAACCGGCTGACACCTTGACCCCAGCTTCGATCTTGGCTTGCGCCTCACCCACAAAGCTGCCGATGTCCCGCCCGCGCACGTTGGCGGTTACGACCACACGTCGTTTGCCTTCTTCGCGGCTGATCTGGTTGGGGCCAGGGGTCAGGTCCATCGTGGCCACATCGCCCAGTCGGGCAAAGCCCTCGTGTTCACCCGCGGCGTTGGCGGGAAGACGAATGGGCAACTGCCCCAAAGCGTCTAGGTCGCTGCGCAGGTTTTCTGGCAGGCGCACCAGGATGTCGAACCGGCGATCCCCCTCGAACACCGCCCCTGCCTCGCGCCCACCCAGTGCCGTGGCCAGCGTGTCCTGAATGTCGCCCACGTTCAAGCCCAGGCGCCCAGCCTTCTCGCGGTCGATCTTCACAGATAGCATGGGCAGGCCGGTGGTTTGTTCTACCTTGACATCTTCGGCCCCAGGCACGGCCTCCAGCACCTTGGAGATCTGCTCCGCGGTTTCGTTGAGCGTGTCCATGTCATCGCCAAACACCTTGACGGCCACATCGCTGCGCACGCCTGATATCAACTCGTTGAAGCGCATCTGGATGGGCTGGGTGAACTCGTAGTTGTTGCCGGGTACCTTCATCACGGCCACCTGCAAGGCCTTGACCAGGTCATCCTTGGGCCGCTTGGGATCGGGCCATTGCTCACGTGGCTTGAGCATCACGAAGGTGTCAGCCACGCTGGGCGGCATCGGGTCGGTGGCGATCTCGGCCGTGCCAAGCTTGGCGAACACCGCCTCGACCTCAGGGAAGGCCTTGATGCTGCGCTCCAGTTGCGCTTGCATCTCGATGGCCTGGCTCAGGCTGGTACCTGGGATGCGCAGCGCGTGCAAAGCGATGTCGTGTTCGTCCAGGCTGGGGATGAACTCGCTGCCCATGCGGGTGGCCATCAACACGGCCAAGGCCACCGACACACCCGTGATGGTCAGCACCAGTGGCTGGCGGGACATGGCCTTGTCCAGCAGAGGCTCATAGCCGCGCTTGGCCCAGCCCATCAGGCGGTTTTCCTTCTCGCTGACCGAGCCCGTCAGGAACAGCGCAACGGCTGCCGGGACGAAGGTCATCGACAAGATCATGGCGCCCAACAAAGCCGCCACCACCGTGAAAGCCATGGGATGGAACATCTTGCCCTCAACACCCGTCAAGGCAAAGATGGGCAGCTAGACAATCATGATGCTCAACCGCCCGAGCAGTAGTCGCAGAATATCCCCCCTGTGCGCAAGGGATTTTCCAAGGCCTTGACTCTGAACCGGCTACAGGGTTTCAAATGTTGTCAAGGAGCACGCCATGACCATCACGCAGCAGGCACCGACACCGCCATTGAGACTGCTGACGTGGCCCTCATGCAAGACGACCTGCGCAAGTTGCCAGAGTTCATCGCTCTCTCCCATCGGGTGGGCAATGTGCTGAGGGCCAACATCGCCTTTGCGATCGGCACCAAGGCGGTGTTCATGGTCTTGACCTTCACGGGACACGCCAGCTTGTGGCTGGCAATCCTGGCTGACATGGATGCGAGCCTGGTCGTGGTGTTCAACGGATTGCGCCTGCTCAGGCCTACAGCGAGAGGGATAAGGTCCAGTGACGATACGCCAAAGATTTGATCCGAGCGTTGCCCGTGCCTTCCTTGCCGCCGCAGCCGTATTCCTGATGGACATCGTAAGCAAAGCTGCGGTGGTCGCTGCACTCCCGTATGGCTCCAGCGAGCCATGGCTCCCGGTGCTTAATATCGTCCACTGGCGGAACGAAGGTGCCGCTTTCAGTTTCTTGCACGACGCAGGTGGATGGCAGCGCTTCTTCTTCAGCGCAGTCGCTGTGGCTGCCTCGATTGTTTTGGTCATACTGATTCGGCGGCCTCAAACTGATCGCCCTCAGCGGCTGGCCTTCGGGCTTCTCCTAGGCGGTGCTTTAGGGAACCTGCTCGATCGGCTCGCTCGCGGGGCGGTGGTGGACTGGATTGATGTCAGGTGGCAGTCGTTCTACTGGCCAGCCTTCAACGTCGCAGATATCGGCATCACCCTCGGTGCTGTCTTGATGCTCGTCTGTGAGTTGCGGGGAGGGAAAACGGAGTCTGGGCCGCGTTGACGGGAGGTATGCCAACGGTCAGTGTCGTCCTGGCGCGCTATCGCGCAGTGGCAATGACATTGATCCATACCGGCTGGTGCATCGCCTCAGCCGAATTCCGCGACATCCAGAGTTCATTCACGGCCAACCCGGCGACGTCAAGTGACCTGCGTATGTCGTCTTCTGAGTAGTAGACGTACAAACGGCCGTCCGGAAGAATCGCTTCGCCCTGCCCCTCCTGGACTGCCATGAAGAGTGTGCCGCCTCTTTTGAGGGCCCGGTTCAGGCAACGAAGCGCGGGGCGAAATGCGTCCCGGGGCAAGTGGAGCAATGAAGCACATGCCCATATCCCATCGAACCGATCTTCATAGCTGATGCTTTCGATCCGAGCGACCTCACATGGGGCGCCCGAATGCTGGGCCGCCATTTGCACGAGGGCTGTCGAGGCATCGATCCCCAACGCACAATGACCCCGGGAAAGAAAGAATTTGAGGTCCCGGCCGGAGCCGCAGCCGGCATCAAGGATGGAGGCCTTGGCCGGCAGATGTGACAGGAAGCGATCCAGGACGAACTGCGTCTGTGCACCGAAGGTCCATGAGAAGTATTCGACCGCATGGTCCTCGTAGAATCGGTTTGTCGACGCCACGGCAGCATCATGGCGAACGGATGATAGAACGTCCTCACCATTTGGGCCTTTCAGATTGTCTTCAGACATCATGCTCCTAGCAATCCTTCCGGCAGAGCCAAAGTCAGTTGCTGCCCGCAGAACATAAATGAAGATCCATCGGGGTTAGCCATTAAATGGGGCCACACGACGTGCCCACAGGCGATTGACGCCAGAGTCCGACATGGCTGCGGCAAGCACATCCGCCTGTGCCACGTTGGTTTGAATTGTTGGGATGATGCCAAAGATAGGCAAGTGCACGTTGCCAAGTAGCCAACTTCTTGGAGACCGGAGCCCCTCTATCAGCGAGGCCAATTGCCAAGGCCGCCACGAGGAAGGAAAGTTAGCGTCTTGGCAATCGCGGTAGGGACGCCCATTGCTGGGCGCACCCCACACAGATCCGTACTGCCCAATTGGTCCGACGAACAACTCACAAGCCATTGAGCAGCAATGCAATTTCGACTGAAGTGCTGTGTGACACCCACGCACCGGGACATTGCAGGCGCAGCCCTGGCAATCGCGGGCATGGCAATCATCGCTCTCCAACAAGGCACCCCGTGAAGGCGATGGCAGGCGGGCTGCCAGGGTAGACGTGGCGCAGACGGTGCGGCGGGTGCACTGGCATCTTGACTCTGGAGTCACTACAGGCTTTCAAATCAAGGCATATCGAATCTTGAAAGCCGAAGGCTCACGCCATGCGCCATCACCACCTGACTCAAGCCACCCCGATCCTTGACCACCACGCCCCAGCCATTCGCCAACTGATTCAGCAAAGAAACTGGACTTCATTGGGACTACATGATCGCGTTGGGGCGGCGTATGCCTTCGTGCGTGACGAGATCGCGTTTGGCTACAACACCCAAGACGATCTGCCCGCTTCCCGTGTGCTGGCAGATGGCATCGGCCAGTGCAATACCAAGGGCACCTTGTTGATGGCACTGCTCAGAGCCATGGACGTTCCCTGCCGATTCCATGGCTTCACCATCGACAAGGCCTTGCAAAAAGGTGCCATCACCGGTTTGGCCTATTTGCTCGCCCCCGGGAACATCATCCACAGTTGGGTGGAAGTTGACATGGATGGGCGCTGGATCAACCTTGAGGGGTTCATTCTGGACCGAACCTACCTGAGTGCCCTGCAAAAGCGCTTCTCTCAGCACAACGGGCCGTTTTGCGGATACGGTGCTGCGGTGGACGACCTGCAAAACCCGCCCATCGCTTGGCAAGGTGAAAGCACCTACATCCAGCGCAATGGCATCAACCATGATTTTGGGCTTTTCGACACGCCCGACGACTTTTACACCAGACACGGCACCAACCTCTCGGGCTTCAAGCGGTACTTGTTTCAGCACGTGGTTCGCCACTGGATGAACAAAACCGTGCAATCCATCAGGTCCGGCAAGTGAATCACCACGAGCGCCGTCCGTACCCTGCTACACTTTTCACCATGCGTCGCTGGATCGCCATTTTCTTGCTGTGTTGGTTGCCTTTGCAGTCCCTCTGGGCGGCAGCGGCACCCTATTGCCAGCACGAACATTCGCCCCAGACAACGCATCTGGGGCACCACCAGCATGAGCACAGCGAACTGAGTGGTGGTGACTTCCCGTCACCCGATGGCCAAACATCCAACGCCGACCACGCCGACTGCCATGCTTGCCATGGTCACTGCGCAGCGTTGCCCCAATTCACGAGCCGCAACCAGATTGGCACGCCCAATCGAGGCCTGATGCGCACTGAAGACGCCAGGGTGCCCGCTGCGCCCGTGGCCTTGCCCGACCGCCCCAACTGGTCAAACCTCGCCTGAGCGGCGAGGTGCTGCCCGGGGTTCGCGCCCCACATTCAGCCTGTCTTATCGCGTGTGATTGACGCATCGGTGCCATGCCATTTGTGCGGCCCTTTTCGCCTTCAACGCCGCGACCCTGACCCTCGCCGATTCCTTCCACCTGTGGATTTTTCCCGGAGAAGAATCGGATGCATTTCCGTCATCAAACACTAAGCTCAGCGCTGGCCATGATGGCCTCGCTAGCCTGCCTGTCACCCCTTCAAGCTCAAACAACGGGGGCTCAGGCACCTGTCATCTCACAGAGCGACGCTCAACACCTCACCGCTGCGCCCTCCAAACTGACGCTTTTAACCTTGTTGGAAGCAGCCTGGTCGCGTCAGCCAGAGGCGCAGTCCTACACCGAACGCCTGCGTGCAGCGGAGTCATTGAGGGCCGCCAGCAGCGCGTGGACGGCCGATTCGCCTGCCATGCTGCTGCAAGGCAAGACCGACCGCCCTGGCTCGGGTGCAGGCAGCCGCGAAGTAGAAGTTGGTGTGGCACTGCCCTTGTGGCTGCCCGGCCAGAGTCAACGCGCGACTGCACTCAGCCATGCCCAAATCTTGGCGCTACAAGGCAGTATGAAGGCCCAACGCTTGCAACTCGCTGGCCTTGTTCGTGAAGGCTGGTGGCAAACGCAGCGCACGCAAACCGAGCTGGCCTTGGCCCAAACCAGGGTTGCCAATGCCCAGCAAATTGCCCTTGACGTGGCCCGCCGCGTCAAAGCAGGTGATCTGGCCCGCGCGGATCAGCATCAGGCAGAGGGAGCCGTGGCACAGGCCGAATCGGCCGTTGCTGAAGCGCAAGGCGCCTACGAGGCATCGCTGCATGCACTCAGGGGCCTGACCGGACTGCTGGATTTGTCTCCTGACAACCTCGAAGCGACATCCGAGGGCGACGTTTCGACACCACTGCCCTCAGCGGATGCCCTCGCATCGGATGCCCCATCAGTCGATGAACACCCGTTGTTCGCGGAAGCCATGGCCCAACAGTCCATGGCCAGTGCGCAAGCGGATTTGGCCGCCTCATCGAGGCGCGCCAGTCCAGAGCTCACCGTGTTGACAACACGCAGCCGAGGGCAAACAGGCGATCCGTATCAGCAGAGCATCACAGTTGGTCTGAGGGTTCCGTTTGGCACAGGCGCACGAGCCGATGCCAGGCAGGCCGAAGCCTTGGCCGCAGCCCAGGAAGCGCAAGCCATGACCTTACAAATGCGGGCACGCCTGCAAGCGCAAGCCGCTTCGGCGCTGGCACGACTGCGAAGCGCCCATACGCAATGGCAGGCAACACATCGCCAGGCGCAACTTGCGCAGGAGAGCAAAAACTTCTTCGACAAGTCATTCCGCTTGGGAGAAACCGATCTGCCCACCCGCCTGCGCATTGAACAGGAGGCCGTTCAGGCGCAAAAAGCACTCAGCCGAGCACGCATTGACGTGTCCGCCGCCTGGTCGGCCTGGTGGCAAGCCTTGGGCGAACTGCCCAAGCCATGAACACATCGCCATCGCAAAGGTAAACCCCCACATGACACACATTCAAACCATCCGTGCCTGGGCCGCAGCCCTTGGCCTGAGCACCGTGACGGCTTTGGTCATGGCCGGTGAAGGCCATGACCATGGCGAGGCGCCAAGCGCCGCAGCCGAGCCGACTTTGGCCCGCTTCGAAGCAACGTCGGACCAGTTCGAGCTGGTCGGCGTGCTCGACGGCCGCCAGCTGACGCTCTACCTGGATCAAGCGGCAGACAACAGCCCTGTCAAAGGCGCCAGCCTGGAGATCGAATTCGCAGGCAAGGCATTGCCCGTCAAACAAACCGAAGAAGGCACGTTCGAAGCCACCCTGGCCGCTGAACCTGAAGAGGGTGAATACCCTGTGAGCGCCACCGTGGTGGCTGGTCAGGCGTCCGATCTGCTGGCGGCCGAGCTGGATGTGCACGAAGCCGCCCACACCGATGCTGCCGATGCCTCTGGCGGTGGCACATGGCCCATGAGCCGGTGGCTCAAGTGGGCGCTGCCCGGGCTGGTGGTGGTCGCCGGTGGGCTGTTCTTCATTCAGCGCAACAAGCGCACACGCATGGGAGGTGCCGAATGAGCACGACAAAGATTTCTATGGCGCTGGCTTCGTGTCTGGCCTCATGCCTGGTTCTGGGTGCCGCACTCAGCCCCTCACTTGCTCGCGCAGGCGAGGGGCATGACCATGGCGATGCCCCGCCTGCTGCAACGGGCAATGGCCCCAAGCGCCAACCCGATGGCAGTGTGTTCTTGCCCAAGCCTGCCCAAAGGCAGTGGCAACTGCGCACCCTGGCTGTCACTGACGGCGACTTGCCCCGCGCATACGAGCTCTCAGGCAAGGTGTCGATGGACCCCAATGCGGGCGGCAAAGTACAAGCTTCTTTGGCGGGCCGTTTGCAAGCCGGGCCCAAGGGCTTGCCCAGCCTGGGGCAGCAGGTCAAACAAGGCGAGGTCCTGGCCTATGTGGTGCCCACAGCGGGGGCCATCGAGCGCAGCAACCAGGTCGCGCAACAGGCCGAACTGAAAGCGGCCCGGGCATTGGCAGCCAAACGACTGGCACGCCTTCAGGAACTCTCTGACACGGTGCCTGCCAAAGAGATTGAAGCGGCGCAAAGTGAGCTGGCCAGCCTGAGCGAGCGCCTCTCGGCCATCTCGGGTGGTCTGGGGGGGCGCGACACGCTCGTGGCACCGGTATCCGGCGTGATTGCTTCGACACAGGCCGTGGCTGGCCAGGTGGTGGACGCCCGCGAACTGGTCTTCGAGGTCGTTGACCCACAGCGCCTGCGCATCGAGGCGCTGGCCTATGACACGGCTCAGGCCCAGAACGTATCCAGCGCAACAGTGAACATTGGTGGACAAAGGGTGCCGCTCAAGTTCATTGGCGGAGCCAAAAGCCTGCGTGATCAAGCACTGCCATTGGTCTTTTCGGCAACAGGACAGGCGCTGTCTCAACTGGCTGTCGGGCAGCCCCTGAAGGTCTATGTGCAATCTGACCTGAAGGTCAAAGGCCAAGCCGTCCCGTCGGCATCGGTGCTCAAAAACCCATCGAATCAGAACATCGTCTGGGTCAAGCAATCGCCCGAGCGCTTCACGCCACGCGTGATCACCTTCGAGCCGCTGGATGGCGCCTCGGTGGCCGTCACCTCCGGCTTGAAGGCGGGTGAGCGCGTGGTCACGCATGGCGCCAGCTTGCTCAACCAAATTCGCTGAAAGGGCCACGCATCATGTTCAAGTGGCTACTCGAAAGCAGCCTGGCCAACCGGCTGCTCGTTCTCATCGCTGCGGCGGTGCTGATGGCCTACGGGGCCTTCACGCTCACACGCACGCCGGTGGATGTGTTTCCTGATCTCAACAAACCAACCGTCACCATCATGACGGAAGCGGGCGGCATGGCCGCCGAAGAGGTGGAGCAACTGATCACCTTCCCGCTGGAGACCACGATGAATGGCCTGCCGGGGGTGGAGAGCGTGCGCTCGACCTCCAGCGCAGGCCTGTCCTTCATCTACGTCACCTTTGACTGGAGCACCGAGATCTTCCGAGCTCGGCAGATGGTGTCAGAGCGCTTGACCTCCATGGAAGAAGGCTTGCCCGAAGGCATCACGCCCAGGATGGGGCCCATCAGCTCCATCATGGGCGAGATCATGCAGGTCGCCATTCCCATCGATCTCGCAAAGACTTCACCCATGGCGGTGCGCGAATATGCAGATTGGGTGCTCAGGCCTCGGTTGATGGCCATCCCAGGAGTCGCCCAGGTCATCCCAATTGGCGGTGAGGTGCGCCAGTTCCAGGTGCAACCCAACACTGTTCGCATGGCGGAGCTGGACATCACGCACGACCAACTGGAGGGTGCGCTGCGGGGGTTCTCTTCAAACAGTTCGGGCGGGTTCATGGAGCTCAATGGCCGCGAATACCTGATCCGTCATTTGGGCCGCACCTCGCGCCTGGATGACCTGAAGAACCTGGCTCTGACGGCCCGCAATGGACAGGCCATCCGGTTGCGCCAGGTGGCCGATGTGAGCTTTGCGCCTGCGCTCAAGCGTGGTGATGCAGGCTTTGAGGGCAAGCCAGCCGTCATCCTCGGGATTCAGAAGCAGCCGACCGCAGACACCATTGGTTTGACCCGCACCATTGAGGCGGCGCTGGGCGAGATGAAGACCTCCCTGCCTGTCGGCATGGAGGCGCCTCGCGTCACTTTCCGCCAGGCCAGTTTCATCGAAGCCTCGGTGACCACGCTGCAAGGCAAGCTGATCGGTGCGTCCGTTTTCGTGGCGGTCATTTTGTTCGTTTTTCTGGGCACGCTGCGCCCTACCATCATTGCGCTGACCGCCATCCCGGTGTCCATCTTTGTCACGGCACTGGTGTTCCGGTACTTCGGTCTGTCGATCAACACGATGACGCTGGGCGGCCTGGCCATCGCCATCGGCGGCCTGGTTGACGACGCAGTGGTGGACGTCGAGAACGTGTTGCGCCGCCTCAAGCTTGAGCGCCAAAAGCCCGAGGCGGAGCGCATGCCCATGCTGGAGGTGGTCAAGCTGGCCTCGATGGAGGTTCGCTCGGGCATCCTGTACGCAACGGCCATCATCGTCCTGGTGTTCCTGCCCTTGTTTGCGCTGCCCGGCATCGAGGGGCGCTTGTTCGTGCCCCTGGGCATTGCGTTCATCGTCTCGACCATGGCTTCGCTGCTGGTCTCGGTCACTGTGACGCCGGTTCTGGCCTCCTACCTGTTGCCACGCATGAAGAGCCTGGACCACGATGACACCCGCGTGCTGGCCTGGCTGAAAGCGCGTTACCGCAAGGCTTTGCAGGCCGTTTTGAGCGCACCCAGGTCGGCATTGCTGGCCGGTGGACTGGCGGCAGTCTTGTCGGCCGTGGCGGTGCCCTTCTTTGCCACCACCTTTCTGCCGCCATTCAACGAGGGAACGCTGCTGATCGGCTTGCGCTTGAACCCCGGCGTGACCTTGGCCGAATCATCTGCCCTGGCCAGCCAGGCCGAGGTACTGGTGCGAAAGGTGCCTGAAGTCACTCACGTGGGTCGTCGCAGTGGCCGGGCGGAGCTGGATGAACACGCAGAAGGCGTGCACGTCAGTGAATTGGATGTCGGCCTGCTGCCAGCGTCCGAGCTCACGCGCAGCATGGACGAGGTCAAAGCCGACATCCGTTCGCGCCTGTCGATGCTGCCCGCGGCCATTGCCATCGGGCAGCCGATTTCGCACCGCATCGACCACATGCTCTCAGGGGTGCGCTCGCAAATCGCCATCAAGCTGTTCGGTGAAGACCTTGACACCTTGAGGGGGCAGGCCGACGCTTTACGCGGCAAGTTGGCGCAAGTGCCCGGCCTGGCAGACCTGGAGATTGAAAAGCAGGTGCTCGCACCTCAAATCAAGGTGCGGGTGGATTACGACGCAGCGGCGCAGTACGGCGTGCCAACGCCTCAGATCCTGGCGGTGCTCCAAAGCTTGGTGGAGGGGGAAAAGGTCACCCAGGTGGTGGAAGGCAGCCGTCGCTTTGCCCTGGTGGTTCGCCTGCCAGAGCGCGCCCGCACCTTGCAGGGGCTGGGTCAGATCATGCTGGAGACACCGACCGGGCGGATCCCCCTGTCCAAGATCGCCACGATCGAAGACAGCGATGGCCCCAACCAGATCAGCCGCGACGACGGCAAACGCCGCATCGTCTTGTCTGCCAATGCGCAAGGGCGAGCCTTGTCAGACGTGGTGGCCGACATCCGCAAGGTGGTGGCCACCACGCCTTTGCCTGAAGGCTACTTCGTGACCCTGGGCGGGCAGTTTCAGGCACAGGAAGAAGCCAGCCGACTGGTCGGCCTGCTCTCCATGGTGTCGCTGGTGCTGATGTTCGTGGTGCTCTACACCCGCTACAAATCAGCCAACCTGGCTGCGCTGATCATGGCCAACATCCCGCTGGCCCTGGTGGGTGCGGTGCTGGGCTTGTGGCTGGCAGGACAGCCCCTGTCGGTGGCAGCCTTGATCGGCTTCATCACCTTGGCGGGCATCTCGGTGCGCAACGGCATCCTCAAGGTCAGCCACTACCTGAACCTGATGCGACTCGAAGGCGAACGTTTTGACCACGCGATGATCTTGCGCGGCTCGATGGAGCGGCTCAGCCCGGTGTTGATGACCGCTCTGGTGACCGCCTTCGCGCTGGCACCCCTGTTGTTCGAGGCCGAGCGGCCTGGCACCGAGATCCTGCACCCCGTGGCGGTGGTGATCTTCTCAGGCTTGATCAGCTCAACCTTGCTGGACACCTTCCTGACCCCGGCCATGTTCTGGCTGTTTGGCCGACGCGATGCCGAGCGCCTGCTCGGTGACAAGAGCGCCGAAGTTTACTGATTCATTCACCTCAACTGAAAGGACATTCCCATGCGCATTCACCACATCATTGCTTCTTCCCTGCTGGCCTTGGCCTTTGGCGCACAAGCTGGCGACGAGCACAACCACGGCCATGAGCATGGCCATGAGCATCAGTCCCTCCACGGTGGCATCGTCACCGAGGCCAAGGACATGGACTTCGAGTTGGTGGCCAAGCCAGATCAAATTGCCTTGCACGTGAGGGATCACGGCAAACCGGCCAGCGCCAAAGGCGCCACAGCCAAGTTGACCTTGCTCAATGGCGCTGAGAAGACATCGGTGACCTTGTCACCGGCAGGTGACTCTCACCTGCAAGCCATGGGCAACTTTGCGATCAAGAGCGGCACCAAGGTGGTGGCGCTGGTGACGCTGGCAGGCAAAAAACCGATCAACGTCCGGTTCGCGATCAAGTAATGTGGAAATGGCCTGTTGAAAACCTATTCAACAGGCCAGTCTGATCAGTCCAGCATCTTTCTTTGATCGACCCGTTTCAAAGGCTGCTGGCAATCGGTGATGTTGACATACACCCAATCCCCAACGTTCAGATTCATGGCATTCGGAACGGCGACGACACGTTTAGCCCTCAGATTCGGACTGCCTCCGTAGCTGTAGGACGCAACGGCGTAGCGGGCATAGGGTGCATCGGCACCCAACTCTGTTCGGCAGTCTTTGGCGACTCGCTGCATCATGGTTTTGGCTTGACCAATTTCCATGATTTGTGATCGGCGCCATCCTTCCCGGTACCCATAGGGCTCGTAGTCAAGCGTAGAGCACGCGGTTGTCAGCAATGAAATACCTGTGAGCACACAGGTCAGAGTGAATTTGTTCATGATCGGCTCCTGATGAAACACACAACGGGGTGGGTTCGACGAGCCGGAAGCTGAAAGATCTACGCCTGCTGGCGTGTCATCTCAATGACAATTCATCAGAACGGCCCCGTCGAATCAGAGGGAGTCGATCCAGTTGGGGCGCTCGATCCGAGGCGGATCGGATGTTGGATGAAGGTGGGTTTCCAAGGACGAACTGCTGCTCAGTCGTTGAGCTTGACCAAACACAAGACCCACGGGAAGCAGATGGGCGCTGCACAGGTGACCAGAGCAGCCACAATCGTTCTCAGCCTTTTGGGTGATTTTGGTCGGGTGCTTGCCTGTATCCGCGCGGTCTTGGTGTGAATGCACGTGGTGACCAAAATGCTGGGCACCGGGATCTTGCTCATCTTGACAGTACGTGGCCGCCACAGCCCAACTCAATTGGAGTGGCAGCACGATCATCAAAAGAATGGCAATCAACCGGCGCATGGTCCGCAGTATATCGACCAATGTCCGTGACTACGAAGTGTTTTCTCATGGGCTCGTGCGAGCCCGCAACAGGCGCAAGCCATTGGCCACGACCAGCAAACTGGCCCCCATGTCGGCAAACACAGCCATCCACATCGAGGCGTGTCCAAACACCGCCAGCACAAGAAACACCGCCTTGATGCCCAGCGCCAGGGAAATGTTTTGCCACAGCACAGCATGTGTCAGGCGAGACAAGCGAATCAACTCAGGGATGCGGCGCAGGTCATCGTTCATGATGACCACGTCGGCGGCCTCCATGGCCGTGTCGGTGCCCGCGCCGCCCATCGCAATGCCGATGTCCGCCTTCGCCAACGCAGGCGCGTCGTTGATGCCATCGCCAGTCATGGCGCTCAGCCCATGCTCCGCCCGCAATCGCTCGATGGCTTGCAACTTGTCTTCGGGCAGAAGGTTGCCTCGGGCGTCATCAACACCTGCCTGCTTGGCAATTGTTTGAGCGGTTGCGTCGTTGTCGCCCGTGAGCATGACCGGACGCACGCCAAGTGCTTTGAGTTCAGCGACCGCTTGGCGAGACGACTCCTTGATGGTGTCGGCCACTGCGAACAACGCCAATACACCTTGATCACTGGCCAGCAGTGTCACGCTGCGTCCCGCATGCTCTTGGGCCAGAAGTTTGGCCTCCAGTTCGGGGCTGCACTGCCCACGCTCTTCGATCAAGCGGTGGTTGCCCAGCACATAAGTCGTGGCTTCACGTCGCCCCCGTACACCTCGTCCAGGCAGAGCCTCAAAGTTTTCAAACGCCAGGGGCTCTGCCGTCAAGCCTTGGGCTATGGCTTGCGAGACTGGGTGATCTGATCGAGAGGCCAAACCAGATGCCAACTGAGCGATGGCATCTCGATTACCCTGAAGGGCCTCCCACACCACCAACTTCGGCTTTCCTTCTGTGATGGTGCCCGTTTTGTCCAGCGCGATCACACGCAGATTGCGCGCATCCTCCAGATAGGTGCCTCCCTTGATCAAGATCCCTCGGCGCGCTGCGGCTGCCAGTGCGCTGACCACGGTCACAGGCGTTGAAATCACCAAGGCGCAGGGGCATGCGATGACCAGCAGCACCAGCGCCTTGTAGATCGACTGCATCCAACTCCAGCCCATCAGCCAGGGTGTCAACACCGCAACCGCCACGGCAATCACAAACACGGCGGGGGTGTACAAAGCTGCAAAGCGATCAACAAATCGCTGAGTGGGCGCGCGCGTGCCTTGCGCTTCTTCGACCGCATGGATGATGCGTGCCAAGGTCGTGTTCGATGCGGACGCCGTCACCTTGAAGACGATCTCGCCAGTTTCGTTGATGGTTCCGGCAAACACCGGGTCCCCAGCTTCCTTGTCGACCGGGATGCTTTCTCCAGTGACGGGTGCCTGGTTGATCGCGCTGTTGCCCTGAACCACGGTGCCATCCAATGGCACACGCTCGCCTGGGCGAATGCGAACAAGGCTGCCCAGTTCGACCTGATCGACAGGCACCACTGTCCACTGTCCATCTGCCTGTTGCACCATGGCCTGCTGCGGGGCCAGATCCAGCAAGCCTTTGATGGCGTTGCGTGCCCGATCGACCGACCGAGCCTCGATCAACTCAGCGATGGCGTAGAGGGCCATCACCATGGCCGCCTCAGGCCATTGACCAATGACGAAGGCACCGGTAACCGCCACCGTCATCAAGGCATTGATGTTGAGCTTGCCTTGGCGCAAAGCCCACAAGCCTTTGCGGTAGGTGCCCAGGCCAGCCAGCGCGATGGCACCGGCTGCGACCGCAAGACCGATCGCCTTGAACAAAGCAGTATCAGGCGCGAAAAAGCCGATGCACTCCGCTGCGATGGCCAGGCCCAAAGCCCAGATTAGCCTAGACCCACCCTCACTTCCACTGTGCTCATCATGGGCATTGTGTTCGCTTGGTGTTTTGGTCTGCGTTGCAAGCAGAGGTTGGGGATCAAACCCCGCTTTGCGAATGGCTTGCAGTGCCTGGCGCAACGCCTGCTCCGTGGCCTGGATGTCCAGCGTCCGAGCGCTCAGTTGAAACCTCAGTGCCCTGATGCCGGGGATGGCATCCACAGCGCGGCGGATTTCCGCTTCCTCTGAGGAACAGTCCATAGAGGCGATGTGGAACATGGTCCACCCAGCGTCCGGGGGTTTGGGCGAGATCGCCGCCGCAGTGGATGCCCCTGCGCATCCGCAACTGTGATTCTCGCAAGCTGAGGGGCTGGTGTTTTCGGGCGATGTGGTTCGGGGCGTGGTCATGACCGTATTTGAAACCCTGAAGTAGGTACAGAGTCAAGCGGTAATATGGCCGTATCTGCTTGCCAACAGGAACCCGCCATGAAAATAGGTGACTTGTCAGCCCAGTCTGGCACCCCTGTGGAAACGATTCGCTTCTACGAGCGCGAGGGCCTGCTTCCAAAGCCTTCACGCACCATCAGCAACTACCGGATCTATGAAGGGCCCCACGTCGAACGTCTAGCCTTTATTCGCCACTGTCGATCACTGGACATGGCCCTGGATGAAATTCGGGCTCTGCTGGCGCTCCAGGCAGCCCCCAACGAGAGTTGTGAGGCCGTGAACAACGTGCTGGATGAGCACATCGAACACGTGGCCCAACGGATTCGAGAGCTGACCGCCTTGAAAAAACAACTGGCGGCACTGCGGGGGCAATGTGCTCAGGCAAAAGATGTCGCGCATTGCGGCATCTTGAGTGGACTTGGCCAGGGGGAGACTCTTGAGCAGCAGACAGCTCGACAACATGTCTCAGCAAGCCACGGCAAACGCCGTTGATCGACACCCGTTGATCATCTGACCAATGTTAATCTCAACCTTGGAAGGACTCAAGACGGTGGTCATCGGAGCCCATATGGCCGAGGTTCGCTCAATGACTCCTGGAAGTCACTGTCTCTGGCAACGCGGGCATCTCTTCGCCACTCCACCAGAGCCAGGATGAAACACCGGACGTCCGCAAGACGCGTTCTTTTTCCGCCCGATCCTTCGGGGGCATGAATGCGCTGATGACATGCAAAGGCAGCGGCAATGGTCCCGCGTCCAAGAGCAACGCATTGGGAAACGCAGCGGCGCTCCTGGCGTCGTAACGCAGCGGTTTGACAAAGCGCCTGCCCTGAGCCACGAGTTCATGCACCAGAGGCAGTTCATGCACACCCTCCACCGGGATCCAGTGCTCGCTGGTCAACATCAAACTGGCCGCATCAATTTCATAGGTGTGCTCACGGCGAGCGCGGATCAGTACCGCCAGCACCAAACGTACCTTGTATCCGCTGTCGGCGTCACGGGCTTCAAACAATGGCGCGAAGACCCGCTCAATGCGCTCCCAGGTCTTGGTGACCACCAGCAGGGGTGCATCGGGCATGTGCTTGATCCAAACACGTCGCCCCAGGGCCGTTACCTCGCTGACCTTGAATTCTCCGATGACCACAGCCAGAGGGCTTTGCCCTTCGTGCGGATGCAAGACCGCCAGCTTGTTACGACGGCGCTGAGCTACCTCGAATTTGCTGGCTTCGCTGAAGGGCTCGGGCACATACAAGCGCTCACTCAGCCCAACGCCCTTGACCATCACGTCCTCGGCCGCATTCATCAGGTATTTGTGCAGGACACCTTGATTGCGCTTGCCCTCCATGGCCGGGCTCCATCGGTTGAAGCCTGCCCGCTCGAACAGGAAGTGCATCAGGGCATGCAGGCTCATGCGCCGCCTGGGTGCTTCCACCTCGTTCACGTCATGCGTTTCACCTCTTACCAAGCTACGCCCCACCATGCGAACCCACGGAAAGTCCACACGCAGTTGAATCTGCCCAGGCACCATCTCCAGAACAGCCTCGCCCACCAATTCGCCCAGACCTGATTGTTGCCACTCTGGCTCGAAGGATGGGCACGATGGGTGATGTCGACACCCGGTTTCCGGCATGCGCTTGACAACGAACTGACGGTGCCGCGCCACGTACATCTCCACACCACCAGGAACACACAGACATCGGGGACGTTCGGGGGTCTCGTACACGTGTGCCAGCAGATCCTGCATGTCTGGCGCGCTTGCATCCACCACCCGCCCTTTGATGGAAAAGCGCTGACTGTCGCCTTCAGCGCTTTGACGGGTGGGCATGGTGTTCACACCAGCTCATCGAGCAGTTGCTCGATGGTCGGCTTGTGGCGAGCCAGCAGTTCGCGCACCGCACTGCGTTCGCTGATGCCCAGGATCAGGCCGACATCGTCCTCATCAGCGCCACGCTCATAGAGGCGTGCCACGACGGTGCGACGCACAGACAGCGCCGTCACGCCTTTCATCTCGGCATAGCGAAACAGCTTGCGATAGGTCTCCAGGATCGGTCGACACAAGAACCGTCGCTGACCAGGCGCACCATAGGGTGTGATCTTGAACCCCTCGCCTGCTGTGGACAGGAACAAGCGGCTATCTGGATCAAGCCCTCTATAAGCGCCGTCCCGTCCCGATCCCAGCCCGAACCTCAGGCGCTCTTCCAGGTAGTTTGAAAGCGATTCGTCCAACCTCGTGCTGGCGAAGTGCAATGGGCGGGCCTTTCCGGTAATGGCCACCTCGGCACGCATCTGGGAGTGGCGCCGAACGCTGCCATCGGAGTTCAGGTAGTCCCTCACTTCGAGGCGGGCGATTTCCAGGGGACGTGCGCCCGTGGCAAACAGGAGATAGAACAGCGACAGATCATGCCAGGCCCGATTGCTGCGCCCCTTGATGCGCTTGCCTGCCTGGATGATCTCATCCATGGAGACGATGCGGCTTGAACGATGTCCGACCGTCTTTCTCGGATCGAAATCCTCCAAGGCCGTCAGGATGGCATCGCGGTGCAGGCGCAAGCGTCTGACGAATGCAGCGCCATCTTCATTCAAGCCATCGATGTCGGCCACTTGGCTCAACTGCACCGCAATGGCTTTGATGCGCCGCTCAACCGCCGTGCGTGACACGCCAAACCGCGCGGCCACGGCCTCATAGGTGTCGCCATCGATGACCTCCTTGAGCATCCTGATCGAATGGGCAACGGTGCCCCCGTCTGGTTCCAGTTCTGGTGCGCATGACATGACCCTCTCCCTGCTCTGTTTACTTGTCCTCACGCTGCCAAAGCGCCTTCATGCTCAACCCTGATCGCAATTTTCACCAGTCGAAATCGCCGGTGAAGGCGGGGGGTTTCGGCATCAGGCAGATCTGCTTTGGCGTGGACAAAAGCCACGTGAAAACACCCAGAAGCAAGCAAGTTCCGTGGCACCGCCCCGCATGGGATGAGGCACACTTCCCATGCATTGGCGTGTGCCAAGTCCCCTGCGCGCTCAATGTCGGGGCAAGGCATGCCAAGCAAGGTGCATGGCAAGGGGGTGGGCTCTGCAAGCGTGAACATTGGCTTCAGCAAGGGGCGTCAGGCACGGCTACTCTGTTCAGCGATCCATTGCCTGATGTCCTCCACCCGCCAGACGGTCACGCGCACCGACAGCTTGACGGGTTCAGGAAAGGTGCGCGTCTGCACGCGCCGCCACAGTGTGGACTTGGAGATGGGAACAAATTGCAGAACCTGTGCCTGTCGGAGAAAGCCAACTTGCGGCAATGATGGCGCCGCAACAGCATGGACAGGTGCCGCGGGCACGACAACGGCACCCCGGTTGGGTTTAGGCATGATCTGGCCTCTTCACGGCGAATGCCGATGGAAGACATGACCTGCTCTGTAGCGGCGGCGCTAGGTCAGGGTTTGCGCATGCCGATAGGGACGCACGACTCCGGCATCACATCGGCGGCGTCCCGGTCGCACGGTGTGGTTGTGAGCAACTCCAAGTACATAGTGCCTCGTCAACGGGATGGCTCAGCGCAACGTGGACAGGCACAGGCAGGCAGGTATCGACTGCGACGGTGGCGCAACATGCGTCCCGATATCACCTTAGCGGACGACATGGGACGCCTCAAGGCAAGAACGGCTTGTGCTCCTCGAAATCGTCCGTGAAGTCGGCCCCTTGCGCGTGGCGCTTGCCAGCATCAACCAGGTCGCGTTGAGTAGCTACTTGACGACAACAGCAGCAACCACAGGCTCCATGGTGTCCGTGGCTGACGAAACACTTGCATCATCGCCGGTCGCTTCCAGCTCCTGAGCAAGCACACCAGATGCTTGAACATTTGCTGCTGGGGCTGGCACAGACTCGGGACCGCCCTCACCCCGTTCACCCATGGCATTCATGCGGCGCCTCAGGCCAGTGGCCAGATTGCGAGCCCCGTTGGCCACGTCGCGCACCTGACGTTTGAGGCTGGCGCGCTGGATGTCCACCGCCTGCGCAGTGATCACTTCATGGATCTCCAGCGTCTGGAGCAGTGGCATCAACTGGTCCAGCTTACCCAGGACCTCCAGGAAGCGACGCCCAAACGACGACAGCACACTGACGTCCACCGACAGGGCCACGGTGTCATACGTCGCCACACTGGTGATGCCATGGGCCTTGAACAAGGCTTCTGCGCCATCGATGGCACTGTTCAAGCTCTCGTTGACCGCGTCAAGCTTCGCCCGAACGCTGGCCTCCACCTTGACGATGTCATCGTGATCCAGACGGGTGCGTGCGATCACCGAGATGAAGTGCATGTTGAGTTGCAAGGTGTTGAACAGGCGAACAAAGAAGCGCTTGCCCTCTGCGCTGGTGAAGCACGTGGGCATCTTCACACTGGCCGCTTCGATGCGCCTGAAATCTGCCTTGCTTTCTTTGGCCAGGATCCGGTCGTTGACCCCGCCTTGGTCCATCTTGACGATCTGGTGAATATCAGACATGTCGCGCTCCCGTGACTGGCGTGCTCGCCACCATCTTGCGAACCGCGTTCGTGCATCACCACCGGGAATCATCGGCAATTGAATGCCCTTTCGGCATCAGCCCCCGTTTTGGCATGGAACCACCTTGACCATCCTCATGGCAAGGCACTACCTTGCAGACATGCAGCAGCTGGCCCTGCATTCAAACAAGGCAAGCCCTGGAGTTCACATCAAACCCTTGACGGTCACCACCGTCCCGATTCCATCGAAGCGACTTTCGTGGTGAGTGCACGACCGCACTGACGCCGCATGCGCGCGCTCACCCAGAAAGCCTTCTTCGATCGGTAGCTGGCAAACCGATCCGAACGGGCTCAATACCCGATCAAGCCAGCCCTGGAGTCTTTTCATCGCCATCGGCAGTGCGTCAAAACACTTTGCCGACTGTTCATCACCCTGTGGGGCATTGCCCCACCCGTGGTGCGCCGTGCCTCCCAATTTCACATGGAGGCCACGATGCTGCACACGAGCACATCCCTGGTTCACCCCCCACCTGCCTTGAATGGCTTCATGGGGGCGACGCAGTCCGTTTTTCCGGATAAATCGCCAGACCCACCTTCGCTGGACGATCCGACCGAACGCATCGACTGGAGCGAGGAGGACATCGTCTTCCTGCACTGGCGCTTGCTGCAGGAGATCAACCAGTTATCTGACCCGGCCACGCCGCTGGAAGAGAAGTTCGACACCCTGCGCTGGGTGTTCACCGAGCGGGACAAGGACCAACAGCCCTTCTCGTTCGTGAACTGCCTGCGTGTCGTGGGATGCAGCCCGCTGTCGCCCATCGCGTACTGCGGCCTCGTGGATGCGCAAGACATCCGCGACCACATCCGCAACAAGCTCAAAGCCTGGCTGTCGGAATCGCTTGAGCGCTATCCCCAATGGGTTCGCGATGCCATCGCCAGCAACCTCCAGTGGGTTGAGGCCCGCTTGGCCAGGAATCCGCAATGGATCAATGAACAGCTCAAGCAGATGTCCGAGCAGGGTGACCTGTTCACCTGATCCCAACAGCCCCAAACAACGCCAAGGCCAGATCGTGCCGATCGGCCCTGGCCCTCACCTCACACATGGAGAGCCCTATGCACAAACAAGCATACGCCCATGGCCACCGCATTCCGATGCTGATGGTCGATGAGCCCCAGGACATCGAGTTCCTGGTCAAGGAAAGTGAAGTCCTGACGGGCCAGGCTGGCCGCATCTTTGTCATCGCCGGTGCCGACTGGCTGACCTACCGCGTGCTGTGGAACCAGGCAGGTTTCAAGGTCGAACGCCTGGACGACAAAGGCCAGGTCTTGCACACGCAGCACCAACTGCCCTGGGAGTTCGTCGAGCACAGCGTGATCGAAGCACTGCAGGCGGGCCAGTTGTTCACCCCATCGGTTCGCCATCGCGGCTGACCGCTGCTCTATCCCCTGGAGGACATGTCATCAACACGGAGTTCATCATGAACAACCCCGAGTACGAAGCTCGCATTGAAGACGTCAAACGCCGGGCCCACGGTCGCTGGACCGAAATCCTGGGCAGCCTGGGCGTTGGCGAACAGATCCTCAAGAAACGGAACCTGCCTTGCCCGCTTTGTGGCGGCACCGACCGGTTTCAGTACACCGACAAATTCGGTGAAGGCAACTACCACTGTCGCGCCTGTGGCGCGGGAGGTGGCTTCAAGCTGCTGCAGGCCGTCACAGGCCTGGATTTCAACACCGCGCTCAAGGAAGTCGAGCGCGTGGTGGGCACCTCGCGCCCTGCCCCGCATGTGGCGTCACCGGAGCCGTCTGCCGAGCGCATGAAGGCTCTGGCCAAGCGACTCTGGGAGGAAGCCACGCCCGTGACACCCGGTGATGAGGTGGACCGCTACCTGTCCGGTCGGCGGCTCGCCTTGGCCCACTACCCCAAGGTGCTGCGCCTGCATCCAGCGCTGGGCTATTACGAGAAGGATCCGACCTCGGGCAAGTCGCGCAAAGTGGCCGAATACGCCGCCATGCTGGCTTGCATCCAGGGTGCCGATGGTCACGCAGTCACGCTGCACCGCACGTATCTGAAGGATGGCCGCAAGGCCAATGTGAGCGAGGCCAAAAAGGTTCTCTCCTCGGGTATCAATGGTGCTTCCGTGCGCTTGTTCGAACCCGAGCACGAACTGGCCATTGCCGAGGGCATCGAGACCGCCATGGCGGTGCACCTGGCCACCGGCAAACCCGTGTGGGCAGGACTCAACGCCGGGAACCTGGAAAAGCTGTGGCTGCCCGACTCGGTGCAGAGCATCTGCATCTATGCCGATAACGATGCCCAAGCGGACTTTGACGGCCAGATGTTTGCCTTTGCCCTGGCTCGGCGGCTGAAGAAGCAGGAGCACCAGAGCGGCCCCCGGCAAGTGCGGGTGCTCTTGCCCAAGACCCCGGGCACCGACTGGGCCGATGTGTGGCTGGCCAAGGCGGAGCACGCCTCCCGAACCACGTAAGTCATGTATCCCCACTGGTAGCTGTCAGACCAGGCCAAGCCACATGGCAAGGCAAATACAGCCCTGGCGTTTTGTATGAGTGATTTGTAAGTTGGGCGCAGCCCTGGCCTGTGGTCAGTTTGCGCCCTGTGTGGATGGGTCAACACCCATCCGTCATCAACCCTGGCGGGGATGTGCATCCCCGCATGTGGGTCATGCCGTCTCCGCCATTTCTTTCCCGAACAGGAGCTTGATATGAGAAGCGGACGTTCCCTGGTGAGCCTGGCCCATGAACTTGAGCGCCAGTTGCAATCAAAGAAGGACCTGGTGGTCCCCTCGTCGCTGCTGCGGCACGACACCGATGACACAGGCGAGACCCGCCTCGTCATTGGCGAAGGCGGGGTCTCCACGCCCTATGGCGTTTTGCCGCTGGCGCGCCGCCAGTTGGCGGACAAACTGAAGATTCCCTATGCGTACTTCGAGCGCATGCGCTCCGAGCAGCCGGTGCTGCTGGACCGCAACGTCAACACCTGGCTGCAAAGCGACGATGACCGCCGCATGATTCGCACGCTGGATGGCAACGTCCGGGCCGTGCTGTCAGACCGCTATCGTCGCCTTGACAACTACGATCTGGCCGAAAGTGTGCTGCCCATCCTGCAGCAGTTGCCTGATGTGCGCTTCGAGTCGGTGGAACTCACCGACACGAGGATGTACATCAAGTGCATCACACCGCAATTGAAGGTCGAAATGGCGCCTGGCGACATCGTCCAGGCTGGCGTGGTCATCTCCAATTCGGAGGTGGGACAAGGCACGCTGTCGGTGCAGCCCTTGCTGTATCGACTGGTGTGCCGCAATGGCCTGATTGCTTCAGACCGCTCCTTGCGCAAAACCCACGTCGGGCGGGCACTCGGATCTGACGAAAGCATCATGGTCTTCAAGGACGACACCTTGCAGGCCGACGACAAGGCCTTCTTCCTGAAGGTTCGCGACGTGGTGCAGGCGGCCGTGTCTGAAGCAACGTTCATGCAGGCAGCGCAGAAGATGCAAAAGACCTTGCAGATTCACCTCGTCGGCAACCCCGTCAAGACGGTGGAAGTGCTGGCTCAGCGCTACACATTGAATGACGCCGAACGCGCCGGGGTGCTGCGACACCTGATCGCCGAAGGTGATCTGTCCGGGTATGGCCTGGTGAATGCCGTCACGCACTTCTCCCAGGAAGTTGAGGACTACGACCGTGCGACGGAGTTCGAAGCCCTGGGCGGGAAGTTGATCGAACTGCCCGTCAAGGAATGGAAGGAACTGGCGCAGGCCGTTTGATCCGATGTGCAAGCAGGCTCATCCCAATGGGCCAGCTTTCGCAGCAGTGACCTCACCACCAGGGCCTTGGCTCTGGTGGTTTTTCTACTTCCCCACCAGGCACCCAGCATGTCGCAGGCTGGCGCAACAAATGCGGCAGGGAGTGTGGGCCTTTGTGGATGGCAAGCGCGGCATCCCCCCGCTCTCGGGCATTGATCCCAATTGACACTCATGAATATGCTGAACTGCCTTGTCACTCCCAACACACGACACCAAAGCCGTCACACCTCGCCACCACACCTGGCCCATCTCGTTTCACATCCGGGCAGACCGACAGGAGAAGACCATGAGCAGCATCCAGTTCACCGATGTGCAGTTGACCAATTTGTATTTGCTTCAGGCCATCAGGCTGGGCATCGCACAAGATCGGGTATCGACATGCTGCAAGTTCGGGCTGGATACGGCACAGGCCGAATACCTTGGTGCCATGAGCCAGGAAGATGTATGGTCATTCATTGCTCACATCGGCCAAAGCACCCTCTTCCCTCCCCGACAGGATCTACTCGCCTTGCTCAAGGCGCCTGCGCCACTTCAGGCTTCACTGGCCGCCGTTCACGCCCCAAGGCCGCAGCAACTCGCGTCCATGGTGCCCGCAAGCACGTCGTGATCGGAGGGCGCCACGATGTCAACACGTGCCGATCGTCAACTCAGCGCCATGCGCCTGGCGCGGGACTGCGCTCAACTGGGCGCCCGGGTGCGCACCATACATCACCTGACCGGGCTCAACCCTCGGGACGTGCAGAGGCTGTTCTTCAATGACCCACAAGCCATCCCAAGAGGTCGTCCGCCCAACTCCTTGGAGTGGTACCACGGCGCCAATCTCATCGCGAGAGCTGAATCGTCCATCTTCATGTCGATCTACCGCCGCCTGCGCAACACTGGATTCGGCGCCGCAGAGACGCTGGTCGGCGCATATCGCGGGTACCAAGCGGTCTGCCAATGTCCGCACCGCATCAGCTTTGACCGGGCGTTTGATCTAGCATCGCACACTGACGGCATCTGGCTGGCCAGCACCCCGGTGTTCGATGTCATCGCTTGCCCGACCTGCGGCAGCGATGTGCTGATGGCCATCGGCACCATGGTCCACGCGGGCGACAACTGTCCGTTCTGCAAACTGATGTAGCGCTACAGTTGCGACCCTCGGCTCCAGGCCTCATTTCCCAAGCACGGGATGGCAACCGTACCAGCGACTGCCTCCTGAACCGATGACCTTGTAATCAACCTATTTTCAGTTGATCCAGCGTCTTGCCAGCGGCCAATGCAGCCTTGATCCACTTGGGCTGAAGTCCACGTCCGCTCCAGGTCTCGCCCGTGTCAGTGTTGCGATACTTTGGAGCGACCTTGCTTCCTGCTGCAGCACTGGAGCGGTTCGCCACACCGACCTTCAAACCCAGATCGGCGACAGTCAAACCATTGGCAGCCAACAGTTGCTTGATATGGTCAATCACACCAGCTCGCTCAGCTTTGCGGGCATACTGCAATTGCCTGTCCAGCTCCAAAGCCTGCTTGTCCAGGGCGGCTTTCTGGGCCAGTAGTTCTTGATACGTAGTCATGATTGCAGTGTTTGGCGATCGCCGAGTTTGGATGCCAACATCCTACATTGCAAGCTCCTTGGCTACCTGACCAAAGTGCCTGGATCTCCGTCGTTGCATTCAGAGTCAAGGCCAAGGCATCAGACGGATCGACGCCCATCGCACTGATCCGAAATTGCTCCTCTTTAGTCAAGTCTCGATGGCGAAAGCCCAGATGAACAGATGACATTTTGAGGTGCGCACGGCAACGCATGGTGACCAAATGAATGGGTCATCTGCAATGGACCACCATGCTTGCCCCGTCTCTGCCACACAGCACTTTTGCATCGTCAGATCCCGGCTTCGAGGCCCTGCCCATTGATGCTCTGCTGTCGCAAAACGATGACCTGATCGCCCGCATCAAGCTCTGCCATGGGTCTGACCGTACCGAGTTCGAACAAACCATCCTGTCACTTATCAGACGATACGCCAACCTAGTACACCTGCTGCCAGCCACATCAGACAACTACTTCTGCACCCCTGGCGGCCTGTTGCGCCTGGGCATGGAAGTCAGCTTCTTCAGCCTGCAGGGCACAGACGCGCACATATTCTCCGGTCGCTCCAACATATCGGCACGCCGCCACTTGGAGCCGCGCTGGCGCCTGGCAACCTTCGTCGCGGGGCTTTGCTGCGAGGCCCACCGGGTGCTCAGTCACATCATCGTGACCAACGCCCCAGGCGATGTGTGGCCAGCCTACCTTCTGTCCCTGAGTGATTGGCTGATGGAGCGACAAGCGGACCGCTACTTCTTGCGCTGGCGCCCACACGCCATCGAGACACGCAGCCTGGGCGTGTTCACGCTGGCCCATGTCGTACCCCCAACGGTCATGCATTACCTGGCTGAAGACAACACAGTCATCGTGCCTCACCTCATGGGCAGCGTCAGCGGCATCTCGCAGCATCGCGATCACAACTTGCTGGACGAGTTGGTCCGGCGCTCCTTGGCGCTGGTGATTGACCGCAACCTGCTGGCCAATGCCGACCGCTACGGTACGCCTCAATACGGTTCGCACCTGGAACGCTACCTGGTTGACGCGCTAAGGCATCTCGCGGTCTCCAACTCGGGGTGGCAAGCCAATCGCGAGAAGTCTCGCGTCTGGCTCGGCCCCGATGGCCTGTTCCTGGCCTGGCCTAGCGCTGCCGAAGACCTCCAAAAGCAACTGGACGCCGCCCAGTTGCCAGGCATTCCCAAAGCGCCGGAGACCATCATGGAAGTGCTCCTGCTAGCCGGCGTCTTCGAACCCACGCCCACAGGAGCCCCAATCTGGCTCATCCAACCACCAGGCGGCAAGGCCAAAATCGACGCAGTCAAGCTGTCGTCGCAGGCGATCCTGTTTGCAGGACATGACCCGTTGCCGCCGCCTCTGGCGGAAAACCTCACGAGTGCGCCAAGCAACAACAGTCCGTCGGCCCAAGCGGGCGAACCGGTTGCACCAAGATCTCGCCCTGATGGCCCGCCAGGCACACAACTCTCGCTCATCCCTGGTAACGCCGAGCAAACTCCACAAGCAGCTTCGAATGTCCGAGAGGCTCAAGCCGAAGCGGCACTTTTGTCGACCGCCCCGCCGACTGCCTTGGTATCGACAAGCGATGCCCACCCAACTCAGCAAGCGACGATTGATCTTCAAGCGCCGCTGCGCCTCAACCCCGTGGTGCGCGACGCATTGACCGTGGTGGTCAACACCTTGAACACAGGCGCTGGACCCGCTCAGTGTTGCACTGTCGCTTTTGGGGTGTTTGTGCCTCTGCACGAATTCGAGCGCCGCGGCATTCAACCGTCTATGGCCCTGCGCGCCCTGTCGGATGTGCACATGCTGGTTCGCGCCCAGGGCAAAGGTCCACCCACCACTTCAAGAGATTTCAATGGCACACCGACCGTGGGTTTGACCATTGATCCGCGCTTCATCAGCGGCGTGGACATGGAAGCATTTGCCTCGCCAGAGGCTCAGGGCGAGTGACATGCCCATCCGCCGCTACGAGATGCCATGGCGCCACGCCTACGAGGCCTACGCAGGCCTTGCCTGGGGCATCGCGCTGACGTTCTTCACAGCCGTCGGCGCCATCGGCCAATTGCCAAGTGTTCTTGCTTTTCCCCTGTCCATCGCTTGCCTTGGCATGAGCGCTCTCAGGGTCTCGCAGGCGCTGCGCATTCTCGTGCTGAGGGCATCTCTGGCTGGTCATGCCATCCAGGTGATAAGCACGCAAACCCAGGCGCGGTGGTGTCAGGATTCAACGGCCGTGTTCCTTGGGTTCGGCTTCGAGTGGCGGCCCGTGCACTCTCAGCGTCTGTATGAACTGGCCAAGATCGACTACCGCGACTTCACGGTATCTCCGCGCCTCCTGAGTCTGCTGGGCTATGACAGCGCACCCCAACCCGATGCCGAGATTGGCTTGCCTTACATACACGGCGTCGAGCCCCATGAGGTGCCGCTGCATCGCCCCTTGCAGAACTTCGAAGGCGGCACGCTGCTGGTCGGCACCACCCAATCCGGCAAAGGTGTGGCCCTGGCCAACCTGATCACCCAAGCCGTCAGGCGCGGCGACGTGGTGATCGTCATCGACCCCAAGAACAGCCGTCGCCTCAAGCGCGTGGTTGAGCGCGCCTGCCAAGACTGGCGTGAGCCCGACACCTTCATGGAGTTTCATCCTGCCTTCCCGGAAGCCGGTGTGCGGCTGGACTTCACCTTCAACTGGCAAAAGCCCACCGAGATTGCATCCCGCATCCAATCGATCATGCCGCCGGACACGGCTGGCGCGTTCTCCGCCTTCGGCTGGGATGCGGTCAACGTGGTCGTGCAAGGTCTGGTTGAACTGGAAGAGCGCCCCAACCTGGCCAAGCTGACCCGCTACATCGAGGGTGGCATCGAACCCGTGCTGGAGGGCTCTCTGCGCCGCTTTTATGAGGAAACCTTGGGGCCAGCCTGGCGTGAGTTGCCAGAAATGAAGAAGCTGATGCAGGAGGCACACCGAGGCCACATGAAGCGCCCCTCAGAAGCTGCCAGCGCCGAGTTGATGACCTTTGTCGCGTACTACGAACACCACATTGCCCAGTCACAACGCAGCAAGGTGATCGATGCCCAGGTGCGCACCTTCAGGCACAACCGCGAGCACTACCAGAAGATCACCGCCAACCTGTTGCCCGTGCTGTCAATGCTGACCTCGGGCGACTTGGGCCGCACGCTGTCGCCCGACCCGTTCGACGCCAACGACACGCGCCCGATCATGAACTTCGAGAAAATCGAGCGCGGCGGACATGTGCTGTACATGTGTCTGGATTCGCTGCCCGACCCCTCGGTGGCATCAGCCATCGGTGCACTGGCACTGGCCGACCTGGCCGCTCGGGCGGGCATGCGCTACAACCTGGGCGGTTACCGGCGCATTGCGCTGTTTGTGGATGAGGTGGCCAACGTCATCAACCAGCCCTTGATCGAGATCCTCAACAAGGGTGCGGAAGGCGGTATCTACACCACCTGCGCGATGCAGACGCTGGCCGACCTGGCCAAACGCCTGGGCAGCGAAGCAGCAGCACGCATGGCGCTGGGTAATCTGAACAACCTGATTGCGCTGCGCTCGAAAGACCGACCCACACAGGATTTCATCGTGGAGACCTTTGGCAAGACGGCCATCCATTCGATGCGCGTTGGGCTGGGGCATGGTGCGGACACCCATCTGGGTGACTTCTCGACCAGCTATTCAAGCCAGCTCTCCGAGAGCTTCGAGGAGATGGTGCCTGCCGATGTCCTGGGCAAACTGCCCAACCTTCAGTACTTTGCCTCGGTGTCTGGCGGGCGCATCATCAAAGGCCGCTTTCCCATCCTGGATCCGGATGCGCAAGGGGACGATCAACCCATCAGGAGGGCGGCATGATCAGGGCGATGGCCGTGGTGTCATTGCTGGCATTGCTGGTTCTGGTGCTCTATGTGCCGTCCGCCCATCCCCCAGAACGGTTCATAGAGCAACTGCGAACGGAATACACCAATGCGGCGGTGTTCTGGGGCAAGGACGCAGGCACCCGCATGCTGTCGCGTGCGATGAACATGCAGGAGTCGGCACGTCAGGCATCACCCGTCCCCTCATCCAAAGACGCGGCCCCCGCGGGTGGCGTCAACGCGGCTGTCGGGCAAGAAATGGCCTCGGTCAACCAACGGCTGTTCAACAACCCCTACTTCCGCTCGATTGACGCACTGCTGCTGCTCGCCAGCTTCCGCCTGGCCATGCTGCTGGAGTGGCTCCCCTGGCTGTCGGCCTTCCCGGTTGCTGCCTTGGTGGATGGCTGCCTTGTACGAGTGGTCAAAGCCAAAGAGTTCCTGCACCACAGCCCGGAGATGTTCGCCTTGTATGCCTGCTTGGCCATCCTCACCAGTTGCGCAACCGTCCTGGCGTTTGTGCTGCCCTTCACCTTGCATCCCCTGGCCGTGCCATGCGTGCCTGTGGTCATCGGCACGTTGATGGGGACGGCGATCAGGGACTTTCACGCAAGAATCTGAACATCAGGCCTGCAAGAACCTTGCTTCAAGTACCACAGCAGCCTGAGCTTCGGCTCGGCGCGGCCGCGGCCGGACGAGACAGATCCTCCAGAATGGAACAATCGAGCGTAGGGCCCCCCGCGCAATCCCTGTCGCATGCGCGCACAAAGGCTCCCAGGCTGCTCTCTAGTGCCTGGAGTTCCAACAGCCTACGCTGCACCTCAGCCAAATGCTTGGCAGCGAGGTCTCGGACTTCAACGCAAGGTCGAGTTGGCTCATCGACAAGACAGACAAGTTCTCGCACCTGATCAATGGAGAAGCCGAAGTCTCGACATCGACGGATGAAAGTCAGACGTGCGATGGTCGCCTCCGAGAAATTTCGTCGACATCCATCCGTCCGATCTGCGTTTGGCAAGAGGCCAATATCCTCGTAGTAGCGGATGGTCGGGACAGAGCAACCCGTCCGTTTGGCAACAACGCAGATTGATAAATTTGGTGCAGCCATCTTTCTATCTTAGATCACGCGCAGACTCCTGCTGCACACCCACAGGGTTTGAGTGGACGCGGCGGCACCTGCGAGCCACAAGCCCAAGCGGCTCGAATCACCCGTGCACTTCTAGTTCAACCACCAAGCCCGTTGCCCAGACTGCCGAGCTTAGGTCAACGGGCCATGCCGATCATCTGAGATTGCAGCCCCCCGAACACATGGAGACCTTAGGACTGACCGATGTGCGCCGACGGCGCCAGGCCATCAGCACACTGCCTAAGGCCAACACCAGCAATACCCCACCAATCAGGACAAGCTCATCAGCACATGCAACCATGGATGCTCCGATTGCAGCAAGGGCGGTAGATCCTGCCGCCAGGGCAGCAGTACCACCAAGCAGGGGGACGGCACAGCAGGCAGCACATTCTGCTCCGACACCGACAGCGGCTTTCCAAGGTCTCATTTCAGTCTTTCCGTAAGTGAGCACGTCGCCCACATCACAACGGTACGACCTCAAGCTACTTGAGATGCAAGAGGTTTGTATGAAAATGCCGACATGGATTTGCTCAAAACCTTCCTGCTGTTTGTCGTCACGGCCATCGCCGAGATCCTTGGGTGCTACCTACCTTACCTTTGGCTTCACCAGGGCCGCTCGGCGTGGCTTTTGTTGCCAGCGGCGGCAAGTTTGGCCCTTTTTGCATGGCTACTGTCGCTGCACCCCAGCGCGGCTGGCCGCGTCTACGCCGCCTATGGCGGGGTCTACATCCTTGTGGCCATCGTGTGGTTAATGCTGGTCGACAAAGTCCAGCCAACAGCGACAGACTGGATCGGGGTAACCGTCAGCCTGTGTGGAATGGCCATCATCATGTACGGCCCGCGGACAGACTGATCGTCCACAGAGAAAGCAGAGCCACATCCGATAGCAGTGATGACATCAGTTAGCTCCTGGCTCTGTACAAAGTGCGGTATCCAACGTCGAGCAACGGTTCATCAAAAACGTCGAACAGATTTGAAGCGATGGCCAGCTTCTTGAGCGTGGCGTGGCCATGTCTGTCCTTCATGTGCGTGACCGCATCAGGCTCCTGTAGCCATGCAATGCGCCCCGCATCCGCGAGATAGGTCCATCCTTCGGCCCGCCGTCTTTGTGCAGCCACATCGCTCAGGACCGCATCCAGACGGCTGTGCTGCAACAGGATCAACTCGAAGTGGCGCAAGCCCTCATCAGATGCGAAGAATGCGCCATGCACTGGCCAACATCAAGCAACGCCTTGGAGAGCGAACGGAGATTTTCGTACATGGGCAACACCCTGCCCCGCTGATCATCGAGATACTTGGCTGCCTCGGCCACCTTCTCCTGTGGGCCAGGCTGGCCCTGCGCTATGTCAGACCATCGACCAGCATGGCGTCAAGACTGTTCTGAACCTGCGTGGCACGAATCATGGTCAACCTTGGTACGACAGCGACGTGGCCATCACGGAAACCACCGGAGTCAGGCTTCTGGATGTGCCCCTGTCCGCCTACAGGGAGAACTGACACTTGAGCAGTCTCCTGATGAAGACATCGCCCACGCCCTTGTTGGTTCACTGTGCATCGGGTTCCGATCGAACAGGCCTGGAATTGAGTCGAGGGGCGCCGATCGCGGTGGCCAATGATGAGCTCTCGGCAAAGTATGGTCACTTTCCAACGCTGGAGTCAGATTCTGCGGCCATGGGCCGCAGCTGGACGAAGTACGCCGATTCTGGACAAACAAAGACGCCTTCGGCACTCTCGCCATAGGCCCAGCAAGTTGCTCGGCGCGGCAAAAGGAGATGACAAAACTGTAACCAATCTGTACGGAGCGTGTCGGGCACGAACTTCTAGAGTCACCTCCAGGACATGCCGCTCAAGCCCATCAATCGATGTGCCGGTTGTCCCGGAACCAACTGGAGCTGATCATGAATCATTGCCTGACCAAAACCGCCTTCGTTCTCAGCCTCGCATTGTCTGCGGCCTTGGCGAGCGCCACGACGGATCGATCGACTACCCGCGACGGCAAGTCCATGTATGGCGCCATGTCCAGCCCATCCCAAGCAGTCAAGGTCGTCGATGTCGAATCCGCCAAGTTCGTCAACGTGGTCTGCGGCGAAACCGTCACTTTCCGCAGCGGCGACAAGAGCTTCAGCTGGAAGTTCGAGGTGCTCAACCATCAGGCCGTGGACCTGATGGCCGTGGCACCGAAGGGCTTCACTAACAAATCGCTGAAGGTCTACATCACCCCCAACCTGCACGAAAGCAATTGACGGAACGGGGCAGCGGCCCATCACAAGGTTGGGCCAGGTCCAGCGGCGTCGGGCAACATCATCCCGATGCGGGTCACGCCTGCGGCTGACTCCGCGAATGCATGGCCGCCATGCATTCGCGCGATGGCCGCCACGATGGACAAGCCAAGCCCATGGTTGCGATCCGCAGGGCTGCGCGCGGGATCGGCTCGGTAGAAGCGGTCGAACAACCTGGGCAGATGCTCCACACCGATGGTCGCCCCCTTGTTGTAGACGGCAATCCTCACCCAGCCGATTTTCTCGCGATCGATCTGGATCAACACCGATGACTCCGGTGAAGCGTAGCGCGTGGCATTGCCCAAGAGATTCGACAGCGCCCGCCGCAACAACGGGCCATCCACCGTGGCGAAAGCATCGCCCGAGATCTTGGCAGTCAGCCCCGCGTCAAGGAGCGCCGCCTCATGAAACTCGATCACCTCTTCCGCCAAGACACTAAGGCAAGGCGTCCATTCGCGCCGCGCAGGCCCACCACGTTCGGCATTGGACAGAAACAGCATGTCGCCGACGATACTGGCAAGACTGCGTAGCTCTTCTAGATTGGATGCCAATGCCTCTCTGAGATCATCGGCACTTCGAGGTTTGCGCAACGCCAACTCACAGCTGCTGATCAACGTCGCCAGCGGCGTGTTCAGTTCGTGTGCCACATCGGCATTGAAGGCCTCCATCTGCTTGTAGGCAACGCCAAGGCGGTCCAGCAAGGCATTGAACTGCTGAATCAAGGGTTGCAGTTCGTAGGCCTGACCCGCGCCGTCCAGGCGTCGTTCCAGGTCCGTGGCCGTGACGAGTCCGGTCTGCTCGACAAGCTTGTGCAGTGGCGCCAGACCCAGGCGAACCAGCATGAACCCTCCGACGGAAACCGCCAGGGCACCCACCAGCGCCGCGACCGCCAGCGTCCACGCCAGGCGGGCGAGCAAGGCGTCATCCATGCGTTTGTCCAGTACCAAGATGGCCCGAGCCATTCCGCCATCTTCAGACCGCACTTTGATGTCGAACGCCCTGCTCTTGATCTCATTTGGACCGGCCCGCCATGAAGATGTCTCAAAAAGCACTTGGCCATCACGCCCCATCAAGCGCAAAGAAAGTTCGTCATGCCCTGCCAGAAAGCTGCCAAGCACTTGACGCACATCAGCCAGGTCCCGCTCACCGTCGCTGCCTGCAAGCAGGTGTTCGACGGTGTTCTGCTTCTGTGACAGCGCTTCATCCTGCCGCTCGGACACCGTCAGCGCGAACAGCACGTACACCACCACGCAAACCAGGCCAAGGCCCAGCATGGTCTGGAGCGCCAACCAGCGTGACAGCCGCCCCCGAAGGCTGGCCGTCGTGACAATGTCGCTCACGGCTCGCGAACCTCCAGCACGTAGCCCATCCCGCGCACCGTGTGCAACAACGGTCTCTCAAAAGGCTGATCCAGCTTGGAGCGCAGGCGACGAATGGCCACCTCCACGACATTGGTCTCGCTGTCGAAGTGCATGTCCCAGACCTGCTCGGCCAATTCGGTACGCGACAGCACTTCGCCCTGGCGTCGCAGCAGCAGGCTCAGCAGGTTGAACTCCTTAGCCGTGAGGTCGAGCCGCTGCCCAGATCGCGTGGCTTTTCGACGAAGCAGATCCGCATCCAGATCGGCCACCTTCAAAACCGTCGGCTCGCCAGCATTTCGCTGCCCGCCCGACCGTCTGAGCAGAACCTGGATGCGCGCAACCAATTCCGAAAACGCGAACGGTTTGACGAGGTAATCGTCCGCTCCGCCTTGAAGGCCTTTGACACGGTCTTCGACCTGTCCGCGGGCCGTCAACATGAGCACCGGCGTCTGTTTGCTTTGCCGCAGAGCAGCGAGCACTGCCAGGCCGTCGATGCCGGGGAGCATGCCATCCAGGACGAGAAGGTCATAGTCGATCTCGATCGCCATGTGCAAGCCGTCAATGCCGCTGTTGGCCACGTCGACCACATAGCCTTCCTCGCAGAGACCCTTGCGAAGGTACTCGGCCATCTTGACGCTGTCTTCGATCACCAGAATTTTCATGCGTTTGATTGTTAAATGGCTGTTACACAAGGAAGATGACGAATTTGTCATCTTTGAGTTGGCCTTCTGTCGCCTGCATCTGCATAGGCTTTCACCTCCATAACCTTCAAGGACTGAAGATGAGAAAAGTGAACAGCCTGATTGCCTGCTCGATCCTGGCCATCAGCGCCAGCGCCTTTGCGGCGGACGGACACGAACACGGGCACGAACATGACCCGCTGCACGGCGGCGTGGTGGTGGAAGCCAACGAAATGGACTTCGAACTGGTGGCCAAGGCCGACCTGATCAGCCTGTACGTGCGCGATCACGGCAAGGCGGTCAAGATGCAAGGTGCCAGCGGCAAACTGACCCTCATCAAGGGCGCCGACAAAAACGAAGTGCAACTCGCGCCAGCAGGTGACAAGCTGGAAGCCAAAGGCACCTTCGATGTGAGCGCGGGCGCCAAGGCGGTGGCTGTCGTGACGCTGCCTGGCAAGAAGCCCGTCTCTGTTCGCTTTGTGCTGAAGTGATGCAAACCCCCGAGGCTGGCCGATGACTCGGCTGCTTCGGGGCGAGCGCAGGTCCTGATGCATCCGCTGCCAGATCATTGCTGATGGGGGCAATTGGGCAGCTTCAATGCCCCCAGTTTGAAGGACCTCGATGCCGTCTGGTAGTAGGCGATCGCCTCATTCAACAGTACCGGATCCACTGCTTTGGGCGTCGTCTCCAGCGTCCGAGGATCGACCCTGTAGCTCTCCACCCGTTGCCGAGGCAGCAACACCGTGAGCGTGTTGCTTCGCAGGTAGCCAAGCGACTGATAGTTGCTGACGAAGACCCTTCTCAACGGCTCCTCTTCTTCGAAGAGACAGCGTCCAAAGAAGTAGTCGGCCCCCTTTTTCTCCAATAGCTCGACGATCGTGGGGGCCAGGTCCAACTGGCTGACCAGCGGTTCGTATACACCTGGCTTCAGCAGATCAGGCGCGAAGAAAATCAAAGGGATTCTGTAGCCATCCAGTGGCAACTTGGTCTTTCCCGCCACTGACGCACCATGGTCGGCGACGATGATGAACAGGGTGTCCTTGAACCAGGGTTGCGTACGCGCCCTGTCGATGAAGTCGCCGATCGCGAAATCGGTGTACTTGACGGCGCCGACTCGCCCACCGGGTGACGGGATGTCGATGCGGCCGGCGGGATAGGTGTAAGGGCGGTGGTTGGACGTTGTCATGATGTGCGCAAAAAAAGGATTGCTTTGCGCCCTTCCCTCATCCAGCGTGCTCAAGGTCTGGCTGAACAGCACCTCGTCCGCCACCCCCCAGACGTTTTCGAAGACGATGGTGCGCTTGTCCATGTCCGTCCTGTCGATCACCTTGTAGCCGTTGCCCCCGAAATAGGCATTCATGTTGTCGAAGTAGCCGTACCCGCCGTAGAAAAAGTAGGGCTTTAAGCCTTGAGAGCCAAGCACTTCTCCCAGCGTGGCGAGGTGCTCGTTCTGAGGTCGGCGGACAATGGCTTGCCCGGGGACGGGGGGCGTTCCCAACGACAACGCTTCCAACCCCCTGACCGTGCGCGTTCCCGTGGCATAGGCGTGCGAGAACAGCAGTCCTTGCTTGGCGATCGCATCGAGCCGGGGCGTCAACCCTCGCGAGTCGCCGTATGCGCCAAGAAATGAAGCCGAGAGGCTTTCCACCGAGATCAGCACCACGTTCCGTGGACGCCGGGTGAAGGGCCATGCGTGGTTTGCGGCGCCCTTCAATGCCTGAGCGGAAAGATCGGACAGCGGTCTGCGCTGCATCCCCATGGTTTGAAGAATGCGGTCCGCCTCGCTTTGCGGCATTGTTCGATAAAAGCGATCGAAATCCAGCTCGTTCCGCCGCATGGCCGCCGCCAGCGTGAACAGACCGTTCCCGGAGATCTCGTCCGCATAGGCGTTGCCTGCCCCTTCCATCTGGTCCACGCTGACCGTGAACCCCGCGATCACGGGCAGAACCACACCCGCTGCCACCAGCTTGGCGCGCTGGATGCGCGTGATCTTGACGTTGTCCATGTTTCGAACGGCGCCCCGCAAGAACCAGACAATGAGACCAGCCACCACTGCGATGGCCGCCAAGACGGTTGGAACAGGATAGGACTGCCGGATGTTGCCGATCACCTCCTGCGTGTAGAGCAGGTAGTCGACCGCGATGAAGTTGAACCGTGTTGAAAATTCCAGCCAGAAGGTGACCTCCGCTCCGATGCCAAACAGCATGACGAAGACAGAAAACCACAGCCACTTGAGCCGAAGCGTTTTATGCCAAAAGCTGGTTCGCCAACGATTGGGCAGCACCGCCTCGTAAAGGCAAACCGGTGCAACCAGGAAGGCCAGCGTTGCCAAATCGAACAGAAGTCCCTTGGCAAGCACATAGGGCCAGAGATCGATGCCGACCTGCCCCGCATCCAGCGTGATCAGCAGGCCGATGCGCAGGCAGGTGAAGGCAGTCAACCAGATGATGGCGACCAGCCAGGGAACGCCCATGGACCTGAAAGCATTCGTGGGAACTGAAAACATCTAAGGTGATCCTGATGTGTGTCGGGCGGGTATCGACCCTATTCCCAACACGTCTGACAAATGAACGAAGACGTGATCGTTTCAAGTTGAATGGCGATGGCTCACGCCACCGATGCCAATTGCTTGCCTCGGTAAGTTGCCTGTAATGCATCTCAGCAAAAGACGCGACGACAATCTCGCCATGCTTTGACCGACCTCACAGGCATATCCGCGAGATCAATATCGAAGTGCGTCCCGTTCCTTGATCAATTTGTCCAACTTGCGCTGGGCCTGCTCCGTCTCCGAAGCCAACGAGCGCTGACGGCGGCCATACTGTGAAGAAAATCTACGGCCTTGCCGATCCCCCTCTACGATCTGGCGCCCGGCCTCCTGATCGGACCGACGGCCCCTGAGCTCTTCGTAGGCACTGGCAATCTGGTTGTCCAGATCCTTCAGCCGAAGAGATCGCGCAGTAGCGTCTTTCAGCAACTGCTCTCGCGTCATCGCAAGCGCGCGTTGCGCCGCCTCGGCCTGCTGCGGATCAGCCGGGTGAGGTTCGACAGATATCGCGTAAGACCGCTTCGCCTTTGCCTCGGGTTCGTCGCCATACACGACCTGCCCATTGGGCATGATCGACTTGTAGAGGATGTGTTCCTCGGCCCAACAGTAAGGGGTCATGCAGAGACATGCCAGCGCGATCAAGCTGCTGGCGAGATGTCCAGGCACGCTTCGCATTGAATTGCTCATCCACAAGCTCCTTCTTCATTTCTCGCCATTGCAAAAGCTCGCGTGTTCAGACGCGCTATGCAGTCGAACCGCCAGATCAGGGAACCGTGCCTTCGCCACCAGTTTTAGTCGGTGACGGAACCGTACGATCCAGCGCGCGCAGAATCCGGCTTTCGTCGATCAGCGCACGCCCTTCCTGCCGCGACAAGCGAACAAGGTCGAATCTCTTCCCATACCTTCCACGCCTGCGTACTTCCAGCACAACGACATCACCTGCTCGCAGTTCCAGGGGAATGGTCGCGTCCACCCCCTCCTGAATGCGAACTTCGTGAAGCCCCGGCGAAACGTCCACGGCAACGACCGAATAGGGGATGAGGCTTTCCAGCGGCTGCCCATTCAACCCCAAAGGCACCAGCCCTTGGATGTCGCCGTCCCGCGCTCGAACGATCACCACCCGCCCCGCATCCGGCCGCAATGCCAGGTTGCGCACCTTGGCCGCGTCGGCGGACTTCGGCGATGGCCCCGGCACGCAAGTTCTCGTCTTGAGCATGGTGAAACATATGGGCTTCAGCCGCTTGGCCTCATCCCTCTCGGCGAGGGCACAGCCTTGCAACACCGCGGCGGACAGCCCCAGCAAGACCATGCCGGGCGCAGAGAACATCGCGCAAGGGAAGGCGCACGCGTTTCCCTCACCGGGCCAAAGCCGGGGCCACCGGCCCCATGCTTTGGTCATGCAATCGCTCCATCCTCGTGTGCGTCAGGAGAGGGCTTGGTTTCGGTGGTCTGGGCGTCCTCTTCATCCTTTCGATGGACGATGCGGTAAAGCACAGGGAGCACCAGCAAAGTCAGCATCGTCGAGGACAGGATGCCTCCGATCACGACGGTCGCCAGCGGCCTTTGAACCTCCGCGCCCGTGCCGGTGGCCAGGGCCATCGGTACGAAGCCCAGCGAAGCCACCAACGCGGTCATCAGGACCGGCCTCAGCCGCGTCAAGGCGCCCTCGTGGATGGCCTCGTCAAGCGACCGCCCTTCGTCACGCAAGTTGCGAATGAAGGAGATCATCACCAGCCCGTTCAGCACGGCCACCCCAGACAGTGCGATGAATCCGATGGCCGCCGAGATCGACAAGGGGATGTCCCGCAGCCACAGGGCCAGGATGCCCCCCGTCAGCGCGAACGGGATCCCGGTGAACACCAGCAAGCCGTCCTTCACGTTGCCGAACATGGCAAAGAGCAGCACGAAAACCAGCAGCAGCGAGACCGGCACGACGATCTGCAGGCGCTGCGTGGCGGACTGCAGGTTCTCGAACTGGCCGCCCCACACGGTCCAATAGCCCGTGGGGATCTTGACCGCTTCCAGCGCCTTCTGGGCATCCCCGACGAAGGTGCCGATGTCACGGCCACGCACGTTGGCGCTGATGACGATGCGGCGCTTGCCGTTCTCGCGGCTGACCTGGTTGGGACCAGGCGCCGAGTCGATGGAAGCCACCTCGGACAGCGGAATGAAGCGCGCGCCCTCGCCGTCTCCGCCCTTCAAGGCGATGGGGAGGCGCCGAACGGCTTCCAGATCCGTGCGGACATCTTCCGGCAGACGCACGACGATGTCGAAACGGCGGTCGCCCTCGAACAGCGTCCCAGCCTCCTTGCCGCCCACGGCCGTGGCCAGCGTGTCCTGGATGTCGCCGATGTTCAGGCCATAGCGCGTCGCCTTCTCGCGGTCGATGTTGATGGTCAGCATGGGCAGGCCCGTGGTCTGTTCCACCTTCACCTCGGACGAGCCCGGGATGCCTTGCAGCACCTTCGCGATCTGGTTGGCCGTGTTGTTGAGGACATCCATGTCATCGCCGAACAGCTTGACCGCGACGTCACTGCGCACCCCGGAGATCAGCTCGTTGAAGCGCAGCTGGATCGGCTGAGAGAACTCGTAGTTCTGCCCCGGCAGTTTGGCGACCTCTTCCTGAACAGCGGCCAGCAGTTCGTCGCGCGTCTTGCGCGGCTCGGGCCATTTGTCCACCGGCTTGAGCATCACGTAACCGTCCGAGATGTTGGGCGGCATCGGGTCGGCCGCGATCTCGGCGGTACCGGTGCGTGCAAACACACGTTCGATCTCAGGGAACTTGGCCTTCAGATGGCTTTCCAGCTTGGTCTGCATGGCCACCGATTGGCTGAGGCTGGTGCCGGGAATCCGCAGCGCCTGCACCGCGAAATCGCCTTCGTTCAAGCTTGGCACGAACTCGCTGCCCATGCGGGAAGCCACCACGCCACAGACCAGGACGAGCACCGCTGCCGCCGTCAGCACGACAGGCTTGGCCCCCATCACCGTGTTCAGCATGGGCTCATACCAGCGCTTGGCGGTGCGGATCACCACGTTTTCGGTCTCCGACACCTTCTTGCCGATGAACAGCGCCACGGCAGCGGGGATGAAGGTGATGGACAGGATCATGGCACCCAACAACGCCGTCACCACGGTGAACGCCATCGGATGGAACATCTTGCCTTCCACACCGGCCAGGGCGAAGATGGGCAGGTAGACGATCATGATGATCAGCTGCCCGAACAGCAGCGGACGACGGGCCTCCTGCGAAGCCGCGAAGACTTCATGGAAACGCTCGCGCAAGGTCAACTCTCGCCCGTGATGCGCCTGCGCATGCGCCAGGCGGCGCACGCAGTTCTCCACGATCACCACCGCGCCATCGACGATGATCCCGAAGTCCAGCGCGCCCAGGCTCATCAGGTTGGCGCTGACCTTCTGACTGACCATACCGCTGAAGGTGAAGAGCATGGAAAGCGGGATCACCATGGCGGTGATCACCGCGGCACGCATGTTGCCCAGGAACAGGAAGAGGATGGCGATCACCAGGATGGCGCCTTCCATCAGGTTCTTCTTCACCGTGGCGATCGCCTTGTCCACCAGGACGGTCCGGTCGTAGACGGTCACGGCATGAACACCAGCTGGCAGGGACTTGTTGATCTCCGCCATCTTGATGTCAACTGCTTGCGAGACCTTGCGGCTGTTCTCGCCAATGAGCATGAACACGGTGCCCAGGACGACCTCTCGGCCGTTGTCGGTGGCGGCGCCCGTGCGCAACTCCTTGCCCTGCCCCACTTCTGCGATGTCGCGGATGCGGATGGGCACATCCGTCGTCTGCTTGACGATGATGCTGCCCAGGTCCTGGGTGCCACGCACCTGACCAGGTGCACGGATCAGGTACTGCTCGCCTTCGCGTTCGATGTAGCCGGCGCCAACGTTGCCGTTGTTGCGCTCCAGGGCATTGACCACGTCACCCAACGTCAGGCCATGCGCCATGAGCTTCTCAGGGCTGGGCGCGACCTGGTATTCCTTGGCATAGCCGCCGATGGAATTGATCTCGGTCACGCCCGTCACATTGCGCAGTTGAGGCTTGATGATCCAATCCTGGATTTCGCGCAGGTCAGTCGGCGTGTAGGGCGTGCCATCCGGCTTCTTGGCGCCGTCCTTGGCTTCGACAGTCCACATGTAGATCTCGCCCAGGCCTGTGGAAATGGGGCCCATGGCCGGCGTGACGCCTTCCGGCAGCCGCGCCTTGGCCTCCTGGATCCGCTCGTTCACCAACTGGCGCGCGAAATACAGGTCGGTGCCGTCCTTGAAGATCACGGTGATCTGGGACAGGCCGTAGCGCGACAGGGAGCGAGTCTGCTCCAGGCCGGGCAGGCCAGCCATCACGGTCTCCAGCGGGTAGGTCACGCGCTGCTCGGTTTCCAGCGGCGAATAGCCGGGTGTCTGGGTGTTGATCTGGACCTGGACGTTGGTGATGTCCGGCACGGCATCGATGGGCAGCTTCTGATAGCTGAAGACGCCCAGGGCGGCCATGCCGAAGACGGCCAGCAGCACAAGCCAGCGCTGCTCAATGGCAAATCGGATGATGCGTTCAAACATGATGAGTTGACCTCGTGCTCAATGCTCGTGCTCGGCCGAAGCCTTGCCGATTTCAGCTTTGATGACGAAGCTGTTCGTCGCCGCATAGCGGGTACCGGCGCTCAAGCCCTTGACGACTTCCGTGCGCTTGCCATCGGTGTGACCGACCTCCACAGGCTTGGCCTGGAATCCGCCCGGGACTTCGACGAACACGACTTGGCGGCCTTCCATGGTCTGCACCGCGCCAGCCGTCACGGTCACGGGTGCTTCCGTCTCGCCGGAAGTCACGGCGACATTGACGAACAGGCCGGGACGCCACGACAGGTCTGGATTGGTCAGCACCACTCGGGCGGTTGCTGTGCGCGTCTGCTCGCCAATCAGCGATCCAACGTAGGTCACGGTGCCCTTGGCCGTGGCTTCGAACGAACTGGATCGCACGGTAACCTTCTCGCCCACCTTCACGAGGTTCAGGTCCTTGGCGGGCACGTTGATTGTGGCCCACACGGTGGACAGGTCGGACAGGGTGAACACATTGGCGTCTTCCTTGACCGACTCGCCCAGAGCGATGTGCTTCTCGACCACGACCGCATCAAACGGTGCGCGCAGCTCGTAGCGATTCAATGCCCCAGCCGAAGGCGAGGCACCCAACGCCTTGAGCTTCTGGTTGGCGTTGTTGACCGCAATCTCGGCTTCGCGCAGGGCCTGGGTGGCCTGCAGAAGATCCATCTGCGGCGAGATCTTGTCTTCGAAGAGCTTCTTCTCTCGGTCGTAGGTGGTTTGCGCCAAGGTCAGGCGCTTCTGGGCCGCCTGCAACTCGCTGCGCTGTTCGGACAGCAACACGCTGGAAATGACCGCGAGGACCTGGCCCTTCTTGACCTGCTGCCCCAGGTTGGCCGACACCGATTCGACAACGCCACCGACACGGGGCACAACGTGTGCCGTGCGATCCTCGTTGAACTTGATTTCGCCGGACAGCTGCACCGTCGAAAGGATCTTGCCAGGTTGGGCCGCTTGGACTTCAACGCCCGCTGCTGCGATCTGCTGAGCATTCAGAGAGACAGGCTCTTCCTCGCCTTCCTCGTGCTTGCCAGCGTTGGCGGCGGCAGCGCCCTTTTCAGAAGCGGTTTCGCCTTCATGCTTGTCATGCGCCCCATGCTCCTCGGCCTTCTCATGATGTTCCTTGTCATCGTGTCCCTTGGCTTCGTCGTGGCCGGACTCGGACTTCTTCTCGCCGTGGTGCTCGGCGTCATCGTGTCCCTTGGCCTCGCCGTGACCGTGGCCATGGCTCTCCTCGGCCGCTTCGCCGGCAGGCGCGCTGGCAGACCGCGTCAGCACAAATGCGCTGGCGCCCAACCCCGCCAAAACGATGGCGATGATGGCAACGAGTTGCTTTTGGCTGATGCGCCCAGCCTGGCGTTGTGATTGGGAGCGTGTCATGCGATGCTTTCTCATGGCTTGGACGTCGTCTGTTCTTCGCCGCTGGTCCCCAGCAGGCGATCGATGTTGGCGTTGGTGCGGTACAGCTCATTGAGCGCACGCAGGTACTGGGCGCGGGCCTGGAGCAAGGTCCGTTGGGCATCCAGGGCGTCGAGGAAGCTGAACTTGCCCAGCTCGAAGCCGGTCGTGGCGGCCTGCCACGCGCTCTCGGCGCCCGGCAGTACCTCGCTGCGCAGGACGTCCACCTCAGCCTGGGCGAAGCGCTGACGCTCCGTCAATTGCACCCACTCGGTCTCGACGCGGATCCGCGTTGCCTGGAAGTCCGCTTCGGCCTTATCGTGCAGGCGCAAGGCCTGAAGCAGGTTCCCCCGGTTGGTATCGAGCACAGGGATGGGAATGGCCAGGCCGATCACAGCCTGATTGCGTCCGACCTGCTGATCCCGCTTGGCACCCAAGGTCAGGGTCACGTCCGGAACACGGCGCGCCTCCTCAAGCTCGACCATGGCTTGCCGCTTGTCGACCTCCAGGCGTGCCTGCCGCAGCACCGGCACATCTGACAACTGAGAAGCCTCCAGATTGCGAGAGGCTGGCTGGACACCCGATTGCCAAACCAGTGTCTGAGCACGAACGGCAGATGCTGGGCCCAGCAGAGCTGCCAGCCCTTGGCGAGCGGATCGGAGTTCGCTCTGCGCTTGAAGCAGTTCCAGTCGGACACCAGCGTGAGCAACCTTCGCCCTGGTCTCGTCCATTGCAGAGACCTTGCCGGCCTGGACTCGCTTGGAGACCGCATCCGTGCCTCGCATGGACAAGTCGACGGAGGCCTGCGCCAGCTTCACCCGTTCCTGAGCGATGGCGGCAGCAAAGAATGCATCGGCCACATCCGCTCTGATCTGCGCGCGACGCCCTTCGATGTCCACGGCGGTTTGAGCCCGCGCGGCCTCGGCGACCGAGATCCGCGCTGACCGTTTACCGCCCAGCTCGATGGGCAGGCTCAACTGCACCGTGGTCGTCCGGCTGTCTCGCCGCGTATCTTCCAGCAGTGCCTGGACTTCAGGATTGGGACGTGCACCCGCTTGAATGACGGCCCCTTCGCTGGCTGCCAGTTCCTGCTGGTTGGCCACGATTTGAGGACTGAACTGAAGCGCCAGCCTGATGGCCTCGCTCAGCGTCAAGGGCTGCGCCACGGGCACCGCCTTGTGCACGGCTTGCCCATCCGAATTGGACGGGCTAACTTGAGCAAAGGTGGCGGAAGAAAAAAGTGTGGCCGTGACCAACGCGAACGTCGTCATCGGCACCATGTGCCTGTACATCGAATTCTCCGGGTTGTGGGAACAACAACAAGAAGGAATCCGGCGAGAGAGGCCGTGGCCTCGCTATCTGAAGACAGGAAAAAAGCTTGCGCAGCAGCCGTCTCGCCGAATCAAACGGCGAGACGTATGTCGGGACGCTCGGGTCCCGCTGGAATGTTGGAGGCGTAGCCCTCGATCGAGTGGCCAAACCATTCCCTGCTGGACGCCACCTGAGGGGTGTGCGTCTCACTGACCGGCGAGGCAGCGCTCATGTGGCAGACAGTGCAGTCGTTGTCGGCACTGGCCTTCTTGTCGCTACCGCTCTTGTCCTTTGCGGCTTTATCGCCAGGGCGCTCCCCACGTTGCGGATCAAGATGGTTGTGCTCGTGGTGCCCGAAATGGCGCTGCGCGGCAGGGTTGCTTTCATGCTGACAATAGCTGGCCACCGCAGCCCAGGACATCTGGAGCGGAAACCAAATCAGCAGGAACAAGCAAAGCAATCGACGCATGGCGCGGCAAGTATAGGTTGAAAAAAATGCCTTGTGGATCAGAAATGAGTTGCGCCTGACAAATACACGTGAAGGAAGTTGCCTGGCATGTCCGTCGATAGAAGATCCAATCTCTTTGAATCCATTTGAATCCCTGTAGCGGCTACAGAGTCAATACCCTTCGCGAAGATTGTTGTGAATTTTTCCACAGGGCAATGAATCAAGCCTGTCTAGGTTGCTCGGTCTCGCTCTGAGCCACATGCCCGTCCACATTGCTGGCCTCCACACTGTGGGCATGCCGATCCGGCGCCGCTTTGGGATTGTCGACTTGGGGTTCTACGCCCTCGTCTTTGACAGCGTAGTTGCGCTGCGGCTCGCGATCTTTTTGAGGCTTCGCAACAGTCCTGGCATGTTTGGAAGTGGCACCCATGATGGCTCCTTTGCAATGACAACGAGTGTCATCGGCAAGGCATATGCCGATCTGGTTCGAATTGAATCCAATGTCATGCCAGACGCCAGAAGGCTGAAGCCACTATAGATTTTCCGGCTCCCAGCATTTCAAGGCGGCGTCTTGAAAATTACATTTTTGTCATGTTTGGTTTAGGCCGGTATTCATCGGCACAATTCGCAAGCATGACAAGTGTGCAGGCGAAGATATTGGTCGTCGAAAACAACCTCAAGACTGGCGACCACTACCGCCTCGGTTTGAGCGAGGCCGGATTCGCCGTCGACCTTGCCAAAAGCGGCATTGAGGCGTTGAAACTGGCATCGCTGCAAATGTTCGATCTCTTGATCATCGACACCGCCCTGAAAGGCATGACGGGCTGTGAACTGCTGCAGGCGCTCCGGCGTCAGGATTCGTTGATTCCAGTTCTTTTCTTGAATGGACGCGACCATCATGAATGTCGCGTCAACACGCTCCAGCGTGGCGTTGAAGACTTTCTCAAAAAAGCCGTTCTCCTTCTCGGAACTCCTGTGCAGCGTCAGGACCATCCTGCGTGGACGCACGGTCGACGCCAGCAGCCTCCCTTCGATCTGCATCGGTGATCTGGAGTTGGACCTGTTGCGCCGCCGCGTGCACCGTGCAGGGACCCACATCGATCTGACGCCCAAGGAATTCGGCCTGCTGGAACTTCTGATGCGTCGCCAAGGGGAAGTCCTTCCGCGATCACTGATCGCCTCCCAGGTATGGGACATGCCCTTCGGGAGCGACACCAACGTCATCGATGTGGCCGTGCGTCGCCTGCGACTCAAGATCGATGAAGGGCAAGAGACGAAGATGATTTTCACGGTGCGAGGCATGGGCTACATGCTCGAAGCGCCCGAACAGTGACCGCATTCGAGGAACAAGAGCTTGATGTCGACCACAGGCAATTTCTACGAGGACAAGGCGGAGGAGTATTTTTCCCTCACCTTCGATGCCGACACGTCCGCACCCAGGGAACGCTTCCTGGCGAAGCTGCCTCGACGAGCACGTATCCTGGATGCGGGTTGCGGTTCAGGCAGGGATCTTCGCGCCTTCAAGCGTGCAGGCCATGTCGCTCTTGGAATCGACTCCTCAGTCGCCATGGCCAGCCTCGCTTATGCCTACTCTGGCGTCGAATGCATGGTGCTTCGTCTCGAAGACATTGCCTTTGAGCGCAGCTTCGATGGCATCTGGGCTTGCGCTTCCCTGCTCCACCTGCCAAGGGCGCAACTCGTTCCAGTACTGATGCGCCTGCACCAAGCACTCGTGTTTGGCGGAACGTTGTTCCTTGCTCTTCAAGAGGGACAAGGAGAACGCTGCATCGAGGATGGGCGACACTATGTGTACTACCGTCTCTCGGAGGTTCTAAACGCCCTAGGTCAGGCTGGTTTCGAAGCAAGCGAATCATGGCTGACAACCAGCTCCCCTCTTCTCTATGGCACGCCACATTGGATCAACGTCCTTGCCATCGCCAGTTGATATGAACCGTGCATAAGCCAAGGCTAATGCAACTTCAAGGTTTGATGCGCTGAATTGACACCGTCTGATCAAAGAAAGGAATCTTCATGCAATGCCCCGCTTGCAAAACCGTTCAACTTGCGATGAGCCATCGCGAGAACGTCGAAATCGATTACTGCCCGCAATGCAGGGGCGTATGGCTGGACCGAGGAGAGTTGGACAAAATCATTGAACAGAGCCAGCGCGACCCCGTGTCGACGCAGGCCCACATGGATCCCGGCATTTCGACAGGACGTGGTGAACACCATGGTCGGCGTGAACATGGCGGCGGCCATCAAAAGTCTGGTCATGGCTCCAGCCATGGAGGCAGTTTTCTGAGGAGACTGTTCGATTGATGTGCTGGCATTGCCGGAGCGATTTTGGTGACGGGAATAGTGGGCATCTGCATGCTCATGTCTCGTCATCCATCCTTGGCACACCCATTTGATGGTGATACATTTTTGCGATGCGCCGCCTGATTGCCATTTTCTTGTTGTTGATTGTGCCGCTGCAGCTTGGATATGCTGCGGCCGCGGCCTATTGCCAGCACGAGACTGGCAGTGCGGCCGGGCATTTCGGGCACCATGCGCATGAACACAGGGCGCAGGTAGGAGCCGATCAAGACAATGGCAAAGGCAAGTTGTCATTGCAGCTTGACCAGGATTGCGGCCTCTGCCATCTCCAGATGCCCCAGCTGCTGCCCCAGCACACCACGGTGACACCGACCTCCGTCGAGACTTCCCTCTACCGTGCACCGGTGATTGCGTATTCCTCGGCCGATCGCCGCCGTCTCGAACGCCCCAATTGGACATCCTCGCTGTAAATCGGCGAGCAGTTCGTCCATTCCTGGCTTCCATACGCTTCGAATGAATCCGTCATGAACTGACGGCTTCTGCTCGTCGAATTCCTCCCATCACGCTTGGAGAATTCGATGCGAAGTTCATTGGCCGTGCCCATGTTTTGCCATGGCAGACGCGGTAGTGCCCACCTGCCCTTGATTGCATCCATCCAGACAACGCCCGTAGCCACCGGAGCGCAGCGGCCAGTCCTGCGCGCGCAAGGGGCCCTTACATGACCACGCCCTTCACCCACAAGGAGTTGGGCCTGGTGTGGTTGGCTTTGGGACTGTGTGGGGTGCTTGCACTGCTTCTGTTTGCCTGGTGGCTGGCGCATCACCCTCCCAAGGTGACACCAACCTCACAGCCCAAGTACACCGATGCTCTCCGGCATCGACTGAACGGCAAACGATTTTCGGAACGGCAAGCGCCACCGAATTCGACCGGCACGGCATCGGGTACTCATGGTCAGCCGCCCGCTGGAAAACAAGACGGCAAAGCCAAAGGAAGAAGGCCATGAGCATACGTTCCACCCGTTTGTGGATGGCATGCCCCTCACTCCCTGAGCAAATGCCATGAGGTACACGACGCTCCGATCCTTCGGCTCCTTGCTGTGCATCCGGGTCGTGGCTGCGCGTCTCGCTGCCAATGATGAAGCTCCGTTTACGGCCCATTCATGGCGCGCGCCGGAGGTGGCAGCCCAGGTTCAGCCTTCAGGATCCAGCACCACATCAGATGAACTGATGCGCGCGGTGGTCTCCTGGCTGGTCTGCGAGTTGATGCTCCAACGCTCAGCCCTGCACTTCCGATTGTGCGGTCAAGCCATGACCGCCGGCCTGCACATCGCGCGTGCCACTTTGAGCTGGGATGGTCCGCACGGCAGGCGCAGCGCGGCGGTAAGCCCCCACAGCGGTTTGCTCGGCCCTCAAGGCATTTTCGAGCTACCTCCAGAAACCAGGATCACCGCCGTGTTGCACCTCCAGGGCCGCCGTCCAGTGACTGTCAGGTTCGTGCTACCGCCAAACCGACCTCCTTGTGCCTGCTGAGCATCAATCTTCGATCCGGCATCCGATTCAACACCAGAGACCGCATCATGATCAAACCCATCTCCATGAATCTGCCACTGCCCTCCACGCCGGCGGTGCCATCGCCCCGCTTGACGCCTCCAGTGGTTCCACCGACGAATCCTTCTGGGGAACAGGAGGAGGACGGTTTCAAAGAGCACGCGATCCTGCTGCGTTCCAAGAGGCAGGAAATACTGGCTTCCAACATCGCGAACGTCGATACCCCTCACTACCAGGCCAAAGACCTCGATTTCCGGACCAGCCTGCGGAACGCCGTGAACAACCAGCGCTCAGAGGGCACCGATCCCAGTGACCTTCGAAAGACGGCCGCGGGACACTTGTCGCAGTTGCCGCAACCATCAGGAAGCATATTCAACAGCACGGTGGCGCTTGTCTACCGCGTTCCGCTCCAGACCAGCCTGGACAGCAATACCGTGGACATGGACGTCGAACGTGGGCAAATCGCCGACAACGCCATCCGCTATCAGTTGGCCTTGCAGGCCTATGAGGATGAGTACAAGGAATTCCGGCAAGCTTCGATGACGGGAGGGACACGCTGATAGCGCTTGACTCTGTGCCCACTACAGGGTTTCTAATGCAGGTACGCGCTGACATGGCTTGTTGACTGCCTGTCCGCTTGGCCTTTCAGCACCATTGTTCGCCTTTCCCTATACTGCCCAACCATGCGCCGCTGGCTGATCTTGTTCCTGGTGTTTGTCCTTCCGCTCCAACTCAGTTGGGCGGCGGCTGGCATCGCCTGTGCGCATGAGACCGGCCCTGCCGCCGACCACTTCGGGCATCACGTGCATCAGCACCAGGACAGTGGCAAATCGGTGGAGCACGGAAAGTCAGTTGCCGACAAAGGCCAGGCCGATACAGATTGCCCATACTGCCATGTGAGCGTTCCAACGCCCGTCGTGGAGTTCCATTTCTTTGATGCTCCGCTGACCAGCTCGACCGCCTTGCCCGAACCGCTGTCCTGGCGGGCATGGGTATTCGAAGAGGCGCCCGAGAAGCCCAACTGGCGTATGCCCAGTTGATCCAGCTGAGCGCTCTTCCCCGCTGAAACCAACAGCCTCAAGCTTCCCGCGCCGCTGGATCCACCAGTTCTGACTTTGTTCAACTGGAGGACTCGATGCGCCATGTGCCATCACCCACTGATTGCCCTGCCTTGTCGGCCACCCTCCGGGACTGCTCGGAGGACTACTGCCGCGCTCGAAACGCTTCTCATGCGCCGCAGGCAATCCTGGTCCTCCGTAGATCCCTCTATCTGGAGTACCTCTCATGATCAAGTCACTGACTTGGGTATCACTGCTTCTGGCCCTGCTGGCGTCTGGATGCGCCAGCATGGACACCGACACTTACGGCCGCAAGGAAGGCTGGCGCAGGGCCCGTGTGGTCGAAGTGGGCGGCATTGAATCGCCCATGAAGACCCTGCAGACGGACTGCCGTTCGGAACTGGGTCCTAACCCGCCCTACACCCGGTTTGCCGTTGTTTCCTACAACGTGCGCGGTAGTCCAAGGAACAAGGCCCGGCGAATCTCGGCCATTCCCAATGATTTGGACCTCCAGGCCGACGACCTCGTCTTCGTCAACATTCAAAACTGCTTTGCGCCGTTGCGCAAGCGGGATGCGTTGGGTAACACCCCATGAGATGCCGGCCATGGATCCAACTCATCCCTGGGAGCGTCCTGATCAAGGCCGCTTCCCCAGGATACGGCTCGTTCATCGCTTATGCCCAAGGGCGCGTCTCTGATTCCGCTTCCATCAAAAAAGAAAGGTCGCGAAAATGACCCAGCCTCAAAAGCTTCGATTGGAAATCCCACTGTTGCTGCCCAGTCTCCCGGACATCAGGGATCGCTGCGTCAAGCTCCTGATCCAGACACTTGAATCGCGTGAAGGCATCGCCGCTGCTCACGTCGCTGATGCGGCCACCGGGGGCACTCCTGAGCTGTGCATCCACTACGACCCAGATGTCATCTCCCTGGGCAAAGTGCGTGACATCGCACGTGGGGCTGGCGCCAAGTTAACTGATCGTTTTGGCCACATGCTTTTGCGAGCGGGAACGAAACATCCCCGCGCAGCCCGAACTTTGACGGCAAAGCTCAAGGTCCTGAAAGGCGTCGTCGAAGCCGAAGTCAATGCCTCGGGTTCCGTCCGCATCGAGTTCGATCGGGAACAGGTCGAAGAGAAGGATTTGCGCACGATGCTCAGCGGCTTCGGCATCGAAGACCGCGCCTCTCTCTCGCCTGGTTCATCAACGTCCATCAAGGATGATGGACATGACCATCAGTCCCATTCCCATCCCGAAAAGCTCGCATCGGTGTCCGACCACACAGATCATGCGCACGAGCATGGTGACGGCCATGATCATTCGCATGGTGACGAGAAACACGGCAAGCATGCATCAGGTGCTCATGAAGGCCATGACCATTCCGGTGGACTCTTCGGTGAAAAAACAGAACTGATCTTTGCCGCGATCGCGGGAGCCTTGCTGCTGGTCGGATGGGTGCTGGAATCACAGAAGCTGGCCACGGAAACCGTGAGCATGGCCTTCTTTGTGATGGCCTATCTGTTTGGCGGCTACTTCACCTTGCTGGAAGCCATCGACAACATCAAGGCCAAGCGCTTTGAGATTGACATGCTGATGTTGGTGGCCGCCGCTGGCGCAGCCGCACTCGGGCAATGGTTCGAGGGTGCCTTGCTGCTGTTCCTGTTCAGTATGGGGCACTCGCTTGAGCATTACGCCATGGGCAGGGCCCGCAAGGCGATCGAGGCGCTGGCCAAACTCGCCCCTGAAGTGGCATTGCGTCGGCGCGACGGCAAGAAAGAAGAAATCGCCGTGGCCCAACTGCAAGTGGGCGACACCGTCGTCGTGCGACCGAACGAACGGTTGCCCGCGGATGGCTTCGTGGTCTTGGGCGAAAGCAGCGTCAATCAGGCTCCCGTGACAGGCGAAAGCGTTCCGGTGGACAAGCGGCCTGTCCAAGACGCGCAGGCCGCGTTGCAAGGCTTCGACAAGTTGCCGCCGCAGCACCGCGTCTTCGCAGGGACCATCAATGGCTCGGGCGCGCTTGAAGTGGTCGTTGCGCGGCAGGCCAGCGAATCGACCATGGCACGCGTCGTCAAACTGGTCACGGAGGCTGAAACCCAACGCTCCCCTACTCAGAACTTCACTGAAAAATTCGAACGCGTCTTCGTGCCCCTCATCCTGGCGCTCGTGGGTTTGCTGCTGTTCGCATGGGTTGTCGTTGACGAGCCCTTCTCCGCGAGTTTCTACCGAGCCATGGCGGTGTTGGTTGCTGCCAGTCCCTGCGCGCTGGCCATTTCGGTTCCCAGCGCTGTACTCAGCGGCGTGGCCCGCGCGGGTCGAGGTGGGGTCCTGGTCAAAGGCGGTGGCCCGCTGGAGAACTTGGGCACGCTCACGGCCATCGCCTTCGACAAGACCGGCACGCTGACCGAAGGCAAGCCTCGCCTGACGGATGTCGTGGCCGCTCAAGGCGTCGACGAGAAGGAATTGCTGTCCATCGCTTTGGCCGTGGAAGAGCACAGCGATCACCCGCTGGCCTCCGCCGTGGTGGAAGGCGCCAAGCAGCGGTTGGGTGATGGCCATGCCGCACCCCAGGTCCAAGGCCTGGAAAGCATCACTGGCCGAGGTGTGAAGGCACGAATCGGTGGCGACGAGGTGTACATCGGCAAGCCGGTTCTGTTCGAAGAACTCAAAGGCGAAGCCGTACCGGCTGACTTGAAGACGGCCAATGAACGCTTGGTGGCCGACGGCAGGACCACCATGATCGTGCGACTGGGCGGGCGCTACCTCGGTGCGCTGGGCATGATGGACACGCCTCGGCCAGTTGCTGCTGAAGTGATGAAGTCCCTGCAGAAACTGGGGATCGAGCGTCTGGTGATGATCTCCGGAGACAACCAGAAGGTTGCCGAATCCGTTGCCAAGAGCGTGGGTCTGACGGAAGCGCGGGGCGACCTGATGCCGGAAGACAAGGTCAAGACGATCATGGACCTCCGGTCGAGCGCTGGTAAGGTCGCGATGGTGGGCGACGGCGTCAACGATGCGCCTGCCATGGCCAATGCCACGGTGGGCATCGCCATGGGCGCCGCTGGCTCGGATGTGGCTTTGGAAACAGCCGACGTGGCGCTCATGGCCGATGACCTGACCCAGTTGCCCTTTGCCGTCGGCCTGTCACGCCAGACGAGTCGCATCATCCGCCAGAACCTTTGGGTGAGTTTGGGCGTGGTGGCTGTGCTGATTCCGTCCACGATCCTGGGTTTGAAGATGGGCACGGCCGTGCTTTTCCACGAAGGCTCCACCCTCCTGGTTGTCATCAATGCGCTGCGCCTGCTGGCATTCAATCAGCCGGAATCGCTGACACCCGTCCCGTCCGACACCCCGAAGGCTTAAGCCACTGGCTTTCATCAAACAGAGAGGCGTCCAATGAAAATCGGCGATCTTGCCAACCTCACCGGCACCCAGGTGGAGACCATCCGCTACTACGAAAGGGAAGGACTCCTGCCCGAGCCCGCGCGCACGGCCACGAACTATCGCATCTACGATGTTGAGCACGTTGAGCGACTGGCCTTCATACGGCGCTGCCGCTCCCTGGACATGGGCCTCGACGAAGTTCGTGTCTTGCTTGGACTGAAGGACAAGCCCTCCCAGAGTTGCGAAGATGCCAACCGGGTGCTCGATGAGCACCTTGGCCATGTCACCCAGCGAATTGATGAGCTGATGGCCCTTAAGGCACAGTTGGAGAGCTTGCGTTCCCAGTGCGGTGAGGCCAAGGAATCAGCCGACTGCGGCATCCTCAAAGAACTGAGCAACGGGAATCAACAGCCCTCGCAAACCGGCCACCAGCACATCGATTCGGTACATGGCCTTGGTAGATAGCCCCTCTCCCACGCCTCCCGCAGAAACTATAGGGTGGCGCAGAAGCGTGGTGCTTTGCATTTGGCAGCCAGTTCACGCTGAAATGCGCTCGGGCTCTTGGCTGTCCATGCATTTGTTGGCGTCGCCGCCATTCAGAGGCTTTTCTCGTTGCTGCATGGCTGGTCCAATCTCGTAGAACCGGATCTCGCCACCACCCTTGAGGTGTCGGTCAGAAGAATCAATCATTTGCAGTGTATGAACCATTGGCCTTGCCAGCGTTTCCACGCTGCTCGCATCGGTGGAAAAGCGAGCCCCCTCCCAGAACTTGAATGGGAAAACTGGCCACTTGCACAAGGCAACGCTTGCTCTATGGCCTGGGCACACCCGTGCTCAGGCCACATCTCCTCCAATTCCCCTATCATCTTTACAACTTCAGCTTGGCTCATGTTCACTCCTTGAGTAGTCAAACACCAAAAGAATCGACGTTAATGTGGAAATGGCCGCCACGCAGTTAATCATGCTCGTGGATGTCCATCAAGGCAGACTGATTTGAGCACCGTGCCCCTTGATATGGTGGCCAGCTCCCCTTCAGCAAAGGCCCTCCAAGGCCCATCAGTCAAGGCGACGCTCGCGATCAGCACGATGTCCTGAAACCCGGGATCGACCGATATGCCATCGGCATGCAGAACCTTGTCGCTATCCTCGCATCGGCGCTCCAACACCCACAGTCCAGGCGATCGCGTGTGGCCGTCCTCTGCCTGCAGCCGACGGTCACCATGAGCAAACAGGACATCACTGTCTGCGTAGAAGAAATTGGCTGGACCCAGTTGACGCAGTTCGCTTGCAAAGGCTGAGATCACACTCAGCCGTGCATCCAGCGTGGGCACCTCGGTGGTGGTCCACAGTTCATGGATTCGGTCCAGCAACACACAAAATGCATGTTCAGAATCATTGTTGCCTATGGGCCGGTACCGACCCAGGGTCAGACCGGGGTGATGCTCAACGCCGGGCAAATTGCCGTTGTGGGCGAACGCGTGCATCCGCCCCATCACCTCTCGCACAAACGGCTGGGTGTTGGCCAGCGCCACCTCGCCCATCGTCGCGTGCCGGATGTGTGAGATGGCCAGCGTCGTGCTGGGCCCCTGGCTTTGCAAAAAATTGACCAAGGCACTGCCACTGGCGGCCCCTGGCTCCCTAAACAGCGCCACATCGTGCCCCGCGTAGAACGCTGCGTCCCACCCATCCCGGCTGCCATTTACCGAGTGCTCGGCTAAGGCCTGAAGTGAAAACGTCAGGTGGCTTGGTCGCGAACTGGACATGGCCAAGAGTTCACACATGGCTATTTCCTAAGGCACGATGACGACAGGTGCGAACCCACCACCAGGCGTGCGGAAGTTGGTGGTTTGCCCGGTGTACATGCGCGCGGCCAGGAGCTGCACCTGCCCCGCGTAAGCGTAGGCCCGAATGTCGAACTTGAGGTCGGTCTGCACGCCATCCACCTCAATCAAACGTCCGCTGGGCGGCACCATCGCCTGCGCCACGAAACCACCCGCGGTGATGTCCTGCCAGACGCGGCGCGTCAGCTTGTCGCCTCGGTAGACGGCCTTGCCGCCATAGCCGGACTCGGGCTTGAAGAACCACTGGCGGCGTTGCGCCCAGAGTTCGTCAGACCGCTCGGGCGTGACTTGTACGGTTTGCGGCACCACCGCCGCCAGCAGGGCACGATCGGCCTCGCTCACGCCCCATGCTGCCAGCAGCGCCGTGTCGCTGAGGGCGACCAGGTTGCGCTTCTCGGCGTGCAAGGCGTGTGCACGCGGGTGCGGGCTCATCACCACAGCACCGGCTTCATAGGCGCTTCGCAAGGCGCCGTGCGCAGGCTCGGCCAGGTAGAAATCGGTGAGCCGGTTGTAGACCATACCGACCACGCTGCCATCAACCAGCAACTGGCCATCGCGCCATTCAAGGGCTTCGGGTGCCACGATGCGGGCATCCAGGCCGCGCTGTTTCAGCATCTGGCGGCATAGCTCGAACTCGGGCGCCAGGTACTGGGCGGCGGGATCGTCGTCCACGATGGCCACCAGACCCATGGGGGCGTCGCCCCGCTGGCGACGCCATTCGCTGACGAACATCTCGAAAAACGCATCTTCCAGACCGGCCAACGTGGGGTCGGGCTGAAACGCCCAGTTCATGGCTTCACAGCATGATTGCTGGGCGCGGGCCAGCGCCGCATTGAGCATGGCACCACCGGCATTGGTGTTGACCTCAATGAGCCGGGGCCCTTGCGCACCCAGGTGGAAGTCATAGCCCATGAACATGCCCAGGGGACCCAAGTCATGCCCGGCGATGGCCGGTGCGCGCGCCAGCGCCTGGGCCTGGTACGCCGGTTGCGCCATGACGCGCTCCAGGGCTTGCACGGCCAACCGCATCTGCTCGACAACCGGCTGGGCCAGAAAGACCACGGTGGAGGAAAACAGGTGCGGGCGCGTGCGGGCGATGTCTTGCGCCATGCCCGCCAAGCTGGCGTCACTCTCCAGTTGACTTTGCAATTTGTCGGTGCTCAGCGTGCGGCAATAGCACCCCAGGTTGAGTGCTTCGGCGGTGTTCAAGGGCAGCGCAGTGGTGTTCATCATTCAACGCTCATGTCGTGAGCCGGTTCTTTGCGACGCAATACACCCGACAGATCGGTGCCCGGCGCCACGGTATTGAACACCGTTCCGTACTTCTTGACGTTTTCGTGCAGCAAGGCCAGCCTGCGGTCAGGTTCGTCTGTATCGACCACAATCTCATAGGTGATCGATTCCATTCGGGGCGGCACGTCCTGACGCACGCCATGCACATGCACCTCGACGCCTCGCAGTTCAAACTTCAGGATGGGCATGCCCCGTTCAATGCTCTTGAGCATGCAAGCAGACAACGCTGCCAGCAACAACTCCGCCGGGTTGAAGGCCTGGGCGTTGCCAGCCAAGTCGGTATCCAGTGAGATGGTGGCTTGCTTGCACTGTGCCTGACTGCCATGCGCGTTCAGCCGCACCGACACCACGTCAAACGTGAGCTTGTTCGTGGCCGGGGCGCTCATGCGAGCCACTGCGCAATCTTGTCACGGCTTGGCACGCCACCGGCGTGCACCACCTTGCCATCGATGACCACGCCTGGGGTGGACATGACGCCATAGCCAATGATGGCCTGCATGTCCTGGACCTTATCCAACTTGATCTCCTCGCCTTTTTCCTTGGCGATCTGTTCGATCAGCGCGATGGTGGTCTTGCAGTTGGCACAACCGGAGCCCAGAACCTTGATGTCTTTCATGGTGGTGTCCTTGAGGATGGCGGTTCACAGAACCAGGTTGAATACATAGCCCACCATCAAGATGCCAAATGCGACGATGCCGACAAAGGTGGCAATCAGGCGGGGCTTGAGGGCCTTGCGCAAGATGATCATTTCAGGTGCGGACAAGGCGATCACGCTCATCATGAACGCCAGCACGGTGCCCAGGGCTGCCCCCTTGCCGATCAGCGCTTCGACAATGGGGATGACACCCGCTGCATTCGTGTACATGGGCACGCCCAGCAAGACCGCTACCGGCACCGACCACCATGCCTCGCGTCCCATGATGGAGGCCATGAAGTCTTCAGGCACATAACCGTGGATGCCGGCGCCCAGTGCGATGCCCACGACCACGTAGGGCCAGACCTTGCCCACAATCTCGCGCACATGCCCCCAGCCCGCCTCGAAGCGCTGCACCCAGTTCAGGCGCTCTTCCTGCATATGAACGGCTTCACCCCGAGCAATGGCCTGCACCCAGTCTTCCAGGTGGTTTTCCATGTGCAGGCGACCAATCACCAAGCCTGAGACGATGGCCACCAGCAAGCCCATCCCCAGGTAGAGGCCCGCCACCTTCCAGCCAAACAGGCCGAACAAGAGCGTCAGGGCCACCTCGTTGACCATGGGTGCCGAGATCAGAAACGAGAAGGTAATGCCCAACGGCACGCCCGCCGAGAGCAAGCCAATGAACAAGGGCACGGCCGAGCATGAACAGAACGGGGTGACGATGCCCAACAGGGCCGCCAGCACATTGCCGATCCCCGTTCGCTTGCCCGCCAGCAAGGCGCGGGTGCGCTCAGGGGCAAAGAAGGTCTGCACGATGCCCATGACGAACACGATGCCCGTCAGCAGGAGCAAGACCTTGGGCGTGTCAAAAAAGAAGAAATGCAGGGCCTCGCCCAGGGCGCTTTGGCGTGACAGCCCGGTCAGACTCAAGGCAGCGTTGGCGAAGTCCGTGAGGTGTCCGTAAGCCCAAAACCAAACGGGGACCACCAGGGCCAGGCCCACCAGCCAACGAATCAAGGGCGTAGCCTGGGGCGCGGGGGATGCAGTGGTGTTCATGGCAGCAGTGTGATCTTCTAGGTCATCAGGTCAAGCCTGTCAGTCAAGAAGACGCACATGCTGTCAAAAAGATGCAGGCGTCAAATGGAAAAGCATCAGGTACGAGGCACAAAACAGCAGACTTGCCCCAGCGGATCCAGCGTCACCTGGCAGGATTGCGTTAACTGCGCCCTCAGCCGTTTGCGGGCCCGCTGGATACGTGATTTGGCGCCGGGCAAACTCAAGCCCAGCTTGCGGGCGTAGTCTTCCTGGCTCATGCCGTTGAGGTCGCACTCGGTGATGGCATCCCGGTCTTCGTCACTCAACTCACCCAGGACGCGGGTCAGGCAAGATGCCAGGCTGTCCACCGCAAGCACGGCATCGTCTTCTCCAGCGGGCAAGTCATCGGGCAAATCCACCCACTCGCGGCGACGACGCATGTGGTCGGTCACGGTATTGCGTGCAACCTCGTACAGCCAGGCTCGGGCATTGACGATGTCACAAAAACCCCGCCCCTGGCGCAGGGCCTTCATGAAGACGTCTTGCAGCAGGTCTTGCGCCGTGGCCTGATCTTCAACGTGTTTGATCAACCAGCCCCGCAACTCCCGCTCGTGGGCATGCCACGCGACCATCAGGCAGGGCAGTTCTTGCACGCCTGTCATCATTCAGATCGCCGCCTGGTTGACGCGCTTCATCAAAGCTTCTGCGCTCTCCTTGCGCTCGCTGTAGCGGTCCACCAGATAGGGCGCGGCGTCACGCGTGAGCAAGGTGAACTTGACCAACTCTTCCAGCACATCCACCACACGGTCGTGGTAGCTGGAGGGCTTCATGCGGTCGTGCTCATCAAACTCCAGAAAGGCTTTGGCCACTGACGACTGGTTGGGGATGGTGATCATCCGCATCCAGCGGCCCAGCACCCGCATCTGGTTGACGGCATTGAAGGACTGTGAACCACCACTGACTTGCATGACCGCCAGGGTCTTGCCTTGCGTGGGGCGAACGGCGCCGCTGTTCAAGGGGATCCAGTCAATCTGCGCTTTCATGATGCCGGTCATGGCGCCATGCCGCTCAGGCGAGCACCACACCATGCCTTCGGCCCAGTTCGTCAATTCACGCAACTCGACGACCTTGGGGTGGGTGTCTGGCGCATCATCCGGCAACGGCAAGCCGCTGGGATTGAATATCTTCACGTCAGCACCCATGGCCTGCAGCAAGCGCGCTGACTCTTCGACCACCAGGCGGCTGAAAGACCGCTGCCGCAAAGAGCCGTACAGCAGCAAAAAGCGTGGTGCGTGCGTCGAGGGTTGCGTCGGAAGCAAGCGGGTCAGGTCAGGCACCTGAAAGTGTTCGGCCGCCACCTGAGGAAGGTCTGCCAATACATCGGGTTGATCAGACAAGGCGGCGCCCCTGTTCGTCAATCACCACTTCACCGTCTTCCTTGGTGAAAGGCCCTTGTTGCGCTTGCGCCAGGATGTCCAGCACAAGTTCAGAGGGGCGACACAGCCGCGTGCCCATGGGCGTGACCACAATGGGCCGGTTGATCAGGATAGGATGCGCGATCATGAAGTCCAGCAACTCGTCGTCCGTCCACTTGGCGTCGTCCAGCTTGAGTTCGTCATAGACCTCGCCCTTACCGCGAAGGACCTCACGCACGGACAGCCCGCACGCTGCAATCAGCTGAACCAGTTGATCACGCGTGGGCGGCGTCTCCAGATAGTGGATGACCTGTGGCTCGATGCCCGCATTGCGGATCAAGGCCAGCGTGTTGCGGGACGTGCCGCACTTTGGGTTGTGATAGATGGTGACGGTGCTCATGCTTTGCATTGCCCTTGCTCGTACCAGCCCTTGCTCTGGTTGACCACGCGGACCACCAGCAGCATCACGGGCACCTCAATCAGCACGCCCACGACGGTGGCCAGGGCCGCTCCCGATTCAAAGCCGAACAGGCTGATGGCGGCGGCCACGGACAGCTCGAAGAAGTTGCTGGCGCCGATCAAGGCCGAGGGGCAGGCCACTTCATGCGATTCGCCCACGCGGCGGTTGAGCCAGTAAGCCAGCGCCGAGTTGAAGAAGACCTGGATCAGGATGGGCACCGCCAACATGGCAATCACCAGGGGCTGCTTGATGATGGCTTCACCCTGGAAGGCAAAAAGCAGCACCAGTGTGGCCAGCAAGGCGGTGATCGACCACGGGCCGATCTTGGCCAATGCCGCATCAAAGGCCGCCTGGCCACGCTGGAGCAGTGCCTTGCGCAGCATCTGGGCCAGGGCCACCGGGATCACGATGTACAGCAGCACCGAGGTGATCAGCGTGTCCCAAGGTACGACGATGGACGACAGGCCCAGCAACAGCGCCACGATGGGGGCAAACGCAAACACCATGATGCTATCGTTCAAGGCCACCTGCGACAGCGTGAACAGGGGGTTGCCACCGGTCAGGCGGCTCCACACAAACACCATGGCCGTGCAGGGGGCCGCAGCCAGCAAGATCAGGCCCGCGATGTAGCTGTCCAACTGACCTGCCGGCAGGTAAGGCGCAAACAGGTGGCGCACAAAGATCCAGCCCAGCAACGCCATCGAGAACGGCTTGACCGCCCAGTTGACGAACAGGGTGACGCCAATGCCCTTCCAGTGCTGCTTGACCTGAGACAGGCTGCCGAAGTCCACCTTGACCAGCATGGGGATGATCATCACCCAGATCAGCATGCCCACGGGCAGGTTGACCTTGGCGACTTCCATATGGCCGATGGTCTGAAAGACCCCGGGCAGCACCTGGCCCAGCACAATGCCGATCACGATGCACAGAAAGACCCACACGGTCAGGTAGCGCTCGAAGACGCTCATGGGCTCGGGAGCCGGTTGGCGCGGTGCCATGGCGGTAGCGGTGGTGTTCATTGTCAATGTCCTCAGCTGCGGGCAATGCCATTGAGGGCGGCCAGCAAGGCCCCCTGATCCATGGTGTCCAGCGGCAAAGCCAGCAACTGCAGCATCTTGTAGCCAATGGCCTGGCGCGTCAGCTCGAACGCACGGCGCTTGCCTTCGTCCCCGCCCTCGGCGTTGGACGGATCGGGGTAGCCCCAGTGCACCTTGACTGGCTGGCCTTTGCCACCGAAAAACACAGGGCAGGCTTCGGCCGCCGCGCTGTCACACACCGTGATGACGATGGACAGGGGCGGTGCGCCGTCGGTGCTGAACTCGTCCCAGCTTTTGCTGCGGTAAGCCGCGGTGTCAATGCCAGCGTTGTTCAGGGCCTCGATGGCGAACGGGTTCAGTCGGCCGCTGGGGGCGCTGCCCGCGCTGTGCGCCTTGACGTCTTTGCCCAACTTCTTAGCGAGGTGATTGAGCATGCCTTCCGACAGCACACTGCGGGCCGAGTTGTGGGTGCACAGGATAAGAACGTGGGTGGTCATGGTGGGCTTCAAATTTTGCCAATGGCGTTGAGTTGAGACTGAATCGACAACGAGTGGAGGCTTTGGGGCGGCAGCGCCAGCATTAGCTCAATGCGGCGCTTGAGAATCTGTGCGACGTCATTGAAAGCTCGGCGCTGCTTGTCGTCGTTGCCCTCAATTCCGGCCGGGTCATACACGCCCCAGTGGGCCGTCAAGGGTTGACCTGGCCACACTGGGCAGATCTCACCTGCCGCGTTGTCGCACACGGTAAAGACAAAATTCATCACTGGCGCGTCAGGCGATGCGAACTCATCCCAACTCTTGCTGCGAAAGTGCCCCTGTGACATGCCAAGGTGCTGAAGTACATCCAGGGCCATGGGGTGAACCTCACCCTTGGGGTGGCTGCCTGCTGAGTAAGCCTTGAAGCGGTTGCCCCCCAATGCATTGAGGATGCCCTCAGCCAGAATGGATCGGGCGGAGTTGCCTGTGCAGATGAAGAGCACGTTGAGCAGTTTGTCAGTCATGTCATGTTCCGTGGTTGATGTGGTGGGACAGGAGCAGCAAGCGGTCTACGCCCACTGGCTCCTCTCGTTGAAGTGGCACCACGGCGTAGCGCGAGGCATGTTGCGTGGCCACGGCGTCGATCTCGCGCAACTCGTTGAGGGCACGCTGGCGCAGCAAGGGTGAGCGAGGCGGCGGCGAACTGGCCGCCACACTGTTGTTGACGACCCAGGCCCAAGGTGCCATGCCGGCACGGCGCAAATCAGCCTGCAGATTGGCTGCTTCCAGAACGGGGGTGGTTTCTGCCAGGGTGACGATCAGCACCTTGGTTTGCTTGGGATCCTGAAGCTGCATCATTGGCGTCGTGAAGTGCACGCCTGATCCGCCCATTTGCCGCGCCACGTCCCGGTGGTAGGCACCCGTTGCGTCGAGCAAAAGCAAGGTGTGCCCGGTAGGTGCCGTGTCCATCACCACAAACTGCTTGTCAGCATCTCGGATGATGCGAGAGAAAGCCTGAAAGACGGCGATCTCCTCGGTACAAGGCGAGCGAAGATCCTCCTCAAGCAAGGCGCGCCCCTCAGTGTCAAGCTGGGCACCTTTGGTCGCCAAAACTTGCTGGCGGTATTGCTCAGTGACTTCGTGTGGGTCAATGCGACTGACGGTCAGGTGATCGAGACTACCCGCCAGTGTCTCCACCAGATGCGCAGCCGGGTCTGAGGTCGTCAGGTGCACTGGCAGCCCTCTGCTGGCCAACTCAACCGCCACGGCGGCTGCCACGGTGGTTTTGCCGACACCGCCTTTACCCATCAGCATGATCAAGCCATGGCCATCGGCCGCGATCTCGTCCACCAGCGTCGATAGCGCAGGCGCGTTGATTGCAGCGGGAAGTTGAACAAGACGCACCAGGGGCCCTGGTGCATCCGCAGCCAGCAACTGACCAAGCGCTTGCAAGCCCACCACATTGAATGACTTGAGGGCAACCTCGTCGCGAGGCAAAGATTCCAAGCCAACTGGCAGGCCCACCATCGCAGCGGCTTCGCGGGCAATGATGACGGCCGCAAGCGGATCCTTCTCGCCTTCGCTGGCGGGCATCACACCGTTGATAACCAGGTACTGCTGAGACAGCCCGATGGCCGCCAACTCTTCATGCGTACGAGCAGCCTCGCGCAGGGTGGCGCCTTGGGCTCTGGCCACCAAGACCAGGCGTGTACGCAGCGGATCAGCCAAGGCTGCGACGGCCGCCTTGTAGAGCGACCGCTGCTTTTCCAAGCCGGCCAAGGGCCCCAAACAGGAAGCGTCACCTTTGCCTGACTCAAGGAAGCCAGTCCAGGCTCCCGGCAGTTGCAACAGGCGGATCGTATGCCCTGTTGGCGCCGTATCAAAGATGATGTGATCGAAGCCTGCCGTGAGGTCTGAATCCGTCAGCAGGCCGGTGAACTCGTCGAACGCCGCGATCTCGGTAGTGCAGGCACCGGAAAGCTGCTCTTCGATTCCCTTGACAACCGTATCAGGCAAGATCCCGCGCACCGGTCCGACGATGCGGTCACGGTAGGCCTGTGCCGCTGCTTGAGGGTCAATCTCCAGCGCTGACAAGCCTGGAACGGCGGCGATGGCCGTGATCTTGTTGCCAATGGTGGTGCCAAAGACCTGCCCCACATTGGACGCAGGATCAGTGCTGACCAGCAATACGCGCGAGCCAGATTGAGCGAACTGCACGGCAGTTGCGCATGCAAGTGATGTCTTGCCCACGCCCCCTTTGCCTGTGAACAACAGAAAGCGCGGAGGGTGGCTCAGAAAGTTCATGTCAGCCCCGGCGCTTAGCAGCAAGCACTACCGGCGCAACACCCGCCTTGCGGCGTGCCTGCCGTCACCTGCGCAATCTTGGCCCAACGTGCAAGATCGGCCCGCGAAGGGTATCGGCCCGCCATGGCCACTTCACCACCCACCAGGATCAGCGGCAAGGCCTCTTGCCCAGAACGCTCCAAAAACCCCTTGACGGCGGCGTTCTCAGCGAAAGGCATCGGCTGCTGCGCCAGATTGAAGCGCTCGATCTGGGCACCGTTTTGCTTGGCCCAATCCACATCAGCGGAGAAAGTGACCAGCGTCTGATCTACCTCTACGCCACAAACGCCAGTACTGCAGCACAGTGCTGGGTCAAAAACTTGGATCGTTTTCATTTTGAAGCCCCATGAAACATTGAATCAATGCGCGCAAGCATGTGCGATGTGAGACGAACATCAACAAGTTGTGCAAGCCCGCTTGCGAGCAGACTTGCTTGTTTGAGCGTCAACAATCGGTACACAAGGCTGCCCTTGGCAGCAAAACTCAGTCAGGTAGCCCAGAAGGTCATCCATGTGCTCGAAGGCCGCGCGGTAAATGAGGTGACGTCCATCGCGCTCCTGACTGACCAGATCGGCGTACATCAACTCTTTCAGGTGGAAGGACAGTGTGGTGGCGGCCACCTCCAACTGCGCCGCCAAATCCCCTGGCGTGAGTCCTTGCGGGCCAGCGACAACCAAGGCACGAAAGACACGCAAACGCACGGGCTGGGCCAATGCGGCGAGGGATTTAACGACGTTTTTCTCTTCCATACTCCAATGGTGATCGAATAATCAAATTATGTCAAGCCCTCATCAACGCAACTGCACCCCCCGTGCCATTGCCCCCTGATGTCAAAACCCCCAGCACAAAGCTCCCATTCACACGCGACGACAGCACGTCCGGCACCTAACCTTCAGTCATGCGCTCTCCAGAGCAAACACAGCATCAGACAACAGAGGTACGCGCCATGCTCACCGCTGCACTGCCCAGACTGCAAAAATCACTCAAGACAGACCAGATGGACAACCATCAGCCTCCTGACGTCATCGAAACACGTCTGTGGATTGAAGAACATGTTTGGCTCTATGGCGTACTCAAGTCCGATCTCAACATCGGCCCGATCTTTCGATTCCCTGACCTGATCAGCGCCTGCGTCTCACTGATCTTCTCCGACCCTGAAGCGGCAAGGCAGATCTTCGGCTTTCTCGGCACCGACCTCGTGGCCCGCTCGCCCAATACGCCTCGTCGTCGCGAGGCCATGTGGCGACCGCAGTACGACTTGCTCCTTGAGTTGCAGCGCTCACCTGCCAACCGGCACCCCAACCCGAAGTTCCAACTCGACCATTTGACCACCGCCTGCGTGGCGCTGTGTCGGCTGTCGGATGAGACAGGTGCCCTCGTCCTGCAACAAGCTCGGGTCAACATGGCCCAGCGCTTTCGTGCAGAACACGTCACACAGACGCGCTAACGCCATCGACTGCCCGGCACGCTGCCCCATACACGGCATGAAGAATCCCAAGCGATTCACGTGTCTGACCACGCCAAGGCCCTCCAGCCACGGCTGACCTGAACAAGACCCTGATCGGCACCGTGCCGGTCTCACCCAGCCCTTCCTGCCTTGCGATGTGCATTGGCGGGTCCATCGGTCTTGTTAGGAGTGCGCCATGCAATGGGGTCTCTTGCCTGGATGTCTTACGCTGCTGAGCCTGCCAGCACACGCTCTGGCTTGCTGGGACGAGGCGGCGCAACGATATGGCGTTTCATCCCAACTGCTCTATGCCGTTGCCAAGGTCGAGTCGCACCTCAATCCAAATGCGCTCAACCTCAGCCACCGGCAACACACAGGTAGCTATGACATCGGGCTGATGCAGATCAACAGTTCGAACCTGCCTGCGCTGGCTCGGTTCGGCATCTCCGAGAACGATCTGTACAGCCCCTGCACGAACATCCATGTGGGCGCCTGGCTGCTCGCTCAAACCCTGGCCAGGCAAGGCCTCAGCTGGGACGGTGTGGGAGCCTACAACGCCGCCTGCACCCAACTCAAGGGTGACGCCTGCCAGGAAGCGCGCAGGCGCTACGCCTGGAAGGTCTATCGGAATTTGCCAGCTTCGGCAATCCAGTCCGCACAGCCAACCGCAGTACGGCCGCAAGAGCGCGCAGACACAAAGCTGCCTCTGTTCATCCTTGCCGCTCGGGTGTCGCCATGACGCGCGTACAGGACATCGCCATGACCGGCGCCTCGGCAGCGGTGATTTTGTTTGCATTCTCGTCTTGCACCTTGCCTGCCAAACAGGACCATGCAATCGAGACACCGCAAGCCAAGCCGAACGCGTCACACATCGCGCAGCTTGAACGTGGCCGCGATGCGTACTTTGCCCAGTGCGTCGAGCCTGCCTGTCCGACCACCACACCCAAGACACTGGCGGTGGCCGTCGCAGATCCGCAGACACAGCCGTCGATGCAAGGCAATGCCCGCGCCCTTGAATCCGTCGCGCCAGCTCAAATGACCACGCCTGCCCCGCTGCGCAAGCCTCAGGTGTTGGTCCTGGAGTTTGCAACCGACAGCGCGGTGCTGACACCTGCACATCGGACCTTGCTGAACAACGCAGCCAGAGCCCTGGGACGCGCCGAGCGTGTACTCATCGTGGGACGCACCGACAACGTCGGCCCCGATGCGCCCAACCAGGCCGTCGCGCTGGCACGGGCTGGCGCTGTTCGAGATCACATCAAGCGCGTCATTCCCGCACAACCCGATGACATCCGCATCGATGCCCGGGGCCTGTGCTGCTACGTCGCCAGCAACGACACACCCGAGGGCCGTGCGCGCAATCGTCGCGTTGAGGTCGTGTTCACTGCCTCATCCGAGGGGGTGCCATGACACGCCGATGGCCCTCGCCCGTGAGCCCGTTCGCCCACCGCATCCCCTTCCTGAAACGTGCCCGCACGTTCGCAGGATCGCCCCCGCCTGCGTCAGGCCTTGACGCGCAACCCAGCCAGGAGATTCCCATGCGCACAGCCATCATCCATCCCTTCACCCCTGTTCGCCCCTCTGTCCAGGTGGACGGCCAGCAAAGCCGTCAATCCAACGCCAGTGACGCCAGCAAGCCCACACACAAGCGCTGGCGTGTGGCTTCGGCGCTGGCCATGCTCGCTCTGGGCTTGGGGCTGTCCATGCCCGGCTTCGCCCTTGACCTGGTGGCCTTCACTGGCATCACCGGGCCGCTGACATCCGCCCTCGCCCAGATCTCCGCGCTGGGCCCCAGCGTCAAGGCCCTGGTCGGCTTCGTCGGTTTCGTGGTCGCCCTGATCTCGCTGTCGGCGCTGCGCAATTTCGGGCCGGTGCTGTTTTACGTGGGCCTGGCCATCTTCGGTGCGGTGGGCCTGGTGATCGCGGGCGCCATCATGGGCGCGGTCGTCTGAGCTCAGCTCAAACCTGCAGGAGCCTGACATGCAAGCCGACACCTACATCCCCCGTCGCCTGGATGACCCCTGGAAGATCGGCTTCTGGGACATCGATGTGGCCGCCCCGGTGATTTTCTTTTTCTTCGTCGGCTACCTGTCGGGCACCAAGCTGGCCTTTGCGGCCTGCGCAGGTGCGGGGATCTTCCTGTCGCGCTGGATCGCCCGCATCAAGGCTGACAAGCACCAGGCCTTCGCGATGCACTGGCTGTACTGGCACCTGCCGCCCAGCCCCATGACAGCGATGCGCGCCACCCCGCCCTCCCACATCCGCCGGATGGTCGGCTGAGTCTGGAGCACGCCATGGACTTCGAGCGACTCAACAGCGACATCAACGAGATGCGCCGCCGCAACCGCAGCCTGGGGCTCGCGGTGGGCGTCCTGGCTTCAGGTAATGTTGTGGCACTGCTCGTCATCCTCAACCTGATTGGCACCGTTCGCACGGTGGTCGTGCCACCCACGATCGACAAGACCTTCTGGGTCAGCCGCGACAAGGCCAGTGGCGAATACCTGGAGCAGATGGGTGGCTTCATGGCCTGGCTGGTGCTGGACGTCACGCCCTCATCGATCGACTGGAAGAAAAACATCCTGCTCGGCTATGTGGAGCCGGACCAGTACGGCGCACTCAAGACCAGGCAAGAGGTCGAGGCTGAAAGGCTCAAGCGCATCAACGCCAGCACGATGTTCATGCCGCAGCAGTTGGTGCCCAGCGAGGACAAGCAGAGCGTGGTGGTGCGTGGCCGCCTGCGCACCCTGGTCAATGGCTTTGAGACCGCCAACGACCTCAAAGCCTACCTGATCGAGTTCAGTTTCAACGGGGCACGCATGCACCTCAAGACCTTCAAGGAGGTTCCCAATGCGAGCTGATCTCAAGCCACGCCAGCAGCCCTCCAAGGCACAGGCAAACCTGCTGCTGGCCATGGTGACAGCCGTTGGGATGGCAACGTCACCAAGCCCTGCCAGGGCGCTCCAGTTGGTCGAAGCCCGCGACGGTGTCTCCGTTGAGGCCATGGTGTCGATCAAGGAGCCCACACGCATCCGCATCGATGGCGCCCCCATCACCGATGTGTTCGGCAACATCTATTCGAGCAACTGTGCCAGCACGACGGCCTCTGCCCCCTTGACCAACTCCCTGGCCAATGGCACGCCTCTCCCCGGCACCAACATTCAGAACAGCCCGGCCATCAACCCCACGGGTGAATTGGTCCTCGAATGCGACAAGGACAAGGGCGAGGTCTACATCCGCCCCGTGGGCAAATCCAGCAAGCCCATCAACCTGTTTGTCTCCAGTGTCCAGGCTACCTACACGCTGCTGCTGCATCGCTCGGACACCCCCGCAGACACCATCGTCATCCGGGATCCCAGTACCAAGCTGCTGAAGCCCGACAGCGCAAATCCAGGCCCGTCAGGCACTTCGGCCAACCATATCCGAGCCATGAAGGCCTTGCTGGTGGCCATGGCCTCGGACCGGGTGCCTCCCGACGTGCGGGTCGAGGAGGTCAACCGCCTCGTCCCCCTGTGGCTCGAAGCGAGGCTGTCCCTGATGCGCCGCTATGAAGGGCGAGGACTGGTCGGCGAGAAATACCTGCTGCAAAACATCAGCCCGACCTTGATGGTGCTGGCCGAGCAGGAATTCGACCGCGAAGGCGCCCAGGTCATGGGCGTGTCCATCGAGAACCACAACCTGCAACCCGGAGAGACCACGAATGTGTTCGTGATCCGGCAGGAGGCCATGCGATGAACACGCCTTTCGACCAAGCAGCCAACGGCCGCGTCACCGGGTTGCCAGACCGCATCAAGGGGGCCATGGGCAGCGCCCTTCAAAGGCTGTCGCCACGGCAGCGCCAGTACGTCACCCTGGCAGCCATCCTGGTATGTGGTGTCGGCCTGCTGTGGCTGATCTTCGCCCTCACCGACACGCGCTCGCCCACCACAGACGCCAAGAACAACGGCAGCACGCAGCCTGCCACGGTCACCAACATCGGGGTGATGCCACCGGGACAACAGGTCAACCCGGTAGACCAGTGGGTGGGCACCGCAGGGCGCAAGCTGGCGCAATACGAGAACGAGCGCGATGAGCAGAACCGGCTCAACAAGGACAGGCAGGCATTCGAGGCCCGCACCATGCAGCGCTTTGCCGAACTGGAGCAAAAACTCACCTCGGCCAGCCAGGCTGCCAGCATGCCCTCGGCACCCAACACTGCGACGGCGTCAAGCACACCCGCTCCCCCAACGATGCCACCGGCATCCAGCCTGCCCTTTCCACCAGCCCCGGCGTCCACCGCGCCGACTCCGGCAAAGCTTCCGGGACAGAGCGTCAACATCCCCCCACCGTTGCCGCCCGGCACATCGCCAGCAGGCACCTTGCCCCTCGGTGATCCAGGCACGGCACCGCAGGACATGGCTCTCAATGCCCCGGTGTTGACCCGCGTTTCTCTGGTGGACAGAGAAACAGCCAAGGCTGCTGCAACAGGCACCACGGCAAGCACCACAAACAATGCCCCACCCGGATCATCGTCAACGGCTGACACCCGCACCGTCTCGACCTTCCTGCCCGTCAGCTTCACGCGCGGCACCCTGCTTGGTGGCCTGGATGCCCCCACGGGCGGGCAGGCCCAGTCCAACCCGCATCCTGTCCTGATCCGGCTCTCGGACAACTCCGTCCTGCCCAACCGTTTTCGGGGGGAATACCGCGATTGCTTCGTGATCGCGGCAGGCTACGGCGACATCAGCTCGGAGCGCGCCTACCTGCGCACCGAGAACCTGTCCTGTGTCCGCTCGGACGGCGCCACGCTGGAAGTCAAGATCCAGGGCAGCGTCTATGGCGAAGACGGCAAGGTGGGCATGCGCGGGCGACTGGTCACCAAACAAGGCCAGATGCTGGCCAATGCACTGCTAGCAGGCGTGGTCAGTGGCATCGGCCAGGGCCTGGCGACTTCATCGACCACCTACAGCACCTCGGCCCTGGGCACGATCGCCAGCAGCGGTGGCAGCGGCAGTGACGCCTACCGCGCAGGCATCGGCACCGGTGTGGGCAAAGCCCTGGACCGCCTGGCCCAGTACTACATCAAGCTCGCCGAGAACACGTTTCCGGTGATTGAAATCGATGCCAGCCGCGAAGTCGATGTGGTGATCACCAAGGGCGTGCGCATCGACGTGCCCATGTCGGCCAACGCCTACACCAGTACCAGCCGCACCCCCTCCAGCACGCTGGCGCGCTCGGCTGAGCCCGCCCCCGAAGACCGCTACCTGAAAGCCGCCAATGATGACAACTACTGACATGCGCCCGCCTCTGCGAGGCAGGCTTCAGGCCGCGACGCTGATCTGGGCACTCTTCACGATGCTGGTCAATGGCATCGCCTGGGCAGGCGCCCCGCCATCGCAAGAGGCTCGCCTCCTGGCCGCACTCAGGAAGGCCAACCCCAGCACGCGCTTCACCCAGGTGCTGCCTTCGCCCATTGGCGGGCTGTACGAAGTCTGGATGAACGGGAACGTGGCCTATGTGTCGGCCCGCCAGCCACGCTACTTCGTGTTCGGCCATGTCTTTGATACGCAGACGATGACCGACATCACCGGGCCACGGCTGGCCCTGGCGGCCAGAACGGGCTCGACGGCGTCCAACTCACCTACCGCACCAGCCCCCACATCCGCGACCTCATCCATCGCCTTCGATCAGCTGCCCCTGGCAGACGCCATCAAGACCGTCCGCGGCAACGGCCAGCGGCAGATCGCCGTGTTCAGCGACCCGGGATGCGGCTACTGCAAGCAACTGGAGCCGGAGTTGGCCCGGATCGACAACGTCACGGTCTACACCTTCATGCTGCCCTTTCAGGGTGAGGCCAAGCCCATCGCCCTCTGGTGCGCCCCGGACCGGGCTCAAGCCTGGCAGCGCTACATGGTGCAGGGCGATACCTCCGTGATCAATGCCCCAGTGCGATGCGATCACCCCGTGGCCCGCAACCTGGCTTTGGCGCGGCGCCTGGGTGTTCAAGCCACGCCCACCCTGATCTGGGCAGATGGCAGCCGCACCGAAGGCTACGTCGATCACCAGGTGATCCAGGCCCGCCTGAACCTGGCCACCTCGGAGGTTCAGCCATGAACGCCCACGGTCACGTCGCTACCCGCCCCCACCCCGTGCGCCCGATCTGGCTTCTGGGTTGCATGCTGCTGAGCTTGTCGGGCTGCATGAACCTATCCGGCCTGGGCGGCAGCTCCGATTACGCCTGCAAAGCCCCGGACGGGGTGACTTGCACGTCGGTATCGGGCACCTATGCCAACGCCGTTCAGGACAACCTGCCCGCCCAGGTGGCCAAGCGCCGCATGGCCGCCAAATCCCATGGCGCGCCAGGCACCGATCCCCCACCCGAGTCGCCACAGCCTCGCCTTGCACCAGCGCTGACATCCGCCAAAGCCACTGTCCCGCCCGTGGCGCAGTCCCCCAGCCTGGCGCTGCCTCTGCGCTCATCGGCCCGGATCCTGAGGCTGTGGTTCAAGCCCTGGGAAGACGCCGACCGCGACCTCTATGACCAGGGCTATGTCTATGTCCAGATCGATGCGGGTCAGTGGCTGATCGACCACGCTCAGCGCCAGATCCGCGACGCCTATGCACCCATACGACCTCCAATGGGCGCCCCTGTCAAACCCGCCACGCCAGAACCGAGCACATCGCCTGGGCGGCCCGTTGGCCAGCAGCGCTTGCCTCCCTACACCCCGGACAACTCCGAAAGTCCTGACACCGGCCCCTTGCTACCGCCCACCGACAACCTTGCCCCCAGCAACTGAACGCTCTCAAAGGTTGCGCCATGCCTAACCTCTCAGCCACAGCCACTTCAACAGTCACGACAGCAGCCAGCGTCTCCATGGAGGGGGCTCGCACCGTGCGCAGGCCCGCACGCCCAGGCCTGTTCGAAGCCATGGGCCTGGGCGCGCCGCCTGACACACCGGCAGAGCAATTCGCCGCGTGGCTGCCCTACTCTGCGTACCTCGCCGATGAAAAGATCTTCGTCAACCGCGATGGCCTGGGCTTCATGCTGGAGGTCATGCCACAGTCGGGCGCAGATGAACGCATGGCCGAGGTGCTGATCTCGCTGTACGCCAACTGCCCGACGGGCGCGGGCATCCAGTTCCACCTGTTCGCCTCACCCCATGTGCGCGGTCAGTTGCGCCGCTATGCCAACTTGCGAGTCGAAGACGAGGACCAGGCTGACAAGGCCAAGCATTGGGGGCGACCTGCCCGCAACGACAACCTCTTCCACACCCTGGCCCGCCAACGCGTAGGCCACCTGCTGCGAGGGGCGCAATCCTCGCTGACCTCGGGCTTTCACTACACGATCCGGGACTTCCGCCTGATGCTCAGCGTCACCCTACCCGGTGACGCTCAGGACATGACCAAGCGCGAAGAGGTGATGGCCCAGCGCGAGTCCATGGCCTCCACGCTGCGTTCGGCCTCCCTGCCCAACCGCGTCTGCGATGCCGCCGACCTGATCAACTGGTGCGCGCTGTTCACCAACCCTGACCGCATCTCGCAGACCGACGCGCCAGACCTGCACTATGACGACGGACGTGAATTGCGCGACCAGATCATCGACTTCGACACCATCCAGGATCCCACCCCCAGCGGTCTGCGCCTGTGGAAGGAGACCGGATCGGACGAACTGGAGGCGCGCTTCTACTCCATCAAGTCCTTCCCGGAGCGCTTCGCCTTGTGGCAGATGGGCTCGCTGATCGGCGACCTGATGCAGCCCGCCCTGCAGTACAGCGCGCCCTTCTTGCTGACCATGGGCGTGCATGTGCTCGACCCCAATGCCACCAAGGCCACGGTCACCGCCAACCATGTGCGCGCCACGCAAAACGCCAAAAGCAAGATGGCCGACGTGATGCCGGACGTGGGCAAGAAGCTGCAGGACTGGACCGCCGCCGCCCAGGCCATCGACACCGGCGGCAGCCTGGTCAGCCTGTACCACCAGTTGGCCATCTTCTCGTCACCGCGCAAGGCGGTGGCGGCCCACGAAGCGGCCAACGCCATTTGGCGTGGCCGGGGCTTTCAGCTCAATGCCGACGTGTACATGCACCGCCAGGCGCTGCTGGCCAGTTTGCCCATGACCCTCACGCCGCGCTTCCATGGCGACCTGGCCAAGATGCGCCGCGTCTCGCGCAAGACCATGGCCAACGCCATCCACCTTGCACCCCTGATCGCCGAGTGGCGCGGCACACGCACACCCGCCCTGGTGTTCGGTGGGCGCCGTGGACAGTTGATGACCCTGGACATCTTCGACAACGACCTGGGCAATTACAACTTCGCCATCATTGGCGCGCCAGGCTCGGGCAAGTCGGTGCTGATGAACGAGATGGCCTGGTCCTACCGGGCCATCGACGCCAAGGTCTGGATGCTGGACCTGGGCCGCTCTTTCGAGAAGCTGTGCCGCAAGGCCAAGGGCACCTACATCGAGTTCCGCCCCGATGTGGACATCTGCCTGAACCCCTTCACCAACATCGTTGACATCCACGAGGACATCGACATGCTGGTGCCGGCCATCTCCAAGATGTGCTCCATGCAGCACACGCTGGAAGAGGTGCAGTACAAGGCCATCTCGGCCATGGTGCTCAAGCTGTTCGCCGAGCACGGCAACGACCTGACCATCACGGCGCTGCGCGAGGCATTCAAGACCGGCAACATCGAAGCCCTGGGCCTGGTCAACGATCAGCGCATCAAGGATCTGGCCGTGATGCTCAACCCCTACACCCGAGGCGGCCAGTACGAGCGATTCTTTGAAGGGCCCAGCAACGTCGATTTCAGCAACGACTTCATCGTCATCGAAAACGAGGAACTCAAACGACGCCCCGACCTGCACGCCGTCGTCAACATCCTGTTGCTGCACCAGATCACCGGCGAGATGTACCTCAGCCGCAACCGGCGCAAGGTGCTGTTCATTGATGAGCTCAAGCAGCAACTCGGTGACATCGGGGCCGATGACCCCGTCAAGGCCGCAGTGATCGAGGAAGCGGCCCGGCGGGCCCGCAAATACGGCGGGGCCTTGGGCACAGCAACCCAGAGCGCTGACGACTTCTATGGTTCGGCCCAGATGGAAGCCGCGTTCAACTGCTCGGACTGGGTGTTCCTGCTGCGCCAGAAGCCCGAATCCATCGAGATGCTGGACCGCAAGGGCCGCCTGACCATGGATGAGCCCAAGAAGCGCCTGTTGAACTCACTGAGGACCGAAGCGGGCGTGTACTCCGAGCTGTACATCTCCTCCCCGGTGGGCGAAGGGGTGGCGCGCAACATCCTGGATCCGGCCACGCACCTGCTGTTTTCCAACAAGCTGGAGGACAACGCGCCCATCGACGAACTGCGTGCGCAAGGTCTGAGCATCGATGCCGCCATCACTGAACTGCTGCGGCGCCGGGGGCACACCGTATGAAAGCGACCGGCCTCGTTCCCACCGTGATACCTGCCCTGGTGCAGTCGCTGCTCACCCTGATCGTGGTCGCTGCCGCCCTGCTGCTCTATGACCGAACAGTGGTCCGCCCGGCGCTGCGCATCGGCATGGTCGATGTGGCCGAGGTGTACCGGCAAAAAGAAGCCGAGTTCACACAACTGCTCACCAAGGCGGGCTCGGAAGACGATCGGCAAAACGCCATGCTGATGGTACGCGCCTTCGCCCAACGCCTGCCCATTGCCCTGGAGGAATTGCCCCGCGACTGCTCATGCCTGGTCGTGCTCAAAGGCGCCGTGGCCGGGCCTACACCCCACACAGTGGACCTGACGGCCCTGTTGCGCCAGAAAGTGGGCATGCCATGACTTTGCAGATCGTCCGCATCCCGCCGCCCGTGCCCTGGCACGTGCGCCACTATCGCCAAGCCCGGCAATCCTGTTGCGAGCAACTGGCCCACATGCGTCGCCGCTGGTACCTCTACCTCCCCGTGTTCGCCATCTGGGCGCTGGCCTATGTCCGGCTGTTCCTGGATCCCACCCCGCGCCTGCCCATTGTCTTCAACTGGACGCCCAGCCTGCCTTACCGTGTGGCCTATCGGGTGACCTGGACACAGTCTGCGCCGCCAACATTGCACCGTGGCGACTACATCCTGTTCGCCTTTGCAGGCGATGCGCAGCAGCACTACCCGGGGCTGCGTGGTCAGCCCTTCTTCAAGATGGTCAGGGGCCTGCCTGGTGACGCCGTCACCGTCCAAGACCGCAGGGTGTTGATCAACGGCGAGGCGGTGGGGCATGCCAAGTCTCAGGCCTTTGACCACCGTGCGCTTGATCCCATTCAGCCCACGGTGATCCCACCGGGCAGCTACTACGTCCAGGGCAGCAGCCCCGACAGTTTCGACTCGCGCTACCGCAGCAGCGGCCTGGTTCGCGCAGAGCAGGTCATCGGGCTCGTGCGGCCCTTGTTCTGATGAGGATGACATGCAAGCCTGTCCAAGCCACCTCCAGCGACACCGCAATGGCCGCAATGACGTGCGCCACTCGGCGCCTCGCTTGATCCTGTGCATCTGGATCGCTGGTTTGGCATCTGCAGCCAACGCTCAGGCCCAGACCGCGACCAAGCGGCCGGCCCAGCAACTGGCCGAAAGTCACGCCCACAACAGCCCAGCCACTCAAAGTGCCAGCACAACAGCGTCCATTCCAGACGACGTGCCTCTGGAAGACTATCTGGCACTGCTGGCGCAAATCTCGCCTGCCGCGCGCGACGGCGCTCAAGCCTACTTGCGTGCGTTCGCGCAACGCTGCGGGCGGCCCCTCACCGCGCTGGAGTTGCGCATGGCCATTGCCCAGGGCAGCGGTGACCCGGTCCTCATGGGCATGGTCAGCGCCAGCCACCCCAGCCAACTGGCGCAGCGTGACGCCCTGCTGAGCCAACTCGCTCAACGCATCCGTTGCGACGGTCGGGGGCTGCCATGAAGCCCAAGAGCCCACAGTTGATGGTGATGGCCTGCCTGCTGACCATGACATGCGCAGGTGTGAGCTCATGCGCTTGGGGCGTGGACCTGGGCAGCATCGGTCCGACCTACCCGATCAGCGAAGCCAACCTGCTGGAGTTCATTGCGCAACGCCTGCGAGACAAGCAAGCCAGCGGTGAACTGGCTCGACTGCAGGACCAAGCCCGTGAGCGCGGCATTCAGGCCGTGCGCCAGCCACAGCCTGTGGCCGGTCTGCGCACCACGCAACAGCCGCGCACCTTCTACTTCGACCCTAGCTTCACGCTGGATCGCAACATCCTGGATCCCCAGGGGCACCTGATGTTTGCCGCTGGCTCGCGCCACAACCCGCTGGACGTGGTGTCCCTGTCCAGACGCCTGCTGTTCTTCGACGCCCGTGATGCACGGCAGGTGAAGCGCGCACGGGAGTTGATCCAGCGCTACCGAGGCCAGGTCAAGGCGATCCTGACAGCTGGCTCCTACCTGGACCTGATGAAAGCCTGGCGCACGCCGGTTTACTACGACCAGCAAGGCGTGCTGACCCGGCGCCTGGGCATCGCACAGGTGCCCGCTCTGGTCTCGCAGGAAGGCAAGCGCCTGCGCGTGGATGAGTTAGGGGTGACACCATGACCCGATCCACCCCAAAAGCAAGATGGCGTCAATCGTGGGATCACATCGCGGTGATCCTGTTGATTTGCTTGCTGGCCATGACCAGCAAGCACAGCCACGCGGCGGGCATCGCCACCTGCACAGGCAAGTTCCCCAACCCCGTCACCGACATCTGCTGGAGCTGCATCCTGCCCATCAGCCTGGGCAGCATCCCCATCGCCAACTTCGGCGGCCAGGAAGACATTGCCAACCCAGGCAGCCCTGTGTGCAGTTGCGGCGTGAACCCGGTCATCGGTCTGTCTATCGGCTTTTGGGAACCGGCTCGCCATGTCGAAGTCGTGCGCAAGCCGTTCTGCCTGACCTCACTGGGCGGCATCGACCTGAACCCAGGCCTGCCTGCCCCGGAGGCCGCACGCTTCACCCACGCTGAAGGCGACGGAGATGGCGGCAGCTTCTACCAGGCCCATTTCTATGTGAACCCGATGCTCTATTGGCTGGAGGTCGTGACCGACTTTCCCTGCCTGGAAAAGGGCAGCTTCGATCTGGCCTATCTCACCGAGGTCGATCCGCTGTGGAACGACGACGAGTTGACCCTGATCCTCAACCCGGATGCGGTGTTGTTCGCCAACCCCATCGCGATTGCCGCCTGCGCCGCCGATTGCGTGGCCGCCTCACTGGGCTTTGGCATCAAGGAATTGTTCTGGTGCGCAGGATGCCAGGGCGGCATCTACCCGCTGGACGGCCAGGTGCCCTACCACTTGGGCGGTGTTCGCACGGCCGTTCTGCTGGCCCAGCGCCTGACCGCCAAGATGCACCGCGAATTGATCGCCTGGGGGTGGCATGGCACGCCCGGCCTGTGTGGCCCCTACTTCGAGCCCGTCATGGACAAGACGGCCTACAAGACACAACTCACCTACCCCATCCCCAACACCGAAAAGGACGGCGGCAGGTGCTGCCAGCCTTTCGGGCGCAGCACCGTGATCTGGGGGGCCGGCAAGGAATACCCGGTGCGTGGCGAAGACTTCGCCTTCATGTTGTTTCGCAAAAGGAACTGCTGTGTCGGCTTCTGACTTCCATCAAACCTCACGCTGGGGCTTCGGTCTTGGCCTGTCCATGCTGCTTGCACTGAGCGCACAGGCCCAAACCACACCGGTCATCACCGAAGCAGACATGGCTCGGGCCAGGCGCGCGCAACCCACCATCACGGACCAGGACATCGAACGTGCTCGGAAAGCGCACGGCGTGCCCAGCACCGCTGACTTGGAACGTGTGCCCAACACAGCAGGCCCAAGAATTGACGTGCTGCCACAGCCTCAAGTTAAAGCGCCTGTGGACCTCGAAGCGCTGTCCAAAGCCTACGCCCTGCAGATGAAAGCCGGCCAGCCGCCCGGCACCGGGGTGGGCAAGGACATGAGTGGTGGCCCAATCCTGATGGTGTTCATCAGCCTGTCGATGCCCGAGGCCACGCTCAAGAGACTGGTCAGCCAAGCGGCACGTGCCAAGGCATCCCTGCTGATCAGAGGCCTGCTAAATGGCTCCCTGCGCGACACCGTTGCGCGAACACAGGCATTGTTGGCAGGTCAGTCGGTGGCCTTCCAGATCGACCCGCAAGCTTTCGAGCGCTACGCCATCACACAGGTACCCAGTTTTGTGCTGGTGCGTGAGGGCGCTGACGGCACGCCCTGTGGTGATGGTGGTCGAGGCAGTTGTGCGCCGCCCAATGACCATGTCCGCCTAGCCGGAGACGTGAGCCTGGACTACGCCTTGGGCCACATTCAGCACCGCACACCCCGCTTCAGCAAGGATGTCGGCGCCTTCATCCAACGGCTCAAGGGTTAGGGATCGTCATGCTGCGCCGACTCGTCACCTGCTTCACCCTCTGGTGCTTCGTCACGGCGCAGACGATGGCACTGGCTGGGCCACACGAAGAAGGCACCGCCGCCGGTCAAGCGGCCAACCCGGTGATTCGGGGCACGGTCAGCAGGCCCAACGCAACGGCCAATGTGCCGGGATACACCCGCACGCCCGCTGAGGCGGCCTACTACGGCCAACCCAGCTTGTCAGGCCCGGCCAACGCGCGCCTCACCGCCTGCACCAGCACGCCCGATGACCCGGTGTGCCAGGCCCAACGCGGCGCGCTCAACTCGGCCAACACGCCACGCCCTGCCATTTCGCCCTACGACCCCGCAGTCATGGGCGCGCGGGACATCGCCGCAAACCCGTCTCTCGCCCTTGGCAGCCTCTCCTCCTATTACAGCGGCTGCGCCACCGCCGACGTCACCACACCAGCAGGCGCGGTCACCAAACAGTGCCAACGCTACAACGGTGTGGGCAACTACGCCACCCGGCGGGATCTGACGGTGCAAGTCGAACTCGTCCCCAGTTGCACAGCTGGCGACTGGTTTGCGCATGGTCAAGCCAATCGCAACGGTGCCGACTACATGGTGGCCGAGGCCCAGTGCCGCATCCGCACCGACCAGTTGCAACAATTTCGCTTCTATGCGGCAGGTGGCAACGGCGCCTGCATCGGGTGGCAAAACCTCGAACTGCCCAGCACGCCAGCTACGCAACCCGCGTTCGTCACCGACCTCTCACCACACTGGGGTGGCCATTGCTGGCGCCCCTTCAAGGTGGTCATGATGCCTGGATCCGGCTGTTCATCCGGCCAGTGCAACTACAACTTCCAGTTCGGCACGCCGGTCTATGCCTGCCCGACCGGCACCGTGCGCGGCGACCAGTTGCAGGCCTACTGGTCCAGCCGCATCCAATCGGCGGGCCCGGCTGATCGCTGCTTCACGCTCACCATGCCCCGCCCCCGCATGGGCTGTGACAGCGGCCCCTCTGTCGTGGTCAGCCGCACAGAGCCCCGCTGCGCTCAGGATGCGGGCGCGGCCAGCCTGGTCGGCGCTTCTGGCTGGAGCATCCCCTTGTCTTTCCAGCAGCCCACCATGAACCACATCGAAACCGATGTCTGGGATGACAAGAGCGCCCCACTCGAAGCAGGCGGACGCTGCACCGTTACCACAGCCGACAGGTGCGTGGATGGCCCCGCCACCAAGGTGATCGATGGCCGAGCCGTCACCCGCGCTTGCTGGTCCTACGAGCGCACCCTTTCTTGCACATCCGGTGCCCTCACAGACGAATGCGCCCCCTTGCTGAGCCAAGGCTGCACGCTGGGAAGCAGCACATGCAAGCAAACCAACGCTGCCACAGGCATGTGCGAGGTCTACCAGGACAGCTACACCTGCCCGGCCAGCGCCCAACCGATCACGACAGCAACCAACTGCCCATCCAATGTCTTTTGCCTGGGTGACAGTTGCTTCAACACGAGCTACACGAACGACGCGGACTTTGCCCGCTCCATGTCGATGCTGGAAGCCGCCCGAGAAGCCGGTGTGTACCTGGACACCAAGCTGATGCAGGTTTTCAAGGGCGAAGGCAACCACTGCCGAGACCGTCTGTTCAAAGATTGTTGCGACTCGGACAGCGCTGGCGCTGGGATGAGCAACCAGAGCACCTTCGGTGTGGGCTCACGCCTGGTATACGACGTGCTGATGAACTCCGAGAACCGGGAGTTCATATACCAGGGCATGTCCGCACTGCTCACCAGCGGCGGCTTCAGCGGCTCCTTCACCAGTTACGGCGTCACCGTGGCCGTCAACGGCACCGCTCTGCCCGCCGGATCGTCGGTGCTCTATGCAGGCGACAGCATGGTGGTCGCGTTCGATCCCTGGTCGCTGGCCATCGCTGTGGTGATCTACATCGTCATGTCGATGATGTCCTGCAATGAAGAAGAGGGCAAGCTGGCCATGAGAGAAGGCGCGGGGCTGTGCCACGCCACGGGGTCATGGTGCTCATCGTGTCTTCGCGTTCTTGGTGCCTGCGTGTCGTGCCTGGAGCACACCACAGGCAAATGCTGCTTCAACAGCAAACTCGCCCGGATAGTCAATGAGCAGGGGCGCATGCAGATTGGCAAGGGCTGGGGCAGCGGCCAGAACCCCGACTGCTCAGGCTTCACCATCGCTCAGCTGCAAAGCCTGGACTTCGCAGCGATGGACCTCACCGAGTTCTACGCCTCCATCGTGCCCAACAACCCGAACCTGGGTGCCATCCAAAGCGGCAACAGCGCCAAGGTGCCCAACTGCTACTACGGACAGGGGCGTTGCCAATGACACAGCACCTCAGGACACCGATCAAGGTCATTTCCATCACGGCGATGGCGATGGCAGTGAATTGCCAAGCACAAACGCAAACGCCTGAGAGATCGCCCGAAACGTCCGTCGGTCGAATGCCCGTCAAAGACGCCAGAGTGCTGATGGTGATGGCACTGCAAGCGCCAGACGGAAAGGCACACGGCACCTTGACAGGCGAATCTGCCGACGCCATCAGCCAGCGCTTCAAGGCCAACACACCCATCTCCATCGACGTCACCACCGACAAGCGCTACCGCCAGCCTGGTTGCAGCCGCCTGAAGGTGACCTTCTGGCAAGACGGTGTCTGGTTACCTGGTGCCCAGGCCCCTCGCAAACAATCCATCGAGTTCGGGATCAACTACTGCCTCGATGGCTTGCCGCCCAAGTCGCTGCAATGAGGAGATTGACATGCCTCGCCCATCTCGCCCGTCATGGGCGTCTCGCTCAGGTCTTTTCAGACGCCTTGCCAACATCGCCATCCTCGCCTTCGCATGCCTCAACGCAGCGCCCGAGGCAAAAGCGCAAGCCTTGCCAAAGCCGGACGAGCCCATTGCCACCCCTTACTGGTCAGATGCGTGGCGAGGATGGCACTTCTACGAAGATCCCGAACCCGAGCTACCTGACAACCCTGCGTCTCAACCCAAGACGCCCGCCCTCACGCCGCCCACTTCAGCAGCGCCCCCCACACCGGCCACTCGCCCGGCCAGAGCGCCCGAACTGGTCGAATTCGAAAGGCTACAAAAGGCGGTCGAGTCCTACCGCAACATCGCGATCATGCGGCCGACCGAGGCCAATGTGCGCCGCTACATGGAACTGGAAGCCAAGGTTGTGGCCAGAGCGTCCTACTTCGCCGACGTCGCCCAGCGCGTCGCCTGGGCCACACCGGAGCTGGACCCCACCGTACATGGCCGCCCAGTCAACGCCAAGGCGCTGGAGGTGTTCGACCGGGACCAGTTGCTCAGCCGTTCCCAATCCATCGCCTCACTGGGCAAGGACCACGTCCTGTTCTTTTTCTTCCGCAGTGACTGCCCGTACTGCCACGCCTTCGCCCCCACGCTGACGGCTTTCGAGGCGCGCCACGGCATCAAGGTGGTGGCCATCAGCGTGGATGGCGGCCCCATGCCTGGCTTTGCAGATGCCCGAGCCGACAACGGCATCGCCAACACCCTGAAGGTCACCCAAGTGCCAGCGGTATTCCTGGCCCAGCCCTACACCGGGCAGATCACACCCATTGGCTTTGGCGTGCTGTCTGAATCCGAATTGCTGGAGCGCATCACCACGGTGAGCACACCGGCTGCCCAGGCCATGTTGCCCAGCGTGAACAGGCAAGTCGTTCTGCAATAGGAGCAGATCATGATCCAGACACCGCACCTGCCCCTCCCGCACTTCAAGCGCGCTATCGCCGCATTGATGGCCATTCTGCTCATCGCGTCGCCGCTGCCCCTGCATGCAGGAGACCTCAATGCCGAGGTGAACAGCATGTTCAACAACCTGGGAGCCATCGGCAACTACACCGCACCAGGCGCCTTCCGTGGCCAGACCATGAACACCTACACCGGCGGCAGTCTGTTCATGCGCTCCCCCAACAAGGTGTACCAACTCGCCGCCATTCAGTTCCCCAGCGCCAAGGCGGGCTGCGGTGGCATCGATGTGTTCGGCGGATCGTTCTCGCACATCTCGGCCAGCGAGTTCAAGAACATGCTGAAGAACATCACCGCCGCCCTGCCCGGCATCGCCTTTCAACTGGCGCTCGAAGCCGTCTCCCCCCTCCTGGGCGGCTTGAGCAAGTGGGCCAAGGGCCTGGAGACCTGGATCAACAATGCCCGCATCAACTCCTGCGAAACCGCCAAGGCCATCGTCAGCACGGCGGCCGAGGCCACGGGGTACAGCTCGCAGGAGACCTGCGCCGACCTCGCCATCGAGATGGGCATGGAAAGCGACCGTGACGCGGCACGCAGGCGTTGCGCTTCCGACCGGCCCAGCATCCTCGCTTCGGCCCGCACCTCAGGCGATGCCAATGTGCGCAACAAGGCGCCCTTCGTGGGAAACCTGACCTGGAAGGCCCTGAAGTACACCGGGGTCTCCCTGGACGATCAGGAGCGTGAACTGATCATGAGCATGGTGGGCACCGTCATCTACCACCCGGAAGAAGCCGCCCGCGACCCGGAACCCATCGCCGCCACACTTACCTCGATCAGCCAGTTGCTCTATGGGCAAAGTGCTGGCGCTGGCGTGAACGTCACCCAGCACCTGCTCAAGTGCAATGACTACGTGAACTGTGATGCCGTGACCCTCAACACCACCTACACACACACGCCATTCACCGCCAAAGTCGAGGCACTGATGCGCTCCATCGCGGAAAAAATCGCCACCCGGACCGCCATTCCCAACAACTCGGCAGAAGTCGGTTTCGTCAACCAGACCACCGAGCCGGTCTACAAAATGCTGTCGGTGGGCGCGACCATCCCAGGATCGGGCCTGGCGGACAGCCTCATCGCCCAATACCGCGACGTGATCGCAGCGGACTATGCCTATGTGTTCCTGGAGCGCAATCTGCGCGTCGGCTTGGCTGCGCTCGACAAGGACTATCAACTGCAAAAGACACAGCGCGAACAGGCGGTCCAGATTCGTCAACGCGCCCTGGTCATGCTGCAGCAACTCTCTCAAGAGAAGAACCTCCTGTATCAGAAGGTCGGCTCTTACCGAGCTGTCTCCAGCCACCTGGAACAGTTGGAGCGGCAATTGCGATCCAGCATGCCGCAGCACGTGATGGACATGCTTGGGCAGCAGGCTGCTTACATGGCTCGTTGACCTTCACCGACCACAGGGGATGCCATGTGGGAGATCTACGCTTACCAGAACGCGGACAGCCTGTTCGGCGTCTTCAATGCAGCAGCGGCCATCCACGCCTCGGGCGACTACATGTCGGCCGTTGCCGCCGTGGCTTTCTGCGGCTTCGTGGCCGCCCTGATCGCCTACGCCTTTGCCCCTGAGAAGCTGCAAGGCTGGAAGTGGCTGGGCACAGTGCTGCTGGTGTTCTCCATCCTGATCCTGCCCAGGGCCACCGTGGGCATCGTGGACAAGACAGGCGGAGCCCCGGTCAAGGTCGTGGCCAACGTGCCCTTCGGCATGGTCATGCTCGGCAGCATCACCAGCACCATTGGCCACACCCTGACAAGCCTGTTCGAAACCGCCTTCCAGACCATTCCCGGCCCAGGCGCCTTGCCCAGCGAACTTACCTACGAGAAGAACGGCCTGATGTTTGGCAACCGGCTGATCAGGAGCACCAGCAAGGTGACGTTTCAGGATCCGAACTTCCGTACTGACTTGATCAACTTCATTCACAACTGCACGATGTATGACCTCATCGACGGAACGATTGGTCCTGCCGTGTTCTCGACATCCGCAGACGTCTGGCCCCTCATGGCCACGCCCAATCCTGCGCGCTTCAGCACGGTCACCAGCGCTGCGGGCATCGATGTGGACACCTGCCCCAACATCTACACAAACCTCAATGGCCGACTGCCAGCGCAGATCAACCAGATTCAGGGTCGCCTGGCCTTCGAGTTGAACCCCACCCTGCCTGGTGCCGCAGCCGCAGCCGTCATCGCCAACCAGATTCAGCAGGCGTACATCAAGAACAACATCGCCGATGCGGCCACCACCGCTGCCGACCTGATCCGCCAAAGTGCCATGCTCAATGCGATCAACGACACCAGCACCATCGTCGGACAGAAGGTCAACGACCCAGCGGCCATGGTGCTGGCCGTTGGCCGAGCACAAGCCGTCGCTCAGCAGAACGCCGCGTGGATCAACAACGGCAAGGTGGCCGAGCAAGCCCTGCCCGTGTTCCGCAACGTCATTGAAGCGCTCACCTACGCAATGTTCCCCTTGATGGTGCTGCTCTTGCCGCTGACCAGCGGGCGCGACACGATGCTGGCCTTCAAAGGCTACGCCGCCATCCTGATCTGGATCCAACTGTGGCCCCCGCTGTACGCGGTGTTGAACTACATGGCGTCCATCTACGCGGCCTACGATCTGGCTGCGGCTTCAGACATCGGCTCGGGCACCAAGGCCCTGTCTTTGCGAACCGCCTCGACGATCTATTCGGGCGCCATCTCAGGTGAGGCTGTTGTGGGCTACCTTGCAATCAGCATTCCTGTCATTGCCTGGGCGGCTTTGAAGAAGATGGAGGGTGTCGGGACCGCCCTGGTGGGTGGCTTGTCCGGCCTGCAAAGCATGCTGACCGGCAGCACAGCGTCTGCTGCCACCGGCAACATGAACATGGGCAATGTCACCATGGACCAGGCACAACTGGCACCTAACCGAACCTCGGCGTTCATGAGCAGTTGGCAAAGCGACTTGAGTGGTAACACCTTTTCGTCGAACAGCCTGACTGGGAGAACTGCCGTCAGCCTGTTGCGCAACCAGGGGTTTGCTTCGCGGGTGGTATCCATGCGGGTGTCTGAACAGGATGTGTCTGATGCGAGCAGGCAGGTCACTGCGGCACGCAGCGAAGCCTTGGCTGCCAGTTCGGATCGCTCCGCAGCCCTCTCCGAAGCATTCACGCGAGGACTGAGCAGCCTTCGCTCTGGCCGCAGCAGCAGCGGATCCACGTCCAGCAGCTTCGAGCAATTTGGAGAAACACTCAATCGCCTGGACCAGATCTCCAAGGGCATCGCCGACAGCACAGGGCTTTCACAGTCTCAGGTAGCGCGCATCGCATTTGGTGCGTCTGGACATGTGGGCGTTGACGGGCGCTTCGCTGGCGCAAAAGCCAATGCCAGCGCTGACAAGAGCTACCTGTCGGGCCTATCCGCCGATGAACGCAAGGTGCTGAGCAGTTTGACCAGCGAGCAAATAGCCGACTTCAAGCAATTCGGTGACCGAGTCTCCCGAGATTCGAGCTTCATCAACACCATCAGCAGCGACTCCCGAGAGGCCCGTGACATGGCGTCCAGGCTGACGAACACGGCCACGCGATCTGAACGTGCGGAGGCAAGCCTTGCTGAACGCACCGCTCTGTCAGAGCGCCTAACTTCCGCGTATGAAAAGGGCGAAACCATCTCCATCGACATTGCGCAGGATCCGCACAACCTGGAGATGTTCACTCGCTATGCAGAGCAATACGGGAGCGACAGCAAAGCGGCCCAGGCCTTGATGGCCTCAGAACTGGCCAGGCAGTCACTCAAGCCCAATCGGGTGTTCTCCGATGGCACGGCATTGCCATCTTCGTTTGAAGACGTTCAAGTTCAACACCGACAAGAAAAGGCCGACACAGCCTTGAATCCGGCGCTCGATGATCGCCATCGAAGCAATGATCGACAGGTGTCTCGCTTCGGCAAGTCTGCGCGTGCAGGCCAACCAGCCCCCGCCCCTGAGCCATCACCGGCAAGACAAGAGGTTCAGACCCGAGGTGCCGAGATACGCGCAAGTTCAAAGGCAGATCAAACCGGTTTCGATGCAAAAGCGGAGATCGTCGAGACCAATGATGGGGCGCTGGCATCGAAGAAGTCATTGCTTAGGCAGTCTGGCAAGCAGGTTATTGAGGACGCCGGAGCGGCGGTGGACAACGCGACGGGCATCGTGAAAGACCTTCTGAAAAAATAATCAGACTGGGTCATCGTGCGTGCCGCTCATGTTCGGATTCAAGTCGCTTTCAGGTGGCTTCATGAAAGGCGGATGCCCTTTGTCACGCCAGTAGTTCGCGGCCAAATCCTCTGACGTTACCCCCATCCCGTGGATCGGATCGACATCCCGCTTCGAAGTTCGCGCTCTGCCGCCAATGCTAGTCAGCGCCCCGCCGATGGCCGTGCCAAAAAGCATCCCAATGCCGATCATCACCACTCGTGTGCCCCACCCGTCCAATGCGGCTGAGAACAAGCCCACCAGACCACCTAAGGTAGGTCTGCATAAACCACCAAGCCATGTGCTTGGCGCAGACATGATGGCCTGAGACCATTGAACCCATGAAGCAGAGCAGCCTTGGATTGGGAACCTCGACGAAGCGCACGCGCCGTCGCGAGTTCCTCGACGAGATGGACCGGGTGGTGCCTTGGTCCGCCCTGGTGGCAGAGATCGCGCCATTCATGCCTGAAGGCAAACGCGGGCGCCCGCCGTTCCCGGTGGAGTCGCTGCTGCGAATTCACTTCATGCAGCAGTGGTTCACGCTGAGCGACCCGGCCATGGAAGAAGCGCTGCACGACATGCCGCTGTTCCGCGACTTCGCCGGTCTGGGCGGCTGGGATGACCGGCTGCCTGACGAGAGCACGATCTTGCGCTTCCGTCATGTTCTCGAGAAGAACAAGCTGGCCGAGCGCATCTTGGCCACCGTCAACTTGCTGCTGGGCGCCAAGGGCCTGATGCTGCGCAGCGGCACGGTGGTCGATGCCACGCTCATCTCGGCGCCGAGCTCGACCAAGAACGCCAGCGGTGAGCGCGACCCGGAGATGCACCAAAGCAAGAAGGGACAGCAATGGTTCTTCGGCATGAAGGCGCACATCGGCGTGGACGCTGATTCCGGCCTGGTGCACACCGTGCGCGGCACGGCCGGACACGTCAACGATGTGGTCGAGGCCAACAGCTTGCTGCATGGGCAAGAAACAGATGTCTTCGCCGACGCCGGCTACCAGGGGGCGCACAAGCGGCCCGACGCCAAAGCGGATGTGCAGTGGCATGTGGCCATGCGACCGGGCTTGCGCAAGTTGCTGGACAAGGCCGACCCCATGGATGCGCTGACCGATCAGGTCGAGCGCATCAAGGCCAGCATCCGCGCCAAAGTGGAGCACCCGTTCCGCGTCATCAAGCGCCAGTTCGGGCACGTGAAGGTGCGCTATCGCGGCCTGGCCAAGAACACGGCGCAGTTGCAAACCCTGTTTGCGCTGGCCAATCTGTGGATGGTGCGCAAACGTTTGACGGGGAGCCTGGCATGAGTGCGCCCAGTGCATGGGAAATGGGCGCGAAACGCGCCCACAACACCTGCCAGAGGTGCGCTCAGCCGCCATTGCGGTCATGTCAGCACACCCAATCATGGTCAGCACTCATTTGTGCAGACCTTCCCTAAAGCAATGAGGCTGAAGAAGATTGGTTTTCGCATTTGAGCACCTCGTACTTACCAACCTATAGCCGCTTAGGCATTGCTGCAACCCTTTCGACTCCTGCGTATATCCGTCAACAACACCAACTATTCCATTTCAAATCGGCTACTCAGTCCAGTGAGCAGATCGACAAACAAGAACTCACTCCGGCGTGAGCCTGGCCCGGCTCTGCTCGGCATACTCAGACCAGCAGGTGATTCAACGAAATAGAGTCAGTGATCATGGAATAGGGCTCTCAAGTAGTCAGCGAGCCTAGCGTGATGTTCGCAGAGACTCTAGTGATCCGGAACGTTGGAGTCGAAACACGGCCCCCTGTGGAGACGTGGCAAGAAACTCAATTTTTACAGGGCCGGATCAATAGGGTCGACGGCGCTCGGCCCGTCCAGCGTTTGAAGGCCCGCCGGAAATTGGCCGGATCGTTGTAGCCCAGCGTGTAAGCGATCTCCTGCACGCTCAGCTTGCCTGCTTGCAGGTATTGCATAGCCAGATGCTCGCGCACCTCATCCAAGATCTGCTGAAAGGATGTGCCTTCAGCCACCAGGCGGCGGTGTAGGGTGCGCGGGGTGAGATGGAACTGGCGGGCCACCACCTGAAGGGAAGGAAAGCCATGTTGGCGCGTCAGCAGGTTACGGCGCACCTGGATGCTCAAGGCCGCGTTCACATCGCGCTTGTCCAACTCTTCACGGCACAGGCGTGCAGCATCATCGAAGCTGGCCGGGTCAGCCGAGCTCAGCGGCAAGTCCATGGCTGCATCCGGCAACACCAGACCGCACCAGTCTTGGCTGTAACGCACCTCGCAACCAAACATGTCCCGGGCCAGATCTTCATACGCAGGCTCGACCTGTTTGAAGCACACACGTCGCACCTGACAAGTGCCCAAGGTGATCTGGTCAATCAGGTTCTTGATGGTCAACAAGATGGCTTCGCTGACCACGAGATCCAGCCCGTCGAGTGGGCGGGCCACAGGAAAGCCCACCCATACCTCGTCACCCTGAACCCGCTGCGTGACCGTCACCAGTGTGGTACGCAGCGGCAAGAAGCTCTCCAGCAGCGACACAACCTGACGCAAGGTGCTGCTGCTCAAGGCCGCGTAACCCAGCCTGCCGTGAGTGTTGATGCGCAGGCGCTCCCCCACGAGCAGGCCAAGAGCGGGCTCCTTTGCGGCGCCCAAGGCCGCATGCATCAACTTCAGAAAGGGCACGAAGCCCAAGCCCCGGTGGCCGTCGGCCAAGTCCGCCATTTGCAGATCGGCTGCCGCAAGCACCTCGGGCACATTCACCCCCATGCCAGACAGCATGTCGGCGATAAGGCGCACGTAGTGGAGGGGCAGTGCTGCGTTGTGCACGGTTTGATTTTTTGAAAAGCGCCAATTGTCAATAAATGACCTTTTTGTGTCAAGACAACCTACCCTTGATCTACCCCAGGATTCATAGGATACAAATACTTAGCGCCATCAAACTAACAGTACGCCAATGTTTTCGTTTTTCAAGAAGTCCGGCCCCAACCAGGCCAGCATCAATGGGGTGCCCATCATGGTCAATCCCAAGGAGACCTTGCTCCAGGCAGCGTTGCGCGAAGGCATTGATTTCCCGAACAGCTGCCGCGTGGGTGGCTGCGCAGCCTGTAAATGCAAGCTGGTCGACGGCAAGGTCAAGGAGCTGACTCAGACCGCCTACATCTTGTCGGACGAAGATTTGGACGCCGGCATGATCCTGGCCTGCCAGTCGGTGCCACAAACCAATGTCACCATCGAAGTAGACATGGCCGCCCAGCAAGCCCGCCGCACCGTAAGTGGCCGGGTGGTGGCCTGCACCGCACTCACCCACGACATCGTCAGCCTGCGCATCCAACTGGACGACTCGCTGCCTTACAAAGCTGGCCAGTACGCACAATTGTCGGTTGACAGCCTGCCCGGGGTTGATCGCAGCTACTCGTTTGCCACCGCCTCGCAGCCCAATTCCCAGGTCAGTTTCCTGGTACGCAAGGTGCCCAATGGCGTGTTCTCCAGCCATGTGCATAAACATGATCTGGTTGGACAGCGCGCCAGCGTGAAGGGCCCCATGGGCGATTTCTGGCTGCGCCCCTCTGACGCCCCCTTACTGATGGTGGCCGGCGGCAGCGGCCTGGCCCCCGTTCTGGCCATCTTGGAAGACGCTCTGGCCCAAGGCGTCAAACGCCCCGTCACCATCTTGTTTGGTGCCCGCCAGCAAGCTGACTTGTACGCTCAAGACACGCTGGAAGCCCTTCGCACCCAATGGCCTGCGGCCTTCCGCTTTGTGCCCGTGCTGTCGGCCGAACCCGATGGCAGCAGTTGGGCAGGTGCGCTCGGCAACGTTGACAGCGCCCTGGCCGAGCACCTGCCCTACGGTGCCCATGCCTACCTGTGCGGCCCACCCGTCATGGTCGATGCCGTCAGCGCAGTATTGCGCGACCGCGGCATCGCCAAAGAACAAATCCGCGCCGACCGTTTCACGACCTTGCACGACTCTACAGGAGCACAGTGATGATGAACATTCTGCACTACCTCAAGTATTTCCTATTCCATATCATCGGCCTGCTGGCTCTGACGATGGTCACCCTAGGTGGCGCTTACACCACCTACGGTCTGATCACCATCTTGGTTTTCTACATGGTGGGCGACGCTGTCTGTGGCGACGACACCACCACACCCACCTTCAAGTATCCCGGCATCTTGACTGCGCAGCTGTGGATGGCTTTGCCCTTGCTGTTAATGATCATCTTCGCATCGCTTTGGAGTGTGAGCTCCGGCGACGTGCTGGGCTATGGCGCCTGGGTGCAGCAGCTCACGGGCTTCGATGCCCTGGCAGCCCGCGAAAGCACCTTCTGGGGCCACCACATCTCGACCATCCTGCTCTCCGGCCTGATGATCGGCATGGTTGGCACCATCACCGCCCACGAACTGACTCACCGCACCTGGGATCCGATCTCGATGTTTGTCGGTCGCTGGTTGTTGGCTTTCAGCTTTGACACCATTTTCTCGATCGAGCACGTCTACGGCCATCACCGTTATGTGTCCACCACTGAAGACCCAGCCACCGCACCTCGCGGCCGCAATGTGTACTTCCACGTCCTGGCCTCGACCATCAAGGGCAACATCAGCGCGTGGAACATCGAGAAAAAGCGCCTCAAGCGCGATGGCCACGGCGCCATCTCCTTGCGTAACGGCGTGATCCGTGGTCACCTGATGAGTTTGCTGTTGGTAGCGGTGGCATATGCCATGGGCGGCTGGCCTGTGGCTGGCTTCTTCATTGCCAGTGCGCTGTGGGGCAAATCGCTGCTGGAGATCGTTAACTACATGGAACACTACGGCATGGTTCGCGACCCCAAGCTCCCGGTTCAGCCTCGTCACTCTTGGAACACCAACAAGCGCATCAGTTCATGGTCGATGTTCAACCTGACCCGCCACTCGCATCACCATGCCCAAGGCGAAGTGCCTTATCAAGACCTCAAGCCCTTCCCTGAAGCGCCCATGATGATCGGTGGCTACCTGACCACCATCCTGGTGGCCATGGTTCCGCCTCTGTGGTTCAAACTGATGGACCCCAAGGTCAAGGAGTGGGATCTGAAGTACGCCAGCCCCGAAGAGTTGAAGCTGTCTGAGGCCGCCAACAAGCGGGCTGGCTGGGGGCTCAAGGCTTCTGCTTGAGCCATGGCGTTGTAAAAATAGGGCTACGGTGGCAGACCTGTGATTGATGCTAGACCTGCATTCATGGCTTCTTCAAGTCGCTGTTTTCCATCCCCTGCTTGAATTGCTGCGTTTCGTGCGCCGCCCGGTGCCAGCATAGTAACCGCCCTGCCGCTCAAGGCGTACGCTCATGGCTTTCCATTGCGCCTGACAGACGCACCCGTGCATCGGGTACCAGCTTGAAAGAGGTACCTTCGAGGTTTTGCACATCGGTGGCCGACCTCGTGTGCGATCGTGTAGGGCTTGGGCAAAATCCTCCAGGCGCATGCTCAGCGTCGCCCTGTGTCGGTCTTGCAAATTCACCGCCACGCCCGTGAATATGGGCAGAGCCTGGCAACAGGGATGGCCAAAACTCTGGGTTTTTCCCCGGTGGATGCCATGATCGGCTTGCGCGACCCGCTGGCAATGCTGGTACTACGTGTGCCGTGGGCAGAGGTAGAGAGGTCGCTGGCTCCGCTATTCGCCCGCAAGGCGAGCATGGCAGCATGCCGACATGTTCGGCCCGACGCCGCGGACGTTGCCGACGGGCTCAGCGCGGCTCGTCGCGCGCGCCTGCCCCTTCGCCTGATGGTGGAGCCGCTATTCCAGGCGGCGCCATGCCTTCTGATGGATGACACGGGCGTGCTAACCGAGGAGACGGTGGTGCGCACGTTCTCGATCCTGAAGGCGACAGACCTTCTCAGCCACTCGCGATCAGTGTTGGGAGCTTATATTTCAGGCCGCTGAGGCCGTGTCCTGCATCTCATAGGTCTGGACCAAGCGCTTGCGTTGCGCCGGCAAAAAGTTGATGCGCGAGGCATCGCCACCGGTGGCTTTAACCACTCGCTTGTCCATCACGGCAAACCACAGCGGCGGCACGTAAGCGACCAGGAACATGCCCGTGTAGCCCAGCGGCAGGAAGGTCGGAATGTCGTGGAAGCTGCGCAGCGACTGGTAGCTGCGCGTCGGGTTGGCGTGGTGGTCGGAGTGGCGCTGCAGCTGGAAGGTCAGGATGTTGGACAGCACGTGGTTGCTGTTCCACGAGTGGTGCGGCTGGCAGTGTTCGTAGCGGCCATCGGGCTTCTTCTGGCGCAGCAGGCCGTAGTGCTCGATGTAGTTGGCCGAGGTCAGCATGAAGGCGCCCAGGAAGGCCAGCACCATCAGCAGCACCAGGGCCTGCGTGCCCAGCCAGGCGGTCATGCCGCCCCAGACGATGGCGGTGCCGATCCAGCCCTGCACGATCTCGTTGTCCAGGCTCCAGGCCGACTTGCCCTGGCGCTCCAGGCGCTCGACCTCCAGGTCCCAGCCGCGGAAGTAGGCGCCGGGCATCTCGCGGAACATGAAGCGGTAGATCGTCTCGCCCATCTTGGACGAAGCCGGGTCTTCCGGCGTGGCCACGTGGCGGTGGTGGCCGCGGTTGTGCTCGATGCAAAAGTGCGTGTAGGCGCCCAGCGAGAGGTTGAACAGCGCGGCCTTGCGGGGCAGCCATTCCTTCTTGTGGCCCAGCTCGTGGCTCATGTTCATCACCAGGCCCAGCATGAAGCCGTTGATGATGACGGTGGTGACCACGCCATACCAGGGCACCGCGTGCGTGCTCAGGAACCACACGTTGAACAGCGTGGTGGCCCAGCCCACGGGGATGGCCAGGTAGATCATCCAGCGGTAGAAGGCGCGGCGCTCGAGGTCGGGCACGGCGGCTTCAGGCGGGTTGCTGGTGTCGTCGCCGATCAGCCATTCCAGGATGGGCACCAGCACGAACAGCACCAAAAAGGGCAGGACGTACCAGGCGGCGTGGTCCTGGCCCATCAGCTGGGCCACCGGGCCCGTGGCCACGATGGCGGGGATCAGGGCTGGCAGCAGCCACAGGGGCTTCTTCGGGTCCCGGTAGGACGTGGCCATCGGGTCGGGCAGCACAGCGCTCTACACATCCACCGCCGCGAACTGGGTCTCTACATCGCCACCATCGCACCCAATCTCGCCCAGGCTGCGCTGCTCGCCATCCTCGTGCTGGTGCCGATGACCTTCCCTTCCGGTACCTGATCCCCACCCGAAGCCATGCCATCGGGCTGCGCGAAGCCATGTCTATCTCTCCACTTTATTACTTCGTCGAGATGGGCTACGGCATCCTGCTTCAGGGCGCGGGATGGGACATCCTGTGGGTTTGGCGCTGCTGCTTGGCATGGCGATCTTCGGGTTGGGCGTGTGGCGATTCAAGCGTCAGTTTTGATTCGTAAACCAGTCATGTCTCGACCGTGGGTCACGCGCTGCCTCCCAAGTCTGCAGTCCCCACGGGAAACAGGAAGCGCCCAATGCACGCCAGCTTATTGTCCAGGCGCAACTGCACCGAGACCGTTGTGATACGTCGTCCCGCCCGCACAATGTGGGGCACCGCGCAAATCGTGCCGGCGAAAGCCGGTCGCAAGTAATCGAAGGTAAGCGTCGAGCAAGCAGGTAACTCGACCCGCGCCAGGGATCGTGCAAGATGGGTAGCCGCGACCACTTCTCCAAAGCTGGCAAGTACACCACCATGGAAGGTCCGGATCAGGGGATTGCCGACATGATTTTCGCAAAAGTCCATGAGGTAGCGTGTCTCGCCCTCAACGACCTCCTCCCGCATACCCAGAAACCGATGGAAGGGCACCGCCGGCACGAGGACCATTGCTGCCTCTGCACAATCTGTCATTGATTTAACCACCCTCGTCATGCCGCACTCCTGTCCGTCGTATCGAAAGCCGGTCCTAACGTATCGATGGCAAAGGATCCCGTCACCGTGGCAAGCGGCATCTCGTCACCCGCCGCATAAGCCCGGCCGGAGACAAAGGCCACGCTGTCTGTCCAGCCGATGCATTCGACCACCGCGCGCAGGCCGCTGCCCGCCGGAATGGCACGAAGGTAATCGACGCGCAGGTCAATGGTGGCGATAGGCCTGAGCGAGCGTAGCGCGGAGAAAATCGCCAGTCCACACGTCGTGTCAAGCAGGGTCACGAGTGTGCCCCGATGCAACGCTCCAAGGCCGTCGGCCAGAGCCTCAGAAAACGGCATCACCATCTCCGCCTTGGCGTCGGCCACCGCCACCACGTCGACGCCGAGGGCGTTGAACAGTGGATGCTGACTGCCGAAAAAAGCTTTTGCCATGGCAGCTTGGTCCAGTTGCGGCTTCATATGCGACATGCCTGCTCCTCAATTTGCACTGTAAATGTGTTCACTCAATAGATCAGAGCAGCGTCGATATAGCGACGCTCCGCCGCCCGTACGGCTTGCAGGGCATCTGCGAGCAATTTCGTAGGGAAGCATTCACTCTCGGAGCCTGCTTTCAGCGCCAGCGCCAGCGATGTCCAGCATGCGGCACAGTCTGTCATAAGCTGCGGCAGTTGCAGATCGCTGATGCGTGGATCAGCCGATGCGGCTTCGTTCAGAAATTCTGCGTACATTTTGCGAAAACCGCCGCCGCCCGTGCCGCGCCGTTCGATGATTTGATAAGCAAAACGCGTCGTCCAGCGCCAGTCGCCCTCGCGTTCCCAGCGACCAAGATCGGCCAGCCAGGTATCGAGCGCGGCCACGCCGGCATAAGGTCCGCCCTCCAGCAGTAAACGTGCGTTGTGGCGTATGGCTTCAGCCACCCGCTCGACCGAAAGCCGCGCATGAATGGCGGGAGGCGCGAACAAGTTGCCAGCATGAAAAAAAGGAGGCAGTTCCGCGAAGCGGGCACGGGCCAGATCGGAACGTGCCACCGGGATGGGCGCGGGGCGCTCGGTATCGGTCACCAGAATGCAGCCGTCCGCCGGTTGGCGCTGCCAGGCAACGATGGCGTGGCCGGGAAAATGCGTCCGGCTGGTAAAGTACGGCAAGTGAAAAATATCGGTCAGGAGCAGGGCTGGGCGCCCCTGGTCGAGCAAGCCATCCAGCGCCTGCGCGCCCTCCTCGACGGAGCTGTAACTTGTCCAGGCGAACGGTACGTCCAGCGCCTGGAATACCCGCTCCTCATATCCCAGCGAGCGCACATGGACCAGAAAAGGTACCGGGGCATCAGGCAGCGTCAGGTATGTGATGCCCAGCCCCGAGCCCAGCCCAAAACACATGGCCTCGGTCAGCGTCGTGCCATGGAACTCAAGCAAGTCCCGGATGGCCGAACTCCCGCAATGGCGGCCGGACCGATGGGGAATGTCGGGGGCCTGTGCCATATCTGCTGTGTGTAATGTCACTATCGACTTACCCTTCTTAAAGAATGATGAATGAACTTGGGCTCATATCGCTCCGTCGCAATTTGCGTTGCCGTAACCATTGGCCCATCCCATTACCCAAAAACGTTTCAGGTCAGGCTGGTGACCTCAGAACTTGCTTGAGTCAAGCCTGCACCAGAACCCGTTCACCTAACTGTACCCGAGGCCTTCACCAAACCGATCATACGAGCCTTTCTGGACAGGCCCCAGATCCATTTCACTGGATCGCCCCTGCCCAGCTAACACCTATGACTCTCACATTGAAGGCCAATAGGAGGTGTCATGAGCAAACTACGTTACACCCCAAAATTCAATCTTGAAGCGGTCAAGCAGGTCACAGAGTCTGCTGCGGCAGGTTACTGGTGGGCACTTCGCGTAACCCAATTTCCCAAAGCGCAGGAGGCCCATTCGCCCCAGGCCTTGAGATTGTTCGGCCCGGCGGCCTCATTGCGGTACCCGCTCTGGCCGCCCGCCGCAGCGCAGGCTGACCCTGGCACGCTGCAAAACGCCCGCCTGGGCACCATGCGCGCGCATCTTGCCCCTCATGTCGGCGCGCCTTGCGCCACCAACCACACCAATGTTTTGGCGTTGTAGGCCACGCACTTGAGCGTGATCGCCAGCTCGTTTCTGGCCAGCGTCATGGCCCGAACCACTTTGCCACCCAGCTGCTCCAGCCCGGCAAACACATGTTCGACGCGGGACCTTGTCTTGTTGATGCTGCGGTTGCGCGCGCCCAGCCGCTGTCGGGCTTTCTGGCCTGGCTTGGCTCGCCGGGCGATACCGTCGCCCAACTGGTGTCGGGCCAGCAATTCACGGTTGGCCTGCGCGTCATAACCCCGGTCTGCCAACACGCGTCCTCGGGTGTTGCCCGCGTCTAGCACCTCCCCCAGCGATTGACCATCGTCCACATTGGCTGGCGTCACCACGATGCGGCGAATCAGCTTCCAGCGTGCGTCCACGTTGCTGTGCACCTTGTAGCCATAAAAGCTCTTGCCATGCTTCTTGGTCCAGCGCGCATCTCGGTCGGTGTGCTGCAACCGCTTCGTGCTCCAACCCTCAGGTGCCTGGCCTTCGTTGAGCGCCTGGCGCTCTTCGCTGAGGGCCTGCGTGATGGGCGCTTGCACGATACTGGCATCCACAATCTGCCCGCCACGCGGGAGGTAGTCCTGCTGCTGCAACTGCTGGCTCACCGCAGCGAAGATGACCCGTCCACCCAGACCGCCCTTGGCCAGGCGTTGCTTGAAGCTCCACAGCGTGCGCGCATCGGGAATGTGGAGCTGGCCGTCGACGCGGCAAAACCGCTGAAAGCTCATGCGGTCGAGCATCTGGTGCTCGCACTCCTCATCGCTGAGGTTGTACAGCGCCTGCAGGAACTCCATTCGCACCATGACCTCGCTGGCGTAGGGCGGTCGACCGCCCTTGCTGCGCTCTGCACGTGGGCACGCCGTCTCAACCGATTGGGCCACTGCACTGAAGTCGATCAGTCCATCCATCGCCGCCAGGTTGGCAACGTAGCTGCCCAACTTGGCTTGCCGATGTGCCTGCACAAACAAGTCGGTGTCGGGCGGGTCTTGAAAGAAGACCGATGGCTTGATGCGCGGTGTGACCATGATCAGCATCTTGCCGCGTCAGCTAGCGCGGCGCCAGTGGGTTTCAAGAAGTGCCCTGGTAAGTCACCAAGACCAATTCCCCTAGAAGAATAAGGAGATTGCCTACCTTCTGATAGATAGATAAACTTAGCAACCTGTCCACAACACAAAAGACACTCCATTCGACTTTTCCAACCTGAAGAAATACCTCGCCTTGCTGCTGGCGCTCCAGCAGCCATGAAAGGCTTCCAAGAAATGGACAAGGCAGCACTGGCAGAGGGCGCCATCTCAAAGAAACACAAAGAGTTGATCGCAATCGCTGTGGCACTTACCACGCAGTGCGGCTACTGTCTGGAGGTTCATCGCAAGGCAGCAGTTGCTGCTGGTGCCAACGAGCAAGAACTGGCTCAGGCAACCTTCGTGGCCGTAGCACTACGTGCTGGCGCTGCTCTCACCCATGGCACGCATCTGATAACCGACCCTGCGTGAATTCACAAACCCATGAACCCATGAACCCATAAATCATGAAAATCTACGACTTTGAAGGCTTTCCCAACCCCGCCCGTGTGCGCATTGCCCTTGCCGAAAAAGGCGCCACTGACAAGATGCAATTTGTGCATGTCGACGTTTTGAAGGGCGAGCACCGCCTGCCCGGCTTTTTGGCGATGAATCCCAACGCTACCGTGCCTGTGCTGGAATTGGGCGACGGCACCACCATCAGCGAATGCACGGCCATTACTGAGTACATCGACCATGCATTCGACGGCATTTCGCTGACTGGCACGACCGCCAAGGACCGCGCGGTGATCCACATGATGCAGTGCCGCGCCGAACAGGGCGTGATGGACGCCGTGGGTACCTACTTCCACCATGCCACACCCGGCCTTGGTGCGCTGGAGCTGTACCAGAACAAAGAATGGGGTTTGAAGCAGCGTGAGCGTGCCATCGCCGGCATGCGCTATTTCGACAGCGTGCTGGCAACGCAGCCCTTTGCAGCCGGCCAGCACTTCTCAGTCGCCGATATCACTTTGTTCGTGGGCCTGAATTTTGCTGACTTCGCCAAGATCGAGTTGCCTGCGGACTTGCCTCATCTGAAGGCGTGGCGCGCTCGTATGGCCCAGCGCCCCAGCATGGGTGGCTGATTCGAACAGTCTCAACTGCCTTCACCTGACCACCCAAACGGAGTACCGATGGACCTCATCAACGCCCAGTTCGACCAACGGGTGCTACTGCATGGTGCCGACCTGCCCTGGGTGGACTCCCCTGTGGCAGGTGTACAGCGCAGAATGCTCGACCGCATAGGCGGTGAGGTTGCCCGAGCAACCTCCATCGTGCGCTACGCACCCGGCAGCCATTTCAGCCCGCACACCCACCACGGTGGTGAAGAGTTCCTGGTGCTTGACGGGGTCTTCCAGGACGAGCGCGGCGACTACCCTGCCGGCAGCTATATCCGCAACCCGCCCACCACACGACACACGCCAGGCTCCGAGACCGGTTGCGTGATCTTCGTGAAGCTGTGGCAGTTCGACCCGGCGGACCGCACCCCGGAGGTGATCGACACCAACAAGATCGGCCGTGTGGACGACGCCACCCGCCCCGGCGTGGCGGTGACGCCCTTGTTCGAGGACGAGCGCGAAACTGTGAGCCTGGAGACCTGGCTACCCGGCACACGGCTTGACGCCGTGATGCCTGACGGCGCGGAACTGCTGGTGCTGTCCGGCGGCTTCACAGAGGGCGCAGACGAACTGCGAGCCTGGTCTTGGTTGCGCGTCCCTCGAGGGGGGCGACTCACCGCCATCGCTGGGGCGCAAGGCACCACCGTCTGGGTCAAAACGCGCCACCTGAGCTTGGTGCAAGTCCCACCTTCGGCTTGACTAGCACTTGGCAAAGCGATATCGCAAAAATATGTACGGTTGAGACAACGGTACCATGGCTAACAAACGTACCGAACTGCAAACCCTGGCGCAGGCCATCGTCCAGCGATCGGGCTTGCGCGAACTGAGTTTTCGCCAACTCGCCGAACAGACGGGCGTCAAGTCGTCTAGCGTGCACTACTACTTTCCGGAAAAGCACGACCTCACCGCCGTGCTGATCACCAGCTACAGCGAGGCCTTCGCGCAGCGCTTGACAGCCATTGCCAACAAGCCTACAGCCTTAAAACGCAAGCTGTCAGCCTTTATTGACCTATTTGAAGAAGCTGCTCAGGACGACAAGCTGTGCCTGTGCGGCATGTTGGCCGCCGAGTTGTCCTCACTCGACGAGCACTGCCGCAGCCTCTTGAGCGGCTTCTTCAAACAGGCAGAAGCTTGGTTGGCCCAGATCCTGAAGCAACATAAGGGCGAACTGCTTAACCCCCTGCCCCCAAGCCGGTTGGCCGCCGTGATGATGTCCGGGCTGGAAGGCGCCTTGTTGCTGGACCGCGTGAACAGCGCTGGAGACCACTTGCATGCACAACGCCAACTGATCAACTCGTTTGCGGCCGGCACGGCAGTCTGAGACGGCACCACTTTCCGCGACAGGCTCACGCAGCAGCCCGGCTCGCCCACAAACGCCCGCCGGGACTGTCGACCATCCCGCAGCCCCCCATATCCCTTCGGCAAACGGACTGCGCGCCAAGACCGGGAGTGGCTTATTGCGCTTGAAGATGGCCAAGTTTTTCCCCTGACGCCAGAGATCCTTCGTAAGCAATGGGATGGACGCCCCCACCCGATGACGGCAGAGTGGCGCGTGTCGGCCACTTGAAACGGAAGGAGCGTCCACCATGCAGACACGACAATTGGCATCGACCTGGCCAAGAACGTATTCCAGGTCCACGGAGCGAACGAGCGCGGCAAGGCGGTGTTGCGCAAGCAGTTAAGGCGAGACCAGGTTGCCGCCTTCTTCGCGAACATGACGCCGTGCCTGATCGGCATGGAGGCTTGCGGCAGCGCTCACCACTGGGCTCGCAAGCTGCAGGAGCTTGAGCACACCGTGCGGCTCATGGCGCCTCAGTTTGTGAAGCCCTGTGCCTCTCCCAGCTTTCGGTACTTGGTCGAAATCGTCTGAAGCTTCTCGACAAAGGTGTGGGTAGGCGCGTAGCACGGCACGTCAACAGCTCGGTTGTCTGCCACTAATACGCCGCGTGCGCTTGCTGTATCCCACGCCCAGGACGAGATTGTCACCGGTCTGTTGGGTGCGGTGTCATCAAAGCCGAGCTCCAGCAAGATCCCGTCTTTGACACCTGCCAATGGGGCCGTGCGCGCTGCATAGGACAGGCGAATGCCACCGCTGCGCATCTTCTCGTCGTCGAAATCTTCATCACGCGCGACTTGAAAAATGCCCGGGATTCTGATTTTAGTGGCCAGCCAGTCATAGAAAGCCCGACGGGACGAGACATGAGCGACCTTGTTGTGATGGCGGCCGGTCTTGACCTCCAGCTCTTTGGGAGGCGCGATCCGGATGTCGATGTCCTCCGAGAATCGGTGGATGACACCGAAGCCCTTGGACAAGGATGTGCCGCCCTTGAGTTCGAAGTTGAACCCCTAAGTTCGCAGCCCCAAAAGGCAATGCATGATCCAGTAGTCCTTCCCGACCAATGTCGGATCAAGGCTTCGTTCGTCAGCGACCACGGCAAGCAGGTCGCCGAAGTCCTTGCGGTGATGCAGAAATTCAGGCACTCAGCCAACCTTTGGCTCGCTTGCGGGTCGCCACAGAGCCAAACGTCGAGAGCGCGCGTTTGAGCTTGTCGAGGTCAAACGAAGACAGCTTGCTCTGCGCTTGCCGCAAGACAGCATCGCGATCTTCAGCCAACTGCTCAAGGTTGTTGAGCAGATCGACAAACAAAAACTCCGGCGTGAGCTTTTTGGGGAAACGTGGTTTCACCCGGAAATCGAACTGCCGATTGCCCAGCTTGAACACACCATGCCGCTTGTGGTTGTAGACCAGTGTGCGGTTGTATAGCTGCGTGGTACCCAGGCCCACAGCGTTGTATGCCGAAGGCGAGAACACGAGGAAGTCACTGTCGCGAAGAAAGCTGCCAACCACCTCGGCATCCTCAGGCGGTACAGGACCGAAGCTGGACACCCTCGGCACGTAGTACATGCCCTGCGCCAATTTCTTCACAAGCCCCTCGGCGACCAACTCACGCACGTGACGGTCCACCGCATTGCTCATCTCTGCCAGATCCTCTCGCCGGTACACGCGCCCGGGGCGCAATAAGGCAGCCAGCCGTTCGGCGGCACCGCTTACCAGCATCCTCGATGGAGCAGAAACGCTTTCCACGATTGATTTCTCATTGAAATTTCATGCAATCTTAGGAGGAAATGGCGATCTTTGCAAGGCACCCAGCGTCGCCGGCCACGCTGTGTGCGGCGAGGCGGCTACCGCGAGGGGAAATCGCTGTCGACATCCAGATGACCAGCGCTTCCCGACGAGATAATGCAGCCACCAGTTGGGAGCAGATGAGCACGTCGTCAAGCACAGACCATTTGGGTAGCTAAGTGGGTAGCTAGACGCAAAAATCAGCAAAACTCAGACAAAAACATCAATAAATTCAACGCGCTAGAAAACTCATGAAACTCTCCACCTGGAACGTCAACTCCCTGGCCGTGCGCCTGCCCCAACTCATGGAATGGCTCGCCGCCAACCCGGTCGATGCCATCGTCCTGCAGGAAACCAAGCTCACGGACGACAAGTTCCCGCACGAGGTGCTGCTCGAAGCCGGCTACCAGGTTCAATGGTTCGGCCAGAAAACCTACAACGGCGTGGCGCTGATCAGCCGCCAGCCGGCCACCGACATCGTCAAGAACATCACCGGGTTTGCCGACGAACAGGCCCGTGCGATCGCTGGCACCCTGCAGGACGAACAACTCGGCGAGGTCCGCGTGATCGGCTGCTACTTCCCCAACGGTCAGGCGCCTGACAGCGAGAAGTTCGCCTACAAGATGAACTGGCTGCAGGGCCTGCACGCCTGGCTCAAGCAAGAGCTGAACAACCATCCGCAGACCGTGCTGATGGGGGACTTCAACATCGCCCCGACCGACGACGACGTCCACGACCCGGTGGCCTGGAAGGATCAGATCCACTGCACCGTGCCCGAACGCGAGCATTTCCAGCAGTTGCTCGGGCTGGGCCTGGCCGATGCGTTCCGCTTGTTCGAGCAGCCCCCCAAGTCATGGAGCTGGTGGGACTACCGCAACCTGGCCTTCCGCAAGAACCAGGGCCTGCGCATCGACCACATCCTCGTGAGCGAGGCACTCAAGTCGCGGGTCAAGTCTTGCGTCATCGACAAGCAGCCTCGCCGCAACGAGCGCCCGAGCGATCACGCGCCAGTGGTGGTCGAGCTGGGCAACTGACGCAGCGGCGGAGGCTCCCGGCTCAAGGCCGTGGTTCACCCCACGTCAGTCGCCGACCAGCCAGCGTTGAAAGGGCTTGGGCAAGGCCCGCTCGCCTCGCTGCAAGGCCGCCATGGGCACCCATTGCCCGTCGCCCTGACGAGGCTCCGACACGCGAGACATGACCGAATTCAGCGCCTCATCCTGGAGTGCGCCGACCTGCGTCTGCGCCCTCGCGAGGTGCAGGCGCCAGTCGAGGTGGGTGAGCACATGCGTGAGCGGCGGCTGCACCTCGGTGGGTTCAGGCCAGGCCGCCTGCAGATCGGCTTCGGACGCGAACATCGGCAATGTCCACAGCCCCGACCAGATGCCGGTGTGGGGCCGCTGGACCAGCCACACGGCGTCGCCCTGCTGCAACCACAGGCACCAGCTTTCGCGTTGGCTGCGCTTCAGCTTCTTCGTCTTGACTGGCAGCCGCTCCGGCTCGCCCGATCTGCGGCCTTCGCACAGGTCAGACCACGGGCAGGTCAGGCAGGCCGGCTTGCGCGGCGTGCACAGCGTGGCCCCCAGGTCCATCAAGCCCTGGGTGTAAGCGACCATGTCGTCAGAACGCTGCGGCACCAGCAACTGCGCCGCATCGGTGAGCGCGCTTTCATGCGCCCGCACCGAGAGGTCGCCTTCCCAGCCCAGCACGCGGCTGAGCACCCGGCGCACGTTGCCATCCATGATGGAGATGCGCTCGCCAAAGCAGAAAGCCGCAATGGCCGCCGCTGTCGATGGGCCGATGCCTGGCAGGTGTTCCAGCTCCAGCGCGCTGCCCGGGAACCGTCCGCCATGCAGGTCTCGCACGGCCTGGGCACAGCGGTGCAGGTTGCGCGCACGGCTGTAGTACCCCAGCCCGCTCCAGAGCGTCAACACGTCGTCGAGGTCGGCATTGGCCAGGTCGACCACCGACGGAAAGCGCGCCAGGAAGCGCTCGTAGTAACCCAGCACCGTGCTGACCTGGGTCTGCTGCAGCATGATCTCGGACAGCCACACCCGATACGGGTCGCGCGTCTGCTGCCATGGCAGGTGGTGGCGGCCTTGCGTGCGCTGCCAGGCCACCAGGCGATCGGGCAGGTCGGGGTGCAGCTGTGTGGCCCGGGCCAGCAAGGCGGCCGCGTCGAATTCACTCACGGTCAAGGCAACTCAGGACAAGGCTCAGGCCGTCTCTCCGGCTGCCGAGACATCGCTCACCTCGTTGAGGCTCAGGTCCAGCGAAAGCGCCTCGATGGCCGCCGCGCTGGGCTGAGCCACCGCGGACACGTCCACCAGGCCATCGGGCCCGGCCATCTCGCCGAGCTGATCCATCAGCGTCTGCAAGCGGGTCTGCAGCTGCAGCACGCGCTCGTCTTGCGCCTGCACTTCCTGCAGACGGGTGTCGAGTTCGTTCGATGCCGACTGGATGCGGTCCAGCGATTCGTAACGGCGCTTGAAGTTGCGGCGACGCTCGCGCAGCTGGCTGTCGACCTGGGCCGACGCCGTCTTGTTCCACAGCTCGATGTCGTTGCTGATGGTCTCGAAGACCACGCGCAGTCGCGAGATCAGCATGCGGCGGAACTGTTCCTGGAAACCGGGTTGCGCCAACCTGAAGGCCTGGCTCAGGCCCAGGTACTGCACGTAATTGCGCTCGATGAGGTTGAGGTCGTCGTTGTACTTGCGCACATCCAGCGGCACGTCGGCCACCAGGCTGAAGCCGAACTCGGCGTTCAGGCGCGAGAACGACGCCACCAGCATGGCGTGGATCTCGTCGTTGCGCTGCTGGGCCTGCTCGATGAGCTCGCGCAGGCGGGCACACAGGTCGATGAAGGCCTTGCGAGCGCCCAGCGGCAGCCAAGAGCCCCCCAGCACCTGATGCAGCACATCGACCTCCTGGCGCAGGCGCTCGGAGGACAGGTCGTGCAGCATGCTGCGCAGCATGCGCGCATGGATGCTGCGCATGGCATGCAGGCGGGCCGTGCACTGCTCGAACTCGGCGGCCTCGGCCTGCACCCGCTGGATCATCAGCTGGACCTTGCCCGAGCTCTTGCCGCGCAGGCCGCGCAACTCGTGCAGTTGGTCGGCGTGCAGGCGGCGCATCTCGCCGAAACGGCGGGTGAGCTGCTGATGGAACTGCTGGGCGCCCAGCCAGGATGCCTGGGCCAGGTTGTCTCGGCGGCGGGGCAGCAGGCCTTCGGACAGGGCGTGCTCGAACGCCTCCAGCCGGCTTTGCCTGAGACCTTCGGCGTCGCCACCGAGCCGGGCGGCCAGCGCCTGACGCGCCGAAATCGGGAACACGTTCTCGGTCGGGATCTCGAGCGTCTGGGCCACGCTGCCGCACTGGCGGGCGATGACCTGCTGCACCTGCTCAGGCGTGCTCAGCGGGTCAGCCAGGGTGTCGATCTTGTTGAGCACCACGTAGCGGGCCAGCGCCGGGCCGCTGAGGTGGTCACGCCAGATGTCGAGGTCGGACTTGGTCACGCCCGTGTCCGCGCCGAGGATGAACACCGTGGCGTGGGCCTGGGGCAGCAGGCCCAGCGTCAGCTCAGGCTCGGTGCCGATGGCGTTCAGGCCCGGGGTGTCGAGCACCACCAGTCCTCGCTTGAGCAACGGGTGGGGCAGGTTGATGCGCGCGTGGCGCCACACCGGTACCTCGACCTGGCCGTCGGCCGACAGCGGCGGGTTGTCGGCGGGTCGCTCCGCGTCCCAGAAACCCAGGGCCGTGGCCTGTTCGGGCGAGACCAGGCGGGTGCGCATGACCTCGGCCAGGGCCTTGGCCATTTCGTCGGGGTTGGCCAGGTCCAGCACATGCCAGGTCCAGGCCTTGGGCTGCACGCGGTACTCGGCCAGCGAGGTCGCTTCCAGGCGGGTCTCGATGGGCAGCAGCGACAGCCCGACCGGGTCTTGCGCGTCATAACCCAGCTCGACCGGGCACATGGTGGTGCGGCCGGCCGAGGCCGGCATCATGCGGCGGCCCTTGTCGGAGAAGAAGATCGCGTTGATGAGCTCGGACTTGCCGCGCGAGAACTCGGCCACGAAGGCCACCATGAGCTTCTCGCCCGACAAGCGCCGACGCATGGCTTCGAACCATTCGGCCGAACCGTCGTCGAGCAGGTCGTGCTCGCGAGCGAATCGGGCGAGCGCCGCCAGCCGGGCATCGGTTTCGAGGCGCCATTGACCGAAGGCGTCGAGGTGGCTGGCGAATGTCGGCTTCATGAGGTTGATCCTAGCGCATGGAACACCGCACATTGCATCTGGTGCAAGCGAGTTTGGGACAAAAGGTACAGTGTTATCGGCAGATGGCAGCCGTTGCCCAATCGATTAATGCACCAAAGCTGCGCCCAAGTTCACGCCAACTCACCGTCTCTGACAGGTGCCGCAAAAGAAAGTCGAGCGCTGTGCCTGCACGATGCGGCGCACCGGCGCACCGCAAGCGCGACAAGCCTGCCCCTCGCGCCCATAAACCTGGGTGGCCAGTTGAAAGTGCCCCTGGCTGCCATGGGCGTCGCGAAAGTCCCGCAAGCTGGAGCCACCTTGCTCGATCGCTTCGGCCAGAACCGCCTTGACCTCCTGCAGCAGCCGGGCAGCGCGCGGGCGGCTGAGCTTGCCCGCTGACAGGCGCGGGTCGATGCCCGCGCGGAACAGCGCCTCACAGGCGTAGATGTTGCCGGCCCCCACCACGATGTCACCGGCCAGCAGGGCCTGCTTGATGGCGACCCGCCTGCCCTGCAGCGCCGCATGGAAATGCGCCGCGTCCAGCGCCGCATCGAAAGGCTCGAGGCCCAGGCCGGCCAGCAGCTTGGCAGGCATGCCCTCGCCCAGCGAAGGCCCCCAGATGACCGCACCGAACCGGCGCGGATCGGTCAGGCGCAACACGCCGCGCGTGGTGCCCAGCTCGAAATGGTCGTGCGGCCCCGGCTCGCCCGCAGACCACGTGAAAGCCAGCGAGCCCGACATCCCCAGGTGGATCAGCAGGCCACCGGCCCGGCCGCCAGGCACCTCCAGAGGCAGCCACAGGTACTTGCCGCGGCGCACCACCTCGCCCACCACCGCGCCCCGCAGTTCGTCCACATCCAGGCCCAGGGGCCAGCGCAGCGGCTTGCCCAATTGAGCGGACAACACTTCGGCCCCCCGGATTCGCTCCGCGAAACTGCGGCGGGTGACCTCGACTTCGGGCAGTTCAGGCATGGCCCCGATCATAAAAGCCCATGAAAAGCCCCTTGTGGGTCAGGCGGGACAGTCCCCTCTCACGCTCACGCGCCAGCTCATCCGTCCCTAGAATGGCATGAGCTCCCTGGAGATTGCATGTCGCGTTCCCCGTTCCACCCGTCCACCCACCCCGCCCAGCCCGGCACAGCATGGGCCACCGCCTCCTCCCCATCGGCGGACCCTGCCCCCGAAACCGGCCGCTGCCAGGCGGAAGGTCGCCAAAGCAGGCGCCGCACAGCCTTCGTTCTCGGCGGACTGACCCTGTGGATCGGGGCCGCTGTGGCGGCATCGGGTCAAGCACCCAGCAGCCTGCCCGGCCCGCTGGCCCAAGCCACGGCTCCCGCGACACCGGCATCGACATCGGCATCGACGCCGCCCCCGCTGGCAGAGCCCCCCACCCGATCGGCGATGGACGCCAACCTGTTCTTTCAGGTGCTGATCGCCGAAATCCAGGGCAACAGTGGCGACCCGGGCTCGGCCTACCAGATCTACCTCGACGCCGCGCGACGCCTGCAGAACGGGCAGCTCTTTCAGCGCGCGGTGGAAGTCGCGCTGCGCGCCCGCGCAGGCGAACAGGCCCTGACCGCCGCCAAGGCCTGGCGCCAGGCCCTGCCGCAATCGCGTGACGCCGCCGAGTTCAACACCCACATCCTGATCGCGCTGGGCCGCAGCAAGGAGCTCGCAGCCCCTGTGCGCGCCCTCATCCAGCTCACGCCCACCGCGCAGCAGCCCCAGCTCATCGCCAGCCTGCCGCGCAGCCTCGCACGACTGCAAGACCGGGTCGCCGCCGCCCGCGTGATCGACGAAGCCACCGAGCCCTGGCGCAAGGCCCCGCTGGAGTCGGCCGTGGCGTGGGGCGCCAGCGCCGAAGCCTGGCTCATGGCTGGCCGCCCCGACACCGCCATGGACGCCACCCGCCAGGCTTTGAAGCTCGATGCCAGCCAGTTGAGCGCCCAGCTCGTGGCAGCCGACCTCATTGGCCAGCAACCCGACGCCGAACCCCTGGTCAAGGCCCAACTGGCGCGACCGGACACGCTGCCCGTGCTGAGACTGGCCTACGCCCGCAAGCTCGCCACCCTGCAGCGCTACGACGAAGCGGCCCAACAACTCGACGCGCTGATCGAGGCCCAACCCGAGCAGGATGGCCACCGCGTGCTGCTGGCCGCCATCCGCCTGGAGATGCGCCAGATCGACGCCGCCGAAGCGGCGATCAAACCCGTGCTGCAAAGGGCCACCACCCCGCCCAGCAAGGACCACGAACAGGCCTTCCTGCTGATGGCCCAGGTGGCCGACCGCCGCAACCAGCCCTCGGAAGCACTGCGCTGGCTCGACAAGGCCGACCCCAAACACGAAAAGCTCGCTGTGCAAAGCCAGCGAGCCCGCCTGCTCGCTTTCCAGGGCAGGCTGGCCGAAGCCCGCAGCAGCCTGCGCAAGCTGCCCGAAACCGAGGCGCGCGACGCCGTCCTGAAGATCCAGACCGAGGCCCAGCTGTTGCGCGAACTCAAGCAATGGCGCGAAGCCTGGAGCGTGCTCGAACAAGGCTCGCTGCGGTTCCCCGAAGACCCCGATCTGCTCTACGACCAGGCCATGGTCGCCGAAAAGCTCAAGCGCTTCGAGGACATGGAGCAGCTGCTGCGCAAGGTGATCGCCCTGGCGCCCGACAACGCAGGCGCCTACAACGCCCTGGGCTACAGCTTCGCGGAGCGCAACATCAACCTGCCTGAAGCGCGCAAGCTCATCGAGCAGGCGCTGGCGCTGCGCCCGGGTGACGCCTACATCGTCGACAGCCTGGCATGGGTCGCCTTCCGCGAAGGCAAGCTCGACGAAGCGCGGCAGCTGCTGACCCAGGCCTACGCGAGCCGCCAGGACGCAGAGATCGCTGCCCACCTCGGCGAAGTGCTGTGGCTGCAAGGCGACCGCGACGGCGCCCAGAAGGTCTGGCGCGAGGCCGCCGCTCGCGACAAGGCCAACGAAACCCTGAAGGAAACGCTGCAGCGTTTCGGGGTCCAGCCTTGACAGGTCAGGCACGCCGGCGGACCGGGTGGCTGAGCGGCTTGGTGGTCGCTTGCCTGGCCACCGCCTGCGCGCAAGCGCCCCTCAAACCATCGGGCACAGCCGCCGAGGCAAGCACCGCCCCGGCCGCCGCCATCGAGCTGCAGGGCCAGATGGGCATCAAGCTTGGCGCCTGGCAGTCGGAGCCCGCGCGCGGCATGAGCTTCGGCTTTTTCTTCCAGGGCCAGGTCGAGCGCGGCAGCTTCTCGCTCATGACGCCGCTGGGCAGCCAGGTGGCCCAAGTCGAATGGACGCCAACGTCCGCCACGCTGCGCCGCGTCGGCCCGGGAGGCGGCGAGGACATCCGCCGCGGCAGCATCGACGAGCTGGCAGAAGCCGCGCTGGGCGAGGCCCTGCCCTTGCAGACCCTGGTGCACTGGATGCAAGGTCGACCCGACCCTGCCCTGCCCCATCAGCCACTGCCGGAAGCCGGCACCTTCGAGCAACGCGGCTGGCTGATCGACACACGCGAACGTGAACAAGGCCGCGTCCTGGCCACGCGACACGCGCAGCCGGGTCTGCGCGACGCCCGCATCCAGGTGCGCCTGGACCCTTGAACCCGCCCGCCATGCCCAGCCTCCACGACCTGGCCGCTCCCGCCAAGATCAACCTCTTCCTGCACGTCACCGGTCGGCGCCCCGATGGCTATCACTTGCTGCAGTCCGTCTTCGTGCTGCTGGACTGGCACGACACCCTGCACATCGACACGCGCGAAGACGGCCGCATCTGTCGCCACGACCTGAACGTTGCCCTGCCTGCGGACGACCTGTGCGTGCGCGCCGCCCGCCTGTTGCAGGCCGAAAGCGGCACGAAGCTCGGCTGCGACATCCGCATCGAGAAGTCCCTGCCCTGGGGAGCCGGGCTGGGCGGTGGCAGCTCCGACGCGGCAACCGTGCTGCTGGCCCTGAACCGCCTCTGGGGCCTGGACTGGCACGCCCTCCGCCTCGAGGCCCTGGCGGTGAAACTCGGCGCCGACGTGCCCTTCTTCGTGCGTGGCCGCAATGCCTGGGTCGAGGGCATCGGCGAGCAGATCACCCCCATCGACCTGCCCCCCGAGGTGCTCGACACCCCCCTGGTGCTGCTCAAGCCCCCCGCAGCCATCCCGACTTCGGCGATTTTCGGCAGCCCGCGGCTCAAACGCGACACCGAACGCGCTATACTTGCCGCCTTTCTTGCAGCGCCCAAGCGCTTTGGTCGAAACGACCTGCAGGAGCCCGCCGAAGCATGGCGCGAGGTCGAGCCCCCACCCGCTGGGTCAGCCCACCTTCCACAGCTTGCGGCGAGCGACGGCAGGCAGGTCAGCCAGGCTTTGGGCCTCATGCGGAACCGCTTCGGCAACAGCCGGATGACCGGTTCGGGCAGCACGGTGTTTTCCTGGGTCAACCAGGGTGGAGCACCCGCCCCCGATCAGGTCCTCCAGGCGCTCGGCGCGGATCTGCATGGCTTGATCGAGGATCACTGGGTCGGTCGCGTCTGTCGCGTGTTGCCGTGTCACCCTTTGCTTCACCTGCTCGGCGATGAAACCGCCGGCCAGCCTTGAAGCGAAGCAAAAACACAACAACTTGCAATCGCAGGCAAAAACGGGCTAGAATGTGAGTCTCTCATCCAAGAGAGAAAATTACAAGGTTGCAAGACATGGCAGCTTCGGCTGGAAGTGACTTGAGACCTGTGTAGGGGAATCGCCAAGTTGGTTAAGGCATCGGATTTTGATTCCGACATACGAGGGTTCGAATCCTTCTTCCCCTGCCAAACTTTCCAGATGGTCGGCCGAACACAACTGAGCTGATCATCGACTTGCCCCAAGCCTGCCACCGTCAAGGTGATGTCTGGGCGATGGCCAAGGCAACCTCTGGTGACCGCACCAGCTGTGCATGCCGGGCTTCCTCGACGGGCAAGTGAAGGGCAGACGTTTTTCGCAGCCACCACCGTCACGCCCGCCATGCTTTCCGACACCGTTCTGTTCACTGGCAACGCCAACCCGGCCCTCAGCCAGGAAATCGCCACCCAACTCGGCGTTTCGCTCGGCAAGGCCTCCGTGGGCCGCTTCTCCGATGGCGAAACCACCGTCGAGATCCAGCAGAACGTGCGCGGCCGCGATGTGTTCGTGGTGCAGTCCACCTGCGCCCCCACCAACGACAACCTGATGGAACTGCTGATCATGGCCGACGCGCTCAAGCGCGCTTCCGCCCAGCGCATCACGGCCGTCATCCCCTACTTCGGCTACGCCCGCCAGGACCGTCGCCCGCGCTCGACCCGCGTGCCCATCTCGGCCCGCGTCGTGGCCAACATGCTCGAAGCCGTGGGCGTGTCCCGCGTGCTGACCATGGACCTGCACGCCGACCAGATCCAGGGCTTCTTCAACATCCCGGTCGACAACATCTACGCCTCGCCGGTGCTGCTGTCCGACCTGCAGTCCAAGAACTACACCGACCTCGTGGTGGTGTCGCCCGACGTCGGCGGCGTGGTGCGCGCCCGCGCCCTGGCCAAGCAGCTCGGCTGCGACCTGGCCATCATCGACAAGCGCCGCCCCAAGGCCAACGTGTCCGAGGTGATGCACGTCATCGGTGAAATCGAAGGCCGCAACTGCGTGATCATGGACGACATGATCGACACCGCCGGCACGCTGGTCAAAGCTGCCGAGGTGCTCAAGGAGCGCGGCGCCAAGAGCGTGTACGCCTACTGCACCCACGCCGTGTTCTCGGGCCCGGCCATCGAGCGCATCAAGGCCTCGCACCTCGACGAGGTCGTCATCACCAACACCATCCCGCTGAGCGACGCGGCCAAGGGCACGCCCAAGATCCGCCAACTCACCACCGCCTTCCTGTTCGCCGAAACCATCCGCCGCATCACCGACGGTGACTCGGTGACCTCCCTCTTTTCGGAACAGAACAACAACTTCTGATCCGAAAATCCCCGGCCGCTTCGGCAACGCAGCGGCCTTTTTCCAAGCGCCTGGTCGCGGGCGCTTCACTCAACTGGAGTACTTCCATGAAATTCACCGCTTTCGAGCGCAACGTGCAGGGGACCGGAGCGAGCCGCCGCCTGCGTGACGCTGGCAAAACCCCCGGCATCGTCTACGGCGCCGGCAAGGCCCCCGTCGTCATCGAGCTGGACCACAACGCGCTGTACCACGCCATGCGCAAAGAGGCCTTCCACTCGTCCATCCTCGAGATGGACCTGGGCGGTCAGGTCGAAAAGGTCCTGCTGCGCGACTACCAGAAGCACCCGTACAAGCAACTCGTGCTGCACGTGGACTTCCAGCGCGTCGACGCCACCACCCGCATCCACAAGAAGGTGCCCGTGCACTTCGTGGGCGAGGCCGACGCACCGGCCGTCAAGCTGGACAAGTGCCTGATCAACCACGTCACCACCGAACTGGAAATCGAGTGCCTGGCTGAACAGCTGCCCGAGTTCCTGACGCTGGACCTGAGCAAGGCCGTCAAGGGCCAGGTGTTCGGCGTGGACGACCTGGGCCTGGCTGCCCACATCAAGGTCATCACCCATGGTCGCAAGGCCCCGACCCTGTGCACCGTGGTCGAGCCGGTGGAAGAAGTGATCGCTGCCCCCGTGGCCGCCGCCGAACCCGCCAAGGGCAAGAAGAAGAAGTAACCTTCTTCTGCCTGAGAAGGCCCCCAAAGCCATGCGCTTTGAGTCAAGCCCCGCTTTGGCGGGGCTTTTCTTTTTCTGACCTGAGAGCGAACAATCGCCGCCATCATGATTCGACTGTTTGTCGGCCTGGGCAACCCGGGCCCCGAGTACGAAGACACCCGCCACAACGCCGGCTTCTGGTACATCGACGGCCTGGCCCGGCGCCTGGGTGTGTTCCTGCAACCCGACCGGGCTTACCACGGCTTGGTGGCGCGTGCGAACACGCCGCAAGGCCCCGTGTGGTTGCTGCAACCGCAAACCTACATGAACCTGTCGGGCAAGTCCGTGGCGGCGCTGGCGCGCTTCTTCAAGGTCAACCCCGACGAAGTGCTGGTGGCCCACGACGAACTCGACCTCCTGCCCGGTCAGGTCAAGCTCAAGAAGGGCGGTGGGCACGCCGGCCACAACGGCCTGCGAGACATCCACGCCCAGCTGGGTTCACCCGATTACTGGCGCCTGCGCCTGGGCATCGGCCACCCCGGCGTCAAGCACGAGGTGGCGGCCTTCGTTCTGCGCAAGCCACCTCAGGCCGAACGCGAGGCCATCTTCAAGTGCATCGACCAGTCGCTCGACGCCACGGAGGCCTTTCTGCAAGGCGACATGAACCAGGCCACCAAGGTCGTCCACGCCGGGCCGCAACGTCCCAAGCCGCCACGCAAGGAGCCTTCTTCTCCTGCGCCGGGTGACGCTGGCGACGACTGAAAGCCCCACCATGCCACGCACCGCCCTCCTCGGCTGCAGCGCTTTCGCGTGGTTGATGGCATTCTGCGTGTGCGCTCAAGCGAGCACGCCGGTCTGGCGTTGCGAAAAGGGGTCAGGCGCCGCGGTCGCATACCAGTCCACCCCCTGCAAGGACGGCGGCCAAGCCCTGCCCACCGACAAGCCCCCGACGGACGAAGACCGGGACGCATCGGCGCGCTTGGCCGAGCGCGAAGCCAGCCTGGCGCGCACCATGGGCCGACAACGTGCCAAGCGCGAGAAAAACCTGCCGCCGGCCCATGCCAGCCTGAGCGGCCCGGTTCGCCAGGTGAGCGTCGGGCAGCGCGCAGGAGACCCGATCAAGGCAGCCGATCGGCGCTCAAGTCGCGCTCGACAACGTCGTCACGACGTGTTCCGGGCCGAGGTGCCCACGCGCGCTCGCAACCGATCAGGGCAACATCAGGCCGACGCCGTTTCGGCATCACCACCCTGAGTCGCCAGCGCCTGCAGGCCCTGGTACTTGATCATCAATTGCTCTTTGGTCTCGGTGTGCAACACGTCCACCGGGATGCATTCGACAGGGCAGACCTGCACACACTGCGGCTCATCGAAGTGCCCGACACACTCGGTGCAACGATTCGGGTCGATCACGTAGATGGTCTCGCCCATCGAGATGGCCTGGTTGGGGCACTCGGGCTCGCAGACATCGCAGTTGATGCACTCGTCCGTGATCTTCAAAGCCATGGCGACACCCCTATCGAGCCGTCAGGGACGCCGCGCCGGCGCCGCGCTGCCTGGAGGTCAGTTTTTCCTGCAGACGCTGGAGCACGCTGGGCGCCACGAACTTGGACACGTCGCCACCCAGCATCGCGATTTCGCGCACGAAGGTGCCCGAGACGAACTGGTACTGATCGGAGGGCGTGAGGAACACGGTCTCCACATCGGGCATGAGCTGGCGGTTCATGCCCGCCATCTGGAACTCGTATTCGAAGTCGCTGACCGCGCGCAGGCCGCGCACGACCACCTGCCCACCGTGCTGAACAACGAAATCGCGCAGCAGCCCGTCGAAGGCCATGACCTCGACGTTGCCGTGCTCGCTCGCCAGCTCCTGGGCCATGGCCAGGCGCTCTTCGACGGTGAACAGCGTCTTCTTGTGGTGACCCGCGGCCACAGCCAGGATGAGCCGGCCGAACAGGCGGCTGCCACGTCGCATGAGGTCGGCGTGACCCAGGGTCATGGGGTCGAAGGTGCCTGGGTAGATGGCGGTCAGCACTTGGGGTGGTTTCAATCGTTGCTCCGAGGAAGCAGGCGGAAAACGGAATCAGTTTAAGGCTCAAGCCCCAGGCGCTGCGTGAGCCCCCAGGGAGGCCACGCGCTGAAACAGGTGAAAGTGCACTGCACCGGCCTGGCCGTGGCGATGACGGGTCAATTGCCTGGACCAGGCCTGCTCGGGCTCGCCAGCCGCTGTTGCCGCGGGCAACTCGTGCGGCGCCTCGACATAAACCCAGCCGCCTTCGGGCACGCAGGCACAGGCCGCGTCCATCGCGGCGTCGAACAGGCCTTCGTCGAAGGGGGGGTCCAGGAACACGAGGTCGAAGGCCGCGCGGCCACCTCGCATCCAGGCCAGGGCATCGGCCTGCAGCACCTCGATGCGCTGGCCTGGCAGGGCCGAGGCGCCTTGCATCAGCCGTTGCACCACGGCTTTGAGGGAGCGCACCAGGGCAGCATCGCTCTCCAGCAAGGTCACCTGAACGGCTCCCCGGGAAGCCGCCTCCAGGCCCAGGGCGCCCGAGCCGGCAAAGGCATCGAGCACGCGCCAGCCGGACAGGTCCTGGCCCAGCCAGTTGAAGAGGGTTTCGCGCACCCGCGCTGGCGTGGGACGCAAGCCGGCGGACAACGGCACGGGCAAAGGAGTGCGTTTCCAGCGCCCGCCGATCAGGCGCACCTCCTGGGCCGCACTGCCCGCCACGCGCTGCGCGGCACGGGTCTGCTGCCCGCGAACGTCCGCACGGGAGGCTCCGCGGGCTTCCTGGCGGGGGGCCTGCCCGGGGGCATGAAGGCGTGGGGAGCGTGGCGGCATGGCGTGTCGTGCAAGAGCGCGCATTGTAGAGAAGCGCCCCTCTACAATCCCGGGCATGTTCAGTTTCATCAAGAAAAAGCTGGGATGGGGCTCTGCGGAGCCCGAAACCACCCCGGCCAACCCGGCACAGGCCCCTGCCCCTGCCAAGGAAGCCGCCGCCGAGGCCTCGCCTCAGCACGCTTTGCGGCCGGCCGGGTCCGCGCCCCAGGCCACCCCGACATCCGGCGCCTCGACGCCCCAGCCCCCTGCAGCGGTCGCTGCAGCGCAGCCCCTGGCACCCTCGGCCTCACCCGCCGAGCCCACCCGCCGCTCCTGGCTCGACAAGCTGCGCAACGGGCTGCGCAAGACCGGCTCGAGCATCGCTCAGGTCTTCACCGGCACGCAGATCGACGACGCGCTGTACGAGGAGCTCGAAGCCGCCCTGCTGATGGCCGACGCTGGCGTGGCCGCCACCGAACACCTGCTGCAAGACCTCAAGCGCCGCGTCAAGGAGGCCAAGGCCACAGACCCGTCCCAGGTCAAGGGCCTGCTGATCGACGCGATCACCGACCTGCTGCAGCCGCTCGAAAAAAGCCTGGAGGTGGGCGAGCACACGCCCACGGTCATCATGGTTGCGGGCGTCAACGGCGCGGGCAAGACCACGACCATCGGCAAGCTGACGCGCCACCTGTCCGACGCCGGTCAGCGCGTGCTGCTGGCTGCCGCCGACACCTTCCGCGCCGCCGCGCGCGAGCAACTGCTGGTCTGGGCCGACCGCAACCGCGTCGACATCGTCAGCCAGGATGGAGGCGACCCGGCCGCCGTGACCTTCGACGCCGTGCAGGCGGGCAAGGCGCGCGGCTGCGATGTGGTCATCGCGGACACCGCCGGGCGCCTTGCCACGCAACTTCACCTGATGGACGAGCTCAGCAAGGTCAAGCGCGTGATCGGCAAGGCCATGGACGGCGCACCGCACGAGGTGCTGCTGGTGGTCGATGGCAACACGGGCCAGAACGCGCTGTCGCAGGTCAAGGCCTTCGATCAGGCCCTGGGCCTGACGGGCGTGATCATCACCAAGCTCGACGGCACGGCCAAGGGCGGTGTGCTGGCAGCGATCGCGCTGTGGTCGCGCGAGCGCAAGGCGCCGGTGCCGGTGCCGGTGTACTTCATCGGCGTGGGCGAGAAGCTGGAAGACCTGCAGACCTTCCAGGCGCGCGAGTTCGCGCAGGCGCTGCTGAGCTGATCAGGCTTTCTCGGTGACCCGGCTGCCACTGGCAGCCCCATCGAGCGGCATGCGACCCGAATCGAGGTCCATGTCGTCGAACCAGGTCGACGGCGGGGGCTCCTTGCGCTCACCGTCGGCGCCACCATTGGCCTCCCACTCGTCCATCGCTTCGTCCACGACGACGTCGATGGCGCGCTCCTGCAGCGACAGGCCTTCGAAACTGCCGCCGCCTTGCAGAGACGCCACCACGGCGGCGGCTTCCGCATCGCGGCGGGCCGTTTCATTGCCCACCAGGTTTTGCGGCCCGGTGCTGGCCGTGGCCGCTCCCAGGATGGCTTCCCGGGCAACAACCGGTCCGGGCAAAGCGCCTTCCAGCCACACGTGCACCGGGATCCGCGCGGCATCGAGCACGCGGTCCATGCGCGCATGGCGACGGCGAGCGCGCTCGTTTTCCGTCGAAGCAGGCTGGCGCACCTCGACCACGGCAATCACCTGGGACTGCGCGTCACAGACCACCAGGTCGGCGCACAACGAGCCGACGCGACGCAGCCATTCGGAGTAAGGGTTGCGGGTGGGCACCTTGATGAAACGGGCCACGGGCACCTGCCCCAGCACCATGTGATCAGGCAAGGCCTTGCGCAACACGTGCCAGGCCTCGCGCTCGTTCGTGGTCAGCACGCGGGTGGCCATGGGCTCCCAGTCGATCAGGGTGTCGAGCTGGTCGGGGGTGCGCTCACCCCGACCTCGCGACAGGCTGCGACGCAGGCCCTTGCCCGCGTCCCTTCCCTCGCGCGATTCACGGCGAGCCGAGGCTTCCGAGCGATCTTCACCACGCCCCGCTTTTTCGGACTGACGACGGGCCGCGCGCGCAGCGAGCGCACTTTGCCCGGCAGCACGTTGCCGCACCACCCACCAGGCGCCCGCCAGCCCTGCCGTGCACACGCCCGCCAACAACAGGGGCCACATCGAAACGACGTCCATACCAAACCTCTCCAACTCGGTCGCGGGTGGAGACACCCGCATCCGCAGGATCATCGGCTGTTCAGGCGATGGCTGAAGGTCACCTCAACCAAGCGGTACAGACGTCACATCCACTAACAGATGTGTAAAAGGCAGCGCGCCGACCGCGGTTCAGCGCCCCATGCCGGGCAGGCCCTTCATGCCGCCCATGCGCTTCATCATCTTGAAGAGGCCGCCGCCCTTCATCTTCTTCATCATCCCCTGCATCTGGTCGAACTGGTTGAGCAGGCGGTTGACGTCCTGGATCTGCACGCCGGCACCCGCGGCGATGCGACGCTTGCGGCTGGCCTTGCTCTTGCCATCCATCAGCAGCGCAGGCTGGGCGCGCTCCTTGGCGGTCATCGCGTTGATGATGCCCTCCATGCGGCGCATGTCGCGCTCGGCCTTGCCCATGTCGGCCTGGCCGGCCTTCGAAGCGATCTCGGTGGGCAGCTTGTCGATCAGGCCCGAGAGGCCGCCCATCTTCTTCATCTGGCTGAGCTGCGAGAGGAAGTCGTTGAAGTCGAAATCGGCACCGGACTTGACCTTCTCGGCCAGCTTCTGCGCGGCCTCGATGTCGACGCCCTTTTGCACCTCTTCGACCAGGGCCACGATGTCGCCCATGCCGAGCACGCGGCCAGCATGGCGTTCGGCGTCGAACACCTCCAGGCCGTCGATCTTTTCAGAAACACCGGCGAACTTGATCGGCACACCGGTGACCTGGCGCACGGACAAGGCCGCGCCGCCGCGCGAATCGCCATCGAGCTTGGTGAGCACGACGCCGGTCAGCGGCAGGGTGTCCTTGAAGGCCTTGGCGGTGTTGACGGCGTCCTGGCCCTGCATGGCGTCGACCACGAACAGGGTCTCGACCGGGTTGAGCTGGGCGTGCAGGGCCTTGATTTCGGCCATCAGCGCTTCGTCGATGGCCAGGCGGCCGGCGGTGTCGACCAGCAGCACGTCGAAGTAATGGCGGCGGGCGTGGTCGATGGCGGCCGCGGCGATGTCCGCAGGCTTCTGGTCTGGGGTGGACGGGAACCACTCGGCGCCGGCCTGGGCCGTCACCGTCTTGAGCTGCTCGATGGCGGCGGGGCGGTAGACGTCGGCCGAGACCGTCAGCACCTTCTTCTTGCGCTTTTCGATCAGGTGCTTGGCGAGCTTGGCGGTGGTCGTCGTCTTGCCGGCGCCCTGCAGACCGGCCATCAGGATGACGGCGGGCGGCTGGGTGGCCAGGTTGATGTCGGCGATGCCCTCGCCCATTGTCGCGGCGAGCTCTTTCTGGACGATGCTGACGAGCACCTGGCCGGGCGTCAGCGAGGCGACGACCTCCTGACCGAGGGCCTTGTCCTTGACGCGGGCAACGAAATCGCGCACCACCGGCAGCGCGACGTCGGCTTCCAGCAGCGCCATTCGCACCTCGCGCAGCATGTCCTGCACGTTGGATTCGGTGATGCGGGCCTGCCCGCGCATGGTCTTGACCAGGCGACTGAGGCGTTCGGTGAGGTTGGAAGCCATGAAGAAGCGCTTTGCTCTCGTAAACTGATCGGATGATTTTATCGCCCACCTTCTGGCCCAGCCTTTTGGCCGTGATCGGCTACGCCGTGGCCATCGCCTGGCCGCAGCGCGCCGAGCAGACCGGCCACCGCGTGCCCACCGTGCTGGCGGCCTTCTGCCTGCTGGCCTGGGTGGCCCAGGCGGTCGCCATCGGGGTGGACGTGCTGGCGCTCGACGCCCCCCAGGCGGGCGCCCGCTTCGGCTTCGCGCCCGCGCTGTCGGTCACGTCCTGGCTGGTGCTGGGTGTCTACGCGCTCGAAAGCCGCCGACTCGGCCTGCCCGTCGTGCGCCAGACGCTGGCCTGCCTGGCGGCGGCGACCGTGGTGCTGGCCTGGGTCTTCCCCGGGCGGGCTTACACCGCCAGCCAGATCGATGCCTGGGCGCCCCTGCACTGGGTCACCGGCTTTGCGTCCTACGGCCTCATCGGGGCCGCACTGCTGCACGCCGCCTTGCTGACACACGCCGAGCGCCGCCTGCGATCGGGCTCCGCGGGCTCGGGCCAGATCCCCTCGCCCAACCGGCCGGCGGGTCAGGCGCTGGGCATGCCACTGCTGCGCCTGGAGTCCCTCACCCTGAAGTTCGTGGCGGCGGGCTTCGCGATGCTGAGCCTGACCCTGTTGCTCGGCGCGGCCTTCACCTCGCCCTGGAAGTGGGACCACAAGACCATCTTCTCGATCCTGTCCTGGCTTGTGTTCGCCACCTTGCTGATCGGACGGGCGCGCTTTGGCTGGCGTGGCAGGCAGGCGATCCGCTGGCTGATCGCGGGCTCGCTGCTGCTGTTGCTGGCTTACGTGGGCTCGCGTTTCGTGCTCGAAATCCTGCTCCACCGCCCTGCCTGAAAGGCCTGCATGCTGAAGTTCCTCCTGCTTGCCGCGCTGGTGCTGTGGCTGCTGTATTCACCCGGGGTGCGCAAGCTGATTCGCGGCGCCCTCTCCGGCGAATCCGCCCCGCCTCCGAGCCAGGCGAAACCGGATCCCGCGCAGCCGGTGGCCATGGTGCCCTGCGCCCACTGTGGGGTCCACCTGCCAGCCAGCGATGCACTCGTCAACGATGCTGGGCAGCCGTTCTGCAGCGAGGCCCACCGCCGGGCCGGCCCTCGCCGCGCCTGATTGCCCATGGTCACCACGCCCCCGAAAGCGCCTTCCGGCAACGCATCGGCGAACTCCTGGTTCGGCCCACCAGATGGCCTCGACAGCACCCTGATCCAGGAAGCCTTCGGTGGCCGCTCGGCGACCCCACAGGTCGCGGACGAGCAAGTGGTGGTGACGCCGTATTTCTTTCGCGTCTACCGCGCATTCCTCAACGCCCGCGCCGTCCTCGCGCTGACCCTGCTGGCGCTCATCGGCTTCCTGCACGCCGTGGGCACGGCCACCCCGACCTGGATGAGGCTGATGACGCTGGGTTATGCCGGCCTCGCCTGGCTGGTCTGGTGGTGGCCCAGCCAACGACGCCCCGCCCCGCCCCAGCAGTCGACGTTGCGTCCGCGCCAGGCCCTGGGCAGCATCGGCGTGGACCTGGCTTTTTTCTCCGCCCTTCACTACCTGACCGGCTCGTCCGTCAACTCGCAAGCCCTGCTCGTGCTGCCCGTGCTGATGGCAGGCGTGCTGATGCCACGCATCATGGCCCTGGGCACGGCGGCGGTGGCCACGCTCAACCTGCTGGGCGCCGCAGCGCTGCAAGGCGCGCAGGGCCAGGTTCAGCTCACCCAGTTGATGACCCAGGCCGGCCTGACGGGCATCGGCCTGTTCGCCATCGCCATCCTGTCCAACGAGCTGGCCACCCGGCTGGCCCGCGAGGAACGCAGCGCCCGAGGCAGCCTGGAGCTCGCGCGGCAGCAGGCCGAACTCAACCGGCTGGTGCTCGAAGAAATGGCCGAAGGCGTGATGGTGGTGGATCGCCGGGGCCGCGTGCGCACCGCCAACCCCGCCGCGCGCCGCCTTCTGTCGGCCCACGGCATCGCCTCGACGGCCCCCTTCCAGTTGCGCGGCGTGCCCGCCTGGCAGCCTTTGGTCGAAGCCGTGGAAGGCGCCATCAGCCGCCCGCTGCAAGCCGAAGGTGGCCAGGAAATCCGCTTGCGCTTTGACGACCAGTCCCAGCGCGAGTTGCGGCTGCGCGTGCGCTTCACCCGCAGCCCCGCGCCACCCCAGCCCGACGCCCCCCGCGAAGACATGTGCGTCATGCTGCTGGAAGACCTGCGCACGGTGCGCGCCCGCCAACGCCAGGACAAGCTCGCCTCGATGGGCCGCATGTCGGCCGGCATCGCGCACGAGATCCGCAACCCGCTGGCCGCCATCGCGCAGGCCAACGCCTTGCTGGCCGAAGACGCCTTGCAACCGGGCCAGCAAAAGCTCACGCAGATGATCGGCTCCAACGTCGATCGCCTCAAGCACATCGTCGACGACATCCTGACCGTGGCACCTGGGCTGCGCCCCCCAGCGCCGGCCATCGACCCCATCGAGACGGTGATGGCCATCTGCAACGAATGGCGCAGCACGCACCGCATCGGCGGAGGCGAAGAGGGCCTGCTCGAAACCGATTTCAGCGGCTGTCAGCCCGTGCCCCAACAGGTGACGTTGCGCGTGCGCTTCGAGCCCGAGCACCTGCAACGCGTGCTGGTCAACTTGCTCGACAACGCTTTGCGCTACAACAGCGGCGAGCCCGGCGCCATCTTGCTCAGCCTGCGCTGGGTGCCCTCGGTCACACAGGAGGGCTTGCTGATGCTGTCGGTGGGCAACGATGGCGAGCCCATTCAGCCCGAGACAGAGCGGGCACTGTTCGAGCCCTTCTTCTCGACCAGCAGCCGCGGCACTGGACTGGGCCTGTACATTTCCCGAGAATTGTGTGAGCGGCACGGCGCCAGCATCGACTACCGCCAGCACCCGCCCACCGTTCGACACCGCAACGAGTTCTTCATCACGATGCCCGTCGACTCACCGGCTCACGGCCCCTTCCCCGCATGAGCGCCCCCACCCGCCATCGCCTGCTGGTCGTCGATGACGAGCCCGACCTGCGCACGCTCTATGAGCTGACCCTGCTGCGAGAGGGCTATCACATCGAGACCGCCGGTTGCGTGGAAGACGCCTGGCAGCTGCTCAGCGAGCAACCCTTCAGCGCCGTCATCACCGACATGCGCCTGCCCGATGGCGAAGGGCTCGACCTCATCCGCAGGCTCGACGCGGCGGGCCGCCCCGAGAAAAGCATCGTCATCACCGCCTACGGGTCGGCCGAGAACGCCGTCAGCGCGCTCAAGGCCGGCGCTTACGACTACCTCACCAAGCCGGTCGACCTCAAGCAGTTCCGCAGCGTGGTGGCTTCGGCCCTGCAGGCCAGCGAAGCCTCGGTCGCGGGGGCACCGGCTCTGCCGGCAGCCGTTCCCGCGGCGTCACAGCCTGAACCCCGCAACCGCCATCGCGCCGGCAGCGCCCCCCCTGGCCTGGCCCGGCTGGCCGGCCACAGCCCCGCCATGCAGCAGGTGCGCGTGCTCATCGACAAGGTGGCCCGCAGCATGGCCCCCGTGCTGTTGTGGGGCGAGTCCGGCACCGGCAAGGAGCTGGTGGCCCGCGCCATCCACGATTGCAGCAGCCGGGGCGCCGCGCCATTCATCGCGGTCAACTGCGGCGCCATCCCCGAACAACTGCTCGAAGCCGAGTTCTTCGGTTTCCGCAAAGGCGCCTTCACCGGCGCCAACGAGGACCGCACCGGCTTCTTCCAGGCCGCGCATGGCGGCACCCTTTTCCTCGACGAAATCGGCGACCTGCCCCTGGCCATGCAGTCCAAGCTGCTTCGCGCCATCCAGGAGCGCGCTGTGCGCCCGGTTGGTGCCACGCAGGAAATGCCGGTGGACGTGCGCCTCATCAGCGCCTCGCACAAAGACCTCGCCCAGGAGGTCCAGGCCCAGCGCTTCAGGCAGGACCTCTTTTACCGGCTCAACGTCATCCGCATCGCCCTGCCGCCCTTGCGCGAGCGCCTCGAAGACCTGCCCATCCTGTGTCAGCGCATCCTGGACCGCATCGGCCATGAATCCGGCCTGGCCACGCCGCCCCAGCTGAGCACCGATGCGCTGGCGGCCCTGCTGGCCCACCCCTTCCCGGGCAATGTGCGCGAGCTCGAAAACATGTTGCACCGCGCCGTGGCGCTGAGCAACGTGGCCACGCTGGAGCCCGAGGACCTGGGGCTGCCCCCTGCCTCGCCGGCATCGCCCCCCTTGCACGATGCCCTGGCCGCGGCGCCCACCAGGGCCTCCACCGCGCCCATCGGGGTTGGCGACGACGATCAGGCCGCGCGCGCCCTGCCCTTGCCCTGCGACCTCGTTGCCCACCTCGATCAGGTCGAGCGCGAAATCCTCATCCAGGCGCTGGAAAAGCACCGGCTCAACCGAACAGCCGCCGGCGCAAGCCTGGGCCTGTCGCTACGCCAGATGCGCTACCGCATGGCCCGTCTGGGCGTGCAGGTGACCGACCAGGGCGTCTTGCTGGGCGAGCGCTTCGACCCGGAAACCGATGGCGACTGAGCCCCTTCCCGCCTCAGCCTTGCCCCCTGACCCAGGCGCCTGGCACGGGGGCTGGCATGCGCGTGCACGCCACGTGCCCTCACCCAACTTCGGCCCTCGCCCGCCCGACACCGACATCGACCTGGCCATCGTTCACTCGATCAGCCTGCCGCCAGGCGTGTACGGGGGCGACGAGGTCGAACGCCTGTTCACCAACACACTGGACTGGGACGCCCACCCCTATTTCGATCAGATCCGCGGCGCCGAAGTTTCGTCCCATTTTTTCATCCGCCGCGATGGCGAGCTGGTTCAGTTCGTCAGCGTCAATGACCGCGCCTGGCACGCGGGCAAATCCTCGTGGCAGGGCCGCGACAACTGCAACGATCACAGTGTGGGGATCGAGCTCGAAGGCCTGGAACACCACCCCTTCGAAGACGCCCAGTACGAGGCCCTCGCCAGCCTGCTCGCCGACCTGAGCGCGACCTGGCCGATCCGCCAGACAGTGGGCCATGAACACGTGGCTCCCGGGCGAAAACAGGACCCCGGCAACGCCTTCGAATGGGCTCGCCTGGCCGCACTGACAGGCTGGCAAAGCGAGCTCCTGCCGCCCCTTTCCATGCCACGACAGGGCACCTGAATCAGCGCTTTCCCCAGTTTTTGCAACAGCCTGATGCACGTCCTCAAAAAGGCGCTATAGTCGGCTCCGAACACTACAGGTAGCGTCCAAAAACACAACGGACACCATATCTAGTGCTCCAGCAGTCGGCGCCCGGCCACCCCGCGGCGCCTCCCATCTTCAGGCCCGAAGGCCCCATCACAAGGGGTTTCGGCCCTGTGCCCACCGAAGGGAATCCCATGCAAACGTCCACGCCCAGCACCCAGTCGTCCACCTCGTCTGCCTTCCCCGGCGCCGCTGCCGAAGCCGACCAGCAGCCCCGTCAGTCGGCCTACGCCGCCTACCAGATCATCCGACGCAACGGTGCGGTCGTCTCGTTTGAACCCAGCAAGATCGCCGTGGCCCTGATGAAGGCCTTCCTGGCCGTTCACGGCACGCAAGGCGCGGCCTCCGCATCGGTGCGCGAAACCGTCGACGGCCTGACCGAAGCCGTGGTGCGTGGCCTGCTGCGCTCGCGTCCGAGCGGCGGCACCTTCCACATCGAAGACATCCAGGACCAGGTCGAGCTCGGCCTGATGCGCGGCGGCCACCACGAGATCGCCCGCGCCTACGTGCTCTACCGCGAACGCCGCGCACAAGAGCGCGCCAAGCAGGCCACCGAGCAACAGGTCGCCGCCCCCACGCTGCATGTCATCGACCGCGGCCAGCGCGTGCCCCTGGACACCGCGGCCCTCAAGGCCCTGATCGAAACCTCGTGCGAAGGCCTGGGTGAAGACGTCAAGGCCGGCCCCATCTTCGCCGAGACGCAACGCAACCTGTACGACGGCGTCTCCATCGACGAGGTCTACAAGGCCGCCATCCTGGCCGCCCGCACCCGCATCGAACACGACCCGGCCTACACCCGCGCCACCTCGCGCCTGCTGATGCACACCATCCGCCGCGAGATCCTGGGCGAAGAAGTCACGCACGCCGAAATGGCCACGCGCTACGCCGACTACTTCCCCGGCTTCATCAAGAAGGGCATCGAAGCCGAGCTGCTGGACGAAAAGCTCGGTCAGTTCGACCTGGCCCGCCTGGGCGCCGCGCTGAAGTACGAGCGCGACCTGAACTTCGACTACCTCGGCCTGCAGACCCTGTACGACCGCTACTTCCTGCACGTGCACGGCGCCCGCATCGAAATGCCCCAGGCGTTCTTCATGCGCGTGGCCATGGGCCTGGCACTCAACGAAATCGACCGCGAAGCCCGCGCCATCGAGTTCTACGAGCTGCTGTCGTCCTTCGACTTCATGTCGTCCACCCCGACGCTGTTCAACGCCGGCACCCGCCGCTCGCAGCTGTCGTCGTGCTACCTGACCACCGTCCCCGACGACCTCGACGGCATCTACGAAGCCATCAAGGAAAACGCGCTGCTGAGCAAGTTCGCCGGCGGCCTGGGCAACGACTGGACGCCCGTGCGCGCCCTGGGCTCTCACATCAAGGGCACCAACGGCAAGTCGCAAGGCGTCGTGCCCTTCCTGAAGGTGGTCAACGACACCGCCGTGGCGGTGAACCAGGGCGGCAAGCGCAAGGGCGCCGTCTGCGCCTACCTGGAATCGTGGCACCTGGACGTCGAAGAGTTCCTGGAGCTGCGCAAGAACACCGGTGACGACCGCCGTCGCACCCACGACATGAACACGGCCAACTGGATCCCCGACCTGTTCATGAAGCGCGTCATGGAAGGCGGCGACTGGACCCTGTTCTCGCCTTCGTCCTGCCCTGACCTGCACGACAAGTTCGGCATCGCGTTCGAAGAGGCCTACACCGCCTACGAAGCCCGCGCCGACCGCGGCGAGATCAAGCCCTTCAAGCGCGTCAAGGCCACCGACCTGTGGCGCCGCATGCTGTCGATGCTGTTCGAAACCGGCCACCCCTGGATCACCTTCAAGGACGCCTGCAACGTGCGCTCGCCGCAGCAGCACGTCGGCGTGGTGCACTCGTCCAACCTGTGCACCGAGATCACACTGAACACCAACGGCGGTGAAATCGCGGTGTGCAACCTGGGCTCGGTCAACCTGGCCCAGCACATCAAGGACGGCGGCATCGACCACGACAAGCTCAAGAAGACCGTGCGCACCGCCATGCGCATGCTCGACAACGTCATCGACATCAACTACTACGCCGTCAAGAAGGCCCGCGACTCCAACCTGCGCCACCGCCCTGTGGGCCTGGGCATCATGGGCTTCCAGGACGCGCTGTACCAACTGCGCACCCCCTACGCCAGCCAGGCCGCCGTCGAATTCGCCGACCGCTCGATGGAAGCCGTCTGCTACCAGGCCTACTGGGCCTCGACCGAGCTGGCCGAAGAGCGCGGCCGCTACAGCAGCTACCGCGGCTCGCTGTGGGACCGCGGCATCCTGCCGATCGACTCGCTCAAGCTGCTGCTGGAGCAACGCGGTGGCTACGTTGACGTCGACGCCACCACCACGCTGGACTGGGACTCGCTGCGCGCCCGCATCGCCCAGCACGGCATGCGCAACTCCAACTGCGTGGCCATCGCTCCGACGGCGACCATCTCCAACATCATCGGCGTGGACGCCTCCATCGAGCCCTGCTTCGGCAACCTCTCGGTCAAGTCCAACCTGTCGGGCGAGTTCACCGTCATCAACGAGTACCTCGTGCGTGACCTGAAAAAACTGGGCCTGTGGGACGACGTCATGGTCATGGACCTCAAGCACTTCGATGGCTCGCTGCGCCGCATCGACCGCGTGCCCGAAGACCTCAAGGCCCTGTACGCCACGGCCTTCGAAGTCGAGCCGGTGTGGCTGGTCGAAGCCGCCTCGCGTCGCCAGAAGTGGATCGACCAGGCCCAGTCGCTCAACATCTACATGGCAGGCGCATCGGGCAAGAAGCTCGATGAAACCTACAAGCTGGCCTGGATCCGCGGCCTCAAGACCACCTACTACCTGCGCACCGTGGGTGCCACGCACGCAGAGAAGTCGACGGTCTCGCGCGGCCAGCTCAACGCTGTCTCGAGCAACGCCGGTGGTGGCATCAATGCAGCGCCCGAAGTGGCTGCACCCGTGCAAGCAAGCGCTGCGCAAGACGAGATGACGCCTGCCACCGACATCAAGTTCTGCTCGATCGACAACCCCGACTGCGAAGCCTGCCAGTGATGCCGTCATGAAAGAGGCATGGGGCCGCAAAGCCCCATGTCATCGGCCCTTCAAGGCGATGACATGAGGGAAGCCCCTTGCTTCCGACATCGCGACACGAGCCTCATTCGATGCGAACCCGCAACAAACATGAGGTCACTTGGCTCGTCGATGTCAAGAAGTGCTTGGTGTTTTTCACAACACCCTTCCATAATCCGATCCCATAGGAAGTCAACCATGCTGGTCTGGGAAGACGATTCGTCCAACTCCTCCTCCAAGTCTCCTGCTTCCGTGTCGAACGCCTCCGGCGCAACACGGGACACGGCCTCGTCGCCTCTCGCTTCATCGTCGATGAACAGCGCGACCCAGGCCACCAGCGCCTCCGCATCGTCGACCACCAGCGGCTCCACCCGCCGCGTCAACGTCGCCGACAAGCGCATCATCAACGGCCAGACAGACGTCAACCAGTTGGTGCCGTTCAAATACAAGTGGGCCTGGGAAAAGTACCTCGCCACCTGCGCCAATCACTGGATGCCGCAAGAGGTCAACATGTCGCGAGACATCGCGCTGTGGAAAGACCCGAACGGCCTGACCGAAGACGAGCGCCGCATCATCAAGCGCAACCTCGGCTTCTTCGTCACCGCCGACTCGCTGGCCGCCAACAACATCGTGCTGGGCACCTACCGCCACATCACGGCGCCCGAGTGCCGCCAGTTCCTGCTGCGCCAGGCTTTCGAAGAGGCCATCCACACCCACGCTTATCAATACATCGTTGAAAGCCTGGGCCTCGATGAGTCCGAGATCTTCAACGCCTACAACGAAGTCCAGTCCATCCGCGACAAGGACGAGTTCCTGATCCCCTTCATCGAGGCGATCATGAACCCCGACTTCAAGACGGGCACGACCGCCAACGACCAGACGCTGCTGAAGTCGCTGATCGTCTTCGCCTGCCTGATGGAAGGCCTGTTCTTCTACGTCGGGTTCACGCAGATCCTGGCCCTGGGTCGCCAGAACAAGATGACGGGTGCCGCCGAGCAGTACCAGTACATCCTGCGCGACGAGTCGATGCACTGCAACTTCGGCATCGACCTCATCAACCAGCTCAAGCTCGAGAACCCGCACCTGTGGACGGCTGAATTCAAGGCCGAAATCAAGGCGCTTTTCATCAAGGCAGTCGAACTCGAATATCGCTACGCTGAAGACACCATGCCTCGCGGCGTGCTGGGCCTCAACGCGTCGATGTTCAAGGGATACCTGCGCTACATCGCCAACCGCCGTGCCACCCAGATCGGGCTGGAGGAGCTCTTCCCCAATGAAGAGAACCCCTTCCCCTGGATGAGCGAAATGATCGATCTGAAGAAGGAACGCAACTTCTTCGAAACCCGCGTCATCGAATACCAGTCGGGAGGCGCGCTGTCCTGGGACTGACCTCGATCTGCCGCAAAGAGCAGACGAAAGTCCAGGGCAAGCCGACCCGGCGTACCCCGTTCATCACACCGCGTCCAGATCCTAGGGGGCGTCGGGTGATGGATGCCTGAGCCGCATTCCGCGGCCCAGTGCTCTTTGCAACTTGATCAAGGAGATACGTATGGCAACTGCGAAAAAAGTGGCACCCAAGAAGGCTGCCGCCCCCAAGAAGGCCGCTGTGAAGAAGGCTCCCGCCAAGAAGGCCGCCGTCAAGAAGCCCGCCGCCAAGAAGGCTGCAGTCAAGAAGGCCGCTCCCGCCAAGAAGGTTGCGGTCAAGAAGGCTGCAGTGAAGAAGGCCGTGGTCAAGAAGGCTGCCGTCAAGAAGCCCGCTGCCAAGAAGGCCGCAGTGAAGAAGGCCGCTGCCCCCAAGAAGGCTGCTGCTCCGAAGAAGGCCGCTGCGCCCAAGAAGGCCGCAGTGAAGAAGGCTGCCCCCAAGAAGGCTGCAGCCAAGCCCGCCGCGAAGCCGGCCGCCAAGAAGGCTGCTGCGAAGAAGCCTGCCGCCAAGCCTGCCCCTGCGAAAAAGGCCGCTGCAGCTCCCGCCGCCAAGACCACGCTGAGCCCTCAGGCTGCGTGGCCCTTCCCGACCGGCAACAAGCCCTGATGCAGGGCGGCACCCTGAGCAATCAGGGTGCCTTGTCGGATGAGCCCGGCTTCGGCCGGGCTTTTTTCTTTGCAGCTTTTTCTTTGCGCCGCCAAGAACCTGGCGTCGACGCACATGAACGAAACCAGCCGCTGGCCCTGCCTGCGCACCGAGGCGTCCGGCAAAGGCAAACAGGCACGCACACGTGTCGTCCTGGACACCAGCGTCTCGCCGAATGCGCCACGCACCGAGGTGACAGGCTGGCACGATGGCGCCCTGCGCGTGAGGCTGGCGGCCCCACCCGTGGACGGCGCGGCCAACGACGCCCTGCGCAAATGGCTGGCCCAGCAGTTGGGGCTGACCCAGTCGCAGGTGGAACTTGTGCGCGGGCAGACCTCGCGGCGCAAGCAATGGGCGCTCGACATCGACGAAGCCGCAGCCTGCCGATGGCTGGCCGGCCTGCCCACATTGCAAAAATGAGCCTCGCATGCCGCAAGCGTCGCGCAGAACCCCTCAATCAGGCGCTACCTTCACCAAGCCGGCCTCTCCAAAATCCAATCGTGGCTGCTGACTGGCCACGTCACAGGAGAAGCACCATGTCGAGCGAACACCATTTCGAGCCCAGCCCCGCCCAGGTGACCGAGATGCAGGAAGCGCTCTTCAGCCTCCGCGACGGCTTGATGCGACTGAAAATGTCGCTGCTCGAGCTCGCCGAGATGACCGATGAAGGTGGCCAGCGCTTCGCCGCAGCAGAAACCGACGCCTTGCTCAAGCGCCTGCGCGCTTGAGTCGCCCCTCCATCTCTCACCGCCCCTGCCTCGCCGGAGGCCTGCACACAGGCTCGGCCGGGCTTGAGCACGCAGAGCCCCACCCGAACGCGCCTGCCAAGGCGCGTTCTCATTCGTGGAATCCCGCGGATGCCTTAAGCTACGCGGTTTGACGAAAGACACTCGCTTTTCGCGAGCCTGCCATGGCCCAGTACGTTTTCACCATGAACCGCGTCGGGAAGATCGTTCCCCCGAAGCGGCAGATCCTCAAAGACATCACCCTGAGCTTCTTCCCAGGCGCCAAGATCGGCGTGCTCGGCGTGAACGGCTCGGGCAAGTCCACGTTCCTCAAGATCATGGCGGGCGTGGACAAGGACATCGAGGGCGAAGCCGTCCCGATGCCCGGCATCAAGATCGGCTACCTGCCGCAGGAGCCCCAGCTCAACCCCGAGCAGACCGTGCGCGAAGCGGTTGAAGAAGGCATCGGCGGCGTGCTGGCGGCCAAGAAGCGCCTCGATGAGGTCTATGCGGCCTACGCCGAAGAAAACGCCGACTTCGATGCCCTGGCCGCCGAGCAAGGCGAGCTGGAAGCCATCATCGCCGCCGGCGGCTCGGAAAACACCGACCTTCAGCTCGAGCTGGCCGCGGACGCCCTGCGCCTGCCCGCCTGGGACGCCATCATCGGCAACCTCTCCGGTGGTGAAAAGCGCCGCGTGGCCCTGTGCCGCCTGCTGCTGTCCAAGCCCGACATGCTGCTGCTCGACGAACCCACCAACCACTTGGACGCCGAGTCCGTGGACTGGCTGGAGCAGTTCCTCAGCCGCTTCTCCGGCACCGTGGTGGCCATCACCCACGATCGCTACTTCCTGGACAACGCCGCCGAGTGGATCCTCGAACTCGACCGCGGCGCCGGCCACCCCTACAAGGGCAACTACTCCGACTGGCTCGACGCCAAGGGCAAGCGCCTGGAGCAGGAGCAAAAGACCGAAGACGCCCGCGCCAAGGCCTTGAAGGTCGAACTGGAATGGGTGCGCAAGAACGCCAAGGGCCGCCAGGCCAAGAGCAAGGCCCGCCTGGCCCGCTTCGAAGAGCTGAGTGACGTCGAATACCAAAAGCGCAACGAGACCAACGAGATCTTCATCCCCGTGGCCGAGCGCCTGGGCAACGAAGTCATCGAGTTCAAGAACGTCACCAAGTCCTTCGGTGACCGCATGCTCATCGACAACCTGTCGTTCAAGGTGCCCGCTGGCGCCATCGTCGGCATCATCGGCCCCAACGGCGCCGGCAAGTCGACGCTGTTCCGCATGATCCAGGGTGTCGAGCAACCGGACAGCGGCGAGGTGAGCATCGGCAAGACCGCGCAACTGGCCTTCGTCGACCAGAGCCGCGAAGGCCTGGCCGCAGACAAGACCGTGTGGGAAGACGTCTCGGGCGGCCTGGACAACATCGTCGTGGGCAAGTTCGTGATGCCTTCGCGCGCCTACATCGGCCGCTTCAACTTCAAGGGCAACGACCAGCAAAAGCTGGTGGGCAACCTCTCGGGTGGTGAACGCGGTCGCCTGCACCTGGCCAAGACCCTGGCCCAAGGCGGCAACGTGCTGATGCTCGACGAACCGTCGAACGACCTGGACGTCGAAACCCTGCGCGCGCTGGAAGACGCCCTGCTGGAATTCGCCGGCAGCGCCATGATCATCTCCCACGATCGCTGGTTCCTCGATCGCATCTGCACCCACATCCTCGCGTGCGAGGGCGACTCGCAGTGGTTCTTCTTCGACGGCAACTACCAGGAGTACGAAGCCGACAAGAAGAAGCGCCTGGGTGAAGAAGGTGCGCGCCCCAAGCGCGTGCGCTTCAAGCCCATCCGCTGAGCGCCGTCGGTTGCACAAGCTGCCCACCACGAAGCCCGCATCCCCGCGGGCTTTTTTGTGCCTGAATGAAAGGGCCGCCCACACACCCAAAGGGGTATCGGGGGCTTTCCCTGATGTGACAACACCGGCTGCACGAAGTTGCACAGATAGAATTTCCCAGGACATTTTTGGCACCTGCCGCCATCCCGCGAGACCACGGAACTGCGCCCGCGCACCCTTCTCGAACGCGGGCCGCAATCACGATGAATCTTGCTGGAGACACCAGATGACCGCACGGATCACCCGCCTGCTGACCACCACCGCCCTGGCCATTTCGGCCCTCACCATGGGCGGCTGCGCCCTGATCGAATCCAACGTCAGCAGCACCACGCTGTCCATCATCGAAGACGGCTTCACCCCGCCCACCCTCAAGATGGGCGACGTCGAGATGGCATGCAACTTCTCGGTGGTCAACACGCCGCTGGTGGGTGCCGCGCGCAACTTCTACGGTGACCCCTCGCTGATCGAGACCGTCATGCTGTCCTCGGCCGGCGTGTGCTCCGAGAACCAGGCCATGACCGACGAGATGCGTTACCTGCGCGCCTCGCGTGACAAGCGCGCCGACGAGGCCCTGGACGCCCGCATCGCCCAAAAGCGTCACCTGACCACCGCAGCGCACCGCCAGTACGCTGCTTACACCCGCATGCGCGACAAGCTCGAGCAGAAGTACTTCTTCAAGTACGGCAGCAACTGCCCGTCGTTCAAGCGTGACTTCGATGAGCTGGTCTACCTGCTGGGCTCCGTCGCTGGCTTGCAGGCCATGCAGAACGACATCGCCGCCCAGCAAGCCGTGGGCGTGCCCACCGACACCGCGCCCATCGTCGAGCGCGCCCTGGGCTGCCTGGACAACAACAAGTGGTGGGGCGTTCCGCAAGCTGCCCGCGCCGTGGTCTGGAGCATCATCCCCGGTGGTGGCGAAGGCAAGGACATCAAAGGCACCTTCGAAGCCAGCATGAAGCTCGGTGAAGCCAAGGGCGTTCGCCTGCCTCACGTCATGGCCGCCGTGGCCGCCCAATCGACCGACGACACCGCCCGCCTGCGCGAGATCATCAAGCGCTTCTCCAGCGTGCAAGGCTTCACCCCGAACAAGGACTACCGCCTGATCGACGCCATCGCCGAATCCCAGATCCAGAACATCTCGGACCGCATGTGGACGCAGAACGCCGGCACCCGCACACCCATCGCTTCGCTGGGCAAGTTCTGGGACGACAAGGCCGGTGGCGACATCGATGCCGACAGCTTCCTGAAGTGATCTGAAACGCTGACGCTTCAGATGCGGGTAATCCCTTCCCTCGCTCAAGCGGGGCAGGGTTTACCTCGGGAAACGATCTGCCCGATATAGTTACAAAACAAGATGTCAGATCGCGACAGCGGTCATGGCACAGCCTGATGCGCAGGCACACAGCCGAGGGCCCTCATTCGTGAGGCCCTCTGTTTTTTGCACCGAGGAGACTTCATGAAGTTGGTCAATACGATGAGCAAGATGGGCATGGCCGCGCTGATGGCGTCGGCCATGGCCGCACCGGCCCAGGCGGGTCAAAAGATCTGTGTGTACGACCTGCTGGGCACATCCGGCGACCTGTTCAACATGGCCAAGGACTACGCGGTGGCCATGCAAAAGCATGGCGCGGCCATCGAACTCAAGGGCTACACCGACGAGCGCGTCGCCTCCGAGGACTACCGCACCGGACAGTGCGATGCCTTCATCGCCACCGCCTTCCGCACGCGCCAGTTCAATGCCGTCGCAGGCGCGGTCGACACCCTCGGGGCAACCACCATCGTGCGCGATGGCAAGATCAACATCGCCGACAGCTACGAAGTGGTCCGCAAGGTCATCCAGACCTACAGCGCACCTCAGGCCAGCAAGCTCATGGTTGAAGGCAACCACGAAGTCGGTGGCATCCTGCCACTGGGCGCCGCTTACCCCGTCGTCAACGACCGCAAGATCAACACGGTCGAGGCCCTGGCCGGCAAGCGCATCGCCTCGTTCGACTACGACAAGGCTCAGGCCGTGATGATCCAGCGCATCGGTGCTCAGCCGGTGTCGGCCGACATCACCAACTTCTCCACCAAGTTCAACAACGGCTCGGTCGACATGATCGCCGCGCCGTCGCTGGCCTACAAGCCGCTGGAGCTGTACAAGGGCATTGGCAAGAACGGCGCCATCGCCCGCTTCCCGATCCTGATCCTCACCTATCAGGTGATCATCAACAAGACCAAGTTCCCCGAGGGCTTTGGCTTGCAATCCCGTCAGTACTGGCTGGGGCAATTCGATCGCGCCTTGCAACTCATCAAGCAAGCCGACGCCAGCATCCCTCCTGCCACCTGGATGGACCTGACCCCCGAGAACTCCTACAAGTACACCCTGATGCTGCGAGAGTCCCGCATCGACATCGCCGAAAAAGGCCTGTACGACAAGCGTGGGTTGAAGGTGATCAAAAAGATCCGCTGCAACGTGAACCCGGGAGATCCGGAGTGCGCGACCAAGTCCGAAGAAGACTGGAAGTAACCCAGTGACCCACAGGGGCCTCGTGCTTTGGCACCGGGCCCCTGACGCCATCCTGCGCCCCTGATCGAGAGCGCCGAGCCCGACGCCCTCACCGCTGCGCGCATCCCGCAGCCTGCAACAGCTCCTCATGAACACTCCCGCATCCCGCTCCCTCCTGGGCCGCAGCCCCCTGGAGTGGCTCTCGAGCCTCCCCGTCTTCATCCTGCTGCTCCTGACCCTCATCATCGGCACCGGTGAAATGGTTCACGGTCAGCTGCTGCGCCTGGGTGAATCCATGTTCGGTGACCCGTCGGCCCAAGTGCAGTACTTCATGCTGCGTGCCGAGCCGACCAAGCCAGAGTGCGATGTCAACATGGACATCGACGCCGAGGTGGCCCGTCAGTCCGCTGCCCCCAAGTCTGGCGGCGACGACATCGACGACCTGTTCGGCGAAGAAAAGGCGGCCGATCCCGCGGTGATGCGCAAGTCAATCGAGCAGGCGCTCGAAATTTGCCGCCTCAAGCACGACCTCTACACCAAGGTCGCCGAACGGCAAACGCCGCAGCTCAAGCTCTACCGCACCGTCGAGACCAGCTTCTTCGGCTTGTTCCAGATCGGCACCGAGAACCGCCCCCTGATCCTGCTGCTGATGGTCGCCATCTCGGCCATCACCACCACGCTGGGTTCGCACCACATCGGCATCCGCACCGGTTACTTCTCGCGCGACCACATCGCCCAAGCATGGTCCCAGGTGATCGCCTGCGGTCTGCTGCTGCTGTCTTGTGTTCGTTACTACCAGATCCTGCAAGCCAGTGGCGGCGCCATCGAAGGTGAATTCCTGCATTTCATCTGGATCGGGATGTTCAGCGTTCTGCTGCTGATCAATTTGTGGCGCGTCTTCCGACCGATCAAATCGCCGCATGGTGACGGTGACTGGGGCACGGCGCTCATGTCGGTCCCGCTGTACGCCAGCATGGCCATCATCGCGGGCGTGTACTTCCTGATCGAAGGCCACGAAGCCGGCTTGGGCATCTACATCAGCCAGATGATGGCATTGCCCAGCATCTTCATGAACCTGGCGCTGTTCATCTGGGCCGGCATGTTGCTCAAGCAAAGCCGCATCGTGGACCTGGTGCTGGACGTGATCCGTCCGTGGAACCTCTCTCCGCAGCTGCTGACTTACATCATCCTGATCGGCGCCTCGTACGGCACGGCTTACACCGGCGCCTCGGGCATCTTCGTGATCGCCGCGGGTGGTGTGATCTACCACGAGATCCGCGCGGCCGGTGGCAGCAAGCAGTTCGCCCTGGCGGCCACCGCCATGTCGGGCTCGCTGGGTGTGGTGCTGCGCCCCTGCCTGCTGATCGTGCTGATCGCAGCGCTCAACAAGCAGGTGACCACCAATGGCCTGTATCACTGGGGCTTCTACGTCTTCCTGACGACGTCGACCTTGTTCTTCATCGTGTCGCAGCTGCTGCGAACCGAACGTGCAGCGATCGAATCGCCGCGAGTGGCCCTCTCCGCGATGTTCAGCAAGATGGTGCCGGTGCTGCCGTACGCGGCCGTGGCCGTGGTCATCGTGTTCATCTATCAAGTCGGCCTGGACACCAAGCTCAACGAGATCACCGCCCCGACCATCATGCCGGTGATGTTGCTGCTGATCCTCATCTTCGACAAGGTGCTCAACAAGGGCAAGGCAGAGCTCACGCCCGATTACGCCAGCCATCGCCAGGACGGGGTCGAGAAGTCCGTGCGCTACGCCACCACGGAGACCATCGGACACGTTGGTGCGCTGCTGAGCCTGATGATGCTTTCTCTGGCCGTGGGTGGCGTGATCGAGCGCTCGGATGTCATGCACCTGTTCCCGCAGGTCTTTGACAGCCATTGGACGGCCATGCTGTTCCTGGTGGCGGTCATGGTCTTCCTGGGCATGGTGATGGACCCGTTCGGTGCTGCCGTGCTGGTTTCAGGCACGCTGGCGCCCGTGGCGTATGCCAATGGCATCGAGCCGCTGCACTTCTGGATGATGGTGCTCGTGGCCTTCGAGCTGGGTTACCTGACCCCGCCCGTGGCGCTCAACCAGCTGCTGACCCGCCAGGTCATTGGCGAAGAAGAGGTGTCGAAAGCCGACGCGGAGGTTCGCCATCTCGGCTTCTTCCGGCGCTATGAGCGCTGGATCCTCCCGCTGATCGTGATGGCAGCGGGTTTGAGCCTGGTGGCCTTCGGTCCGCTGGCGGTGCAGGACTTCCCGTTCCTGGCACCGATCGCCGAGTGGTTCCCGCAGCCCACGCAGTGATCCCCTTGCCATCTGCGCCCTGACAAGCCGGCGAGCCACTCAGGCTCGCCGGCTTTTTTCATGGCAAGGATCCTGCCGCCTCGTTGCCACCCGGTGTTATGGTTTTGGCATGCGTCCACGCTCTGCCTCTGTGCCCCCTTTCACCCTGTCCATGCATCGTGGCGCGCGCGTGCCCTGGTGGGCAGCTTTCGTGATCGCGGTGACCAGCATGCTCACCGCCTGCGCGAGTTCGCCGCAGCGCGAGGCCTCTGTGCCAGCACCCTCGGCGCCGCAGGGCCCTTCCGTCCCTGCAAGCCCTGGGGTCGCCGCGGCACCAACGCCGGCCAGCCTCGGCACCTTCGAGTCGCTGACGCGAGGTGCCACGCGCACGCAGGGCCTGCTGCCCATCTGGCGCAAGCAGGACAAGGTGTGGGTCGAGATCCCGGCCAAGCTGATCGGACAGCCCCTGTTCCTGTCGCCGAAGATCGCCAATGGCATCGGCGAAGGGGGCGTGCTCGGCGGCCTGATGCAGAGCCGCTGGTCACAGGTCGGCCGCCCCCAGTGGGTGACCTTTCGGCGCGTGCAGCAGCAGGTGCAGTTGCTGGCCGTGAACGCGACCTACACAGCCGCTGCCGGCACGCCGCAAGCCCGTGCCGTTGAAGCCGCGTACTCGCCCAGCCTCATCGTGGCGGCCCCGCTGGCCAGCGCACCCGAGCCGGTCACCGGTGCCCTGCTCGTCGATGCTTCGGCGCTGTGGCTCAACGACTGGCTTGGCATCGGCTCGCAACTGCAGAGGCAGTACCGGCAGGGACATGCCTTCGACGCCCGCCAATCCCAGTTGGTGCAGGCCCGTCAGGTGGACGGCACGACGGTGTTCGAGGTGCAACAGCACTTCGCCACGGCAGCGATCAGCTCCCCGTCCGCCACCGCCGGCCTGGGGCAGCCTGCACCGTCGGTGCCCCGCACCCTGCCCGACCCGCGCAGCCTGTTCGTGCAGGTCCACCACAGCCTGAGCGCCCTGCCGGAACACCCCATGCAAGCGCGCCCGGCCGATGCCCGCGTTGGCTACTTCTCGACCACGGTGGTGGACTTCACGGATGACCTCTCGCGCACGCCTCGCAAGCAGTTCATCAGCCGCTGGCGGCTGCAAAAGCAGCACCCGGCGGCTGCGCGCTCCAAGCCCGTCCAGCCCATCGTCTTCTGGCTGGACGCCAACATCCCCGAGGCCTACCGCGCCACCGTCCGCGATGGCGTGCTGGCCTGGAACCAGGCCTTCGAAGCCATCGGCTACGAAGGCGCCATCGAGGCAAGGCAGGCCACGCCTGAGCAATCGGCTGACAACCTGGCCACCGGCCGAGCCTCCATCCGCTGGATGACCAACGCGCAGGCGCAGTTCGGCGCGATCGGCCCGAGCCATGTCGATCCGCGCAGCGGCGAAATCCTCGACGCCGACATCGCCATCGAAAGCCTGACGGTGCGCGGCATGCGCCAGTTGCGCAGCCAGTTCATGCTCGACGATGGCGGCGACGCGTCGTCCACGGTCGAGGCCCACCACGAAGCCGGTGCCTGCGAACACGGTGTGCACGCGGCCGAACAACTGGGCACCTGGCTCAGCCTCGTCGAGGCCGACCGCCCCATCGACCCCGACAGCCCCGAGGTTCAGGCCTTCGTTCTGGCCTACCTGAAAGACGTCGTCATGCACGAGGTTGGCCATGCGCTGGGCTTGCGGCACAACTTCCGCGCTTCGCGATGGCGCAGCCCTGCCCAATTGCAGGACCGTGAACTCACCACGCGCGAAGGCAACAGCGCCTCGGTGATGGATTACGCCGCCGTCAACCTCCCGCCACCTGGCAAAACAGGCGGCGCCCCGTTCCAGACCACGCTCGGCCCCTATGATTTCTGGGCCATCGAGTACGGCTACGGTGACCTGCCAGAATCCCCCGCCGAAGCCCAGCGCAAGCTCCGCGACATCGCGCGACGCAGTGCCGACCCGGCTTGGGCCCGCGCCCTGGCCTATGGCAGCGACGAGGACGAGGCCTTGGGCATCGACCCGCAGGCGCTGACCTTTGACCTGGGCGACGATCCCATGGCCTTCGCGCGCAACCGATTCGCGCTGGCGCAAGACCTCATCGACCGCACCGAACGACGCACGGCCACTCCCCTGGACGACGTGGACCGCCCACGTCGGGCCTTGGCGCATGCGCTGCGGGAATCGGCCCGGGGCGCGCAGGTGCTGATCAGGCAGGTGGGCGGGGTGGTGATCCGGCGCCAGGGGGCCGAGGCGAAAACCGACCCCATCGATCCGCTGCCCGCCGCGCAGCAACGCGAGGCGCTTGCCCTGCTGCAGCAAAGTTGGCTGCGGCCTCAACCTCTGCGCATCCCTTCGCCCCTGATGCGCCGCCTGGGGCCCGACACGCTCGACTGGGGCCCCAGCGACCTCGGCTCGATCGGCAAGCCCGACGTGTCCATCGCCGAGCAGCAACTGCAGATCCAGCGCTCGGTGCTGAACCAGCTGATGGCCGATGGCCTGGCCGAGCGGCTGCTGGACAACCGAGACCGCACGCAGGACCGCGAAGCGCGCCCGCTGCTGCCAGCTGAACTGTTGCAGCGCCTGCAAGACAGCATCTGGTCGCCTGCCACGATCGCGGATGCCAACGCGGCGAGCTGGCAGCGCAACCTGCAGCGCGAACACACCCAGCGACTGGCCGCGATGGTGCTGCGGCCAGGCAGCTTGCGCGCCGACGTGCGCGCCGCCCAGCGCAACGCCGCACGGCAGTTGCTCAGCCTGCTGCAGGGCCAGCCAGGTCGCACGGACGAGGACCGCGCCCACCGACAGGGCTGCCTGGAAACGCTCCGCGCGGCCCTTGCGGCCCCGCTGGTGAAGCAAGGGCTTTGAGGGCGGCGATGTGGCCGCGCCATGGGGCCAGCCTCAGGCCCCCGCTCAGGGGCCCTCTGCCAGGGGAAATGCAGCCCCGCGCCCACGGCGGCCCTGCCATTGGCCCGACAATGGCGAGCTGAGCGCGCGACCATGGACCCCAACGAACTCCCCCACCTTTTTTCGGCCACCGGCCCCCTGGCCCGCGCCTTCGACGGCTACTGCGAACGCCGCGAGCAAATCGAGATGGCCCAAGCCGTGCAGGCGGCCATCCGCGAGGCCAGCACCGTTGTGCTCGAAGCCGGCACGGGCGTGGGCAAGACCGCCGCCTACCTGGTGCCGGCCCTGGTCGAAGGTGGCAAGGTCATCGTCTCGACCGGCACCAAGGCGCTGCAAGACCAGCTCTTTCACCGCGACCTGCCCGCCGTGCGCGACGCCTTGGGCATCCCCGTCAAGGTCGCCCTGCTCAAGGGGCGCAGCAACTACCTGTGCTGGCACCACCTCGACCGCAGCAACCAGGACGCCACCCTGCTCGGCAGCAAGCAGGAGGTGCGTGACCTCTCGGCCATCAACCGCTTCGCGCCGCTGAGCAGCACGGGCGACAAGGCGGAGTGCACCAGCGTGCCCGAGCACGCCCCGATCTGGTCGCGCGTCACCTCCACGCGCGAGAACTGCCTGGGCAGCGACTGCCCCCGCTACGCCGACTGCTTTGTCGTCAAGGCCCGCCGCGAGGCGCAGGACGCCGACGTCGTCGTGGTCAACCACCACCTCTTCTTCGCCGACCTCATGCTGCGCGAGGAAGGCGTGCCCGAGCTGCTGCCCAACGCCCAGACCATCGTCTTCGACGAAGCCCACCAGTTGCCCGACACGGCCACGCTGTTCTTTGGCGAAACGGTGTCCACCGCACAGGTGCTCGACCTGGTGCGCGACACGCTCGCCATCGGTCAGGCACAGGCCCGCGACGCAGCCAGGTGGAACGACATCCTGGCCCCGGTCGAGCGCGCCGCGCGCGACCTTCGCCTGTGCTTCGGCCCACAGATGCAGCGCCTGTCGCTGCAGCAGCTCGGTGCCGACAACCTGCTCATGCCCACGCTCGGCCAGTTGCAAGAAGCCCTGCTGGCCTTGCGCGAGGTGCTCGAAGAAGCCGCCCAGCGCGGCCCCGACCTGGCCAACCTGAACCGCCGCTGCAACGACCTGATGCAGCGCCTCAAAGCCTGGGGAGCCCCCGAGCGAGCCAGCGAGCCCGAGCTCTGCTGGGTCGACGTAGCCAGCCATGGCGTGCAGCTTCACCGCACACCGATCTCGGTGGCCGATGTGTTCCGCCGGCAGCGGCTCGGGCTGGGCAACGACCAGGCCGGTGAAGGAGGCGACGGGTCAGGTGACACCACCGTGGCCGACGCCCTGCATGAAGCAGAGCTGGTGGATGCTTTCGCCCGCATGCCATCGGCCGATGCAGCCAAGGCCAACGACTCGCCCAGCACGCACGCTGACGCAGGCGACATGGATGAGGACGACGAAGACCTCCAGGCCCTGCTCGCTGGTCAGGCAGATGCGGCCTCAGGCCCGGACAAGCACCAAGCCTCAGCCGAACCCGGGTCGTCTCAAGCACCTCGGCGCGCCTGGGTCTTCACCTCCGCCACGCTGGCCGTCAAGAACGACTTCCGCCACTTCACCGAGGCCCTGGGCCTCGAAGACGCCGCCTGCGCCTCGTGGGCCAGCCCCTACGACTACCCCTCGCAGGCCATGCTGTACGTGCCATCTGGCCTGCCGCTGCCGAGCGACCCCACGCACACCGACGCCGTGGTGGACGCCGCCCTGCCCCTGATCCGCGCCAACCGCGGCAGGGCCTTCGTGTTGTGCACCAGCCTGCGCGCCGTGGCCCGCGCGGCCGAGCGGCTCAAGCAGGCCTTCCAGGCCGCGGGCGACCCCTTCCCCGTGCTGCAGCAAGGCGAAGCGCCCCGGCCCACCCTGCTGGACGACTTCCGGCGCACCGGCAACGCCGTGCTGGTTGGCAGCCACAGCTTCTGGGAAGGCATCGACGTCAAAGGCGATGCGCTCACGCTGGTGGTCATCGACAAGCTGCCCTTCGCCCCACCCGACGACCCGGTGCTGGCCAAGCGCCTGGAGATGCTCACGCAGGCGGGCGGCAACGCCTTCATGTCGCACCAGGTGCCGCAGGCCATCATCGCGCTCAAGCAGGGCGCGGGCCGACTCATCCGCTCGGAAACCGACCGCGGCGTGCTGATGATCTGCGACACCCGGCTGATCGACAAACCTTACGGTCGCCGCATCTGGCAGAGCCTGCCGCCCATGAAGCGCACCCGCGCCGAAGCCGACGTGGTCGCCTTCCTGGAGACGCTTTGAACGCCGCCCCGGCCCACGTCCCCGCAGCCGAATGGCAGGCCTTCGTCGCCGGCATGAACGCCCTGTCCCCGCTGAACGACGACGACCTGGCCGAAGCCGCCCGACTGTGCCAGCGCCTGTGCCTGGACAAGGGGCAGGCCCTGCTGCGCGCGGGCGAGCGGGCGCACCTGGTGGGCTTCGTGGTGTCGGGCGGCCTGCGCGAGCACTACGTGCTGGCCGACGGGGGCGAGCGCACCAAGGGCTTCAGCCTGCCCGGCTGGTTCGCCGGCTCGCTCTCGGACCTCCTCAGCAACGAAGCGTCGAAGGTGTGGATCGAAGCGGCGGCGCCCTCCGTGCTGCTCACCCTGCCCTGGGCCGACGTTCGCCACTGGCAGGAGACCCGGCCCGCCTGGACACGGTTTGGCTGGCGCGTGGCCGAGCGCCTCTACATGATGAAGGTCGAGCGCGAGTACGAGCTGCTGGCGATGAACGCTGCGGCGCGCCTGGACGCCACCTTGGCGCGCTGGCCCACGCTCGAGCAGGTGTTCTCGCAGCGTGACATCGCGTCCTACGTCGGCGTCACGCCCGTGCACCTGAGCCGTTTGCGGACGGCAAAGGCAGCGTCGCCAGCGCCAGGAAGCCCCCCATCACGTTGAGCAGCTTGAGCCAGCCCAGCGCGTCACCCACCATGGGCGAGCCGGCCAGGGCCAGCGCGGCAGCCCCCACCGGCAACTGCCAGCCGATCAGGCTGATGCGAAACAGCTTCCAGGGCCAGGCGCCGAACCACAGCCCCACGCCCATCAGGCAAAAGGCCACGTGCCCCAGCAACCACTTCACCGAGCTCAGCCACTCGCGCGAGACCATCGTGTCGTAAGAAATGGACTGGCCCTGCTCGACCGCGTGCAGCAGGCTGAGCACGTGGTGGTTCTCCATCAGGTCGAGCAATCCCACGGCAACCGCCAGGCCCACCACCCAGGGGCCCAGCGCGTGCATGCGCGCACCGGCCGGTGCCTGAGCGCGCAGGCGCTGCACCAGCAGCAAGGTCGTCGTCACGTAGCAGGCCACGAACACGTCGTCGAACACGGTGAGCCAGCGCAGGTGCTGGGCGTGCGCCAGGAAGGACTCGACCCAGAACGCGGGCGTGGAAACGTGCTCGAAGTGCTGCACGTTCAAGCCGGTGGCCCAGGACAAGCTGAGCATGGCCACCAGGCAAAGGGCGCTGGCCGCAGCAAAGGCGCGCATCAGGCCGAGACCCGCGTCGGCGGCGTCGCGCCCGCCTGAGGCGTCGGCCCCTCCGGTTGCCGGGGTGTTGAAAACGAGGGAAGACATGCGAGGCTCCTGTTCAAGGTTGGAGCCCGCAGTCTGACCGGCGACATGAGCCGACGCATTAACCCATGTTCACGCCGCCGAGGCGATCACACCGATCAGACTTCGAGGTTGTCGATCAGTCGGGTGGTGCCCAGCTTCGCCGCCAGCAGCGTGACCAGGGGCGTGGCCGCCAGCCCGGCTGCCAGCTCTTCGGCGGTCGCGGGGTGCAGGTCCTTCTGACGCCGGACCATGACGTAATCAGGCGCCCAGCCACGCGAACGCAGCTCGTCCATCGCGGCCTGCTCCCATTGCGCCAGCAGCTCGGGGGTGAGCGAAGCAGCGCCACGGGCCTGCGACTGGATGCCGCGCAACAAGCCGATCAAAGCCAGCGCCTCGGTGCGTTGCCCGTCGCTCAGGTAGCCGTTGCGCGAGGACAGCGCCAGCCCCTCGGGCGAGCGCAGCGTCTCGCCCCCCACGATCTCGATGGGCAGGCCCATCTGCGCCACCATGCGGCGGATCACCATCAGCTGCTGGTAGTCCTTCTTGCCGAAAACGGCCAGGCGCGGTTGCACGATGTTGAACAGCTTGTGCACCACGGTGCAAACGCCGGTGAAGAACCCCGGCCGGAACGCCCCTTCCAGGATGTTGGCCAGCTCATCCGGCGGGATGACCTTGTAGCCCTGGGGCTCCGGGTAGAGCTCGTCTTCGGCAGGCGCGAAGAGGATGTCGCAGCCCGCGCCGGCCAGCAGCTCCGCGTCGCGCGCCAGGGTGCGCGGGTAGCGGTCGAAGTCTTCGTTCGGGCCGAACTGCAGTCGGTTGACGAAGATGCTGGCCACCACCGGGCTGCCGCTGCCGGCCACGCGCTCGCGGGCCTGGCGGATGAGCGCCAGGTGCCCGTCGTGCAGGTTGCCCATCGTGGGCACGAAGGCCGGGCGAGATGGGGCGCGCCCGAGCTCGGCGCGCAGCTCGGCGATGGTGTGGATCGTTTTCATGGTGGGCAGGTCAGGCTATCAGTAGCTGTGCACGGACTCATCGGGGAAGCTGCCGTCCTTGACGGCTGCGACGTAGCGGCGCACGGCGTCATCGGCCGTGCCACCTTCGGCGGCGAAGTTGCGCACGAAGCGCGGCAGCTTGCCGCGCGTGAAATGCAGCATGTCGTGCAGCACCAGCACCTGGCCAGCCGTGGCACCGCCCGCGCCGATGCCGATCGTCATCAGGCCCGGGTTGTCGGCCTGCACCTGCGAGGCCACCGCCGAAGGCATGAGCTCGAGCACCATCATGGCGGCGCCAGCCTCGGTCAGCTCCTTGGCGTGACGGCGCATGGTGTCGGCACCGGCCTGGTCCCGCCCCTGGATGCGGTAGCCGCCCAGCGCGTGCACGCTCTGAGGGGTCAGGCCCAGGTGGGCACACACCGGGATGCCCCGCTCGGTCAGGAAGTGCACGGTCTCGGCCGTCCAGCCACCGCCTTCGAGCTTGACCATCTGCGCGCCGGCCTGCATCAAGGCCACGCTGCTGCGCAAGGCCTGCTCGCGGTTTTCCTGGTAGCTGCCGAACGGCAGGTCGCCGATGACCCACGCCGTGCGGTTGCCGCGCACCACGCAGCGCGTGTGATAAACCATCTCCTCGATCGTGACGGGCACGGTGCTGGTGTGACCCTGCACGAGCATGCCCAGCGAGTCCCCCACCAGGATGCAGTCGACTCCGGCCTCGTCGACCAGGCGAGCAAAGGTGGCGTCGTAGGCCGTGAGCATGGTGATCTTCTCGCCCTTGGCGTGCATCTCGCGCAGGCGGTGCAAGGTGACGGGTTTGCGAGCGGACTCGACAGCGGTGTTCATCTCTTGTCTCCTCAGCGGGGGCTGGCGGCGCGGGCGTCCGTGCACAGGGCACGGGGCTCAGGGGCACAGGGCCTCTGCCGCAGGTGGCGCCGATTCTAAGGTGGCGAACGTCACCCCGCTGACGCCAGCGTCATGTGTCCGATCCGCCTATCATTCGCTCACCCCTGGTGCCTCACGCTGGCCTGCATCTTTCGCCATGATCCGACGCTTCATCACCCTGCCGCTTGTCATCACCACCGCCTTGCTCGCGGGTGCCACCGGGTGTGCCCTCACCGGCAGTTGCGGCAGCGTCTCCGAGGTGCAGGCGCGCATCCTCGATGGGCTCAAGGTGGTCACCGTCACGCGTGACCTGGACCACCCGTGGGGCCTGGCTTTCCTGCCCGGTGGCAAGGCGCTGGTGACCGAAAAGGCCGGGCGCATGCGCCTGATCGACCTGTCCAACCCACAGTCTTCGAAGGTGATCGATGGCCTGCCGCCCGTGCGCGATGAAGGCCAGGGTGGCCTGCTCGACGTGGCCATCGACCCGGACTACGCCAGCCAGCCCTGGGTTTACTGGAGCTACAGCGAGCCGGGCACCGGGCCTGAAGCGCGACTCAGCGGCACGGCCGTCGCGCGCGGTCAGATCAAGGCAGACCGCATGTCGCAGGTCGAGGTGATTTACCGCCAGCGGCCGAAAGTCGAGGGCAGTGGGCACTTCGGCTCGCGCCTGGTGTTCGCGCGGGACAAAACGCTCTTCATCACCCTGGGCGAGAGGCAGAAGGACCAGCCCTCCAAACCGAGCCGAGACAACGCGCAGAACGTGGCCTCGGCGCTTGGCAAGGTGGTGCGCATCCAGCGCGACGGCAGCATCCCCCCCGGCAACCCGAGGTTCGCCGGCTCGGGGGCCCTGCCGGAACTCTGGAGCATCGGTCACCGCAACCCGCAGGGCGCCACGCTGCACCCGGTCACGGGCGAGCTCTGGATCACGGAGCACGGGCCGCAAGGTGGCGACGAGGTCAACCGGGTGCTGCCTGGCCGCAATCACGGCTGGCCCCTGGCCAGCGATGGCTGCCCCTACGGCAGCCTGCCCACCGAAAGCTGCCGCGTCAACGGCGGACGCCACGCCCCCGACTTCGAGGCCCCGCTGACGACCTGGGTGCCCTGGTCCATCGCCCCCAGCGGCCTGGCCTTCAACACTGGCTCGCGCTACCCGGGCTGGGAGGGGCAGCTGTTCAGCGGCTCGCTCAAGGGCGAGGCGCTCTGGCGACTGACCCTCGACGGCAACCGCATCGTCGATCGAGAGCCGCTGCTGAAAAGCCGCATCGGTCGCATCCGCGACGTCCGCATGGGCCCGGACGGCTGGCTTTATGTGCTCACCGATGGCGATGGCGGGCGGCTGATCAGGCTGGAGCGCTGAGGGTCAGGCCACGGCCGGCTCGTAAGCCAGGCGCACGTAGACGGGCGCGAAAGCCTCGGCCTGCGTGATCTCGATGAGGCGCTCGCGCGCGAGCTCGAGCATGGCGATGAAGGTCACCACCATGACGGGCGCGCCCCGCGTGACGTCGAAGAGGTGCTCGAACTCGACGAAGCGCTTGCCCTGCAAACCACGCAGCACGATGCTCATGTGCTCGCGCACCGACAGCTCTTCGCGCGTGATGGTGTGATGGGTGTGCAGCTTGGCGCGCTTGAGGATGTCCATCCAGGCCTCGCGCAGGTCCACCAGGGTGACGTCGGGGTGGCGCACGACGATGGACGGGTCGGAATGCACCTGCACGCGCAGGAAGTCACGACCCAGCAGGGGCAGCTGATCCAGGCGCGCGCCTGCCAGCTTCATCTGCTCGTACTCGATCAGGCGGCGCACCAGCTCGGCACGCGGGTCCTCGGCCTCGTCGCTGCCTTCGACCTTCTTGGGCGGCAGCAGCATGCGCGACTTGATCTCGATGAGCATCGCCGCCATCAGCAGGTACTCGGAGGCGAGCTCGAGGTTGCTCTTGCGGATCTGCTCGACGTAGGCCAGGTACTGGCGCGTGAGGTCGGCCAGCGGGATGTCGAGGATGTTGAAGTTCTGCTTGCGGATCAGGTAGAGCAGCAAGTCCAGCGGGCCCTGGAAGGCTTCCAGGAAGACCTCGAGCGCATCCGGCGGGATGTAGAGGTCGGTCGGCAGGTCGAACAGGGGCTCGCCATACAGGCGCGCCACGGCCACGTGGTCGACGACCTGCGGCTGGCCGTGTTCGTCGAGGGCGACCGAGGGCTCGGCCCCCGCCTCGTCAACCCCTGCGGCCTGCATCGGGCGTCAGCCCTTGGTGTGGTAGACGTAGGCCTGCTGGGCCACGCGGGACTCGTTGAAGTCCTGCTGGGCCTGGCGGTCTTGCGGGCGGTCCCACAGCAGGTTGCGGCCCTGGCGTTGACGCTCTTCGAGCTGCGGGTCGCGCTGCTTGAGGCTGTCGATGAACTGGGTCGCGTCGGACTTGTAGGGCTTCCAGAAGAGCGGCATGGTGGGCGTCAGATCGGAGGGGTGGTAACCCACCATTTTAAGGGACGCTGACACATCCTGCCCCCCTGCGGGCTCGACAATCCGGGCCATGCACGAAATAGAGCTCAAATTCCAGATCCCGGCCGAGCGCCTCGCCGCCGTGCGCACCGAACTCGGCCGCCTGGGCGCCGACCTGGCCGCCCCGCTGATCCTGCAGGCCGCCTACTTCGACACCACCGACCGCAAGCTGGCGCAGGCCCGCTCGGCCCTGCGCGTGCGCCGCGAGGGCGACGACTGGGTGCAAACGCTCAAGGCCGCCGGCAGCCACACGATGGTGCGGGTGGAAGACAACCAGCCTGCCCAGGCCCCCGCCGAAGGCCGGGCCCTGCGCCCCGATCTGAGCCGCCATGGCGAAGCCGCCCGCCAGGCCCTGGTCCACAGCCTGGGCTGGCAGCCCGAGGCCGACCCCAGCGGCGAGCGCTGCGCCCTCATCGAGCTCTACCGCACCGACATGCGCCGCACCCGCGCCCGACTGAAAGTGGCCGAAGGCACGCCCCACGCCGGTGTGGTCGAGCTGGCGTTGGACGAAGGTGCCATCCTGGCGGGGGGCCTGCAAGAGCCCGTGCGCGAACTCGAGATCGAGTTGCTCAGCGGTCACCCGCAGGCCGTCATCCTGGCGGGGCAGGACTGGGTGCACCGCTTCGGCCTGTGGCTGGACACCCAGACCAAGGCCCACCGGGGCGACCGCCTGGCCCGCCTGGCTGCCACCGTGCCCACGGGCGAGCGTGAAGGCGCGCATGCCGCCCCGCAGGTGACCCCATCCCAGCCCGCCAAGGTGCCCGCCAGCGCCAGCCTGGACCAGGCCTGGCGCGCCGGCCTGGAGACCTGCCTGGCCCACCTCAGCGCCAACATGAGCGAGCTGGGCACCCTGCCCTCCGGCGAAGGCAGCGAGGTCGCCTACGAGTGGCGCCGTGGCCTGCGCCGCCTCAAGGCCTTTGCCCGACTGATGGCCCACACCGCCCAAGCCTGGCCCGTGGAGGTCGTGTCGCGCGCCAATGCGCTGATCCGCCAGCTGGGCCACTGGCGCGACGACGAGGCCCTGAGCTGGATCCCTTCGCAACTGCAGGAAGCCGGCGGCCCCAGCGTGCCGGTTCCCCCTGCCCCCCGCCCGCGCGACCTGCCTGCCTCCGCCGCCGACCTGGCCCGCAGCCCTCAGGCCACCGAGCTGTGCCTGTGCCTGCTCACCGCCCTGGTGCGCTCCGATGACCACCATGGCGAGTCCCGCCTGCCCTTCGAGCCTTGGCTGCACACCCACTTGCATCGCCAGCACCGGGTCATGCGCCGGCACATCCGCGAACACCAGCGCCTGAGCGACGAAGACGCGCACCGCCTGCGCCGACGCCTGCGCAACCTGCGCGACATCGTGCAGCTGTTCTCGGTGGCCCGGGTGCCTTCGGACTTCGAGCGGACGCTGGACGAAGCCATTTCAGCGCTGGGGCGGCTGCAGGACGAAACGGTCGCACGGGCGCGCTACCAGGCCGCATCGGCCCTCGACCCACGCGCCCTGTTCGCAGCCGGCTGGCTGCTGGGCAGGCGCCTGCACACCCGGGCCCAGGCCCGACGGGCCCTGCGCCGGTGGGCGCGTTGCTCAGCCCCCTGGTGAGCCGCTGACGGCGCTGCCCGCCGACAACGATGCGCTCACCGCCCCGAGGTCCGGCAACACGTTGTCAGGGCCGAAGGTGTCCGCATCCCGACCGCTTCGGCGCATCAGGCTCAGCGGCTGCTCGTTGAGCCCGCACAGCATCAGCCTGACCTGCTTGCGCGCGAGCGTGCGCTGCAGTTGCACCAGCGCGTCCAGGCCAGAGGTGTCCATCGAGATCAGGCGAGAGGTCTCCAGCACCACCACCTTCACCGAAGCAGGCAGTTGCTCGGGCAGGTCTTCCACCTTGCCCACCGCGCCAAAAAACAGCGAGCCGTACAACCGGCACAACCGAACATCGGCAGGCAGGCCGGGCAACTCGCTCGACTCGATGCGAAACAACGTGCTCATGCGGTAGATGAAGAACAGGCAGGCCAGCACCAGCCCCACCTCCACCGCCACCGTCAGGTCGAAGATCACCGTCAGCAAGAAGGTGCCCACCAAAATGGTTCGGTAGGTGTAGTGGTACTGCTTGAGGTGCACAAACGCTTTCCACTCGCCCATGTTCCACGCCACCGACAGCAAGATGCCCGCCAGCACGGGCAAGGGCACGTGCACGGCCAGCGGCGCGGCCACCAGCACGATGAAAAGCAGCACCAGCGCATGCACCATGCCCGCCACCGGCGAGGTCGCGCCCGAGCGCACGTTCGTGACCGTGCGGGCGATGGTGCCCGTGGCCGGGATGCCGCCAAAAAAAGGCGTGACCACGTTGGCCACGCCCTGCGCCATCAGTTCCTGGTCGGGGTTGTGGCGCGGCAGCTCGGTCAGGTTGTCGGCGACGCGGGCACACAGCAGCGACTCGATGGCACCCAGCAAGGCGATGGTCACCGTGGGGATGAAAAGCTGGCGCACGCCCTCCCAGGTGAACTCGGGCCAGGCCAGCGTGGGCAGGCCTTGGGGGATGCCGCCGAAGCGGCTGCCGATGGTGTCCACCGGCAGCGACAGCAGCGCCGTGAGCACACCGAACAGGAGCAGGGCCACGATGGGCCCGGGCAGGCGGGCCACCATGCGAAAGGCTTTCGAGGCCAGCCAGGCCGGCGGCGCCATCCCACCTTTGGCGAAAGCGCGCGGCCAGAGCGTGACCAGCGCCAGCGCCGCCAACCCCATGCCCACCGCAAGGGGGTTGACCTGATCGGCGTGCGCCCAAAGGGTACGCAACTGGCCCACGAAATCCGCCGGCATGTGCCCCGGGTTGAGCCCCAGCAGGTCCTTGAGTTGCGACAGCGCGATCAGCACCGCGATGCCATTGGTGAAGCCGATGACGATGCTCACGGGGATGTAGCGCACCAGCGCCCCCAACCTGAACCAGCCCATCAGGAACAGCAGTCCGCCCGCCAGCACGGTCGAGATCAGCAGGTTGGCCAACCCGTGGCGCTCGACGATGCCGTAGACGATGACGATGAAAGCGCCCGCCGGCCCGCCGATCTGCACGTGCGAGCCCCCCAGGGCCGAGATCAGGAAGCCGGCGATGATGGCCGTGAACAGGCCCGATTCCGGCTTGACGCCCGAGGCGATGGCAAAGGCCATGGCCAGTGGCAAGGCCACGATGCCCACCGTGAAGCCCGCTGCGCAATCGGTCAGCAGGCGATGGCGGTCATAACCCTGCAGCGTGTCGAGCAGGCGCGGTCGAAATGGCGCCAGCGGCAGCTGGGCCAGGAGAGTGCGCAAGCTCGTGCCCGCGCGTTGGAAATGTTGTGGGTCGGGGCGTTCCATCAGCCCCGATTGCACAGCAAGGGCCGTGCCGGGTCAACGGCCTCAGCGGATGCGCATGCCCGGCTCGGCACCAGGGAAGGGCTCGAGCACGTACACGCCCGGGTTGGCCTTCTCGTCGGCGTGCGAGGCGGCCAGCACCATGCCCTCGCTGACGCCGAACTTCATCTTGCGCGGTGCCAGGTTGGCCACCAGCACGGTGAGCTTGCCAATCAGCTGCTCGGGCTGGTAGGCCTCCTTGATGCCGCTGAAGACGTTGCGGTGGCGGCCCTCGCCTGCGTCCAGCGTCAGGCGCAGCAGCTTGGTGCTGCCTTCGACGTGCTCGGCGTTGACGATCCTGGCGATGCGCAAATCCACCTTGACGAAGTCGTCGATGGTGATCGTGGGCGCGATGTCCTCACCGCCGGGCTTGACGGCCTCGACCACGGGCGCGGGCGGCGCCTCGAACAAGGCGTCCAGCATCTTCGCGTCCACGCGCTGCATCAGGTGCTGGTACGCGCCGATGGTGTGCTCACCCAGCAGCTTGTCCGCATCGGAGAACGTCAGCGGCTCGACCTTCAGGAAGGCCTCGACGTTGGCGGCCACGGCCGGCAGGACAGGCTTGAGGTAGATGCTCAGCAGGCGGAAGGCCTCGATGCACACCGAGCAGACCTCCTGCAGGCGGGCATCGAGGCCTTCCTGCTTGGCCAGCTCCCAGGGCTTGTTGGCGTCCACGTACTCGTTGACGCGGTCAGCCAGCAGCATGATCTCGCGCAGCACCTTGCCCAGCTCGCGGGCCTCGTACTGCCTGACGATGCTGGCGCCACCGGCCTGCAGCGCGACCAGCAAAGCCTTGCCTTCGTCGCCGATGGCGGCGGTCAACTTGCCTTCGAAGCGCTTGGCGATGAAGCCGGCCGCGCGGCTGGCGATGTTGACGAACTTGCCCACCAGGTCGGCGTTGACCCGGGCCATGAAATCGTCCTTGTTGAAATCGATGTCTTCGACGTTGGCGTTGAGCTTGGCGGCGATGTAGTAACGCAGCCATTCGGGGTTCATGCCCAGGCTCAGGTACTTCAGCGGGTCCAGGCCCGTGCCGCGGCTCTTGGACATCTTCTCGCCGTTGTTGACGGTCATGAAGCCGTGCACGTTCACCTGATTGGGCAGCTTGCGGCCGCTGAACTTCAGCATCGCGGGCCAGAACAGGGTGTGGAAGTAGGTGATGTCCTTGCCGATGAAGTGCACCTGCTCGACCTGCGGGTCGGCCATGAACTCGTCGAACGAGCGGGTCTCGCCATAACGGGCCTTGGGGCCACCTGCCGCGAAGTAGCTCTTGAGCGAGGCCAGGTAGCCGATGGGCGCGTCCAGCCACACATAGAAGTACTTGCCCGGCGCTTCGGGGATTTCAATGCCGAAATAAGGCGCGTCGCGGCTGATGTCCCAATCGCCCAGGCCACCTTCGCCGTTCTCGTCCTTGGTGAACCACTCCTTGATCTTCTTGCTGACGGCCGGCTGCAGCTTGCCGTCCTGCGTCCAGGCCTGCAGGAAGTCCAGACAGCGCTGGTCCGACAGCCTGAAGAAGTAGTGGTCAGAGGTCTTGAGCACCGGCGTGGCGCCCGACAGCGAGGAATACGGGTTCTTCAATTCCGTGGGCGCGTAGACAGCACCACACACCTCGCACGAATCGCCGTACTGGTCCTTGGCTGCGCACTTGGGACACTCGCCCTTGATGAAGCGGTCGGCCAGGAACATGCCCTTTTCGGGGTCGAAGAACTGCTCGACCGGGCGCACGTCGATCAGGCCCTGGGCCTTGAGTTCGCGGTAGATGGCCTGCGCCAGCTCGTGGTTTTCGGGGCTGTCGGTGCTCGACCAGTGGTCGAAGCTGATGTGAAAGCCATCCAGGTAGGGCTTGCGGCCGGCGGCGATGTCGGCCACGAACTGCTGCGGCGTCTTGTTCACCTTCTGGGCCGCGATCATGATCGGCGCGCCATGGGCGTCGTCGGCACCCACGAAATGCACCTGATGCCCCTGCATGCGCTGGAACCGCACCCAGATGTCGGCCTGGATGTACTCCATGATGTGACCGATGTGGAAGTGGCCGTTGGCGTAAGGCAGCGCGGTGGTGACGAAGAGCTGGCGGGGCATGGTTTGAAGGGATGGCGATCGCAAGGCAGGGATTTTAGGCTGCCAGGGCCGACCAGCTCACCCACATGGAGGAAGGCCTTGTTGACAGCCGCTTCCCAGGGGCGTTCCCGGCTAGACTGAACGACCCGCTTTCGCGCCCTGCTTCCCCTCCTTGTTTGCCTGTTTCCCTCGCATGACCGCCGTCCCAACGCCCCTCGAAGCCGCCGCCCTCGACGCCCTGCGCCAATTGCCCGACCCGCTCACGGGACAGGACTGGGTGTCTGCCCGCCGCGTGCGCCAACTCAAGGTGGTGGCCGGCCGGGCCGAGGTCGACATCGTGCTGGGCTATCCGGCGCGTTCGCAGTGGCCCGCCTACACCCAGCTGGTCGAGGCCGCCCTCCTGCGCGTTGACGGCGTCCGTGAGGTGGCGGTCAACTGGTCCACAGACGTCGTCGCCCACCAGGCCATGCGCGGCCAGGCCCTGCTGCCTGGCGTGAAGAACCTGGTTGCCGTGGCCTCCGGCAAGGGCGGCGTGGGCAAGAGCACCACCGCCGTCAACCTGGCCCTGGCGCTGGCCGCCGAGGGCGCGCGCGTGGGCATGCTCGACGCCGACATCTACGGGCCCAGCCAGCCCCTGATGCTGGGCCTGGCTGGCAAGCCCGACAGCCCGGACGGCAAGACCATCACCCCGCCTGTCAACCACGGCCTGCAGACCATGTCCATCGGCCTGCTGATCGAGGGCCAGGCACCGGCCATCTGGCGCGGCCCCATGGCCACCCAGGCTTTTGATCAGATGCTGCGCCTGAGCAACTGGGGCGCCCCCGACGAGCCGCTCGACTACCTCATCGTCGACATGCCCCCGGGCACCGGCGACATCCACCTGAGCCTGAGCCAGCGCGCCCCCCTGACGGCCGCCATCATCGTCACCACGCCGCAAGACATCGCCCTGCTCGACGCCAAGAAGGGCCTGCAGATGTTCGAGAAGGTGTCGGTGCCGGTGCTGGGCATCGTCGAGAACATGGCCACCTACTGCTGCCCGAACTGCGGCCACGAGGCGCACATCTTCGGGCAGGACGGCGGCAAGCGCCTGGCCGAAACCTGCGGCGTGCCCCTGTTGGGCTCCATGCCGCTGGACATCGGCATCCGCGAGCAGGCCGACAGCGGCCACCCCACCCTGGTGGCCGAACCCGACGGCAAGGTGGCCGGCCTTTACAAGGCCATGGCCCGCCAGGTGGCCGCCGGCCTGTCGAAACTGCCCAAGGACTACAGCGGCAAGCTGCCGGGCGTCAGCGTCGAGTCCGGTGGCAACAGCGGCGCTGGCAAGCAAGGCTGACCCGAACGCCCAAAGGAAAGGCAGCCATGGCACCGATGCTGTCCGCCGACGACGCCTGGTTCGACCTGGTGCCCCTGGCCCTGATCGAGTTCAACGAACACGGTCGGGTGCTGCGTGCCAACTCGGCGCTCAGCGCCCTGCTCGGCTACGCCACCCTGCCCGGCAGCAACCTCGCCGAGGGCCCTTCGGCCCTGCAGCGCCTGTGCGGCTGGGACTCGCCCCTGACCCTGCTGGCCCTGGGCCCCGAAGACCCACCCCTGCAGTCCCGCGTGAACCAGTCGCGCGGTCAGGCGGGCCTGGTGGGTCTGCACAGCCAGGTCTGGACGGTGGCCAACCCTGACCCAGAGCAATCGCGCCGCTTCCTGTGTGCCATTCGCGAGGCCGCCGGCAGCCAGGCGCCCGACACGCCCGGCATCCGCATCACCTCTGACGCCGATGCCGACCCGCTGCCCGACCAGGCCGTGCTGCTGCACGAGCTCAGCACCATCCTCGAGAGCACGCCGGCAGGCATCGCCTACCTCAGAGACGACGTGCTGGTGCGCTGCAACCGCCGCTTCGAGCGCATGCTGGGCCTGCCGCCCGGCTCGCTGCCCGGCCAGAGCCTGTCCGTGCTGCTGGGAGCCGACCCACGCATCGAACGCGCCGTCACCGAGGCCGCGCGCCAGGTGCAGGAACACAGCCAGCACGAAACCGACATCGAGATCGTCCTGCCTGGCCAGAGCACCCGCTGGTACGCCCTGTCGGTGCGGCGCATCGGCGAATCGGTCGAGCCGCTGGAGCTCATCGTCGTGCTCTCCGACATCACCCGTTCGCGGCAGCAGCAGGCCCAACTCGAGTCGCTCGGCCGCGACCGTGACCTGATGTTCACCCTCTCCGGCGTGGGCATCGCCTTTGTGCGCGACGGCCACATCCAGCGCGCCAACCCGGCCCTGTCCGACCTCATCGGCGAGCCCGATGCCGACCTCACCGGGCGCGCCGTGCAGGCCCTGTACGCACCGGAGCTCGACCTCAACACCGAGGCCGACGTCACCAGCGTGCTGCGCAGCCTGGGCCATTGGCAGGGCGAGCGGGCCCTGCGGATGCGGGCGGCAGGCCAGGGGCAAACCCAAGGCATCTGGGCCGAAGTGGCCATGCGCCTGGTCAACCCCGGGCGCCCCGAAGAGGGCTTCATCGCCTCCTTCGTGAACGTCGACGCCCGCCACCGCGCCGAGTGGAACCTCACACTGCAAGCCGATCGCACCCGCGCCATCCTCGACTCGGTCTTCGTCGGCATCGTGACCATCGACACCCATGGCATCGCCTGGATGAACCGCTCGGCGCGCCGCATGTTCGCCGGCGACCTCGCCGATTTCGTCGGCCAGCCGCTGAGCACCGTTGCCAACCCCGACCTCGACCACCCCTTCCGCCTGACCGACTACCTCGACGGCCTGGAGGACGGGCAATCGCACACCTTCGAGTGCCAGGTGGTGGGCCGCGACGGCCGCGTGTTCTGGGTGGTGGGCAACGCCGTGGTCACGCTCGATGAACTCGGCCAGCGCCAGGCCACCTACGCCCTGCTCGACATCGACCGCCGGCGTCAGGCCGAAGCCGAAACGGCCGAGGCGCAGGCCACGCTGCAGCGCATCATCGCGATGGCACCCATGGCCATCCAGCTGATCGACGCGCACCACCTCACGCTGCTGCAGGCCAACCAGGCCAGCGCGCAGTTCATGGGGCAGGAGCCGTTCAAGGTCATCGGCCAGCCACTGGAGGCGGCCTTCCCCGCCGAGCGTGGCCGCCAGTTGCGCGCCGAGGTGCAGGCCGCGCTTGACAGCGGCAAGGCGCGCCACAAGGAACACACCGTGGCCGGCCGCAACGGCAACCAGATCTGGGACGTCAACTACCTGCCCCTGAACGCCGATGGCGAAGCCGCAGATCAGATCCTGTTGGTGGCCTCCGACATCACCGAGCAGCGCGCCGCCGAGCAGGCACGCCTGGAGGCCGCCATCGCCCAGCGCGAGATGCTGGTCAAGGAAGTGCACCACCGCATCAAGAACAACCTGCAGGGCGTGGCGGGCCTGTTGCAACAGATCGCCGCGCGCAAGCCCGAAGTGGCCTCGGCCATCTCCGAGGTGGTCGGGCAGGTTCAGGCCATCGCCCAGGTCTATGGCCTGCAGGTGGGAACGGGCGGCCCGCTGCGCCTCAAAGCCGTCGTCGAAGCCATCGCCCAATCGGTGCAACGCACCTTCGGTCGCCCCATCCAGCTCGAACTTGAAGGGCCGAACGCGGGCGACTGGCAACTGCCCGAGGCCGAGTCCATCCCGATCGCGCTGAGCCTCAACGAGCTGCTCACCAATGCCCACAAGCATGGCCCCGGCCAGCAGGCCATCCGCTGCCAGCTCGCGTCGAGCGAAACCGGCGTGCGCATCGAGATCCGCAGCCCTGGCCAGTTGCCCGAAGGCTTCAACATCGACCGCGTGCCCGGCGGCGTCTCCGGGCTGGGTCTGGTGCGCGCCCTGTTGCCTCGCCGCAGCGCCAAGCTGTCGCTGGCGCAAGACCAGGCCGAGGTGCTGACCCGGCTGGACCTCACCCCGCCAGGCATCCTCCTCGTCGTCCAGCCACCCCCGCTGATCGCAGGAGAACCCGCTGGCCACCAGATCGCGCTGTGGCCACAATGAGCAAGCGTCCGCCGCGCGGTAGACTTGGCCCATGTTCCAGGGGTGCGGACCCCCTGGTGGGCTGTTCGCTGATGCGCTCGAGAGGCTGCGCGTGAATCAAAAAGGCAAGATCCTGGTGGTGGACGATGACCGGCTGGTGCTGGCCACCCTCACCCATGGCCTCTCGCAGGCGGGCTACGAAGTCATCGACGCGGACAACGGCGACGACGCCATCCTGCTGGCGCGCGAGCACAAGCCGGAGCTGGCGCTGCTGGACATCCGCATGGAAGGCAAGTCCGGCTTCGACGTGGCCGCCTACCTGCGCGAGTACTGCCAGATCCCCTTCATGTTCCTGTCGGCCTTCGCCGACGAGGCGACCATCAAGCAGGTCAAGGCACTCGGCGCCCTGACCTACCTGGTCAAGCCGCTGGACATCCAGCAGATCGTGCCGGCCGTCGAGGCCGCGTTCGCCAACCGCCCCAACCAGCAAGCTGCCCCGGCTCAGCCCGCAGCGGCTGTTGCAAATGCCCCCGCGGCGGCAACGCCCGCCTCTGCCGACCCGCTCACCGACACCATCGCGCTGGCCGTCGGCATCGTCATGCACCGATATTCGCTGACGCGTCGCCAGGCACTCGAACGCCTGCAGCAGCAGGCCCGTCAGGAAGGCTGCACCGTGGCGGCCCTCGGCGAGCGCCTGATCAACGCACAGGAAGTGCTGGCCGGCCTGGGCTCGATCTGAGCGCCCGAGGAGCCAGGCTCAGGCGGCGCTGTCGAGGGGGTTGTCGAGGCGGTCCGTCAGCGTGAAGTAAAAGCAGGCGCCCTGCCCGATTTGCGCCTCTGCCCAGACCCGCCCCCCATGGCGGCGGATGATGTGGCGCACACCCGCCAACCCGACCCCGTTGCCCTCGAAATCCTTGGCGCTGTGCAAGCGCTGGAACATGCCGAAAAGTTTGTCGGCGTGCTGCATGTCAAACCCCGCGCCGTTGTCCCGAACAAAATAAACGGGGGGATTGGTGGCGGGCATGCACCCGAATTCGATGCGGGGGGACGGCACTTTGGCGCTGTATTTCAGGGCATTGCCGAGCAGGTTTTCGACCACCCGACGCAGCAGGGTGATGTCGGCCTGAGCGCACAAACCGGGCTGAATCACCCATTCGACCTGTGAGGACATGGCCCGCACCATGGACTGTTCATCGGCCACGTCGCGCACCAGCGCCGACAGGTCGATGTCCTGGCGCCCCAGGGGCTCGGTGGCCAGTTGCGCCTGCGCCAGGACGGCGTCGATCATGCCGTTCATGCGGGCGGAGGCCGCCAGCACGCGCTCGAGGTGGTCCTGACCCAGTTTGTCGAGGTGACGACCGTAATCTTCCTGGACGATGCGCGTGAAGCCATCGATCACACGCAAAGGCGCGCGCAGGTCGTGCGAGAGGGCATAGCGCAGCGCCTCCTGCTCGGCTTCGCGAGCAAGGTCAGGCTCCATGTCGGCAGGAAGGCCGCAGGCCGACTTCGCCTCGTGCGACGCCTCATGCGGCACCACCGCAGGCTTGCCCGTGTCAGCAGGCAGACCGTGCTCAGGCAAGGCCACAGGGTCGCCAACGGGCGCAACCACGGCTGAAGCGGCCTGCCCGGCGGCAGGCGCCGCTGGGGGCAACAACCTGAGGATCGTGCGCACCACCACCGCCACCGCCAGCCAGAAACCCGCGGCCAGCACCCACGCCCAGGCCGGCGCGTCCGTGACCAGCAGGCCGATCGCCAAACCCAGGCCGGCAATACCCCAGCCAGGGATCAACGCCCCCAATTCGGGCCTCGCAGCCCCGGGCTCATCCGACGGTCCGTTGTGAATCCGCATTCAAACGATTGTAAGGAGGGCCGAAAGGGGTTTCTTCTGCTGGCCTGAAACTTTTCAGCCAAGCTAAAGTTCGTGAGATTTTTGACGATTGTCCCCTGATTCCCGGTTGGATGATTTCCGGGCTCACCCTGTTTCCGTCAGATTCGCAACCCATTTTGACCGCACCCATGCGCACCCCCTGGAAGGCCCTGATGTTGATGATGGCCCTGGCTGGCACGTCGGCCGCGGGCTGGGCATGGGGGCCTGCGGGTGCGGGGCTGACGCTGGCCATGCTGGCCTCGGGCAGCATCGGTTACCTGGCGCGGCGCAGGCCGCTGCCGGCGCCCGAGCTGGGGCCGCCCCTGACCACCGTGCCCACCTCGTCACCCAACAGCCAGCCCCAGGTCGAGGCCGAGGTGTTGCATGCACGGCACGAAGTGCACCTGCAACTCATCCGCGAGATCGCGGAACACGCCCGCTCGGCCGAGGCGCTGGGTCAGGCACTGGCGCGGGTCGGCGAAGCCCTGCACCGGCACCTGGGTTCGCGCGCCTGGGCGGCGCTGCAAGTCGAAGGCTGGAACGGCGAGTCCGGGTCGCTGCGCCCCTGGTCTCACCAGGCCGGCAGCGAACCGGAGCACATCGACGTCACCGCCATCGCCCCCACCCACCGCAAAGACCGCCCCCTTGGGCAAGCGCTGGGCACGCTCAAGCCCACGGTGTCAGATCTGCGCCAATCGCCAGGCACCCCCAGCCCTTGGCGCGCCGCCGGCACCCAGCGCGTGCTGGCATTGCCGGTGTCTGTGGATGGCTGGCCCCTGGCCATGCTCGAGTTCGATGACCCGGCTCGCGCTCACGCTGACGTTGAGGCCGTGCTCGAGGTGGCCGCCATCCAGTTGGGCTTCGTCGCCCAGCGCGACGCCAACCGCGCGCGCATGGCCAGCCACGAAGAGCACCTGGGCCGCCTGGCCCTGGTGGCTTCTCGCATCAGCAGCGGCGTGGCCATCACCGACCGCGAGGGCACCATCGAGTGGATCAACGCCGCCTTCGTTGCCCTGACCGGTTGGCCGGAAGAGCGGGTGCTGGGCCGCAAGCTGCCCGAACTGCTCGCCCAGGAAGTCTCCGACGCCGACACCGTCAACGAGCTGCAGACCCAGCTCGAGCGTGGCGTGCCCTTCCGCGTTTCCTATGAAGCAGGTCGCCAGGGTGCGCAGACCCTCACCCGCTACTGGGGTGAGATCGACGCCATCCAGATGCTCGACGAAACGGGCGGTCGCAACCAGTACGTCTGCCTGTTCACCGACATCACCAAGCGCAAGGCCCAGGAGCACGTGCGCGACCAGGAGCGCGAGTTCCTCGAGGCCCTGCTGGGCAACCTGCCGGTCAGCCTGTTCGTGCTCGATCCGGTCAACCTCAACGTCGTGGCCATCAATCGCTACACCGAGATCGAGTTCTCGCTGCAGCGCGACCGCGTGGTCGGGCGCTCGTTCGAGCAGGCGCTGGGCAAGTCGGTGATGGGCCTGACCCAGCCGCACATGCAGCAGGCCGTCGACAGCGGCGAGACGGTCGAGCACGACTTCACCTGGCAGGGCGAGTCGGGCATGCGCGTGGTCAACGCAAGGCACTTCGCGCTGCGCCACAGCAATGGCCGCCCTCGCCTGCTGATCTCGCTGGTGCGCGACATCACCGCCTCGCGCCAGGCCCAGGCCGACCTGGAGGAGTCCGAACGCCGTTTCCGCGAGTTGGTCGAGTCGATGGACGACGCCGTCTACGTCTCCACAGAAGGACGCAACAGCTTCCTGTACCTGAGCCCGCGCACGCACGAGTTGCTGGGCATGCCGGGCGAGGACATCCAGGCCCGTGCCGACAAGGTGCGCGCGCTGGTCGTGCCCGAAGACATCCCCCTGCTGCGCGAGCAGGAAGCGCAGGAGCGCCTGGGGATCAACACCGACACCCTGCTGCGCCTGCAGATCCCGGGCAAGGGCCTGCGCTGGATGCGTCACCGCAGCCGCACCCGCCACCTGCCCGACGGCGCCACCCGGGTCTATGGCCTGGTGTCCGACGTGACCGACGAGCGCAACCAGGCGCTGGAGCTGCAGCGGGCCCGCGACATGGCCGAGGCTGCCAGCCAGGCCAAGAGCCAGTTCATGGCCAACATGAGCCATGAGATCCGCACGCCCATGAACGGCATCCTGGGCATGACGGAGCTGCTGCTGGGCACCCCGCTCAACGACAAGCAGCGCCGCTTTGCCCAGGCGGTCTACCGCTCGGGCGAGAGCCTGCTGGAAATCATCAACGACATCCTGGACTTCGCCAAGATCGAAGCCGGCCGCCTGGAGCTGGCCAACAGCGACTTCGTGCTGCGCACACTTGTCGAGGACACCCTGGAGCTGATGGCCCCGCGTGCGCACGAGAAGGGCCTGGAGCTGTCCTTCCGAGAACAACCGGGCTTGCCCAGCGTCATCCACGGCGACCCGCTGCGCCTGCGCCAGATCCTCACCAACCTGGTGGCCAACGCCATCAAGTTCACCGAGCACGGCGAGGTGGTGGTCGACATCCGCCGCGGCATGGGCGGCACCGTCCACAGCAGCGTGCCTTCCGAGGACAAGCACATCGAGCTGGAGTTCATGGTGCGCGACACCGGCATCGGCATCCCCAGCGAGGTGATCCCCCGCCTGTTCAGCGCCTTCGTGCAGGCCAACGTCGGCATGGCGCGCCGCTATGGCGGCACCGGCCTGGGCCTGGCGATCTCCAAGCAACTCGTCGAGCTCATGGGCGGGCACATCGAGGCACACAGCGCCCCTGGCGTCGGCTCGGAGTTCGTCTTCCGCGTGCCAGTGTCCGTGGGCGACACCCAGATCGACCTGGCCCTGATCGAAGAGCCCGAGATGCCGGCCTTCAACGTGCTCGTGGTCGACGACAACGACACCAACCGCACCGTCATCGAGAACATGCTGACGGCCTGGGGGATGAACGTCACGCAGGCCACCAACGGCCGCGAGGCGCTCGACATCCTGATGGCCCACCCCACCCAGGACGCCGATTTCGACCTGGCGCTGGTGGACATGAACATGCCCGAGCTGGACGGCCTGGGCCTGGCCGATGCGCTGCACAAGAGCCACCGCTACCCGCACCTCAAAATGGTGCTGCTGTCATCGGTGTCTTCGCCGGACGACGTGCGCAAGGCCCAGGACGCGGGCTTTCAGCGCTTCGTGCCCAAGCCGCTGCGCAAGGCGGAGCTGCGCCAGGCCATCCTGGGCATCTCGGCCGAGCTCGGTGGCGAGCTGCCGCACGACATGCCCCGCATCAACAAGTCCGTGCTGGTCATCGAGGACAACCCGGTCAACCAGGAGGTCTGCACGCAGATGCTCAAGCGCCTGGGCTGCGAGGTCAAGGTGGCCTCGTCCGCACTCGAAGGCCTGCGCCGCCTGGGCGAGCAGCGCTTCGACCTCGTGCTCATGGACATCCAGATGCCTGGCATGGATGGCGTCGAGGCCCTGAGCTGGTTCCGCCGGGGCTCGAGCACGCGCTTCACCTTCCTGACCCCGTCCGACACCCCGGTGATCGCCGTGACAGCCAATGCCCTGGAAGGCGATGAACAGCGCTTCCTGGACGTCGGCTTCGACGACTACCTCTCCAAGCCTTTCCGCCAGAGCCAGCTGCAGAAGGTGCTGGTCGAGCACACGCGTCCGGATGGCTGGGCAGATCTGCCCGAGCCGGCCGCCGATGCCGAAGACACCTCCCCGGAGCCGGCCTCGCAGCCGAGCGTGGCGCCCACGCCCCACCTGTCCCAGGCTGCCGACGGAGACGGGCTTGGCCACCCGCCCCCCGGGGCAACCCGTGGTGCGGCTGTGGCGGATGCACCACCCTCCACGATCGCATCCGCCGCGCCTTCCCTGCCTGCGACGGCACCACCGCCTGGCGCGGAACTCTTCGACGCCGACGCGCTGCGCCGCCTGCGCGACCTCGACCCCCGTGGCGAGAACCGCCTGTTCGAGCGCGTGAGCAAGGCCTTCGAAGCCTCGGCCTCGCGCCTGCTGCCGCAGCTCGACGAAGCCATCCGTGTGAACGACCGCGCCGCGATCGTGCATGTCGCGCATACACTCAAGTCTTCCTCGGCCAGCATCGGTGCGCTCAAGCTGTCACATTTGTGTGCCGAAATCGAGACCATGATCAGGCGTCAGAGCGAAGAAGACATGTCCGAACGCCTCCGCGCCGTGCCCGTGGAGGTTGAACACGTCCTGGTGGGCCTGCGCGCCCTGCTGGAGCAGCCATCATGACGGTCACATCGGACTTCGCCTTCGAGGCCGGCCAGGAGCAACCCAAGGTTCTGCTGGTCGACGACGACGAGGTGAACCTGCTGCTGACCTCCATCGCCCTGCGCGAACGCGGCTTCGCGATCACCGAGGCCAGCTCGGGCGAGCAGGCCCTGCAGATGATGTCCGACTGGCTGCCCGACGTGATCGTGCTGGATGCCGTCATGCCCGGCCTTGACGGTTTCGCCACCTGCCGCGAGTTGCGCCAGATGCCCGGCTACGAGTCCGTGCCCGTGCTCATGCTGACCGGCCTGGACGACGATGCCTCCATCACCCGCGCTTACGAGGCCGGCGCCACCGACTTCTTCGTCAAAAGCACACAGTGGAGCCTGCTGGCCGGGCGCCTGCGCTACCTGCTGCGCGCCGCCCGCACCCGCGACGAACTCGAGCGCAGCAAGACCAAGCTGGCGCGCGCGCAAGACCTCGCCCGCATGGGCAGCTTCGACTGGCGCAAGGGCGCGGGCGACCTGTCCTTCTCGGTCGAAGGCCTGCGCGTCTTCGGGCTGGGCGCCCACGACCACCTGGGCCTGAAAACCATCCTGCGCATGCTGCCCGACGAGGAGCGGCGCGGTTTTGCCCGCATCCTGCACGAGGTGGTCGACCACGGCACCATCCTGTGCAACGACGTCCAGATCAGCCTGGCCGATGGCCGCCGCCGCATCCTGCACGTCGAAGCCGAGCCCGAGTTCAATGAACTGGCCTGCCTGATCGGCTACACCGGCATCGTGCAGGACGTCACCGACCGCCGCGTGGCCGAAGACAAGATCAAGCACCTGGCCAACTTCGACACGCTCACCGGCCTGCCCAACCGCCGCCAGGTCTTTTGGCGCAGCGAGCGGGCCATCGAGTACGCCAAGCGCATGAACCACCGCGTGGCTTTGCTGCAGGTGGGCCTGGACCGCTTCAAGATCATCAACGAGAACCTCGGCCACCATGCCGGTGACGAGCTGCTCATCGAGGTCTCGCGGCGCCTGCGCAACTGCGTGCGCCACTCCGACCAGATCATCGAAGGCAACCTGGACGCCAACGGACACCGCGCCCACCGCACCCTGGAGGCCGTGGGCCGCCTGGGCGCCGACGAGTTCGTCGTGCTGCTGCCCGAGGTGGGCAACGAACGCGAGGCCATGTCCACCGCCTACGTCATCCTCGACGCGCTGCGCGAGCCGATGATGGTGGCCGGCCAGGAGTGCTTCATCACCGCCTCGGTGGGCGTGGCGGTGTTCCCGCAGCACGGCCTGAACGTGGCCGACCTCCTGCGCAACGCCGACGTGGCCATGGACCTGGCCAAGAGCCAGGGCCGCAACACCGCGCAACTGCACGACCCGCAACTGGCCTCGAAGGGCCGCGTGCGGCTCGACCTGGACACCGCCCTGCACAAGGCGCTGGAGCGCAAGGAGCTGGTGCTGCACTACCAGCCCAAGATCGACGTGCGCACCAACCGCATGGTCGGCGCCGAGGCGCTGATGCGCTGGAACCGCGACGGCAAGCTGATCCCGCCGGGGGACTTCATCCCGCTGGCCGAGGCCACCGGGCTGATCAACCACATGAGCCTGTGGGCCATCGACGAGGCCGCCCGCCAGGCCGCCGAATGGCACCGCAACTTCGGCTTCGACGCCTCCATCGCCGTCAACCTGCCATCGCGACTGTTCGAGCAAAGCGACCTGGTCGAGAAGATCGAAGCCATCCTGCTGGCGCGCCAGGTGCCGCCCCGCGCCATCGAGCTCGAGATCACCGAAACCGGCCTGATGAAGGACCTGCAGGGCGTCGTGCCTTCGTTGCACCGGCTCAACCAGCTGGGCACCGAGATCTCGATCGACGATTTCGGCACGGGCTATTCGTCGCTGTCCTACCTGACCACCCTGCCGATCAGCGAGCTCAAGATCGACCGATCCTTCGTGCGGGACCTGGGCGACACGCCGCAGAGCTCGGCCATCGTCTCGGCCATCATCGCGCTGGCACGGGCCCTGGGGCTGCGCGTGGTCGCCGAAGGCGTGGAAAAGCTCTCACAGATGGAAGTGCTCTACAACCTGGGCTGCCACATCTGCCAGGGCTTCCTGTACGCTCGTCCCATGTCCCCCGCCGACGTCGAACGCTGGCTGCAGGACACCCAGCAGGGCCAGACCCTGCCCCGCCTCAGCAACCTGACGAACGAGCCTTCCACGCGCCTGGTGAGCGTGCCCCGCTGAAACCATGTCCCAGACCCCCGCGAACCTGGCCAAGGCCGCCCTCAGGCGACTGGCCGAGCAACGGCTCGAACCCACGCCGGAGAACTACCGCAAGGCCTACGACGCCGAAGCCGGCGTGCCTTCGGCCGACGCGGCCAGCGCGGACAAGCCCCTGGACAAGGCCGCACCGACCGACGCCAACAGCCAGGCCGAAGAGGGCGAACGCTGGTCCAAGCTCATCGGCCGCATCCTGCGTGGCGCCGAGCGCGGTGGCCGTCAGTGGACCGCGGCCCGCAAGAAAGACAGCCTGCAGCGCGTGCTCGAAGGCAGCCGCAGTTCGGGCCAGCGCCTGCACCAGCGCCTGAGCCAGCTGGTGCAAAGCTGGGACAGCGACACGCTGGACAACACCCTGCTGGAAGACGACGGGGGCACCGAACCGGGTGACCCGGCCACCACCCCAGGCCCGCTCCCCGCCGACGCTCCACCTGCGGCGCCCCAGCTGCCTGCGGCCTCATCCGCGCCCGTGGCGAGCCCCCCCGAGGCACCGTCCACCACCACGTCATCGGGCTGGCCTGCCTCCGCACGCAACGCCGTCGACGAACTCGTCAGAACGGTGCACGTGGCCCTGCCTGCCGCGACCCTGAGCCCCAGCGCCGAAGTGGCGGCACGCGCGCTCACGACCGCCGCCCAGGCCCAGGCCAGCGTCGGCGAGGCCTGCGCGCAGGCGCGAGGCATCCTCGAACAACGCCACCGCCTGCTCGACCAGCTCATGGGCCTGTGCCAGTCGCTGACCGACAGCCTCGTCGACCTGGCCGAGGACGAGAGCTGGGCGCAGGGCCAGGTTCAGGCCATGCGCCACCAGCTCGACGCCGGCATCGACAGCCGGGGCCTGCGCCATGTGCAGCAGTTGCTCGATGACGCCCGCATCAAGCAGCAGCAGCTCAAGCGCGAGCGAGAGAGCGCGCGCGAAGCGCTCAAGCAGCTGATCCAGCAGATGCTGCAGGAGATCGGCGAGCTGGGCCACACCACCGACCGCTTCCAGTCCAACCTGGGCCGCTACGCCGACACCATCGACCAGGCCGACTCGCTCGAAAGCCTGACCGGCGTGGTGCGCGAGATGGTGGCCGAGAGCCGCTCCGTGCAATCCGTGGTCGCGCAGACCCAGGTCAAGCTGCAGGAAGAGCACGCCAAGGCCCATGCCCTGGGCGAACGCGTGCGCAGCCTCGAGGACGAAATCCGCAAGCTGTCCGACGAGGTCTCGACCGACCCGCTCACCCAGATCGCCAACCGGCGCGGCATGATGCGCGCCTTCGAGGCAGAGCAGGCCCGCGTCGAGCGGCAGGGCTCCTTGCTGGCCATCGGCCTGCTCGATGTCGACAACTTCAAGAAGCTCAACGACCAGTTGGGCCACCAGACCGGTGACGAGGCGCTGAAATTCCTCGCTCGTCGCGTGAGCGAATGCCTGCGGCCGGTTGATGTGGTGGCGCGCTACGGCGGCGAGGAGTTCGTTGTCATGCTGCCCGACACCCCGGCCGACGAAGGCCAGCAGGTGCTCACGCGGCTGCAGCGCACGCTGAGCGCCGAGTTCTTCACGCACGACGAGCACAAGGTGTTCATCACCTTCTCGGCGGGCGTGACGGCCTACCGCCCGGGCGAGCCCTTCGAAGCGGCGCTGGAGCGCGCCGACGTCGGGCTCTACGAGGCCAAGCGCACGGGCAAGAACCGAACCTGTGTGAACTGATCAGGCCTTGGCCTGGTGCAAAGAGCGCAGACGGCGCAAGGCCGAAGGCACCTGTTCGGGCAGGTCATCGGCGATCAGCCCCGGCCCGAATGCGCGCGCGGCCTCGCCATGCAGCCACACCGCCGCCGAAGCAGCCTGCCAGGCCGGCATGCCTTGCGCGAGCAGCCCCAGCACCAAGCCCGCCAGCACATCGCCCGCACCGGCCGTGGCCAGCTCGCTGGGCGCGTTTCGGTTGAGGCTGGCGCGCCCGTCGGGCGCAGCCACCACGGTGTCGGCGCCCTTGAGCAGCACCACCGCACCGCTCAGGCGTGCGGCCTCGCGGGCCCGCTCCAGCTTGCTGGGCGCCGCCGCGATGCGCGGGTCGCGCATGAGCCGATTGAACTCGCCATCGTGCGGCGTCAGCACCACCGGACGGCTGTGCCCGGCGATGGCGGCGAACAACAGGGAGGGGTCTTCGGTGAACACGGTCAGCGCATCGGCGTCGAGCACCACCGGGCGGCCACTGGCCAGCAGGGTCAGCACCAGCGCCCTCAGGCCGCCTGGCTGGGTGCCGCCGAGGGCGCCCGGGCCGATCAGCGCGGCGCTCAGTCGGTCATCGGCCAGCAGCGAGCTCAGGCCCGCCTGCCATTGCGCCGCGCCTTCTCCGCCCACCGGGTGCACCATGATGCTGGTCAGCGACGCGGCGTACACACCCCACGCCGACTGCGGCACGCACACGGTGGTGAGGCCGGCTCCCACGCGCGCGGCGGCCCTGGCGGCCAGGCGCGCCGCGCCGGTCATGACGCCGCCACCCCAGACCAGGGCATGGCCACGGTGGTACTTGTGACCGGCCACATCCACCGACGGCCAGGTGTCGGACCAGAGGCCTGGCTGGTTCTCCCAGGCCCTCGAGCCCACCTCCCGCACCACCTCATCCGGGATGCCGATGTCGGCCAGCACCACCTCGCCGCACAAAGCGCGGCCGGGCATCAAAAGGTGCGCGGGCTTGAGGCGGCAGAAGGTCACGGTCAACGCACAAGGCACGGCGCCTTGCGGCCGCCCCGTGTCACCCGCCAGGCCGCTGGGCACGTCCACCGCCACGATGGGCACGTGGCGCAAGGCCGCGCGCTCCAGCAGCTCGCGAACGGGCTCGTCGAGCGGGCGGCTCAGGCCGGCGCCGAACAACGCGTCCAGCACCAGCTCTCCGGGCTGGGGGTTCGCCTCGTCCAGGGGGTGCCATCCAGGCCGCCCCTCCTGGGCAGCCACGGCCAGCCATTCGCGCGCGGCCTCGGCGGCATCGCCCCGCAAGGCGTCGGGCGGCACCATGGCGTGCACCCGCACGGGCCAGCCCTGCCGGTGCAGCACACCCGCCGCCACCCAGCCATCGCCACCGTTGTTGCCAGGACCGCACAGCACGCTCACGGGCCTGGGCGACCAGCGCTGCATGAGCGCCCGGGCCACGGCTTGACCCGCTGCGCGCATCAGCACGATGCCTGGGGTGCCCCGGGCGATGGTGGCGGCGTCGGCACTCGCCATCTGGGTGGTGGTCAGGACTTCTGCGTTCATGGGTTCAGCCTTCCTGGCGTCAACTTTCGCACAGGTGCAGCCTGCTCTTGACGGGCAGCAACGCAATCGTGAGAAAACACACAGACACGAAACAGGCGACCGCGCACAATGCATTCACGGTGATCGACGAGGTGTTCGTCAACCGTGAGGCCCCCGGGTAACGGGGGTCACCAGGGTGCCAGACCTGCTCCACTCAGGTCGGCCGGGCGGTCCGGCTGCACCACGCCACCGGTGAGGTGGCTCCCCGCAAGGGGCACAGGATCGGGGATCGCCCCACCGGTCCAGGCCCTCCGGTTGTGAGCGGCCGAAGCGCAGCCCGCGTCGCCTTGAGCGTCCGGGCTGTTTTTTTTTGCCGATCAGAACCCCAACTGCGCCGACAGGTACAGGCTGCGCTGACTCGGCTTGTCGGCAATGTTGCCCAGCTCCAGCCAGGCCGCGGTCAGGCTCAGGTTGCGGTGCGGGAACCAGGCGACGAAGGCGTCCCAGGCGTTCTCTTCCTTGAAGGCGCTGAGCCGGTCAGGCTTGGCGCGCCACTCCGCGCCCACGGCCAGGTCGTCGCGCAGCAGCACCGCCAGGCTGGCCTCGGGCATCAGCTGGTGCCGGTTGCCCAGGTCGCCACCAAAGCCCAGGATGCCAAACTGGTTGGCCCGCGTGGCGCGCAAAGTCAGGTTGCCCAGCACGTTGCGCCCCCATGCGGCCCCCAACCAGAGCTTGGTGGCGGCCACGTACCAGTCGGTGTCGGAGCCCCTCGTGGCGCCCAGCAAGGTCGGCACGAGCTTGAAGTCCTCGTTGTGCTTGTGCTGAAAGCCGACGCTCACCTGCGGCCACCAGACGTCCTGGTCGTAGACGGCATCGCCCAGCACGCGCACCTTGGCGCCCAGCACGTTCATCTGCGCACTCTTGCCGGGCACGGTGTCGCTGAACTTGAAGCTCCAGCGCGCCATCGAGACCTCGACGCGGTTCTTCACGCCCACGGCCACGCCCTGGATGTTGAGGTTGAACTTGCCCTGAGTGCGGATGTGGGTGGCGTACGCAGACGCCCCCACCTGGTCGCTGCTGCCGTGGCCGCCGATGACCGCCCAGGGCGTGAGGCCGCCACCTGCCGCACCCTCGACCTGAGAGACCCCCGAGGTGGCCAGCAGGCGATCACCCGCCCAGGCCGGGGCACCGGCAAGCAGCCACGCCATGGCCACCAGGCGCCAGGTGTTGAGGGGCAAGGACAGGGACGGTGAACGCATCGACGGATCCTCCAGCCAGCGAGCCATCGCCAGGCTGGGGTGCATCTTCGCGTGAATCCGGCGCGGACATCTTCAGAAGTAGCCCCCTCCCGCCCCCATTCACGAGGAAACACCCATGCTCAAAAATGACACAGTGGAGATCATTGTCAGGAGTGATGTGCATGTCTCCCCCCCACCTGCTTGCTCGCATCCGGCGCCAGCTGAGCTTGGCGCTGCTTGCGCTCGCCCTGCCGCTGGCCGCATGCACCAGCGCCGCCCCTGCTCCACCGCTCTACCAGCAGCTGGGCGGGGTTGAAAACATCGAGGCGGTCAGCCGCGCGATGATTCAGCGCATGTCCACCGACCCGCGCACCAAGCGCACGTTTGACGGCATCAACCTGCGCACGCTCTCGGCGAGCCTGGCGGCCCACCTCTGCAAGGTGGCCGATGGCCCCTGCGTGTACGAGGGCGAAACCATGCGCAATGCCCACGCCGACCTGGGCCTGGGTGGCTCCGAGTTCGAGACCGTGGTCCAGATCCTGAGGGACGAGCTTGACCGCACGGGCGTCAGCCAGGCCGCCAAGAACGAGCTGCTGCGCAGGCTGGCCCCCAGCCGCCGCGACATCGTCACCGCCGATCGCTGAAAGGGCCTCGCATGCTGAAGCACCCGTTCTGCCCAAGCCTTCGCTTCCTCGGCATCCTGCTGATGGGCATGGCTTGTGGCCCTGCCTTCGCCGCCCCCGTGAACTTCAGCGTGATCGACGCCAACGGCTCGGCGTTGGCCGACGCCGTGGTCGCCGTCGAGCTTGCTGGCGCTCGGCCCACCGCCCCACCTGGCACCCAGGCTGAAATGGGGCAACGCAACCGCGCCTTCGTGCCGACCCTCCTGGTGGTGCAGACCGGCACGGCGGTGTCGTTCCCGAATTTCGACACCGTCCGCCACCACATCTATTCCTTCTCGTCGGCCAAACCGTTCGAGATCAAGCTCTACGCAGGCACGCCCGCCGCACCGGTGGTGTTCGACAAGGCCGGCACGGCCATCCTGGGTTGCAACATCCACGACCGCATGGCCGCCTTCATCCACGTCGTCAACACCCCGCACTTCGCCATCACGCGCAAGGACGGGGTCGCCACGCTCGACCTGCCTGCAGGCGAGCACACCCTGCAGGTCTGGCACGCACAGATGGGTGACAAGCAGTTGCCACAGCGCCAGGGCCTGAAGGTCCAGGCCGCAGGCGGCACCCACGTCGTCCGCCTTGGAGGTGCGGGCAAGCCATGAACACCGGCGGCAGTACCCAGACCGATGCGCTGCCATTGCGACGCCGACTGGCGTTTCGCATCGTCGCGCTCTTCCTGGGCCTGCTGCTGGGGGTGCAGGTCATCACCTTCGCGCTCGTGCAGCGCAGCATCGACCACAACGCCCGGGAGCTGCTGGGCGCTTCGCTCGACCTGGGCGAGCAGGTGTTCAGGCGCCTGCTCAGGCAAAGCGCCACCCACCTGAGCGAATCGACCCGCCTGCTGGCTGCCGACTATGGCTTCCGCGAAGCCCTGTCCAGCGGCGACACCGAAACCCTCGTCTCGGCCCTGGAGAACCACGGCGAGCGCGCAGGCGCCGGTTTTTCGATCATCACCGACGCGCAGGGAGAGATCCAGGCAGGCACGCGTGCCGACGTCAAGGAGATGGCCAACCTGGTCAAACGTGCCATCGAGCGAGCCGACTCGACCGAGGACCCGGGCGCTTCGGGCTTGATCGTTCCTGTTGGCAAGCAGGTTCACCAACTGGTGGCGGTGCCGATCCGCGCGCCCCTGACCATTGGCTGGGTGGTCATGGGCTTTCAGCTCGATGAGCGGCTGGTTCGCGACATGAAGCAGCTCACCGACATGAGCCTGGTCATCGTCACCCGCACCCACAGCGGTGGCTGGCAGGCCGCCTTGTCTTTGCTCGACGAAACCGCCCAGCAGTCCCTGCTGAGTCAGTGGATGCCTGCGGCATCTGCTTCGGCGGCCAGCGGCGCGAACCGCATGTCCTTCGATTTGCCCCATGGTCTCCATGTGGCCCGCCTGCATCCGCTGGGCGACTCCGTGCAGACGCCTGTCTATGCCGTGATGCTGCGCTCCGTGGACGAGGCGGTCGCGCCCTTTCGGCAACTGCAGTGGGCCATCCTCGTGCTCAACGGCATTGGTGTGCTCGCCTTCGCCATCGGCAGCGCCGTGACCGCCAACCGCATCACAACGCCGGTCACCACCCTCACCAGACTGGCCACCCGCCTGGCCCGTGGCGACTTCGACGCGCCCATCCCGCCCCATGGACACGACGAGATCGGCGAACTGGCCGACGCCTTCGAGTCGATGCGCCAAGCCGTCCACCGACGCGAAGACGAGATCCGCCGCAGCGGCCTGACCGACGCCCTCACCCGCCTGCCCAACCGGGCAGGCTTCACCCTGGCCGTGCGAGAAGCCGTGGCCCGGGCCGTGGCACAGAACACCGGCTGCGCCGTCGTCATGCTCAACCTCGACCGCTTCCGTCACGTCAACAACGTGCTGGGCACGGACGCAGGCGACCAGCTGCTGCAACGCGTGGCCCGCCTGCTGCGCGAGGGCCTGAGCGAAGCCGATCACACCGTGGCGCGGCTCGGTGGCGACGAATTCGCCATCCTGCTGCGCCACGGCAACGTCGACGACGCACTGGCCGTCTCGAGGCAGGTTCAAAAGGGGCTGGAGGCCACCATCGACCTCAATGGCAGCACGGTCGACCTGGGGGCCGGCATCGGCATCGCCGCCTGCCCGGCCCACGCCACCGACGACGCCAACCTGATGCGGCGGGCCGAGCTGGCCATGCACCATGCCAAACAGGCGCAAACGGGCCACGCCATCTTCCGCCCCGAACTGGACGTCAAGTCGGACGCGGCGCTGTCGCTGCTGGGCGAGCTGCGCCAGGCCGTCGAGCACCGTGAGTTCCGGCTTTTCCTGCAACCCAAGGTGTGCCTGCAAAGCGGCCGCGTGGTGGGCGCAGAAGCCCTGATCCGCTGGGCCCACCCCACGCGGGGCATGGTGCCGCCGGGCCTGTTCATCCCCTTTGCGGAGCAGTCGGGCTTCATCCGCCAGATCACCAGTTGGCTGCTGGTCGAGTCCATGCGCACCTGGCGCATGTGCGCCGACCAGGGCCTGACCTTGCAGATGTCGATCAACCTGTCGGCCCGCGACCTGATCGACCCCGACCTGCCCGCGCGCGTCGGCGCCCTGCTGCACGAACACCACGTGCCCCCGAGCGCGATGTGCCTGGAGATCACCGAGAGCGCGATCATGGACGACCCCAATCGCGCGCAGCAGACGCTCGAGCAGTTCCACGACATGGGCCTGCAGATGTCGATCGACGACTTCGGAACCGGGTATTCGTCGCTGGCCTACCTCAAGCGCCTGCCCGTGCACGAGCTCAAGATCGATCGCTCGTTCGTGATGAACATGCACCACGACGCACAGGACGCCAAGATCGTGCGCTCGGTGGTCGACCTGGCCCACAACCTGGGCCTGAAGGTGACGGCAGAAGGGCTGGAGGAAGGCGCTGCCTGGGGCTTGTTGGGCGAGCTCGGCTGCGACATCGCCCAAGGCTACTGGATTGCCAAACCGATGCCGGCGGAGCACCTGCCCGCGTGGGTGGCGGGATGGGTGGCGCCAACGCTGCACACAGAGGTCGACGCGGCTGCAAGCATTTGAAGCCGCAGCGGGCACAACAGGGTCGTGTGCAGGGACATCAAAGCTGTGACTTAAAGCTGTAGTTTGCACTTCGGTTTAAGCACGAAATTGCACTTTTGTCTTGCTCGCCATCTGCTCTGCCCAGGCAGGCGGTCATTGGTTCAGTCCGACTTTAAACTCAGACTTTGCACCTTGTCAGCAAGCTGCATTAAGCATTGCACTTTGTCGCGCCTGTGCAGGTACATCCCGTACATAGCAGACGCCTCAGCGCCAGACGGTCGCGCTGGCGGAATCCCCGCCTCATGCGCGACGCTGCGTCGATAATGTTGAGGCCACAGTGGTAGACAACAAAACAGGGAGTGCACCTTGCAAGCGAAAGAGGACAACACGCCGACCGACGTCTTTCTTTCCTACCGGGAGGGCGAAACCCGAGTCCCGGAGATCAACGCCTGGCTCAAGCAGCGCGGCGTGCGGACGCACTACTTCCATGACACGGTCGGGCTTGGGGAGCCGATCGACGAAGCTCGCGCACTGCGCGAGTCACGCTGCATGGTGGTGTTTCTCGGGGATCGGGGCTGGGGCAATACCCAACGAAGCCAGGTGGCCGAGTTCCAGGCGTCGGGTCGGCGTGTTCTCCCGGTCCTGATTGGCAATCCATCCGAGACAGAGAAGCTCGACTTCGACGGACTCTTCAGCCAGCGGCTCTATCTGGACATGCGGGCCCACGATGACCGTAAGCTCGAGGAACTGCTCCACGCCATCCGCTCAGCGGTCCAAAACACAGGCGCGGAGCCCGAGCGGTCCGAATCCGATCGCATGTCTGCCCAGGCATCCAGCGATGCGAATATGGATCACCCCACCAGCGTGCGCCTCGCCCAATTGCTGCACATCCTCAAGGACGGCAGCGATCGGGAGCGGCTGGACGCGCTGAGGCAGATCAACGGACTGCACACCAACGACCGCGGCGCCCTCGCCCACATCCTGCGCAGGCACTTGCGCGGCGACTTCGCCGTCGGGACCGAGGACAACTTCGCTGCGGCCGTCCGCTCGCCTAAGCGCCTGGCCTCGATCCGGTCATGGATGCTCAGCGCGCTGATACAGCTGGATGCTGAAGGCAACGCCGACCTGATCGGCCAGCACCTGCAGGAGTCGTTCGAGCCAGATCGCAACGTGCGGTTCTGGACGCTGGCCGGGCTCTACGGCAGGAACGTGAGCTATGAGCACGACGCGACCGTCAATGCCCTGGCTGACTCCGAGCCCGAGATCCGCCTGCTGGCCGAGCTGATGCGCAGTTCGTCGGACCCCAAGCTCGTAGCCGAGCTCACGGAACGGCTCCAATCCGAAGACTTCGAGACGGTGTGGCAGGTGTTGCGCGCCTTGCGGATCGTTCCGGTGCCGCCGCTGGCCCCGGTGCTCAGCGAGATGCTGTTCTCGTCGGCCAGCGGGACGGCACTCGCGTATGACGTGCTCTACGCCTTCACCCCGCTGCCCATGGCCACGGCGGCGGCGCCTATCCTGCTGGATCGATGGACATCGGCCCGGGTGACCAAGGAGATCGTCACGACCACGGCCGGCTCGGCCTACCAGGCAGGTGAGCACTTCGTGAATCTGCTGAGCCTACTGGTTCCCGCAGAAACGATCGGCGCGCTCAAGCAATGCCTGGCTGACCCGCGGCTACGGTACTCGGCGGAGCAGTTGCTGAACCAGCTGCACCGACTGAACGATGAGACGGCCAGCCGCGCGCGGCACCGGCCGGGGTTCCACAGCGACAAGCCGGGCGACACCACTGATCGCCTGGGCATCACCGCCGAGGCCAGGACCTTTGCCGCCATCATGACGGCGCACGACGTCAGCCCCCCGCTGGCCATCGGCCTGTTCGGCGACTGGGGGTCGGGCAAGAGCTTCTTCATGGGCGAGATGCGGCGCCAGTCGGAAGCCTTCTCTGACCAGGCCAAGCGTGACGACAGTTCGCCCTTCTGCGCGCAGGTGGAGCACATCGAGTTCAACGCCTGGCACTACGCCGACAGCAACCTGTGGGCGAGTCTGGTGAGCTGCATGCTAGAAAAGCTGCACGGCCGGGTTAACGGCCTCAAGACGCCGGCCGAGGAACGCGCAGAGATCGAGCGGCAGATGCTGCAGGCGGTGCAGGCCCAGCAGACCGCAGTGCTCAAGGCGGATCAGGCCGCCGAGGACCTGCGCAGGAAGAGCGAGCAGTTGGCGGCGGCGGAAGCCGAGCGCCACCAGCGCCCCGTCAAGCTCACTGAGCTCGGTGCGACAGACTGGAAGCGTCTGATCGACAAGGACGCGAACGCGAAAGAAGCCATCGCGACCATCGCGAAGCGACTCGGCATGGGCGACCTCATGGCCGCCACGACAGACTGGCAGGCCGCACTGTCGGAGCTTCGTTCCCAGACCGAAGTCAGCGTGAGCCTTGCCCGGGCCATCACCACGGAGTCGCGCAAGCCGCTGTGGCTGGCCCTCGTTGCTGCGGCCCTTGCCATCCCATTCATTGCCGTGCTGGCGAACCACTGGGTGGCAACCGATCAAACCTGGCTCGTCAAGCTCGGCGCGATCACTGCGCAGATCACGGCCGTGCTCGCCGGCTCAGCCGCTTGGCTGCGCAAGGCGATGGCGAGCTTCAGCGATCGCAGGAAGGAATTGGAAGCCGCCCGGGACTGGGTGAACCAGCTCCTGCAGGCCAAACGCGAGGAGGTCCCGGCGGCGGAGACCCAGCTGAAGGCCGAAGTCGAGGAGGCCAAGGCCGCCAAGATGGCGGCCGACGCACAGGTCGCCGCAGCCCAGGGCGAAATTACCCGACTGGAGACCGAGCGCGAGAAGATCAGCCTGGCGCGCTTCCTGAGCGACCGTCACAAGTCCGACGACTACCGCAAGCAACTGGGCATCTTCACGACGATCAGGCGCGACTTCGAGATCCTAGTCGATCGACTCAAGCCCATCCCGGGACAGCGCGCGCAGCTTGATCGTATCGTGCTGTACATCGACGATCTGGACCGGTGCCCCGCCGACAAGGTGGTCGAGGTGCTCCAGGCCGTCCACCTATTGCTCGCCTACCCACTATTCGTGGTCGTGGTCGGCGTGGACTCGCGGTGGCTCCTGCACTCGTTGTCCAGCCACTTCAAGCAGTTCGACGAGCACGTCGCCCGGCTCAGCCGGGAGCAGGATGACGACGAATCGGAGCACTGGACGGCCACGCCGCAGCACTACCTGGAGAAGATCTTCCAGATCCCCTACGCCCTCCGGCCGATGACGAACGGTGGCTTCGGGCAGATGATGGACGCCCTGCTCAAGCCGGCCGATGACGTGGGCGTCTTGCCGCCAGTCGCGTCCGATGCAACATCGGCGCAGCAGACCGCCCCTCCGTCAGACCCAAAGATCGCCAGCTTCGTGGCCATCCCCGAGGATCAGGCAAGCCGGCCAGCCCGTCAGCCCAATGACTCCTCAGGCTCCTTCGTACCGAAGGTGGTTGCCGAGGACAAGGAAGCACCCGGGACAGCACCGCAAGAGGCAGGCGCTTCCAACGAGACGCAGACGACGGTCCTGGACGAAGCGGCGTTGACCATTCAGGCCTGGGAGACCGAGTACGCCAAGCGGCTGCGCGCGTTCATCCCCTCGCCCCGGGCTGCGAAGCGCTTCAGCAATATCTACCGCATCATGAAGGCCACGGTGCCTGCGAACGAGTTGGCACGCTTCGAAGGATCCGCGAACTTCCCTGGCGAATTCCGGGTGGCGATGATCCTGCTGGCCCAACAGATCTCGTCGCCGCACCGCGCGGCGCAGTGGTTCGAATTCCTCGCTGAGCAGCCGCCTGAAGGCAGCTTGGGCGACGCGCTGCTCAGCCCGCGCACGAACCGAGCCTCCGTCATCAACTCGATCAAGGACGCACTGGATGGCCTGCTCACTAACGATGCGAGGGAACTGCCAATCGAGCGGGTCCAGCATTGGCTGACCATCGTCGGCAGATTCTCGTTCGACCTCACGCGGCGCAGGAACTGATTCACACTGGCAGCTCGGTCAGATTGAAATATCCGAGGCAGTTATATTGGTCCATGTCTTGTCCCCACCAACCCATTGAATCGTCGCTGGACCGCTGGCATGAATGCCACTGGCATCTGCACCAGATGGAAGGCAACTATCACGAGCCGGACGCCTTTCGATATGCTCTGAACTCGTTTATCCGCGCCATTGCTGACGTACCGGAACTGCTGATAAAAAACCTGGAGCGACATGAATCTGTCCGCCGCGCGATCAAGCCTAAGCTCAAGGAGCTCCAGGCAACGACACTTTTCAGCACATTGCGTCTGAAGCGCAACTTCATCGTTCATCAGGGCATGCTTGAAGTAGACAGCCAGGGCAGCGTGAGAGCAATGGAAGGCACCAAGGTCAAGATCAGCTTCCCGTTTCGGGTTGAACCGTGGGAAAGCTCAGATGAGGCTTACGAACGATACAAGCAGGTCTGCCGAACCGACAAGTTCTGGCGTGGCATCGGTCCTGATTGCGACTCCTCACCTGCCATCTGGCGGACATGGATGATCCCGCAGTTTCCCAATCGTGATCTGCTGGACGTTGCTTTCGAGGCTTGGAAGCTGGTCGGCGAATTGTTGTCGGCAACGGTGACTGAGTTTGGCGGTGATCCGCTCAATCTAACGATGCCATGTCGTCATGATCCGGAGCTGGTGCGCTTGAAACGCTATAGCCAGCGTGAATTTTTTCTAAGCGTTGATGGCATTGACCTGGACGAGAAAGCACGCAAGTGGCAAGAGGGCCGTGTCAAGTAAGTGGCGTCGGCAGGCGGGGATCGATCTCACGCTGGCTTAGGGCAACAGCGGCAACCGCAATGTGGCGGGGCAGCCTTGAATGACAGCAACCGCGGCAAAGTTGTTGTCCGCCGTAGGCTGCGAACGTTGCCGAACGCGGTGCGCAACGTTGCTGAACTACCCTCACCCGATATAAGTCTGACGAGGTGCAGTCGCCATCGCGCGCCAACGCGGAGAATTGTGGCTACAGATTAGGGGCACAAGATGGACGAAGAACCCGACGCAGAAGTTGAGCGTCAAGCGATTCGCAGGAAGCTGGTTCCAGTGAAGTACTTGACGTTCGTGCTTGGGCCACCGGAAGGTGCTCCGGCTGGAGGGCCAAAGTACCGGCCGGATATCGATGAGCAGGAGTTCGTTGGGCCTGTACTGCACCCTGGTCGAAAGAGCGAGTCGGTCTACCGCCCCGGCAACGAGTTCGCGAGCGAATACACCGCGCTGAAAGCTCAATGGGAGTCGTTCGGACTGCTGTTCAATCGGGCCAAATCCGAGTCTGACGCGTTGGTGAGCAGAGTGATGATGAAGAGCGCAGTCGTTGAGCTGCGCTCCTTCATGGACACCTTGCCACGTTACGTTCGACTGGTATCCCAGTTGCCTCAGTACGACGGCAGCATGCCCCGCGCATTCGCTTGCCTTCTCGACGATGAGCGGACAGAGTTCCACACGGTCACAAAAGCATTCAACATCGCGCGGAACGCGGTGTCTGGGCAGCTCACCAGACTCCGCAACAACGTCGGCGCGCACATGAGCCAGCCGCTTCTGATCGGCGGCGCTGCGCCGCCGCGCGGGGGCTCGGTCGGGTGGGATGAAATCGAGGTCCTCTGGGACGCACTTGACCCGAGCTTAGTCACTGAGGTTGTCAAAACGGGTGATGACTTGATGGACTGCATTCGCCGGCTGCCACTGCACGAGTTTTTCCGGTTCGAGAGTCCGACCCGCGTGCGGCTGCACGTTCCGTTGGTCGGCCAACTGGTCGGTGCTTCGATTGTGCTCAACGGTCTTAGCGAATCCCTAGTCAAGCAGATTGAAGGCCAGGACTTAGGGGCAGCCCCTGTTTCGCAGATCAGCCTGCCGACAGCGATGGTGCTGCGCGAGGCCTGAGCCTAACGGGGGCAGCGACCGGTGATGTCGCATCATGTCGGCATGACCAACACATTGACAAAATCGCGATCGAAGCGGTGGAGATAACTGGCATCGAAGGTACTGCCTACATCGTCACGGTTGGATCTCAGTCAACCCCGCTTTAGCGGGTTCAATGACGGCAACAGGGATCCGCACGAAAGAACTCGGCTTATGATTCCCGCGAGCGTCCAGTGGACCGTATGAGAACCTATGGGAGATGCGGACTGTGAAAATCGACATCCACACGCACACCAGAAAATGCAAATTAGGTGATGCGCAGACGAGAGAAATTTCTCCAGAGGACTTCTGCAACGCGATCTTATCCACAGAAGTCGGGGTCGTCGCGATCACGAATCACAACGTGTTCGACCTGTCGCAGTTTCAAGCCATCCAGGCGCGAATCGGATCGGACGCACAGGTATGGCCAGGTGTGGAGCTTGACGTTTACGACGAACATGGCAAGGGCCACTTGCTGGTCATCGTCTCACCCAAGCTCGCGACACAGTTTTCCGCCGCAGTGACTGCTCTAACAACGGGCCACACGCCGGACTCGTTCAGGGTAACGATTCCAGATGTTCTTACGACATTTGATGTGATGGAACCCCTCTATGTCGCCCACTACAAACAGAAGCGGCCGAGCGTCTCGGACGACATGCTCGCAGTGCTTGAAGCGGGGGCGCGGAACAAATGGAGCATTCTTAAAGAGGTAAGTAATGCGATCTCTGCGGGGATTCACATCTCGCATGGGCGACCTTCGATCTACGGCTCCGACGTCCATGATTGGGGGAACTATGTCGAGAGTGCGCGGGAGTTGCCTGACCTACGGCTTCCCATTGATGGCTTCGAGCACTTTTGCCTGCTGTTGAAGAAGGACCCCACGACCATTAATACAGTCATGGATCGGAAGACGTCCGAGGACCTCACGTTGGTTCCGTTCGAAGATAAGAAGACGCTCACCATCAAGGTATTCAACGACATCAACATCATCTTCGGACCGAAGGGGACCGGGAAGTCTTGCATCCTCCAAGCAATTGCCAAGCACTATGCAAAAAGCGGGATCGACGCCAAGGTCTATGAGTCCGCCAGCGGCCGCCTTAACGATATTTTTGACGTCAAAGGCAAGGGCCTGAGCATAAACCTCAACACCTATGGCATCAACTACTGCCAGGATGAAATTCAGGTAGTGCGCACAGCCGTTGAAGTAGACGTAACGAGCGTGACTAAGTTCAAGGCGTTCTTCGAATCCACCGTTTCGAACAAGAATGCGAAGCTGATTTTGCTCAAGGACATCGACACTCAGGAGGAGGGTGAAGCAGAGCGAAGCTTCTCCAAGTACCACGACACTGCCTCAAAGATCGAAGCCTTTTCTGCCTTGGTGAGGGAAGATCTGCTCGTGAAGAAGGAACTATCGGACGATGAGTTCATCGAGTTGCAGCGTATTCTCGGGCTGCTGCTCGACCGCCTCCTTGGGAAGGAATGGTCCGGGTTTGTAGATTGGAAGGAACTCTCACTGCTCAATTCAGCGATCAAGACCTTCCGGATCGAAGTAGCACGCAAGACGGGCTCGCCCGCCAAGCCAAGCACTACCGGCTTTCGTGACTACGCGATGAACCGAATCAAGATCGCTGCCAGTGTCCGCGCGATTGGCAAGAGCCTTGGGTCCGTAATTAAGAATGAAGAAGAGACCGTTGGCGACCTTGGCTCAGGCAAGGGCAAGTTGACGTTCGTGACTCAGTTTCTCTTTCAGAATGGCAACGTTACGGACGGAGAGTTGTCCAGCCTAACGAACGTGAAGAAGGGTGTCCAGAAAAAATTTGTCAACTCTCTCCGTGAGATTGGCAAGCACCTGTTCGAGGACGATCTGTTCCATTACGTCTCAGAGTTCAACGCCACCGAGGACGTCGATGAGGTTAAAACGGTCTATGAACTGCTTCTGTTCAAGAGGTACTTCACACTCGATGGCCTTCCCTATACGCCCTCAAGCGGCGAGGCGTCGATGGTGATGCTCCAAAAGGAACTCGGGACCGACAAGGACGTCTACCTTCTTGACGAGCCCGAGAAGAGCCTCGGGAACGAATACATCAACGACGTTATCGTCCCGCTCATCAAAGAGCGAGCGAAGTCAGGCCGGAGAGTGTTCATCTCAACGCACGATGCCAACATTGCCGTGCGGACATTGCCGTACTGCTCGATCTATCGCACCCATGGACCGGAGGGGTACAACACGTTCGTGGGTAACCCATTTACGAACAACCTGGTGAATGTGGAGAAAACCGAGGAGCGGCGTGACTGGAAGATGGTCAGCATGCGCACACTCGAGGGCGGCAAAGAAGCATTTGGAGAGAGAGGGAGAATCTATGGTCACGCTTGATGCCACCGTTGAATGCGTTGAGGACAAGTACTTTCTCAAGATCAACGTGGAGCAAGGCCCCGTCACAATTCCGCTGTCCGACGACAATCCAAACGCGGTAAAGAGTGCATTCAACAAGCTCATAAAGCGGATTAGGATCGGGGAATTCACTGTCAAACTGGATAAAGTCGGTGAGGATCTGTTCTCCATGGTCGCCAACGAGTACTTGGCCCAACTGAATCGTGAGATTCAAGAGGTGCACAGTCAGATGCAAGAATACGGCTTGGTCAAAATGGAGCAAGCACGGTAACTTATCCTCGATCCGCAGGTACTTCGCGCGCCCTCCACCATGAGGCGCATGGCCTCATGGCAGGCTAGCAACCCTTCGTGTTCGCGACTGTGGCCACCCCAACGGCAAGCTTCATGCTGGTCCGCGAACGTCTGCAGTCGGCGGACACTGATGGCAACCCCTGCAGAGCCTCTCCATCCCCCGGCCTGCGCAGCAATGCAGGCCTCTTCTCAAATAAGCGGTCGCCTCGTCGACAATAGCGAAATGCCGCGTCCGCCTGCCAACACTACAGCCTCGCTAGACGACTTTCGTACTAGCGATTGGAAAAGGGCGGCCTGCTGCTCGGACGAGGACACGTACTTCTCTCGGTGGAACGGCCTTTGCACTGCCGCCGCTGCGGCGACTCAGGACGGGGCATATGCGAAGGCCAGGATACTCTGGTTGTTGGGAGACGCATGTTCTCTGCGCCTTGCCCCGGACAAAATCAACGAGCCACTCGTAGCGACATTTGAGGGCTCCGAGAATTCATTTAGTCTGTCCGACTTCACTGAGAGCGACATTGCGCTGCTTGACGACATCTGCCCGCTAGTAGATGACCCTCTTCTTCTTGCTCGAATTGCAGACATCCTTTGGCTCGTACGCCGGCCACGGAAGATTCAAGACGCACTCGCCGCCATCGACGCATACCGAGACACGCCGCTGGCAGGCGACTCATGGTTCCTGCTCGGCACGCAGACCTGCTGGCAGCGCGCCATCATGCTCGCCCTTCAGATTCGAGCACCAGGCAAGAGCCGTCTTGACGACATGGCGGCCGCACTGATCACTGCAATCGAAGCACAACTAGAGGTTGGAAATGCGGCGCCATCGATGGTCGAAACGATGCTGGAGTACGGTCTGGCCAAAGTGCACATCAGACATATCGCCGAGGGCTTAGAGGTACGCGCAACACGCCTTCTCGCATCGGACGCCGGCAGCCGATTCTTCGCGGCTCGCCGCTACCTTTCAATCGCAAAGCGCTGTTTCGGTCTTGAGAGAAACTATGAACGCTGCGCGGACATCGATTGCAGAATCTCGGACGCCTTTGTCTTGGAAGCCGAATCACGCATATCTGGCGAGCACCGAAGCTACGTTGTTGGGGCAAGCCTTTACGCGGAAGCGGTGCAGGCCTTACTCGCCATCCCAAAACATCTTCGCAAGGCCAAAGGCATAGACGACAAGCTCAAAAGCTTGCGCCAACTCCAACGAGACATCGCGATGCAGTCACTTGGCGACTTTGCGCCAATGCGCGGCGAGTCCCTTGACTTGGAGGAGGAGATTTACAGCAGCGAGCAAGAGATCTCCGGCAAGGAAATGGCAGAAGCACTACTTGCCTTGGCTGAGTGCTGGCCATTGGCGTCCAGAAAACTGACCGAAGTAGAAACTCGAAAGCGCATTGGCGAGTTCTTCTTCAGCCGAATGTTCTCGTCCCAAAAGCTAGCCACGGACGGTCGCGTGGTGGCCGAGAGTCCCGCCGCCAGTGATCTGTCTGCGGAAGACGACGAAGTGACGGACGCCGTCTGGAGCAAGATGATCCAGGATCACGTGCTTCGCGTTCGGTTTGGGGTTCAGTCTGCCATTGCACCGGCGCTTCGACAGTTCGCCCGAGAACGCCTCATTTCCACTCATGACTTGGTTAACATCGTCGGCCAGTCCGGGGCGGTGCCAAGTGAGCGCATTGGTTTGATGGCAAAGGGTCTAAAGGCCGGCTTCGAGGGCGACTTCATCGTTGCCTTGCATCTTCTGGTTCCGCAGATAGAAAACTTCGTTCGCACGCACCTAAAGCTCAAGGGTGCGAAGACGCTGACGACCGAGGCTGATAGTCTTCAAATGGAAGCCGGTTTAAGTACGTTGGTGGCTCTGCCGGAGATGGATGAGGTGTTCGGCGAAGACCTTGCGTTTGAAATTCGTGCGCTGTTCTGCGAGGGCTTCGGGCCAAACCTACGCAACGAACTCGCCCATGGCTTGCTTGATGCTCACGCAATGCAAAGCGCCGAAAGCATTTATGCGTGGTGGCTAATCTTTCGCATCGTTTACCAACAATATTGGTATAGGAACGACCGGTAGCGCCATCGACAAACCTTTCTATGTTGACAAGCGCGCGAGGAACTGAGCAAGGAGCTAGTGGGGCATGTCCTCAGGGGGTACGAGAACACTCTGACTGGCCAACAACTCCACCGCCCTTTACATGTGGCCCCGAAACGATTGCTTGGTACTTGCCCACACATTTGCATGTAGCTACGGGCGGTCTGGCCAGGCACCTCGTCTAGCTGGGCGATCGCATCGCCCAATATGCGGATCCCCGCCCGGGCTTGCGATTGCGCAGAAAGGGTCTGGCAACACTGCTCATGGATGAAGGCGACACGTCCCGGCCAGGCGTAGATTCCGACTTTTCTGTACCGGCCTTATTCTGCGCCAGCGCCAGCTCGAGAACACAGACTTGGCGATCCAGCGTAGGCGCGATCCATACCGCGCTTGCGGTTCCCATGAGGAACCAGAATGGTCCCGCATAGGCAAGGACTTCGATCAACGCAGAATGCGCAACAGGTAGATTGGAAATGGCAAGGACCGTAGCAAGCAGGCCTGGGGCCAAACCAAGCTTATCGACAGGACCAGTGATGACGGCGGTTCGCTTGAGATACGCATCCCGCTCCGCTTTCACTTCCAGCAGCACCAACTCAAGTGCTTCTTTGGTAGAGCGCGCCAGCTTGCCAACATAGAGTCGATCGACCTGAGCCGTGGCTTTGGCGTTGCCTAGTAGCAGGCCTAGCGGGTTGCGAACAGCCTTGGTTAGCGTCCTTCGGTGTATGTAGAACTCGATGAAGGGATGGAGCAAAATGACCAAGTAGGCTAGAGAGATGGCGCCCAGACTGCCCCAGCGCCACGCAAGATTTGTGCGACTCAGGATGTCAAAGTGCACTAACGCGGCAATCAAGACGGAAATAATCGACAGGGTGACTTCGGTGAGGTACAGGGCTTTGCTTAGACGCCGACCCGGCAGGGCCTGCGCTGCCTTGCGTCGGTTCCGGCGTTCGCGCAGAGTCATCGCATGAAGGACCCTGAACACTGAATCAGTTTGAGCTGAGCGCATGGGCTCTCCTGAACAAATTTATGAAGATTGGTCAACGGGTAATTATCCGAACCAGTTGACGCATGCATACAAAATCGAGTTCGCCGTAGCGTTGTATAGTTCACTCGATACAAAAAGATACGAACTAGGCTGACCAGCCCCAGAGGGAGAAATTGACCGAACAAAGAGTCGGCGCAGTCAATACTGCGAATCCCCCGCGACGCTGTTCGACCTTTCTGGGCCAACACTGGAGCAAATCAAGGGGGTATCCATGTCAACCACTCCAGGCGACAAGTTCGCTGCCGGTGAGCAAGGTCTTGGCTACATCTATCAGCCGCGCTTCGCGCTGCTTCAGCTCTTTCAATTGCCTGAAGCCACCTCTGTCCTGATTGAAAAGGACGACGACCTCGACTTCATCGACGCTCAGGGCGTGAAGAGCCTCGGATCGCTCAAGCACAAGGCCGAGGGAGAACGCGTTACAGACCTATCCATAGACTTCTGGAAGTCCGTTCGCATCTGGCTGTCCCGCTATGAACGAGATGGACGGGCAGCGGCCGACCTACGGTTCTTCCTCTTCACAACCGCAACGGTTGCTACGTCCTCCTTCTTGCACCGCCTTCTTCACAACGCGGTTCCGAAGAACGATGAGGAAAAGACTGTTCCAGAGCTTGCACGCGAAGCACTGGCAACCACGAAGTCAGCCCTCATCAAAGCGATTGGCCTTGAGTACCTGAAGTTGAACGAGAACGAGCAGGAGGATTTCCTTTCTCGAATCGTTATCTTTGATGCCGGCCCACGAATTCAGGAACTCCCTGAACTCATCAAGGACCGCATGCGCAGTGTCCGCCGTGAACATCGTGAGGCTGTGTTCGAACGCCTTGAGGGTTGGTGGAATGAAGCCATCATCAATTTGCTCGTGGGTAAGCGCACAGAGGCACTGACAGGCTTCGAGGTATCCGACAAGCTTGCCGCGTTGTCTGAGGAGTATCAGACAAACAACCTGCCCATCACCTTCAGACGCCAAGAGCCCGCGGCACGTATAAGCGCCGATACCGACCCTCGGCTCTTCGTGCGTCAGCTACGAGAGATTGGCGTGTCGTCGGCGCGCATCAGGAACGCGATTCTTGATTACTACCGTGCTTTCGAGCAACGGTCTTCCTGGACCCGAGAGAACTTGCTGGTGTCCGGCGAGCTTGACGACTATGAAGACCGCCTCATTGACGAGTGGAGTCGCTATCGAGATGTCGTCTTCGAGGAGCTCGACGAGACAAGCGCCGAAGACGTTCTACAGAAGGCAGGGCAAGAGTTGTATCGATGGGCGGACCTAGAGAGCGGCAACATCGCGTCTCTTCGCATTCGCGAGAAGGTTACTGAACCCTATGTGACAAGGGGTGGGTTTCATATCCTCGCCAACTTCGGTCCGCTTCCCAAAGTCTGGTGGCATCCACGCTTCCTAGAGCGACTCAACGCAGCCCTTGGAGCAAAGAAATGAAGGCCTGGAATCAGCGGCCGTTTGAAGTCCGCAACCTTTTCAATCCGGCGTTCTGCGGCTTGATTCTCTTCAAAGCTCTGAGAGGTTATGAGGAGCTTGACGAGACCGGCATGCCTTTTTCCATCGCGCTGCTGGTGCTGCCCTTGTGCCTGCACAAGGACTCTCGGCAAGCGCTAGAAAAAGGAAACCGAGGCTATCTCCTCAAGGTCGTCGAGAAGAACCCGAAGCTCTTGATTGGCTTTGCAACACGAGCTGCGGACTTACTACCTTTCGCCCTCGAAGCATTCGGAATGCTGATGGAACGTGGCGTGATTCAAGTGACCGACAACGGCCGCCTCCGTACCGTTCCAGACCTCGTTCGAAAGGCAGACACCGGCACAACCGAGTCCGTGTCTTGTCAGCGAGTAGCCCGCTTCGTAGGCAAAGAGTTCGCCCGTATTAATGACCGGGTCACGGTGTACACGACCTTCGGAGTCCGTCCATGAAAATCAAATCAATTCACCTCTACAGCAAGGACGGTCAACGTCGGGACGTAACCTTTGAAATTGAAGGCCTGAACGTCATTACCGGGCGATCGTCGACCGGTAAATCTGCCATCTCGGACATCATCGAGTACTGCATGGGTCGCTCCAGCTTTAACGTCCCCGAGGGCGTAATCAGAGACAAGGTGGCTTGGTTTGCAGTGCTCTTTCAGTTCTCCAAGGAACAGGTTTTGGTCGCGAAGCCAACCCCACCAGGTGGCGGAGAAAGCTGTAGCACAGCGATGTATCGCCGCGGCGCAAATGTAACGATTCCGCAGCTCCATGAGTTGGATCCGAACTCTGACGACGAGGCTATCGAATCGCTTCTGTCTCGCCTTCTCGGCATTCCTGAGAACCGAACTGAAGTCGCACTGGATAACTCGCGCGTCAGCTACGACGCCAACATCAAGCACACGCACTACTACCTCTTCCAAAAACAGACGCTCGTCGCCAACAAGGACCAACTTTTTTATCGTCAGAACGAAGCCTTTCAGCCCCAGGCGATTAAGGACACCTTGCCAATTCTCTTGGGCGTTTCGACCAGTGAAAGGTACGAGCTAGAGGCCAAACTTCGCGTAGCTCAACGCGAGCTGAAGCTTTCGGCCAAGTTGCTTGAGCAGGCCCGGAACACTATCGACATAGCGCAGCAGAAAGCCATCGGCCTTTACTCTGAAGCTCAAGCAGTAGGCATTCTCTCTAGTCCTGCCGAGCAAACGAATTCACCAGACATCATTGAATCGCTTCGCGCTGTGCTGACTTGGAAGCCAACCTCGATTCCTGATAGCGATAGCGGTCGCATCGGTCGCCTTGAGAGGGAGATCCTCGATCTTCGCAAGGAGCGTCGCGAGTCGCAAGGGCGAGTCGATGCTGCTCGACAGTTCGCCAAAAAAGCGGGAGGGTTTGAAAGCGAAGCGGGAGAACAGAGGGATCGCCTCGCCTCCATCAAAGCATTCCCCAAAAACCCGTCTACTGGCGAATGGCAGTGGCCCTTCTGCGAACAGAACCTAGCTATGGAATCACCGCTCGCCGGTGTTCTGCTGAAGGAGTTGAAATCCCTCGACGAGGAGTTGGAAGTTGTGGTCGGCGAGCGGCCTAAGCTCGACGCCTATCTCGTCGAGCTGGAGAAAAAGGTTGCCGATCTTGCCGCGAGCATTGCGGACAAGGAAACCGAGTTGGCTGCTGCCATTGCTGCGGATGAACTGCTTTCCCAAATGGGCTCGCGAAACAACGCAGCCGCTCGGGTTGTCGGCCGCATCAGCCTGTTCCTTGAGAACCTGGTCTCAAACACGGAACTGCAAAAGCGTGAGACTGAGCACCGCCGCATTCAGGGAAAGGTTGATCACTTGGAGAAGCAAGTTGACGCGGACAGCAGCCAAGACCGCCTAATCTCCATCCTGAGCAATATTTCTGCCCAGATGGTCCGCTTCATTGATGGCTTCGAAGCGGAGTTCAGGAAGGTTCCGGCACGACTAGACCTCAGTAGATTGACCGTCGTCTTCGATCGACCGGAACGGGCGGTACCGATGAGCCGCACTGGAGGTGGCGAGAACCATCTGGCCTATCACCTGTCGGCACTGCTGGCCCTGCACTGGTTCGCAGCAAAAAACCATCAACCGATCCCACAGTTTCTCCTCATCGACCAGCCAACGCAAGTCTATTTCCCGTCGGAGAAAGTCTATCGAGCGGCGGATGGCTCCGTCGAAAAGACAGAAGAAGACGCCGATCTAACCGCAGTTCGACGGTTGTTTGCATTCCTACTGAACTACACGAAAGAGGAAGTTCCTGGCTTCCAAATCATCGTGACCGAACATGCGAATCTGCGTGACCAGTGGTTCCAGGATGCTTTGGTTGAAGATCCATGGAGCAAACCACCCTCGCTTGTTCCAGAGGACTGGCCGGACTTGAACGAGACGACCAACTGATCGCCCGAGCGAGATGTCCTTAAGCATCCGCCGCGTCGGCCGCTTGCAACCCCAAACTGTTACTTGCCGACAATGCGACTGACGCGTTGTAGAGGAAAGGGACGACTGCCGGAGAGCTGAAGCCGTTCGCACGCTCATGAGTCAACATACTCATTCCCACGCTGCATTGCGAACCAGTTGTATGGAGGAAGTCGCTTGAGCTCAGAGAAAAATCATGCCTCTCAAGAAGAAGTCTTGAGATTGGCTATTCGCCACTTCGCGGCCGGGATCAACGCCGGGCGCGGCCTTGCGGACATATCCGCGCTTGTCCAGGCGACGTCCCCCTTGCCCCTCATGCATCTGGCGCATTGGGAACAAATGATCCGCGATGAATTCACTCATGCAGTACGTTCACCTACCCGCCATTGGCGGGAGGCGTGGGTTGGGCAGCGCCGGTTTCTGACATGGATCGACCTGGTAAGTTGGGACGGGTATGTCCGCGAGCGGGTGCTTCGGACGCTGTCTGGCCCTGTACCTAACGGCTTCTTCTTTGTGCTCGCCCTGCGCCGACTCAATGACTGGGTGCCCCAGGTCCGGGCTGCAGCCAGAGAAAAGCTGCCCCAGCTTGCCAGAGACTCGATGCCTGAACACGTGGCGGAAGCCCTGTGCGCCATGCTGTCAACGTGGACCTCGTGGGGGCGATTGGATGAAGTGGACAGGCGGATTCTGGTGACACTCCTGGACCTCCCTAAGGTTGATGAGCTGGTGAAGCACAAGGTGATTTCTTCAGCGGCAGGCCCGATGGCATTCATGCTGTCTCAGGTTACACGCTCTGAGGTACTGGATGGGCATCTCCCCGACATAGCGGAAAAGGCGGTCCAACCTGCCGTGAGAGCTTTCGCTTACCGTGCGTTGCTGGCAGGCAAGGTCGTGTGGGTCAAGAAGCAACAATGGACCTGGACCGATGTCAGTGCCTGCAAAGGGCGCATGCAAAAAATCCTTGATGAGCGACCTCTCGTAGCCCAGCATGCTTCCTTGACATTGTTGACGTCCGCGCTCGCCGACCGGTCGCCCATCGTGAGGCGTATCGCTGGTGAGGTGCTTGTCAGAGAAGCCGCGGATCTTGGCGATGCAGCACTGCCCTTGGTTCGCCAACTCGCCGCAGACGCCTCACCGGGGCTGGCAGAACGAGGGGCCTTCATCCTACGCAGTCTTGCCCCATCGATTCGGTAATCACGGCTGAGCACGGCCGGGCGTCAGGACGCCCACGAAATTGTCCAGGCAGGCCGCAATGAACAAGCAACGGTCGCAGTACTGGAAACGCCAATTCACACATAAGCTGGCTTCAGTGAGGAACTGACTTTGAGTAATAGCGTGTCAGCGAGGGCGCGCGCTCGACCCGTTGCAGGCATTCCTCTTGGTGAGCCGAATGACGGCTCCGCAGTGGTTGCTGTCACCTGCTTACCGGCTAGCTCACTTGCGCTAACCTTCGGCAAGCGGCCATTGAGGCGCCGCCGCCCATCATGCGCGCTACTTCATATGTAGTACCGAAAAGGCAGCGGAGGTAAATCTTCTGTACGAGGTGCCGCGGTCAAGATCTCGCCGACAGTGTCGGCGAAGCGCAGCGTCACGGGCACACCGTCGCCATATATGCAAGCGTTGTAGTTGAGTTTGGTCAGACCGAGAACGTCTCCCATGACCTGTTCAATGTCGGCGTTACCGCGCACGATCTCGATGGTTAGTGGGCTTGGAACCTCCCGGCCTGCATAGGTTTGAAGCCGGGACACGTAGCCCTTAGTCCAAAGGTAGCCTCGGGTTTCAGACTTGATCCACGCCATGCCGCGAGCGATTGCGCTGGGCCCATGTCGGTACAGCTTGACGCCGGAGTCCTCGCGGATACGCACGCAAACTACGTTGGTCTCCGGAGGCACGGTCTCGCGGAACCCTTCCCACTCCTCGTATGAGAAGCGGGTCTTGCCATGGATGAACAGCTCCTTGGGCGCTTCGCCGCCATGCCCCCTTCGGTAAGCCTCGACTACCAGCGACATCAACGCCTTGGCCTTGTCCCTGGGCAGATGGAAATCGTCTTCTTTCTCGGACTTGAATTGACCCGGCGTGCCCTTGAACACGACGCCGTCGCCCGACTCCAAGAACATCTGAGCACCGCAGCAGACCATGCCCGGTTCCGGATTCGAGGCGTCCTGCTTAAACACGACGCCGACATAGCAAACGCCGGGACGCACGTAGGCTAACTGCCAAGGCTTACCACCGGCCTTGAAGTAGCAAGTAGTCGCCAAGTTCCACGCCAATGTGGCCGGATCCTGCAAGGCGCGCAGCGGCTTGCCGATTTTGTTGAGGAACTCTTCCGGCGCCATCGTCGTTTCGCGCAGAACCTGCACCGCCGCCCTGTGTTCCAAAAGCCGCGCCTTGAGCTGATTGTGGAAGTCGAGCTCGTAGAGATAGATCTCTGCGGACTTAGCGTCCTCTTCGAATAGCCCCGGCTCATTGGTCAAAAGCCGTGTCGCCTGCTTCTTGTCCATGAGCGCGGCCGGCGCAACTTGCTCCGGACCGCCCTTCTTGGACTTTGACTGCGGGCGGCAGTATTTATGGACATCCTCAGGAACGATCGCCATCCACAGATCAACGTGCGCCTCGGCGTCATCGCGCAGATGCTGAGCGATTGCGTCCGAGTAAAGCGATACCGCCTTGTGGATTGCCTGATGCCGATCTGGCATGCTGATTGCGGCATCGAGGTCGGCTGGGTCGATCTCAAGGTAGGCGACCGGTTGCGACGGCCATTCCACACCGAAGATCGCCTGGAATCCCGGGAACAGTGTGTGATTCGGGTCGTCGGGCTTGGCCGGAGCGATCGGCTTGCTGAGCCGTTCCGCGAATTTGCCGTAGATCTGGCGACCGCGCTCGGTGGCCACTATGCCAATGCGAAGCCGACTGCCCGTGAGCGACCCGCGCAGTGGGCCATAGAGCGATAGTCCGTCCTTCGGATGCGCCACGGCCTGGCCGAACGCGAACTGGAGCTCTGGCTCGGCGATCTCGATGAGGCGAGGAGTGAAGCTCATTGAGCGCCCTCCTCTTCGCCCTCTTCCTCCTGGGCGGCTTCATCCTCGTCAATCTCGTCGACAGGATCTTCATCTACGACGCGCGCGACATCCGACAAGCCGCAAGGCGCCTCGAATTGGATCGGCGTCGAGCTGAGCGAGATGCTGCGACCGGAACCAACGGGCAAGAGCAATTCGGGCTTGCCTTCGGAAGCCAGCCACAAGAAAGCGCGCATCAGCGTCCGCCACTGCTCGTTCCACCAGCTCTTGCAAAAACCTCGACGGAGACGATGTGCCTTCAAGGCGTCTTCGAGCGGTTTGCCGCCGTCGTCGGTGAAAATGACAGCATGACGAAGCTCGACGCGCCATGGTTCGTCGAAGGATGTGACCATACCGACGCCGTAAGCCCAGCAAGCTCCGCGCTTCTCGCTCTTGCCTGAGAGTGCTTTGCGACGCTTCGTCCCGTCGAAGTCCTCATACAAGACGAACTTGCCTCGCCCGCCTGTGAGCTCTGGCGTGGCGTAGAAGATCCTCCTGCCGGTGGCCTGATAGACACTGGCAAAGCCCTTGGTTTCCATTGCCAGCTCCCAGGCTTGGCGGATGAGATTGGCCACGCGCTTGCGGGCCTCCCACCAGGGCACGTCCTTGTCGCCCAGCCTTGAGCCCTCCTTGATAAAGGCGGTGGTATCCGCAGCGTTGGCCACTTTGAGCATCACTGATTTGGCCATCAACGACACGAGATCCGCCCCTTTGGCGAATCCGACGATGCGGTCCTCGTGTTCAAACCAGGGCAGCTTGCGGTTCTCTTCTGTCACTTTGATCTCGCGGTCCTTGCCGAGGATCCGAGCGGTTTCGATCGCCGGAGGAAGTGAGAGGATACGGAGCCAAGTCGAGTCGAGCGTCTCCTTCGCATCAGTCCGAACGATGGCACCTTCCTTGAGCTCCGGCAGCCAGTGCCGCACAAGCGCGGGGGCGGGGCTTGATACCCTGGGTGCTTGCGCGTCCTCCAACGTATCAACTAGAGCCGCCAGGCCCTTGTGCCAACCGGACGCGAAGTCAATCAGGTTCTTGCGGTGCAGCGAGATCGGCACATCGCTGAACGGAATGTTGTCGAGGCGGACCGGGATGATGAATCCAGGCAGGCTGCGCTCGATCGTGCCAGCCACAGCCCACTCGTCCTTGACGCCCTGTTTCCCCACAGCCACTTTGGAAACGACGGCGACGAAACGGAATGCATCGGTGCGAATGGCCGCTTCGATTTTGTCCCAGAAGTAATCGCCACCCTTCAAACGAGCGAGGTCATGCCAGACCTTATACCCGGCGAGTTCCAACTTGGAACCGAGCCAACGGACAAAGTCGTTATCCTCAGGCGTTGCGTGGCTGATGAAGATTTCTTCGCGCATCATGACAACAGATTCAGTGACACCGGCATCTCTCCGATGATGCATCAAATTTTCCAGCGAGCGACTGCAACGACAACGGATGGGAAGTCCAGCTCTGCCTCGAGCGCTTTGGCCATTTGTTCAGTCTGGCGAACCCCATGCAGCTGACTATCCACATCTCTACTTTCCTTCTCCGCTATAAGTCTGCCCAACCACCTATGCTATGGCCCAGCGATTCGTGAGCGCTCTCTTACTAAAATGACACCTTTTCAGTCCAAACCGATCTGGGAGATGGGTCAGTTCGCATCTGGAGTCACTGACTCGGAGCGCTACCTTGGGGTTCTTGCCCGAAAGGCATTTCTGAGCTTTTGGAGCTTTCAGAACCCCTTCACCGACGAGAGTAGTGGACGCGAACTGTGCGATCTGCTAGTCGTGTTCGGCAACGACGTCATCGTCTTCTCGGACAAGCATTGCACTTTCTCCAATGCACACGCCGTCGAAGTGTCCTGGCCTAGGTGGTTTAAGAGCGCGATCGAAAAATCCGCTAGGCAGTTGGCTGGAGCGCAGTCCTTCATAGAGCAACATCCCAACCGCGTTTTTCTTGATTCAGCGTGCGAGCATCCATTGCCTGTTCCCCTGCCATCCAGGGCGCACATGCGATTGCATTTGGTGGCCGTCACCCGGGGGGGCGTGCCAGCGGGCGAGCAATACTGGGGCAATGGCAGCTCAGGCAGTTTAGTGATTAACACCCAGCTGCATGCGGAAGATCACAAAAGGCACCCGTTTATGGTGGGGTGGCCCTTAAAAAAGCGTCTATTCATCCATGTGATCGACGAACTCACTCTGGATGTCCTGCTCGGTGAGCTGGATACTGCGCCAGATCTCATCGAATATCTTCGCAAAAAGGAGGCCTACTTGTGCAAGCCTGGCGTGGATTTCATCATCAGCGGCGAAGAAGACCTGCTCGCATCCTACCTACTAAATCACAACGGTGATGCTTCTACTGGTTTTTCCTTTCCTGTCGTTCCAGATGGTAAGCAACTGGTCGGGTTCGAAGAGGGGGGATGGTCACGCTTTCGAGCGAGCGACGCTTATGCCAAATGGAAAGAACTAATTGCAAACAGTTATCTGTGGGATCAACTCATCGAGCATCAGACAAGTCATATTCAGAAATCGACGGCCCAGGTGCTCAGCCGGTTTGAAAACGCGTCCAGTGATGTGCATGCGCACGAAGAGGTCCTACGGGCAATGGCCCAAGAGGGCCGAATCGGAAGAAAGGTGCTGTCTGAGGCCCTCAAAGACGTCATGACCCGTAGCTTCGCAGAGGATAGATTCAGCAAAACCATGGTTTTGCCGAGCCGGCCGGGGCGTGCCTATGTTCTCATGGTGCTGCGGCGTGACCGGGCTGCGAGCGAGGAGGAATACCGTGCAATTCGCAGATCCTCCCTCGTCGGCTACTGCCGAGCGGCTCGCTTGAGAGTATCGGGGATTCACGAAGTGGTGGGAATTGCTACCGAGCAGCTTGACTTCAGTCAGGCCACTCAAGACTTCATGCTCATGCAGTTCACAGGTCCAATTAGTGGGGACGAAAAGCGCGAAGAGTTGGCAGTTCTGCGTCAGCAAGGAATATGGAAAGATCACTGGACTTGCGCATACTAGGCTGGCGCAAGCAACCACTGCATGCGTTTGCTTGCTCTCCGAATGCAGGCCTTGACGTCCCTGGCTCTCAACGTCCGGAACCAGCCTGAACCGTGCATTCATCGCACTCGGGTCAATGTCGCCCCCTGGCCTAGAACATCTGCGGCGGCGACCGCCTGCCGACACTGGCTAGTCGAAGGAAGCCACTGAACAACACCTGCCCGCTGCCTACAACTCTCTGTAGACTAACTACCGCAATAGCTTTCGCAAAGATGCTAGACATTCCTAATCTAACCCAACAGAATCGGCACATAAGCATCTATTGGTAAAAGTCCATGATCCATCCAATTGCTACCACTCCGATGTCCCCCCCTGATGGGCACGATAGCTGGCTCGAATATGCGTTAACTACGTTGGATGTGCGAAGCATCATCAATCAGGCAGCCTTGGATGGGAATCGCTCCATTCAGCGAGAAGAAGTATTGGCAGCTGCCTGGGCTGAACTGAATGCACTGCGCGCCCAAGCAGGCTTACCATCCGTTGGTCCATCACAGCGTCAAGGCAAATCTGATGCTGACCCACAGGCTTAGGCTTACCCATCAACTGGTCCGCGTGCCTCATAAGCTCTAAGACGCTTCAGCTCGTCCTGAAAGGCTCGCCGAGTTCTTGGGCATACCAAAGATATTTGGTTCGCCCGCAATGCCTCACTGATTTCAAATTCAGTGGTCTTTCTCTGGCATCGATGTAACTCTGATGCGACGCGCCTGGCCGTCGCCTCCAAATTTGCCATCCGGGCCTCGGCGCGTTGCGCTCGAATCCGCCTAAGGTGATCCGTTAACTGAAGATACGCCACAGGAAGTCTGCGGCGAAGATACTTGGCAGAAGTGTTGTGCTTTGCTGCAAAAGCAGCAGCGCTTCTGTATGGCGCCCCCTGAGTTTCAATAGTCGCTCGAATGTCGCGCTCGATCAAACATAGCTCTGCTTGGGTCAGCTTCTGAGACGTTTTACGCAAAGGCAAAAGCTCATGAGGGAACAGACTGATCTGCGTGGAGTGAGCATCCTCTAGAAGTTGGACTGGGCATTTCCCCAATCGATAGCAGACCTCAATGAAGGCGGAGAACCTGGGCCTGGCACTTTGCCCAATCCACTTGGTTAGAGCCATGTGACCAATGCCAATGACTTTGGCCAGTCTGTAGATGCTTCCCCCCGCTTCGGAAAGAACAATCGACTTCAACGTCTCGGAGAGTACTTCAGGTCGCGCCAGCCACTGGGCCTTTTCCTCACCAATGGCAATCATCGAAGCGACCGAGTGCACATTGAAATGGTCTCGCGAACCCGGCCTCAGCGCAGGGGCGCCCGACAACCCCGCTTGCCAGCCCAACGAGCTGCCACATGTCTCGCATCGGCCAAGTGCATGACTCTCTGACGCAAAGCGTTGATCATGCCCGCATGCGCTACATCGACTGACCAGTTGAATTCCATGATGCTGGCAATGCGTGACGCAGGACGATGTCCAAAGCAGCTTAAAGATCGGCAATCGCCCATCACTGAGATCACCTGCAATGCATTCGGGACACCACCGCCGTTTTGGATGAAGCAGGCCGCTACCCGATGGATCGAACAACGGATGCCAGTGGATAAACGTTCCATCTCTCAGGCCGGGCGCTTTGGTCAGTGCAGACACCACGTCTGCCATTTCAATGGCGAACTTAGTGTAGCCATTCGTGGTCCGAGGAAACTGGCGAGAAAAGCAACCTGTCCGCCACTTTTTGCCGATGCTTGCTTTAGGCAAAACAACCTCTGTAAGCAGATGGGCTACGCGAATCCCATGGGCCAAGGCCAAGCGATGTACGTAGTCCAGCAGCGCTTCTTGATCTGGCGTACCTAGGCCCTCTATAGGGAGGCAGTACAACTCGGATCGAGGTGGAAGGACAACCGTTGAATCGAAAGAGTTGTAGTCGAACTCAAGCATGATCGACCCTACTCCCGCCAATCACATCATCGCGCGATGCCTCTCTGATGAAATCCATTTGACTTTGTCTGAGGAGTGACAACTCAGACTTGGCCGCCTTCTGGACGTGCGGACACGTGTAGTTCAGCTTGGCTTGCTTAAGCGCCACCTTCAATCTGGAAATGGGCACATGCGTACCATGGCTGAACAATTCGCGAACGACTTGGCGAGCTTTGGTAGATCTTTCGGCGAGGCTTGCTTCATGAAGTTTTGCCTGCGTGCGCTTGCGATGCGCAGTCAGACTCGCATAGGCCTGCGGCAACCGGTATTTGAGAAATCCCAAAGAAGTGTTGTGCTTGATGGCCAAGCTGTTCGCATCCATGAATACCGTTTCTGATTGAATGATCTGGCTAATCTCAGCTTCGATAGCCGCAACCTGAGGTGCAGACAAGCGGTGCAGGCGTCGAGGCTCTGGCGGTGCACCAGGTCGCAGCACAAGTCTTTGGCCAAGTGCTTTGCCTGATAGGAGATCAATGGGCGAATGGCCAATTCGGTAGCAGACCTCAATGAAGGCGTCTAAGCGAGGCCTGCTATCAAGGTTCACCCAGGCTGCAAGGGTGTGCGGGCCAACTCGCAACTTCTTGGCCAGTGTGAAGACCGACCCACCAGAGGTGGCCTTAGCCACCTCCTTAAGGATGCTCGCCAGTAACTCAGGACGCCCAAAATCTCCTGCGGCATGGCTCAAGGCAATCATCTCTGAAATGGCCTTGACTGCGAATTGCTGCCTTGGTGAGATTGGCGCATTGGTTTCCAACAGTCCGGCTCGCCAACCTAGCGAATGACCGCATTTTTCGCAACGGCCTATGGCCATGGTCTCCGCGATGTACTTGGGCTGCGCACCGCAGGTCGCACAGCAATCCACAAGCGTAGAGAGATGGACAGGACAATGGGAAACACAACGAACAGACCACAAGAGCGGGATGATGATTGGATGTCCATCGCGATCAGCATCATCAATGCACGTGGGACACCATCGGCGCTTTGGGTAAAGGAGGCCACCAGCTTGTGGATCGAATAGCGTCTGCCAGGGAATAAAGGTGCCAACCTCGAGCCCCGATACCCCAGTCAGCTTTGAAAGCGCCTCAGACAGCTCGCGCGCGTACTTCCCATAGCCATTGATGGTTCGCGAATGCTTCTTCGAGAAGCGCAAACGATAGTCGCCGACTTGAATACTGGTTTCAGGTATGACCAACATCGATAGGAGGTCCATAACCCGCAATCGGTGAGCAAGTGCGAGTCGATGCACATAGTCGAGCAGCGATTCCTGCTGCCCTGTGCCACGGCCCACCATAGGTAAGTGATAGAGCTTTGATCGGTGAGGCAATATGGACTCATCCTCGAACAGGTCGAAGTTGAAATCAGACATGGGCGCCTCCCACAGGATCTCGACTTGGGCCACGCTGACCTACCCGACCAGTACGCTTGCGACCTTTGGGAGGGTCAATGGGCATGACGGGCGCTGCGATGTGAATTGAAGGTGTGTAGTCCAGCCCCAGTAAGCTAGCCAGATCGTCATCTGGAACATCTTCCAGGCGCAGTTCTCCGGCTAAGGCTTCATTCACGAGGCGAACGAGTTGACGGTTCGTGAGCTCCTGCCTCTTGATGATGTCCCAAGTAAGAACTTGCTCTGGTGTTGATAACGCGTCAACAAGCGCACGATCAAGCCAGTCCTTCAAGACGCCGACGCAACCAACCGATTTGACAAAGAAGTAGTCGGCGTGAGCAAGGAGGTCGGGCTCCTTTGGAATTTGCATGGACTCCAAGAATGCATTCAAGACATCCGTGAACCGATCCTCATCGGGTACACCTGACGTGGACTTACCTGCTGCATAGCGCCTCATATGGATGACGTCTGACCGTCGAATGAGTTGGCCAGATCCTTCAAGGACACCCAGCAAATCATAGGCACCCACCAAGATGAGAGGGATTCGAAACTCGACGGCCAAGGACTTGAGAATCTCGAATTGGAGAAGCGGCCGTACACCTGCCTTCACACGGAGTATGGCGCTCGCCTCATCAAGAATGATGAATGGCACTTTCCTGTGCCGTACCAAGCTCTCCAAGCTGCGCCGGAGTTCTTCACGGACCATGCCTTTGACACTTGGCAACGTGCTGCCATCAAGTTCAACTTCGAAATGCCTCAGCACCTTTCGCTTGATTAGGACTTCACCGGCAGCGTGAAGCATCCTTATGAACAGGTCCTTCCAGTTGAAGTTGCCATCTAACGGAGTTGGCGCCTTGATTGAAATAAATGGGAGGAAGCCGGGGTCACTTTGAATACGCTCAGCGTAGTGTTTGATGAGATGTCGCTCGAGGGCTTCGACGATCGTGCTCTTGCCCACGCCACTTGGTCCGAGCAACACAATCACGCTCTCTGGACGAGAGTTCTTAACCAATCGAAGGACAGCGCTCAAAGCCAGATCAAGCGAGGCATGTTTGACCTTCTTGCTGCGAAATGCAGCCACCCTTGGATCGATGGCATCGTTGCTCATAAGTCCTCCAGTTGCCTGACTGGCGTAGGTATTCTTTTGATGATCGCAACGCTGGGTTGCGGCACGGGCTGATCGACTTTGCTGATCCGATCGCGATGTGGTCGCGCCTCTTCGTCGTTTTGCAACTGGTTCGCCAAATCTTCGTCCGCCTCGCGCCCCTGTAGAAACAGCGCCAGTCTTTCCGCGTTGACACCCTTGTTCTTCTCAGGAGACCGAGCAATCAGCTTCAGTCGCTCCGTCACGAGCCAAATGGCACGCTCGGAGTACTGCGAAAAAATGGCGTAATGTTCCGAATAGCAGGTGTGCCACAGCCCGTTGACAAGCACGTAGGCAAGGCCGGCATTGAATGGGTCATAGCGAGCATGAACCTTCGACTCCAATACACCAGGTTGCAGAAATGCTTCGCACTTGAACCACCGGTAGTTGATCTTGACGCCTGCTGCAGTCACCTTGACCAAACCACGGTGAGCTGCTGGACAACTCTGGGCAATGAAGGTCTGGTCATAAGGAATCAGCCTGTTGCAACGCTCACCATGAGAGCGAATCCCCAAAGCCCACGCTTCGTTCGGAGACATTCCTAAGCCTGCATGGTGGTTGACGTGGAAAACCTCATCAAGGTATTTCTGCATGCCCTCATTGAAGCGTTCCAATGTCCACACGGCATGGCGACTTGGATCAACTTCCGGACTGACTCTTCTGAAATGGTTCTCAGCGACATCTGTACTGCCCATCAAGTTGCTGACGAACTGAGAAATTGCGGTATTGAACATGCGCTCGCATGTACTACCCCCACGTGGCTTGCCTGCCTTTCTCTCGCGCTTGGTCACGCACAACAGAGCAAGCTGGGTTTCCCAATAAGTGCTCTTGAAGTCAGATCCTTGGTCGCTCACAATGATCTGAGGCACGCGGTTGTACCGACGCACGCAATCACGCAGAACCATCATGCAAGAGCGATAGGACGGTGGATCGAAACTTAGATAAAAAGCCAGCACTTTCCGCGTATTGGCGTCAGTCAAGAACGTCAACCAGATGGTGTCAACAATTCCAGCGAGCTTGCTGTGCACGAATTTGAGCGGCAACGGCGTGTGATCGATGTGTGCGATGTGCCAAGGCCGCACACCATGCCTCGGGGTTGTCCATTCGAGATCCAGGAATTGGGGCTCCAGGTCGTACGCTGCTTTTTCGCCTACACGGGCGACAGTCTGCGCATGACCATGCCTGCCTTTGACCAATGAGCAAAACGTGACATAGCTGACAGGCGTTAGCCCCTGTGAATAGGCCAAAACTCGATAACGCCCCCAACTGACAAAGCGCCGCTTGTTGCGAATAGTCTCCCAGTCGTTTGCGATCGTTTCGCGCGCAAGCTCAAGTGACCGGGGCGATGCACGGACAGCACGCTTTTTGCCGCGCTTTGGGAACAAGCCGACAAAGCCATTTCCAAATTGAATTTCAGCCGCGCGATAGCTGGCCTTCCAGTTGAACTTGGTTCGGCGCTTGATCTTTGACAACAGTGGGTTGGTGGAAGGATCCGCAATTTCTTCGATGATTTCGTAGCGCCACTGGGCCAAACGCAGATCTTTAGGACTTGCTGTCTTCAGCATGGCCTCAGCCGTGGGTACGCCACTATCGAGAGAGACTGCTTGAGCGACGATGCGGCCTTCAGCGACGAGGCTGACCAAGTCGGCGTGTTGAAGTTCCGCCATATCGCTGCCCGAGGCGCCCTTTTCAAGCCGCTTCATCGTGACATGGGTCTTGCCTTGGTTGATGATCTGCCAGACAACCCCGTCCCAGGTCAGGAGGCCGCCAGGAACGATTTCAACGCCAACATCAGCAGATGCGTGCGTTGGCCGTTGCTTCAAGAATGTTCGGTATGCGTGGAACGTGGCTTCGTCCCGGAAGATGAAGGCCCGCTCCTGATTTGACAGCCGATGCTCAAGGATCGGAAAGTAAATAGCGCGTTGGGCAAGCAAGGTGTAGACGGCATCTGCCGGCACAGATGGCTCCATGTGCACCAAGTCAAATACGCTGATCCATCCAGTAGCCTTCAAGCGATCTAATATGAACTGACGATGCTCATCAGAGACCGGGGGCGGATCACCCGTCAGGTAATCCTTCAGCAGCTCCAAGTTTTCATGCAGCGTCCAGTTGTTCTGTGCTGAAGACCGGATCTGGTATCCGCAGCCGAACTCCGCAGCGGCCTCCTCTGCTGGGGGTGAGCGCCAAAGGCCTGCGCCGATGTTTTTGTAGCGCGCTGGGGACTCCTTTGCCAGCTTGACCAACTCTTCTTCACGCTTGCATTCGACGAAGGCGAATCGCGTTTTGGTGATCCGCAGGAAGTCCGGGGTGGTCAGCGCCGTGATCAGCCGACTACTGCCTGGCTTTCTGTACTTGACCTTAAGAGGCTCGACCTGAGGATAGAACTCCAGTGTTGCCAAGTCATGGTCCCATTCGACCGCAGCCACGTATTCCGTACTTGTGGCTTCCACCTCTACGACGAACGGCATCTTCAGCGGGGCATACCTCGTCTTGCCTGACATCTTGTTGCTGCGCACGGCCCGATGAGGCGGGTTGTCACGTATCTGACGGATACGCGCGCGGCCTTGATCCGGCACATTGAGGCGCTCGAACAGCGATTGAAGCTCCCCATCCTCGAGGGGCAGGCCCCGGCAACTTGAGTGGGGAGCGTCCTCTGAACGCGCCGAAGGAGTGATCTCTCCCACGCGCAGTTCGTCATGACCGTCTTTAGACATCGTTTTTCTCCAGGCAACAGTTGACCATTGGAGAAAAACTGGCTAAATTTCAGTACCACCCGAAATCGCAAGGTTTTCTCCAAGCTGACCTGAGAGGCAAACACCTCTCAGGTCCAGTAAGGATTGATTAACGTTAAGTTGACTTGCTGGGGTCGGTTCCTTTCATCTACTAGCGGCTCGGCACATACTTGCTGACTCCCGCCTGCGCTTTGGATGCAGCCAAACCTGCCATCCAGACGCAAATAAAAATCAGCATATCGCCTTGAATAACTTGCAATCCTAAGCGAGTAAATCATTGGCCACAAGAGCCGCACAAACCACCCAAGCCCACACCGAACCATCTCAATAACAAGAATAATAATAATATTATTATTCTTGTTATTACCGGGATTACCGGATGGCATCGGGGCCACGCATGCGACGACACGCGCGCGTCGTTGGACTTAAACGCCCAGGGGCAAGTCTGTGAAGGCGAAGGCGGAAGGCGCGGCTAGCCAGCTATCGCTGCTCGCACAAGGCTGACAAGAAGCCACGCGGAATCAGACCCCCTCTGCATAGGCAGACGCGGCCAACTCATTCAGGGAAACTAGGTTTAGTCCACGAAAGCGAGATCCGGATGAATATGACGTCATCCGCACTTGCAATGGATTTATTGAGGAGGCAGCAGGACCGAAATCGCCCAATGCCCCAGCATTCGCGATGAGACGGGCGCATATATCGAGGATGCCTGGAGACTCGGCGCCCCAGTATCAAAGATGCTTTGACGCATCTCCGGAGCAATGAAGCGAAGGTCTTTGCTCTAGGCAAAAGCATCGCAACCGCGCCAAGAAACAAGCCCCTTAACGCGAGCGACTGAAAGGTTCAGCTATGCGGTGAGTTGCGATAAACCTAAAAATTGCACTTGCGAAATAAAGCTAAGAGTTGCACTCGGTGCAATTCTTAGCTTTAAGTCACAAAGCGCCTGCGCAGCAGATCGCCCATGGCGGGTGCGGTGAGATTCGAACTCACGGAGGGCGCAAACCCTCGCCGGTTTTCAAGTTCACGGCTTTATCCAAGCCCATCAATCACTTAGGACAAGATCGTCTCCGCATCTGCTCAAAAAGTAGGCAGGCGCTTTCCTGGGGAAATGCTCCCTTGGACGACGCGTTGCGGAAACGGTTTTTGAGGGGTTCGGCCCCCGCGAAACAGGCCTCCCCCCCGCCCCTCCACGGCCCGTGGAGGGGGGCGCTTCACCGCCCGGCGGGGGCTCGATCGGAGCTGCCCGCACTGCGTTCAGCTCCGCCTCGCTGTGTAGCGTCTTCGGCTCCGTCAGCCGTCAAGGGCTTCGCAAGCGCGGCCTGCGGCCGCGCCCTTGACCGCTGCCTCCACCGACCCGGGAGGTCATCATGATCGAGCCCCGCATCGATTACGTGATGAAGGTTCGCTTGAAGAACCTGGTGGCCGGGGCCGAGGCCCAGCAGATCCATGAACAGAAGGTCGCCAAGGTGGTGAACTTGATCCACAAGTGCCACATTGCAGCGACGCCAGGCATCGCGGCGCTGCTTGGCAGCGACACGTCGAATGCCAAAAAACTGGTGGACAAACTGGTCGCCCAGAAGATTCTTCAAGAATGCCAGGTCGATTTCTGCAGCCGCGCACCACGCGGTGTGGTTTACAAGCTCGGGCCATTTGGCGTGCTGAAAGCCGAGCGGTTGTCCGAAGATTTTGTGGAATACCGGTACGACACAGGGCCCCGAATTTCTGGCCTGCCCCAAGCCGAACACGACCTGTTGTGCTCTGAGATTGCCGCTCACTGGATTTACGGGGGCGGCGAGTTGATCGACACGGACTACACCATTCGCCGCAGCCAGACGGCTGAGCAGCCCGTCAAAATCGTCGACCTTGTCCTTAGCCACAATGACGCTTTCTATTCAGTCGAGGTTGAGAAGTCACCGAAGTCTGAGCGAGAGGCCGATCAGATGGTACTGGCTGCGCTGAATTCGACCTGGCGCTTCACCGCGTGGGTTTGCATCGCTGGCGCCACAGCCAACCACCTGCGTCGCATGCTCGATCAGCGACACGTGAACGAATGGGTTTTGAACGGCTCGAACAAATGGGTCAAGTCGGGAACATCGATCCCCCTGCCATTTGAGTTTCGGCGTCGGCAGTTGGTGATTCATGTCGCAAAGGAAGCGCTGCCGCGCACCCCGGTGGAGTGGCTGAATCGCTTTCAAGTGAATTCCACCGAGGCGACAGCCAAGGTTCACCAGCGGGTACGTACCAAAGGCTGGATCCTCTCCCCTTTGAAGCCGTCATCGTGGGTGCAAGGGGCTTCTGAATTCGAGTTGTCGCAGCCCTCAAAAAGCGACCACATCCTCGCCGGCACACACCTTGGTGACGGCAACTGGCGGCTGCACCTCGCAGAAGAACCACCAGAATCTGGGCAATCTGTTTTGGCGCGCATCCGCCCGGCCAAAGAATTCGACGGCCGCCCTGCCCCCGCTGGCGTGATCGAGGCCATCGTCGATTGTCTGGACGTCATTGACAGGGTTGGCCAATGAGCAAGAAGCAAAAGTCGTCACCATGGGACGGGTGGGATTACATGCTGTCCATCATGGGTGAGTCCGTCACCTTGGATATTCGTTGGCCCATCGTCGACGTCAGCCAGACCTCCGTCACGCTCAATACGCCGGCTGGTGCCCTGACCTTTGCAAAGGGAAACTGGCCCGGTGGCAGTTCGGCCGTGCTGGTCGACGTTGAGGAGGTCGATGAGTTCATCGAACACCTCTCTACCTTCTTCACCGATACCCCAGAGCCCGTGATTCGCCAACTGCACTCGGCCGTGGCTTTGATTCGCCGCGAAGATGCCAAGAAGGAGGCCGTCGACGGACCGTTCAACCCGCTGGCAATCTTTGACACAAACCCCAGACCTGCTTCCTCTGAGCCACAAGCCATGACCAAAGCTTCGCCCTTCATTCTTTTCGACCGTCCCACCGCTCTCAATCTAGAGTTGGTGAACGCCTATCTGGAAACCGACTACAAGGTGTTTGCATCCGAGGGCGACACCAAGGAGCGCGCATTCACGATGCGCGTAGGCCATGCATGCGAGTCTCTGGCTCATCTGTTTCAGGAGCGAGGCATCCAATGCGCCGCCTTTGTCACGGCGTACAACCCGTACAGCACCGCCCATGAGGACCAGGACAACGAGACACGCCAAGCATCGTTGCTTCAGACCCTGGACCAGCACAAGGTGATTTACCGGCTGGGCGAAGGGCGCCATCCATTGGGCAGGTGGTCCGCTGAGCCCAGTGTCTTGGCGCTGAACCTGCCGCTGGATGCCAGCAAGCGCCTGGGTATGCGCTTCCGTCAAAACGCTGTGCTTTGGTGCGGCGCGGACGCCATCCCCCACCTGGTTCTACTCATGTGAGGGCCGAAGCCTTGATTGGCCTTGGAGTTGCCAGCGATTGCCACACGGTATGGCCAACGGCTGGAATTTAGGCCGGTGACCCCAACTTTCCCGGACTTGAAGTCCGAGAAAGTTGTCACCAACATGTCGTGTTTCGGCCACCGTCGCCAAGAGACGAAGGCGGGCCTCGCAGGTGGCAAATGCCATCACCGAAGCCAGGGGATGACACCACACGGATACCCCTTAAAATGCAAGCAGGCACCCGCCCTACTTGCACGCGAGTAAAACAAGGTTCTCTCGTCATTGAATGGCTGCACCACATCGGTCGGCTTTCTTTCGCCCACTCCTCGCAGGGTGCTTAAACGCGTGCATTCCTCCCAGCGAGACAGGGCATCAATGAAAGAATGACCATGACTGTTTCCAACATCGTGCACCGCATCCGCGAGCAAGCCAAAGGCGCCGGCTTCGCACTCAAATCCACCCACACCTACGAACTGCTGGCCTCGGCTTTCGGGCAGGGCACCTGGGCTTCGTTCACCACCCGATACTGGCTCACCGACAGCCCAGATGGCCCAGTCGACGCAGTTGGCGAGCGCCCGGAAACCACCCACACCTTGGTGGCGGCCAGGGCGCTTCAACTGGGGCTGGAACCCGCATCTGCGCCGCAGCTCGGCACCCTCGTTTTGAATGCTGTGCAGGCAGCGCGGCTTGGCAAGGTTGAGAAGGCCGCATTTGATCGGCTTCGGCTCGCAGGGCTGCGCCTGCCGGCCGGCTTGCCCCAGTCCCCTCTGTTCATCTCCCAACTGAGCGCTGCTGCCTCGGCTGGAGATGCTCAAGCCCATCACCGCCTGGCCGCGATTTACCGGTGCAAGCGCCCCAACCCCTACCTCTACGACGAGTCGCTCAAAGGGCGCACTCTCACGGCGCAGGAGACAAAGTGGGTCGACGAGTACCTTGTTCAGGCGCAGCACTATCCGCTGTACCAAGCCCATCTGAAGGCTGCCGCGCAAGGCGGCGTCCGAGCAGCCGCCTTGGAATACGCGGAGGCCTTTGAAGACCCCAGCTTCTTTGATTTGGCGGACAGGTTGTCGGGCCCGGTCGATGCCAAGCGCATGGCCCAAGCGGCACCTGATGCCTCAGCGCGTCACAAATGGCTCAGGGTGGCGGGCCAGCATGACCTTGAAGCATTGGAAGAGTTGGCCAGCGAAGGCGATGCGGATGCCATGCAGCAATTGGCCATCGCCGGGGACGCTTACCACTTGCGCGCACTCGCAGAACGCGCACTGGAAGACGGGAAGCAGATTGAGGCTTGGGCTTGGCAATACATCGCGCTGGCGCATGGACATGACCTGACCAGATCGACGCTTGCGGCACGTCACGACGGCGGCTCACATCATGGCGAGTTCTATGACAGTGACTTCGGTGGCCCACTCTTCGTGGACGGAGAGGAAGGCATCGAACTGCCGCAACTGCCACGCCGCCAAATGGCTGAGGCCAAACGATTGGCGAAGGAACGCATGTCAGCTCAATCTTTGGACTGATTCGAGGAGTCTCCGGTCCTTGAGACAGAGTGCAGACCCAACGAGTCGGCGCTCTGTCTCACGAGCAATCGCCTGCCCCTAGCTGTGCTGCCCTTCAACTCGCGAACCACGCAGCGCGCAACTTAAACCTGGCCCCCAGCCAGACCGGTGAGCGCCTGACCTCCACGCGGTATCGCCCCTCTTCGGGGCTGCTGCCCTGCATCACCAAAGCATCGCCATCGACGTCGATGCGCTTGGCTGCAAAAGTGCGTGACGGAAAGACATAGAAAAACCGACCGAGCTGTTTTTTGGCAACCGGCTTCAGACCTGCATCCAGCAAGGTCACCACCGTCAACTCTTCCCAAGGGTCGTTGTAGTCAGTGACAAGGAGGTACCCGTTTTCAGTCTCGAACTGATCGACAAGTTGCAACCCTTCCAGAGCAACGCCAGCGGGCCTGCCATCGACCATCAGCATCGTGGTCGTGGACTCCCGATCCCGCACGGGGTCTCGGGGCTCCAAAGCAAACTTGTCGACTCGCTTCACTTCGACTCCGGCCAAAAATAATCAAAAACTTCTGCCGAGCCTACCCCAAGCAAAGCCGCACCAGCGAACATGCTGATGCCGACAATCCAACCGGGTGGCCCGCTCATTGCAAACGCAACGGCCGCACCAGCACCAATGCCACCAACGGCACCTGCGCCCAGGGCTACCCCCTCCTTGGCGGCCTGCCGGGTGCGATCTTCGGCTTCGATCACGTTGTACACAGCAATCGCGAACGTGAACACCAACAGGCCGCGCCCTGCGCGACCAAACCACTTTGCGCCTGCATTCATCTTCTGGCGCGGGCCTCCTGCCGCATGGACGATGTCCATCCATACGAGCTCCTTCTCTGCCTGGCTGAGTGCAGAAAACACCCGGCGGAAGCGCCTACCCGCATAACGCTCCTGTAAGTCAGCCAGCAGCAACCCATCCTTCTTGATGCCTGATGAGATGGCGGCCCCTAGGTCCGTGAGCTTGGCGCGAGCCGCCACCATGACCTGATTGCGCATTTCGTTGGCCGTCTTGGCGCCCTCATGGGGCGTGATCTGCCCCGCCTTGACCTTAGCGATGATCTCGTCACATGCAGCACGCGATTGCTTGACGTACTCAGCCCTGGCTGCCGGGTCCTTGATCATGGACTGCGCAAACCCTGCCACCTCGGCCTGGAATGCCTTGATGGCAAGTTCCAGTTCACTGCCTGTCGCAGCAACAGGCCTGGTGTCAGCGTTGATGGTCGATCGTGCGGAAGTGGTGGTGATCAGCTTGACTGCTGAGCCGTTAGCCATGACGCGCATCCCCCAAGATTTCGCATGTGACCTCGCCTGCGGCATCACCCGTCATGATCAACGCTGTCTTTCCGCTTTCATCGGTGACGCCCTCTACTACTCTGCCACCCGCGCGTAGCCGATACGGCTGATGAGCCAGGGGCATATCGGTCAGCGAGCAGGTCAAGACAAAGTGCTGGTCAAAGGTAGAGGCCTGCTGCGCTGGCCTGTCGCCCACCTTGGAGGTGCCAGTTGCAGAGCTGCTTTCGCTGCCATGTGCTGATGCACCACCACCGCCACCCCCTACCCTTGACACCACTTGGCTGGATATCAAGGTGGCTCCGCAAGCGCACTTGTCGCCGTGCCTTGCAACCGGTGCGCCGTCTACGATCATGGTCGGATCGCCGGTCACGATGACCGTCGTGCCATGGCCCTTTTTCGGGCAAGTGACCTGGTCACCCACTCGGGCCAGTCGTTTGCCGTGGGTATCCGTGGTCATGGTTGACCCCACGACCACGCCCCCATGATCGGTCCGATCGCCGATCACGATGAACGGTCTGCTCATGCGCTTCCCTCAGTTTGATTTGGTGAGGAATGTAGCAGCGCCGATCAGTCCGATGGCAACAGATCGTTAGCCCTCGTGTTCCCCATCGTCTTCAGGCAGAAACCGTAGACGCATGGGATCGATTCCCACCATCTTGTCGGCCTCCCTCCGCGCCAAGATCCGACTGTGGATCTTCTGCTTCAAGGCAGCGATCGTGGTGACAGGGATGTCTGCGCCAATGATGGCCACCACGCCCCCCGGTGTGACGACCTTGACCACCATTCGGCCCTTGCGGTCCCGGAAGATGCGGTGGTTGTCCTTCGGGTCATTGCTCCAGAACTTTGAATCCATTTGGTTCTCCTGCTGATGCCGACCAACGAGCGCGATCGGCCAAAGCGCTGCCCTCACCCGCATGGACCAGAGCCAGCGGTCATGGACAAGGAGAGTGGCCAGTGAGAACGCCCATCAGGGCACTGGCTGTTCAGAGGGATTCAGTCTTTTGTCGAGCTTGCGGCATCGGCAAGGATTTCATCCTCGACCAGTGCCACGATTTCGGAGGGTCTCCGTTTCAGAGGGACGGAAAGTTTGAACAAGGTCTTGATCGTTGGCTGCTGCTGCCCCAACTCAAGAATGCTGATGTAGTTGCGCATCAGATCGGCATCCAGGCCCAACTGCTCCTGGCTGAGCCCGGCCTGCTTGCGCAACCGCCTCAATACTTTACCGAACGCTGTCCCGACTTCCAAGAAAATTCCTCCAATAGTTGGAAGAATTTCGCGTTTCAGCTTATATTTGTCTTCACACAATAATAGGAATTAAAGGTGAAGAAGCGAATCGCTTTGCGCATGCTGGCTGCATCTGCGCTCGCCGCCAGCGCCGCTACGGCCCACGCATTTCTTGGCATCGACTCCCCCTGGTGCATGGGCGATGGCGGCGGCACGTTCCTGTGTGTGCGAGGCGCAGACCGCGTGAAGCTGGCCAAGGAATCTGCCGATCTGGACTACCTGCCCTTCGTACAGAAGGCCTTCGCCGCGCCCACCATCACCTACGTGCCTGACGAGAAGACGCCTGCTGTTGCCGAGACATGGCATCGTGACGGCGGTGGATTGAACCTGTACCGCCACACACTGAACAACGACCGCCGCAAGATGATGGAAGCGGCCGTGGACTGGTTCAAGACCTTCTGCAATGTCAAGGGCGGCGGCACCTACGAGTACCCCATCAACGAGACCACCGAGTTGGTCAACCTGACCCGGCTGGCTTGCCATGCACGTCCAACGACGCCCGAGCAGGTGATGGGCCAGATGCCGATGTTCGGCATCGAAATCAGCCCCGCCGACAACTACACCACCGACCGGCCCAAAGATCCTTTTGTGGCGTTCAAGCATTTCGGCAACGGCAGCTTGGTCAAGGCGGCCTGGGGCTACCCCAAGCGGTACGCCTTCGGCGACCAAACCAATCTGGGCATGGTGGTCGAGGTCAAGGTACCCATGGCCAAGGTGCAGACCGAGGTGGATGGCAAACCCTACGAGAAGTGGGTCAAGCTGATTGACCTGGTGCCGATCCCACGGCCACAGAACCAGTGAGTCTTTTTTCCCAGTGAGAACGAATCATGGTCCAAGTGCAATCACTGATGGTCACGGCCATTGAAGGCCGTCGCAACTTCTCCTACGGTCAAGAGCTCCGGGAAGTCTGGTACCGGCGCGACGATGGCATCGAAGGCAGCCTTCAGTACACGGGGGAGTTTGGGGTGCGGGCAGGCAACAAGCTGGCCCTGATCTACTCCCCGGCCATCACCAGCCACTGGCTCGGCATCGTCAACTTCTCGACCGAGCTCTACATCAACTTCGTCCCGAACTGGGTGTCGCGCAAGACCTATCCGTTCCCCGACCTGATCTGGCCGCTCAACAAGGCATTCCCGGATCTTCAGCAAAGTGCCTTTGGCAAGCAGTCGCCTGCTTTGCATCAGGCCGTGGAGTCGGTCGTTGGGCAATTGATTGCCAGGCGTCACCAGAGAGCCGCCTGATCGGGTGCCGCGCAGGTCACAGCCCCGCACCCCTCATGCGCGTGCGGTCGGCACCTCTCGCCAGTCTGTCGTGTACCTCGGCGTGCGCCTGACCTGCTTCATGCCCCAGGTGTCGGCCCCTTGCTCGATGCCTGAGCTGCCCAGAAGCAAGGTCCGCTTGCCAAAGCGATCATTGACCTGGTCCATGGCCACCATCAAGCGGGAGCGGTCCCGTTGCTCGGGTACGGCGTCGTCAAAGCCCAACTCGCCCTGCACCACGGTGTCTGGGATCAGGTCCAGCAGCATGACGCCGGCCTTGGCCAGCTTGTAGCCGGGCTGATAGATGGCCTTCAGGCCCATGAGCGCGGCATTGGTCAAATCACTCGTGTCGGCCGTGGGGCGGCGCAGTGGCACCACGATGCTGCGCGAATAGCGCGGACCATCCCTGAAGGGTGAGGTCCTGGCAAACACCAGAACCTGGCCTGCCAGGTGGAGCTGCCGCCGTAGCTTCTCTGCCGCCCGGGTGGTGAACTCGCTGATGGCCTCTTGAAGGTGCTTCAGCTCGGTCACGGGTTGGCCAAAGCTGCGGGTGCAGGCGATCTGCTGCTTGGGGGTGGGCACGTTGTCCAGGTCGATGCAGGGCTCGCCGCGCAGTTCGCGCCAGGTGCGTTCCAGCACCACACCCCATTTGCTTCGCACCACGTCACCGGGCAACTGCACGAAGTCGTGAACCGTTTGCACGCCCACGGCCATGAGCTGGGCACTCAACTGCCGCCCCACGCCCCACACCTCGCCCACCTCGGTGGCGGCGAGCACCTCGCGCAGTTGCTCGTCGCTCAGCGCTGCGAGGTTGCACACCGTGGCCAGCTCGTCGGGGTACACGCCCGGCTTGCGCTCTGCGGTCTTGGCGATGTGGTTGGCCAGCTTCGCCAGGGTCTTGGTGCCTGCGATGCCGATCCCGCAGGGGATGCCGATCCACTGGTGAATGCGCGCGCGGATCTTCCATGCCCGGTCCACCAGGTCACCCCTGACACCTTCGAGCCCAATGAAGCTTTCGATGCTGTAGATCTCTTGGGTGGGCCCCAGGCCAGCGGCCAGGCTCATCATGCGGTCGCTCATGTCGCCGTACAGCGTGAAGTTGGCAGACAGCGCGACCAGGCCTGCTTGATCCTCCAAGTGGCGGATCTTGAACCAGGGCTCGCCCATCTTGATGCCCAGGGCCTTGGCCTCGTTGGAGCGCGCAATGGCACAGCCATCGTTGTTCGACAGCACGACCACCGGCCTGCCGTTCAGGCTGGGGCGAAACACCCGCTCGCAACTCTTCTGAATGACCCTAACTGTTAGTAGGCTATATACGCCTATGCTCTATCGTCAATTTGACGACTAACAATTTTTGCAGGAATTAAGTGCCAGCCAAAGTGTCAATGATGGGGCATGGTCCAGATTCGACTCCGTTTTCGCAGCGCTTAGACAAGTCAGTAAGGGTCTTCTTCATGCGGCGCAGGTCAGCAATGCGGGCATCAATCTCCTTGATCTTGTGCTCAGCCAGCTCCTTGGTTTCGCAACAGTTTTTTGCTTCTTCAAAGCTAAGAAGACTGCTGGTCTCATCCAACGTGAATCCTAACGTTTGTGCGCGCTTGATGAATTTGACTCGCCGGACAACCGCTTCGCCATACTTGCGCTGCCCGCCCTGCGGGAGTAGGGGCTCAGCAATCAGACCAATGCGCTGGTAATAGCGGATCGTGTCGATCTTTACGCCTGCCGCGTTGGCAGCTCGGCCAATTGTCATGTCGTTCATGGCATTTCCAAATAGTGCTTGACTCTGGACTCTAGTCCAGACTTTACATTAGCCTATCCCTTGTTGGGTTGGAAGGATTTGTGCATGGACATTAAAGTCAAATCTTCAATGGTCGCAGCTGCGCTGGCAGCCGTTGGCGCTT
>MERU01000005.1 GCA_001770725.1 Burkholderiales bacterium RIFCSPHIGHO2_01_FULL_63_240
ATGAGCGTTTGGTCCAAGGACCTGGTGTCTTGCGACACCAGCGCACCTCTCACGAACCAAACACCCACGCTTATCGGCTGTTGATTTTTAAAGAACAGATCACTTGACTTACCTGACTCAACCGCTGCAGCCGTTGTTTGCTGCGTTGTTTTGTCTGCGTCATCAGCGAAGAATGCAATTATGGCACCCTTTTGACACCCTTTGCAAGCCCCTCGCCGAAAAATCTTCAACTTTCTGCTCGGGCAGGGTGCGCAGGAGGCCTCAGGCCCGTCGCGGCAGCGTCCTCCCAGGGAAACGCGCCAGGGGCGCGGAGCATACCTCAGGTGTGGCGTGGCGGATGCACCACGTGGCGGACAATGCTGCAAAGCCGTCACAAGTGCGTCGGTGCCATGGGTTGCGGGCGCGTTGAGGCCCGTGGAGGGGCTCGATTACAGGGCCCGCCACCCCTGGATGCAACGCTGGGCACAGGCCCCGGTGGTGGCAAAACAGTTAAGTCAAACCAAAACGTCGCGCCTTGGGGTGCAGGAGAAGCAGAACGTGTCGATGGGCCCTCGCTTGCATGTGGAAGAGATGAAGCTGGATGTCAGCGGGGCGGCGTTCGCGCTGGATGAAGGGCCATCCCGGCATGTGCAGGTGTTGCGCATGCAACCAGGCGAGGGCCTGCGGGTGTTCGATGGCCGCGGCCGCGAATGGCAGGCCGAGGTGACGGAGATGGGGCGCAAAGTGGTGCAGGTGCGGGTGCTGCATGGCATCGACAACGACCGAGAGCTGCCAGTGCGGGTGACGCTGGCCGTCGGGATGACGGCCAACGACCGGATGGACACGCTGGTGGAGAAGGCCACGGAGCTGGGGGCGCATGCGATCCAGCCTTTGTTGTGCGCCCGGTCGGTGCTCCGATTGGAGGGCGAGCGGGCCGCCAAGAAGGTGGCGCACTGGCAGGCGGTGGCGGTGGCGGCGAGCGAACAATGCGGTCGTGCCGTGGTGCCGCAGGTGCTGCCGGTGGTGTCGTCGGTGGGCTGGCTGCAGCAGGCAGCGCAAATGGGGCAAGAAGGAACTGGGCAGCCGACGGGGATGACTTTGGCGGCGCCAGCAACACAGCCGGCATCCGGTGGATCAGGCGTCGAAGGGACGGCGGTCAACGAGGCGGCGAGCGGTGGCTGGCAGGCGCGCGGCGTGCTGAGCTTGCGGGACGCCGTGCCAGTAGGACGGTGGCTCGATGGACTCCTGGCCGATCAGGTGAAGCGCCCCGAGCTTGCCATGGCGGGATCGATGGGAACCGGACGAGCGAATTGGTGCTTCTTCAGCGGGCCGGAGGGCGGCCTGACACCAGAGGAGGAAGACCTGGCGCTGTCTGGGGGATGGCAGGCGGTGAGCCTGGGACGGCGCGTGTTGCGCGCGGACACGGCGCCGCTGGCGGTGCTCAGCGTGATCGCGGCGGCCATGGAGGCCTGATCGGGCGGCGCGCGCAAGGCGAGCGCGCGTCGCTCAAGCTTCGGGCGTCGCGGCCGGGTCAGCGGGTCGATCCGGGGACGCAGCCCTGGGCTTGTTGCTGCCGGCCACGAGGTCGAAGCGAAAGAGTCGGCATTCGATGGGGCCGTTGAACATGACGACGCGGCGGCTTTCCTTCAGGCGCATGGCGCCGGGCAGCTTCATGTCGGGGCTGAGGATCCAGGCGGTCCAGCCGGTGTAGTTCTTCTTCCAGTGCGAAGACAGGCGCTGGAAGAAGGTGGCTGCGGCCTCGTCTTCCTGGAAGTTCTCGCGGGCCACGCGCACACCGGGGCGGGCCCTGTCGTCTGGCTCGTCGATGTCGGCGGCGTAGCGGTCGCCGTGTTGCTCGGCGCGCTGGCCATAGGCGTTGCGGGCCGAACCCTTGGTGTCGATGCGCTCGCCGTAGGGCGGGTTGAACATCAGCACGCCCCGCTCACAGGGCACGGGGCGCTGCAGGGCGTCGGCGGTCTTGAACTCGATGGCGTGGCTCACGCCCGCACGCTCGGCGTTGCGGGTGGCGAAGTCGGTCATGCGGAAGGCGACGTCGCCAGCGTAGATGGCCACTTGTGGCGGACGCTGGCGGGCGCGCGCAGCTTGCTTGAGCTGCTGCCAGGCGGCCAGGTGCGGGCGGAAGGGCAGCAGCTTTTCGAAGGCAAAGCGGCGCTGCAGGCCCGGGGCGATGTCGCAGGTGATCTGCGCGGCCTCGATGGGGATGGTGCCGGCGCCGCAGCAGGGGTCGAGCAGCGGGCCGTCTTCGGGGCGGCCTTGCCAGCCGGCGGCGGCGAGCATGGCGGCGGCCAGCGTTTCCTTCAGCGGGGCTTCACCGGTGTCTTCGCGCCAGCCGCGCTTGAAGAGGGCCTCGCCAGAGGTGTCGACGTAGAGGATGGCGTCCATGTCGTCGAGGTAGAGGACCAGCCCGAGGTCGGGGTGGCGGGTGTCGACGCTGGGGCGCTCACCCGCGCGTTCGCGCAGGTCGTCGCAGACGGCGTCCTTGATGCGCAGGCCGGCGAAGTTCAGGCTGCGCAGGTGGCTGCGGCGCGAGGTGACGTCGACGCGCAGGGTCTGCTGCGGCGTGATCCAGTCCGACCAGTTGACGGTGCGGCCCAGGGCATAGATGTCGTCTTCGTGGCGGTAGACACGGGTGGCGACGCGCCAGAGAACGCGCTGGGCCAGCCGGCTTTCCAGGTTCAAGCGCATGGCGCTGTCGATGAGGGCGGCCATGCGCTCGGCGGGCGTGCGCAGGTTGGACGCGGGCTGGACCTCGATGCCGCCGCGCGAGGCTTCGATCCAGGGCGCAGGGCCGAGGATGCGGCGGGCTTCTTCGAGCAGCAGCTCTTCGACGCCGGCGGGGCAGCTCAGGTAGAGCGCGGCGGGGCGGTCGGCGGCGAGGACAGGGCCGGCAGGTTGAGGGCGCGGGCCGGTCGAGCGCGTGGGTGCGCGGGGGCGGTCAGCGGGGCCGCCGCGATGGGGCTGCGATGACGGCGATCGGCCAGGGCCTGAGGGGCGCGGCGAATGCGCATCCCGCCGCTCGCCATGGTCGACACGCGCAAGCGCACCGGCTTCATCAGAAGGGCGGCCGGTGGCGGCGGAAACACGGGGGCGACGGATCGGTTTGATCGGCATGGCGGGAGCGAGCGGTGGCAGCGAGGCGGGTGACGGGAGGTCAGGCGCGCAGGACGGCCAGCACGTCGGATCGGAATTCGCGACGATACAGCACCCACAGCACCGCAAGGGTGGCGAGGGCGAACGCCGTCGGGGAAATGAACCAGCCGATCACGGCAAAGGACATGTAGTAAGCGCGCAGGCCATCGGCGAAGCTTTCGGCCGCCATGCCCATGAGCTTGCCGGCGCGCTCGGCGAAGGCCTCGCGGTCGGCTTCACCGGAGTCGAAGACCTCGACGTTGGGCGCCGCACCGACGAGGATGGCGCCGAAGGAGTACACCCGCATCGACCAGGTGAAGCGGAAGAAGGCGTAGACGAAGACGCACAGCATCACGACGATCTTGATGTCGAAGACCAGCATGGTGGTGGTGGCGGCGAAGGGCAGGTCCTTGACCAGTTCGGTGGCCTTCTCCGACGTGCCCAGCACGGCCAGCAGGCCGCCGAGCACCAGGATGGTGGTCGATGCCCAGAAGCTGGGGCTGCTGGCCAGGTTCTGCGTGACGGCGGCGTCGACGATGCGCTGGTCGCGGTAGGTGACCTGCTTCATCCACACCTTGCGGAAGTGGTTGGTGCTGGCCAGCAGCGTGCGCTCTCGCTTGGCCCGCCAACTGGCGAACTGCGCATAACCGACCCAGCCGAAAATGAACAGGGCTAGCGCGGCCCAGTCCTGCCAGGGCAGGACGGCGAGGATCTGGGTGACGGTGACGGAAGGGCTGTTGAGGGCCATGATCGATGAGGCGCCGAGACCGGTCGGCGCGCCGGTTCAGGGCGTCAGAGCGCCTTGCGCAGGTTGGCCGGCGCGATCTTGAGGGCTTCGCGGTACTTGGCCACGGTGCGGCGCGCCACCTGGATGCCCTGCTCTTCGAGCATGCTGGCGAGCTGGCTGTCGGACAACGGCTTCTTGGCGTCTTCGGCGGTGACCAGCTGCTTGATGAGCGCGCGCACGGCGGTGCTCGATGCATTGCCGCCCGCCTCGGTGTTCAGCGACGAGCCGAAGAAGTACTTCAGCTCGAAGGTGCCGAAGGGCGTGTTCATGTACTTGGCCGTGGTCACGCGAGAGATCGTGGACTCGTGCAGGCCGAGCTCGTCAGCGATCTCGCGCAGCACCAGCGGCTTCATCGCGATCTCGCCATGGGTGAAGAAGTTCTTCTGGCGGTCGACGATGGCTTGGGAGACACGCAGGATGGTGTCAAAGCGCTGCTGGATGTTCTTGACGAACCAGCGCGCCTCCTGCAGGCGCGAGCTCAGCGCGGTGTGGCTTTCGCTGGCTGCGGTGCCACGCGGCGAGCGCGATGCGCGCAGTGCCTGGGCGTAAAGATCGTTGATGCGCAGCTTGGGCATCACGTCGGGGTTGAGCACGACCTTCCAGCCCCGGCCCGACTTCTGGATGATGACGTCGGGGATGATGATGTTGGCCTCGGCGCGCGTGAAGGCGCGGCCCGGCTTGGGCTCGAGCTGCACGATCACGCCCTGCGCCTGCTTGACCTCGCCTTCGCTGGCGCCGGTGGCGGCCATGAGCTTCTTGGTGTCGCGGCGGGCCAGCAACTCGAGGTGGTGCAGGCAGATGTCGATGGCGACGTCGCGGATGCGGCCCTGGGGCTGCGTGCGCAACTGCAGCACCAGGCACTCGTTGAGGTTGGCCGCGCCCACGCCCACGGGCTCCATGTGCTGCAGCCAGCCCAGCGCGCACTTCAGGCGCGAGAGGACCTCGTCTCGCGTGTCTTCGTCGGCCTCTTCGGGCAGCAGGCTGTCGGCGATCTCTTCGAGCGGGTCGGCCAGGTAGCCGTCTTCGTTGAGCGACTCGATCAGCACCTCGACGGCGGCCATGTCTTCGGCACCCAGGCGCATGCCCAGCAGCTGCTGCTTGAGGTGGTCCTGCAGGCTGATGCCGGCGGTGTTGCGCGACATCGGGTCGAAGTCGTCGTCGGCGTCGTTGTTGCGCGAAGGCGCTTCGCTGATGCCGTCGAAATCGTCGCGCTCGGTGCCGTTTTCCCAGTCGTCGCGCTCGGTGGTGCCCAGCTCGGCGGTGTCGATGCCACCCGTGTCACCGTCTGAAGTGGTGGACTCGGATGCAGAAGAGGCGACCTCTTCGGTGTTCTGGCGGTCGTTGCGCTGGCGTTCGTATTCGGCCGCGGCAGCGAGGTCGAGCGCAGGCAGGTCGTCTTCCGGCTCCAGGAAGGGGTTCTGCTCGAGCATCTGCTCGATTTCCTGGTTGAGCTCCAGCGTCGACAGCTGCAACAGGCGGATGGACTGCTGCAGCTGCGGCGTGAGCGCCATGTGCTGCGAGAGCCGGAACTGCAGTGAGGGTTTCATGGACTGCTCCGGCGCCTCACATGCGGAAGTGCTCGCCGAGGTAGACCTTGCGGACGTCGGCGTTCTCGATGATCTCGGACGGGCGACCTTCGGCCAGCACCCGGCCCTCGCTGATGATGTAGGCGCGGTCGCAGATGCCCAGCGTCTCGCGCACGTTGTGATCGGTGATGAGCACACCGATGCCGCGGGCCTTGAGGAAGCTGATGATGCGCTGGATCTCGATGACCGCGATCGGGTCGACCCCGGCGAAGGGCTCGTCAAGCAGGATGAAGCGAGGCTGCGTGGCCAGGGCGCGGGCGATCTCGACGCGGCGGCGCTCGCCACCGGAGAGCGCCATCGACGGGCTGGTGCGCAGCTTCTCGATGCTGAGGTCCTTGAGCAGTGCGGTCAGGCGTTGCTCGATGACGGCACCCTTGAGGCGCTTGCCGTGCTCGTCGAGCTGCAACTCCAGCACGGCGCGGATGTTGTCCTCGACGTTGAGCTGGCGAAAGATGGAGGCCTCTTGCGGCAGGTAGCTCAGGCCCATGCGCGAGCGCTCGTGCATCGGCAGGCGCTCGATGCGCTGGCCGTCGATCTCGATGGCGCCTGCGTCAGCGCGCACCAGGCCCACGATCATGTAGAAGCTGGTGGTCTTGCCTGCGCCGTTGGGGCCGAGCAGCCCGACCACCTCGCCGGCCGAGACGGCCACGTGCACGTCCTGCACGACGGTGCGTGCGCCATAGCGTTTTTTGAGGCTCTGGGCCTGCAGGCGGCTGCCAGGGTGGGCCGCCCCCGGGGCGGATGCAGGAGGCGTCATGTCAGCGGCCACCTGGTTGCTCAGCGGGCGCCGGGGCCGCACCGCCACGCGGCGAGATCACGCCGCGCACCCGACCGGAAGACGTGCCGCCCACGGGGCTGCCGCCCATCACTTGGTAGACGCCCGTCTTGTTGTCGTAGCGGATGGCCTGGCCGTTGACTTCGTCGGAAGCCGCGCCACCCACGATGCGGCGCATGACGGCGCGGCCGGTGAAGTGCACGGTGTCGTCGCGACCGTCGTAGAAGATCTTCTCGGCTTCGCCTTCGATCAACTCGTCGACGCCATCGCGCTTTTGCTTGAAGTAGCTGCGCCCGCCCTGCCCACCTGTGGCGGTGGCCGATTGCGTGCCGTCGGGGTTTTGTCTGATTTCGACGCGATCGGCGCGGATGGCCATCGTGCCCTTGGTGATGTCGACGTTGCCGGTGAGCACGTTCAGGCGCTGGCCTTCTTCGACGCGCGCATTGTCCGCCGCAAAATGCAGGGGCTGCGTGCGGTCGGCCTTCTCGGCCCAGGCCACCGGGCCGGACACCATCGTGGCGGCCAGCAGCGACGCGGCCAGGCCACGAGCGAGCGGGCGCGCGAGCGCGGTGACGGGAGCGGATGTGAGCATGTGTGACGCCTTCGGCATGAATTTTGCTTGATTCTAGCGCATGGCGTCGCGCCCAAGCCCCTGTTTCGCACAACGCACAGCGCCATGCCGGGGCATTTGGTCACAGGAAACTCGGGCGCACGCCCCTCACGGGGCGCGGCCACCGGCCCCGGTCAGACTTTGCGCAGGCGCTCGACCAGGAAATCGACCGTCGCCAGGGTGCGCGAGGCGTTGCCGTTGAGGGACACCGAGGTGGTGAACTGGCCGCCGATGCCCAAGGATGGCACGCCATCGATGCGGTAAGCCTCGGCCAGCGAGCGGGCCTGGCGGACCTTGGTCTGCACCGCGAACGAGTCGTAGACCGAGCGGAACTTGTCCTTGTCCACGCCTTGCGTGGCCAGGAACGCCCCGATCTGGTCCAGGTTGGCCGAGCCCCCCTGCAGCGCACCACCGGGCTGGTGCATGGCATTGAACACCTTCTCGTGCAAGGAGCCGACCAGGCCCATGGCTTCGAGTGCGTAAAACAGCCGCTGGTGCACGCCAAACGGATTCTCACGGTAAGCCCAGGGCACGCGACGGAAGGCCACATGAGCCGGCAAGCGCGCCACCCAGGCGGCCAGCGAGGGCTCGAAGTGATAGCAGTGGGGGCAGCCGTACCAGAAGAACTCGACGACCTCGACCTTGCCCGCCGGGGCCGACACGGGCGCGGCCTGGGCCAGGCGCGTGTAGTTCTGCCCCTCGATCGGCCCACCCTGGGCCGAGGCAACGAGCGGGGCGCCAGCCAGGCCCAGGCCCAGGGCCGAAGCGGCTTGCATCGAAAATTCGCGGCGGTTCATCAGGGCAGTCCTTTCGGAAAAATCGATCACTTCTGGATGCGCACGAGGGCGGAGTCGATGCCGGCGCCTTGCAGCCTGACGCGGACCTCGTCGGCCTGGTCTTTTGCCGCATAAGGCCCCAGGCGCACGCGGTACATGGTGCGGCCATTGACTTCGCGCTCGGCCACGCGGGCTTCCAGACCCAGCATGGCCAGCTTGGCTTTTTGCTGCTCGGCTTCGGCCTGGCTTGCGTAGGCACCGGCCTGCACCTGGTAACTCAACGCGTCGGACGACGCCCCGGTGGACACCGACTCACCCGAGAGGATGGCAGCCGGGTTGCGCGCTGGCGCCGCGGCCGACGCCTTGGCAGACGGTGCGGCACCCGAAGCGGCGGGAGCGGCCGAGGCGGCCGGCGCCGTGACAGGAGGCGTGGCAACAGGCACTTCCACCGCCGGGGCCTCGCCACCTGCCGAAGCCGCGGACGCCGCGGGCTCGACCTGAACGGGCCTGGGCTTGGCCGGGTTCTTGCCGTACAGCGGGCCGTTGGGGTCCCAGTTCTTGTTCTTCTCGGCCTCGGCCGCGTCCTGCTCGGCGGTGCGCTGGGGCACCTTGTCGATGAAGGGCAGGGGCACCTTGGTGATGTAGAGGGCCACGCCCAGGGCGATGGCCAGCCCGATCAGCATGCCGACGATGACGCCCAGGAAGAAGCCGCCGCGTTGGGATTTCATCAGGTCAAGTCCTTGGTGTTTTTCACATCTTTTCGGGTGCGCTCACGCCGAGGAGGGCCAGGCCGCTGCGCAGCACCTGGGCGGTGGCCGTCAGCAGCGCCACGCGGGCGCGTCCGAGTTCGACATCATCCACCAGGAATCGTTCCGCAGCGTAATAGCTGTGGAAGGCACCAGCCAGGTCACGCAGGTAGAAGGCGACGTCGTGCGGGGCCAGGCCCACGGCGGCGTTGCGCAGCATGTCGGGGTACTCGGCGAGCCGGGTCATGAGCGCCAGCTCGGTCGGGGCGGTCAGCAGCGAGAGCTGGGCGGCGCCGATGACGGCCAGGTCGCCACCCTTGTCCGCATATTGCGCGCGCACCGAATGGATGCGGGCGTGCGCGTACTGCACGTAGAACACGGGGTTCTCGTCGTTCTGCTTGAGCGCCAGGTCGACGTCGAAGACGAACTCGGTGTCGGCCTTGCGGCTGATCAGGAAGAAGCGGACGGCGTCCTTGCTGGTCCACTCGATGAGGTCGCGCAGGGTGACGTAGCTGCCGGCGCGCTTGGAGATCTTGACCTCCTCGCCGTTCTTCATCACGGTGACCATCTTGTGCAGCACGTAGTCGGGCCAGCCCTGGGGGATGCCGACGCCAGCGGCCTGCAGGCCGGCGCGCACGCGGGCGATGGTGCCGTGGTGGTCGGAGCCCTGGATGTTGACGCACTGCTCGAAGCCGCGCTCCCACTTGGCGATGTGGTAGGCCACGTCGGGCACGAAGTAGGTGTAGCCGCCGTCGGACTTGCGCATGACGCGGTCCTTGTCGTCACCGTAGTCGGTGCTGCGCAGCCACAGGGCGCCGCCTTCTTCGAAGGTCTTGCCGGCGTCCTTGAGCTTTTGCACCGCGGCCTCGACCCGGCCCGAGGTGTAGAGGCTGGACTCGAGGTAGTAGTTGTCGAAGCGGACGCCGAAGGCCTTGAGGTCCAGGTCTTGTTCGTGGCGCAGGTAGGCCACGGCGAACTGGCGGATGCCGTCGAGGTCGTTCACGTCGCCCGAGGCGGTGAACTCGCGGTCGTCGGCCTTGACCGTCTTTTTGGCCAGGAAGTCGGCGGCGATGTCAGCGATGTAGTCGCCGTTGTAGGCCGATTCGGGCCAGTCGGCGTCACCGGGCTTGAGGCCCTTCAGGCGCGCCTGGGTGGAGCTCGCCAGCGTGGCGATCTGCACGCCGGCGTCGTTGTAATAGAACTCGCGGGTGACCTGCTGGCCTTGCGTCTCGAACAGGTTGCACAGCGCGTCGCCCAGGGCGCCCTGGCGGCCGTGGCCGACGTGCAGCGGACCGGTGGGGTTGGCCGAAACGAACTCCACCAGCACCTTCTTGCCGTTGGCGGGCTGCCAGCCGAACTGGTCGCCGCCGCTGAGCACGTCGGTGACGATGCTCTGCTTGGCCTCGGGCTTGAGGCGCAGGTTGATGAAGCCAGGGCCGGCGATTTCGATGGGCAGTTGCACCCATTGCTGCACGGCGGGCTGGGCTTCGAGGGCCGCGACCAGGGCGGTCGCCAGCTCGCGGGGGTTCTTCTTGAGGGGCTTGGCCAGTTGCATGGCGGCCGTGACGGCGAGGTCGCCGTGGGCGGCCTGCTTGGGCGCTTCGAAAACGGGGGCGGCCAGGGGGGCGGCATCGGGGGCCACCTGCGCCTGGACCTGGGACAAGGCCTGGCCCAGGGCCGAAAGGAGGTCACGCTTGGCTTGGATCATGGGCGCGATTCTACGAGGCGGCGCCAGAACCCGCGGCCGGCGGGCCTGAGCCAGCTCAAGCGAGAAGAATTGCACAGTCGGCAGCAGGCTTTTTGGCTGACGCAAGCCGACCCGAACGTGACAAGATGCCTCCAAGACTGAACACTAGACCATGACAGGCATCGACATCGACCTGGCTGCCGGCACGGTCGGCAAGTACCGGGTGATCAAACGGCTGGGCGAAGGCGCCACCAGCGAGGTCTTCCTGTGCCGGGACGACTTCCACGACCGCGACGTCGCCATCAAACGCGTGCGTTCATCCGCCTTGGGTGACGTGGTCGACGGCCCGGTCTATGCGCGCTTTTTCGCCGCCGAGGCCGCCCTGGTCGGGCGCCTGCAGCACCCCAACGTCGTTCAGATCTTCGACGCCGTCCCCGACCCGACGTCACCCTACGTGGTGATGGAGTACGTGCCCGGGACGACGCTGCGCAGCTTCTGCCGCCCCGACAGCCTGCTGCCGCTGGAGCTGATCGTGGAAATCGGCTTCAAATGCGCGATGGCCCTGGGCTACGTGTACCGCCAGGGCCTGATCCACCGCGACGTCAAGCCTGCCAACATCCTGGCGCTGACCAACGCCCAGGGCCTGGTCACCGACGTCAAGATCTCCGACTTCGGCAGCGTGCTCAACATGACGGCCGACTCCACCCAGGTGCACCAGGTGGGCTCGCTGGCCTACATGGCACCCGAGCAGCTCGACGGGCACGCGCTCGACGCCCGGGCCGACATGTACGCCCTGGGCGCGGTGCTGTACCACCTCATCGCGGGCCGCCCGCCCTTCGACGCGCCTTCGCAACCGGCGCTGATGAACCTGATCTACAACCAGGAGCCCACCCCGCTGTCGACCCTGCGCGCTGGCGTGCACCCGGCCGTGGACCAGGTGGTGCTGCGCGCGCTGGCCAAGTCGCCACAGGACCGCTACGCCAACTGGGACGAGTTCGCGCAGGCGATCTCGAGCCTGGTGTCGGAGCACCAGGTGCCGCGCGGCCACGTGCAGGGCGTGCTGGACTCGGAGCGCTTCAACCTGCTGCGCTCGCTGGACTTCTTCTCGAACTTCGGCGACGTCGAGTTGTGGGAGGTGGTGCACCGCGCGAAGTGGCAGCGCTTTCCGTTCGGCCATGCGCTGTACCGGCGCGGCGAAGAGGGCAAGAGCTTTCACATCATCGCGCAGGGCAGCGTGGAGGTCTACCGCAACAACAAGCGCGTGGCGCTGCTGGGCGCGGGCACCTCGGTGGGCGAGATGGCCTACCTGGCGCCCAGCCCCGAGTTGCGCAAGCACAGCACCGATGTGGTGGTGACCGAGCCGGCCACCACCATCTCGTTCACGCCGGAGGCCATGCAGTCGCTGAGCCCGGCCAGCCGTCACCTGTTCGACGAGTCCTTCATCCGGGTGCTGGTGCGGCGGCTGCACGCGGCGCACGAAGCGCTGGCGCACCCGCGGCGGATCCTCTGAGCGGCCGCACGGGCTCGCCGTGTGGCGCGCTGTCATCGACAGCAGGGGGTGGGGCGTTCACAATGGGTCAGGTGCCTCAAGACACCTGATCCACCCACAACAGACACCTTTCGATGGAGTGAAGACATGCGTGCACTGATCGCCACCCTCTCCCTGGCCTTGATGGCCGGCCTGGCCCATGCCAACCCCGAGTGCGAGGCCAAGGCCGTGGACAAGAACGGCAAGGCCCTGGCCGGTGCGGCCAAGAGCAGCTTCGTCAAGAAGTGCGTCAAGGAAACCACCGGCGCGGCCTGCTCGGCCAAGGCGCTGGACAAGAACGGCAAGCCGCTGGCAGGCGCTGCCAAGAACAGCTTCATGAAGAAATGCGAGAAGGAAGCGGTGGCAGGCTGACAGCCACGTCACGCCCCTGGCACCGAAGCCCGGCCCCGAGCCGGGCTTTTTTCATGGCCGATGAAGTTCGAGGTGGCGCGCGCTCAGCGCACCCAGATGCCCCGAGCCAGGAACGCCCCCAGCAGCGGCAGCAACAGCAGCAGGTGAGCCTGGGCCATGATCCAGCGGCGGATGCCGCGAACCTCGGCCTCGTCGGGCAAGGCCCCAGTGGCTTCGAGCTGGCGCTTCCAGCGGATGAAGGCGAAGGTGGGCTTGAGCGACATCAGCCCGATCAGCGCGAACAGCGTCACCTTGGCGTGCAGCAAAGGCTGGCCCCAATACCAGCCGAAACCTTTGCCCCCCCAGTAAGTGCGCGCCAGGCCCGTGGCCAACACGGCGATGGCCGCCACTAGGTAGATGAGGTCCACGCGCGCGAGGCGGCGCACGATGGCGGCGTTCATCCATTCCGGCCGGCACAGCGCGGCCTCGCTGGTGACGAACACCACCAGCATCAGGATGGCGACAAAGTGGGCGTAGGCGAGCAGGGCTTCGGTCATGGCCGCGATCATGCCCGATCAGGCGGCCAGCGCGACGGCCTGCTTCCAGTAGCCGGGCTCGCGGTAGGTGGCCTGCAGGAAGTCGACCCACAGGCTCAGCCGCAGCGGCCGGTGCTTGCGCTGCGCAAACACCGCGTAGATGCCGGTGGGCGGCGCGGCGAACTCGTCGAGCACCGTCACCAACTGGCCGGTGCGCACGTCGGCCTCGACCTCCCACCACGAGCGCCAGGCCAGGCCCAGGCCGGCCAGGCACCAGGCGTGCAGCACCTGCCCGTCCGAGCAGTCAAAGCGCGAGGTGGGCCGCACGTGCGTGAGTTGGCCCTCGACGGTGAAAGCCCAGCCGCGCGTCTGGCTGGCCTCGGAGCTCAGCGTCAGGCACTCGTGGCGGGCGATGTCAGAAGGGTGCTGCGGGCGGCCACGCGCGGCCAGGTAGGCCGGGCTGGCCACGCACAGGCGGCGGTTGTCGGCCAGGCGCACGCTGACCAGGCTGGAGTCGGGCATCTCGCCCACGCGCACGGCGCAGTCGAAGCCCTCGTGCACCAGGTCGACCAGCCGGTCTGACAGGTCGAGCGAGACGGTCAGGCCCGGGTGATCGGCCACGAAGCGAGGCACCAGGGGCGCCACGTGCCGCCGCCCGAACCCCGCTGGCGCGGTGATGCGCAGGTGCCCACGCGCCTGCAGCCCACCGGCACTGACCTCGGATTCGGCGTTCGCCAGGTCGCCCAGGATGCGTTGCGCGTCTTCCAGGAAAGCCGAGCCCTCGTGGGTCAGGCTGATGCGCCGGGTGGTGCGCAACAGCAATTTGACGCCCAGGCGCTCTTCCAGCGCGTCGATGCGGCGGCCGATGACGGCGGGCGCCACCCCCTCGGCCCCCGCCGCGGCGGTGAGGCTGCCCTTGGTGGCGACGGCGACGAAGGATTCCAGCTGCTTGAGTCGGTCCATGCTCTGCCCGGTTGGTCCTGGGGATGTCCTGGTTTTGGCGCCGTGCGTCCGAACGGGCCATGTTGAAGAGGCGCCCGGCAAAACACAATGGGGGCGGCGCCCGGGAAGATCCGAGGGGGCGGCCTCGATTTTTACTTAAAAGTCATGAATCAATGACTTTTTGAGCTGGTAATGAACTGATCGGTATGGAATAAACTGCCCCGTTCCAAAAGAGGCGTGGTCCGCCTGCCGCGTCACCCCTGCGGCAGTTGCCCGATGGCCCGCCCCCGCCTCCACCAGATTCCCCTGACCCTTTTCAAGAGGTTCTCCATGACCGCACGCACCCAAGTTCACGGCCTGCAAGTGGCCACCGAGCTCTTCCGCTTCGTCGAAGACAAGGTCCTGCCCGGCACCGGCATCGACAGCGCCAAGTTCTGGGCTGGCTTTGACGCCATCGTCAACGAGCTGGCCCCCAAGAACGCCGCCCTGCTGGCCGAGCGCGACCGCATCCAGACCGAGATGGACCAGTGGCACGCCGCCAACCCCGGCCCGATCTCGGACATGGCCGCCTACAAGGCCCACCTGGAAAAGATCGGCTACCTGGTGCCCGTGCCGGGGGACGTCAAGGCCACCACCGCCAACGTCGACGCCGAGCTGGCCCTGCAAGCCGGCCCGCAGCTGGTCGTGCCCATCCTGAACGCACGCTACGCGCTCAACGCCGCCAACGCCCGCTGGGGCAGCCTGTACGACGCCCTGTACGGCACCGACGCCATCTCCGAAGAAGGCGGCGCCGACAAGGGCAAGGGCTACAACCCGGTGCGCGGCGCCAAGGTGATCGCCTGGGCCCGCAACTTCCTGGACAAGGCCGCTCCGCTGGAAGGCGCTTCGCACAAGGAAGCCACCGGCTACAGCATCGCTGGCGGCAAGCTGGTCGTGGCGCTCAACGGTGGCAAGACCACCGGCCTGCAGAACCCCGATCAACTGGTCGGCTTCCAGGGTGACGCCGCCTCGCCTTCGAGCGTGCTGCTGGTCAACAACGGCATGCACGTCGACATCCAGATCAACCGCAGCACCCCGATCGGCCAGACCGACCCGGCCGGTGTCTCGGACCTGGTGCTGGAATCGGCCGTCTCCACCATCCTGGACCTGGAAGACTCGGTCGCCGCCGTGGACGCCGAAGACAAGGTGCTGGGCTACAGCAACTGGCTGGGCATCCAGCTGGGCACGCTGACCGAAGAAGTCGCCAAGGGCGGCAAGACCTTCACCCGCAAGCTCAATGGCGACCGCGTGTACACCGCCCCCAACGGCGGCGAAGTCAAGCTGCACGGCCGCTCGCTCATGTTCGTGCGCAACGTGGGTCACCTGATGACCAACCCGGCCATCCTCTGGGGCGCTGACGGCAAAGAGATCCCCGAAGGCATCATGGACGCGGTCATCACCACGACCATCGCCCTGCACGACCTGCAAGGCCGCGGTCAGCTCGATGGCAAAGCCATCCGCAACTCGCGCACCGGCTCGGTCTACATCGTCAAGCCCAAGATGCACGGCCCCGCTGAAGTCGCGTTTGCCGCCGAGCTGTTCTCGCGCGTCGAGAAGCTGCTGGGCCTGGCCGACAGCACCGTCAAGCTGGGCATCATGGACGAAGAGCGCCGCACCTCGGTGAACCTCAAGGCCTGTATCGCCGCCGCTTCGAGCCGCGTGGCCTTCATCAACACCGGCTTCCTGGACCGCACCGGCGACGAGATGCACACCGCCATGCTGGCCGGCCCGATGATGCGCAAGGGCGACATCAAGAACAGCGCCTGGATCGCCGCCTACGAGCGCCGCAACGTGCTGATCGGCCTGCAGATGGGCCTGCGCGGCCGCGCCCAGATCGGCAAGGGCATGTGGGCCATGCCCGACCTGATGGCCGGCATGCTCGAGCAGAAGATCGCCCACCCCAAGGCCGGTGCCAACACCGCCTGGACGCCTTCGCCCACCGCCGCCACGCTGCACGCCACGCACTACCACCAGGTCAGCGTCGCCGCCATCCAGCAAGACATCGAGAAGACCGGCGAAGACCCGCAATCGCTGCTCGACAAGCTGCTGACCATCCCCGTGGTGGCCCAGGCCAACTGGTCCGACGCCGAGAAGCAGCAAGAGCTGGACAACAACATCCAGGGCATCCTGGGTTACGTCGTGCGCTGGATCGACCAGGGCGTGGGTTGCTCGAAGGTGCCCGACATCCACAACGTGGGCCTGATGGAAGACCGCGCCACGCTGCGCATCTCCAGCCAGCACGTGGCCAACTGGCTGCACCACGGCGTGATCACCGAAGCGCAGGTGCGTGACAGCTTCAAGCGCATGGCCGCCGTGGTGGACGGCCAGAACGCCGGCGACGCCGCCTACGAAAGCCTGGTGGCCAACCCCAACGGCGCCGCCTTCCAGGCCGCGCTGGACCTGGTGTTCAAGGGCAAGGAACAGCCCAGCGGCTACACCGAGCCGCTGCTGCACGCCTGGCGTCTGAAGAAGAAGGCGCAGGGCTGATTCAGCCTTCTGCTTCCAACCCTCCGAACGGGTCGTGATCCGGCAAAACGGCGCCTTTTTGGCGCCGTTTTGCATGCGTTGGAAGAATGCTTTCGCGAAATGACGCGTGAGGACTACACCCCTGAAGTCTGGGTGTAAACGGACATTAAGCCCGTGTTAACGTCCGTTGCGACAGTTACGTAACCGAGCGTACTTCAAAAACAATTGCTTTCAGAGGAACCCATGTCCCGCAAAATCAGGCTCATTGCCACCCTTACCTCCGCAGCCATTCTCGTGACTTCGATGTCTGGGTGCGCAGCGATGTTTCATGGAACGACTCAACAGGTTGCCGTTCGGAGCAACATTCCTGGGGCCGAGCTTTATGTGAATGAAGCCTACGTCGGCAAAGACAATGGCGTCACCACCTTCCAAAAAAAGAACAACTACATGATCACGGCTCGCAAGGCCGGATGCACTGACACAACGGTCCCTGCCTCCAAGTCGTTCGACGCCATCACACTGCTGGGGGTGTTGATCGATTTCGGCATCGTTTCCGTTCTGCTGATCGACGGTGCTGCGACTGGTGCATGGCAACAGTTTGACCAGACGAGTTTCGTTGTGGATCCGCGCTGCAACAACTCCTGACCGGTACGTTGTTCAAAGAAAAGCGCTCCCCTGGGGAGCGCTTTTTAATTGGTTAACTCCAATTTCGTGGGCGCGCTTCCTGCTTGACTTCAAAGGCATCAACACCTGTGAGGCCCCGTGCAAACCGCCCAGGTCTTCAACCGCCCTCGGGTTACACCGAGCCGCTGCTGACCGCCTGACGCCTGAAGAAGGCGCAGGCCTGATCGCCATGGTCAAACGGCTGAAGGCAACGCGCAACAGCACTCTGCAGGGTGCCGTCATTCACGACTGCCAACCCACTGACGTGCCCATGCAAGCAACGTTCAGTTACAGTCTCATGCGCATGCCCCCGCTCAGACGGGGCTGTTCAACCCAGGGAGACAACATGAAGTCCTCGTTCCGCCTGGCTGCGCTCAGCGTTGCCATCGCTGCCCCCTTGTTCGTCACGGGCTGCGCCACCGAGTCCTCGCAGGCTCTGGCCGTGCAGAAAACCAAGGCCGCCACACGCACCTATGTCGGCGCTCGCGCGCCCATCGCCGTTGGCAAGTTCGACAACCGCTCCAGCTACCTGCGTGGCGTGTTCTCTGATGGCGTCGATCGCCTGGGCAGCCAGGCCAAGACCATCCTGATCGGGCACCTGCAGCAGACCAATCGCTTCAACGTGCTCGACCGCGACAACATGGCCGAGATCAAGCAGGAGGCCAGCATCCAGGGCACCACCCAGCAGCTCAAGGGCGCCGACTTCGTCGTCACCGGTGACGTCACCGAATTCGGTCGCAAGGAAGTGGGCGACCACCAGCTGTTCGGCATCCTTGGCCGCGGCAAGACGCAGGTGGCCTACGCCAAGGTCACGCTCAACGTGGTCAACATCCGGACCTCCGAGGTGATCTATTCGGTGCAAGGCGCTGGCGAGTACCAGCTCTCGAACCGCGAAATCATCGGTTTCGGCGGCACCGCCAGCTACGACTCGACGCTCAATGGCAAGGTGCTGGACTTGGCCATCCGCGAGGCGGTGGACCGCCTGGGTGAAGGCATCGACGCCGGCGCATTCAAGCCTGTTTCGCGGTAATCCACTCGGAGAAGTCACACCATGATGCATCGCCCCATGACGCGGGGGCTGGCAGCGCTTTGCCTGCTGGCCACACTGACCGGCTGCGCCGGCCCCAAGCAGCTCTACAGCTGGAATGGCTACCAGCCCCAGGTCTACGCCCACTTGAAGAACGACGGCAAGTCGTCGCCTGAAGAGCAGATCATCGAGCTGGAAAAAGGCATCCAGCAAGCCGCAGCCAAGGGCGCTCAGGTGCCCCCGGGCTACCACGCCCACCTCGGCCTGCTCTACCTGAACACCGGTCGCACCGATCAAGCCCTGGCGGCCTGGAACCAGGAAAAGGCCCTGTTCCCCGAGTCGACGAAATACATCGACTTCCTGATCGGCAACATGAAGAAGAACCGGAGCTGACATGCGCACGCCATCCATCCAACGCACATCGCTGTGCTCACTGGTTGCCACCGCGGCGCTGCTCGCTGGTTGTGCCGCACCGGTCAAGACCGACTACACCGCCTTCCGTGCGGCGAAGCCGGCATCCATCCTGGTGCTGCCGCCCGTCAACGAAAGCCCGGAGGTCAATGCCACGTTCAGCATGCTGGCGCAGGCCACCTACCCACTGGCAGAAGGCGGCTACTACGTCATGCCAGTCACGCTCGTCAACGAGACCTTCCATCAGAACGGTCTGACGGTTGCCACCGACATGCATCAGGTGCCTGTTGCCAAGCTCAAGGAAATCTTCGGCGCTGACGCAGCCCTGTACATGAAGATCACGCGGTACGGCAGCACCTACACCGTGCTGAGCAGCGCCGCGGTCGTGAGCGCTGAAGCGCGCCTTGTCGACCTCTCGACCGGAACCCTCCTCTGGAGCGGCAGAGCCAGTGCTTCGAGCGACGAAAACAACAACAACAGCGGCGGCGGGCTCGCGGGCCTGCTGGTGGCTGCCATCGTCAAGCAGATCATGAACAGCGTGACCGATGCGTCGCACAACGTCGCGGGCGTCACCAGCGCACGACTTCTGTCATCCGGCACGCCCAATGGCCTCTTGTACGGTCCCCGCTCGCCCCTCTATGGCAAGGACAACACAAACTGAGCACGCCCGCCGTGCGTCGCATGAAGCGCCCGCCCTGGGCGCTTTTTTGCACCTGGTGAACAAGAGGTAACACTTCGTCGGGCGCATCACATCGATCGGGGGGCCCAGCGGCGTTTTTTCATCCGAACACGCCTCAACCGAAAACCGGGCATCCGCCCCTAGAATGGTCCGAGACGACCACCACCCCTGGTGGCGCGTCCGCACCATCATCAACACAGACCAGGAGCTCCTCACATGAAGAAGATCGTCATCGCAGCCCTCGCCACCCTCGCTGCTGCTTCCGCCATGGCCCAAAACAACGTCGGCTCTTGCGGCTGGGGTTCCAAGCTGTTCCAAGGTCAGCGTGGCATCTTCCCGCAGGTGCTGGCCGCCACCACCAACGGCACCTCCGGCAACCAGACCTTCGGCATCACCTTCGGCACCTCGGGTTGCACGCAGGACGGCGTCGTGTCGTCCTCCTGGAAGACCGCCATGTACATCGACGGCAACCGCGTGGCCCTGGCCCGTGACGCCGCCGCTGGCCAAGGTGAAAGCCTCGACACCCTGGCCGCCGTGATGGGTGTCAAGGACGCCGACCGCGCCCTGTTCGCCGCCACCATCAAGGCCAACTTCGCCACCGTGTTCGCCAACGATCAGCAGATCGCCGCCAACCTGAAGTCGGTGCTGGCCGCTTCGCCCGAGCTGAGCGCCTACGCCGCCGTCATCTGATGACGACCCGGCCCTTTCCGTGGGCCGACTGACTCATCCGATCCGACCCACACCCTGACTCCATCCGGAGCAGGGTGTGCTTCTTTCAGGAGCACCCTTCCGTGCTGCATGCCCTGCTGACGCGCATGGCCCGGCTGATGCTGGCCGCTGCGCTGGCTTGTCCCACCCTGGCCCTGGCCGCCCCCCCCGCCGAACCCCTGCAGCAGCTCGCGCGAGACCGCCAGCTCGCCAACACGCCCATGTGGCATGCGCTGCTGCACTACCAGCGTCACCCGCTGACGCGCCAGCTGCGCAGCCTGGCCGACGACCCCGGCTTTTTCCTCGCACCGCAAGGCCGCACCGACCCGCAGGCCGAGCTGGACGCGACCATCGCCGCCTTCTTCGACCCCACGCCCCGCCACGCGCTCGACCAGGCGGCCGCGTGCCGCTTCATCGCCCGCGAGCGCTGGTTGCGCCAGGAGTTGGGCGCCGCACCCGGCCTCTGGCCCCAGGCCCAGTGCGAACGCTTCGCGCAATGGCGCGCTGGCTTGCGCGCCGACCGCGTGAGCATGATCTTCCCGTCCGCTTACCTCAACAGCCCGGCGTCGATGTACGGCCACACCTTCCTGCGGCTCGATGCCGCGCAGGGCGATGGCGCCGGCTCGCCGATGCTGTCGTACGCCATCAACTACGCCGCCAATGGCGACCAGAACGAAGGCCTGGCCTTCGCGTTCAAGGGCCTGGTGGGCCTGTACCCGGGGCAGTTCACCAACGCGCCGTATTACCTGCGCATCCGCGAGTACAACGACCTGGAGAACCGCGACATCTGGGAGTACGAACTCAACCTGCAGAGCGAAGAGATCGAGCGCCTGCTGGCCCACACCTGGGAGCTGGGTCCCACGCGCTTTGACTACTACTTCTTCGACGAGAACTGCTCGTACCACCTGCTGGCCCTGCTCGACGCCGCACGTCCCGGCTGGAACCTGGTGGGCGACTTCACCTGGTGGGCCATCCCGGTGGACACCATCCGCGCGGTGATGCGCACGCCCGGCATGCTCAAGGCCGTGCGCTACCGCCCCGCCAACAGCACCGAGCTGCGTGAAAGGGCGCACCGGCTGGGCCCGGACAACGCCCGGCTGGCGCGTGACATCGCCGACGGCACCCAGCCGCCCGAGGCCGTGCAGTCCGCGAACCTGACGCCCGCCCAACAAGCCCTCGCGCTGGAAACCGCCGAGCGACTGGTGGCCTACGACGCCGTGCGCGAAGGCTGGAGCGAAACGCAGGCACAGGCCCGCCGCATGCCCCTGCTGCGCGCCCGCGCCACGCTGCCGGCGGGCGAAGCCGTGACCGTGCCCACCCCGAAAGACGACCCGACCACCGGCCACGCCACCGCGCGCATCGACGTGATGGCAGGCCGGCGCGCGGGCCGCGACTGGTACACCTTCACCGCCCGCCCGGCCTACCACGACCTGCTCGACCCGCCTGCCGGCTACCAGCGCGGCGCCGCCATCCAGTTCTTCCAGACCGTGCTGAGCCGCTCGGCCCACGGCGACGTGCAACTCGAGCGCTTCACCCCGGTCGACATCACCTCGCTGAGCCCGCACGAGCCCTTGCTGCGCGCCCGCTCCTGGCGCGTGGGCATGCACCTGCGGCGCGACCCGTTCGGGCAGGCCGATGAACGCCGCCGCATGGGCGCCGAGGTGCGCGGCGGCCCGGGCTGGGCCTGGCTGCTCGAAGGCGTGGGCGACCTGATGCCCTATGCCTTCGTCGACAACCACCTGCAATGGGACCGCCGCCGCGCCGACCAGCCCTGGGCGCTGGGCTCGGGCCTGGCCGCCGGCCTGCTTTGGCAAGCCACGCCGCGCTGGGGCCTGCAGCTGGAAGGCCATGGCCGTGCCTACGTGGGCGGTTTGCCCAAGGAATGGGGCTGGTCGCTGCAGACCCGCCTGCACCCCCACGCAGACTGGAGCCTGAACGGTCAGATTCAGCAACAACACCGCGAACGCACCACCCCCGTCACCACCTGGGGCCTGGGGCTGATGCGACACTGGTGAGCATGAGCACGCCTGCCCCCTACCCCCACCTCCTGGCTCCCCTCGACCTCGGCTTCACCACGCTGAAGAACCGCGTGCTGATGGGCTCGATGCACACAGGGCTGGAGGACGGTCGCGACCTCAGCAAGCTGGCCGCCTACTTCCGCGAGCGGGCCGAAGGTGGCGTGGGCCTGATCGTCACCGGGGGCTTCTCGCCCAACATCGCGGGCTGGGTCAAGCCGCTGGCAGGGCGCATGAGCAGCGCCTCCTCGGCCAAGCGCCACCGGGTGGTCACGCGGGCCGTGCACGAGGCCGGCGGCAAGATCGCCATGCAGATCCTGCACGCGGGCCGCTACGCCTACCACCCGTTCGCCGTGGCGCCTTCGCGCATCAAGTCGCCGATTTCGCCGTTCACGCCGTTCGAGCTCTCGGCCGCGGGCGTCGAGCGCCAGATCCAGGCCTTCGTGGACAGCGCCGTGCGCGCCCGCGAAGCCGGCTACGACGGCGTCGAGATCATGGGCTCGGAGGGCTACTTCATCAACGAGTTCCTGGCCCAGCACACCAACCAGCGCACCGACGCCTGGGGTGGCGACTACAGCCAGCGCATGCGCCTGCCCATCGAGATCGTGCGGCGCACGCGCGAGGCCGTGGGCCCCGACTTCATCCTCATCTACCGCCTGTCGATGATCGACCTGGTGCCCGGCGGCAGCACCTGGAACGAGGTGCGGCAGTTGGGCGTGGCCATCGCCCAGGCGGGTGCGACCATCATCAACACCGGCATCGGCTGGCACGAGGCCCGCGTGCCGACGATCGCCACCAGCGTGCCGCGCGCGGCCTTCGCCTGGGTCACGGCCAAGCTCAAGCAGGACTTCGCCGACGCGGGCATCCACATCCCGCTGGTGACGTCCAACCGCATCAACACACCGGCCACGGCCGAGATGGTGCTGGCGGGCGGTTACGCCGACATGGTGTCCATGGCCCGGCCCCTGCTGGCCGATTCGCACTTCGTGGCCAAGGCCGCGGCCAACCGCGCCGACGAGATCAACACCTGCATCGCCTGCAACCAGGCCTGCCTGGACCACGTCTTCAAGAACCAGCTCTCGAGCTGCCTGGTCAACCCGCGCGCCTGCAACGAGACAACGCTGAACTTCCTGCCCACGACGCAGAAAAAGCGCATCGCCGTGGTCGGTGCGGGCCCGGCCGGCATCACCGCGGCCACGCACCTGGCCGAGCGCGGCCACCACGTCGAGCTGTTCGACGCGGCCGGCGAGGTGGGCGGTCAGCTCAACATGGCACGCCAGGTGCCCGGCAAGGAAGAGTTCGACGAGATGCTGCGGCACTTTCGCAAGCGCATCGAGGTCACGGGCGTGCAGCTCAAGCTCAACACGCGCGTGGACGCCGCCGCGCTGAACGGCTTCGACGAGGTCATCGTCGCCACCGGCGTGACCCCGCGCGACCCGAAGATACCCGACCAGGACCACCCCAAGGTGCTGAGCTACATCGACGTGCTGCGCCACAAGAAGCCGGTGGGCCGCAAGGTGGCCGTGATCGGCGCGGGCGGCATCGGCTTCGACGTGGCCGAGTACCTGGTGCACGACCAAGAGCACAAATCGCCTTCGCTCGACCTCGTGGTGTGGATGCAGGAGTGGGGCGTGACCGACCCGTCGGCCTCACCCGGTGGCCTGCGTCCCGAAGGCCCCAAGCCCCTGCCCGCCGCACGCGAGGTGGTGCTGCTGCAGCGCAAGAAGGGCAAGCTGGGCGACGGCCTGGGCAAGACGACGGGCTGGATCCACCGCGCCTCGCTGAAGATGAAGGACGTGGAGATGGTCGGCGGCGTGAACTACGAGCGCATCGGCGACGAGGGCCTGCTCGTGAGCTTTGGCGACAAGCGCGAAAACCCGACCTGGATCGCCTGCGACAACGTGGTGCTGTGCGCGGGCCAGGTGCCGCTGCGCGAGCTGGCCGATGCGCTCAAAGCACAAGGGCGTTCGGTGCACCTCATCGGCGGGGCTTTCGAGGCGGGCGAGCTCGACGCCAAGAAGGCGATCGATCAGGCGGCCAGGCTCGCGGCGCGGCTTTGATGGCTGCGCCGGCACCATGAAAAACGGCCCCTCCGGAGGGGCCGTTTTTTGACGCAGCGCTCGATCAGAAGTCGTACTGCAGGCCAACGCCCAGAAGGCGGACGGCGCCCGAATCACCGTCGACCTCGATCTGGCTGAAGTCGGCGGAGGCAAAGGCCTTGAGGCTCTTCATCAGCGCGAACTCGACGGCCAAGCCGAAGTAGGCTTGAGCAGACGTTTCAGAGTCAGAGCCGACCAGGGAAACGGTGTTCACCGAACCATCGGCCTTGACCTGCGCCAAGCCCAGGCGACCCACGAAGCTGACGCGCTCGGAGAGGGCTGCGCGACCAGCCAGACCCAGCCCGATCGCGGTGGTCTTGAGCGCGGCGCGGCCGCCGGGGCCGCGGGCCGTTGCTTCACCGAAGTTGAAGTAGGTGCCTTCCAGCGCCAGGTTCGGGGTGAACTTGTAGCCGACATAGAGCTTGCCGCCCGTGTCGGTGGCGTCGCAGGTGACGCTCGAGGCGCAATCAACGTTCAGGTGGGTCTGGCCGATGCCTCCACCCACGTACACCTGGGCCGAAGCGGTGGCCATCATGGCGGTCAACAGACCCGCCACAGCGATCTTTTTCATGGGAACTCCCTGGATCAAAAACACGGCGCCATTCGCCGCGGGGGCGAATCTAACAACGTTACGTGTCTGAAACAGCAGGGACACCCCGCCCAGCCAAACGGATGAGAAGCGGCCGCCACACCTGTTCATGTGGCGACCACCTTCTCAGGCGTTGACGACTCAGAAGTCGTATTGCAGGCCGATGCTCAGCAGGCGCACGGTGCCTTCATTGCCATCGACTTCACCGGTCGTGAAGTCAGCGGCGGCGGTGCCACGCAGGTTCTTGTTGAAGCTGTATTCCAGGCCCAGGCCGAAGTAGGCGCTGGTGGTGCTTTCCGTGCGGTTGCCATAGATGGTGCGGCCAGAAACCTTCGTGTCCACGAAGGCCAGACCCAGGCGGCCGACGCCGGTCAACTCGCGGGTGAAGGGCAGGCGGCCGGCGGCGTTGACCAGGAATGCGTCCACGGCGATCGATCCAACACCGATGGAGCCGACGCTGATGCTGGACTTGCCGAAGTCGATGTAGCCGCCTTCGATGGCGATCTGCGGGTGCACCTTGTAGCCGGCGTAGAACTTGTAGCCGGTGTCGTCGTTGTCGCACGAGTACGGGAAGCCGCACTCAACAGCGACGTTCGAAGCGCCGAACGCACCACCGATGTAGGCCTTGTTGGTCAGTTGAGCGGAAGCGGAAGTGGCCAGGGCCAGCAGGGCGGCGGCCAGGGTGATCTTGTTCATGAGGGTCTCCTGAGGGGATGGGCATGCACCACCGAATCGGCGGCACAAACGAAAAGTCCGGCGCGACTGTAGTCGCTGCGCCGGACCCATCGCCACCCGTTCAAGGGGCAGTTTGTCGCGCAATGTTTCCGTTGGATGTGATCAAACGTGTCGCATTGAACGAATCGGCTCACTGCTTCAGGAAGGCCTGCACCGCCGCCACCGTGGCCGCCGGGTCTTCTTCGTGCGGCACGTGGCCCAGGCCGTCGAACATGGCGATGCGGCTGCCGGCGATGTCGCGCTGGAAGTGGTCGGCGTTGTCGGGCGGGATGAGGCGGTCCTGCCCACCCCAGATGATCAGCGTGGGCTGCTTGATGGTGGGGATCTGCGCCGCGTACTGGCCGCCGGGGCTTTGCGCGAAGCGCTCGCGCAGGGCGCCACGGTTGCCGGCACGCAAGGTCAGCTCGAAGTAGCGATCGACCAGCTCGGGCGTGACCTTGTTCGGGTCGCCATACACGTTGCGCACGCTCGACTCGATCATGCTGCGCGGCAGGGTGTTCTGCATCAGCGGCTTGAGCGCGCCGATCTGCGCGATCTTGAAGCCGATGGGCACCGACTTCGCGTCGTAGGGGTAGCCAGCTGCGTCGACCAGCACCAGCCGGCTCACGCGCTGCGGGTGGTCGACGGCGACCTTCCAGGCCAGGTTGCCACCGAAGGAGTTGCCCGCCACCACGGCCTTTTGCACGCCCAGCTTGTCCATCAGCGCGACGACGAACTCGACGTAGCGCGTGAGCTGGTAGTTGTTGTCAGGCATCGGGCCCGTGAGGCCGAAGCCCGGCAGGTCCATGCGGATGACGCGGCGCTGGCCCTTGAGCGCTTGCGTCCAGCCGTCCCAGGTGTGCAGGCTGGCCGAGGTGCCGTGCAGCAGCACGATGGGCTCGGCGTCGTCACGGGGGCCTTCGTCACGGTAGTGGGCCTGCATGCCCAGGATCTCGGTGAACTGCGAGGGCGCGGGTGCCCACCTGGCCTTGAGGCTCTCCACGTCCCGATCGGGGGCCCAGGTGGCGGCCACGCCGCCTGCCACCAGCAACAACAGGGCGAGCACCAGCCCGCCCACGACCTTCAGCGCCGTCTTCATGTTCGTGTCCCTTGCTTGTTGGTGCCGCACACGGCGTGCGGCTGCGGCCATTGTGCGGGAGGCACGCAGGCTTTCACACCGACAGAGGCCCGTCAGTGCGGGCAGCACAGATCAGCGGTAACTCAGCAGCGACGTGGCAGAAGACGTGTTGCCTTCCAGGTGCCCGTGTTCGTTGACCGACAGCAGGTGCAGGCCGTCCCGGCCCACGTTGATCTTGGTGATGCCGGCGTTGGCCAGCGTCCAGTTGATGGTGAAAGCCTGGCTGTCGTGCAACCCGAGCAGGTGCGCGCACACCACGCTGATGAAGCCGCCCGAGGTGAAGACCACGGCCTGGCCCTTGGGCGGCGTGAGCTTGACCAATTCACCCAGCGTGCCCACGCAGCGCAGCTTGAAACTCGACCAGGGCTCCTGGTACTGGGCATCGTGGTGACCCGCCACCCAGCGCGAGACCGCGTCCTGGAAGAAGGCCTGAAACGCCCGGCGCGGGTCACCGCTGGCGGCCATCTCGGACATCATCAAGGCCTTGTCGGCAAAGCGGGGCTCGGCCACCTCGATGACGTCCTCGTGGTCGAACTCGTTGACCCCGGCGAGGACCTGCATCGGCACGTCCAGCGCCATGGCCGACAGCGCGGCGCGCGCCGTCTCCTGGTGTCGCTGCATGGTGCCGGCCACCACCACCTCGGGCGCCACGCCGCGGGCCTTCAAGGCCTGGCCGACGACGTGCCCCTGCTGGTGGCCCAGGGCCGACAGCGCGTCGTAGTTCTGGCTGCCGAACGAGGCCTGGCCGTGGCGGACGAGGTAGAGCGATCCCATCTCAGTGCGTCACTTTCCGCGTCACTTGCTGCCGTACTTCATCAGCTCCAGGCGGGCGATCATGCCCTTGTGGACCTCGTCGGGGCCGTCGGCCAGGCGCAGCGAGCGGGCCTGGTTGAAGAAGGCCGTCAGCGGCGTGTCGTGCGAGACGCCCATGCCACCGTGCATCTGGATGGCGAAGTCGACCACCTGCTGCAGCATCGACGGCGCCACCACCTTGATGGCCGAGACGTCGGTCAGCGCGCTCATCACGCCCAGGTTGTCGATCTTCCAGGCGGCCTGCAGCGTCAGCAGGCGGGCCTGGTCGATGGCCAGGCGGCATTCGGCGATGCGTTCGCGGTTGCCACCCAGGTTGATGATGGGCTTGCCGAAGGCCACGCGCTTGAGACCGCGCTGAATCGCCAGCTCCAGCGACTTCTCGGCCGCGCCGATGCAGCGCATGCAGTGGTGGATGCGGCCCGGGCCCAGGCGCCCTTGCGCGATCTCGAAGCCGCGGCCCGGCCCGGCGATCACGTTGGACAGCGGCAGGCGCACGTTGGTGAAGTGCACCTCGCCGTGGCCGTGCGGCTCGTCGTACTCGCCGAAGACCGGCAGCATGCGCTTGATCTCGACACCGGGCGCGTCCAGCGGCACCAGCACCATCGAGTGCTGGCCATGGCGGCCGGCCTCGGCATTGGGCGTGGCGGCCATGAAGATGCCGATCTTGCAGCGCGGATCGCCCACGCCGGACGACCACCACTTCTTGCCATTGAGCACGATCTCGTTGCCCTCGACCACGGCCGTGGCCGCCATGTTGGTGGCGTCGGACGAGGCCACGTCGGGCTCGGTCATGAAGAAGACGGAGCGGATCTCGCCGTTGAGCAAAGGGGTCAGCCACTGGGCCTTCTGCTCGGCGCTGCCGTACTTCCAGAGCACCTCCATGTTGCCGGTATCGGGCGCGTTGCAGTTGAAGATCTCGGGCGCCATCATCGAGCGGCCGGTCTGCTCGGCGCTGAAGGCGTACTCCAGCACGCTCAGGCCCGGGGCGAGCTTGGCATCGGGCAGGAACAGGTTCCACAGGCCTTCGGCCTTGGCCTGGGCCTTGAGCTCCTCGACACGCGACGGGATCTTCCACTGCGTCCAGTCGCCGCCATGGCGGGCCTCGCCGATCTCCTGCCAGTGCTGGGCCTCGACAGGGGCGATGCGCTCATCGATGAAGGCGCGCACGCGCTTGGCGTAGCTCTGGGCGCGTTCGCTGGGCTGGAAGTCCATGGCTGTCTCCTTGTTGGGCGTGTGAGAGGTCGGTGTCCGACCGTTGCCCATGGATGCTACGCCGCCATCACCCTTGCATCAAATGATGAATTTTCATCCCAAGTCATGCACATGGCGCATGGCTTGGCGGGCACCCTGGGCCACGCTCTCGCGCATCCAGCGGTGCACGGGGTCGGCATCGCGGTCGGCGTGCCAGTACATCCAGATGCCGATGGGCGGCAGCGTCAGGGGCAGGTCGACCAGCACCAGCGGCAGGGCGCGGGTGAGCTCTTCGGCGTAGGTGCGCGGCAGGGTCAGCAGGGCGTCGCCCGCGGCCACCACGTTGGCCGCCGCGAAGTAGTGCTGGCAGCGAAGGATGACCTGGCGCTCGCCCAGGCCCTGGGCCGCCCAGACCGCCTGCAAGGGGTCGGGCTGGTCGGGCTGCAGCGCCACCATCACGTGGGACTGGGCAAAGTAGTCGGCCACGCTGATCTGGCGGCGGGCCAGGGGGTGGCCCTGGCGCATCAGCACCGAGAGCTGTTCGTCGGCCAGGTGCTCGCCGCGGATGCGCCCGGTCACGCGGCGCTGGCGGTCGATGGCCAGGTCCACCTCGCCCAGGGTCAGGGTGCGTTCGAGCGCGTCACGCGGCACGCGCACGCTGGCGATCTTCACCAGCGGGGCGGTCTGGGACAGGCGGCTCATCAGGGGCGGCAGGGTGATGGCTTCGAGCACGTCGCGCATGCCCAGGCGCAGGGTCATGTTCAGGGTCAGGGGGTCGAAGGTGTCGGCCTGGCCCATGAGCGACTGCAGGCCGCGCAGGTGCGCCTGCACTTCGCCGATGACCCGCCGCGTGAGCTCGGTGGGCACCATCTGGTTGCCCTGGCGCACGAACAGCGGGTCGCCCCACAGGCGCCGCAGGCGGGCCAGCGCGTGGCTGACGGCGGGCTGGCTCAGGTGCAGGTGCCGCGCCGCGCCCGAGATGCCGCCGTGCTCGTAGACCGCGTCCATGACGCGAAAGAGGTTCAGGTCGATGCGGGAGGCGGCATGCGGCAGGGACATGGGCTGCAACCATACACCGCGATGCACCGGGCCCCGCAGCCGTGTGTTTTTTGCGCCCGATGTGGCCCACCACAGCCCGGCCCGGGGTGAGCTCGCGCCATAATGGCGTGTTGCCGTTTCCACGGCGCACTTTTGGAGCAACCACCTTGGACAGTCACCCTCGGTGACCGCCCACTTCGGCCAGCCGGCCACCTGCACCGCCTCGCGCTGACCAGCGCCCGGCAGGCAAAGCAGGCACCGGCTGCGGCCCGCCAGGTCAGCCTCGAGCTGAGCCAGACGGGCCCACGCGGGAGGGGGCGGCAACCACACCCCCTACCCGTCAAACAACCTGCACGCCCTGCAGCCCGCATCGTTTCGCATGCGACGCGGCCCGAGCGTGACCAGGTGCTGGAGTACCGATGCTCAACGTCTTCACGCTGGCCAATGGCCGCCTGTTCCAGGAAGAAATCGACAGCCTCGACGAGCTGACGCCGTCGCGCCCTGTCTGGGTCGACCTGGAAGACCCCACCCCGGAAGAAAAAGGCTGGATCGCCGCCTGCTTCGGCCTCGTCATCCCCGGCGACATCGTCGACGAGGACCTGGAAGAGTCCGCCCGCTTCTATGAAGAAGAGGGCGCCATCCACCTGCGCTCGGACTTCCTGATCGACGACGACGAAGCCCCCCGCAACGTGCGCGTGGCCTTCATCCTGCACAACAACGTGCTGTTCTCGATTCACCAGGAAGACCTGCCGGTGTTCCGCCTGCTGCGCATGCGCGCACGCCGCATCCCGGCCCTGATCGAAGACGCCAAGGACGTGCTGCTCAAGCTCTACGACGCCGACGCCGAGTACTCCGCCGACACGCTGGAGAACATCTACGACGAGCTCGAGAAAGTCAGCAAGCGCGTGCTGCAGGACGAGGTCAACGACCAGGCCGCCGCCGAGGCGCTGGCCGCCATCGCGCGCCAGGAAGACTTGAACGGCCGCATCCGCCGCAACGTGATGGACACGCGCCGCGCGGTGAGCTTCATGATGCGCGCGCGCATGTTGAATGCCGACCAGTTCGAAGAGGCCCGCCAGATCCTGCGCGACATCGACTCGCTCGACTCGCACACGGCCTTCCTGTTCGACAAGATCAACTTCCTGATGGACGCCACCGTCGGTTTCATCAACATCAACCAGAACAAGATCATCAAGATCTTCTCGGTGGCCTCGGTGGCCTTCCTGCCGCCCACGTTGATCGCCAGCATCTACGGCATGAACTTCAACGCCATGCCCGAGCTGAACTGGCGTTTCGGCTACCCCTTCGCCGTGCTGGTGATGGTCATGTCGGCCATCACGCCGTTCTGGTACTTCCGCCGCAAGGGCTGGCTGAACTGAATCACGTGCCTGGCCTGAACCTGCCTGCGCTGCCGCCCGGCCTGTGGCGGGTGATGTGGGGCACCACCTGCGTGGTGCTCAGCTACAGCCTGCTCAACCCGGTGCTGGCCGTGCGCCTGCAAACCGCAGGTGCCAGCGCCACGGCCATCGGCCTGTTCGCCACGCTGCCCTTCCTGAGCGTGGCCCTGCTGGTGCCGCTGGTGCCCAGGCTGTTCGGCCGCATCGGCGTGGGCCAGGCCTACCGGCTGGGCCTGCTGCTCGAACTCCTTTCCTGCCTTGGCTACCTCTTCACCGATGACTACCGGCTGTGGTGTGTGTTCGGTTTGATGGCCGGGCTGGGCGCGGCCGCGGCCTGGAACGCCACCGAGGCGCTGATCGCGCACAACACGCCGCCTTCGCACCGCGGTCGCCTCACCGGGCTGTATCAGGCGCTGCTGGGGGCGGGCATGGCGCTGGGCCCATTCCTGCCCGGCCTGCTGGGGCTCGACCCGGTTGGCGCCAACCTGTTGGCCGCGGGCGGCCTGGCGCTGGGCCTGTCGCTGGTGATGGTGCCCGCCATCACGCGCCTCAAGGCCATGCACGACGACCACGAGCCCATGGGCCTGCTGTCGGCCTGGCGCTTTCGGCCCACCCTGGCCTGGGCGGCCGTGGTGGGCGGGGTCTTCGAGGTGGGACTGGGCTCCATCACCACGGCCCACGGCTCGGAGATCGGGCTGAGCCTGGCCGCGGCCACCTCCATCGCTGGCGCCCTGGGCGTGGGCAGTTTCATGCTGCAGTACCCCCTGGGCTGGCTGGCCGACCGGCTGCCCGCGCGGCGCCTGTTCGTGGGCGGCGCGGCGGTGCTGGTGCTCAGCGCGGTGGCCTTCACGCGCTCGAGCCAGCACCCCGAGCTGCTGTGGGCCTGCGCGCTGCTGTGGGGCGGCATCGGCGGGGCGCTCTACACGCTGAGCATGATCCGCGTGGCGCACGACTTCGCGCACTCGTCGGCCATCGCCGGCACCTCGGCCATGATCGCCGGCTACACCGCGGGTGGCGCCATCGGGCCTGTGATCAGCGGCTGGGTTTTCGACCACCACGGCGTGGCGGGCCAGGGCCTGTGGCTCGGTGTGCTAGCGCTCAGCCTGCTGCTGATGCACGCACGGCGGCCTGCCCCTGCACCCGGCGCCACTGACTGAGCAGGGCCGCGTGCAAGCGCTCGGCCGGCACGGGCTTGTGCAGCAGCACCAGGCCCGAGGCGTGGGCCTCGCGCAGGCGTTGCGGGCCGGTGTCGCCAGTGACCAGGAAGGCGGGCAGGTCAGGCCCCAGTTGGGCCCGGATGAGCGACACCGCCTCCAGGCCGCTGCGGTGGTCGCGCAGGCGGTAGTCCACCAGCAGCAGGTGCGGCGTGAAGGCGTCCAGCCGCGCCAGGGCCTCGTCCACCGACGACGCGGTTTCGCAGGCGCAGCCCCAGCCCATCAGCAGGTCGCTCATGGCGGCCAGCACCGACTCGTCGTCTTCGACCAGCAGCACGTTGAGCCCGGTCAGGTCTCCGCCTTCTTCGCCCGGGCGCTCCGACGCGATCACGGCGGCCTGGCTGATCGGCAGCGTCAGCCGGAACACGGAGCCCCGCCCCTCGCGCGAGGCCAGACCGACCTCCACGCCCATGGCGCGCGCCAACCCGTCGACGATGGACAGGCCCAGCCCCAGGCCCTTGCGGCGGTCGCGCTCGGGGTTGCCCAGCTGGTGGAACTCGCGAAAGACCTCGCGGTGCTGCGATTCGGGGATGCCGATGCCCGTGTCCCAGACCTCGACGATGGCGCGTGCGCCACGGCGCCGGGCACCCAGCAGCACCGCGCCACGCTCGGTGTAGCGCACGGCGTTGACCAGCAGGTTGCGCACGATCATCTCGACCAGCGCCGGGTCGGCCTGCACCACCAGGCGCGTGTCGCGCAGGCGGAAAACCAGGCCCTTGCTCTCGGCCAGCGGCGCCAGCTCGCGCTCGAGCTTGTGGAACAACGGCTGCAGCGCGAAGGTGCGCAGCTGAGGCTGCACCACGCCCGCATCGACCTTGGAGAAGTCGAGCAGCGTGCCCAGCATCTCGTTGGCGGCCTCGTTGGAGGCCATCACGTGGCGCACCAGGTGGGCCTGGCGGTCGTTGAGGCCCGCGCGCGACAGGGCGCCCAGGTAGAGCCCGGCCGCATGCAGGGGCTGGCGCAGGTCGTGGCTGGCCGACGCCAGGAAGACGGTCTTGGCGCGGTTCGCGTCCTCGGCCTCGACCAGGGCCTGCTCCACCATCTCGCGCGCCTCCAGGGCCCGCTGTGTCTGGTCGCGCAAGCGGTCGACCAGGCCTTCGTTTTCGAAGCGCAGCTCGATGGAGCGCAGCGTCATGCGCGAGGCGTGGTACGAGTAGACCGCCATCGCCCACAGGTAGGCCGCGGCGCCGGCGGCCAGCGCCCAGTTGATGACCCCCTGCGCCCGCACCAGCGCCACGATCAGCGGCACCAGGCAGCACAGCCAGTACGACAGCGCCACCGGCCAGACCGAGCCGAAGATGCCCAGCGCCGCCGAGCCCATGCCCGCGATGAGGCACAGGATGAGCGTGCCGGAGTCGGGCTCACCCGAGCGGATGAACAGCAGCGCCAATGCGCCCCAGCATGCACCGCTGAGGGCGGCCAGGGTCACCAGGAAGCGCGCATGGCGCACCGGATCGAAGCGGGCCTGACCGGGGGACGGCAGGATGCGGTGGACCAGCAGCCCGACCCAGGCCAGCCCCACGGTGACCATCGACCACCACCAGATGCGGCCATCGCCCACGGTGAACTGGTAGGCCACCGCGGCAATCAGCGCCACCAGGGCCGTGGCCACCATCGCGGTGGTCAGGCCGCGGTCGATCAGCTCGACCTGGGCCGACAGCGAGCGCGGCGGATCGAAGCGCAGGGCGCTGGCCCACATCGACGCTTGCGTCATGGCGGCAACAGGCCCCGGGCCACGGCCCTGTCGTAGGCTTCCTGACGGCTGGTGGCCTGCAGCCATTCGGTGATCCAGGACACCTCGGCGCGCACCGCGCTCTCGCTCATGCCCAGCTGGCGCGCGATGGCCTTGTTGGGCGTGCCGCGCCCGAGGTAGCGCAGGATCTGCAATTGCAGCTCGGTGAAAGAAGGGCCGGCCTCGCTGACCAGCATGGCCAGCTCCGGCACCCGAGGTCCTTGTCCGCCCCCGCCCTGGAGCGTGGACAGCGCGGCATACGGCAATGAGGCGAACGAGGTCTCGCCGCGCAGCAAAGTCTGCACCGCCGCGACGATGTCATCGGCCTGAGCGGACTTCGGGATGAAGCCCTCGGCGCCGACCTCGCGGGCCTGCGCGATCAGGTCGGCCGTGACCTCGCCCGACATGAACAGCACCCGCGTCTGCGGCGCCGCCGCCTTGAGCGCAGGCAGGTCGGACAGGCCGTGCCCATCGGGCAGGTGGACGTCGAGCATGACCAGGTCGACCGGCTGGTGGCGCAGGTGTTCGAGCGCCTGCGCCCAGGTGCCTGCCTGGGTGAGCAGGGCCTGCGGCCAGCGCTCGGCCAGCATCAGGCCCAGGCCCATGCGGAACAGGGCGTGGTCATCGACCAGGAGGAAACGGGGGCCAGCGATCGTCATGCACTGCCAATGGTGGAGGGACTGCAGCCGCGAGTATCCGCTGCCCTCGCCCCTTTCCAGTCCTTCGCCCCCTGGCTGCGCTCCCCAATCCCCAATAAGGGGGAGATGGGGGCGCCCTGCGCCAGAGGTGATCAGCGCTTGTCAGGTCCTTGTTCAGCCCTTGCGCGCGCGACGGGCCTTGACCGCGTCGGACAGGATCCTCAGCACCTTCTCGGAGTCGTCCCAGCCGATGCAGGCATCGGTGATCGACTGACCGTAGACCAGCTTCTTCGGGTCGTCCTTGCCGGGGGTGAACTTCTGGGCGCCAGCGCACAGGTGGCTCTCCACCATGACGCCGAAGACCTGGTGCGAACCGCCCGAGACCTGCTCGGCGATGTCCTGGGCCACCACGACCTGGCGCTCGTGCTGCTTGGAGCTGTTGGCGTGGCTGAAGTCGACCATCAGCGAGGGGTGCAGCTTGGCGGCTTCGAGGTTCTTGCAGGCGGCAGCCACGCTCTCGGCGTCGTAGTTCGGGGCCTTGCCACCGCGCAGGATGACGTGGCAGTCGGGGTTGCCAGCCGTGCCGACGATGGCGACCTGGCCGTTCTTGTGCACCGACAGGAAGTGGTGGGCGCCGGCGGCGGCCTGGATGGCGTCGGTGGCGATCTTGATGTTGCCGTCGGTGCCGTTCTTGAAGCCGATGGGCGCGCTCAGGCCCGAGGCCAGCTCGCGGTGGACCTGGCTTTCGGTGGTGCGCGCACCGATGGCGCCCCAGCTGATGAGGTCACCGATGTACTGCGGCGAGATCGCGTCGAGGAACTCGCTGGCCGCGGGCACGCCCAGGCGGTTGATCTCCAGCAGCAGCTGGCGGGCCATGCGCAGGCCTTCGTCGATCTTGAAGGACTCGTCGAGGTAGGGGTCGTTGATCAGGCCCTTCCAGCCCACGGTGGTGCGGGGCTTTTCGAAGTACACGCGCATGACCACTTCCAGCGTGTCGGCGTACTGCTCGCGCAGGGCCAGCAGCTTGCGGGCGTACTCGATGGCGGCGGCCGGGTCGTGGATCGAGCAGGGGCCGATGATGACCAGCATGCGGTCGTCCTTGCCGTGCACGATCTTGCGGATCGCCTTGCGCGTGCGCGAGACCAGCGTTTCGATGGGCGTGCCGCGGATCGGGAAGAAACGGATCAGGTGCTCGGGCGGCGGCAGCGGCGTGACGTTCTTGATGCGTTCGTCATCGGTCTGCGAGGTCTTGTCGGCGGGCGGAACCCAGCCTTCGGCGGCGCTGGAGTGGGTGCTCATGGGACGATCCTGTTGGGGTGCTTGATCAGGGGCGAAATAAAAAAAACCGCCGGTTTTGCCGGCGGTTTCAGTTGGGTGGTTCTGCTTACGCGTTGGCCACTCCTGCGCCGGTGAGGTGCTGGATGTGAAAGTGGCCAAAATAAAAGCGAACGGTCGTGTTCATGCGCATCAATGTATCACGAGACACCATCGCCTGGGGGGCGCCCAGGTCAGCCCGACACCAGGGCTTGCCCGCAGGCCCATTCGTCCAGCGCCCAGAAGAAGCCGGCCCACACACCGTTGCCCGCCGCACTGACCAGGCACACGACGCACCCCGGATCGGGCCGCCCCGAGGCCAGCAAGCCGTGCAAGGCCACCAGGGGGCTGGCAGCGCCCACGCACCCCAGGCGCGCCAGCTCGTGAAAGCACTCGGCCTGCGTCGCGCCCAGCGCTTCAACGGCGGTGGCCATTTGCCGGTGCGAGACCCCATAGGGCAGCACGTAGCGCGTGTCCGCCCGCGCGGCGGGGAACGCCTCGCCCAGCGCGCGCGGCGCTTGCGCCCACAAGCGCCCCAGGTCGGCCAGGTGCTCGCGGTCGGGCTTTTGAAAGCGGTAGGCCTGCGGCCCCCCTTGCGGCGGCAGCGGCCCGGGGATGGTGGTGGGGCGCCCCGCCAGCGGCCGTTGCCCCGCCAGGCCACCCAGGAAAGAAGCCCCCGGCCGTGACGCCAGGTCCGTTCCTGCTGCCGGCCCCAGGATGACGGCCCCGGCCCCGTCGCCGTAGCGCAAGGCGGTGCCGACATCGCCCGGTTGCAGGAACTTCGAGGGCGTTTCGGCGGCCACCACCAGCACGGGCCCGGCGCCTTGCGCGATCAGCCCCTGGGCGGTGATCCAGGCCTGCAAGGCCCCGACACCGCCGCCGCGCACGTCGTGCGCACAGGGCAGAAAGATGCTGGCGTCGGCCGCTTCACCTTGCAAGCGTGCCACCACCCTGGGCGCCATGGCGGCGCTGATAGACACTGGCGTCGAGCTGGCGCACAAGACCGCCGACAGCTGGTTGACCTGCAAGCCCGCCCGCGCCAAAGCGCGCCGGCCCGCCTCCACAGCCAGGTCGATGGCGTCGGCGTCCTGCACCCATTGGCGCGTGGTGACTTCCGCATCGAGCGGGGACTGGGGCTCGGTGGCGTTGGCCGCTTCAGCGCCTGGCACACCGACGTGCCCAATGTGGGCCAGCACGGCGGCTTCGTCCATCACCCGCCCACGCTGGCCGACCGGTGCGAGGTCGGTGGGCAGGGCCACGGCCGTGGCCAGCAGGCGCACGTCGGCACGCGGGGGCAGACGCAGGCTCATACGACGCGGCGGCGACCCGCCCAGTGAGGTTCGCGCAACTTGACCTTCTCGATCTTGCCGGCTGCGTTGCGCGGGATCTGCCCCACCCACTCCACCTTGGTGGGGCATTTGTAGCGCGCCAGGCTGGCGCGGCAATGCGCGATCAGCACGCGTGCATCGACCTCATCCCCCGGCTGCAGGACGACGAGGGCCAGCACCTCTTCGCCCCACATGGCGTGCGGGATGCCGATCACCGCGCAATCGGCCACCCGCGGGTGGTTGCGCAGAACGCGCTCGACTTCGCTGGGATAGACGTTTTCGCCACCGACGATCAGCATGTCTTTGGCGCGGTCGACGATGATCAGGTAGCGCTGTTCGTCCATCACACCGATGTCGCCGGTGCGGAACCAGCCATCGGCATGGGACTCGGCGGTGGCCTCGGGGCGCCGCCAGTAGCCCGGCGACACGCAGGCGCCGCGCGCCAGCACCTCGCCAGGCTGGCCTGCCGGCACGTCCCGCCCTTGTCGATCGACCACGCGCAGCTCGACGCCCAGCATCTCGCGGCCGGCACTGGCCAGGCGCTCGACGCGACCGCTGGCCAGCGCGTCGCGGTGGTCCTGCGGCGACAGGATGGTCAGCATGGCCGAGGTTTCGGTCAGGCCATAGCCTTGGAAGAACTCGCAGCCCAGGGTGTCGATGGCCTGCACCAGCAAGGACTCCGGCATGGGCGCTGCGCCATAGGCCACGAAGCGCAGGTGCGCGAAGCTGCGCGCCTCGACGCCGCGCTCGGAAAGCAGCCACTGCAGCATCGCCGGCACCATCAGCGTGTGGGTGACGGGCTCCTGGCTGAGGCACCTGGCCGCAGCGGCAGGCGCGAACTCAGGCAGCAGCCGCAAGGTCACGCAACTGGCCGCGCACAGCACCGTCATCAGCAAGCCACCGACGTGAAACAGCGGCGTGACCTGCAAGTGGCGGTCCTGCCCGGGCTTCATGCCGAAGTCCACGCTGATGGCGGCGACCGAGGCCATCACGTTGGCATGGGTCAGCAGCGCCCCCTTGGGGCGGCCGGTGGTGCCGCTGGTGTAGATCTGCGCGAGCACCGCGTGCACATCCGTGGGATCGTGCAGCGCGCTGACCGGCTCGGGGGACTGCGCGGCCATGGCCTCGCTCCAGCCGCGCCAGCCCTCGGGCACCTCGTCAAGCGCCAGCCACAGGCGCACGTCGGGCGAATGCGCGCGTTGCGCGTCGACGGTGGCGATGAAGGCCGGTTCAGCCACGACCACGCACGGATCGGCGTCCTGCAGGATCCAGCCCAGCTCATCGGCGCTCAGGCGCCAGTTCAAGGGCACGATCACCGCATCGAGGCGGGCCGCCGCGTGCAGCAGGGCGACGTGTTCCCAGCGGTTGCGCGACAGCACGGCCACGCGATCGCCCCGGGTCACGCCGTGCTGCCGCAAGCAGGCCGCGATGCGGCCGACCTCTGCGTGCAAGGCCGCGTGGCTGAGCGAGGCCTGGGCGTCGATCACCGCAGGCACGTCGGGGAACAGGCGCGCACCGCGCGCAAGCAGGCAATCGATTCTCATGGTCGTTTCGGGGTGAACAGGCCCAGACCGAATCCGCCGTCCACGGGCAGCGTCGCGCCCGTGGTGAACGATGCGGCGGGCGAGGCCAGGAAAGCCACGGCCTGGGCCACTTCATCGGCCTGCCCAACGCGGGCGGCAGGGGTGCGTTCAGCCAGGGCCTGGCGCGCGGCGGGCGACACCGCAGCCAGCGTGCGCTCGGTGTCGATGAAGCCGGGCTCGACAACGTTGCAGGTGATGCCGTGGCCGGAGGCCTCGACCGCCAGGCTGCGCACCAGGCCCTGCAACCCAGCCTTGGCCGTTGCGTAGGCCACCTGGCCATGCGCGCCCAGCCGCGCCGCCGCCGAGCCCACGTAGATCAGGCGCCCGCGACGGGCCAGCTTCATGGCAGGCACGCCCCATTGCGCCAGGCGCAGGCCAGCGAGCAGGACGCTGTCGAGCACCCCACGCAAGTCGGCCAGCTCGCGCGTTTCCAGTTGTCCGAACGGCGCAGGCTGGCAGGCGTTGTGCACGATCAGCTCGGGTCGCTCGGGCAAGGCCTGCAAGGCCCGCCAGAAGGCTTCGTCGCCCAGGTCGCCCGACAGCGCCTGCGCCTGCCCGCCACGCGACTGGACCTCGGCCACGACGTGGGCCAGGGCGTCTGCCTGGCGTGCGCAAACGATCAAGCGCCAGCCTTGTGTCGCCAGCTCGAGGGCGCAGGCCCTGCCGATGCCACGCGCCGCGCCGGTGATGAGGGCCAGGCCAGGTGCAAGCGGGGGCGGCTCAGGGGGCGGTTCAGGGGGCGGTTCAAGTCGCAACGCCATGCTCGGCCTTCAGAAGCGGTGCACGGCGGCCGCGAAGGTCAGCCCAGCGCCCACGGCACTGAGCAACACGACGCTGCCCGGTGGCACCCGACCCGCACGCATGATTTCATCGAGCACGATGGGCACCGAGGCGCTGGCCGTGTTGCCATGGTGCGCGACTTCGTTGACCACGGTGTGCGGCGCAACGCCCAGGGCCTCGGCCGCCAGGTGGATCAGGGGCCCATTGCCCTGGTGGGTGAGGAACAGGTCCACATCGGCCACGCTCAGGCCGGCTTCGTCCAGCGCCTGTCGACACATCCGGGTGACGTGGTCCACGAACATGCGAAAGATGTCGGTCTTGGGGTCCACATGCAGAAAGTGCAGGCCCGCGTCCACCGTGGCGTGACTGGCCGGTTGCTGGGCACCGCCCGCCGGGATGTAGGCCCCCATCTGTTCCTGCCCCTGTGCCCCGCACACGACGCTGAGCAGACCGGGCTGAGCGGCCGGCTCCACCAGGGCGCAACCCGCGCCATCGGCGAACAGCACCATGGAGCGGTGGTCGGTCTGCTTGAGGAAGCGGCTGCGCGCATCGGCGCCCACCACCAACACGCGACGCGCGCCCATCTGGATGGCACCCGCCGCCAACTCGATGCCGTACAGGAAGCCCGAGCAGGCCGCCGACACGTCGAAAGCCATGCAGTGCATACCCAGCTTGCGCGAGATGATGGTGGCCGTGGACGGACTGGGCATGTCCGGCGAGATGGTCGACACGATGAGCCGGTCGATGTCCTGGGGCTGCAAGCCAGCCTGGTCCAGACAGGCCTGGATGGCCCGCACGGCCAGATCGGACGTGGTTTCATCCGGCTTCAACCAGTGACGGCTGCGGATGCCCGTGCGCTCCTGGATCCAGGCGTCATCGACCTTGAGCTGATAGCGCTGCACCAGCTCGTCGTTGCTCAGCACCACCTCGGGCGTGCAGCGTCCAGTGGCCGTGATGGCCACGGGCAGGCGGGGCGTGCTCATTCGATCTCCACGGCGATCTTGCCCAGGGTCTGGCGGTTCTGCATGCGCACCTGGGCATCCCCCAGATCGCGCAGGCCGATGACCTCGGTGACGCAGGGCTTGATGAGCCCGCTGTTGACCATGGCCATCGAGGCGAGCAACTCGCTGTGGGTGCCCACGTGCGAGCCCAGCAGCGACAGCTGCTTGTTCCACAGCACGCGCAGGTCGACCTGGGCATCGAAGCCTTCGGTGGCGCCGCAGATGACGATGCGACCGCCCCAGCGCAAACAGGCGATGCCTTGCGACCACGTGGTGATGCCGCCGTGGTCGAACACCACGTCGACGCCACGGCGGTCGGTCAGTCGCAGCACCTCGCGCACCACGTCCTGCCGATCGCTGCGCACGGTGTGGGTGGCGCCCAGCGACAGGCAAAGCTCTGCCTTGCGTTCGCTCGAGACCACGGCCACCACCTGACACCCCATGGCCCGCAACAGCTGAACGGCGAAGGTGCCGGTGCCCCCGCTGGCGCCGAACACGAGCACGCACTCACCCGGCTGCACCTTGGCGCGCGTGACCATCATGCGCCACACCGACACCAGCGCACCCGGGATGGCGGCGGCATCCGTCCACGACAGGTGGGCCGGCTTGGGGATGCATTGCGAGGCCTGCAGCCGCGCGTATTGCGCGTAGCCACCGATCAGCGGGCCGGTCTGAAAGCCCCATACCTGCATGGCGCGGCAAAACAGCTCTTCACCCGCCAGACATGAAGGGCACACGCGACAGGACTGCAACACGTGGGCCATGACCTCGTCACCCACCTTCACGTTGTGCACGCCTTCGCCGACCTCGACCACCACGCCCGCGGCATCGGTGCCCGAGATGTGCGGCAGCGGCACGGGCAGGCGCGGCATGCCCTGGCGCGCCCAGATGTCGTTGTAGTTCATCGACGAGGCGCGCACCCGGATGACGACTTCGCCTCGCTGCGCCTGCGGCTCCGGCAGGTCGCCGTAGATCAGCACTTCAGGCCCGCCATGTTGTGTGAAGTAGACCGCTTTCATGCTTTCATCCCTGCGCCGCCAGACCAGCTTCTTGCAGCCCAAGCTGGACCAGCCCATGCAGTTCGATGACGGTGGCACATTGCCCCACGGCCTCGCCATCGATCTCGAAACCCCAGGTCTCGCCGATCTCTTCGACAAAGGAGACCACGCCCATCGAGTCCCAACCCGAGACCCCCATGAGGCTGGCGTTGGCGCCGATGGTGCCCGGCATGGATTGCGTGGCGTTTTCCAGCACGGTGATGAGTTCTTGCAATGTCATGAGGGGACCGCCAGATGGGTGCCCCGCGGCCTGGCTGAATGGGGATGCGGCCGATGTTACGCTGCACGAATCACGTTTGATGAATGCCGCATACCGGCTTGCGCTTTTTGACCCCAATCAACATGAGGCAAACCGACTCTCAGCAGACCCTGCTCCGCGCGGGCGCCCAACACCCCCCTCAGCAGCTGAGCGCCACCGACTTGTTCATCGGTCACCTGGGCATGCCATGCGTGCTGAGTTTTCCGCAAGGGCTGCCAGTCGATGCGCTGCGCGAATCGTTGCGGCAGGTCCTGGCGCATTACCCGGTCCTGACCAGCCGCTACCAGCGCGGCCCCGATGGCCACCCGCTGCTCGATGGCAGCGATGCGGGCCTGCCCTTCACGGTGCAAACGCACCCGCAGGACATGCCCCGATGCGACGCGTCCAACCCTTTGCGAGCCGGTGTGCTCAAGTGGGCGCCGACCATCGCGCCGTGGTCGCTGGTGGGGCGCGACGTCGCCCCGATGCAGGTGCGTGTGCACCGCTTCGCCTGTGGCGGCGCCTTGCTGGCGATCACGGCGGTTCATTCGCTGTGCGATGGCAGCGCCTTCTGGACCTTCATGATGGATTGGGTGCGCACACACCACGGCCATGCCCTGGTGCCACCCGTGCTGGACCGCAACGCCCACATCGAGGCCGCGGCAGCATGGGGCGCACCAGCCGACGCCGCGCCCGGCGCCCAAAGGGGCGGGCTGCAAGAGGCCAGCGTCTGGGCGCGCACGCGGCTGTATGCGCGACTCGCGTGGCAGCACTGGATGGGCCTGAGCGACCTGCACTTGCTGCTCGATGGCGCACTGCTGGCAAGCTGGCAGGCCCAGGCCGCACAGGACCTGCCCGAAGCCGCCCCCTACAGCACCCACGAGCTGGCCACCGCCTGGGTGCTGCGCGCCTGGTCGGCCACCTTGCACGACGCGCGCGAGCGGCACCTGTCCACCGTCACCGACCTGCGGCACCGCAAAGGCCTGGGCCTGCACCGCAAGTACATCGGCAACGCACTGGGACGTGAGCTCAGCCACATGCCCGCCACCGAGCTGGCCGGCCCCACGCTGGCGCACGTGGCCGCGGCCTGTCGGGCGCGCTGGCCGGTCTCCAGCGTGCAAGCGCTGCAAGCGAGCCTGGGGTGGCTGTCGAAGCTGCGCCAAGGCCATCGCATCCATCACCTGGTGGCCGAGATCATGACGCTGCCAGCCAGCCACAGCCTGCTGATCAACAACTGCGCGCACTTCCCGATCTACAAGATCGACTTCGGCAGCGGCCCGCCCAACTGGTACGAGACCATGCGCCCGCCTTACCCCCGCGTGCTGATCACGCCTTCACCGGCGCGCGATGGGGGCCTGGCCTTGCAGGTCACTGCACACCGCGCCGTGTTGCGCCGCCTGAACCCGCAAGGCGGCCCCGCCGCGTCATGACCACTGCGGGAAAGCGAACTCCGGCCCGCGCGCGATGCTGTCGGGCCAGCGCTGCATCACCGCCTTGTGGCGGGTGTAGAAGCGCACGCCCTCGGGGCCGTAGGCATGGTGATCGCCGAACAGGCTGCGCTTCCAGCCCCCGAAGCTGTTGAAGGCCATGGGCACCGGCAAGGGCACGTTGACCCCCACCATGCCGACCTGGATGTGGCGCACGAACTCGCGCGCGATGCCGCCGTCGCGGGTGTAGACGGCCACGCCGTTGCCGTATTCGTGGTCGTTGATGAGCTTGACGGCGGCAGCGATGTCGGGCACGCGCACCACGCAGAGCACGGGGCCGAAGATCTCTTCGCGGTAGACGCTCATCTCGGGCGTGACGCCATCGAGCAGGGTGCCGCCGACGAAGAAGCCGTCTTCGTGACCAGGCACGCGCAGGCCACGGCCATCGACCACCGCCAGCGCGCCTTCTTCGATGCCGCGCCCGATCAGGCCCTCGATGCGCTGCTGCGCCATGCGCGTGATGACCGGGCCCATTTCGGCGTCCGCCTGGTGGCCTTCGCCCACGCGCAGAGCGCGCACGCGGGTGGCCAGCGAGGCCACGAGTTCATCGGCCACGTCGCCCACCGCCACGGCCACGGAGATGGCCATGCAGCGCTCGCCAGCCGAGCCGTAGGCCGCGCCGATCAGCGCGTCAGCGGCCTGTTCCAGGTCGGCATCGGGCATGACGACCAGGTGGTTCTTGGCGCCGCCCAGGGCCTGCACGCGCTTGCCATGGCGCGCGCCTTCGGCATAGATGTACTCGGCCACCGGGGTCGAGCCCACGAAGCTGACGGCCTGAACCTGCGGGTGCGCCAGGATGGCGTCGACGATGGCCTTGTCGCCCTGCACCACGTTGAAGGCGCCGTCGGGCAGGCCGGCTTCTTTCAGCCACTCGGCCATCAGCAGCGAGGGCGATGGGTCGCGCTCGGAAGGTTTCAGCACGAAGGTGTTGCCACAGGCCAGGGCCACCGGGAACATCCACATGGGCACCATCGCGGGGAAGTTGAACGGCGTGATGCCGGCGACCACGCCCAGCGGCTGACGCATCGACCAGGCGTCGATGCCGCGGGCGATCTGGTCGGTGTACTCGCCCTTGAGCAGCTGCGGGATGCCGGTGGCGAACTCGACGACCTCGATGGCGCGGGCGACTTCGCCCTGGGCGTCGGGCAGGGTCTTGCCGTGCTCTCGCACGATCAGCTCGGCCAGCTGGGTGGAGCGCGCCTGCAGCAAGCTCAGGAAGCGGAACATGACGCGGGCGCGCGCCAGCGGCGGCTGGGCCGACCAGGCCGGGAAAGCGGCCTGTGCGGCGGCCACGGCGGCATCGAGCTCCTGCACCGTGCCCAGGTCGACCCGGCCCTGCACGCGGCCCAACGCGGGGTTGAAGATGTCGGCCTGGCGGCCCGAGGTGGAAGGCTGAATGCGACCGCCGATGTGGTGGTGGACTTCGTACATGTGGGTCTCCGGGTGGGGTCTCATTGCGGGTCGGCGGTCAGGCGGATGGCGGCGCGCAGCACGTCGACCATGTTCTGCAGCTCGTCGGTGGTGGCGATGAAGGGCGGGCCCATGGCGATGGTGTCGCCCGTGAAGCGCAGCAGCACGCCCTTCGTCATCGCGATCTCGAAGACGCGCATCGCGCGGCGGCCGGGCTGACCGGGCCAGCCCTGCAGGTCGACCGCGCCGCAGAAACCGAAGTTGCGGATGTCGGTGACGCCGGGCTCGCCTTTCAAGCTGTGCAGGCCCTCTTCGAGCACGGGCTCCAAGCTGCGGGCGCGCTCGATCAGGCCGTCGCCCAACAACACGTCGAGCACGGCATGGCCCACGGCCGAGGCCATGGGGTGGCCCGAGTAGGTGTAGCCGTGCATGAACTCGACGGCGTACTCGGGCGCCTGCACGCCCATGAAGGTGTCGTAGATGCCGTCGCGCACGATCACGCCACCCATCGGCACCGTGCCGTTGGTGATGCCCTTGGCGAAGGTGATGAGGTCTGGCGTGACCTCCAGGCGCTGCGCCCCGAACGGCGTGCCCAGGCGGCCGAAGCCGGTGATGACCTCGTCGAAGATCAGCAGGATGCCGTGGCGGGTGCAGGTCTCGCGCAGCTTTTGCAGGTAGCCCACGGGCGGCACGATGACGCCGGTCGAGCCCTGCACCGGCTCGACGATGACGGCGGCGATGGTGCTGGCGTCGTGCAGGCCGATGAGGCGCTCGAGCTCGTCGGCCAGGTGCGTGCCCCAGGTCGGCTGGCCTTTCGAGAAGGCCATGTGCTGGGGCGACCACGTGTGCGGCAGGTGATCGACACCCGGCAGCATGACCGAGCCGAACATCTTGCGGTTGGCCACCATGCCACCGGCCGAGATGCCGCCAAAGCCCACGCCGTGGTAGCCGCGTTCGCGCCCGATGATGCGGTGACGTCCGCCCTCGCCGCGCAGGCGGTGGTAGCCGATGGCCATCTTGATGGCCGTGTCGACCGACTCGGAGCCCGAGTTGGTGAAGAAGACCTTGCCCAGGCCGGTCGGGGCCAGCTCGGTGATGCGGCGCGCCAGCTTCAAGGCACCCGGGTGGGCCACCTGGAAGGCCGGCGCGTAGTCGAGTTCCGCTGCCTGGCGGGTGAGGGCCTCGACGACGCGCGGGTGCCCGTGGCCGATGGGGCAGCACCACAGGCCCGAAAGCGCGTCGAACAGCTGGCGCCCGTCGGCGGTGCGGTAGTGCGCACCGCTGGCGCCGACGACGATCTTGGGGTGCTGCTTGAAATAGCGGTTGGGCGTGAACGGCAACCAGGTCTCGGCCAGGCCGTCCAGGCTGGCCGGGTCGGCGGTTTCGGTTTCGGGATGGAAGGGCATCGGGTGAACCTCGGTCGAACCTGTGTGCTGCGGCGATGACGGCCATGGCATGGCCTCGACGCCATCGTAGGCAGCTTGTGCCGCACGCCAGCATGACGCGCCCGCAAGAAGCTGGCAAACGACTTGCTTGACTCAACCTGCCGTACAGGCCATTTTTGCAACCCACACCTGTACAGTGCAAGCATGCCACCCCTTCGCCCCGCCAACGTCCCAACCACCGAAGCCCTGACCATGGCTCAGACCGAGCCTGACTGGCTATCGGCCTTGCAGGCCAGCCTGGGCGAGCGCGCAGAGCGATCGGCCCGCACCAGCGTGCGCAGCGAACCGAGCCTGGTTTCCCTGCTTTCCAGCGCGGTGGAAGGCGCGGTGGCCGCGGGCAGCCTGCGCGCCGGCACCCGCCTGCCCTCGGTGCGGCAGATGGCCACCCGCCTGGGCGTGAGCACCTTCACCGTGGCCGAGGCCTACACGGCCCTGGTCGCGCGCCAGGTGCTGGCCTCGCGCAAGGGGGCGGGCTACTTCGTGCAGTCGAGCCGGGTGGCGGCACAGCGCAGCCCGCGCGAGCTGGCCATCTCCACCCAGGTCAGCGACGACTGGCTGAGCCTGAACATGTTCGCGCAGGGGCGCGACCTGCTGGCCGCCGGCTGCGGCTGGCTGCCCCTGAGCTGGTACGCCGAAAACGACTTCCACGCAGCGCTGAGGCAGGCCACGCGCATCGCCGGCGAGCACCTGGCCAGCTATGGCCACCCACTGGGCTACGCGGGCCTGCGTCAGCTGCTGGCCCACGAGCTGGGGCAAAGGCTGGGCCCGGTGCACGCCGACCAGCTCATCCTCACGCACGGCGTCACCCACGGCTTCGAGCTGGTGATGATGGGCCTTCTGCAACCGGGCGACAGCGTGCTGGTGGAAGAGCCCGGCTACTGGAACCTGCACGCGCAGCTGCGCTGCCATGGCCTGAACCCCATCGGTGTGCCGCGCAACGCCCAGGGCCTGGCCCTCGACGCGCTCGACCACCTGGCCCAAGCCCACCGACCGCGCGCCTTGTTCATCACCACCGTGGGGCACAACCCGCTGTCGACCACGCTGCGGCTGCAGCAGCTGCACCGCGTGCTGGCACTGGCCGAGCGCCACGACCTGTGGGTGATCGAAGACGACATCTTCCGCGACCTCGACGGGCCCCACGCGCCTTCGCTGGCGGGGCTCGACGGCCTGCAGCGGGTGCTGACGCTGGGCGGCTTCTCCAAGACCATCGCGCCGGCCATCCGCGTGGGCTACGTGGCCTGCCCGCCCGCGCTGGTGCAGCCGCTGGCGCGCGTGAAGATGGCCTGCGGCCTGACCACCTCCGAGATCAACGAACGCGCCGCCGCGCGCGTGCTGGCCGACCCGGCGCACCGGCGCTACCTGGAGCGCATCCGCCACCGCCTGGCCACCTCGCGCGAGCGCGTGGTCGAAGCGCTGATGGACGTCGGCATGACGCCGCTGGCCATGCCCGACAGCGGGCTGTATGTGTGCGCCGGCTGGCCGGAGCGAGAGGCGCCCGAGCAGGCCTCGCTGGCGCGGCAGGTCGCGCAGGAGGCGTTGACCGAGGGCATCGCGCTGGCGCCGGGCGACTACTTCATGCTCGACCAGCGTCCCACCAGCTGGTTCCGCTTCAACGTGGCGCACGCCAACGACCCACGCCTGCTGCGCTTCTTGCAGCGCGTGGCCCGGCGCCTGCCACGGGCCTGAGCGCCCGCCACCGTTTCACCACGCCCCACCAAATCGGTGCACCCACCGCACCGGTCGCTGGCACAGAACTCGCTTCATGTCCGCCATGAAAACCTGACCGCCCGGTCAACTTTCTGGCCCCGACATGAATGCGTCCCCGATGCCAGCCCGCCCCACCGCCACCGTGAGCCGCCCCGGCTTCGGTCCTTCCGTCGTGCAGATCGACCGCGCCAGCGTGGTCTACCCTTCGGCCGACACCCCGGTGCGCGCGCTGCACGAAGTCAGCCTGGACATCCGCCAGGGCGAGTTCGTCTCGCTGATCGGGCCATCGGGCTGCGGCAAGACCACGCTGCTGCGCGTGATCGCCGACCTCGAACCCATCACCGCCGGCGAGGTGCTGGTCAACGGCCGCACCCCGCACGACGCGCGCCTGGCCCGCGCCTACGGTTACGTGTTCCAGGCCGCGGCCCTGCTGCCCTGGCGCACGGTGCTCTCCAACGTGATGCTGCCGCTGGAGCTGCAAGGCCGCCAGCCCGATGAAGCGCGCGAGATCGCCAAGGCGCAGCTCGAGCGTGTGGGCCTGGCCCAGTTCGAGCGCAAGTACCCCTGGCAGCTCTCGGGCGGCATGCAGCAGCGCGCGTCGATTGCGCGGGCGCTGGGCTTCGAGCCCAAGCTGTTGATGATGGACGAGCCCTTCGGTGCGCTCGACGAGATCACCCGCGACGACCTCAACGCCCACCTGCAGCAGCTGTGGCGCCGCGAGCAGCGCACCGTGATCTTCGTGACGCACTCGATCTCCGAAGCCGTTTACCTGTCGACGCGCATCGTGGTGATGTCGCCCCGGCCCGGTCGCATCGTCAAGGTCATCGACTCGCCCTTGCCGCCCGATCGCACGCTGGCCATGCGCGACACGCCCGAGTTCATGGCGCTGGCGCACGAGGTGCGCGAGGCCCTGGCCGACGGCCACCACTGATGGCGAGCCCCATGCCCGGCGCCACCTTGATGCCCCCTTCGGCCCCAGCCACCTCGGCGCTGAAAGCCGCCCTGGTCGCGCGGCTGCAGTCTGTGCTGCCCGTGGCCGTGGTGCTCACCGGCGTGCTGCTGCTCTGGTACGCCTTGGCCGTTGCCTTGAACGCACCAGGCGCCATCGAACGGCACCTGGGTGGCTCGCAAGCAACCTGGAGCGGCGCGGACCTGATCCGCACCACCTGGTCGATGGACCGGCCGGTGCTGCCTGCGCCCCACCAGATCGCGCAGGACACCTGGCACAGCCTGGTCGACTGGCCCATCGACAACCCGCGCAGCCTGGTCTTTCATGCGGGGGTGACGGCGAAGGCCACCTTGCTGGGCTTCGTGCTCGGGGCCACGCTGGGCGCCTGGCTGGCCATCGGCATCGTGCACTCGCGCACGCTCGAGCGCGCACTCATGCCCTGGATCGTGGCCTCGCAGACGGTGCCGGTGCTGGCGATCGCGCCCATCGTGCTGGTGGTGCTGGGCAGCCTGGGCTTCACCGGCGTCTTGCCCAAGGCCGTGATCGCGATGTACCTGTGTTTCTTCCCCGTCACGGTGGCCATGGTGCAAGGGCTGCGCGCCCCGCAGACCATCGAGAGCGAGCTGCTGCACACCTATGCCGCCACCGGCTGGCAGGCCCTGTGGCTGCTGCGCCTGCCTTCGGCCTTGCCCTACCTGTTCCCGGCCTTGCGCGTGGCCGTGGCCGCCGGGCTGGTGGGCGCCATCGTGGCCGAGCTGCCCACCGGCGCGGAAGCAGGCCTGGGCGCGCGGCTGCTGACGAGCTCGTACTACGGCAACACGGTCCAGATCTGGTCGGCCCTGCTGATGTCGGCGGTGCTGGGCGTGTTGCTCACCGCCGTCGTCAGTGGCGTGGAACGCCTGGCGCTGCGTCACCGCGGCCAGGTTCGCTGAACAGCGCCCCCAAAGATGAACACGACCCCACCCCGCTCCCGCGCCCCAGGCGCCGTGCTCGCGGCCCTGTCCCTGGCCTGCGCGCTGCTGTCACTGGTCCTGCCGCTGATGATGGTGGACCCGGGCGACTTCACCTTGCAGCCGCAAGCCTGGTGGCAGGCCGAAGGCGCTGTCGCGTTGACGTGGCGGGCGGTCACGGCCGCGGCCTTGTTGCTGGCCTGCCTGCGCGCGCTGTGGCCCACGCCTGGCTGGGTCGGCACCTTGACGCTGACGGTGCTGACGGCCTGCGCCAGCCTGGGCCTGATCCACCTGGCCCCGACCGACGAAACCCAGGTGGCCGCCAGCGGGTATTGGCTGGCCACCATCGCCCTGGTCGCGCTGTGCGGCATCTCTGTGTGGCGCAGCGCGCACCTGCCCGACTCGCCACGTTCGCGGGCCTTCACCGCCGGCCTGTTCGGCCTGTGGCTGCTGATGCTGTGGGAGCAGTTGGTGACGGCCTTCGCCGTGCCCCGCGTGCTGCTGCCGCCGCCTTCGTCGGTGGTGGTGGCGCTGTGGGCGCACGCGGGCACCCTGGGTGCCGACCTCGTGCAGACGGTGGGCAAGGCGGTTCTGATCGGTTACGCGCTCGGCAGCGGCCTGGGCGTGCTCACCGGCATCGCCATCGACCGCCTGCCCTTCCTGCAACGCGGCCTGCTGCCCATCGCCTCGCTGAGCAGCACCGTGCCGCTGGTGGGCGTGGCGCCGATCGCCGTCATGTGGTTCGGCTTCGACTGGCCCTCCAAGGCCGCCGTCATCGTGTTGATGACCTTCTTTCCCGCGCTCATCAGCACGCTGGCCGGGCTGCAGGCCGCGGGCAAGCTCGAACGCGAGCTGATGCATTCCTACGCCGCCAGCTACCGCCGCACGCTGCTGGATTTGCGCCTGCCCGTGGCCCTGCCCTTCATCTTCAGCGCGCTCAAGGTCAACGCCTCGCTGGCGCTGATCGGCGCCATCGTGGCCGAGTTCTTCGGCTCGCCCACGGTGGGCCTGGGCTTTCGCATCTCGACCGAGGCCTCGCGCATGAACATGCCCCTGGTGTGGGCCACGATCGTCGTCGCCAGCGCCACCGGCATGCTGGCCTACACCCTGCTGACGCGCCTGGAGCGGCGCGTGAACTTCTGGCATCCCTCGGTGCGGTCGGCCTGACCGCTCGTCTTTTCACCACCCTTTGTCACAGGAGCTCTCGATGAACCGCATGTCTACCTTGTTCCGGCTGGCCCTGCTGTCAGCCTGTGCCACCGTGGGCGCCTCCGCCCACGCCGCTGAAAAAGTCGTGCTGCAACTCAAGTGGGTGCCCCAGGCCCAGTTCGCCGGCTACTACGTCGCACAGGCCAAGGGCTACTACAAGGAAGCCGGCCTGGACGTGACCATCAAGCCCGGCGGCACCGACGTCTCGCCCGTGCAGGTGCTGGCCGGCAAGTCCGCCGATGTCATCGTCAACTGGATGCCCGATGCCCTGGCCGCCCGCGAGAACGGCGTGCCGCTGGTCAACATCGCCCAGGTCTTCGACAAGTCCGGCCTGATGCTGACGTGCAAGAAGTCGGCAGGCGTGAGCACCCCGAAAGACTTCAAGGGCAAGACCCTGGGCGTCTGGTACGGCGGCAACGAATACCCCTTCCTGAGCTGGATGGGCAAGCTGGGCCTGGCCCCGGGCAAGGACATCACCGTGCTCAAGCAGGGCTTCAACGTCGACCCGCTGCTGCAGAACCAGGCCGCCTGCATCTCGACCATGATCTACAACGAGTACTGGCAGGTGGTGGACGCAGGCGTCAAGGAAAGCGAACTGACCACCTTCTTCTACCAGGACCAGGGCGTGGCCACGCTGGAAGACGGCCTGTACGTGCTGGGCCCCAACCTGCGCGACAAGGCCTTCGTGGCCAAGATGGCCAAGTTCGTCAAGGCCAGCCTCAAGGGCTGGACCGACGCCGTCAAGAACCCCGAAGAGGCCGCCAAGATCGTGGTCGCCAACGACACCTCGGGCAGCGCCAGCCTGGCCGTGCAAAAGCGCCAGATGGAGAACGTGGCCAAGCTGATCTCCAACGCCGGCACCGCCAAGATGGGCGTGCTCGATGCGGCGGCCTACGAGCGCACGGTCAAGGTGCTGCTGGGTGGAGGCAGCGACCCGGTCATCAAGAAGGACCCGGGCAAGGCCGCGATGACCCACCTGGTCACGGACATGGCGGCAAAATGACGGCATGAGCACCCACGCAGCACCCGGCAAGCGACAGGTCAGGCGGCTCAGCGAGTCCGCCATCTTGCGCGCGGCCGAACGCGTGTTCGCGCGGGCCGGCTTCGGCGGGGCCACCATGGCCGACATCGCCGACGAAGCCGGCCTGCCCAAGGCCAACCTGCACTACTACTTCGGCAGCAAGCGCGAGCTCTACCGCGCCGTGCTCGACGTGACCATGCACGACTGGCTGGCCCCGCTCGAGGCCATCACGCCCGAAGCCGACCCGGCCGAGGCGCTGTCACGCTACATCCGCCTGAAGATGGCCTTGTCGGCCGAACGGCCGGATGCTTCGCGCGTGTTCGCCAACGAGCTCATCCACGGTGCCACGGTGGTGATGGACCTGCTGCGCACCGACCTGCGCGAGCAGGTGCGCGCCAAGGCGGCCGTCGTCGAGGCCTGGGTGGCGCAGGGGCGCATGGCCCCTGTCGACGGCACCCACCTGTTCTTCACCATCTGGGCCGCGACGCAAACCTACGCCGACTTCGACGTGCAGATCCGCGCCGTGCTGGGCCGCGAAACGCTGCGCCCGGTCGACCACAAGCGGGCCACCGAGCACGTGGTGCAGCTGATCTTGCGCGGGTGCGGCTTGCAGGTGCCGGTGGCCTGAAGGGCTCAGGCTTTGATCAGGCCTCGGGCACGCCCCGGGTCAGGCCGACACCACCTTGGCGCGATCGAGCATCGCGTGCAGCAGCACGTTGCAGCCGGCTTCGAGGTGCTCGGCCTTCGCGTCTTCGATCTCGTTGTGGCTGATGCCGTCCTTGCAGGGCACGAAGATCATGCCCGCCGGCGCCAGGCGGGCCACGTAGACGGCATCGTGTCCCGCGCCCGACACGCAAGGCATGTTCGAGTAACCCAGCGCCTGCGTGGCCTGGCGCACGGCTTCGACGCAGCCGGCTTCAAAAGGCACGGCGGGGTAGTGCGACACCTCCTCGATCTCCACCTTCAGGCCGGTCTCGTCCGCCACGCGCTGCGCGAAGGCGCGGATCTCGGCGTCCATCTCATCGAGCAGCTCGTTGCTGACGTTGCGCAGGTCCATCGAGAACTTCACCCGCCCCGGGATCACGTTGCGGCTGTTGGGGTGCACCTGCACCATGCCCACCGTGCCGCGCCCGTGCGGCTGGTGGCGCATGGCCACGGCCACCACCTCCTGCATGATCTTCGTGGCCACCTGCAGCGCGTCCTTGCGCAGGCCCATGGGCGTGGGCCCCGCGTGCGCTTCCATGCCTGTGACGGTGCAGTCGTACCAGCGGATGCCCAGCACCGCCTCGACCACGCCGATGGTGATGCCGTGGTCCTCCAGCACCGGGCCTTGTTCGATGTGGGCCTCGAAGTAGGCGCCCACCGGGTGCTCGCCCGGCACCTCGCCGCCGATGTAGCCGATGCGTTGCAGCTCGTCCTTGACGGTTTTGCCATCGACGTCCTTGGCGGCATAGGCCGTCTCCAGCGAGAAGGCCTTGGCGAACACACCCGAGCCCATCATCACCGGCACGAAGCGCGAGCCCTCTTCGTTGGTCCAGAAGGCCACCTCGATGGGCGCTTCGGTCTCCAAGCCGAGGTCATTGAGCGTGCGCACCACCTCCAGGCCGGCCAGCACGCCGTAGTTGCCATCGAACTTGCCGCCGGTGGGCTGGGTGTCGATGTGGCTGCCCGTCATGATGGGCGGCAGCGCGTTGTCGCGCCCTGGGCGGCGCATGAACACATTGCCGATCTGGTCGACGGTGATCGACATGCCGGCCTCGCGCGCCCAGCCGATCACCAGGTCACGGCCTTGTCGGTCCAGGTCGGTCAGCGCCAGGCGGCAAACACCGCCCTTGGGCGTGGCGCCGATGCGCGCCAGATCCATCAGCGATTGCCACAGGCGTTCGCCGTTGATGCGCCAGGTGGCGGCGGGGGCTTGCAGCGTGGTCGCGGTCATGTCATTCCTTTCGGGGCACAGGCGGCACGGGGCATGCGGGCGTCATCGGGCACCTCATGCAGCGTTGCGCGTCACGGGCTGGGGCGCGTGCAGGGCCGCCTTGCGCGACAGCGCGTCGAACACCGGCCCGAATGTGGGTCGCTTGACGTAGCGGCCCTGGCCCGGCGCCACATCGAGCTGCCCGTTGGCGTAAGCGATGTGCCCGCCACGCAGCGTGTGCGATGGCAAGCCCTTCACCGTTCGGCCTTCGAAGATGTTGAAGTCGCCTTTCGAATGCTGGGTTTTGGCCGACAGCGTCTTGGTCGCAGCCGGGTCCCACACCACCAGGTCGGCATCCGCCCCAACGGCCACGCAGCCCTTGCGCGGGTAGACGTTGAACAGCTTGGCCGCGTTGGCCGAGGTCACGGCCACGAACTCCGCTGGCGTCAGGCGCCCGGTGTTCACGCCCGCGTCCCAGATCACGCTCAGGCGCTCTTCCACGCCGCCCGTGCCATTGGGGATCTTGCTGAAGTCCAGCTTGCCCGCGGCCTTCTGCGCCGCACAGAAGGTGCAGTGGTCGGTGGCCGTGGTGTGCAGGTGGCCGGCCTGCAGGCCCCGCCACAGCGCCGCCTGGTGCTCGGGCGCGCGAAACGGCGGGCTCATCACATGGGCCGCCGCGAACCCGAAGTCCGGGTGGCGGTAGACGCTGTCGTCGATCAGCAGGTGGCCAGCCAGCACCTCGCCGTACACACGCTGGCCACGCATGCGCGCCCGCGCGATCGCCTCGGCCGATTCTGCGCACGACACGTGCACCACGTAGATGGGCACGTTGAGCACGTCGGCGATGGCGATGGCGCGTTGCGCGGCCTCGGCCTCGACCGCCGGCGGCCTCGACAGCGGGTGCGCCTCCGGCCCGGTGATGCCTTGGGCCTTGAGCTCCTGCTGCAGCAGGAAGACGAGCTCGCCGTTCTCGGCGTGCACGGTGGGCATGGCGCCCAGCTCCAGCGCACGCCGAAAGCTGTTCACCAGCGTTTCGTCGTCGGCCATGATGGCGTTCTTGTAGGCCATGAAGTGCTTGAAGCTGTTGACGCCCTCCTCGCGCGCCAGCGTGCCCATGTCGCGGTGCACGCTCTCGTCCCACCATGTGATGGCGACATGAAAACCGTGGTCCGCAGCGGCCTTCTCGGCCCAGCCACGCCAGGTTCGGTAGGCGTCCATCAGCGGCTGCTTCGGGTCCGGGATCACGAAGTCGATGATGCTGGTGGTGCCACCCGCCAGCGCTGCCGCCGTGCCGGTGAAGAAGTCATCGGCCGTCACCGTGCCCATGAAGGGCAGCTGCATGTGGGTGTGCGGGTCGATGCCACCGGGCATCACGTACTGGCCACCGGCGTCGATGGTGCGCGCGCCCATCGGCGCCTCCAGGGCCTCGCCCACCGCGGCGATGCGGCCGCCCACACAGAGGACGTCCGCACGCCGCTCGCCATCGGCATTCACCACCGTGCCACCACGGATCAGCACCGGGCCCACCGACGCTTGCTGCGTGTTGCTCATGCTGCGCTCCTCTTGCCCCGAAAGGGCGATCAGGCCGGCGTGGCCATGGGGTTGTTGGGGTGCTGCGTCCAGTTCAACGGCTCGGCCAGCACGGCCTCGCCGGTGCGCGCGTCGATCTCGCCTGGCGCCAGGTCACGCATCGTGATGCACGACTCCACCGGGCACACCGACACGCACAGGTTGCAGCCCACGCATTCCTCTTCCTTGACCTCGAAGTGGCGCACGCCGTCCTTCATGGCCGTGATCGCCTGGTGCGAGGTGTCTTCGCAGACCACGTGGCAGCGCCCGCAGCTGATGCACTTGTCCGCATCGATCACCGCCTTCGACACATGCCGCAGGTTGAGGTAGCGCCAGTCGGTCACGGTCGGCACGGCGCGGCCCACGATCTGGTCGATCGAGGTGAAGCCCATCTCGTCCATGTAGTTGCTCAGGCCGCTGGCCATCTCCTGCACGATCTTGAAGCCGTGCACCATGGCGGCCGTGCACACCTGCACCGTGCCCGAGCCCAGGGCCATGAAGTCCAGCGCGTCGCGCCAGCTGCCCACGCCGCCGATGCCGGAGATCGGCAGGCCGGCGGTCTCGGGGCTGCGCGCGATCTCGGCCACCATGTTCAGCGCGATGGGTCGCACCGCCGGGCCACAGTAGCCACCGTGCGAGCCCATGCCGCCGGTCGAGGGCACCATGGTCAGCGTGCGCGGGTCCACGCCCATGACCGAGTTGATGGTGTTGATGAGCGAGACCGCATCGGCCCCACCGCGCTTGGCCGCCTGCGCTGGCTGCCTCACGTCGGTGATGTTGGGCGTGAGCTTGACGATCACGGGCAGGCGCGTGTGCGCCTTGGCCCAGGCCGTCACCATCTCGATGTACTCGGGCACCTGGCCCACGGCCGAGCCCATGCCGCGCTCGCTCATGCCATGCGGGCAGCCGAAGTTCAGCTCCACCCCATCGGCGCCGGTGTCTTCCACCTGCTTGAGGATGGTCCGCCACGACTCTTCGTTGCAAGGCACCATGATGGAGACCACCAGCGCGCGGTCCGGCCAGTCGCGTTTGACCTGGCGGATCTCTGCCAGGTTCACCGCCAGCGGCCGGTCGGTGATGAGCTCGATGTTGTTGAAGCCCATGACGCGGCGATCCGGCGTGAGCAGCGTGCTGTAGCGCGGGCCGCTCACGTTGACCACGGGCGGGTCCTCACCCAGCGTCTTCCACACCACGCCGCCCCAGCCCGCCTCGAAGGCGCGCACGACGTTGTAGGCCTTGTCGGTCGGCGGCGCCGAGGCCAGCCAGAAAGGGTTCGGGCTCTTGATGCCCACGAAGTTGCTGCGCAGGTCGGCCATGGTTCAGGACTCCGATTGAAGGAAGGCGTGGATGCTCAGGGCGGCCTGCTTGCCGTCTTCGACCGCTTCGACCGTCAGGTCGCGGCCTCCCGCGCGGCAATCGCCACCGGCCCACACCCCGGGCAGCGAGGTGCGGCACTGCTCGTCCACCTTCAGGCGGCCTTCGCTCATCGCCAGGCCCACGTCGGCCCACGGGCTGCTCACGAAGGTCTGGCCGATGGCCTTGAGCACCATGTCGGCTTCGAAGGCTTCGGCGCGATCGGGCTCGTCGGTGCCCACGAAGCGCACCCCGGTGACATGGCCAGCCTCACCCAGCAGCGCCTGTGGCGACAGGCCATGGCGAATGGTCACACCTTGTGTCTTGGCCCACTGTTGCTCGACCTCCGAAGCCGACATCGCCTCCGGTCCGCGGCGGTAGACCATCGTCACCACCTCGGCGCCCAGCAAGCGCGCCTGCACCGCGGCGTCGACTGCGGTCATCCCGCCGCCGATGACCACCACGCGGCGGCCAACCGGCACTTCGGCCGGGCTGGCGGCCTGACGAAGGCCCGCGATGAAATCGACCGCGTCCATCACCCCCGCCAGCTCGCCCTCGCCTGGCAGGCCCAGGCTTCGCGTGGCGGCCAGGCCCAAGCCCAGGAAGACCGCCGCATGCTCCTGCTGCAGCGTGGCCAACTGCCCAGGCTCCTGCAATCGGTAGCCTGTCTCGACGGTGATGCCGCCGATGGAGAGCACCCAGTCGACCTCGCGCTGCGCGAAGTCACCCGCCGTCTTGTAGGTGGCCAGCCCGTATTCGTTGAGGCCACCGGGCTTGCTGTTCGCGTCGTACACGGTCACCTCGTGGCCCAGTCGTGCCAAGGTGTGAGCACAGGCCAGTCCCGCCGGACCAGCGCCCACCACGGCCACGTGCTGGCCGGTCGGTGCGGCCCGCGTGAACACCGGGCGCTCGCCCTCGGCCATCACCGCGTCCACGGCGTGCCGCTGCAGGCGACCGATCTCGATGGCCTTGCCCTGCTGGGTCTGGCGCACGCACACCGCCTCGCACAGCTCTTCGGTCGGGCACACCCGCGCGCACATGCCGCCCAACGGGTTGGCCTCGAGGATGGCCTGCGCCGCACCGCGCAGGTTGCCGTCCGAGATGCGCCGAATGAAGCTGGGCACGTCGATGCCCGTGGGGCAGGCCTGCTGACACGGCGCGTCGTAGCAGTAGAGGCAACGCTCGGCTTCGATCACCGCCTGCGCCGACGTCAAAGGGGGCACGGCATCGCCGAACCGCTCGGCATACGCGTCCGCCGGCAGCCGGGCTGCTCGGACGTCGGGGCTCGCACTCTGGCTCACGGGTCATCCTCCTTTGGATGCAACTTGACCAAATGGTCAGGTTTTCAGGAGGTGCCACATGCTTAAACCGTGCCAAGGCCCGCGCCACCCTGGCGCACAGGCGCGGGGCGCTCAAACGGTGCCAAACGGCCAAGAAAAAGCCGGGCACGATGGCCCGGCTTGCACCGCAACAAGGCGAAAAAATCAGCCACGCACCTGCTTGAGCAAGGTCTCGGCGTCGCTGACGGCAAAACCGCCGCCCTTTTCGTCGTTGAACTGGGTCACGACACCGTCCTTGACCAGCATCGAATAACGCCCCGAACGCAGGCCCAGGCCCTTGTCGCTCAGGTCCAGCGTCAGGCCCGTGGCCTTGGCGAAGGCGGCGCTGCCGTCGGCCATCATGCGCACCTTGCCGGCGGCCTTGAGCTCGCGGCCCCAGGCGCCCATCACGAAGGCATCGTTGACCGACACGCACCAGATCTCGTCGACGCCTGCCGCCTTGAACTGCTCGAACAGGTCGATGTAGCCAGGTGCATGCTTGGCCGAGCACGTGGGCGTGAACGCGCCGGGCAGCCCGAAGATGGCCACGGTCTTGCCGGCCGTGCTCTTTTCGATGTCGAAAGCATTGGGGCCCAGGCTGCAGCCATCGCCCTCGACTTCGATGTACTCGAACAACGTGCCGCCAGGCAGCTTGTCACCGACCTTGATCATGTGGAACTCCTCTTGATTGAAACGCTGGGAACTTCGTCATGGGCAAAATGCAGCGCCCATGAAAAAACCGGCGCCAGTATGACTGGACGCCGGTTGTGTGCGGGTGAGCGGCGGGTTTGACCCCGCCTTCACCGCGGCGATCAGACGCCTTGTGCCTTCTCGACCAAGCGGGTCACGACCCAGTTCTTGGTCTTCGACAGAGGGCGGCTTTCGCTGATCTCGACCACGTCGCCGACCTTGAACTCGTTGTTCTCGTCGTGAGCGTGGTACTTGTTCGACTTGGCCACGATCTTGCCGTAGAGCTCGTGCTTGACACGGCGCTCGACCAGCACGGTCACGGTCTTGGCGCGGGCGTCAGAGACGACCTTGCCGACCAGGCTGCGAACCACTTTGGTTTGAGCTTGCGTCATTTGACGGCTCCTTGCTTCTTCTCGGCCAGAATCGTCTTCGCACGAGCGATCTCGCGACGGGTCTTCTTCAGGCTCGAGTGGTCGTTGAGCTGCTGGGTGGCACGCTGCATGCGCAGGTTGAAGTGCGACTTCAGCAGGTCCTTGATTTCGGTTTCCAATGCGGCCACATCCTTGGCGCGCAGTTCAGAGGCTTTCGCCATGTCTTTCTCCTTGCGCGTCAATCAGATGCCGAACTGGCGGCCAACGAAGGTCGTGCTCAGCGGCAGCTTTGCAGCAGCCAGCGTGAACGCTTCGCGAGCGAGCTCTTCGGGCACACCCTGGATCTCGTACAGCACCTTGCCGGGCTGGATCTCGGCGACGTAATACTCCACGCCACCCTTGCCGTTACCCATGCGGACCTCGGCAGGCTTCTTGGAGATCGGCTTGTCGGGGAAGATGCGGATGAAGATGCGACCGCCGCGCTTGACGTGACGCGAAATGGCACGACGAGCAGCTTCGATCTGGCGAGCCGTGAGGCGACCGCGTTCGGTCGCCTTCAGGCCGAAATCGCCGAAGGACACGTCGGCGCCACGGGTGGCGACACCCGTGTTGCGGCCTTTGTGCTCCTTGCGGAACTTGCGACGATTAGGTTGCAACATGTTTATTCTCCTTTCGCTTCGGCAGCCGGAGCAGCCTTGCGAACGCGCTTGGCGTCAGCGGGACCTGCGGCAACGGCAGGCTTGTCGCTGCCATCGGCCGGGGCGCCGTCAGCACGCGGGGCACCGCGGCCAGGGCCGCCACGACCAGCGCCCGGACCGCGACGGTCGTTCGGACGGTCGCCACGGGGACCACGGCGGTTGCGGCGGTCATCCAGGCTGTCGTCGCCCTTGAGCACCGGGGCTTCGCCATTGGCCAGGCGATCACCACGGTAGACCCAGACCTTCACACCGATCACACCGTAGGTGGTGTGGGCTTCGGAGAAGCCGTAATCGATGTCGGCACGCAGGGTGTGCAGGGGCACACGGCCTTCGCGGTACCACTCGGTGCGAGCGATTTCGATGCCGTTCAGACGGCCGGCGGACATGATCTTGATGCCCTGAGCGCCCAGGCGCATGGCGTTCTGCATCGCGCGCTTCATGGCGCGGCGGAACATGATGCGCTTTTCCAGCTGCTGCGTGATCGAGTCGGCGATCAGTTGAGCATCGACTTCAGGCTTGCGCACTTCTTCGATGTTCACCGAGACCGGCACGTTCAGGCGCTTGGCCAGCTCGAGCTTCAGGTTTTCGATGTCTTCGCCCTTCTTGCCGATCACCACGCCCGGACGAGCCGAGAAGATGGTGATGCGTGCGCTCTTGGCGGGACGCTCGATCAAGATGCGCGACACGGCCGCGTTCTTGAGCTTCTTTTTCAGGAATTCGCGGACTTCCAGGTCTTCAGCCAGCATCGAGGCAAAGTTGCGATTGGTGGCGTACCAACGCGATGCCCAGTTGCGGGTGACGGCCAGGCGGAAGCCGGTTGGGTGGATTTTCTGTCCCATGATCAGCCTCTGCTTAGTTGCCCACGGTCACATAGATGTGGCAGGTCGGCTTGCTGATGCGGTTGCCACGGCCCTTGGCGCGGGCAGTGAAACGCTTCAGCGTGGGACCTTGTTCCACATAAATGGTCTTGACCTTCAGTTCGTCGATGTCAGCGCCGTCGTTGTGTTCGGCGTTGGCGATCGCAGATTCCAGTGCCTTCTTGACGATGCCGGCAGCCTTCTTCTGGGTGAACTCGAGGATGTTGAGGGCCTGATCGACCTTCTTGCCACGGATGAGATCGGCCACCAGTCGACCCTTGTCGACCGACAGGCGAACGCCGCGAACGATTGCTTTCGTTTCCATCGCAGCTGCTCCTTATTTCTTGGCTTTCTTGTCGCCTGGGTGACCCTTGAACGTGCGGGTCAGGGCGAACTCGCCGAGCTTGTGGCCAACCATCTGGTCCTGGATGTACACGGGCACGTGCTGCTTGCCGTTGTGCACAGCAATGGTCAGGCCGATGAACTCAGGCAGGATGGTCGAACGACGCGACCAGGTCTTGACGGGCTTCTTGTCCTTGGTGGACACAGCCTTTTCAACCTTGGCCAGCAGGTGGTGATCCACGAAGGGACCTTTTTTCAGAGAACGAGCCATTTCAGCCTACCCCTTACTTTTTGCGACGCGAGACGATGAACGTCTGCGTGCGCTTGTTGTTGCGGGTGCGGTAGCCCTTCGTCATGGTGTTCCATGGCGAGACGGGAACCTGACCTTCGCCGGTGCGGCCTTCGCCACCACCGTGCGGGTGGTCAACCGGGTTCATGGCGACGCCGCGAACGGTCGGGCGGATGCCCTTCCAACGGATGGCGCCGGCCTTGCCGTATTGACGCAGGCTGTGTTCTTCGTTGCTCACTTCACCCAGGGTGGCGCGGCATTCGATGTGGATGCGACGGACTTCACCGGAGCGCAGGCGGACCTGAGCGTAGGTGCCTTCGCGGGCCATCAGGACAGCGGAGGTGCCAGCCGAACGAGCGATCTGACCGCCCTTGCCGGGCAGCAGCTCGATGTTGTGGATGGTCGAGCCCACAGGGATGTTGCGGATCGGCAGGGTGTTGCCAGCCTTGATCGGCGCTTCCGAGCCGCTCAGGATGGTGGAGCCCACTTCCAGGCCACGGGGGGCGATGATGTAGCGACGCTCGCCGTCGGCATAGCACACCAGGGCGATGTGAGCCGTGCGGTTCGGGTCGTACTCGATGCGCTCCACCTTCGCGGGGATGCCATCCTTGTTGCGCACGAAGTCGACCACGCGGTAGTGGTGCTTGTGACCACCGCCCTTGTGGCGAATCGTGATGTGACCGTTGTTGTTGCGGCCAGCGTTTTGCTTTTGCGGCTCAAGCAGCGAAGCCTCGGGCTTGCCCTTGTGCAGGTGCTTGTGCACCACCTTCACCACGCCACGGCGGCCGGGCGAGGTCGGTTTGACTTTGACGACAGCCATGATTACGCGGCCTCCCCGGAGAAGTTCAGCTCTTGACCGGCCTTCAGGCTCACATAAGCCTTCTTGGCGTGGTCACGACGGCCGATGCGGCCACCGAAGCGCTTGGTCTTGCCCTTCTGGTTCAGGACTTGCACCGACTTGACTTCGACCTTGAACAGCAGCTCGACAGCGGCCTTGATCTCGGGCTTGGTGGCGTCGCGCAGCACCTTGAACAGCACTTGGCCGCGTTCTTCTGCGGCGGCGGTGGCCTTTTCCGAAATGATCGGAGCGACCAGCACCTGCATCAGGCGGTTTTCATCGAATTTCAGAGTGCTCATGCGAACATCTCCTGCAGCTTTTCGATCGCACCCTTGGTGACCACGACCTTCTTGTAGAAGACCAGGGACAGGGGATCGGCGTAACGGGGTTCGACAACCAGCACGTTGGGCAGGTTGCGCGAAGCCAGGAACAGGTTGTCGTCGACGGTGTCGGCGATGACCAGGACGTGGTCCAGGTTCATGGCCTTGAGCTTGGCGGCGAGCAGCTTGGTCTTGGGGGCTTCGACGGTCAGCGAATCGACCACAGCGATGCGGCCTTCACGGGCCAGCTGCGAGAAGATGGCGGCCATGCCGGCGCGGTACATCTTCTTGTTGACCTTCTGGGTGAAGTTCTCGTCGGGGCTGTTCGGGAAGATGCGACCACCGCCACGCCACAGGGGCGACGAAGACATACCGGCGCGAGCGCGGCCGGTGCCCTTTTGGCGCCAAGGCTTCTTGGTGGTGTGCTTGACCTGTTCGCGGTCCTTCTGGGCGCGGGTGCCTTGACGGGCATTGGCCTGGTAGGCGACGACGACCTGATGGATCAGGGCTTCGTTGTATTCGCGGCCGAACACGGTGTCGGATGCTTCAACCTTGGAAGCAGCCTGACCTTGCTCATTGAGCAGTTCGAGCTGTGCCATCAGTTGGCTCCTTTCTTGACCTTGACCTTGACGGCCGGGCGCACGGTGACGAAGCCACCCTTGGCGCCAGGAACCGCACCCTTGACCAGCAGCAGCTGACGGGCTTCGTCAACGCGCACGACGTCGAGGTTTTGCGTGGTCACGGTCTCGTCACCTTGGTGACCGGACATCTTCTTGCCGGGGAACACGCGACCGGGGTCCTGGGCCATCGAGATGGAGCCGGGGACGTTGTGCGAACGCGAGTTACCGTGCGATGCACGTTGCGAGCCGAAGTTGTGGCGCTTGATGGTGCCCATGAAGCCCTTGCCGATCGAGGTGCCTTGCACGTCGACCAGTTGGCCGGCCTGGAACAGGGCGGCGGGAGCGATGGTGGCACCGGCCTTGTATTCGGCGGCGACTTCCGCGGGGACGCGGAATTCCTTGACGAACTCACCGGCTTCGACGCCTGCCTTGGCCAGGTGACCGGCTTCGGGCTTGGTCACGCGCGATGCCTTGCGGGCACCGAACACGACTTGCAGGGCGACGTAGCCGTCGTTCTCGACGGTTTTGACCTGGGACACGCGGTTGTTGGACACATCAAGCACCGTCACGGGCACGGCGTCGCCGTCGTCCGTGTAGATGCGCATCATGCCCACCTTGCGGCCCAGCAATCCGAGGCGATTGCTAAGACTCATGTTTTTCTCCAACTCCACAACGATGCGTGGAGCCTTTTACAAAAACCCGACATCGATTGGCCGGGCCCGGAAATCCCATCCATGCACCGCGCGCGAGCCATTGAAAAACCAATGGAGGCACGCCGCCCATTTCAGGAAAGCCCATGACTGTAGCAAATGCTTAAAAAAAGCGCAAGTGCTCGACCCATCCGACGACAGGGAATGGCAGGAAATGAAAAAGCCGCACGGGAAGGTGCGGCTTTCAGAGGAGTCGACCCCGGCATCAGCTGCCGGCGGTCGGACTCGGCGGCATCACTGCAGCTTGATTTCGACGTCCACGCCAGCAGGCAGGTCCAGCTTCATCAGGGCGTCAACCGTCTTGTCGGTCGGGTCGACGATGTCCATCAGGCGCTGGTGGGTGCGGATCTCGAACTGGTCGCGCGAGGTCTTGTTGACGTGGGGCGAGCGCAGGATGTTGAAACGCTGCAGGCGGGTGGGCAGGGGCACGGGGCCCTTGACGATGGCACCGGTGCGCTTGGCGGTTTCGACGATTTCAGCCGACGACTGGTCGATCAGCTTGTAGTCGAACGCCTTCAGGCGGATGCGGATCTTTTGTTGTGCCATGACGGCTCCTAAGCAATAAAGAACAAGCTCGCGACCGGCCTGAAACGAAGTCAGGCAGATCGCGAGAACACGTCACGGATCAGTCGAGGATCTTGGCCACGACGCCGGCGCCGACGGTGCGACCGCCTTCACGGATGGCGAAGCGCAGGCCTTCTTCCATGGCGATCGGGGCGATCA